>CALABS010000043.1 GCA_937887565.1 uncultured Rhodospirillaceae bacterium | reverse complement strand
GGCCTCCGAAGAGATGTCCTCGACCTCCGAGGAGCTGGCCGCCCAGGCCGAGCAGCTGCAGCAGACCATCGCCTTCTTCCGCCTCGGCGAGGAGCAGGCGATCCGCCGCCAGCCGGCAACCGCCCCGGCCAGGCACATCGCGGTGGCGCATATGGCCTCGCAACCCGCCAAGACGGCCGCCAAGCGCCCGCCCGCCGTCACCGCGCCGGCCGCCAGGCCGGCCGGCAAGAAGCCCAACGGCTCGGCCGGCGGGGTCGTGCTGAACCTGGCGGCGGCGGGTGCCGACGCCCACGACGCCGAGTTCGAACGCTACTAGACCGACGCGGCGGCGGCGGCCTTGCCGCCCCCGCCCGTCCCTAGCCCGGGAATGACGCCATGAAACCCATCGAAGCCGGAACCCAGTTCGTCACTATGGGGGTCGACCGCGAGATTTTCGCGGTCGAGGTCGACGCGGTGCGCGAGATTCTCGACGTCCGCGACATCGTCCGCCTGCCCAATGCCCCCGACTTCCTGTTGGGGTTGATCGACGTGCGCGGCCAGTCGGTGCCGGTCCTCGACCTCAGGCTCAAGCTCGGCCTGCCGGCGGCGGCGGCCACCGAGAACACCCGCATCGTCGTGCTCGACGTCGAGACCGGCGGCCGGCGCCTGCTGCTCGGCCTGCTGGCCGACCGCGTGTTCGAGGTGACCGGCCTCGACCAGGACGCCGTCGAGGCGCCGCCGGAAATCGGCACCCGCTGGCGATCCGAATACATCCACGGCATCGGCCGCCGCGGCGCCGATTTCGTGATCGTCTTCGACCTCGCGCGCCTGCTCAGCGGCGAGGAAACCGCCCTGATCGGCAAGGCAGCGTGACGCCCATGAGCCAACTCGCCCAGCGTGATTTCCAGAAATTCGCGGCCTTCATCCAGGGCGCCGCCGGCATCAAGATGCCGCCCAGCAAGCGGACCATGGTCGAGGGCCGCCTGCGCCGCCGGCTCAGGGTGCTGGGGCTGGACAGCTTCGAGGAATACAGCCGGTTCGTCTTCGACGACGGCGGCCTGGAAACCGAGGCGGTGGCCATCATCGACGCCCTGACCACCAACAAGACCGAGTTCTTCCGCGAGCCCGAGCACTTCCGCCACCTGGCCGAGACCGTCCTGCCCGCCCACGGCATCGACCGCGCGTTCAAGGTGTGGAGCGCCGCCTGCTCCAACGGCGCCGAGCCCTACACGCTGGCCATGGTGCTGGCCGAGCAGGCCCGCCTCGTCCACGGCTTCCGCTCGCAGATCCTCGCCACCGACATCTGCACCGACGTCCTGCAAAAGGCCACCCTGGCGATCTATCCCGAGTCGTGGATCGCGCCGGTGCCCATGGACCTGCGCCACCGCTACCTGCTGCGGTCGCGCGACCGCGCCCGCGCCGAGGTCCGCATGAGCCCGGAATTGCGGCGCATGGTCCGCTTCAACCGCCTGAACCTGATGGACGACGACTACGCGACCGATCGCGACATGGATGTCATCTTCTGTCGCAACCTGCTGATCTATTTCGACAAGCCGACGCAGCAGAAGGTGCTGGGACGGCTGTGCGACCATCTGCGCCCGGGCGGCGTGCTGTATCTGGGCCATTCCGAGACCATCGCCGGGCTGGAGCTGCCGCTCAAGCCCATCGGCACCACGGTATTCCGCAGGATTTGACGGCCATGGGCAAGATTCGCGTTCTCGTCGTCGACGATTCGGCCTCGGTGCGCCAGACCCTGGCCGCCATCCTCAACGAGGATCCCGGCATCGAGGTCATCGCCACCGCCGCCGACCCTTACGCGGCGGCGCGCCACATCGCCCACCAGGTGCCCGACGTGGTCACCCTGGACGTGGAGATGCCGCGCATGGACGGCATCACCTTCCTTCGCAAGATCATGAGCCAGCACCCCATGCCGGTGGTGATGTGCTCATCCTTGACCGAGGAGGGGTCCGAGACCCTGATGCAGGCGCTCGAGGCCGGCGCGGTGGACGTCATCCTCAAGCCGAAGATGGACGTCAAGGACCACCTGATGGAGGCCAAGGTCCGCATCCGCGACGTGGTCAAGGCCGCCGCCGCCGCCACCGTGTCGCGCCGCCCGGCCAAGAGCCAGGGCATGGCGCGGACGGTCGAGAAGAAGCTCTCGGCCGACGTCATCCTGCCGCCGACGACGCCCCGCGCCATGGCGCGGACCACCGAGAAGGTGGTATGCATCGGGGCCTCCACCGGCGGCACCGAATCGCTGCGCGCCGTCCTCGAGCGGCTTCCCGTCGACACGCCCGGCATCGTCATCGTCCAGCACATGCCCGAGAAGTTCACCGCCGCCTTCGCCCGTCGCCTCGACGGGCTGTGCGCCATCGAGGTCAAGGAGGCCGAGGACGGCGACGCCGTGCTGCGCGGCCGCGCCCTCATCGCGCCGGGCAACCGCCACACCCTGCTGCAGCGCTCGGGGGCGCGCTATCACGTGACGGTCAAGGACGGCCCGCTGGTATCGCGCCACCGCCCGTCGGTGGACGTCCTGTTCCGCTCGGCCGCCCAGTACGCCGGCGCCAACGCGGTGGGAATCATCATGACCGGCATGGGCGACGACGGCGCCAAGGGGTTGCTGGAGATGCGCCAGGCCGGTGCCGCCACCGTCGCCCAGGACGAGGCGAGCTGCGTGGTGTTCGGCATGCCCAAGGAGGCCATCGCCCTGGGCGCGGCCGACCGCGTTGTCTCGCTGGACAACCTGGCGGCGGAGATCCTGAGGGCCGATTGGCAGTGAACGCCCTCGTGGTCCCGGGAAAGGCCGCCGTCTTCCTTGGCCAGGGCGAGGTGCACGCCACCGCCGCGCCGACCATGATCACCACCATCCTGGGATCGTGCGTGTCGGTATGCCTGTGGGACCCGGGGATACGGGCCGGGGGGATGAACCATATCGTGCTGGCCCATGGCGGGGCCGGCAGCGGCGACCCGCGCTACGGCGACGCGGCTGTCGCGGCCCTGGTGGGCGCCATGCTCGACCTCGGCGCCTCGCAGCGGCGCCTGGTCGCCAAGGTGTTCGGCGGCGGCGCCGTGCTGCCGCTGGCCGAACCCCACCGCTCCATCGGCACCGAGAACGCCCGCATTGCCCTCGACGAGTTGCGCCGCCACCGCATCCCCGTGCTCGTCAACAGCGTCGGCGGTCGCGAGGGCATGACCATCCGCTTCGACACCCATTCGGGCGAGGTGTCCATCCGCCGCTTCGACGCCGGCTGCAACGCGCCCTGAATGCCGCCACACGCCTTTGTGAGCCCGGCCACAGTCCACCGGCCGCGACCGGACTAGGATGGTGGCATCCCATGCGGGAAGCCAACCATCCGGAACGTCGTCGATGCGCGCACCGTCCCTTCTTCAGGCCCTGTTGAGCGACCGCCGCGGCGCGGCGGCGATGGAATTCGCCATCGTTGCCCTGCCGCTGTTCCTGATGCTGGCGGGGACCATCGAGACCGGCGTGCTGGCCTTCACCTCGGCGGTGATGGAGGCGGCGACCCGCGAGGCCGCGCGGCAGGTGCGCACCGGCGTGGTGCAGAGCGCCTCGGACGCCGCCCAACGGTTCCGGGCCGAGTTCTGCCCCCATCTGCCGCCCACCTTCGCCTGCGACAGCTTCTATTTCGACGTCCGCACCTTTTCCGAATTCGCCGGCATCACCCTGCCGCCGGTGACCCTGGACGCCGCCGGCGTGCCGCAGGGGCTGCAATTCTCGCCCGGCGGCGCCAACGCCGTGGTGACGGTGCGGGTGATCCACCCCTATCGCTTCATGACCCCCCTCATCGGCCAGGCGATGACCGGCGGCCAGGGCGCCGTGCCGGTGATCTCGACGGCGGTGATGCGCACGGAGCCCTTCCAGTGATCGCCGCCCTGGCCCGGCTGGCCCGCGACCGCCGGGGCGCCGTCGCGGTCGAGTTCGGCATCCTGCTGCCGGCCATGGTGGCTGCGCTGCTGGGCGCGGTCGAGACCTTCCGGGCGGTCCAGGCCTACGGCAAGGCGGTGTCGGCGGCCCAGACCGTCGCCGACCTGACGGCGCGGGCCGACACCCAGAGCGCCGTCTCCATGGCCGCCATCGCCACCGCCGCCCAGCGGGTGATGGACCCGCTGCCCAGCGATCCCCTGTCCCTGGGCATTCATGTCGCCAGCGTGGGCTTCGGGGCCAACGGCACCACCACCACCCAGTGGACCTACAGCTTCGGCAGCGGCGCCACTCCGGTTCCGCTGGCCAAAGCCACCGGCCTCGGCAAGCAGGGCGAGAGCGTGGTGATGGTGTCGTTCCGCTATGCCCACGCGCCGCTGCTGCGCGACCTGCTGGGCACCCTGACCTTCCGCGAGACCGCGGTGGCCCGCCCCCGGGTGACGCGCGCCATTCCCTATACCGGCTGAGGAGAGCACGCGATGTCGTCCCCCGTCCGGATCGTCCACAGGCTGTTGAGGTGCCGGCGCGGCAGCGTCGCCACCGCCTTCGCCGTCACCCTGATTCCCACCCTGCTGGCCATCGGCCTGGCGGTGGACACCGCCCGCGCCTACGCGGTCAAGAGCCGCCTGCAGCAGGCGCTGGACGCCGCCGCCCTGGCGGTGGGGTCGAGCACCGGCACCGAGGCCGAGATGCAGGCCCTTGGGCAAAGGTTCTTCGACGCCAATTTCAGCCCGGCCGGCCTGGCCACTTCGTCCAGCATCAAGGTGACGGTCACCGGCGACACCATCACCGCCAACGGCACCGCCACGGTGGACACCACGCTGATGAGCCTGGCCGGCTTCGACACCCTGCTGGTGGCCGAACATTCAGAGGTCATCCGCGCCATCCGCGGCCTGGAACTGGCCATGGTGCTGGACAACACCGGCTCGATGACCTCCAACGACAACATCGCCGCCTTGCGCGACGCCGCCGCCGAGATGACCGCCATCCTGTTCGGCGAGCAGACCGTCCACCCCAAGCTGCGGGTGGCGCTGGTGCCCTATTCCGCCTCGGTCAATCCGGGGGCCGCGGCCGAATCGCTGATCGCCGGCAGCGACGTGGTCGACACCGGCGCGCCCCTGGGATGGAAGGGGTGCGTGGTCGAGCGGCCGGAGCCCGACGCGGTGGCGGACACGCCGGCCTCGACCCGGGCCTGGACCCGCTATCAATGGCTGCCGGCCATCGACAACAGCTATTCCGCCACCGACCCGGCGACGGTGCGGTCCAATCCGTCGCTGGGCAACGCCGCCACCGGCCCCAACCTGGGCTGCCCGACGCCGATCACGCCGCTGACCAACGACCGCGCGGTGATCGATTCGGCCATCGCCGCCATGCGGGCCTGGAGCCGGGGCGGCACCTTCAGCGACATCGGCATGGCCTGGGGGCTGAGGGTATTGTCGCCGGAGCCGCCCTTCACCGAGGGCTTGGCGTGGAACACCCCCAAATGGGACAAGGCGGTCATCCTGATGACCGACGGCGACAACCAGTTCTTCAAGCTGACCAGCACCGCCAGCCCCAACCGCCCCAACGCGGCGGTCAATTCCGACTACACCGGCTACGGCCGCCTGGACGAGCTGGGCCGCATGGGCACCACCAGCCTGACCACCGCCAAGGCCACCATCAACGGCCGCATGGCCTCGGTGTGCCAGGCCATGAAGGACAAGGGCATCATCGTCTACACCGTGACCTTCACCTCGAACATCAACGGCGCCACCCGTGAGCTTTACCGCACCTGCGCCTCGTCGCCGGGCCGCTATTTCGACTCGCCCACCCAGGACGAACTGCGCGCCTCGTTCCGCGCCATCGCCACCGAACTGTCGCAGCTGCGCCTGAGCCTGTGAGGGAGATCACTCCCCCGCCTTGGCCGGCTGGGCCGGTGCCTTCCCGTCGTCGGCGACACGGGCGCAAGTGGCGCCGCAGGCATAGACCACCGCGCGGCCGCCCGGCTCCACCTGCTTGCCGGCGCCATAGGTGACCGTCACCGCGCCGGCGCCGCCGGGATGGACCACCACCCGCGCCTCCACCAGCACGGCGCGGCCGGCGCCCAGCACCGTCAGCGAGGTGCCGCCGGCGCGCTTGCCGAACACCACCACCTGGGTCGGCCCCTCGACCGAGACGTCGGCGACGGCGGGATCGCCCACCACCACGCCGCGAGCGGGCCGCGCCAGCGTCACCAGCACGGTGGAACCGACTCCCACCTCGATGGTGGACTCGGCCGCCCCGGCCTTCGCGGGCGCGGCAGCGACCAGAATCGCGGCGGCGATCGACGCCGCCATCAACCGGGACTTAACCATTTCCGCACCTTTCCTGGCAAGAATTTGACCGAATCATCCTACCGTCCACGATGCCGTTACCGCAATAATCGCCGGGCATGCACTTGTCATTTCGTCGCGGCAAGCTATAAATTATTTAATTTTTTCGCTCACCACGGGACATTCACAGTGAAACACCGGCCCACCCTTGCCGTCCTCGTCATGTTGCTGCTGTCGGGATGCGCCGGCGGCGGCCCGCCCGCCGACGACACCGACGTGATCGCCAAGGCGGTGGAGCCGTCGCTGCGCGCCGCCGCCGCCAATGCCGAGGCCAACCGCGACTGGACGGGCGCCGCCCATCACTGGCGCACACTCTACGCCCGTTCGCCCGGCGACAAGGGGCTGGCGCTGTCCCTGGCCCGGGCGTTGCGCTACGGCGGCGAGGCGCGGCAAGGCGCCGACCTGCTGATGGAGGCCATCGGCCGGATGGGCCGCGACCCGGCCCTGGTGGCGGAATTGGGCAAGGCCTGGCTGGCCGCCGACCGGGTCGGCCTGGCCATCAAGACGCTGGAGGAAGCGCGCGACCTCGCGCCCGCCGACTGGGAGGCGCATTCGGCCCTCGGCGTCGCGCTGGACAGCGCCGACCGCCTCGACGAGGCCCAGGCCGCCTATGGCCGCGCGCTGGAGCTGTCCCCCGACAATCCGGTGGTGCTCAACAACCTCGCCCTGTCGCAGGCCATGGCCGGTCGGCTGGACGAGGCGGTGGCGACCATGATCCGCGCCGGCGACCAGCCCCAGGCCGGCACCCAGATCCGCCAGAACCTGGCGCTGCTGCTGGCCCTCAAGGGCGACGCGGCGGCGGCCGAGCGCGCCGCCGCCCGCGACCTGCCGCCCGAGATGGTGCGCACCAACGCCGCCTTCCTGCGCTGGCTGGCCGGCGAGGGCCGCCGCTGACGTCGCGGCCCCCTCCCCTCGCTTCGGCCAGCCCCCACCCCGGCCCTCTCCCGGCTCTGCCGGGGGAGGGAGCATGCCGCGGGGGTGACGGAAAAAATGGAGCGCCATTGATCAGCCCCCGGCCCGGAACTGCATCACCTGGATCGCTGCCGGACCGGCGATGACCAGGAACAGCACCGGCAGGAAGAAGCTGATCATCGGCACGGTCAGCTTGGCGGGCAGCGCCGCCGCCTTCTTCTCGGCGGCGGCCATGCGGGAGTCGCGGGTCTCCTGGGCCAGCACCCTGAGCGCCTGCCCCACCGGAGTGCCGTATTTCTCGGACTGCACCAGGGCGGTGGCCAGCGACTTGAACTGGGGGATGCCGGTGCGCTCGGCCAGGTTGTCCCAGGCCTGGCGGCGGTCGCCCAGGAAGGCCAGCTCGGCGGCGGTCAGCCCCAGTTCCTCGGCCAGGACCGCCGACGACGGCCCCAGTTCCTCGGTGGCGCGCATCAGCGCCCCTTCCACCGACTGGCCGGCCTCGACGCAGATCACCAACAGGTCCAACGCCTCGGGAAAGGCGCGGGTGAGGACGAACTGGCGCCGCTGGGTCATGTTCACGAGCCACAGCACCGGCAGGTAGCTGCCGGCGATGAAGGCAGCCAGGGCGGCCATTAGCCGCGTGGTGCCGGGCGTGTCGGCGAAGGCCGGCACCGAGGCCGTGTACAGCAGCACCGCCGCCATCGACACTACCGGCAGCGCGACCCGCGCGAAGATGAAGCCGACGGCGGCGTTGCTGCCGCGATAGCCGGCGCGGGCCAGCGTCACCTTGAGGTCGCGGGCCTCCAGCATCTGCTGGAGGTTGAGGCGCGCGATCACCGCCTTCATCAGCCCGACGTGGCGTTTGGCCTGGAAGCGGCCGCCGCCCAGGCGGTCGCGCTCGCGGGCCGACAGCTCCCGCCGCCGCGCCGCCACCGCCTTGAGGCGCCCGGCCAGCTGATCCCGCGACAGCACCTGCAGCCCCACCGCCATCACCGACACGAAGGCGGCCAGCGACCCGACGGCGACGATGAGGATTTCCATGGCGGCCATGACCCGACCCTCCGCGCGGCTACATGTCGAAATGAATCATCTTGCGCATGACCAGGGCGCCGGCCACCATCAGCACCACCCCGATGGCGACCAGGAACTGACCCTCGGGCGTGGTGAACAGCAGCATCACATAGGCGCGCCCGACCAGGAACATCAGCCCGCCGACCACGATGGGCAGCGACCCGATGATGGCGGCCGAGGCCTGCGCCTCCGAGGCATAGGCCTTGATCTTGTCGCGCATGCGCTTGCGCCCCCGCAGCAGGTCGGCCAGCTTGGCCAAGGTCTCGGCCAGGTTGCCGCCGGTCTGCTGCTGGATGGACAGCACGATGGAGAAATAACGGAAGTCGCTGGTGGGCATGCGCTCCACCGCCCGCGCCAGGGCGTCCTGGAGCGACAGGCCCAGGCGCTGGTTCTCGCCGATCAGCCGGAACTCGGGGCCCAGGGGCGCCGGCATGTCGCGGCCGACGATGGCGATGCATTCCCCCAGCGGCAGGCCCGAGCGGATGCCGCGCACGATGACGTCGAGCGCCTCGGCGAACTGGGCGGTGAAGCGGCTGGTGCGCCGGGCGGCGGCGATGCCCACCGCCAGCTTGGGCAGTCCGAAGCCGACGATGGCGGCGGACAGCGGCAGGGCGACGGGCGGCAGGTTGCCGGCCCAGGCGAACAGCGCCCCCAGCACCGCCAGGGCGGCATTGGCGGCCAGATAGTGGCGCACCTCGACCCGGAGGCCGGCCAGCATCAGTTGGTCGCGCAGCTTCCAGGCCCAGGCCCGGCCCCGCCCCTGGCCCTCGGCGTCGATGCGGGCCTGGAGGTTACGGCGGCTGAGCGACGGCCCCCGCGCCGGCCCAGCCGCCTGGCCGCGTCCGCCCGCCACCTGCGCCACCCGGCGCCGAAGGCGGGCGCGCGGCCCGTTGACGAGACGCGCCAGCCACCACCCGAAGCCGGCCAGCGCCAGCACCAGCACCAGCACCGCGACGAAGACCAGGGTGGGGAGGTCAAGCGTCATGCAGAGCCTCCGCCAGTTCGCGCTCGCGGCCGAAATAGCGGGCACGGTCCCAGAAGGCCGGGCGGATGCCGGTGGGCCGGTGGCGGCCGAGGATGCGGCCCTGTGCGTCCTCGCCCTCGATGTCGTGGATGAACAGGTCCTGGAGGGTGATGACGTCGCCCTCCATCCCCACCACCTCGGTGACGTGGGTGATCTTGCGGCTGCCGTCGCGCAGGCGCGAGGCCTGGACGATGATGTTGACGGCCGAGGCGATCTGCTCGCGGACCGCCTTGGCCGGCAGGTTGTAGCCGCCCATCGCCACCATGTTCTCGATGCGGGCCAGGGCATCGCGCGGGGTGTTGGCGTGGATGGTGCCCATGGAACCGTCGTGGCCGGTATTCATGGCCTGGAGCAGGTCGAAGGCCTCGGGGCCGCGCACCTCGCCGACGATGATCCGCTCGGGACGCATGCGCAGGCAATTGCGCACCAGGTCGCGCATGGTCACCTGGCCGACTCCCTCCAGGTTGGGCGGCCGCGTCTCCAGGCGTACCACGTGGGGCTGCTGCAGTTGCAGCTCGGCGGCGTCCTCGCAGGTGACGATGCGCTCGCCGGCGTCGATGTAGTGGGTCAGGCAGTTGAGCAAGGTGGTCTTGCCCGAGCCGGTGCCGCCCGAGATCAGCAGGTTGCAGCGGCAGGCGGCGGCCACCGACAGCAGCTGCGCGCCGGCCGGCGAGATGGTGCCGAACGCCACCAGCTTGTCCAGGGTCAGCTTGTCGCGCTTGAACTTGCGGATGGTCAGCGTCGGCCCGTCGAGCGCCAGCGGCGGCACGATGACGTTGACGCGCGAGCCGTCGGCCAGGCGCGCGTCGCAGATGGGGCTGGCCTCGTCCACCCGCCGCCCCACCGCCGAGACGATGCGCTGGCAGATGTTCATCAGCTGGGCGTTGTCGCGGAAGCGGATGTCGGTCAGCTCGATGCGGCCCTGGGTCTCGATGTAGACCTTGTCGTGGCCGTTGACCATGATGTCGGCGATGTCGTCGCGGGCGACCAGCGGCTCCAGCGGCCCCAGGCCCAGGACGTCG
This sequence comes from uncultured Rhodospirillaceae bacterium, assembly GCA_937887565.1. Taxonomy (GTDB): domain Bacteria; phylum Pseudomonadota; class Alphaproteobacteria; order Rhodospirillales; family Magnetospirillaceae; genus CALABS01. The sequence goes on along the minus strand of CALABS010000043.1, from coordinate 116,793 downwards.
TTGCAGATGTCGGCGATCACCACCTGCTGTTCGGCCGCCGACAGGCTCATGTTCCGCATGGAGATGATCTCGGCGACGATGTCCGAGATCTCGTCGCGCATCCCCTGCCCGTCCAGCTTGGCCAGGTCGCCGGGATCGACCGCGTTGATGAGGTCGTTGAAGATGGCGATCTTGATGTCCGACAGGCGATCGTCCGCCGCCGGCGCCTTGGGAGCGGCGGACGGGGCAGGGATGGCGGCCGGGATGGGGGCCGGGGCCGGCGTGGCGGTCGGCGGGACCTTTTGCGCGGGGATGGCGGGGCGGCGTCCGAACATGGCGCGTCACCTCCCGAGAAAGCGCATCAAGGGGTGTTGGCGCGCCGGCTTGCGGGCCGCGTTCCGCCCCGCCAGGCGGTCGGCGAAGGCGGCGATGGCCTCGACCACCTTGTGGCCGCGCGCGGCGTCGGCCAGCATCTGGCCGTTGTTGGCTGCCTCGCCGAACAACTGCGGTTCGAACGGCAGCACCAGCGCCGGCTCGACGCCCAGGGTCTCGGTGAAGTCCCTGGGGCTGAGCTGGGTCTTGCGGTAGGCGTCCATCTTGTTGACCGCCACCTTGGGCGGCGAGGCGCGCCGTGCTCCCACCCCCTCGAGGATGGTCTTGGTCTCGCGCAGCGAGGCGAGGTCGGGCTGGGTCACCACCACCATCTCGTCGGCGACGGTCAGAACGTGCTCGATCCAGTCGCCCCACAGCCTCGGCAGGTCGACGACCACCGCCGGCGCCATGGCGACGGCAAGGTCGAGAAGGCGGTCGGCGCCGTCCAGACCGGCGACCGCCGCCTGGCGGGGATCGGCCGGCGACGGCAGCACCCGCAGCCGTTCGCCATGGCTCGCCAACAAGCGCTCCAGCAAGACCGCGTCGAGGCGCTCGGGCTGGGCCAGGGCGTCGGCGACGGTCTGGCGGCCGTCCAGGTTGAAGGCCAGCAACGAGGTGCCGAAGGCAAGGTCAAGGTCCATGTAGATCACCGCCTCGCCGAGGACGCCGCCCAGGGCATGGGCGGTGTTCTGGGCCAGGGTCGAGGCGCCGACACCGCCGCGCGCACCCCAGAACGCCACCACCTTGCCGCGCGGCGCCGAGGCCGGGTCGCTGAACAGCGCCGCCACCGCCGCCGCCAGTTGGGCGGCCGTGACCGGCGCCACCAAATACTCGCTGACCCCGCGCGCCAGCAGGGTGCGATAGAGGCGGATGTCGTTGAGGGCGCCGATCACGATCACCCGGGTGCCGGCGTCGCAGACCTCGGCCAACTGGTCGAGGTGGGCCAGCAGGGTGGCGTCGTCGTCCTCCTCCTCGACGACCACCACCTGTGGCGACGGCCGCCCGCCATAGGCCGCCACCGCCGCCGGCAGGCCGCCGTCGTGGGCCTCGATGCGCGACATCGCGAAGGCGCGATCGGCCCCGAGGCCGTCCACGGCGGCGGCGGCGGCCGGCGTGAGGACGAAGGCGTCGATGGTGGCGCGGTGAAGCATGCCCGCCCCCCTGCTTACTTGGTGCCGATCGTGGACAAGGTGACGGACGGCTTGGCGTCCTCGGCCTTGGCGGCGGTCGGCTTGCCCTCGCCGTACTTGCCGAGCACGTCGGCGGCGCGCGCGCCGCTGCGGCCGGTGGCGTCGCGGGCCCGCGCCAGGTCGGCCGGATTGGCCACCATCAGGCCCATGTTGCGGGTGATGGCGCAGCCGAAATTGGCGGTGTTCTGGTTGCGGAAGTCGGCGCCGATGCCCTCGTCCCAGCTGCCGCAGTCCGGCACCCTGGCCACCCACACCGGCACGGCGACCGTGGCCTCGGGCACCGCGACGCCGTCACGGCGGACCATGGTCACCACGGCCGCCGCCCCCTCCCCGTCGAGCGCCGTGGCGAGGTGGTCGGCGAAGCCGCGGGCCGGGGCCTCGTCACCGCCGAAGGCCACCGTCACCGACACCGGCCCGGCCCCCCGGCGGGCGTGCTCGGCGGCGAGGTCGGCGAGCACCGCCAAGTCGGTGGGCGCCAGCGGCGCCCGCAGGGTGGCGACGGCATGGCCCTTCTCCGCCGTCGCCTGGAACCGCTCGTGGGGATCGAAGTCGGCGCGCGGCGCCTCGCAGGCGGCCAGCAGCGGCAGGCAGAGCGTGGCGAGGATGATCGATCGCGGGCGCATGGCGGCCCTCCCCTATTGCACGATGTAACCGACCGGCCCCCGCAGCTCGGCCGGCGGCGGAACGCGGGAACGGGCGGACAGATAGGTTTCCTGCAGCCGGTTGAGCAGAACCCGGTCGAGGTCCGAGGACGGCGCGAAGCCGTCGGTGGGCAGGGCCAGGCCCGGCTGCTCCAGGGGCCGCACCACATAGGCCGAGACCACCACCACCAGCTCGGTCTCCTTGCGCTGGAACGAGGTGGACTTGAACAGGGCGCCGAGCACCGGCACATCCATCAGGCCCGGCAATCCCGACAGCGACGAAGTGATGTCGTTCTGAAGCAGGCCGGCGATCATGATGGAGCCGCCCGACGGCATCTCCACCGTCGACGAGGCGCGGCGCACCGTCAGGCCGGGAATCTCGGTGTTGGACAGGCGCACCTGGAGGGTGCGGTCGATGGCGCTGACCTCCGAATTGAGCTTGAGCGAGATGCGGCCGGGATCGAGCACCACCGGGGTGAAGTTGAGCAGCACGCCGAACTGCTTGAACTCGATGGAGATCTTGCCCAGGTCCTCGGCCACCGGGATGGGGAACTCGCCGCCGGCCAGCAGGTTGGCGGTCTCGCCCGAGACGGCGGTCAGGTTGGGTTCGACCAGGGTGCGGATCAGTCCCTGGCGCTCCAGGGCGCTGAAGCTGGCGACCAGCGAGCCGATGCCGGTGACGGTGACGGTGCCGAACAGCTGTGACGCGCCCTGGGTCAGGCCGATGGTGGCGTTGGTGGCGATGCTGGCCGCCTTCTCGCCCGATTGTACGATGTTCCCCGACAGGCCGACGCCCAGTTCCTTGAGCACGGTCTTCTGCATCTCGGCGACCTTGACCTGCAGCAGTACCTGCTGCTCGGCCGACACCCGAAGCAGGTTGACCACGTTGGCGTCGTCCTTGACGAAGCGCCGGGCCAAGGACTGGGCCTGGGCGACGGAAACGTCGCTCTTGACCGTGCCGGCCAGGTAGATACTGTCGCCGACGCCGGAGACGCGGATGCGCCCTTCGTCGGGCAGCACCTGGGACAGCACCGCCCTGAGCCCGTCGGCGTCCACGTGGACGTCCACCGCCAGACGCCGCATCACCGCTCCCGACTGGTCGAAGAAGGTGACGTCGCTCTGGCCGATGCCGCGCGCCGCCAGGATCACCTGGGTGGGCGTGCGCACCAGCGCGTCGACCACGTCTGGATTGCCCACCACGATGTCGCGCACCGGCGCGGCCAGGGTGACGTCGACGGTCTTGTTGAGGGAGAGCCGGGTCATCTCGGCCGCCACCGCCGGAACCCGCGGCCGTGTTGGGGGGGCGACGCCGTCGACGGCGACGGCGACGCGGGGAGCGGCGGCCGGAAGCGGCGGCTCGGCGGCGGCGGGACCGGATACCAGGAGTGCAGAACATAGTGCGGCAACGGCGAACGGGCGGGCCATGTCAGAAGCTCCTGGTCGACACGATGCCGGCGCGGTTGATGCGGATGCCGGGCTCGCCGCCGCCCGGGCGGGGGCCTGCCCCGTCGGTCAGCGCCCGCATGGCGCGGGAGGCCTCGATATCGGCGGTGAAGGCGGGCGCCTCGGCGGCGGCCTCCACCATGCCCTGGGGGCGCAGGACCAGCGACAGCTGCCCCATCATGCCGGCGGCGATCATCACCTCGGCCTGCCGGGAGGTCACGGCGATGGTGGCGGTCTTGCCCTGGATGGCGGCGCCGTCCTTGCCGGGCCCCATCTGCTGGTCGATGGCCAGCACCTTGACGTCACGCAGCACCGTCTCGGCGGCGAAGCGGAAGATGGGGCCGCCCTTGCCGACCACCTCCTGATCGGTGCGCTGGAAGTCGGCCGCCAGCACCACGTCGACACGGTCGCCGGGGACGATGAAGCCGGACACCGCGCTGGCATTGCTGATGGCCACCGACACCGCCCGCATGCCGGGCTCCAGCAGGCCGGCGAGCACGCCGGCATCGGGCTTGATGACGGCGGATCGCGGGAAGGGCTCGCCCTCGGCCAGCGCCCGCCGGGACACCATTCCGACGAAGCGCGCCCGGACGTCCTCGCCGGAGGCGCGGGTGATGAAGCGCTGGGCGGTGGCGGCGGGCCACGCCTCGAAGCGCAGGTCGTCCTCGGACAGCGGCGCGCCGGCGGCGACGTCGCGAGACAACACCAGCACCTCGGCGGTGGGCGCCGAGGGGAAGGCCGCGGGTCGCGCCGCCTGCTGGCCCATCACCCAGCGTTGGGCCAGGAAGGCCGTCGCCAAGGCGGCCAGAACCGCCACCACCGCCAGACCAAGGACGACAGGCTTCATGGTCCCCTCCTCGGAATTGCCCGCTTCAGCCGGCGACCGCGCCGCGCGCCGCCAAATCCAGGCCGGCGATCGCGATGGCGACGCCATAGGGAAGATGGGTGGTTTCCAGCAGCCGCTGGCGCCACGGCGCCGACGCGGCCGGGCTCAGTGCCGCCAGCCGGCGGGCCGCCAGCACCAACAGCGCCAGGACGCCCCCGGCCAGCGCCATCACCAACAGGAACCGCGGCAGGCCGGCCAGACCGGTCCACAGGCCGCAGGCGGCCAGCAGCTTGACGTCGCCGCCGCCCCACAGGCCCAGGGCGAACAGCACCGTGCCGGCCGCGAACAGGGCGATTCCGACACCCATATGGGCGATGACATCGGCGGGGTCCATCAGGATGAAGCCGCCGACCAGGAAGACCGCCGCCGCCGCCAGGGAATCGCGGTCGGGAATGCGGTAGCCCCGCAGGTCGGACAGCGCCGCGTCCGCCAGCGGGATCGCCAGGACCACGGTCATCGCGCCCATTCCCGTCATATCCATCTTGCTCCTCCCCTTTCCGTCACGCCAAAGGCGCCCCCCGGCCCAGCCGGGAGGCGCCCTTCCGGAGTGCGACCCGGCGCCTTGGCGGTCGTCAGTTCGACGCCGCGCTGAGGTCGGTGCCGATGCTGTTGAACATGGTCTCCAGGGCCGGACCGGCCACCTGGGCGCCGGCGACCAGGGCCAGCGAGATGAAGGCGGCGATCAGGCCGTATTCGATGGCGGTGGCGCCCTTGTCGTCGCGGCAAACCAGGCGGAGGCAAGTACGGATGGCGGTGAACATAGCGCAGCTCCTTGCTTGTTCTGCTGAATTCGACTGGTTCCGCCTTGTTGGCTACCGGGTGATCGCATTCAGCTCGTGACCATGGCCCGATTATTAGCCCCTCCGCGCCGACCGATCTGTGAGACCGGCCACACTTCCGAAAAAGAATCGCGCACAGGGCAAGACATGGTTAAGGAAGCGGGGCTAGCATCGCCACCATGAGCGACATCGCCGCCCGCCGCCGCGACCTTCTCGCCGCGACACCCATGTTCCAGGGCGTCCCGGCGGACCAACTGGATGCCCTGGCCCGTCAGGCCAAGGCGGTACGGCTGGCGCCGCGCGAGGTGCTGTTCGCCAAGGGCGATCCGGGCGAGCGGCTTTACTTGGTCACCTCGGGACGGGTGCGGGTCGGCGTGGTGTCGGCCGAGGGGCGCGAGGTCACCTACGCCCTGATCGGCCCCGGCCAGATCTTCGGCGAGATCGCCGTCCTCGACGGCGGCCCGCGCACCGCCGACGCCACGGCCGCCGAGCCCACCGAACTGCTGGCCTTCGAGCGCCGCGACGTACTGGCCTTCATCCGCGCCCACGGCGACTACGGCCTGCGGCTGATCGGGATCCTGTGCTCGCGCATGCGCCATGCCGACGAACTGCTGGAGGATATCTTCTTCCTCAGCCTGCCCGGTCGCCTGGCCAAGCAGCTGCTGACCCTGGGCGACACCATCGGCGAACGCCCCACCAAGGGCGACGGCGTCACCATCCGCATGTCGCAGCAGGCGGTCGCCGACCACATGGGCATCAGCCGCGAGAGCGTGAACAAGGTGCTGTCCAAATGGGAGCAGTGCGGCATCGTCAGCCTGTGGCGGGGCCAGATCACCATCCACGACCGCGAGGGACTGGACCGCTTCCTGGTCGAGGAACGCTGAATCCCACCGCTCTGTGAGCGCCGCCACAGACCGCCGGCGGCCGGTGTCCGATCATGGGGCGCCACGGCCACGGAGGCGCGCATGGAATTCGTCGTCCAGGATCTGACCGGCATCGGCCTGTTCGACGGCCTGCCCGCCGAAAGGATCGCCGACATCGCCGGACAGTGCCGCTGGCAGCGGATCGCCGCCGGCAGCCAGCTTTTCGACAAGGACAGCGACACGCTGGACGTCTATTTCGTCCAGCGGGGCGCCGTGCGCATCCTCACCACCGGCCCCGACGGCCGCGAGGTGGCGCTGGCCGACGTCACCGCCGGCCACTATTTCGGCGAGTTGGCGGCCATCGACGGCATGAAGCGGTCGGCCCGGGTGGTGGCGGCCGTGGATTCCGTGGTCGCCGCCCTGCCCGGCCCGGCCTTCCTGGGGCTGATGCACCAGCACCCGCCCCTGGCGCTCCGGGTCCTGGAGCGGCTGACCCGCATCATCCGCAGCCTGGACAGCCGGGTCACCGAACTGTCCACCCAGACCGAGGCCCAACGCATCTACGGCCAGTTGCTGCGTCTGGCCCGCCCCGACCCGCGCCATCCCCAGAACTGGATCATCGACGACCTGCCCAACCACAAGGAGATCGCCGCCTGGACCGGCACCAGCCGCGAGGCGGTCGCCCAGGCCATCGGCGAACTGGCCCGCGACGGCGTCGTCCGCCGGCGCGGCATGGGGCTGGTGGTCGCCGACTGGACGCGGCTGACCGTGCTCACCAACGCCCCGGCGGCATAGCGTCGCTATGGCTCGTCGGGCGACGAGCGCGCGGCAGCGGTCCCGCCGGTCCCCGAGGAACGGCATCCGGACTTTCCACAGCCGGCACAATGACCGCGCCTGCCGAGAAGCCTCCGCGCCAGATAGGCGGCCGCGACGACCACCACCACGGCGACGATCGCCCAGTCCCAGAGGCCCGAAGCCTTTTCCGCCCCGAGATCGACGGCGGCCGTCGTGGTCTCGCCGCTCATGTCACGGCCTCCGAGGCCCCTCCGGCGGGCACCGCCGGCGCCGGGCGGCGCCCGGCTCCGGACATCAGGCCGACGGCCACGAACAGGCCGAGGGTGAGGAGATACACGCCGGTGATGGTTTGCAGGCCGGTCAACCCCAGCGCCCCGCCGCCGGTGAAGACGAGGCTGGCGACCCCGAGGCCGAGCACCGTCGGAAAGATGATGGAGAACAGCATCCAGCGGTAGGACTGGGTCTGGACGCGCACCATGATCGTGGTGGCCAGGCACGGCGGATAGAGGGCGAAGAACAGCATGACCGCCACCGCGCCGAGTGCCGTGTAGCCCGCCACCTTCTGCTCGGCTCCCATGCGCTCCTCCAGCGTCGCGGCCTCGCCTTCGCTGCTCTCGAACAGCACGCCCAGGGTCGCGACGCTGCTCTCGCGGGCGGCGAAGGAACTGAGCAGGGCGACGTTGACCTTCCAGTCGAATCCGGCGTGACGGGTGACCGGCTCGAGGCCGCGGCCGATCTGGCCGAGGAAGCTGTTGAGGATTCGCTCCTCCTTCATTTCCCGGCGCAGCGTCTTGCGGTCGTCGGCCAGCGTCTTGAGGGCGCGGGCGGCCGCCCGGGACGCGGCGTCGCGCCCGCGCAGGAGAAAGGGACCATAGGCCGGATAGGCCTCCTCGTAGGACGTGTCCACCGCCGCCGACGCCTCGGCGCCGGAAGCGTTGAGCTTCTCGGCCTTGTATTGGGTGTAGACGTTCACAAGGTCGACCAGCGTCTCCTGGTCGGAGACGACGGCGGCCAGCGGGTTGCCCTCCATCGCCTTGTGGAACTGGACGATGGCCGCTTCCCCCCGGGCGATGTAGTCGCCCTCGCGGGCGTCGTCGATGCCGGGGAACTGGAGCAGGACGTAGACGACCACCGACACCGCCACCACCACGGTGCCGACCTTCTTGACGTACAGCCACGTCCGGTCAACGGCCCGGCGCGCCACCCCGGACACGGTCGGCAGGTGGTAATGGGGCATCTCCATGACGAAGGGCGCCGTCTCCTTGTCGCTCAGCACCGACACCGACAGCAGCTTGGCCACCAGCAACGCCACCAGGACGGTGATGGTCGACAGGTAGAAGAGGATCAGTCCCTTGTCGTCGGCGAAGTAGATGTTGATGAGGAGGGTATAGAGCGGAATCTTCGCCAGGCAGTTCATGAACGGCACGGTGAGGATGGTCGCCATCCTGGCGCGCTCGTCCGGAATTCCCTTGGTCGCCATGACCCCGGGCACGGCGCAGCCGCCGGCGAAGACGCCGGCCAGGATGAACGGCAGGGTCGATTGGCCGTGCAGGCCGAAGCGGTGGAGGACGCGGTCGAGGATGAATGCGATGCGGGCCATGTAGCCCGTGTCCTCGAGAATGGCGATGAGCGAGAACAGGATCAGGAAGATGGGGACGTAGTTCAGCAACGTGTTGGCGGAATCCACCATCCACAGGCCCAGGGCGCGGACCTGCGGATCATGCAGGAAGCCGGCGGCGGGAAGGTGCTCGGCGGCGAAGTTCCGCAGCCCGGCCAGGATCGGCCAAGTCACCTTGGTCAGCTCGTATCCCTGGACGATGGACAACTGGTAGATCGCCCAGATGGTCAGGACCAGGAACACCGGAGCCAACAGCCGGTTCAGGATGAGGCGGTCGGCGCGCTCCGACAGCGGGATCAGCCCCGGGCGGCGCTCGGTCAGGCAGGCGGCCAGAAGGTCGCGGGCCCAGGCGTCGCGACACGCCGCGACATGGTCCGCCGCGCTGCGTCCGCCGTCCGTTTCGAACGCGGTCCGGGCCTCGGCGGCGCGGGCGACGACCGCCGCGCCGTCCGGCCCCATCGCCTCGAGCGCATCGGCCGTCTGCCCGTCGTGTTCCAGCAGCTTGACGGCGGCCCCGCGCGCGGTGGTGCCGGCCGGCACTCCCACGCGCGCGATCTCGGCGGCGAGGGAGTCGACGATGCCCGCCAGGGCGCCGTAATCGATCGCCGCCGAGGTTTCCGGAGGCGGATGCGAGGCGACGCGCAGGATGGCCGCCCGCAGGGCGGCTCGACCTTCGCTCCGGCGTCCGACCGAGGCCACGACCGGGACCCCCAGCCGCGCCCCCAGCGCCGCGAGGTCGATATCCAGCCCGCGCCGCCGCGCCACGTCCATCATGTTGAGGACCAGCACCACCGGCATCCCGCATTCAAGGAGCTGGGCCGTCAGATAGAGCCCGCGCCGCAGATTGGTGGCGTCGACGACGTTGACCACGACATCGGGCGGCGTCTCGGCCAGGAATTGCCGCACGACCCTCTCCTCGAGGGAGAAGGAGGTCAGGCTGTAGGTCCCGGGCAGGTCGACGACCTCGAAGCGGAACCCGCCATCGGCATAGCCTCCACTCTTCTTGTCGACGGTCACGCCCGGATAGTTCGCGATATGCTGCGCGACACCGGTCAGCGCGTTGAACAGCGTCGACTTGCCGGAATTCTGCTGGCCGGCCAGCGCGACCAGGCGACGCCGCGGCGGTTCAGTCATGGCGCATCTCGATCAGCATGGCTTCGGCCCGGCGAAGGGTCAGGAAGGCGTCTCCCACCTTGATCTCGATGGGATCGAAAAGCGGAGCGCTGCGGATGACGAGGATTTCCGCGCCGGGCAGGAGGCCGAGGTCCAGCAGCCGCTGGCGGATCGCCCCACCCCCATGCAGCCGCCACACCCGGCCGCCGGCGCCGGGGCCCAGGTCGTTGAGGCTGAATCCGGCCCACGCGGCGCCGGCGCCCGGCCCGGCCATTTCGGCGCCCGCCCCCGCGCCGCCGCGATGGCGGTTCCGCCGTCCTCCCCAGCCGCCAAGGCCCATGCGGCCCCACCACCGGCCGAATCCACCCCCACCCTCGGTTCCTCGCATCGCGCCCGCCTCCAATCCGGACGCCGTCCGGCGGAATCCCCGCCGGACGGCGCTGTCGAGATGATCCTCGACACCGTGCTATTTCAGGTCATAGGCGCGGACCCACAGGACCGCGTCCTGGCTGAGTTCCTTGCCCTTGTACTCCTTCGCCGGGCCACTGCCCAACGCGGCGAAGCCCCAGAATCCGGCCTTGGGGATGCCGAAGGTGAAGGTGCCCTGGGCATCGGTGACCGCGACGAGGGCGCCGCCCGGCGCGGGCCCGGAGGTCACCGGACCCGGCTTGTCGGCCTTCATGTCCGGCTCGGCGGCCATGTACTCGATCTCGATCTCGACGCCCGGCACCGGCTTGCCGTCGGCCATGACGACGCCCGAGAAGGTGGAGCCGGCGAGGACGTTGGTCGGCTTGTTGAGCGGCACGATCTCGGTGGGCAGGCCCACCGGGTTCATCCAGTCGGTCGGCGCACCGCCCTTGTTCACGAAGGACTTGGTGATCTGCTGGATGTAGATGCCCTCGCTTTCCTCGAGATAGGGCTCTGGAACCAGCGCGAAGACGTAATCGCCGTTGCGCTTGACCGGGGCGGCGACCTCGAAGCCCCTGGCCTTGTTGTCGGCGCCGGTGAAGGTGATCGGCTTGAGGGACTTGGTGAGGTCGGTCTTCTCGCCCTTGTGCATCACGAAGAAGGACTGCGGCTGCCCCATGTCCATGACGTGGCCGTTCTCCATGGGATGCCAGAAGACCAGCTTCAGCGGCAGGTCGGCGGGCTTCTCCAGGTTCACCTCGGGGGTGTAGACCAACTGGAAGTGCGCCATGGCGGGCGTGGCCGCGAAAAGTGCCGCGACGGCGGCGGCGGAAAGCAGTTTGTTCATTGAAATCCCCTTTTCTACTCTCGCTTGGTCGGACGGAGCGACGGCTACTTGACGATGTCCTTGCCGGGAACCTCGATCTGGTGCCCCTCGCCACCATCGAAGACCACCGAGTAGTCGCCGCTGGGCTTCTTGAACTCGAATTCGCTGTTGGCGTTCATCTTGCCGTCGGTCACCACCGCGCCCTTGGCGTCGCGGACCCGGATCGGGACGCCACTGGCCGACGAACCGTCCGAGAAGCCGCCTTCGCACATGATCGTGCCGTCGCCGTTGTCATAGCAGGCGAACAACGGCGTGTGGGCATGGGCGGTCCCCATTCCCGCGAGGACGGCAATGGCCAACGCGCCTACCGCCGTCCGTCCGGAAAAGTGCAGTCTCATGTTTGTCCCCTTCTCAATTGCCATCGGAGGCTGACTGGAAAGCCCGCACAGGGTGGGCTTATCGCAAATGATTGTCAATCGCATCTCTACCCGGCATGGATATCAGGCGCGGCCAATTATCTGAATGATATTTGTCAATTGGACGAAGGGGAGAGGGGATGCGCCCCCTTCGTCATCGCCGGCTCGGCCGGCCCATCCGCGACGAGGCCGCGTCAAACGCCGGCATGGCGGGTGCCGCCCGGCATCACTCCACCGCCAGGATGACGTGCGAGGCCTTGAACAGCGCCGTCGCCGCATCGCCGATCCCGAGCCCAAGCTGGTCGGCGGACTCGCGGGTGACGATGGCGGTGATGCTCTTGCCGTCGCCGATGTCGAGGGTGAATTCCGAGCTGACGGCCCCGTCCTCGCGGCGGGAGACGACGCCGGCGATCTGGTTGCGGGTGGAAATCCGGAGCGGCCCGCCGCCGGCGGCCAGCACCACGAAGGACGACTTGATCAGCGCCATGACCTCGCGGCCCACCTGAATTCCAAGGGTGGACAGGCTTTCGGCGGTGATCACCGACACCACCGTCGCTTGGCCGCCCAGGCGCATGATCACCTCGGCGTTGACCGGCCCGCGTCGGATCTCGGTGACGGTGCAGCGAAAGGCGTTGCGGGCGCTGGTCTTCATTCCGAGACTCCACATCAGGGCCAGGGGATCGATATGGGCGTCGGCGCCCCCCAGCGCCTCGGCCACCTTGTCCAGGCGGGCCTCCAGCAGCCGGAATGCCGCGATGAGCGCGTGGCCGTCCTCGGTGACCGCCGCGCCGCCGCCGCGCCGCCCGCCCACCTGTCCCACGACGGCGGGGCGCGGCAGCAGGTTGTTGACCGCGTTCAGCGCGTCCCAGGCCGCCTTGTAGCTGAGCCCCACCGCCTTGGCGGCCTTGGTGATGCTGCCGTTGGCGGCGACCGCCTCCAGCAGGTCGATGCGATCGCGGCCGACCAGCGGCCGCCCCTCGCGCCTCAAGGCCAGCATCGCCTCGATCTTGCCAACGGGCATGGTTCCCCCTATCGCTATATATTTTAACTATATTGCGCTGGCCATCGGCTGTCACCGCCTTTCGGCGGGGTGACCGCCAAGCGCGGCCCGGCGGCCCACGAGGCGGAGCGCCAGCAGCAGCAGGCAAGCGAGCATCAGCAGCACCAGCGCGCAGGCGATGGCGGTTTCGGTCTCGCCGGTGGCGATGTTGAGATAGACCGCCATGGGCAGGGTCTCGGTCTTGAGGCGGGTGGCGCCGACCACCATCAGGGTGGCGCCGAACTCGCCCAGGGCGCGCGCCCAGGCCAGCACGGCGCCCGCGAGGATGCCGCGCGCCGCCAACGGCAGGTCCACCCGCGCGAACACCGCCGCCGGCCCCGCCCCCAGCGTCGCCGCCGCCTGGGCGAAGCCGGGATCGACCGAGGCGAAGGCGGCCCGCGCCGACCGCACCACCACCGACACCGCGACGAAGGCCTGCGCCACCACCGCCCCGGCCGGCGAGAACAGAAGGTCAAGCCCCAACCGGGCCAGCGGCGCCCCCAGCATCGAGCGCGACAGCAGCATCAGCAGCCCCACCCCCGCCACCAGCGGCGGCATCACCAGGGGAATGTCGAGCAGCGTGTCGACCACCGCCCTGGCCGGCACCGGCCGCCGCGCCATCACATAGGCCGCCGGCACGCCAATCGCCACCGCCGCCGCCAAGGCCGCCAGCGACACCTTCAGCGACAGCCCGACCGCGAAGACGATCTCGTCGGAGGCGAGGGCGACGGCCAGCAGCGACGGCGGAACCCTGACCGCCAGCGCGGTCACCACGCCGGCCACCGCCAGCCCGACCACCGCCAGGGGAACCAACAGGGCCGCGTCGAACGCCCGCAAGCGGGAACCTCAGCGCCCGACCGGCGGCGACCCGGCGGCGGCGAAGGCCGCGCGGCCGGTGTCCGACGCCAGCAGGGCGGCGAACGCCTCGGCGTCGCCGGGACGGGCCGAGCAGGTCAGCACCGCCACGCCGGCGACCTCGGGCTCGTAAAGCCCGGCCGGAATCTCCACTCCGATCAGGCCGTCGGCGTTCCTGGCCAGTTCCGGTCCGCCCACGATGGCGGCGTCGACGTCGCCATTGACCACGTAGAGGGCCAACTGCCTCACCGTCGCGGCCCGCACCGTCACATTGGCGAGGATGGCGTCCTTCATGCCGGACCGCTCGACGATCGCATCGGCGGTGCGGCCCAGGGCCATGGCCTTGGCGTCGCCAAGGGCGAGCCGCAGTCCCGGCCGGGCCAGATCGGCGAAGGACGTCACCTTGCCCGCCGCCGCCTTGTTGACGGCCAGGACCGGGGCGTGAACGGCCAGCTCCCGCTTGCCGGCGACCATGCCGTCCCTCTCCAGCTGGCCGATATACATCATCGACCCGGGGATGAAGACGTCGCCCTTGCCGCTTTCCCTGATGCGGACGAGCAACTGGCCGGAACCGCCATACTCGACGGCGACCTTCAGCCCGGTGCGGCCCTCGAACGTCCGGGCCAGGCCGTCCACCACCTCGCGCAGGCCGGCGCCGGCATACACGTGCAGATCCTCGGCGCGCGCCGCCAGCGGCGCGACCATCAACACCAGAACAAGTGCGAGCGTCCGCATCTTCTCCCCCTCCGCCTTCCGTCGCCGGTGGTTATATCCGCTTGAATATGATATCCGATCGGATATAACGAATTCGGGGAAAGCGCAAGAGCCGATGGCGCGCCCCGGTCAGGACCGCCTCGCCGGGCGGGACATCTTGACGTTATATAGTCAGACCACATAACGTAGATCCCAACCGCCACCGCGTTGCCATCCATCAGGGGAGTACCAAGCATGTTCAAGCGCATCCTGGGGGCCGCCGCCGGCCTTGCCCTCGCCCTGTCGACCGCCGCCGCCCGCGCCGACGACGTGGTGGTGTTCGCCGCCGCCTCCACCACCAACGCGGTGACCGAGATCGGCCAGCTGTTCAAGGCGAAGACCAAGAATTCCGTCACCCCGTCCTTCGCGTCGTCGTCGACGCTGGCCAAGCAGATCGAGCAGGGCGCCCCGGCCCATGTGTTCATCTCGGCCAACGAGAAGTGGGCCGACTACCTGGAGCAGAAGACGCTGCTGGCTCCCGGCACCCGCGCCGGCCTGCTCGGCAATTCGGTGGTGCTGATCGCCCCGGCCAGCTCCAATGCCCCCGACCTGCGCATCGAAAAGGGCTTCGACCTGGTGGCCGCGCTCCACGGCGGACGCCTGTCGGTGGGCGACCCCGACCACGTGCCGGCCGGCATCTACGCCAAGGAGGCGCTGACCAATCTCGGCGTCTGGGAGGTGCTGGAACCGCGCCTGGCCCGCATGAACGACGTGCGCGCCGCCCTGGCGCTGGTGGAGCGCGGCGAGGCCCCGTTCGGCATCGTCTACGGCACCGACGCCGCCATCACCAAGGGCGTCAAGGTGGTGGGCACCTTCCCCGCCGCCAGCCACAAGCCGGTGACCTATCCGGTGGCGCTGATCGCCGGCAAGGACACCGCCGCCGCCAAGGCCTTCCTCGACTTCCTGAAGTCGCCCGAGGCCAAGGCGGTCTTCACCAAATACGGCTTCACCGTCAACTGAACCGAAAGAGGCGGTCATGAGGGTGGCCATCGCGACGCAGGACCTCGCGCGCATCGATGCCCATCTCGGCTGGGCGCGCCACCTGATGATCTACGAGGTCTCCGAGGAGGGGTACCATTTCCTCGCCGCGGAGACCTTCCCCGCCGGCCGCCAGGACGGCGACCACGCCAAGCTGGGCCCGCGCCTGGAGGCCATGAAGGGCTGCGGTCTGGTGTTCCTCGCCGATGTCGGCCCCGAGGGCGAGCACGCGCTCGGCCGCGCCGGCCTGGTGCCGGTGCTCCGCTTCGCCGGCCAGCCGGTGGCGGTCGCCCTGGACGCGCTCAGGGACGCCATGCGCGGCAAGGCGACGTCCTGGCTGCGGCGCGCCGAGCAACGCCACCGAAGGGAAGGTGCCCGACCATGCTGATCCCCGACCACGACCTGGACCGGTTCCTGGCCGAGGACGTCCCTTACGGCGACCTCACCACCCGGTCCCTGGGCCTGGACGGCCGCCGCGCCGCCATCCACTTCCGCGCCGGCGCGGCCATGACCGTCTGCTGTCCGGAAGAGGCGGCCCGCCTGCTGGCCCGCCTGGGATGCACGCTCGCCGACGCGGTCGCCAGCGGCGCCGCGCTGGCCCCCGGCGACACGATCCTGTCGGCCACCGGCCCCGCCCAGGCGGTGCTGGCCGGCTGGAAGGTGACCCAGACGCTGATGGAATACGCCTCGGGCATCGCCACCGCCGCCGCCCGGATCGTCGCCGCCGCCCGGGCCGTCGATCCCGCCGTCGTCGTCGCCTGCACCCGCAAGTCTTTTCCCGGCACCAAGGCGGTGGCGGTCAAGGCGATCCTGGCCGGCGGCGCCACGCCCCACCGGCTGGGCCTGTCCGACACGCTGCTGCTGTTCCCCGAGCACCGGGCCTTTTTCGGCGACGACGCCTTCGAAGCCGCCGTCGCCCGTCTGCGGCGGTCCTGCCCGGAAAAGAAGGTGGTGGTGGAGGTGGCCTCCGTCGCCGAGGCCGAGGCGGCGGCCGGTGCCGGCGCCGACGTCATCCAGCTGGAGAAGTTCACCCCCGCCGATGTCGCCGCCGCCGCGCGCCTCCTGCCCGGCGTGGTCCTGGCCGCCGCCGGCGGCGTCAACGCCGCCAACGCCGCCGCCTACGTCGCCGCCGGCGCGCGTGTCCTGGTGACCTCGGCGCCCTATTCGGCGCCGCCGCTCGACGTCAAGGTCGCCATCGCGGAGGACCTACGTTAAGCGGGGCGCCGCCGCCCAACGAAAGCGTGTGCGTATTTATTCCCGGTTCAAGTCGAGCGGGAAGCGGGTTCATATTGCTTCGGTATAAGCAACGTTTCTTCGCTGCCGAGGCTTCCCGTCATGCTTGTCCACCAATACCGGATTTCGGGCACCGATCCCTGGCCGCCATCCCTGGCGGTCGACCCGTCGGGCGGAAGCTGGTGATGGGGGATAACGTGGACGAGGAGGTCGAGGCCGTCGCCAGCGTGCTCGGGCGATCCACGCCGCTGGCCGGATTCTATTCGTATGGCGAGACCGCGCCGTTCTCCGCCGTCTCGGACTGCAAGCTGCACAACCAGACCATGACCGTGATCGCGGAAACCTGACATGCACCGGCTGTTGCTGCGCCAGCTCCGCCGTTCCCTGGGCGCCTCGGGCGAAGAGGACGTGCTGGCCCTGCTGTCCGAGTTGGACGGCGTCGAGCCGGGAACCCTTCCGCCCGCCGTGGCGCGCCTGGTGGCGATGGTGCCCGATCTGCTGGCGCGGGTGGGAAGCGCCTACGAGCAGCACGACCGCGACCTTTCCCTGCGCAACCGCAGCCTTGATCTCAGCTCGGCCGAACTGACGCGCGCCAACGCCCGTTTGCGCGACGAGGCGGCCGCCCAGGGCCGGATCATCGATTCGCTTCGGCGCACCGCCG
The DNA here is from genome assembly GCA_937887565.1 of uncultured Rhodospirillaceae bacterium. Lineage (GTDB taxonomy): Bacteria > Pseudomonadota > Alphaproteobacteria > Rhodospirillales > Magnetospirillaceae > CALABS01. The sequence goes on along the minus strand of CALABS010000043.1, from coordinate 99,945 downwards.
GCGAGATCCTGCGCGCCATGGGCCGTGCCGATGTCGCCCACGACGAGGTCGGGCTCGAAGGCCTGACCGAATCCGTCGCCGGCCTGGTCCATGACTATGCCGCCGTGCAACGGCAGCTCGAGCAGCAGAAGTTCGCCCTCGACCAGCACGCCATCGTCAGCATCACCGACATCGGCGGCCGGATCGTCTACGCCAACGAGAAATTCTGCGAAATCAGCGGCTACGGCCGCGACGAACTGCTGGGGCGGAACCATCGCCTGGTCAATTCCGGCCTCCATCCCCGCGAGATGTTCGTCGAGATGTGGAAGACCATCGCCGCCGGCCGGGTCTGGCACGGTGAGATCCGCAATCGCAAGAAGGACGGCGGCATCTACTGGGTGTCGGCGACCATCGTCCCCATCCTCGACGACAAGGGGCGCCCGGCCCAATACATCGGAATCCGCACCGACATCACCCAGCGCAAGGCCATGGAGGAGGCCTTGCGGCAGAGCGAGGAACAGCTCCAGTTGGCGCTCGATGCCGGCCGCATCGGCCTGTGGACGTGGAATCTCGACACCGACGCGGCGGCGTTCAGCGACCAGTGGATGACCATGCTGGGCTACGACCCCAACGAGCTTCCCCAAAGCGGCGCCACCTGGCGATCGCTCTTGCACCCCGAGGACGAGCCGGCGGTCAGGGGAGCGCTGGACCGCCACCTCAAGGGGCTGTCGCCGTCCTACGAAGTGGAATTCCGCCTTCGTCACAAGAATGGCGGCTGGCGGTGGATCCTGGCCGCCGGCCGCGCCATCGAGAAGGCCGCCGACGGCCACGCCGTGCGCATGGCCGGCATCCACAAGGACATCACCGACCGCAAGCAGGTCGAGGACCTGCTGGTCGAGGCGGTGGAGAAGTCCGAGGCCGCCAATCGCGCCAAGTCGGACTTCCTGGCCACCATGAGCCACGAGATCCGCACCCCCATGAACGGCATCATCGGCATGACCAGCCTGCTGCTGGACACCGACCTCGGCCGCGAGCAGGCCCATTTCGCCACCACCGTGCGCTCGTCGGCGGAAGCCTTGCTGGGAATCATCAACGACATCCTCGACTTCTCCAAGATGGAGGCCGGCCGGCTGGAGTTCGAGGAGACCTCGTTCGAGATCCGCCCGTTGGTCGAGGGCGTCATCGACCTGCTGTCGCCGCGCCTGCGCGGCAAGGACGTCGAACTGTCCTATCTGGTCGGGACCGAGGCGCGCGGCGTGTTCCGCGGCGATCCCGGCCGCCTGCGCCAGGTGCTCCTCAATCTCGCCGGCAACGCCGTCAAGTTCACCGAGCACGGCAGCATCTCCATCGTCGCCACCCTGCGCCGCGACGACGGCCGCGACACCCTGGCGGTGAAGATCGACGACACCGGCATCGGCATCCCCGAGGCGGCGCGGCCCAAATTGTTCGGCATGTTCTCGCAGGCCGACGCATCCACGGCCCGGCGCTTCGGCGGCAGCGGCCTGGGCCTGGCCATCTGCAAGCGCATCGTCGACATGATGGGCGGCACCATCGGCTTCGACAGCCGCGACGGCGAGGGCAGCACGTTCTGGTTCGAGGTGCCGCTCGCCCGCACCGACGAAATCCCGCAAGAGGATCCGGTCGACAACCCGCTGGTCGGCGCCCGCATCCTGGTGGTCGACGACAACGCCACCAACCGCGAGATCTTCGTCCGCCAGTTGGAGAACTGGGGTGCCGCCGCCATCCAGGCCGAGTCGGCGCCGCAAGGATTGATGGCGATCCGCTCCGCCGCCCAGAACGGCCAGCCGGTGGACGCCGTCATCCTCGACCATCTCATGCCCGGCATGAGCGGCCTCGACCTGGTGGCGGTGCTGCGCTCCGACCCGGCCACGACGGCGCTGCCGATCGTGCTGGCGTCCTCGGCCGACATCGCCTCCATCCGCGACACCGCCCAGGCCTTGCGGATCGACCACTTGCTGGTCAAGCCGGTGCGCCAGAGCTCGCTGCTGGACGCGCTGCTGCTGGCATTGGACCGCCAGCCCACCCGGCGGCCGCTCGCCGTGACCGAGGATGAACCCGCCACCGCGTCGCCGTTGCGCATCCTCGTGGCCGAGGACAATGCGGTGAACCAGCAGGTGGCCGTCGGCCTGCTCGCCAAGCTGGGGCACCGCGCCGACGTCGCCGACGATGGCGGCGAGGCGGTGGACCTCGTCGAGAAGGGCGACTACGACCTCATCCTGATGGACGTGCAGATGCCGCGCGTCGACGGCTGGTCCGCCACCCGCATGATCCGCGCCCTGCCGGCGCCCAAGTGCCGCGTCCCGGTCATCGCCATGACCGCCAACGCCATGGCCGGAGACCGCGAGCGCTGCATCGCCGAGGGCATGGACGACTACATCACCAAGCCCATCGACCGCCGCCGCCTGGGCGAGCTGATGGACCGCTGGTCCGACCGGCTGTACACGGCCCGCGCCGCCCGCCAGACGCCGCCGGCCCCCCGGGACGAGCCGCCGCGATCCCCGCCGCCGCCGGATCTTCCGTTGGCCGATGCCGAGATGCAGGACGATCTGCGCGACACCCTCGGCGAGGAATCCTTTGCCGCCCTGATGGCGTCGTTCCTGGGCAACGTCCGGGCGCGCCTGGCCGAGGCCGAGGCGGCGGTGGGGCGGGGCGACGGCAAGGCCGCCGCCGCCGCCGCGCATTCCCTGAAAGGCGCCGCCGCCAACCTGGGCTTCCCCCGCCTGGCGCGGGCGGCGGCCATGGTGGAGGAGGTCGCCCAGACCGCCGAGACGGTCGCTGCCCTGCGCGACGTGGCGCGGGAAACCCTGTCACCCCTGCTTCCCGCCTGAGGACGCCCATGCTGGTCCAGATCGTCGACGACAACGACACCAACCTGATGCTGTTCGAGCAGATCGTCGGCCGGATCGCCGAGGTGGAGGTGGCCACCTTCGCCGATCCCGCCGAGGCCTTGGCCGCCTGCGGCGTGGCCATGCCCGACCTGATCCTGGTCGATTACATGATGCCTGGCATCGACGGCCACCAATTCGTCCAGCGGCTGCGGTCCTCGTCGGGCGGCCGCGACGTGCCGGTGATCATGGTCACCGCCGCCGCCGACCGCCAGGTCCGCCAGAAGGCGTTGGAGCTGGGGGTGACCGACTTCCTCGCCAAGCCGGTGGACCCCAGCGAGGTTCGGGCGCGGGTCACCAACCTGCTGGCGCTCCGGCGCAGCCATCTGCGCCTCAAGGACCAGAACCGCTGGCTCGCCGACGAGGTGCGCCGCGCCACCCAGGCCATCTACGACCGCGAGGAGGAACTGATCGTCCGCCTGGCCAAGGCGGCCGAGTTCCGCGACCCCGAGACCGGCGGCCACATCCAGCGCATGGCGCATTACTCGCGGCTGATCGCCCGCGGCCTGGGGCAGTCCGACGCCCACTGCGACCTGATCCTCAAGGCGGCGCCCATGCACGATGTCGGCAAGCTGGGCACCCCCGACGGCATCCTGCTCAAGCCGGCCCGCCTCACCGCCGAGGAACTGGAGGTGATGCGGCGCCACGCGGTGATCGGCCACACCATCCTGGCGGGCAGCTCGTCACAATTGATCCAGTTGGGCGCCGAGATCGCCCTGACCCATCACGAGAAGTTCGACGGCACCGGCTATCCCCAAGGCCTGACGGGCGAGGACATCCCGTTGAGCGGGCGCATCGTGGCGGTGGCCGACGTGTTCGACGCGCTGACCAGCGCGCGGCCGTACAAGCCGGCCTGGGAGCTGGAGCGCGCCCGCGCGTTCCTGGCCGACAACGCCGGCATCCATTTCGACCCGCTGTGCGTCGAGCGGTTCCTGGCGGCCTGGAGCGAGGTGCTGGCGATCGGCGCCCGCTTCGCCGACCCGGACGGCGACCACTAGGGTGCGCAGTTTTCTAGGGCTTCCAGTCGCTGAATCCGTAGGTGTTCAGGATGGCGTGCAGGTCACCCGAGGCCCGAAGGTCGCGAATCCCTTGATCGAGGACGGACGCAAGACGCTCGCCCCGGCCGTCGGCCGGCCCGAAGGCGATGAACAGGGCGCCGCCGGCGGCGCGGCCGGCGATGCGCACCTTGGCGCGATCGCCGCGGGTCCGCAGGGCCCAATTGAGCACCGCGCCGTCCTCGACCACCACGTCGACCCGGTCGGCGATCAGCTTGCTGATGTTGCGGTCGAGGGCGTTCTTGCCGCCGGTCGCCTGGACCTGCTCGGGATGCGTCGCCAGCCAGCCGTCGACCTCGGGCGAGTAGCTGTAGCCGAGGATGCTGCCGACCCGGAGGCCGGCCAGGGAGCCGAGGCCGGTGAAGGTCCAGCGGTCGTCGGCCCGTGCCGCGAAGGCGTTGGCCTGCCAGCCCAACGGTTCGTCGTGGATCAAGAGGTCGGGCGCCTCGTCTCGCAGCACGCCGACGGCGCCGTCCGCCCGCCCCTGCCGCACCTCGGCCATCGCCCGGGCCCAGGACACCGACCGGTATTCCACCTCGTAACCACGGGCCGCGAAGGCCTTGGCGGCGATTTCGATCATGTATCCCGGCTGGGCACCCGGCATGCAGGTATGCGGGCACCAGGGATCGGCCAGCAGCACGACCCGCTCGGCGGCGGAAACCTGCCCGACCGAAGCCAGCGCGAGCGCCACGGCAAGAAAAGCACCCTTCATACGCGGTCCCGTTCCGCTATCCTGGTCCCATCCTATCGACATAAGTTCGGTGGGGAAAGCGAGGCGAGATGACTCCGGTCCACCGGCATGACACCCGCCTGCTGCCGTTGGGCAGCCGCGCCCTGGTGGCGGTGGTGGCCGCCATCCTGCTGGCGACGCTGGTGATCGGCGCGCTCAGGGCTTCGTCGCTGCGCGACGAGCAGCTCCGGCAGCTTGAGGCGCGCGCCGCGACCATGGGCGAGTTCATCGCCCGCGCCTTGGCGCGGCCGATGTTCGACTTCGACTATGGACTTGTCGCCGCCCAGGTCGAGGCGCTGCGCGGCGACCAGCAATTGGTGGGCATCCGCGTCGAGGACGGCGGCGGCGGCGTGGTGTCGGCATGGGGAGACGGCAGTCCCGCGTCGCTGACGGTCACCCGCGCCCTGGTCTACGACGATGCCGGCACGGCGGTGCCGGTCGGACGGGTGATCCTGACCATCTCCGACGCCGGGCTGGGGGCGGCGATCGCCGAAGGCGTCCTGCATGGCGCCGGCGCCATGGGCGTGGTCTTCGTGCTGCTGACCGTGTTCATCGTTATCACCTTCCGCAGGATGACGCGCCCCATCACCGATATCGGCGCCGCCATGCTGACCCTGGCCGAAGGCGGCGAGATCGAGCGCATTCCCGGCCTCGAGCGCCGCGACGAGGTGGGCGAGATGGCGCGCGCCCTGCAGGTGTTCCGCGACCACGCCCTGGAGATCGAGCACCTGCAGGCCGGCAAGGCCGCCGAGGCGCTGGTGCGCGAGAGCGAGCAGCAACTGCGCGTGATCCTCGATTCCATGCCGGTCATGGTGGTCCTGCTGGACCTCGCCACCCACCAGATCGCCTATGCGAACCAGCTCATGCGCGACAGCGTGTTCGGCTCCGGCGACCCATCGGGCTGGCCGGATTCGTGCTTCCTGGTCGAGGAGGCCGACGCCCTGGCCGCGGTCGAGGTCGCCGGTGCCCACGGCCTGGAGGTCGAATGCCACCGCACCGATGACGAGCGGTTCTGGGCCATGGCGTCGGCCCGTTCGCTGGATCTGGCCGGCCGATCCGTCCTACTGGTCGGGTTGCGCGACGTGACGGATCGCCGCCGCGCCCGCGAGGCCCTGGTCGCCGCCAAGGACGAGGCCGAATCCGCCACCCGACTGAAGTCCGAGTTCCTGGCCACCATGAGCCACGAAATCCGCACTCCCATGAACGGCATCGTCGGCATGACCGAGCTGCTGCTGGACACCGACCTGGCCGCCGACCAGCGGCGGATGGCGGAAACGGTGCGGACCTCGGCCGAATCGCTGCTCACCATCATCAACGACATCCTCGACTATTCCAAGATCGAGTCGGGCCACATGGACCTGGAGCGGCGCCCCTTCGCCCTTCGCGACCTGATCGAGGACGCCGTGGACATCGTCGGCCCCCGCCTGCGCGGCAAGGAGGTGGATGTCTGCGCCGCCATCGCGCCAAACGCAGAGGCGGTGTTCGAAGGCGACGCCGTCCGTATCCGGCAAATCCTGCTCAACCTGCTCGGCAATGCGGTGAAGTTCACCGAGCGCGGGTCGGTGACGGTCGAGGCCGCGCTGACCGGGACGGGCCAGCCGCTGATCCGCGTCGTCGATACCGGCATCGGCATTTCCAAGGAGGCCCAGGGCCGGCTGTTCACCAAGTTCGCCCAGGCCGATTCGTCCACCACCCGCCGGTTCGGTGGCACCGGGCTGGGCTTGGCCATCTCGCGCCGGCTGGTGGAGATCATGGGCGGCGAGATCGGCATGGAAAGCGAGGAAGGCAAGGGCAGCACCTTCTGGTTCTCGCTGCCGCTGGCCATGGCGTCCCCGGCCTCGCCCCGTCCGCCGGTCCTCGCCGGCCGGCGGGTGCTGGTGGTGGACGACAGCGAGGCGATGGCCGCGTTCGTAGCGGCCGAACTGGCAGCCCTGGGCGCCGCGACGGCACAACGTCCGACGGCGGTGAGCGCCATGGAATGCCTGCGCGCCGACCGGTTCGACGCCGTCGTCGCCGACGCCGTCCTGCCCTTCGTGGACGGAGTCGACTTCATGGCGATGGTGGGGGCCGACCCCAAGCTGGCGACCATCACCCGGGTCCTGATGGCCCCGGCCCATGACGGCCGCGTCCGCGCGCTGAAGCAACGGCTGCCGGGCGTCCCCGTCTGGCCGAAGCCCGGCCGCGCGTCCGACCTGGCCGCCCTGATCGCCCCGGAGGCCGGAGGGGCCGTCCAAGCCCCGGCGGGCCCCGGACGCTCGGCGGCGTCCGGCAAGGGGCTCGGCATCCTGCTGGTCGAGGACAACGAGATCAACCAGCAGGTCGCGGTCGGCATCCTGTCGGCGCTGGGGCATACCGTCGCCATCGCCGGCGACGCCGCCGACGGAGTCGCCATGGCCTGCCGGGGCGGCTTCGACCTGGTGCTGATGGACGTCCAGTTGCCGGACATGGACGGCTACCAGGCGACGGCGCTGATCCGCGCCCTGCCCGGAAAAGCGGCGGACATTCCGGTCATCGCCATGACCGCCAACGCCATGGAGGGCGACCGCGAACGATGCATCGCCGCCGGCATGGACGACTATGTCGCCAAGCCCATCCGCCGCCCGGCGCTGATGGCCGCCCTCGACCGCTGGGCGGCGGGACGCGGGCGTCCCGCCATAATTCAATAGGTGGGTGGTCCTCCCCAGACGCTTGGGACCCAAGCGTCTGGGGAGGACCACGAGCCTCTGCTATGGTGTGCGCCGCTCGACAACCGACACCGGGGATGACCGCGGATGCAACCACGGACGCGAACACACACGGCCCTATGCTGGCTGGCCTTCATCCTGCTGTTCGTCGCCCTTGACCGCCTGAGCTACGTCCACGCCTTCCACGGCCTGGCGATCACCCCCTGGAATCCCAATACCGGCCTCGCCCTCGCCTTCCTGATGCGGTTCGGCTGGCGGCGGGCGCCGGTGGTCGCCGTCGCCGCCATCGCCGCCGACCAGCTGGTGCGGGGCACGCCCCTGGCGGTGTCGCTGCCCACCGAGGTCCTGTATGCCGGCGTCTACGCGCTGTCGGCGCGAATCCTGGCCGAACGGTTCGGGGTCGGGCTGACGCTCGAGCGCCCCCGCCAGTTCACCCTGCTGTTCCTTGCGGCGGCGGTCGCGGCGGCGGCGGTCGCGGCGGCGCGGGTCGTCCTGGCCTCGGGGCTGCCCGGGTTCGAGACCGAGTGGCTGGCGGCGATGGTGTTGCGCCAATGGGTGGGCGACCTGATCGGCATCGCCCTGTTCGCCCCCTTGTTCCTGATGCTGACGACCGGGTGGCGGCGGGTCGGGACGCCGTCGGCCGAGCGGCTGGGCCAGTTCGCCCTGACGCTGGCGGTGACCGCCTTCGTGTTCGGCTTCGAATCCACCGACGAATTCCAGTTCTTCTACCTGTTCTTCCTGCCGGTGATCTGGCTGGCGCTTCGGGGCGGGCTGGCGCCCACCCTGGCGGCCATGGCCTTGATCCAATGCGCCATGATCGCCGCCACCACGCTGCGCGACATGGAGGACGGACGGGTCGCGGCGCTACAGTTCCTGATGCTGGCCCTGGTGCTGACCGGCCTGCTGATGGCCGCCACCGCCGAGGCGCGCCGCCAGGCCGAGCTGTCCATCCGCGAGCGCATGAACGAGTTGGCGCGCATGAGCCGGGTCCATACCTCCAACGAGATCGCCGCCGGGCTGGCCCACGAGTTGAAGCAGCCCATGCTGGCCATGGTCAACTATGTCGGCGCCGCCTGCCGCCTGCTGGAGCGCGATCCGCCCGACATCCCCGAGGCGCTGAAGCTGATGCGCAACACCGACGCCCAGGTGATGCGCGCCGACGGCATCATCCGCCGCATGCGCGATTTCACCCGCAAGGGCGAAATCCACGTCTCAAGGCTCGATCTGGCGGCGGTGGCCCGCGAGGCCGTCGACCTCGTCGATCCCCTGGCGCGGCGCCACGGCGTCGCGGTGGACCTCAAGACCGCCGCCGCGCTGCCGTCGGTGACGGCCGACGGCGTGCAGGTCCTGCAGGTGCTGGTCAACCTGCTGTCCAACGCCATCCAGGCCATCGCCGAGGCCGACGCGGCGGAACGGGTGGTGTTCGTGGATGCCCGTCCCGAGGATCCCGGCACGGTCCTGGTGGAGGTCTCGGACACTGGTCCCGGCCTGGCCGGCGAGGCGGTGGCGGCCATCTTCGAACCCTTCGTCTCGACCCGCCCCGACGGCATCGGCGTGGGACTTGCCATCAGCCGCGCGATCGTCGAGGCTCATGGCGGCCGCCTGTGGCACGACGACCCCGTCCCCGGCCGCGGCGCCACCTTCCGATTCACCCTTCCCGTGGAGGGCGCCCTGGATGAGTGCTGAGATCTGGATCGTGGACGACGACGACGCCGTGCGCGATTCGCTGTCCGCCCTGCTGAAGGGCGAGGGCTATGCCGTCACCACCTTCGCCTCGGCCCGCGCCTTCCTGGATTTCGCCCGCGACGGCATGCGCGGCTGCCTGCTCAGCGACGTGCGCATGCCGGGGATGTCGGGCCTCGACCTGCAGCACCGCCTGCACGAGATGGGCATCCGCGTTCCCACCGTGTTCATCACCGGCCATGGCGACGTGCCCATGGCGGTGCAGGCCCTGAAGGCAGGCGCCGCCGACTTCATCGAGAAGCCGTTTCCCAACAAGGTGCTGCTCGGCAGCCTGGCCGAGGCGTTGCGCGGCGTCACCGCCGCCAGCGACCGCGAACGGACGGCCGGCATCCGCGCCCGCCACGCGCTGCTGACCGAGCGCGAACGCCAGGTGATGGCGCTGGTGGTGGACGGCCGCTCGAACAAGGAGGTCGCCGCCGCCCTGGGCATCAGCCCGCGCACCGTCGACATCCATCGCACCCATGTGATGGAGAAGATGAAGGCCGACAGCCTGCCCGACCTCGTCCGGCAGGCGCTGATGATCGAATAGGTAAACCCGCCTAGTCCGTCCCTTGTAGGCGACCGAGCGAATTGGCGGCGACGGGGAAATTCACCGACTCTCTAGGGGAGGGCGCATCGTGCCCGCGAACCCGGGAGAGTTGGAATGCGAAGGGATTCCGTGGCGATCCTGGTCGGCGACGAGCCGACCCGCGACCTCTTCGCCTGCTGGCTGCGGGACGGCGGCGGCACCGTCGCCGTTCTCGACGACGGCGACGACATCCTTGCCGCCCTGGCCGCCATCGACGCCGGCGTGGTGGTCACCGACCGGCTGTACCGCATCGGCGCCGGCCAGGCCACGCTCCAGGAAATCCGCCAGCGCTTCCCCGGCATCAAGGTGGTGGTGGTGCCGGTGCGCGGCTACCTGGACGGCGACCTCGAACGCCTGGCCTGGGTGGTCGGCGCCGACGCCGTGCTGTCCGGGCCGCTCAGCCGCAAGGCGGTCACCCAGGTCCTGTCGTGATGGGACGAACGGTCAGCCTGGCCGTGGTGATGGCGCTGCTGTGGCTGGCGTTGTCGGGCCATTTCGAGCCCTGGCTGCTGGGCCTGGGCGTCGCCTCGGCGGTGCTGGTGGCGTGGATCGCCCGCCGCCTCGAGGCCGTGGACCACGAGGGCCATCCGCTGCATCTGGCGCCGCGCGGCCTCGGCTACTGGCCGTGGCTGGCGGCGGAGATCGTCAAGGCCAACGTGGACGTCGCCCGCACCATCCTGTCCAGCCCCGCGTCGGTCGATCCCGCCGTCTTCCGCGTCAAGGCCGGCCAGAAGGACGAGCTGGGGCTGGTCATCCACGCCAACTCCATCACCCTGACTCCCGGCACGGTGACCATGGATGTCGAGCCCGACGGCTGGCTGACCGTGCACGCCCTGACCCCGGCCACCCGCGCCGGCGTCGAGAGCGGCGAGATGGACCGCCGCGTCAGCCGCTTCGTGGGAGAGGCCTGATGTTCGCCGCCGCCGCCTTCGCCCTGCTGGTCGCCATGGGCATGGCCCTGGTCCGCGCCCTGATGGGCCCCACCGTCTACGACCGCATCCTGGCGGTCAACGCCTTCGGGACCAAGACGCTGTTGATGATCGCGGTGGTCGGCTACCTGACCGAGCGGCCCGAATTCCTCGACATCGCGCTGGTCTACGCGCTGATCAACTTCATCGGCACGGTGGCGGTGACCAAGTTCGTCCGCTTCCGCAGCCTGGGCCACCCCGTGGGCGACGCGCCGGAGGGCGAGATATGAGCCTGATCCTCGACCTCGCCACCTGGAGCGCCATCGGCGCCGGATGCGTCTTCATCCTGGTCGGCACGCTGGGCCTGCTGCGGCTGCCCGACGTGTTCAGCCGCCTGCACGGCGCCGGCATGACCGACACCCTGGGCGCCGGCCTGCTGGTTGCCGGCATGCTGATGCAGACCACCGACTGGCTGGTGGCGGCCAAGCTGGTGCTGATCCTGGTCTTCCTGGCCTTCACCAGCCCCATGACCTCGCATGCCCTGGCCCGCGCCGCCCTGCACGCCGGCCTCCAGCCGTGGACGAGGGACAAGCCATGATCGAGCTGCTCGACATCGCCGTGCTGTCCATGATGGTGGTCTCCGCCGTCGCGGTGCTGTGGCTGCGCAACCTGTTCGCGGTGGTGATGCTGTCGGGCGCCTACAGCCTGCTGGCCGCCACCCTTTACGTGCTGCTCGACGCCGTCGATGTCGCCTTCACCGAGGCCGCCGTCGGCGCCGGCATCGCCACCGTGCTGATGCTGGGTACCCTGACCATGGTGCCGCGTCAGGAGAAGGAGACCCGGCGCGGCTCGCTGGGCGGGCTGCTGGTGGTCGCCGCCACCGGCGCGCTGCTGGTCTACGGCACCCTCGACATGCCCGAGTTCGGCGACCCCGACGCCCCCATCCACCGCCACGTGGTGCCCCGCTACATGCAGGACTCGCCGGCCGAGGTGGGGCTGCCCAACGTGGTGACCTCGGTGCTGGCCAGCTATCGCGGCTACGACACGTTGGGCGAGACCACGGTGATCTTCACCGCCGCCATCGGGGTGATGGCGCTGCTGGGCTGGGGCCGGAGAAGGAAGCCATGAGGGAGAAGCCCATCCTCCGGGTCGGCACCAAGCTGCTGATCCCGTTCATCCTGCTGTTCGCCCTCTATGTCCAGTTCCACGGCGACTTCGGCCCCGGCGGCGGCTTCCAAGCCGGCGTCATCTTCGCCGCCGCCTTCATCCTCTATGCGCTGGTGTTCGGCATGGCCAACGCCCGCGCCGCGCTGCCCGCCGGCCTGCGCCGCCAGATCATGGCGTTGGGCGTGCTGTTGTATGCCGGCGTCGGCGTGGTCGGCATGCTGGCCGGAGGGAACTTCCTCGACTACTCGGTGCTGTCCGACACCCCGACCACCGGCCAGCATATCGGCATCTTCCTGGTCGAGCTGGGGGTGGGCATGAACGTCTTCGCCGCCATGGCGACCATCTTCTTCGTCTTCGCCTCGCGCGATCCCAGCGCCAAGGAGGATGGCTGATCCCATGGAAGTCCCCGGCCTGTTCAATTACTGGATGGCGGTGGTGCTGATGATGGCGGGGCTGTACGCCGTCATCGCGCGCGGCAACCTGGTCAAGAAGATCGTCGGGCTGGGCGTGTTCCAGATCTCGGTCTTCGTGCTCTACATCACCATGGGCAAGGTCAAGGGCGGTACCGCGCCGATCCTGGGCGACGGCATCACCGTCTATTCCAACCCCCTGCCCCACGTCCTGATCCTGACCGCCATCGTGGTCGGCGTCGCCACCACCGCCCTGGGCCTGGCGCTGGTGGTGCGCATCCGCGAGAGCTTCGGGACCATCGAGGAGGACGAGCTCCAGGCCATCGAGGAGGGCGAGGCGTGACGCTGCACGACCACCTCCCCGCCCTGGCCGTGGTGGTGCCGCTGATGGCGGCGCCGGTCATCGTGGCCCTGCGCCGGCCCACCGCCGCCTGGGCGGTGGCAGTGGCGGTCAGCTGGGCCTGCCTGGCCATCTCCGGCCAGTTGCTGCAGTCGGTGCTCGCCAATGGTCCGTTCAGCTACCTGCTTGGCGGGTGGGCGGCGCCATGGGGCATCGAGTACCGCGTCGATCCGGTGGACGCCTTCGTGCTGGTCATCGTCTCGGCCATCGCCGCCGTGGTGTCGCTCTACGCCAAGACCAGCGTCGCCAAGGAAATCGACCCGGATCGCCAGTACCTGTTCTACGCCATGTACGTGCTGTGCCTGTGCGGCCTGTTGGGCATGGCGATCACCGGCGACGCCTTCAACGTCTTCGTCTTCCTCGAGATCTCGTCGCTGTCCACCTATGTGCTGGTCGCCCTCGGCCGCGACCGCCGGGCGCTGACGGCGGCCTTCCGCTATCTGGTGCTGGGCACGGTGGGCGCCACCTTCTACGTCATCGGCATCGGCCTGGCCTACATGATGACCGGCACGCTGAACATGGCCGACATGGCCGAGCGCCTGCCGGCGGTGGCCCACACCTCGACGGTGCGGGCGGCCCTGGCGTTCCTGGTGGTCGGCATCGGCCTCAAGATGGCGGCCTTCCCGCTGCATCTGTGGCTGCCCAACGCCTATGCCCACGCCCCCTCGGTCGCCACCGCCTTCCTGGCCGGCACCGCCACCAAGGTGTCCGTCTACGTGCTGCTGCGCATCGTGCTGGGCGTGTTCGGCGGCACCGGCCTGCTGACCGCGCTGCCGCTGATGGAGCTGCTGATGGCCATGGCGCTGGCCGGCATGTTCGTCGGTTCGGCGGTGGCGATCTGGCAGCCGGACCTCAAGCGGGCGCTGGCCTATTCGTCGGTGGCGCAGATCGGCTACATCCTGCTCGGCATCGCCTTTCTCAGCGAGACCGGCCTGGCGGCGGCCATCGTCCACCTGTTCAACCACGCCATCATGAAGACGGCGCTGTTCCTGGCGCTGGGCGCCATCGTGTTCCGCCTCGGCTCGGCGCGCATCGAGGACATCGCCGGCATCGGCCGGCGCATGCCGCTGACCATGGCCGCCGTGCTGGTGGCCGGCCTGTCGCTGATCGGGGTGCCGCTGACGGTGGGGTTCGTCAGCAAGTGGTATCTGGTCGAGGCGGCCATCGGCGCCGGCCTGTGGCCGGTGGCGGTGGCGATCCTGCTCAGCTCGCTGCTGGCGGTAGCCTATGTCTGGCGCATCGTCGAGGCTGCGTGGTTCGCCAAGCCCTCGGACAAGGCGCTGGCCGCCACCGAGGCGCCCACCGCCCTGATCGTCCCCACCTGGGCCATGGCCGGTGCCGCCGTGTGGTTCGGCGTCGACGCCACCGGCACCATGGGCGTGGCGCGGGCCGCCGCCGCCGCCCTGCTGAAGGGAGTGGCGCCGTGACCCCGCCCGTGCTGATGCTTCTCGCCCTGCTGCTGCCGCTGGTCGCGGTGGGCCCCATCCTGATGGCCCGGCGCAACCCCAATCTGCGCGAGGCGGTCAGCCTGGCGGCGGCGGCGGTGTTGTTCGCGGTGGTCCTCGGCCTGTTCGGCCCGGTCGCGGCCGGCGAGCGCCCCGAGCTGGTGCTGGTGGAAATGCTGCCCGGCCTGTCGCTGGCGCTGAAGCTGGAGCCGCTGGGGATGCTGTTCGCCCTGGTGGCCTCGGCGCTGTGGCCGGTGACGACGCTGTACGCGGTCGGCTACATGCGCGGCCACCACGAGAAGAACCAGACCCGCTTCTACGCCTTCTTCGCCGTCGCCATCGCCGCCGCCATGGGCATCGCCATGGCCGGCAACATGCTGACCCTGTTCGTGTTCTACGAGGTGCTGACCATCTGCACCTTCCCGCTGGTCACCCATGCCGGCACCGCCGAGGCCAAGAAGGCCGGCCGCGTCTATCTCGGCATCCTGATCGGCACCTCGGTGGTGTTCCAGTTGCTGGCCATCGTGTGGACCTGGGCGGCGGCGGGAACGCTGGACTTCGTCCCCGGCGGCATCCTGGCCGGCAAGGTCTCGGACGGCGCGGTGGCGGTGCTGTTCGCGCTTTACGTCTTCGGCGTCGGCAAGGCGGCGGTGATGCCCTTCCACCGCTGGCTGCCGGCGGCGATGGTGGCCCCCACGCCGGTCAGCGCGCTGCTGCACGCGGTTGCGGTGGTCAAGGCCGGCGTGTTCACCGTGCTCAAGGTCACCGTCTACGTCTTCGGCCTCGACCTGCTGGCCGCCACCGGCGGCGGCACCTGGCTGGTATGGGTGGCCGGCTTCACCATCATCGCCGCCTCGGTGGTGGCGCTGACCAAGGACAACCTCAAGGCCCGGCTGGCCTATTCCACCATCTCGCAGCTGTCCTACGTGGTGCTGGGCGCCGCCCTCCTGGCGCCGGTCTCGGTGCTGGGCGCCGCCGTCCACATCGCCGCCCACGCGGTGGGCAAGATCACCCTGTTCTTCGCCGCCGGCGCGGTGATGGTGGCCAGCCACAAGACCGAGGTCAGCCAGCTGGCCGGCATCGGGCGGCGCATGCCGTGGACCATGGGCGCCTTCGCCGTCGGCGCGCTGTCGATGATCGGCCTGCCGCCGACGGCCGGCTTCGTCAGCAAGTGGTACGTGCTGAGCGGCGCCGTCGAGACCGGCCAGATGCTGGCGGTGGCGGTGGTGGTGGCCAGCACCCTGCTGAACGCCGGCTATTTCCTGCCCATCGTGTATTCGGCCTTCTTCGGCCGCGAGGTCCACGACGGCCACCACCATGACCACGGCGAGGCGCCGTGGCCGTCGGTGGCAGCCCTGACCCTGACCGCCGCCGCCACGGTGGCGCTGTTCCTGATGCCCGATTGGGCCATCGGCCTGGCCGGCGACCTGGTGGGGAGGTGACCATGAACGATCACTGGCTGAGCCGTCCGGCCACCATCCGCGGTCTGTGGATCGGCGGCCTCGCCCTGCTGGCCGCCTTCGTCGCCGCCGGCGCCTTCGTCCACGGCCATGCAGCCTTCGGTGTCGACGGCACCTTCGGATTCAGCGCCTGGTACGGATTCGCCGCCTGCGCCGCCATGGTGGTGGGGGCCAAGGGCCTGGGGCTGCTGCTGAAGCGGAAGGACACCTACTATGATTGACGCGCTGCCGCCCGCCCTGACCATGATGGCCGGCGCCCTGGCGCTTCCGTTCCTGCGCGGCCCGGCTCGCTCGGGCGCCATCCTGCTGGTGCCGCTGCTGGCGCTGGCCCAGCTATGGGCGCTGCCCGACGGCCCGGCGCTGACCGTGGGGTTCCTGGATCACACCCTGACGCCGGTGAAGGCCGACGCGCTCGGGCGCCTGTTCGCCACCGTCTTCCTGCTGATGGCGGCCGGCGGCGGCCTGTTCGCCCTGAACCAGAAGGCGGTGGTCGAGCTGTCGGCCGCCTTCGCCTATGCCGGCGGCGCCGTCGGCGTCGCCCTGGCCGGCGATCTGATCACCGTGTTCGTGTTCTGGGAACTGATGGCGGTGGCCTCGACCCTGGTGCTGTGGGCCGAGGGCGGCGAATTGGCGGCCCGCGCCGCCCGCCGCTACGTCATGGTCCACCTGCTGGGCGGCGTGGTGCTGATGGTCGGCATCATCGCCCATGTGTCCGCCACCGGCTCGGCGGCCTTCGGCGCCATGCGCCCCGACTCGCTGGGCACCTGGCTGATCCTGGCCGGCTTCCTGATCAATGCCGGGGCGCCGCCGTTCTCGGCCTGGCTGCCCGACGCCTATCCCGAGGCGTCGTGGTCGGGCACCGTCTTCCTGTCCGCCTTCACCACCAAGACCGCCGTCTACGTGCTGATCCGGGGCTTTCCGGGAGCCGAGATCCTGGTCGTCGTCGGCTTGTTCATGGTGTTCTACGGCATCGTCTACGCGCTGCTGGAAAACGACATGCGGCGCATCCTGGCTTATTCCATCGTCAACCAGGTCGGCTTCATGGTGACCGGCATCGGCATCGGCACCGAGATGGCCTTGAACGGCGCCGCCGCCCACGCCTTCACCCACATCATCTACAAGGCGCTGCTGCTGATGAGCGCCGGCTCGGTCCTGTTCATGACCGGCAAGCGCAAATGCACCGACCTGGGCGGGCTGTTCCAGAGCATGCCGCTGACCACCATCTGCGGCACCATCGGCGCCCTGGCAATCTCGTCCTTCCCGTGGACCTCGGGCTTCGTGTCCAAGTCGATGATCGGCCAGGCGGCCGCCGACCAGAGCCTCGCCTTCGTGTGGTTCATGCTGACGGCGGCCTCGGCCGGCGTATTCCTGCATGCCGGCATCAAATTCCCGTGGTTCGTGTTTTTCCAGAAAGATTCAGGCCTCAGGCCGCCGGACCCGCCATGGAACATGCGCGCCGCCATGGTGCTGTTCGCCACCCTGTGCATCGGCATCGGCGTGTTCCCCGGCGCGCTCTACGCCCTGCTGCCCCACGCCACCGCCTACGAGCCCTACACCCCCGCCCACGTAGTCGATATGCTCCAGCTGCTGGGGTTCTCGGGCCTGGCCTTCTTCGTGCTGCTGCCGCTGATGAAGCGCACGCTGACCATCACGCTGGACGCCGACTGGCTGTACCGCCGCCTGGGCCCCGAGCTGGTGCAGGTGGTCGGCGGCGGCGTCGTCGCCTTCGACCGCGCCATCCGCAAGGCCGCCCATCTGTCGCTGCGCCGCCTGCTCGACCTCGCGGCCCGCACCCATGGCCGGAGCGGCGTCTTCGCCCGCACGGCGTCGTCGAGCCTGATGACCATGCTGACGCTGGTGGTCCTGGCGGGCCTGCTGGCGACGGTCTACGGATAGACGCCCCGGGCGGCGAAGGAAACCACTTCCGCCCCTTAAAATTGCATATTATCGTCACCTTGATCCGTGACGATGGAATGCACCCGTGGATGCCGCCCTCATCGCTCTCCTGGACGGAGACCTCGTCGAATCGCCCGAGCATGTCGGCATCGCGCTTCTAGCGGCGGTCCTGCGCGAGGCGTCGTTGTCCTCGGCGATCCTGGCCATCGACCCGGGCGGCGACCACGCCGCCATCGAGGAGTTGCGGCAGCTGGCGCCCAAGGTGGTCGGCCTGACGCTGACCACGGTCAACCTGCCCCGCGCGGTCGTCTTCGGCGGTCGGGTCCGCGCCATCCTGCCGGGCGCGCATATCGTGCTCGGGGGGCCTTTGGCGACCGCGATCGGCCCTTCGTTGCTGCGTCTGCCCGGATGGGAGTTCGCCAATTCCCTGGTGCGCGGAGAGGCGGAAGGAATGATCGCCGCCTTCGTCGAGGCCGCCGCCACCGGCCGGCCGGTGGCCCACCTGCCCGGGGTCTGCGTGCGCGGTGTCCCGCCGTCGCCCACCGTCGCCCACGTCGAGGACCTGTCCGCCCTGCCGTGGCCGGCCAGGGACCAAGCCGAACGGCGCCGCCTTCCCTATCTGCGCCTGTCCACCAGCCGGGGCTGCACCTCCCGCTGCGCCTTCTGCGACGCGCCCAACGCCGCCAACCGGCCAAAGGGGGCCAAACCCTGGCGCGGCCGCGACCCCATGGATGTGGTCGACGAGATCGAGGCCCTGGTCCGCAGCCACGCCATCGACACCTTCGACTTCGTGGATTCCACCTTCGAGGATCCGGGCGGCGGCGCGGTCGGCAAGCAGCGGGTCAGGGCCATCGCCGACGAAATCTTGCGGCGGGGGCTCCGGGTGTTCTTCAACTGCTGCATCCAGGCCCAGAACTGGACCGAGGACGACGTCGGGTTGATCGCCCTGCTGCGCGAGGCCGGGCTGGAGAAGGTGATGGTCGGGGCCGAGGCCGGCAGCCAGCGCAGCCTCGAGCGCTATGGCAAGCGCGCTTCGGTGGCGGACAACTTGCGTGCCGCCGGGCTGTTCCAGGCGGCCAAGGTGTTCGTGGCCCAGGGCTTCATCATGTTCGATCCCTACACGGATTTCGCGGACCTGGACGCCAACGCCGACTTCCTGAGGCGCACCGTCGGCTACAACCTGCGCCGCTATCTGACCCGCCTGGAGCTTTACCCCGGGACCGCGATCCTCGACCGGATCCGCGCCGACGGATTGCTGGCCGCGGAATACGACACCACCCTGCGCCCCTATGCCTATTCCTTCAGGGACCCACGGATCGGAGCGCTGGCGACGCAATTGGCCCGCCTGTCGGGCGCTGACTACGCCCATAGCGGACGGATGGGACGGCCGCCGCCAGTGGTCGAGTTCGAGACCTTCGACATCCGCACCTTCACTTACTACAGCCGGCTGGAGCGGAGGATGGGTCACGATCCCCGCCACGCCGACGCCATCGCCGAGGGACTGGCGGCGGTGGACGCCGTCCGCGCCGGCCTGGCCGAGCTGGCTTACGCCTTCTTCGCCGACGCGACGGATCGGGCACGGCGCGACAGGCCCGTCGTCGCCGACGAATTGGCCCACGTCAACCGCCGCTATGCCGAGGCCATGGAGGACATCAAGGCCATCGGCCTGCGCACCGGCATGCGCCTGCGCCGCGCCCGAGCGGGCGCCGCATGAACCGCGTGCCGCCCGACCTCGGCCTCGACCCCATCTTCGCCGACCTGGTGATCGCCGAGGACCGCTGCAACCTGTCCTGCGCCTATTGCCTGACCGCCACGGCCACCCCGATGCACACCGCGCCCGCCGGCCGGCGCCTCGACCTTTCGCCGCGCGGCGACCGGGGCGGACGGGTGCTGCGGACCATCGCCCGTCTGGCCCGCCAGGGCGTGGCGACGCTCAAGATCAGCGGCGGCGAGGTGCTGATGCATGCCGGCGCAATGGATGTGGTCATGGCGGCGGCGGCCCTGTTCGAGCGGGTGGTGGTGCTGACCAACGGGATGTTCCTGACCGCTGCCAATCGCGCGCGACTTCGACGGATCCCCAATCTCGTGCTCCAGGTATCGCTGGACTCGGTGGTGCCCGAGGGCAACGTCCATCGCATCCCGTCGGCGAGGACCCACGCCAAGGTCCTGGCCCGCATCGACGAAGCCTTCGCCACTGGAATTCGGGGCGAGGTCTATGCGGTGGTCAACGACCGTTCCGCCCCCCATCTCGCCGCCACCGTCCGGCATTTCGCCGCCGCCGAAGGGGTGCGGGTGCTGCCGTTCCCGGTGCGCGGCGTCGGCCGGCTGGAATTCATGGCCAACGACATCGGCGGTGTCCGCGAGATGCTGGCGATGGCGCCGGACCATGCCGGCACGCTGCCGCATCCGGCCTACCTGGAAGATCTCGTCGCCTTCCATGAGGCCGGCGGCCGCCGCCTGCGGTGCGGGTTGCCGCGCGTGGCGTTCTCGGCCTTCGACGACGGCACGGTCGGCGATTGCCCGAACATCTGGTTCGAGCGCCACGATCCCGGAACCGAGACGGTGACCGAGGTCGTCGGACGAAGCCGGCTCCGTCCCCTGCTGCTGGCCGGACGGCCGCGCCTGGAGGCGTGTCGCGCCTGCCTGACCCCATGGGACATCGTCAACCTCTACCTGGACGGCCGCGTTCCCCTGGAGGCGGTGGCGGCCCTGCCCAGCCTGTCCGGCCGGCGGACGCTCGAACGCCTGGCGGCCATTGGCGCGGTCGAGGAGACATCCCGTGCCTGACCTGTCCATCGTCATCCCGACGCGGAACAAGCCGGCCCGGCTGCGCATTACCCTCGCGGCGCTGTCCCGGGCGACGGCCGGCGCCGAAACGGAGGTGGTGGTGGTCGCCGATGGCTGCACGGTCGAGGTGCCGGCCGGCGCCCGGGCGATCCACATGCCCGGACACGCCGGCCGCGCCACCGCCCGCAATGTCGGCGCGCGCGCCACCCAGGGGACACGGCTGCTGTTCCTTGACGACGACATCGTCCTCGACCGGGCGGTGCTCGGCCATCACCTTCAAGCCCCCGAGCGAACCGTGGTCAGCCACGGCATCCTCGGCCTCCCCTGGATCCGGATGGTCGAGGACCCGCTGGCCCCTTCCGACCGCTTGGGACCCGCCCTGTCGGCACGGATCGCCGCCCTGGGCACTTTCACCTACCGCGAACTGGCCCCGCATGGCCGCGCCTCCGCCTTCGAGGCCCACCTCCGGCGATCGCTCGAAGCACCCGGAAGCGACCGCTGGCTGGGCTGCACGGGCGGCTGCCTGTCGGTGTCGCGCGCCCTGTTCGACCGGTTGGACGGCTTCGACCCAACCTTCGGACGACGGTGGGGGATGGAGGACCTGGAATTCGGCCTGCGCGCGGAACGGGCCGGGGCCTGGATCGACCGGCCGTCCGATCCGCCCGCCATCCATCTCGACCACCCCACCGCCGACCGTCCCGACGGCCAGGACGAAAACCTGGCCCTGTTCGGCCGCCTGCACGGTCGCGACCTGGAGGAGCGCGCGCGCCGGTTTTTCGACGCCGCGGGTGCAGCGGCATGACGGGCGCGAGATTGCTCGACCGCATCATGGACGGCCGCGATCCCGACACGGCCATGGTCGAGGTGAACGGCAAGCGCCTTCGCCCGGCCGATCTGGCGATGGCGATCGCCCGCCTCGCCGAGCGGATCGACGCCGATCTGGCGGGAAATGTGGTGGTAGTCTGCGGCGACCGTAACGACGAGCTCCTGGTCGCCTGCCTCGCCGCGCGCCTGCTCGGCCGCGACTGCGCCATCGCCGACAGCCATGCGCCGGCCCTCGGCCGCCTGGGCCTCCTGACGGGCGCCGGCCGCCTCGACCACGGCGACGCCGTCCTGGCCGGCGCGTCGCGTCCTCCCGAGGTCGGCGAATGCGGGTTCCTGCTGTTGACCTCCGGCTCGACCGGAGTGCCGCGCTGGGCGGTCCGCCCCGACGACAGCGTCGTCGAGGAAGGCGAACGCTATCGGCGCTTCCTCAACTTCCCCCACGGCGGGTTGGTCGCCGCCCCCATGCCGATGGCCCACGCCTTCACGCTGGGCCTAGCCCTCGGCCTGATGGCCCATGGAGCACGGCTGCGGTTGTGGCCGGCCTTCTCGCCCCGCCAGGTCGCGCGGTCCCTGGCCGACGACGACGCCGTCCTCACCGCGCTGGTTCCCGCCTCGGCGCGGCTGGTGTGTTTGGCCGCCGAAGCCATGAAGACCCGCTGCCTGGGAAAGGGACGGATCGTGGTCGGCGCCGGCCCGGTCGATGCGGACCTGGACGCCCGCCTGATGCGCCATTTCGGCCGCCGCGCCTGCCGCAACTACGGCAGCACCGAGACCGGGGCGGTGCTGGGAAGCCTGGGCGAAGAGACGCCGGCCGGAGCCACGGGGCGGCCCTTCCCCCGTGTCGAGATCAGCCTCAAGGGGGACGACGGCGGCGCCACGCTCCGCATCCGCACCGCCACGCCCTTCGCCGGGTACCTCATCGCGCACGGCCTGGACCGCGACTGCCTGGCTCCCGACGGCTGGTTCGACATGGGAGACTTCTGCCTCGCCAAGGATGGCTGGCTGAGGGTGACCGGCCGGCGCGGTTCCGCCATCCGCCGGGGCGGCGTCGCCATCGACCCCGCCACCGTCGAACTGGCCCTGGCGCGCCACCCCGACATCGCCGAATGCGCCGTGGTCGGCGTTCCCGACCGCGACGGAGACGAGGCGGTCGAGGCCCATGTGGCGACGGCCCCAGGCCGTTCCCCCACCGGCCAGGACCTGCACGTGTTCCTGGCCGACCGGCTTCCGCATCACCTGCTCCCCGGCCGCTTCGTCTTCCACCCCGCCCTTCCCCGAGGGCCGGGCGGCAAGATCGACCGCGCGTGCCTGCGCGCCCCCGGCGGCCTGCCCGGACGGGTTGGCCTGGCGCGCCGGGCGCTGCCGTCGGCGCGCGTCGGACCCGCGACATCCCCCGACGCCGCCCTCGGCCGCGACCTGCTGGCCCGCCTGGCGGTGGCGACACCGACCGTTCCGCCGGTTCCCGACCCCTTCGCGGCCACGGACGCGGCCCCCTACGAGGCGTGGCTGGCCGAG
Source organism: uncultured Rhodospirillaceae bacterium (assembly GCA_937887565.1). Taxonomy (GTDB): domain Bacteria; phylum Pseudomonadota; class Alphaproteobacteria; order Rhodospirillales; family Magnetospirillaceae; genus CALABS01. The sequence continues at coordinate 77,467 of CALABS010000043.1, read as the reverse complement.
CGCGTGCTGGGAGAGGCCGCGATCAAGGCCCACCTCGAGGGCGGCCCCCCGCCGGCGACGCCGCCACCGGAGGTGATGGACTCCTATGCCCACCGGATGCGGGCGCCCGCCCTTCTCGCCGCCCGTCGCCTGGCGCGTCTCCTCCCGCCGCCGGAGGTGATGGTCGAGGTCGGATTTCCCGCCGGCGCCGTCTGCTCGGTCGTGGACCGCGTGTGGCCCATGCTGCGCGCGACCGCCTGGGATCTCCGCGGAGGCGTTCCGGCCCTGCCGGCCCGAGCCGATCTGGTGGTCCTCCACAACGCCATCCGGCGTCTGCCGCCCGGTTCCCGCGAGGCCGGGGCGGTGACGCGACTGGCCGGCCCCGGAACCATCGTCGCCGTCTGCGACGTCTTCGCCGCGCCCTGGATGGACCCGACGGTCATGGCCGCACTAAGGGTGGAGTGGTGGGCCATGGGCCTGTCCTGCGAGGACCAAGTCGACCGCGCCCTCCGAGGTTTGGGGTTGCGGCACTTTCGGTTCGTGGCTACCTTGGAGAAACTTGACGCTCTCTTTTCACTCGCCTTGGTGGAGGTCTGTGGTGACTGATCAGGAGATGAGGAGTGTTCTGAAACGGCTGTATGTCAAGGCGTTGAGAACTGATGCCACACCCGACGACCTCCCCGACACGTCCCTGGTTTCATTCCTCCATATCGATTCCATCAGCTCGCTCGAAGTCCTCATCCTGGTCGAGCAAGAGTTCGGCATCGAATTCGACGACGCCGACTTGGACGTCAGGCTGATCGATTCGCTCGACGTCCTGATCGAGAACATCCGCAAGCGGGCCCCCGTCGGAGCGGACGCGACCCCATGACCCATTGGGACCAGCGGGCCGATGGCTACGACGCAGTCATGACGCCGGATCCGGCCATGGCCGCCCTGCGGGCCGCCGTCGTCGGGCAGGTCCCGGCCGGAAGCCGTCGCATCCTCGACCTCGGCACCGGAACCGGCGCCCTGCTGCGGCTGCTGCGAAGCGACCACCCCGAGGCCGAGCTTGTCGGCCTGGACCCGTCGGCGCGGATGCTGGCGGAAAGCCGCGGGGCCTTCGCGGGCGACGAAAGGACCCGCTTCATCCAGGCATCGGCCCACGCCATCCCCCTGCCCGACGGATGGGCGGACGCCGTGGTCTCCAACTTCGCCCTCCACCACCTGACTCATCCCGAGAAGAAGATCTGCGCGCACGAGCTGTTCCGCGTGCTGCGCCCGGGCGGGGTGGCGGTGCTGGGCGACCAGTTCTGCCACCGTATCGGCACGCCCGGCGACCCGGACTGGGTGGCGGAGATGTTCGACCTGCTCGCGGCCAAGGCCCGCCATTACCTGCGCACCGCCGGCATCGCGCGCATGCTGCTCCAGGTCGAGCTGATGCCCAGGTTCCTGCGCGCCGACGGCGAACTTCCCGTGCCGGTCGATTTCTGGACAGATGCCTTGACGGCCGCCGGCTTCGCGACGCCGCGCGTCCTTGTCATGGACCCGCCCGCCCTGCTGCACCGGGTGGTCGTGGCGACGCGGCCGGAATAGCCGATGGGCTGGCCGCTTCCGCGCGTGGCGATCACCGGCATGGGCGTGATCACTCCCGCCGCCGTCGGCGTCGAGGCCTTCGCCGAGGCCTTGCGGAACAGCCGGCGGACGCTCTCCACCCTGGCGGGGGTGCCGGTCCCGCGCGGCAAGGCCCTGGTGGGGCGGGTCCTGGCCGACGGTTTCGACAGTCCCGGCAAGGCTATGCGGATGGCCGAAGCGGCGGCGCGGGAGGCGGCCGACACCTCTGGCGGGCTTGGCCCCGGCGCCGCGCTCCTGGTGGGCACCATCGCCGGCTTCAGCGAGGAGTCCGAGACGCATTACCCCGACATTGTCGCCGGCCGGGACGTCCCCGGCCTGGCCGCGGCGCTGCGCCGCTTTCCCAATGGCGCGGTCGCCGATCACCTGGCGGCGGTGTTGGGCCTGGAGGGACCGCGCGCAGTGGCGACCAATGCCTGCGCATCCGGCAACATCGCGCTCGGCCTCGCGCTCGACTGGATTCGCCTGGGCCGTTGCGGCCAGGCCCTGGTAGTGGGCCTCGACATCGCCAAACTCACCACGATCTGGGCGGCCGAACGGTCGGGGTTCATCGGCCGCGCCCTGCGCCCGTTCGATCTAGACCGCGACGGCAGCGTCCTCGGCGACGGCGCCGCCGCGCTGGTGCTGTGCGCTGACAACCGTCTCGACGGTGCGGCGCCGGTCGCGTGGCTGGACGGATTCGGCTGTGTCTGCGACGCGGGGGCCGGCGCCATCACCCTGAATGCCGACGGCTCCGGCCTGCGGCGCGCCATGGCCGAGGCCCTGCGGGACGGCGCCGCGGAGCCCCGCGACATCGGCTATGTGAGCGCCCATGCGCCGGGAACCAAGGGAATCGACCTCATCGAGACCATCGCGGTCGCCGACCTGTTTCCCGCCCCCTCGCATCCCGCCGTCAATTCCACCAAGTCCATCACCACCCATCTGGCGGGCGCCTCGGCCATCGCCGAGGTCATCGCCACGGTGTTGCAGATGAAGCACGGCTTCGTCCACGGCAATATCGGCTTGGTCACCCCGGATCCCGCCCTGCGTTGCGCGGTCGAATCGGCCGCCACCCGCGAGCTTCGTTTCGACGCCGCGCTGTCCAACGCCTGCGGTGGCGGCGGCGCCAACACCAGCGTGCTGGTGCGGGCGGCCACCAGCGCGCGTCCGACGCCCGCCGGCGCCGCGAATCGGGGACCGGTCGTCGTGACCGGGGCGGCACGGCTGGTTCCGGCGCCGGGAGAGGTGCGGTGCGCCTTCGACATCCGCGACCATTACCCGCCCGACCGCAAATACCACTATTGCGGCCGCGCGGCTCAGCTTGCGGCGGTGGCGGCTGCGCGGGCACTGGCGGGAACGGCTGCCATCGCCGGAGACCGAGTGGCGGTGGTGGCGGGGACGACCTTGGGCGGATCGCCCCAGGCGGTCGAGGCCATCGCCTCAAGGCTCGCCACCAATCCCGACGGGCTGCTGCCCAGCGACGCGCTCGACCACGGCATGCATCTGGGGGCGACCTTGATCTGCCGTCACCACGATTTCACTGGCGCCACCATCACCCTGACCGGGGCTGCCTCGGCCGGGGCGCTGGCCGTCCTGGTGGCGGTCGATCTGCTGCGCACCGGCCGCGCCGACAAGGCGGTGGCGGTGGTCTACGACGCCTGGGACGACGTGCTGGAGACCGCGCTGGCCGGCCTCCCCGAGTGCCGGGCCGCCTTGCGCGCCGAAGGAGAGGGGGCGGTGGCGCTGGTCCTGGAGCGTCGCGGCGACGCCATCTCCCGGAACGCCCCCGCATTGGCCGAGTTGGTCACGGCGGATTTCCGTTCCTCCCCCGGCCAACCGCCCCCCTTCTTCGCCGCGACGCCGCTTTTCGAGGCGGTAGCCCGGCTGGAGCGAGGCCAATCCTCCACCATCAGGATCGGGATGGGCGGAGCGGCAGCGGTCGAGCTCGGGCTGCGGCCGTCACGGCAGTCCGCCGGTGACGGGAATGTCGGCACCGTGGACGTATGACGCCCCGTCCGAGCACAGGAACGCCACCACGGCGGCGACTTCGTCGGGTGTCCCGGCCCGCCCGAGGGGCGGTGCGACACCGTCGGGAATTCCGTCGCGGCCGCCGCTGGCGATCACCCCCGGCGACACAGAGTTGACCCGAATCCCGAGCCGCCCCCATTCGTGGGCAAGCGCCCGCACCGCCGCCGCCAGGCCCGCCTTGCTGGCGGAATAGACCGCCTGCCCGCTTAGGCCGAGATGGGCGGCGATCGACGACACCACCACCACCGAGCCCCCGCCTCCGCGTGCCATCGCCGGCACCGTTCCCCGGACAAGATGAAAGAAGCTGGCCAGGTTGGTGGCGAGAACCCGGTCCACCTCCGCCGCCGGCTGGCGGAAAGCGGCCCCCAGACGGACGATGCCGGCGTTGTGAACCAGGACGGACAGCCGCCGGTGTCGGGTCACCTCGGCCAGCCCGGCGGCGACGGCGCCCGGATCCGACACGTCGAACCGCGCCAGCCGGCAAGTGCGGCCAAGGGCGTGGACGGCGGCGGCCACCCCCTCGGCGGCGTCTTGGTTGGACAGGTAGTTCAGCCAGATGTCGTGACCGTCGGCGGCCAACTTCAGGGCGATGGCCCGTCCGATGCCCCTGCTCGCCCCGGTGACCAGGGCCCAGCGCCCTTCTTCCATCCTACAGATACCCCATCAGGCGCAACCGTTCGGCCGCGCTGGCTTCACTCTCGATCGCCCCCGGTTCGTCGGCCGCATCGGGCTCCGCCACGGCGCCGGGGCGCGGCCGCAGGTCGATCCGCTCGCCCCGGCCGGACCAGGCGACATCGGGGATGCCCCGCTCCCGCAGGGCTGCCAGCGGCGAGCCGAAATCTCCCCGTCCCCCCCCGAGCACGAAATCCATGACCGCCTCCAACGGCACCCGGTTCGCGTCGCATCGGGGCGCACCGGGAATCCGCGCCATGGCCACCCCTTCCATGCGGTGAGTGCCGTTGACTCCGGGCTGGTCCCATGGCGGCCCGTCCCCCGGCAGGACCACCAGCCCAGGGTCGGACGGCACCAACAGCAGGTCTGGCGCCGTATGCCGGGCCGGGCCGCCATAGGCGCGGTCGGCATCGACCGCCGCCTGGAAGACCGGGCCACCATCCGGCCCCCGCAGACCCAGCATCAGGTCGCGCACCCGACCGCCGACAGCGGCGTCCAGGTTGAGGGCATAGCTGCCCGGAGCCGCCAGCCAGGCCCGCGACAGCGTCCGGTCGGCATCTCCCGAGGCGTCGAAGGTCAGCAGACCATGGTCGGCAAGCACCCGCTCGACCCGCAGCGCCCGCGTCGCCGGCCCGAAACCGTGGTCCGACGCCACCAGGACGGCGGCGGCGGGACCGGCCTTGGCCAGGATGGCCGCGAAGGCGTCGTCCAGGGCCCGCGCCACGGCGGGAAGCGCGGCCGCCTCGGTCTCCGGCACCGCCTCGTGCTCGGGATGGGCATGGTCGAACGACGGCCAATAGTGGTGGCAAATGCGGTCGACCTCGGGATAGACGACGAACAGCGCATCCACCGGGCGGACGTCCATCAGGTGCAGGATGCCCCGCGTCCGCCGCCGGATGGTCGTCACCGCCTGGCGCCAGTACGAGCGGTCTCCCCGATACATGCAGGCGATGTCCGGCAGCGCCAGGCCGCCGGCCTCGACGATCTCGCCCAGAAGGCCGGGCGGGTGGGAATAGCGCAAGGTGGTGGTCAGCGGCCAGGTGAACTCGTAGCCGTCGAGCCCCTGGGGGGGATGGGTCATGGGCACGTTGACCAGCCCCACCGTCCTGCCGTCGCGGTTCAGCCGGTCCCAGACGAACTCCACCCCCGCCTCGTGGCGGGCAAGCGGGCGAAGAGCCGACTCGGCGGGATCACAGGACCAGAACTGGTAGTGCCCGTGCTCGCCCGGCAGGCGGCCGCTGAACAGGGTCGTCCATCCGGACGCCGTGTGCGGTGGCCACGTGCAGCGCGTGACCGCGTCGAGGGTGGCGGCGCGGGCGAATTCGGCCAGATGGGGCAGGTGTCCGGCACCGCTCAACGCCCGGAGGACGTCCGGCGACAGACCGTCCAACCCGAACACCAGCAGGGATGGGAACGCGGTCACGCGCCCCACCCTCCGGCGACGCCGGCGGGCGTCGCCCGAAAGGCCTCGACGCGAACCGGCAGCCCCCGCGGAAAAGTCAACGCCCGATAGCTGTTGACGGCCGCCGCCACCTCCGCCAGCCGAAGCCGGCGTTCCTGAGTCTCGTAGCAGCGCAGGGCCGCCTCCTTGGCCGCCGCATGAGCGTCGATGCGGACCCACAGATTGGGGGTTTCCAGGGCGACGAGCCCGTCGCATTCGAGCACTTTCCCCGCCCAGGCCGACCGCGCCGCCGCCGCCGCCAACAGGCCATGGGCCGCCTTGTGGAGGGGATGGGGATCCGAACGGTTGGGAACGAACACGGTGCGCGGGCGCTCCCGCCCGAGGATATCGGCGACCAGGGCGACCCCCCGATCGATGTCCGGCGGGTCCGCCTGCCGGTCGGGCAGGCCGCACCAGCCGACCGCGTCCGGCGCGACGATCCGCTCCGCCGCCTCCCACTCCCGGCGCCGGCCGGGGTCGGGCTCGGTCAGGAAGACGACGTGGCGGCGGCAGTGCCCCCGCGTTCCGATGAGAACGCCGCCGCAGCCCAGGGTCTCGTCGTCGCAATGGGGGGCGACCACCAGGATGGGGCCGTCCAGCTCCGGCGGCGACAGCAGGCGCGGCACCAGGCGCGACGGTTCCGTCATCCCCGTCCCCGCCTACGCGCCGAGGCGACCGACGGCGTCGGCCACGGCCAAGGTGGTGTCGCGGTCGCCCAGAAGCACCCGGTGATGCAGCCACAATCCCTGGCGCGCGATCATGCGCGCCGCCGGCGTCTCGGGAATCGGCACGAAACCGTCGCCGACGCCATGCCGCGCCTCGCCCTCGCGGAACAGGGCGGTGTCCTGGACGCAGGGATAGATGGGGCGGGCCGGCACGCCCATGGCGGCGAGATGGGCGACCAGCCCGTCACGATCGGCGGTCCGCAGGAGGTACATGTAGCGGGCATGGCGGCCGACCGCATCGTCACCCTGAGCGACCACCGGCTTCGTGCCCCGCAACGCCTCGTCGAGCAGGGCGCCGTTGGCCCGGCGGCGTTCGGCCAGGACCTCCAGCCGCTCCAACTGCGCCGACAGGATCGCGGCCTGGAAGGCGGACAGCCGGAAATTGGACCCCAGCACGGCGTGGTCGTAACTGGGGTCGCCACGGCGGCGGCCGCAATTGGCGATCATCTCCGCCCGCTCGGCCAAGGCGTCGTCGTCGGTGAGCAGGATGCCGCCCTCGCCGCAGGTCATCAGCTTGAAGTTCTGGAAGCTGAAGGCCGCCATGGTCCCGAAACTCCCGGCCCGCCGGCCCCGCCGTTCGGCGCCATGGGCGTGGGCGGCATCCTCGACCAGTGCCAGCCCGTGACGGGCGCACAGGCCGGCGATGGCGTCCATGTCGCAGACAAGCCCGCCGAAATGGACCGGGATGACCGCCCGGGTGCGGGGGCCGACGGCCCGTTCGGCCGCCTCGGGTTCCAGGCACCAGGTCGCCGGATCGACATCCACCGGCACCGGCCGGGCGCCGACGCAGAACACCGCGCTGGCGGTCGCGACGAAGGTCATGGCCGGGATGATCACCTCGTCACCCGGGCCGATGCCCAGGGTGCGCAGGGCCAATTCCAGGGCGTGGGTGCCGTTGGTGGCGGTGATGCCCCGCCGCACGCCGTGGGCGGCGGCGAAGTCGCGCTCGAATTGGACGGCCGGCGAATTGCCGCCGCCCATCCACCATTCGCCGCTCGCCAGCACGCCGGCCAGGGCCGCGGCCTCGGTGTGGTCGTGGATCGGCCAATCGGGAAACCGCAGCGTGGTCATGCCTCTCTCCTTATGGGCAGCGGAGCGCGCCCGAACAGGGTGTCCTCGACCAGCAGCCGATCCATGTCGGTCGCCAGGAAGCAGCGGACGGCATCCTCGACGGTTTCGACCATGGGCTCGCCGGCCCGGTTGAACGAGGTGTTCAACAGCACGGGAACGCCGGTTCTTTGCTCGAACATCCCCAACAGGGCGTGCAGGCGGGGAAAGCGCACCGCGTCGACGACCTGGACCCTCGCGGTGCCGTCCACATGCGCGACCGCCCCCAGCCGGTCCCGCCAAGCCGGGCGGATTTGGGCGGTCGCCAGCATGAAGGGCAGCATCGGGGCCGCCGCGGGCGGAAAGGCGAAGACCTCCTCGGCCCGCCCGGCCCGCACGCAGGGCGCGAAGGGTCGGAACTCCTCGCGGCGCTTGGTGACCCGGTTGAGCCGGTCCCGCATGGCCGGGTCGCGGGGCGAGGCGAGGATCGAGCGGTTGCCCAGGGCACGCGGCCCGAATTCCGACCGCCCCTGGATCCAGCCGACGATTTCCTCCCGGGCCAGGGCTTGGGCGGCCTCCTCCAGAGAGCCTTGCCTGTCCAGGAGAGCCGGAGCCGCGACGGCATTCGGCGGCGGCCCCAGGAAGGGAAGCGCGGCGGCCAACCGGATGGGCTCGCGCCGGCCCAGCAGGTGAGCGTGGCCGTAACAGGCCGCGCCGATCGCGATGCCGTCGTCGCCGGCGGCCGGAAAGGCGAACACCGCGTCCAGCCCCAGGCGGGCGGCGAGCACGCCGTTGGCGGCGCAGTTGAGCGCCACCCCGCCGGCCATGGCCAGCCGGCGGGCGCCGGTGGTCCGGACGAGATGGCCGGCGACGTGCGACAGGGCGCGCGTCAACCATTCCTGGGTGGCGCGGGCCACGGCGGCGCGGCGCGAGAAACCGCCCCCCGGTGGACCATCCGCGATCCATGATCGCATGCGGGCGGCCAGGCCCCCGTCGGCCATGGGGATGGCGATCCCCCCCCCGGCCCCGAGATGGACGAACTCCCCCAGTTCGGCGACAAGACGGTCGTCACCGTAGGCGGCCAGCCCCATGGTCTTGCCGTCGTCGCTGACCGCCGCGCCGTCCGCGCCGCTGACGAAACCCAGGACCTCGGAGGTCAGGCGATACAGATCGCCCAGCGAGTTGTCGGTGCGGCCGGCGGCGTAGTAGGCGGCGGGTGTCGCCGCCGCGAGCGGATGCGCCCCGGAGATTTCGTGGACCAGTTCCGGCCGACCGTCGACGATGCGCCATCCGGTCACCGTCTCGACCACACGCATGGGTCCGGTCATGCCACCCGTTAGGATGCTGCCGCCGTTGTCGCAGACCAGCACCGCGCAATCCTCGCCGAAGCCGGACCCGTGATAGGCGGCCAAGGCATGGGCGAGGTGATGGCGGATGCGGACCAGCCGGCGACGGAACGGCGCCGCCAGTGGCAACGGCACCAGATCGCAGGCGACCGCGGCCTCGACATCGGCAACGCCCCACCCCGCCGACTCCAGGCAGACCGCGCGCGCGCGGCTGTCGAGCAGGTTGCCGCCAAGGCCGTGCTTGCGCCGGCTCGCGCGTTCCTCGGCGAGGGCGACCACCGGCCGCCCCGCCTCCATCAGGCACACGGACCAGTCGTGCGCCGATCCGCCGAAGCCGGCAACCCGGGCGAGATCCGTCATTCGAGGTCGAGGACCTCGACGGAATCGGTCATCTCGGCAAGCGGCTTGGTCACGCCGCCGGCCACGATCAGGCGTCCCTCGACCACACCGGCGACCGGGGTCAGGCGGCCCAACTGGAGCTCACCCACCATCTCCACCCGGCCCGTCGCCGGGTCCAGGCGTTCGACTCGCCGACTGGGCGTCGGCGAGGATTCATCCATGCCGCCGACCAGATAGATCCGGTCGCCGTCGCGGGCCACGGCAATTCCCTCGCGCGCCTCGTCCAGGTCGCCCAAATGGGCCCAGTCACGGGTGCCCGGGTCGAAGGCCGCCACCAGCGGCAGGGCGGTGCTCCGCCCCGCCTCGTGGTCGAAGCTGTCGGCGCCGCCGACGGTCATCAGGCGGTCGCCCACCGACAGCAGCGCATTGGCCCCGACCCGCCCCTTGGGGAACAGGGTGGCGTCCACCACCGCATCGGCCCGACTCCACGCATCCGCCGCCGGGTCGTACAGATAGGCCCCGTCCAGATAGCCGTCGGGAATGGTGAAGCCGCCGATGACAGCGATCCCGCCGTGGTGGGCTGTGGCGCCGAACCACGAATTCGACGACGGCATGGGCGCCCGCCGCCGGGCCGTTCCGGCGTCGAGATCCAATTCCCACAAGACGTCCAGCGTCGCCTCGCCGTTGAAGCCACCGAGCACGTAGATCGTCCCGTCAAGGTCGACGACTTGATGACCCCGCGACCGATACGGCATGCGGCCGATCTCGGCCACGGCGCCGGACGGGTCCACCGCCAGGATCTCGTCATGGAACGATTCACCCTCGCCACCGCCGAACACCAGCAGCCGGCCGCCCCTGACCACGCCGTTGCAGTCACCAACGGCGAATGGTAGCTTTCCTACAACATTCGATGTCTTCATATCTGTTTTCCTTCGCCTTGCGGGAGGCACGCATGGCCTCGTCTTTGCCCAAAGCTAGAATACCGAAGCTTCCCCTAACCGAAGAGGAGCGTCAACGGCTGAGGGCCGCCCGCGTAAAACTGGCGGCGCTGGCCGATTGTTCGCTGGAGGAACTGGCCGCGATCATCGCCCAGCCGATCGAGCGGGCCCGGTTCCTCAAGTCGCTGGCCCTGTTCCAGCGCCTCGCCAATACCGGCCCGGAAACCGCCAAGGACCTCTGGGTCCTGGGGTTCCGGGACTACGCGGATCTGGCCGAGGGGGAGCCGTCCCGGATGTACCAGGATCTCTGCGTGCATGCGGGCGTCCGGCTCGACCCCTGCGTCGAGGATTCGTTGCGACTGTGCGTGGCGCAGGTCCGCTTCCCAGGCCTTCCCGAGGAAAAGCTGCGCTGGTGGCTGTGGTCCGACCAGCGCGGGCAGCCGGTGCGGCGACCCGACTGAGGCGAAACCTCGGAGCGCGGTCATCGCGGTCCCCGCATCCAGCCCGCCGCCAGCCGCGCGCGATCCGGGACGGCCACCCCGGAAGCCAGCAGCGCCGCCCCCAGCAGTCCGGAGAGATGGGGAACGGGCGAGAATTCCCAGTCCACCCCCAGGCGCGTCAGGGCGGCGGCAATGAATTCCCGACCGGGCCCCTCGCACCCTCCCCCCGACACCACCACCCGCACGCCGCTGCCGCCGTTGGCCAGCGCCACCGCAGCCGCCAGGGCGGCGACGACCTCCTCCATCGCCCCTTCCGCCACCAGCCGCGCCAGGGCGTCGGCCGCCAGGGCGGTCTGCAGGCAACCGCGCCGGCCGCAGCGGCATGGACGACGGCCGCCCGGATAGGGCCGGTGGGCGGGGCCGCCGTCGCCGTCGCCCCAGGCGACCGGCGCGCCGTCGGCCACCACCGCGACCCCCAGCCCGGTGCCGATGGCCAGGGACAGGATCCTCGTCGGGCGCGGCGTCGGCTTCGGCCCCCGGGCATCCTCGAACAGGGCGGCGCACACGCCATCGTCGGCGTGGCGAGACGGCGACCGCAGCACGTCCTCGACCATGGCCAGAAGCGGAACCCCCACCCAGTCGGGACGGGACGGCCACGAGGTCACCCGGCCGTCCGGATCAAGACCCGCCGCCCGCGAAAGCCCGACGGAACGGCAGTCTGGAACCGCGAAATCGCGCAGCAGCGGCGGCAAGTCATGCGGTGCCGGCGTCCGAACCTGGCGCGCGAACAGCAAGACGTCCCCGTCGGCGGCGCAGACGCGAAGATTGGTCGCCCCGAGGTCCATCGCGAACACCGTCATGGCCGATCCGGCGGAACTGAAGTCTCCACCTCCGATATACACAAGTCTCCGTAGCGTCAAGGCGATTGTTGATATATCGTAGGTTAGCCCGTCCGGCGACGATGCGCGCCATGGGCATCTACCGACCAGGATACGGAGGGGGGAAATGGCCTTCAGATCAGTCGTGGTGCAATCGAATGGCGCGAACATCGGACTTCACGCCCATGGAAAGGCAACCGAGCCGTTCGATGGCCGCCTCAACCTCTTCAACCGCGCCAAGAGCTTCGACGTCCGCAAGACCGGCGTCGTGGTCATGCAGTGCGCCGCCAAGTTCTTTGCCGACCGCGATTTCCAGCGAAAGGTGACCGGGGTGGCGGCGGCGGACGTGGCCAAGCTGGTCAAGAGCCGGGGCAAAGGCGACGAAGGATTGGCCGGACTGCTGAGCCGCTCGCGCCCCGTCGTCTCGTGCGACATGCGCGGCCAGGTGATCCGCGGCACCCGCGTGGACTCCGCCGAACGCGCCAATTTCACCATCGACAAGTACATGGACGACATCGAGGCCATCCGAAAGAACCTCGGCAGCGAACAGCTGGCGCTGTGTGCCTATTCGCCGGGCGGCTTCTTCGCGGCCCACTACGCCATCCGCAATCCCCACCGGGTTTCGGCCCTGGTGCTGATCGAACCGGCCATCTACACCGAGAAGGACGATCTTGTGCAACGCGCCAAGCTGGCCGAGGATGGCGACGGCGTGAAGTCCATGGAGGCCATGCTGTCCTACGTGGACCCGACCCTTGATGCCGGTACCCGCTATCAGATGGCGGTCAACATCGTCGCCGACTGGCAAAGCCCCGAGATCATCGGCCACGTCTATCGGCTGCACGCCGAGGCGCCGATCACCGACGCCATGCTGGAGCCCCTTCGCAAGATTCCGGTCCTGATGATCGGCGGCACCAACAGCGCCATGAGCTTCCACATCAAGCGGATCGCGGCGGCGGTCCCCGAGGCCACCGTGTGGTGGATCAAGGGTGCCGACCATCTGAGCCTGATGAACAAGCAGAACTGCGAGCAGATCGCCAGCGTGGTCGAGAGCTTCCTGGGAACCCGTTAGGCGCTCCCATGCCCCGAACCATCGTTGTCTGCCTGGGCGGGCTCACGACCGGTTTGGCGCTGCGTTGGGCGGACGGGGGGCGGTTGCCTCACCTGTCCGCCCTGTTCGCCGAGGCGTTCGGCGGGGCGATCACCCCGCTGCCGGTCCCTTACGAGTCCTCGGCATTGGAGAGCGCCTTCACCGGCGCCCCGCCGGGGGACCACGGCGTGCTGTCCATGTGGCGCATGCGCGAACGCTCGGTCGCCGACATCCCCCGCGAGATCGACCGCCACGAGGACTCGCCGCCCTATCTTTGGGAGCGGCCGGAATTCGCCGGCCGCAAGGCGGTGGTGGTCAACGTGATCGGCAGCCACCCCCCCCGGCCGATGCCGGGATTGATCGTCACCTACCCGTTCCACCAGACCATCCGCTGCGCATGGCCGCGCACGGTGTTGCCGGCGCTGATCGAGGCCGGCACCCCCATGGCCCACGACGTGTCGGTGTTCTTCCGCGCGGGCGACGACCGTCACGCCTTCGCGGCTGCCGTCACCCGCGTCGAGCGCCAGCGGATGGCGGCGTTCCGGACGCTTCTGCGCCAGCCGGCCGACCTGTTCGTCGTCAACCTGACCATCGCCGACCGCCTGTCGCATTTCCTGTGGGACGAGGTGGCGGCGGGTTCGCCGCTGGCCCCCGAGGACACCGCCATCGGCCAGGCATACGCCCTGCTCGACGGCTTTCTGGGCCAGATAATGACCGAACTGCGGGCCGACGACCACCTGCTGGCCTTCACCGATCTCGGCTTCGGTCCCGTGCGCCGCTTCTTCTCGGTCAACGCCATCCTGGCGGAGGCGGGATTCCATGCCGAGGGCGCACCGCTCCTGCCCGATCCCCGCCGCTGCATCGCCTTCGAATCCGCGCAGGGAAGTCACGGAATCGTCCTCACCCGCAAGGACCGCTTCGTCGACGGCCGGCTGGACGCAGCCGCCGCCGACCGGATCGAGGCCGAGATCGCCCAGTTGCTGCGCGAGGCCCGCGACGAAGAGAGCGGCAGCCCGCTGTTCGCCACGGTCACCCGCGGCCGCGACCTCTATCCGGGCAGGCGCGCCGACGACGCGCCGGACCTGGTGGCCATCCCGTTCGACGAGGAATGCCAGCCCCTGGGCCATCCCTATTGGGCCAACCACGTGTCGCGCCGCTGCCAAACCGGATGGCATCGCCGCGACGCGGCCTGGGCCCTGATCGGCCCCCGCGCCGGTAGCCCCGGCAAAGCCCCGGCCATGGACATGACGGCGGTGGCCGCCCTGATGGCCGATCTTCTCGACCTCGACTCCCCGGACCTTCGGCGACGATCGGTCCTTTCACAGGCGGTGCCCCATGACCAAGCGCTCCCCTTGGCTCGTCCTTGAGCCCGAACCGCCGCGCACACCCGCCGCCGCCGACCAGACGGCCGAGCCGCTGCTGCGCATCGACCAGATCCAGGGCCACGTCCTGCCGGGCTTCGCCCGGGATTTCGTCGCCTTCACCTTTTTCGCCATCGACGATCCCGACACCTTCCGGGAATTCCTGGCGGCCGTGACCCCGGCCGTCACCACCATGGCCGAGGTGCTGGCGGCGCAAGGGATGAACGCGGGCCGCCCCGCGACGGCGGCCCCGGCATGGACCGCCCTCGCCTTCACCGCCACCGGGCTGGCGCTGCTGCGGGGCGACACGGCCGGCGGACTGGGGTTCGCGGACGAGGCCTTCGTCGCCGGCCTGCACGCCCGCTCCCGCATGGGCTTGCTGGGCGACCCCCGCGACACCGGACGCGAGGGAGACCCCGACCGCTGGCTGTTCGGCCGCCCGGGCCTGTCGGTCCACGGGCTTGCCATCCACGCGGCGGACGACGACGAGACCCTTGCCGGCGCTGTCTCCGCGTGGGATGCCGCCGCCGGCGGGACCTCGCGGGTGGTGTTCCGGCAGATGTCGGCGCACCTGCCCGGCGACCGCCACGGGCAGGAGCATTTCGGCTTTCTCGACGACATCTCGCAGCCCGGCATCCGGGGGGAAATACGCCCGGACGTTCCCCTGACCGCGCGCGAGAACCCGCACGACCGCCACCAGGGAAAGCCGGGGCAGGACCTAGTCTGGCCGGGGGAATTCGTGTTCGGCTATCCCGGCCAGAGCGCCGCCCTGCCCTTCCACCTGCCGGGCGACGATCCCATGGAGTCACCCGCCCGCGCCGCTCCCGCATGGGCCCGCGACGGCTCGTTCCTGGCGGTCCGGCGGCTGCGCCAGGAGGTGGGCGGTTTCCACCGCTTCGTGCGCGATAACGCCGAGGCGGCCGGGGTGGCGCCCGACTTCCTGGCGTCGCGCCTGATGGGGCGCTGGCCCAGCGGATGCCCGACGGTGATATCGCCTGACCGCGACCGGCCGGAAATCGGCCGCGACGCGGACGCCCGCAACGCCTTCGAGTACCGGTCCGACCGCTTCTCGGCGCCAGAGGGCGCGGCGGGAGCGCTGCCCAATGACCCCGACGGCCTTGCTTGTCCATTCTCGTCGCACGTCCGCAAGGCCTTCCCCCGCAACGACCGGTCACGCGAACTGGCCTTCCTGGACCGATCGTGGACCCATACCCGCCGCATGGTCCGGCGCGGCATTCCCTATGGGCCGGGCAGTGCCTCACGCTTCGACGCGCCCCTCGACGACGGCATCGACCGCGGGCTGATGTTCCTGTGCCACGTGACCAGCATCCGCGACCAGTTCGAGTTCGTCTCGAAGCGGATGATCAACGACCACAATTTCAGCCTCGCCGGCCAGGGCTATGACCCCATCGTCGGCCAGAACGACACGCTGCCCAACCGCTTCCGGGCCTTCAAGGTTCCCCTCGGCGGCTCGGTTCGGACGCTCAGCACCATGATGGACTGGGTGATTCCCACCGGCGGCGACTACTTCTTCATGCCGTCGCTCGACTGCCTGAAGGAGTTGGCCCGTGACCGCGACGGCCGCTGACCCCACGGGCGACGGCCGCGTCGTCATCGTCAGCGGCGCGCCCCGGTCGGGGACCTCGATGCTGATGCAGATGCTGCGGGCCGGGGGTGTCGCGCCGGTCACCGATGGGGTCAGGGAGGCCGACGGCCACAACCCACGCGGCTACTGGGAATACGAGCCGGTCAAGACCTTGGCGAGTGATCACGGCTGGCTGATGGGCTTGGGCGGCCGCGCCGTCAAGATCACCACCCCCCATATCCGCCACCTGCCGCCCGACCTGGACTGTCGCATCATCTTCATGACCCGCGACCTGACCGCCGTCGCGAGGTCGCAGCTCCGCATGGCCCGGCGGCCGGAGAGCGAAATCGACGGTGCTGCCACCCGGCTGATGATGGACCTGGCCGTGACCCTGGACGGCCTGCGCCGCCTCTTCGGCGCCCAGGTGCTGGAACTGGCCTACGAGTCGGTCCTTGAAAACCCCCGGACGGCGGCGGCGGAGCTGGTCCGGTTCCTCGGCCGCCCCCTTGACGAATCCGCCATGGCGGCGGCGGTCGAGCCCGCCTTGCGCCATGCCCACGCCAGGCCGTCGCCGGCCGTCGCCCCCTCGTGACCGTCAGACGCCATTGGCGATGGCCTCCATGATCGCCGCCACCGGCTCTAGCGCGGCCGCGGCATCCGGCCGCCCCTCAACGCAGGCCGCGTGGAAGTCGTCGAGCAGGAGGCGGAAGCCGTCCCGGTGGAGGGCCGGACCCGGAACGAACCCGGCGTGTTCCTCGCGGCCGTCCAGACGCGACACACCGCGCTGATAGGGCACCCGACGGTGAGGGCTGAAACCGAACAACCCGTCGAGCATCGCCTCCCCCCGCGCGCCCACCGCCCGCAGGCGGGTAATGTCCCCCGGCGGATCATCACACCAGCTGACCGAAAGATGCAGCCGAGTTCCGGTCGCCAGCACCACCTCGGCCCGCACGTCGTCGGCGACAGCATACGCCCGTTCGCCACCGCCGCCGCCATACCAGTCGGCGCCGCCGCCGCCCCGGCACGACGCCTCGGCCCGCACCACCGCCGGCGCCGCCGTTCCAGGTACGGCTGCCACGGCGAGATCCACCAGATGGTAACCCAGGTCGGCGAGGACGCCGGTCATGCCGTCCGACGGTTCCAGATGCCACGGCGCCATGGGAACTCCGTCATGGCGCCGCCAAGTCATCTCCACCACCTCGACCGGACCAAGGGCGGCGACCGCCCGCAACCACCACCGCGCGTCGGCGCGATGACGGCAGACGCAGGCCGGCATCAGCACCCGATCCGCACGCCGCGCCGCCTCGTCGAGGCGGCGGGCATGCTCGACGCGGCAGGCGACGGGCTTCTCGCACAGCACATGACAGCCGGCCTCCAGGGCGGCAAGGACGAGCGGGGCATGGAGCGGACTGGGCGCGGCCACCAGAACGGCGTCGCACCGCGCCGCAACGGTGTCGAAGAACCCGGACGCGACGGCGGTGCCGGGAAACCGGGCGGCGACCGCCCCGGCCCGTTCGGCGACCGGATCGACCACCGCCGTCACCTCGAATTCACCCGCGACGAGATGAGGCAGATAGCAGGTTTCGACCACCCACCCCGCACCGATGACGCCCAGGCGAAGCCGGCCGGTCATGTGGGGAGCAGGGGATGGCGGGCGACGGCGGCCAGCACCTCTTCGGGCCGGTCGGCAACAAATTCGAAGCCATCCGCCGGCCACGGCGGCAGCGCGCCCCAGCGGGCGAAGACGGCGGCGACTCCGGCGGCATTGGCGGTCTGGAGATCGACGGCGGCATCGCCCACATACATGGCCTGGCCGGGTCCCACTTCCAGAAGGGCGAGCACGTGCCACAGGGCGCGGGGATCGGGCTTGGGCGGCGCATTGTCCGGGGTGACGACGGCGTCCACCCACCGACCCAGACCGGTGCGGGCGAGCAGGACGTCGGTTCGCCCGCGATCTTTGCCGGTCAGCACGCCGACCCGCACTCCGGCGCGAGCCAGACCGGACAGCAGCTCCATCACGCCGGGAAAGGCCGCGATCTTGTCCGCATGCTCGCTGGTCAGGACCCGGAACCGGGCCGCGATGGTGGCCGGAAGCCCCAGCAGATCGAGGACCTGGGCGATGGGACGGCCGAGGTTGCCCCGAAAGCCGTCGACCGGAACGGGGTGGGGCACTCCGGCCTCCACGCAGGCCTGCTCGAAGGCCCGTCGGCACACCGGCCAGCTGTCGACCAGGACTCCGTCAAGGTCGAAGACCACAGCCAGGCCTTTCCTCGCGAGGGCTGCCATGCTATTCGGCTCCGGAGGGCATTTCGCAGCCACACTGTAACCATTCGGAGAGTTTCCGCAAGGGAGGACGCTATGGGATTCGAGGACCTGAAGGCCCTGCTGTCGGGAAAGCCGGGCGCCGTCGAGGACATCCCGTTCGGTCCTGAGGCGCTGGTGTTCAAGGTGGGCGGCAAGATGTTCGCCATCCTCGGCTGGACGCGACGGCCGATGCGCATCACCTTGAAATGCGCTCCCGATCAGGTCGATCTGCTCCGCGAACTCTATCCGGCGGTGGGACCGGGATATTACATGGACAAGCGCCACTGGAACACGGTGACCCTCGACGGCTCCGTTCCCGACGGCAAACTCGAGGAGATGATCGCCATGTCCTATGACCTGGTCGTCGCGAAACTCCCCAAGGCGGTTCGGGCGGAGATCGGGTCGGCTCCGGCCGGCCGGTCAGTGAAGGGTGGGTGACGCGCCCGCGAACTCGCGGGCAACGATCCGCAGCACGTCGCACCAGAACCGCAGCCCGGCGATGTCGCCCTCGCCGACGGCATCGGTGACCATGGCGACGATGACGCGCAGCGCCTCGTGGCCGTATTCCCCCATCAGTTCGCACGCCGTCGTTGCCGGGTCCTCGCAGCAATCGCCCCATGCCATGCAATCGAAGACGAATTCACTCATGGCGCAACGCCTCGATGGGGTCCAGGCGGGCGGCCCGGCGGGCGGGAACGAAGCCGAAGACCACGCCGATGGCCGCCGAGACCCCGAACGCCAGCAGGTTGATGCCGGGATTGAACAGGAACGGCAGGGTCATGACCGCCGACAACCCGACGCAGGCGACCAGCGCCAAAGCCACCCCGACCAACCCGCCCAGGCCAGACAACACCACCGCCTCGGTCAGGAACTGCAGCAGCACCTCGTGCTCCAACGCCCCGATGGCGAGGCGGATGCCGATCTCGCGGGTGCGTTCGGTGACCGACACCAGCATGATGTTCATGATGCCGATGCCGCCGACCAGCAGGCTGACGGCGGCGACGGCGCCCAGCAGGCCGGTCATGGTGCGCACCGTCCCCGACAGCGCCTCGGCGATCTGCTTGGTGTCCATGAGGTTGAAGTTGTTGTCGTCGCCGTCCGCCAGCTTGCGGCGCTCGCGCATCAGGCTCTCGACCCGCTTCATGGCCTGGGCGGCGTCGGTGCCGTCCCTGAGCGAGATCATGATCGTCGAGACGTCCTGATTGCCGGTCAGGCGGCGCTGGACGGTGGCCAGCGGCATCAGCACCACGTCGTCCTGGTCCATTCCCATGGCGCCCTGCCCCTTGGCCGCCAGTAGGCCCACCACCTCGCACGAGAAGCCCTTGACCCGGACCGCGCCGCCCAGCGGGTTCTGGGTACCGAACAGCTCCTTGCGGACGGTGGCGCCGAGGATACACACCGCCTTGCCGGCCCGCTCCTCCTCGGGGGTGAAGTCGCGGCCACCGCCCAGCCGCCAATTGCCGGCGGCCAGATAGGCATTGGTGCTGCCGGCGACCGAGGATGACCAGTTGTTGTTGCCGGCCACCAGGGTCACGCCCTGGCTGGTCACCGGCGCGACGGCGTTCAGGCCGGAAATCTGATGTTCGATCGCCTCGGCGTCGGCCAGCTTGAACCTGGGCGCGCCGGCGGTGTCGCGGCCCGGCCCCAGCCGCTGCCCGGGCCGCAGGATGACCAGATTGCTGCCGAGGCTGGAAATCTGGTCGGACACCATGCGGGTGGCGCCGTTGCCCAGGGTGACCATGGTGATGACGGCGGCGACGCCGATCACCACGCCGAGCACGGTCAGGAACGACCGCAACAGGTTGCGGCGAATCTCGCGCAGGGCCAGGATCAGCGCGTTGACAACCATGCGCCCTCCTCGTGTCCCGCCTCGTCGCTCGCCACCACGCCGTCGAGGAAATGCACCACGCGCCGCGCGTAGCCCGCCATCTCCGCCTCGTGGGTGACCATGATGACGGTGATCCCGTGGTCGCGGTTGAGTGTCACCAGCAGCTCCATGATCTCGTGGCTGCGCGTGCTGTCCAGGTTGCCGGTGGGCTCGTCGGCCAGCAGCACCATGGGATTGGTGACGATGGCCCGGGCGATGGCCACGCGCTGCTGCTGGCCGCCGGACAGCTCGGCCGGGGTGTGGTGCTCCCAGCCGTCCAGTCCGACCCGCTTCAACGCGGCGCGGGCGGCGAGGTGGCGCGCCTCGGCCGGCTCGCCCCGGTACAGCAGCGGCAATTCGACATTCTCCTGGGCCGAGGTGCGGGCCAGCAGGTTGAAACCCTGGAAGACGAAGCCCAGGCACTGGCGCCGCAGCAGGGCGCGCTGGTTGCGGCTCAGTTGCTCGACGTGAAGCCCCCGGAACAGGTATTCGCCCGAACTGGGGGTGTCCAGGCAGCCGAGCAGGTTCATGACGGTGGACTTGCCCGAGCCGCTGGGGCCCATGACGGCGACGAACTCGCCGGGGCGGATGGCGAGGTCGATGCCCCTGAGCGCCTGGAAGGCCGCCTGTCCGTTGCCATAGGTCTTGGTGATGGCCCGCAGCTCGATCAGCGGGCCGCCGTCCTCCATCACCGCTTGCGCTCCTGGTAGTCGGTGATCACCTGGGCGCCGGGCGCGAGGTCGCCGGCGACGATCTCGGTGCGGCGGCCGTCACTCACCCCCGGCGTCACCTCGACCGCCCGGGGCTCGTCGGCCTCCAGCACCCAGACCCGGGGCTGCCCGCCGTTCGCGGCCCGGGGGCGGGCCTTGGGGCTTCGGGGCGGACGCGGCAGCAGGCTGCCGACCAGGGTGCTGCCGGCCGAGGCCTCGACCGTCTCGGGCGGCGAGAACCGCAGCGCGGCGTTGGGGACCAGCAGGACGCCCCGCCGCTCGGCGGTGACGATGGAGGCGGTGGCGGTCATCCCCGGGCGCAGGGCGAGGTCGTCGTTCTCCACCGCCAGGACGGTCTTGTAGGTGACCACGTTATCGGTGATGGT
The DNA here is from genome assembly GCA_937887565.1 of uncultured Rhodospirillaceae bacterium. Classification (GTDB taxonomy): domain Bacteria; phylum Pseudomonadota; class Alphaproteobacteria; order Rhodospirillales; family Magnetospirillaceae; genus CALABS01. The sequence goes on along the minus strand of CALABS010000043.1, from coordinate 56,744 downwards.
GGACCCCAGCCCGACCCGCTGGATGCTGGCCGGGAAGACCCGGTTCGGCCAGGCGGCGACGGTGAAGGTGGCCGACTGGCCGGCCTTGACGTTGGCGACGTCGGCCTCGTCCACCTTGACCTGCAGTTCCATCTTGGCGAGGTCCTCGGCGATGAGGAACAGCACCGGCGTGTTCATGGACGCCACCACGGTGGTGCCGGGCTCCACCTTGCGGGTCAGCACCACGCCGTCCACCGGCGAGCGGATGGTCGCCTTGGACAGGTTGGTCTCGTCGGTCTTGAGGGTGGCGCGGGCCTGGACGACGGCGGCACGGGCGCTGGCCTCGTTGGCGACGGCGCGCTGAAGGGTGGCCTCGGCGGTTTCCAGCTCGGTGGCGGCGGGAACCTTGCCGCCCGACAGCCGGTGGACCTGGCGCATGCGCGACAGCGAGGCCTTGGCCTCGGCGACGGTGGCCTTGGCCTGGGCCACATTGGCCTCGGCGGCGGCGACCGCCGCCCGCGACTTGGCCACCGCGTCGGTCAGCTTGGCGGTGTCCAGCTGGGCCAGCAGCTGCCCCTGGGTGATGCGGTCGTTCTCCTGCACCAGCACCTTGGCGATGGTGCCCGACAATTCGCTGCCCACCTCCACCTGCTTGGTGGGCTGCAGCGTGCCGCTGGCCGAGGCGGTGACGACAAGGTCGCCGATCGCGGCCGGCTCGGTGACGAACTGGCCGGCAGCCCCGTCGCCGCCGCCCCGGAACGCCAAGACCGCCCCGACCACCACCACGCCGGCCGCCACCGCCGCCGCCAATAGCCGCCGGCGCGACGCGAACAGCCCCTGGGGCGCCTTGTCCAGCATGTCCCGCAGGGCATCCCGCGACTTGTCGGGACCTTGAATCATCCTTCACCTCGATCCATCGTCGGTTCCCACCCGCCGCCCAGGGCCTTGTACAGCGTGATCAGGCTGGCCAGGCGGGTGGCCTCGGCCACCGCCAGATTGTCCTCGGTCGCCAGCAGCGTCCGCTCGGTGTCCAGCACCTGCTGGAAATCGGCCAGCCCCGCCTGATACATCCCGCGAGACAGCTGGGCGGCGTTGCGGGCGGCCTGCGCGGCGGCACGGCGGGCGTCGATGCGCTCACGCGACGCGGCATAGGCCTGCAAGGCATTCTCCACCTCCTCAAGGGCGGTCAGGACACTGCTCTCGTACGAGATCAGCGCCTGTTCCTGCACGGCGTCCTGGACCTCGACGGCGCTGCGAAGCCGGCCGCCGTCGAACAGGGTCGCGGCCAGGCCGCCACCCACCGCCCGCGCCAGGGTCCCGGCCCCGCCCAGCGAGGCGAGGCGGTAGGCCTGCCACCCGAAGGACCCGTTCAGGGACAGGCTGGGGAAGCGCTCGGCCAGCCTCTGGCCGACCCGGGCGGTCTCGGCCGCCAGCGTCCGCTCGGCGGCGACGAGATCGGGCCGTTGGCGCAGGATGTCGGCGGGAATGACGGTGGCGACCATCTCGGGCACCTCGGGCAACGGCCGCGCCTCGGCGGCCAGGGACTGGACGGCGCCCGGGCTCTCGCCGACCAGCACCGCCATCCGGTTTCCGGCCTCGGCGAGGCCGTTCTCCAGGTCGGGAATGGCGGCCCTGGTCTGCTCGCGGTTGGTCCGCGCCTGCTCGACATCGGCGCTGCTGGCCAGGCCGGCCTGAAGACGCCATTCGATGATCTGCAAGGTTTCCGTCTGGGTGGCGAGGTTGTCGCGGGCGATCTCCAGGCGGCGCTGATAGCCGCGCAGGTCGACATAGGTCTGGGCGACCTCGGCTACCAGGGTCACCCGCGCGTCCTCCGCCTCGGCCTGGCTGGCAGCGAGGTCGGCGTCGGCCGCCTCGACGGCGCGGCGGGTGCCGCCGAAGATGTCGATTTCCCACACCGCGTCGAAGCCGCCGTCCCACAGGGTCCGGGTCTTGCGCGACGCCGCCGTGGACGAGGTCGCCTTCGCCGACTTGCTGCGGCTGGCGTCCAGCGAGCCCGACACCGTCGGGAAATAGCCGCCGACGGCGCCGTCGCGGCTGGCGCGGGCCTGCCGCACCCGGGCCTGGGCGACCCTGAGGTCGGGATTGGCCGCCAGCGCCCGCTGGATCAGCGTGTCGAGGACGGGATCGTCCAACTGCCGCCACCAGTCCGCCAGCCGTTGCGAGGCCGACGCCGGGGGCGCCATGGCGGGAACGGGACTTCGCCACAGCGACGGCAGCTCGAGGCGCGGCGCCTGATAGTCCGGCCCGACCGAGGGCAGCAGCGAACACCCGCCCAAGGCCATCGCCGCCAGCAGCGGCGGAACCCAGTACGGACGGAAGCGGGACCGGGATATCGAAAGGAGAACCACTGGCATCATGCCTCTTGCACGCTCCGGCCCCCCTCCACCATGCACGTCATCGTGTCACCAATCTCCAAAGCCTGCGCCACTGCCCGATTCCGGCCGTGACGGGCGGCGGCTGGGGCCGCAGCCGCGCGACCGCAACCAAGTCGTCCAGGATCGCGGCGGACGTCCCCGCCACGGGCGGAACCGTCACCTCGCCGGCGGCCTGGTCGATCAGGACGCCGAGCCAAGTCGCGACATCGGCGGGTCGCCCCTTCGTCCGTCCGGCCCCGTCCCATACCGCGATCAGCGCGCGGCGTGCGATGTCCTGGGCCAGACCCGGGTCGGTCGTGCGCAGGAAGGCCATGTTTATGGACCTCTCCAGCCATCGCTCGCAGAAGCGAGTGTACATCCGCTCGCTGCCGGCGGCGATGAAATCGATCATTTCGGAATCGGGAAACCGGGCCATGAAATCCTCATGCCCCGGAAGGGTGCGGTCAGCGTTCACGCCACGGCCCTCCTCCCCGGAGCCCGGCCGCCAGGGTGCGGCCGGGCGATGCGGGAAATCACGCGGCGACCGACACGGACGAGGCCGTGCCCGACCGCGAGAACTGGGTTCCACTGCGGTAGCTGTCGATGGCCGACAACAACTGGGAGATCAGTTGCTGCTGTTGGGAGGCGAGACCGCTGTCCTCCTCGGAGCGTCCAGCCAGGAGTTCCTCCAGGCTGACGACACCGTCGCCGTTGGTGTCGAGCGCCGAGGTCGACGTCGAGTCCTCGTCCTCCTCGGACCCGCCGCCCCGGCCCATTCCGCCGGGCGGCGGACCAGGGGGCGGGCCGGCGGCCTTCATGCCCTCGGCGAATTCCTCGCTGGTGACGCTGTCGGCCCCATCGGAAACCTTCTCCCACAGGGCCTCGGCGTCCTCCTCGCTGACGTCGTCGGGACGTCCGGCCAGGAACTCCTCCTTGGTCAGCACCCCGTCGCCATCGGCATCGAGGTCACTGAACATGCGGGAAGGGTCGCCTCCCGGCCCCCGGCCACCGCCGGCCTCCTGGGCGCCGAGCAAGGTCGATTGCATCAGACTCGACATCTGCTGGAACGCCGACGCCAGGTCGTCGAGCGACATGGCGCCGGAGCCGGAGCTGTCGAGTGCGTCGAACAGCGTCGCGGCGGTGCTTTCGTTGTCGCCGCTGCCGGTGACGAACTCCTCCTTGGTCACGTCGCCGCTGGAATCGGTGTCCAGCCGACTCAGTAACTGCCGGATATACGAGGAGTCCGTGCCGGAGCTCCCTATGCTGCTGATCATGGCTTTCCTCCATGAAATCCACCCCAAGACTGAGGCTCAACGGATTCCACGCGGGGAAATGAAAAACCAGTCGCGAGAAATACAAAAAAAATCCAACCCAGTCTTTTTCAATACTCAGAAAAAGCATTCGCACCCCGCGATGTTCGACATCCGGGGAGACGACAATCACCGTGCAACGACCATGCCACTATCGGCGCGGAGGGCCCGGTGGTTTCCATTCCGACAGGCGCCGGCGCCCCTCGGGCGACATTCGGCCGGCCGCCTGGATCAGCACGGCCTCGATGGCCGCGTCCATGCGGGCGCGGGCGTCGCGGCCGGCGGCGAACACCTCGCGCAGTCGCCCGGGGTCGAAATCCGGCCGCGCCAGGGCGTCGGCGATGCGCTCCGGCATCCGGCGCATCACGGCGTCGGCGGCCTCCAGGTCGGCCGCATTGGCGGTGAAGGCCTCCCGCAGCAGCGCCGCGTCGGCGGCGGGCAGCGTCGCCGCCATCTCCTCCATGATCGCCGCCGGGCTCGGCGGGCCGGGCGAACGCGGAGGGGCGCCCAGGAGATGCACCGCCACCGCGGCGCCCAGGAAGACGTTGAGGAACAGCGAAACGGGAAGAAGGAGGCGGGCGGGCATCAGTATCCCAGATACGGCAAGGAGGAAGACACCAGCAGCATTCCCAGATGAGTGGGTCCCGACGATGGCCCCAGGTGACCTCCCGCCAGGACGCCCAGCACGGCGGCCACGCTCAGCGGAATGGCATATTGCCCGACCCAGCCGGGCGCCGCGAGCAGGTCGGCCAGGCCCCGCGACCAGCCGCGCCGCGCCGGCAGGTCGTCGACGTCCGCCAGCACCGACGCCATCACCCGGTCGACCCGTTCCGTCCCGATCTCGTGGGGGGGAAAGCCTTGGCGAATGAAGTCGTCCAACCGTCCGGGGTTCACACCACGTCTCCGAGTCCTGTGACGCCTTTGTCCGCCAAGATCGCCCGCAGTGTACGCTTCCCGCGAATCAAAAGCGATTCCAATGCGGAAACGCTGGTTTCCAGGACCTCGGCCGCCTCCCTCGCCGACAGGCCGCTGAAATAGTGCAGCGACAGCGCCGCGCGCTGGCGATGGGGAAGTTCCGCCATCGCAGCCAGGACCACCGCCTGCCGTTGCCGTGAGGCCACCGCCTCGAAGGCGCCGGGGGAGTGATCCTCGGGCTCGTCGACATCGTCGAGGGCGACGAAGGAGCGCCGCCGCCTGCGGTCCAGGCACAAGTTGAGGGCGACGCGATAAAGCCAGGTCGAGAAGCGCGCCGGGCCGTCCCGCCGCCATCTGGGCGCCGCCAGCCAGACCTTGAGGAAGGTTTCCTGGGCGATCTCGTCGGCCTCCGACGCCGACGCCGTCAGCCGCTCGGCGAGAACCAGCACCGAACGGACGTGCCGGTCCATGAGGACGCGGAACGCCCGACGATCCCCGTCCGCCGTCAGGCGCAGAAGGTCGTCGTCGCAGGCCGCGTCAAGGCCGCCGATGCCCGCCTCAACAGTCATGACGGTCCACTCATCCCTCCTCGCACGGGCGCGGAATCGGCCCTTGCAAGATGCGGCCCACCCCAGGCGGAACGCCATATCGGCTCATGCTTCGACATCCGTGCGGCCGTGATCCGCGCCCGGCGCTCCGCACAGGCGCCGGATGATCTCGGCCAGGGCGACGGCGTCGGCTCGCCGGGCTTCGAGACCCGGCACATGCATCGCGGCGACCTGTTCCCCGATGCGCGTGGCCTCGGAGAGCACGCCCGCCAGACGCCCGAGGTCGCCCTGGGCGGATGCAGTTCTCGCCGTCGCCAGCAGGGACTCCAACTGGCCGCCGATGGCCGCGAGCCGGCTGGCCATGCTCAGCGCGGCGACCTGCTCGCGAACCTCCGCCAGCTCGCGTGCCAGGGCATCCGCGGACCCAGGCGGCAGAATTCGTGAATTCACTTCGGCAATCCCTGCTCGTTATCCCCTTTTCACGTTCGATGCGGAAAATTCCGTCGCCCGGCACGCCGGTATTTTCGCTCCCGCCCCGTGTAATCCGCGTCTGCTCAACGCCACCGCGCAGGATCTTCCATGAGCCACGACCCCTTGACCCCGTTGTTGCGGCGGATCGCCCCCGCCGACTCCATCAGCCCGGATCGTGTCGCCCGGATCACCGCGACGGTGATGGAGCGCCTTCCCGCCCGCCGGCGCGGAGCCGACCCAGGCAGCCTCGTTCGGTGGCTCGCGCCTCTCCACGTCGTCGCCATGGGAGGTGGCTTGGCGCCACGGGCCGCCGCCACCGCCCTGTCGGCGGGGACGGTCTTGGGGCTCATCGCCGCCGCCGCCTACCCCGCCTTGGCACCGTGGACCGCCCTCGACCTGGTCGCCGCCGCCGCCCCCCTCTTGCCCATCGGATTGTGAGGCCGGAATGTCCCGTCTGGTTCCCTGGATGCTGATCGCCTCGCTGGTGGTCAACGGCTTCCTGATCGGCCTGCTGGCTGCCGGCCGCCCCTTTCGGCCACCACCACCACCCGGCGTCGAGGCGATCATCGACCACTTCGCCCGCGCACTGCCCGATGCCGATGCCCGCATCCTTCGTCAAGCCGCCGACCGGGAAATGGCCCAAACGGAAGGCGGCTCCCCGTCCATGGCCCCTTTCCGACGCCGCATGGCGGCGATCATGGAAAGCGACCCCTTCGACAGCGCCGGCTTCGCGGCATTGACCGCCGAATTCCGCCGCGAGCGCGAAAGCCGGGCCGCCGCCCTCGACAACACCCTCGCCGCCGCACTCCCGCTCCTCTCCCTGGAAGGACGCCGGCGGCTGGCGAAAATGCGCCAGCCCATGCCCTGACCCGGCAAATTCTGCCGCCTACCCGGCAGGAGTTGCCGCCCGGCCGGCAGAATTTGCCGGATTAACCCATTGATTTGTATGTTATTTTCTCCGCCTGAATTGTGCGGATGCCGCGTGTAAGGGGTATGGACCGACAGCGAATTGGGGACGCCGCAATGCTGATGCAGACCTCCGTCACGCCGCCCGTGGCTTCCCCGCCGGCGGATTTCGACGACGACGATTCGCTGCTGACGCGGATGAAGGCCGACGATGCCGACGCCTACCGGCTGCTGGTGGAGCGCCATGTCGACCGCGCCTATGCCATCGCGCTGCGCATGCTGGGCAATGTCGCCGACGCCGAGGACGTCGCCCAGGAATGCATGGTCCGCGCCTGGACGCACCGCAACAACTGGCAGGTCGGCCGCGCCAAGTTCTCGACCTGGCTCTACCGCGTGGTGGTCAACCGCTGCATCGACCTCAAACGCGCCCCGAAGGGAACGTGCCTCGACGACGTCCCCGAGCCCATCGACGACCAGCACGCCGACGCCGCCGACGGCATCCACCGCCGCGAGGTGTTCGGCCGCCTGGAGGCCGCCATCCGCACCCTGCCCGAACAGCAACGGGTGGCACTGACGCTGTCCTATTTCGACGACCTGGGCAACGGCGAGATCGCCGAAATCCTGGGAACCACCGTCAGCGCCGTAGAAAGCCTGTTGAAGCGCGGCCGCCAGGGCCTGCGCGAGCGGCTGCGCCACTCGGAACGCGACTTCCGCCACATTCTCGCCGGCGCGTGAAAATTCTCCGCCTGATCCTTCGGGCCGCTCCGTTCCATCACTGAAGGCCGTCCCGAAGATGGCCGGTCCCGGCACCGGGAATGTGAAGGATCAGAAGGAGACACGACCATGCCCGTCATCTCGACCAACACGGCCGCCAACTCGGCCCTGCGCTACCTGAATCTCAACTCGTCCGAACAGTCCAGCAGCCTGTCCAAGCTGGCGTCGGGGTCGCGCATCACCAAGGCCTCGGACGACGCCGCCGGCCTCGCCATCGGCACCCGCATCCAGTCCGACGTCACCGTGCTGAGTCAGGCCGCCACCAACGCCAGCCAGGCGACCGCCATCCTGCAGACCGCCGACGGCGGCCTGTCGCGCATCTCGGACATCCTGCAGCGCATGAAGTCCCTGGCGACCCAGTCGGATTCTGGCTCGGTCACCGACAGCGAACGCACCTATATCGACGCCGAATATCAGGAACTGCTGTCCGAGGTCGACGGCATCGCGTCGTCGACCCGCTACAACGGCGTGGCGCTGCTGGACGGCAGCAGCCAGTACTCGTCGTCCAACGCCAACGCCATGGTGTCGTCCAACTGGATGACCGACGCCCAGTACGCCGACATCCAGAACTCCGCCGACGCCGACACCTTCACCATCACCACCTCGGCCGGCACCGTCACCTACACCATCAGCGACGCCTATGACGGCACCACCGGCAGCGTGTCGCTGGAGGACGTGGCCGCGTCGATCAACGCCGGCGACACCGCGACGCCGACGGCGGCCAACGTCACCGCCACCGTCGAGACCGATTCCGCCGGCCGCCAGCGCCTGGTCCTGACCAGCACCGACGGCAGCGCCATCACCGCCATCGCCGACGGCACCGGCACCTCGGCCGAGGCGCTGGGCCTGATCGATACCAGCGGCGCCATCGTCGGCGGCAGCACCGCCGGCGTGGCCTTCATGGTCGGCACCACCTCGACCGACACCATCACCTTGGCGCTGGACGACGTCTCGGCGTCGACCCTCGGCCTCAGCGGCAGTTCGGTGAGTACCCAGGCCAACGCCCAGACGGCCCTGACCGCGCTGGATGCCGCCATCACCGCCGTCACCCAGGCCCGCGCCGAGGTCGGCGCCACGATGTCGCGGTTCGAGTTCCGCTCCGAGACCATCGCCACCACCTCGGAAAACCTGCAATCGGCGCAGTCGGCGATCATGGACGCGGACGTGGCGTCCGAGAAGGCCAAGCTGTCGTCGGCCGACGTCAAGACCCAGGCCGCCATCGCGGCCCTGACCCAGGCCAACCAGATGCCGCAGAACCTGCTCAGCCTCCTGAAAAGCTGAGGGCGAGACCGGACCGCCGGAGGGCGGAGCCAGCGGGGCGGAGGAGTGATCCTCCGCCCCCATCTCGGAAGGAGACACGGCCATGACCGACGCCGTCGCGGCAACCACCGCAACGACCGCCTCCACGCGGACGAGTTATTCGCAGAACCGCAACGAGTTCGACACCGACGCCCTGGTCGAGGCGGCGGTGGCCGCCAGGCTGGCCAGGGCCGACAGCCTGGAGACCAAGGTCTCGGCCAACGAGACCACGATCGCCGCCTACCAGGAAATGCAAGGCCTGCTGCTGACCATGCAGGAGTCCCTGCAGGCCCTGCGCTCCGATCCCAGCAGTTCCGGCCGTTCCGACGACGTCTTCCGCAACCGGACCGGCTATCTCTCGTCCTCCACCTCCACCGACCCCGGCTCGGTCATGGACGTGACCGTCGCCGACGGCACCGCCCTGGGAGCCCACGAGATCGAGGTCGTCCGCATCGCCAAGGCCGAGCGTCTGGGCGGCGGCACCGTGTCGAGCCGCACCGGCGATCTCGGCTGGGCCGGCACCTTCACCCTCGGCACCACCCTGTCGGGGTCGTCGTCCAGCGCCAACGTCACGGTCACCGCCGATATGTCCCTCGACGACATCGTCGACGCCATCAACGCCGAGACCGCCGCCACCGGCGTCGAGGCATCGGTCATCCAGGTGTCCGGGTCGGGCTACATGATCGTGCTGACCGGCAGCCAGACGGCGGCCACCATCGAGCTCGCGGCCGGCTCGGGCGACGACGTGCTGCTCAACCTGGGGCTGACCGATGCCGGCGGCGCCAAGGTCACCCCCCTGCAGCAGGCCCAGACGGCCCAGCTGGTGGTGGACGGCGTGACCGTCGAACGCGACGGCAACGACATCGACGACGTTCTCGACGGCATCTCGTTCAGCCTCTACAAGGCCGACCCCGGCAACGTGATGACGCTTGAGATCGACCACAGCCTGTCGGACATCAAGGAGCAGGTGCAGGCGCTGGTGGAAAGCTACAATGCGTTCCGCGACTTCGTCCTCGCCAACCAGGCCACCAACAGCGACGGCAGCGCCTCGGACGACGCGGTGCTGTTCGGCGACTCGATCCTGCGCACGGTCACCACCGCGCTGCAGACCGCGCTCTCCTCCTCGGTCGACGGCGAGGGGCTGTCGGTGGCCGGACTGAGCTTCGACGCCCAGAACCGCCTAGAGTTGGACGAGGACGCCCTTGATGACGCGCTTCTCGGCGATATCGACTCGATCCGGGGGCTGTTCTCCTATTCCATGACCTCGTCTTCGGGCAGCCTGACCCTGCTCCGCCACGGTGACGGCCCCGCCTCGGCCGACTTCACCCTGGACATCACGGTGGACGGGTCGGGCGCCGTCACCGGCGCGGCGGTCGACGGCGACACGTCGCTGTTCACCGTCGAGGGCTCGCGCATCGTCGGCGCCGCTGGGACCGCCTACGAAGGGCTGGTCTTCGTCTACACCGGCACCGCCAGCAAGTCCGTGGACGTCACCCTCGCCCAGGGAATCGCCGACTCGATGTGGCAGGCGGTGGAGGCCGCCGCCGATGAGTACGACGGCCAGCTCACCGAGGCGATCTCGTCCCTGGAAGACGCCAACACCGATCTGGAGAGCCGCATCGACACCATCGAGGCCAACGCCGAGACCTACCGCAGCCACCTCCTGGACAAGTATGCCCGCATCGAGGCCAAGCTGGCCGAGGCGCAGGCCGTGCTCGACCTCCTCGAAGCCCTCAACAACGCCGCGAGCGATGATTAGGAGCGCCCCATGAACAGCACCATCCGCAAGGCGGCGGTCACCGCCTACCAGTCCGCCGTCATGACCACCCCGCCGCTCCAGGCCGTCGTCCTGCTGTTCGACGGCATCCTGGTCCGCGTCCACAACGCCGAGGTCGCGGCCATGAACCGCGACTACGAACGCCAGTTCAACGAAACCTCGCGCGCCGTGGACATCCTGAGGGGCCTGCTCGCCGCGCTCGACCTCACGCGCGGCGGCGATGTGGCCCGGCGCCTCCACGACACCTACGCCGCCAACATGCTGGCCCTGATGCACGCGGTCGGACGGCCCGACGGCGCCGAGTGCTGCCACCGCATCGGTGACGGGCTGCGCCAGCTGCGCGACGCCTGGGCCGAGATCGCCGGCGTGGCGCCCAGTTCGGGGCCAAGACCCGACGCCTGAGCCAGACTGCCGACATTGTCGCCCGGATGGAACTCCGGTAGGATGGCGCGAACGGCAGAATCAGCCGGACGTGAAACGCCGACGAGAAGTGAAGGCGCCATGACTACCGACATCATGTCTCATGAGCGGTTCTCGGACCTGCTCGACTCCCTGGGTGCGTCCCTCAAATCCTGGCCCACGACCGAACGCGAGGCGGCGGAACGCCTGCTCGCCAGTTCGCCGCGCGCCGTGGAGCGCCTGAACGAGGCGCTCGCCCTCGACCAATCGCTGCGCGCCGAGCAGCCGCGCGCCCCGGCCGGCCTGATCGACCGCATCATGCGCGCGTCGGGGGCCGCCGATCCCTCGGACGAGGAGTGAGGCGGCACCCGCCCGCGCGGCACCGTCCAGGTTTTTTCCACCAGGCGGCGCGATCGCGCGCCTGATCCTCTGGCGCCGTCCGTATAAGAACATCCCAGCCGTTCGGATGCGCATGGCATTGAACAGCGCCCGGCGTCCACAATAAAAAATCCGCGCCCGATGCGGTTCGCCGCTCCGTAGAAGAGACAACAGCGACAAGTTCGCTGGCCTCTCTTCAACGGAGCGCGCCATGGGCACCGCAATCATCTATACGACCCCCGACACGACGGCCGCCAGTTCGACGTCTTCGTCGTCCCAGGCGCTCTCGGCGAACTACGATATGTTTCTGCAGCTGCTGACCACGCAGCTGAAGACTCAGGACCCGCTCGATCCCACCGACACCAGCGAGTTCACCAGCCAGTTGGTGCAGTACTCGAACCTCGAACAGCAGATCAACACCAACGAGAAGCTGGACGAGATCATGGGGTCGCTCAACGCCTTCTCCATGAGCACCGGCGTCGGCTATGTGGGCCGCACCGTCGAGACCGAGGGCGACACGCTGACCGTCGGCGCCGACGGCGCCCCCGACGCATCGTGGGGCTACGTTCTGGCCAGCGACGCGGCGTCGGTCACCCTGACCATCACCAACGAGGACGGCGACGTCGTGTGGACCGGGTCGGGCGAAACCGACGCCGGCAGTCATGCCCTGGAATGGGACGGCAAGGACGCCGACGGCAACACCGTTCCCGAGGGCGCCTACACGCTGACCGTCGCCGCCGAGGATTCGTCTGGCGCGACGATCGCCACCGCCACCACCGTCAGCGGCACGGTCACCGGGGTCAGCTCGGTGGACGGCACCGTCGTGCTGGAACTGGGCGACACCGGCATCGCGCTGGACGCCATCACCCGCCTGATCGCCTAGGGGAGAACGGCCATGAGCCTCGCAGGAGCCATGAATTCCGCCGTGTCCGCGCTCAAGGCCCAGAGCCAGGCCCTGGCCATGGTGTCGGACAACCTCGCCAATTCCAGCACCACCGGCTACAAGGCGGTGACCACCTCGTTCAAGTCGCTGGTCACCCAGCAGTACAGCACCACGACCTATCCCTCGGGCGGCGTGACCTCGTCGGTGCGCCAGAATGTCGGCGCCCAGGGCCTGATCTCGGGCACCACCAACTCCACCGACCTGGCCCTGGACGGCACCGGCTTCTTCGTCGTCACCTACGGCCTCGACAGCAAGCAGCCCTATTTCACCCGCAACGGCGAGTTCGAGGTCGACAAGAACGGCTATCTCTGCCTGGGAAACTACTACCTGCAGGGCTGGGAGACCGACGCCGACGGCAATGTGCTGCTGTCGTCCAGCAACAGCACCGGCACGCTGTCGCCGATCAACGTCAACCGTTATTCGGGCATCGCGGCCGCCACCGAGAACGTCGCCGTCAAGGCCAACCTGCCCGCCGGCGCCAGCGTCGGCGACACCGAGACCGCGACCATGGAGGTCATCGACAGCCTGGGCGAATCCCACACGGTGACCATGACCTACGAGAAGACCGCCTCCAACGAATGGGAGCTGTCGTTCTCGGACCCGGTGCTCAGCTCCGACGCCACCACCACCACCGGCACCATCTCGGGCGGCCCCTACACCATCACCTTCGACAGCGACGGCAACCTGTCGGCCATCACCGACAGCCTGGGCAACCCCACCACGGTCTCGGCATCGATCACCGGCTGGACCACCGGCGCCGCCGCCAGCACCGTCGCCGTCGATATCGGCAGTTCGGGCAGCGGCAACCGCCTGACCCAGAAGGGCACCGAGGACGCCATCAGCGTCACCAGCATCACCGGCGACGGCATCGAATACGGCAACTTCACCGACGTCAGCGTCGCCGCCGACGGCACCGTCATGGCCAACTACGACAACGGCCAATCGCTGGCCATCTACAAGCTTGCCGTCGCCACCTTCAACAATGTCAACGGCCTGTCAGCCCTGAGCGGCGGCGTCTACGAGGAGACCGTCGCCTCGGGCGGCTACACCCTGCACGAGGCCGGCAAGGACGGCGTCGCCACCGTCACCGCCAGCGCCCTGGAGGCGTCGACGGTGGACACCGGCGACGAGTTCACCCGGATGATCGTCGCCCAGCAGGCCTATTCCGCCGCCTCGCAGGTGATCAACACCACCAAGGACATGTTCGACGAACTGATCTCGGCCGTCCGCTGAGCACGCCTGAAAGGGAACATCCATGCCCACCACCACGACATCGAGCCGCACCGTCGTCCCCCTGGCCGAGATCCGCGCAAGGCGGATGATCGCCGAAATCCGCGAGACCTTCTCCGGCGACGGCCCCGGCGACGAAGCCGCCAAGGCGCTCGCGGTGCGAGTCGCCGAGCAGCTCCGCGTCCTACCCGCTCACCGCCGGCGAATGTTCCGCGCCAGCCTGATGGTGTCGATCCACGACCTCGAAGGCCTGATCGCGGCCCTGCAGGCGGAACTCGACGCGCTGGCCGACGACCTGCGCACCGCCAACCGGCACTCCGATGCGTCGCGCGCCTATGGCCAGGGCGCCCGGATCATCCACTCCAGCCGCAAGGGAGGCTGAGATGCACCCCATCGCCCCGACCGAATACGTCGTGCCCCGCCACGCCCCCGACGTCGCCGCCTCGCTGCTGGAGGTGGTGACGGACCTGGCCGACGCCATCGCCGAGGAGAACGCCTTGCTGTCCGCCGGCTACCCCGCCGGTCAATCGGAGGTTTCCGAGCGCAAGATCGACCTGTCGGACACCTACGCCGACCTCTGGGACGAAGTCGCCGCCGACGCCGACCGCCTGCTGGCCGGCGACCCCGCCACCGTCCGCGCCCTGATGGACTCGGTGGTCCGCCTGCGCGCGCTGGCGGCCGAGAACGCCGCCAGGCTCGAAGCCGCCATGGAAGCGTCGCGGCAGCGGGTCCAGGCCGTCCTCGACGCGCTCGACGGCGACAGCCGCGCCTCCGGTGCCGGCTACCGATCCGACGGCGGCGTGCCGCTGGCGGCCCGGCTGTCCTGCCTTGGCACCGATTACCACGCCTGACCATCAGGCGCGGAGGAGGCGACGATGTCCCTTAATTTCGCCCTGGGTTCGGCCACCAGCTCGCTGCAGGCGATCCAGACCCGCCTCGGCGTGGCGGCGTCCAACATCGCCAACGCGGATACCGAAGGCTATACGGTCAAGTCCGCGACGGTGGCCTCGCGGGTCACCGGCGGAACCGGAACCGGCGTCACTGTCACCGGCATCGCCAGCGCCGTCAACGCCAACCTGCTACGGAGCATCGTCTCCGCCACCTCGGCCGACGGCGAGGCCTCGGTCGCGGCGCAGTACCTGCGGCTGGTGGGCGACATGCTGGGCAGCCTGTCATCGGAGGACGGGAGCGGCGACACATTGGCCGCCGGCCTCGCCTCCCTCGCCTCGTCCCTGGAGGCGCTGGCGACCACCCCCGAGAGCGATACGCTGAAATCGCAGGTCGCCCTGGCACTCGACGACGCCGCGACGGAGCTTCGGGAGACCTCGGACGGCGTCCAGTCCCTGCGCCAGCAGGCGGACGCCGCCATCGAAACGGCGGTCCAGGAGATCAACCAGGCCCTGGTCGCCATCGACGACCTCAACGACTCCATCACCCGCGCCCAGTCCGCCGGCCAGTCCACCGCCGACCTGGAGGACCAGCGGATGAACGCGGTGCGCGACCTGGCGGCGCTGATGGACGTGACCTACTTCACCGATTCGACTGGGGCCATGAAGGTCTACACCTCCGGTGGCCAGCCCCTGGTCACCGCCCAGGTCCACCTGCTGGGCCACGACGCCGCCAGCACCGTCACCTCGCAGTCCGCCTATCCCTCCGGCCTCGACGGCATCTGGGTCAACGGCATCGACATCACCGGCGACATCCGGTCGGGCCAGTTGGCCGCCCTGGTCGAATTGCGCGACACCACCCTGCCGGCCGTCCAGACCGACCTGGATTCCATCGCCGCCGGCCTGATCGACACCATGAACGGGCTCGCCAACACCGGCAGCGCCGCCCCGCCGCCGCAGTCGCTCACCGGAGCCGCCACCGGCCTGGCCGGGACCGACGCCCTGTCCGCCACCGGCACCTTGCGGGTGGTGGTCACCGATGCCGATGGGCTCGCCGTCACCGTCGCCGACATCGACCTCTCCACCCTGACGACCGTGGACGACCTGGTCGGCGCGCTCAACGCGGTGCCGGGTCTGGGCGCCTCCCTGGACGCCGACGGGCGGCTGACCCTGGCGGCGACCGCGAGCGGAACCGGCGTCGCCGTCTCGGGAGGCGACATCGGCGGCAAGACCGTATCCTCGGCCTTCGGCCTCAACGACGTGCTGACGGGCAAAGGGGCGGAGGACATCGCCGTCGCCTCCGCCCTGCTGGCCGATCCCACCCGGTTGCCAGTCGCCGTCGTCAATTCCGACGCCGCCCTTGCGGCCGGCGACGTGGCGGTCTCGGGCGGTTCGGGAACCTTGGCCCAGGCCATGGCCGACGCCCTGGCGGACGCGGGCCTCGGCGATTCCGCCGCCACGCTGGTGGCGGACGTGGGCAGCCTGCTGAACCAAGCCGAGGCCACCGCCACCGGCAAGGAAACCGCGCTCACGGCGCTGACCGACGCCTTCGCGTCCCGTTATGGCGTCAACATCGACGAGGAAACCGCCCGCATCAGCGAGCTGGAGAGCGCCTATTCGGCGTCGGCCCAGGTGCTGGCGGCGGTGCAGGAAATGTTCGACACCCTTCTCCAGGCGGTGAGGTAGCCATGATCGAGCGCGTCTCCACCTTCGGCCTGTCGTCGCTGATGCTGCGATCGGCCACGACGATCCAGTCGCGGCTGGCCGAGAAGCAGACCGCCAGCGCCTCGGGCCTGGTGACCGACACCTACGCCAACCTGTCCGGCCAGGCGGCGCGGATGATCTCGCTGGAAACCGCGATGGCCAGGACGACGGCATGGTCGGACAACACCCAGACCGCGTTGGACCGCGCCAACGCCATGTACGACGCGGTCGGCGACGTCATCGACGCCCTGACCACCTTGCGGACGACACTCGGCGCCGCCACCGCCGACGCCTCGGGCACCACCGACTACGCCGCCATCGGCACCGGCACGCTGGAGGATCTTGCCGCGCTGATGAACCTGCGGGTGGACGGGCGCTACCTGTTCGCCGGCAGCCGCAGCGACACGGCCCCGGTCGACACGGCGGCGCTGGCGACCCCGTCGATTCCGTCCACGGCGGACACCGCCTACTATCTGGGCGACGGCGAGACGATGTCGGTTCGAACCTCCGACCAGCAGGTGCTGGACTATGGGGTCACCGCCGACGGCGCCGGCTTCGAAAAGGCGCTGCGTGCCGCCAACATCCTGGCGCATGTGGACAATGCCGATCTCGACGCGGACTCCCTCACCGAGGCGTATGACCTGGCGACCGAGGCATTGGACGCCCTGCTGTCGGTCCAGGGACGCCTCGGGCTGTCCGCCGGCCGGCTGGAGGACGCGCTGGCCCGCCAGGACACGGCCTCCTCGCTGATGTCCACCATGGTCAAGGACATCAAGGCGGTGGACGTCGCCGCCGTCAGCGTCCAGATTGCCCAGTACGAGACGGCTTTGCAGGCCTCCTACAGCGCGCTCGCCAAGGTCACCGGCCTGTCGCTCACCGACTATCTGTAGCCAGCCATGCCCGCCAGCCGCCGAGGGAGGTGATGTCCTTGGCGCCGGCCACGGCGTGGGCCTCGCACAGGAAGCCCTTGACCCGCGCGCCGTCGGCCAGCGTCACGGTGCCGATGCCCAGCGGCGACGGGATCAGGGCGACGAAGCCGCCGAAGGCGGCATGGTCCATCTCGTAGACCTCGACCTCGATCCCTCCCTTGCCGACGCCGTCGAAGACCAGGCCGGGCTTGGCCGGCATGGTGCCCGCCAGGGCGTAGAGGCTGTAGCCGGCCGCCGTGCGGGTGGTGGCGACAAGGCGCGCCCCGCGCTCGACCAGTTGGCCGTGCAGCGGCTGGCCGGCGAGATGGGCGCCGACCACCGCCACCGCCACCCGGTCGGCCGCCGCTTGGGGCGCGACCACCGGCCCCGGGACCACCGCGCCGGGCAGCGCCCGGTGCAGCCGGTCGGCCAGGGTCGCCAGCCGGCCGTCCTGGAAGGCGCGGCCCAGCAGCGTCACCCCGAACGGCAGGCCGTCGGGGCGCCGCCCGGCCGGCACCGCGATGGCCGACAGGTCCATCAGGTTGACGAAATTGGTGTAGGCGCCCAGGTTGGTGTTCAGCCGCACCGGGTCGGCCAGCACCTCGTCGATGCGGTAGATGGTGCCGGTGGTGGGCAGCAGCAGCACGTCCATGCGCGCCCATTGGGCCTCGGCCGCCCGGGTCAGTTCCGCCAGCCGATAGAAGCCCTCGAAGGCCGCCACCGCGCTCAGTCCCTCGGCACCGGCGACGATGGCGCGAACGGTGTCGTCCATGGCGCCGGGCCGGGCGCGGACGAAATCCTTGACGGCGGCCAGCCGCTCGGCCACCCACGGCCCCGAATAGAGCAGCCGCGCCGCCTCGGCGAAGGGCGTGAAATCGATGGGAACGGCGACGCCGCCCAATCCCTCCACGCGCTCCACCGCCTGCCGGTACAGGCGTTCGGCCTCGCCGTCGTCGAAGAAGTCCAGCCCCTCGGCCGGCACGCCGACGCGGAAGCCGTTGGGCCAGGCCTCGGCCCGGAGGGCGACCGGCGCGGGACGGGCGAACGGGTCCTCGGGATCGTAGCGGCCCGCCACCTCCAGCACCGCCAGCGCGTCGGCGGTAGTGGCGGCGAACACCGACACGCAGTCCTGGGTGCGGCAGGCCGGCAGCACGCCCCTTGTGCTGACCAGCCCCTTGGTGGGCTTGAGGCCCACGATGCCGTTGAAGGCCGCCGGCACCCGCCCCGAGCCGGCGGTGTCGGTCCCCAGGGCGAAGGACACCAGCCCCGCCGCCACCGCCACCGCCGACCCCGAGCTGGAGCCGCCCGCGATATGCTCGGCGCTGAACACCGACGAACAGATGCCGTAGGGGGTGCGGGTGCCCACCAAGCCGGTGGCGAACTGGTCCATGTTGGTCTTGCCGACCAGGACCGCGCCGGCCTGCTCCAGCAGTTCCACCACCCGCGCCGACCGCTCGGGGACATAGGCGAAGTCGGGGCAGGCCGCCGTGGTCGGCAGGCCGGCCACGTCGATATTGTCCTTCACCGCGAAGGGAATTCCCCACAGCGGCCCGCGCGGAGCCCCGGCCAGGGCGGCCAAGGCCTTGTCCCTGGGAACCAGGGTGATCCACACCGGCCGCTCGCCCCGGGCGGCGATGCGGGCATAGACCTCGTCCAGCACCGCCTCGGGAGTCAGGCTGCCGTCGGCGTAGCCGGATTCGAGGGTCAAGATGTCCAGCGTCATGGCGCCGCCTCCACGATCACGGCCAGGGTCTGGCCCAGCGCCACCGCCCGGCCCTCGGCGCAGCGCAGCTCGGCCACCACGCCGTCGCAGGGCGCGGCCACCGGGATCTCCATCTTCATGGATTCGATGACGGCCAGCACGTCGCCGGCCTTCACCGCCGCACCGGCCGCCACCTCCACCTTCCACACGCTGCCCGGCACCGGGCAGGCCACGGCGGTGCCGCCGGGCGGCAGGTCGTCATCCGGGACGGAAGGCGGCGGCTCGGCGCTCTCGGCCATGGACTGGCCGGCCGCCTCCCAGCGGGCGCGCTCCGCCTCGAAGGCCGCCTGCTGGCCGGCCTTGAACGCCTGGATGGACCGGGCATTGTCGGCCAGGAAGCGACGATAGTCGGCGAGGCGGAAGGTGGTCTCCTCGATTTCCAGCCGCGCCTTGCCGCGCGGGAAGTCCTCGCGGAAGGCCAGCAGCTCGTCCGCCGACACCTCGTGGAAGCGGATCTGGTCGAAGAAGCGCAGCAGCCAGGGACGGGCGAATTCCGCCGTCGCCTTGTGGGTGTTCCACACCTGGCAGGTGCGGCCGACGAACTGGTAGCCGCCCGGCCCCTCCATGCCGTAGACGCACATATAGGCGCCGCCGATGCCGACCGCGTTCTCGGGGGTCCAGGTGCGGGCGGGGTTGTACTTGGTGGTGACCAGCCGGTGGCGCGGGTCCACCGGCGTCGCCACCGGCGCCCCCAGATAGACGTCGCCCAGGCCGAGGACCAGATAGCTGGCCTCGAAGACGACGCGCTTGACGTCGGCGATATCGTCCAGGCCGTTGATGCGACGGATGAACTCGATGTTGCTGGGGCACCAGGGAGCGTCGGCGCGCACCGACTGCATGTATTTGCGGATGGCGAGCCGGGTGGCCTCGTCATCCCAGGACAGCGGCAGGTGGACGATGCGCGACGGCACCTCGATGGCATCGTTGTCGGGAAGCTCGGCCTCGGCCTGGCGCAGCACCGCCACCAACTCGTGGGTGGCGAGGACGCGGCTGTCGTAATGGACCTGCAGCGAGCGGATGCCCGGCGTCAGATCGACGATTCCGACCGGGCCGTGATCCTTCAGCCAGGCCATCAGGGCGTGGACCCTGAACCGCAGTTCCAGGTCCAGGACCAGCGGCCCGTATTCCACCAGCAGATACTTGTCGCCGGCTCGGCGGTAGACCACGCGCGGCCGGTCGCCGGCGGCGGGGATATCCCCCAGGATGGGCGAGCCGAGGGGGGCGGCCACCGGCACCGGCGCCGTCAGGCTTTCCTCCTGCTGGCGCTCCATGGCCTCGGCCTGGTCGGGGGCCAGCGGGATGAATCGCACCGTGTCGCCGGGGCGCAGTTGCCCCATCTTCCACAGCTCGGCCTGGACGATGGTCACCGGACAGACGAAGCCGCCGAGACTGGGGCCGTCGGGCCCCAGGATCACCGGCATGTCGCCGGTGAAGTCCACCGCCCCGACGGCATAGGCGTTGTCGTGGATGTTGCTGGGATGCAAGCCCGCCTCGCCGCCGTCGGCGCGGGCCCATTTCGGCTTGGGGCCGATCAGGCGGATGCCGGTGCGGTTGGAGTTGTAGTGCACCTCCCAGCGGGCGGCGAAGAAGGCGGCGATGTCGTCGTCGGTGAAGAAGTCGGGGGCGCCGTGGGGGCCGTAGAGCACCCCAATCTCCCAGGCGCGGCCGATCTCCGGCAGCGGGACCGCTCGCGGCGCCACGCCCTCGACGGGCCGGCCCACATGCAGGATGTCGCCCGACAGCAGCGCCCGGCCGCCGTGGCCGCCGAACTTGCCCAGGGTGAAGGTGGAGCGGGAGCCGAGATAGTC
The DNA here is from genome assembly GCA_937887565.1 of uncultured Rhodospirillaceae bacterium. GTDB lineage: Bacteria > Pseudomonadota > Alphaproteobacteria > Rhodospirillales > Magnetospirillaceae > CALABS01. The sequence goes on along the minus strand of CALABS010000043.1, from coordinate 36,371 downwards.
GGGCACGTCGACGCCGCCGCGCACCGCCAGATAGGCGCGGCATCCGGCGTCGGAGGCGGTCCCCACCGCCAGGGTCTGACCGGCCTCCACCGCCACCGGCTCTCCGAAGGGCACTTGCGTGCCGTCGAGGGTGGCCGGCATCGGGGCACCGGTCAGGCAGATCACCGTGTCCAGGTTGAACCGCAGGCCGGGCCCCGACATCGTAATTTCCAGCCCCGCCGCGCCCACCGGATTGCCGACCGCCCGGTTGGCGAGGCGGAACGACAGATGGTCCATGGGTCCCGACGGCGGCACGCCCACGTCCCAATAGCCCAGCCGCCCGGGATAGTCCTGGACGGTGGTCTGGGTGCCCGGCTGCAGCACCTCGATGCTGTGGGGAGCATAGGCGAAGGTCTCCAGCGTGCGGGTGGTGACCCCGCCGGCCGCGAAGACCGGGCTGGCCGCCAGTTCGCGCAAGTATCCGAGATTGGTCTCGATGCCGGCCAGCCGGGTGGCGGCCAGGGCGTCCCGCAGCCGGCCCAGCGCCTCGGCGCGGTCGGCGCCGGTGACGATCAGCTTGGCGATCATGGGATCGTAGAAGGGCGACACCTCGGTGCCGGCCTCGACCCAGGTCTCGATCCGCGCCCCCTCGGGCCAGTCCACATGGGTCAGCAGGCCCGAGCACGGCCGGAAATCGCGGCCCGGGTCCTCGGCGTAAAGCCGCACCTGGATCGCGGCGCCGCGCGCCCGCTCGGCATGGTCGGCCAGCGGCAGCACCTCGCCGGCGGCCTGGCGCAGCATCCATTCGACCAGGTCGACGCCGGTGACCTCCTCGGTGACCCCGTGCTCCACCTGCAGGCGGGTGTTCACCTCCAGGAAATGGAAGGCGCCGGTGTCGGTGTCGTAGAGGAACTCGACGGTGCCGGCATTGGCGTAGCCCACCGCCTCGCCCAGCCGCACGGCGGTGGCGCAGAGCTGGTGGCGCAACTCGGCGGAAATGCCGGGGGCCGGGGTTTCCTCGACCACCTTCTGGTTGCGCCGCTGGGCCGAGCAGTCGCGCTCGCCCAGGGCCACCACCCTGCCCGCGCCGTCGCCGAAGATCTGCACCTCGATATGGCGGCCGCGCTCGATGTATTTCTCCAGGAACAGGCCGGCATCCTTGAAGTTGTTGCCGGCCAGGCGCCGGACCCGCTCGAACAGCGGCCCCAAATCCTCCTCCGAACGGCACAGTTGCAGGCCGATGCCGCCGCCGCCGGCGGTGCTTTTCAGCATCACCGGATAGCCCATGCGCGCCGCCTCGCGCCGCGCATGGGCGGCGTCGTCCAGGAGGCCCGAGCCGGGCGCCAGCGGCACCCCGGCCTTCTCGGCCAGATCGCGGGCGGTGTGCTTCAGCGCGAAAGCGCGCATGTCGGCCGGGCGCGGGCCAATGAAGACGATGCCGGCCGCCGCGCAGGCCTCGGCGAAGGCGGGATTCTCGGACAGGAAGCCGTAGCCGGGATGAATGGCCTGGGCTCCGGCCTGGCGGGCCGCCCGCAGGATGGTGTCGCCGTCCAGGTAGCTTTGGGCGGCGGGCGCAGGACCGATGCACACCGCCTCGTCGGCCTGGGCCACGTGCAGGGAGTGGCGGTCGGCCTCGGAATAGACGGCGACGCTGGCGACGCCCATGCGCCTGAGCGTGCGGATGATCCGGCAGGCGATGGCGCCCCGGTTGGCGATCAGGACCTTGGTGAACATCACGCGCCCTCCGCTTCCGAGATCACCACCTCGATGGGCGTGGGGTTGTAGGCGTTGCAGGGGTTGTTGAGCTGCGGGCAGTTGGAGATCAGCACCAGCACGTTCATGGCCGCCACCATCTCCACATACTTGCCCGGCCCCGACACGCCGTCGGCGAAGGACAGGCCGCCGTCGGAGGTGACGGGGACGTTCATGAAGAAGTTGATGTTGTGGCCGATGTCGCGCTTGGTCAGCCCCCAGCGGTCGTGCTCGGCCAGGGCCAGGACATAGGAATCCCGGCAGGCATGCATGGTCTTCTTGCCCAGCGCGTAGCGCACCGTGTTGGATTCGGTGGCGCAGGCGCCGCCCAGGGTGTCGTGGCGGCCCACGGTGTCGGCGGTGATGGTCAACATCAGGTTGCCGTCCTGGCTGAGCAGTCGCGAGCCGACGCCCAGATAGACGTTGCCCTGGGCGCGGATGGTGTCGGCGGCGGAATAGCGCTCGAACGGATCGTCGGCGTTGTAGAACAGGGTGTCGGCGGCCTGATTGCCGTCGACATCGACGATGCGGAACGTCTGGCCCTTCTTCACCACGTGCAGCCAGTAATCGCCGGCCGGAACGGTGGCGCGGAGGATTTCCTTGGTCATGGCGCGCTCCCTCAGCCGAAGAGATGGTAAAGACGGTTGTTCTCGAACCCCCGGCGGTTCTCGGGCCGGAAGTTCAGGCAGAAATCGTCCTCGGCGACGGGGTCGGCGCGCAGGATCTGGTAGGCGATCGGCCTTCTCGGATATTCGGGGGCGGGGTCGAGCGGGTGCGGGCAGGTGTGCAGCAGCACCAGGGTGTCCATCTCGAACCTGAGCGTCACCGACGCCCCGGCCGGCGAGTTGGCCGGGTCGAAGACCATGGCGCCATCCTCGGCCACCGCCACCTTGCTGAACCAGTTGACGTTCATGGCCAGGTCGCGGCGGCCCAGGCCGTATTTGCCGGCCTCGACCAGGAAGCTGTCATGGCCGTTGAGGTACCAGTCGTTGCGGCAGGCCTGGTAGGTCTTCACCCCCCAGCGCTCGGCGACGATGGCCTTGGTGGTGTTGCCGCACACGGTGTCGTGCCAGCCGACGCCGTCCTCGGTGATCGAGCAGAAGATGCGGCCCATGTCGGAATACAGGCAGTTGCCGCGGGTCAGCTTGAAGGTGTGCTGGCACTTCAGCGTGTCGGGGGCGTTGTAGCGCTCCAGCGGATTGGCGGGGTTGTGGAACAGCATGCCGACATTGGCGCCGCCCTCCAGGTCCACCAGCCGCAGCGCGGTGCCCCGCCGCAGGGTGAAGGACCAATGCTTGCCGCCGTCCAGGCGATCCTCGTAAAGCAGTTCGCTCATGCGTCGCGTCTCCGTTCGTCCGGGTCGTCCCGGCGGATACGAAAGCCCGGTGCGGGGTCGTCCCCGCCGGGCGCCCCTATTCGTCGGCGTCCGACGCGGCCAGGGCGGGCAGCCTGGCGACGATCTCGGCCCGCTCGGCCTTCTCGTCCAAGGGAAGATTGAAGGTGACGGTGGCGCCATAGGCCCCGGGCTCGTCGGGATCGTGACGGGTCTTGTCGAAGGCCAGCACCCGGGTGCCCAGCGTGAAGCCCTCCTTGAGGTCGTGGGTGACCATGAACACGGTCATCCGCTCGTCGCGCCACAGCCCCTGGACCAGCTCGTACATCTGGGCTTTTGTGCCGGGGTCCAGCGCCCCGAAGGGCTCGTCCATCATCAGCACCTTGGGCTTGCGCACCAGCGCCTGGGCGATGGACAGCCGCTGCTGCATGCCGCCCGACAACTCGGCCGGATACTTGTCGCGGGCATGCGACAGCCCGACCGCATCGACCACCGCCATGGCCTCGTCCTCGGCGCGGCGGCGGGCGGCCCCGAACAACCGCGCCAGCAGCGGCGCCCGCTGGAACTCCAGCCCCAGCACCACGTTGCCCAGCACCGTCAGATGCGGATAGGCGGAATAGCGCTGGAAGACCACGCCCCGGTCGGGGCCGGGCTCGGGCGGCAGCGGCCGGCCGTCCACCAGGATGCGGCCGCGGGTGGGGCGCTCCATGGCCAGCAGCAGGCGCAGGAAGGTGGTCTTGCCGCAGCCCGACGGCCCGACCATGGCGCAGAACTCGCCGGACGGGATGTCCAGGTTGACCCGCTCCAGCACCACCTGGTCGCCGTATTCCTTCCACAGCTCGTGCACGGTGACGCGGCTCATGACGCCCCCCGCGCCAGCCAGGGAAAGACCGAGCGGTTGAACCGCCGCAACGCCCAATCCATCAGGAAGGCGAGGACCGTGATCCACGCCACGTAGGGCAGGATGACGTCCATGGCCAGGTAGCGGCGCACCAGGAAGATGCGGTAGCCCAGGCCGTCCTGGGCGGCGATGGCCTCGGCCGAGATCAGGAACAGCCAGGCCGGCCCCAGCGACAGGCGCACCGCGTCCGCCAGCTTGGGCACCACCTGGGGGAGAACGACGCGGGTGACGATCTGCCAGGTGCTGGCGCCCAGGGTCTGGGCCTTGATGACCAGTTCCGAGGGAATCTCGGCCACCTTGAGCGCCAGGTCGCGGATCAGGAACGGCGCCACGCCGATGACGATCAGCACCACCTTGGACAGTTCGTCGAGGCCGAAGACGATGAACAGGATCGGCAGCACCGCCATGGGCGGGATCATGGACAGCACGGCGACCACCGGCGCCAGGCCGGCGCGGGCATAGGGAACCAGGCCGATGGCGATGCCGCCCGTCAGCCCCAGCAGGGTCGCGCCCGCCAGGCCCAGGCCAAGCCGCGACAGGCTGGCGGCGGTGTCGGCCCACAGCAGGACGTCGCCCGAGCGCTTGTCCGGTTCCAGCGCCATGCGCCCGATGGCGTCGGCGATGGAGGCGAAGGCCGGCAGCAGCTTGTCGTTGGGGTTCTCGGCCAATCTCAGCGCCGAGAAGGTCACGTAGAGGACGACCAGGACCAGGAAGGGAAGCGCGCCCCAGAACAACGCGCTTCCGCGACCCGGATGCCGGTTGATGATCCGGCGGCCCATGGCCTACAGCTTCCCTTCGGACGCCATCGCCATGTATTCGGCGTCGAACCGCAGCTTGATGTTGTTCGGATCGCCCAGGGTCTTGCCGCCCGGGAACGCCATGCCCACGGCGTCCTTGGTCTTGGCGCCCTCGCCCAGCAGGCCGTGGTCGAACGAGAACGAGCGCACCCGGTCCATGGTCCTGGGCAGCTGCGCCGAGGTGGTGAACACCACCGCGCCGGTGGGCTTGTAGAACATCATGGTGCTGGCCAGCTGGGCCCTGTAGCCGGCGAGATCGGTGCCGGCGGCCTTGGCCATGTGCTCCAGCACCTTGGCGTCACCCTTGGCCATCAGGTCCATGATCTCGTACCACACGCCGGTCAGTGCCTTGCCCAGCTTGGGGTTGTCCTTGAGCGTGCCGGTGTTGACCACCATCAGGTCGATGATCTCGCCGGGAATCTTCGAGCTGTCGAACACCTTGGTGGCGCCCTTGACGCCGGCCACCTCGGCCAGTTGCGGGTTCCAGGTCACCACGGCGGTGGAATCGACCGACGAGCTGAACACCGACACGATGTCGGCATCCGAGGTGTTGACCACCGAGAGGTCCTTCTCGGCCAGGCCGACGCTGTCCAGCGCCCGGGCCAGCAGGTAGTGCGACACCGACAGCTCGACCAGGTTGACCTTCTGGCCCTTGAGGTCGGCCACCGTCTTTCCCGTCTTGAGCACGATGCCGTCATTGCCGTTGGAGAAGTCGCCGACGATCAGCGCGGTGCTGTCGACGCCGCCGGCGGCCGGGATGGTCAGCGCGTCCATGTTGGTCATGACGCAGCCGTCGAAGGCGCCGGCGGTGTACTGGTTGATGGATTCGACATAGTCGTTGATCTGCACGATCTCCACCGAGATGCCGTATTTGTCGGCCCACTTCTTCATCAGGCCCGAATCGGCGGCGTAGCCCCACGGCATCCAGCCGGCATAGATGGACCACGCGACCTTGAAGTCCTTTTTTTCCGCCGCCATGGCCGGCGACAGGGTCATGGCCGCCACGCCGGCCAGGCCGACCGCGAAACCGAGAACGCGCTTCAGGGAACGATGCATGGAAAACCCCCTGGGTTGTCACACCAAGTAAGAACCGCGGGGAGTCGTCGGAAGCGGGGGCACGGAGACCTTCCCTTTGAGAATCCGAAGTCTTCTCGCGGTACGGATCTCCCGGGCTTTTATCCCGCCGTGGCTCCGCCCGGCCTCGGGCCGGACGGGAGTGCATCTCTCGGACCTGCGCCGGACGGCCGGAACCCTAGATGCATTATGGTGGGGAGATTTGCATGCGCCGTGCCAGCCGCCAACCGGCGGCCGGCCGTCGCCCAGACCGCAGTTGTGCACGGTCCGTGGGCACGCCGGGGCGGCAATGCCTATTTTTCCGGCACGACGAGGCTCCCGCCGGGTCAGGCCTCGGCGGCCCGCGTTCCCCTGGCGTCCCGCTGCCTGACACAGGACGACACCCCGGCGGTGTCCTCGTTGGCGGCCGCCCAGCCAACCAGCGGCAGCGACACCGCGAAGGCCGATCCCTTGCCGAGAACCGAGCGCACGGCGATGGGATGGCCAAGCATCTCGCACAGACGCTGCACGATGGACAGGCCCAGCCCGATCCCCTTCCGCCGGTCGCGTTCGGAATTGGCGACCTGGAAGAATTCCTCGAAGATCTGCGCCCGCAGCTCGCCCGGGATGCCGATGCCGGTATCGAAGACGGTCAGCCGGACGGCCGTCCCGTCGCGCCGGCACCCCACCACGATCTTCCCCCGCTCGCTGTATTTGACGGCGTTCTCGACCAGATTGCGGAGGATGCGCTCCAGCAGCAGCTCGTCGGTCATCACCACCGCGCGGGTGGGAACGCATCTCAGGCACAGGCCCTTCTGGCAGGCGACGATGGCCAGTTGCGAACAGACCCGCGCCAGGACAGGGTGCAGACGCACCGGCCGCACGTCGGGCTTGACCAGGCCGGAATCGATCCGCGAGACGTCGAGCAGGCTGTCGAGCAGGCTGCGCAGGCCGTCGAGCGAGGCCCCGAAATCCGCCGCCACCCGCTGCGCCGGGTGGCCGTCGAGCTGGATCTTCAGCACCTCGTGGAAGCAATAGAGGGCCTGGACCGGCTGGCGCAAATCGTGGCTGGCGGCGGCCAGGAAGCGGGTCTTGGCTGCCAGGGCGCGTTCCAGATCGGCCTTGGCGGCGCGCAGGTCCTCCTCGGCCCGCCGCCGCGCCCGCGCCGCCTCGGCGTCGCGCATGGCGCGCTCGATGGCCGGCACCAGCAGCGCCAGCTTGCCCTTGAGGACGAAATCGCTGGCGCCCCGTTTGAGGAAGGACACCGCCGCCTCCTCGCCGACCGCCCCCGACACCACGATGAACGGAACCTGCGCCGCCATCCGCTGGCGCACGGCGAGCGCTCCCTCCACCGAGAAGCGCGGCATGTTGACGTCGGAAATGATGACGTCCCACGGCCTGCCGATCACCGCTTCCATGCCCTCGCGGGTTTCCACGCGGACGACCTCGGCCGGATGGCCCTCCTTGCGGAGGCGGCGGGCGATCAGCAAGGCATCGTCCTCGCTGTCGTCGACGATGAGGACCCTCAGCCCGCTCATGTCGGCCGGGATTCCGGCGGCGGCTCGTTGAGGACCAGCCAATAGAGCCCCAGCTGCCGCACCGCCTCGGAGAACTGGGCGAAATCCACCGGCTTGCGGATATAACTGTTGGCTCCCAGCTCGTAGCCGGCCATGAGATCCTGCTCCTCGCGCGACGAGGTCAGGATCACCACCGGCGTCATCCGGGTGTCGGCGCTGCGGCGGATCTCGCGCAGCACCTCGATGCCGCTCAGCTTGGGCAGCTTGAGGTCCAGCAGCACCATGGCAGGCACGATGCCGCCGGAACGGTCGGCGCCGAACAGCACGTCAAGGGCCTCGGGGCCGTCGCGGGCGACCACGACCGGGTTGTGGATGTGGTTCTTTTTCAGCGCGCGCAGGGTCAACAGTTCGTCGTCCGGGTTGTCTTCGACCAGCAGGATCGGCTTCATCACTCGCCCTCCCTCTCGCCAAGCGTGAAATGGAACGCGGCCCCCTTCCCGACGGCGCCCTCGGCCCACACCCGGCCGCCGTGCTTGTGGACGATCCGCTGGACGGTCGCCAGGCCGATGCCCGAGCCCGGGAATTCGCCCGTGCCATGCAGGCGCTGGAAGGCGCCGAACAGCTTGTCGGCATAGGCCATGTCGAAGCCGGCGCCGTCGTCGCGGAGGGTGAAGACCCGCTGCCCCTCCGCGTCCATGCCGGAGGTGAAGGAGATGCGGGCCGAGTCGTTGCGGCTGGTGTACTTCCAGGCGTTGTCCATCAGGTTGACGACGGCGGTCCGCATGAGCCGGGAATCGGCCACCGCGGTCATCCCGTCCTCGATTTCCACCGTCACCCTCGCGCGGCCCGGATCGGCGCGGCGGATTTCGTCGACCACCTCGCGGGCGATGGCGCTGAGATCCACCAAGGTCGGCATCAGGTCGCCCCGGGTCAGGCGCGACAGCGCCAGCAAGTCGTCGATGAGCTCGGCCATGCGGGTGCTGGCGCCCTCTATGCGCCGCAGGAAATCCTTGGCCTCGTCGTCGACGGTGTCCGCGAAGTCCTCGACCAGAAGCTGGGCGAAGCCGGAGATGGACCGGAGCGGCGCCCGCAGATCGTGCGAGACCGAATACGAGAACGCCTCGAGCTCGCGGTTGGCGTTCTCCAGTTGCACGGCGCGGTCGATGAGATCGGCGTTCAGACGGCGCATGTCCTCCTCGATCCGCCGCGCAGCCGTCACGTCGCGCAGGATGGCGGTGAACACCGTCCGGCCGCCGACATCGATCCGCGAGATCGAGGCCTCGGCCGGAAACTCGCCGCCGTCACGCCGGCGCCCGCGAATCCCGCGCCCCCGCATGGGGCGCGCCACCGCCTCGCCGGCCGCGAAAGCGTGCATGTGGCGGGTATGCGGCGCCCCGGCCCATTGGGGAAGCAAGGTGTTCAGCGGCTGGCCGATGATCTCGTCGGCCCGCCAGCCGAAGATTTTTTCGGCCCCCTCGTTGAACAGGATGATGCGGTGGTCCTCGTCCACCGACAGGACCGCGTCGTCGGCGATGGCCAGGATACGCCTGAAGAACTCGGGGGAGTCGAGAACCTCCCCCACAGGGCGAGTGCCGGTCATGGCCCCTTATCCGGATGCAGTGAAGCTTTCGGACAGGTAAGCACGACTGGTGAGCCCGGCGACCTCTCCCTTCGGGATACCCCTTTGGGAGAGTGAACGCTCAGCGCTCCGGAGCCTCGGCCTGTTGCGGCCCAAGGGTGTAAAGGACCACCCCCTCGTCCATGACGTCCATGGCGATGACGTCGCCCGGGCTGGCGTCGCCGCCCCGGAGCGCCCGGTTGAGAGCGTCCTCGCGGCCGATGGCCTGGCGCAGGCGGTCGATGCCGCCCTGGTTCCGCCGCACCGATTCGCGCAAGGCGGCGACGTCGCCGGACGGCAGGGCCTCCTGGGCCGGCACGATGCGCACCTGCTCGGGCTCGATGTCGCTGGTCATGCCGAGCTGGCGCACCTCCTCGTCGGCGTTGGCGATGGCGGCCAACAGCCCGCCGGCATTGGTCACCGCCGGCCTGCCGGCATTGGTCACCGCCGGCCTGCCGGCATTGGTCACCGCCCGCTCGCCGGCGGGAATGGCCGCCAGGCTCCCCTCGCCGGCCGCCTGGGTCCGCGACTGCGGATCGGGGCCCACCCGCGGCTGCCGATAGGATTGGTCCTCGGGCATCTCGGCCTGCATCGGCCCACCCTGGAGGTAGGCCTGGGCCATCCGTTGCGAGGCCCGCAACTGGTCGCGCAGGGCGGGAATGGCTGCCTGGGCCAGGTCGGCCGTCGCCGGCTGGTCGGCCACCACCTGCAGCGCGCGGATGCTCTTGGGGTAGACCTCGTTGATCCACGCCACCAGGCCGCGCGCGAACTCGTCCTGGTTGGTCTCGGACAGGGTCTCGAAGAACTGCTGGTCCTGGTCGGGCATGCGCCGCGGCAGATCCAGCCCCAACCGCGCCGACAGCGCGTCGAGCCGCTCGTTGATCTCGCTGTTGGTCGCCACCATGTGGTCGGCGAGGTCGCGAATGGCGGCCGGCGCCTGCTTGCTTGCCGCCAGGTTGCCGAACTGCTGGGCCGCCACCGCGTTGCGCGACAGCGCCGTCAGGGCCTGGCGGACCTGGGGCGACGCCTCGACCGTCCCCGGCGCCACCGAAACGCCCTCGGAGCGCGAGGTGTCGCGGGGCGGCTGCTCCGACGGCGTCACCCGCGTCTCGGGAACGTACGTCCTGCTGCGCCCAGGCGGGCGCGGACAGCAGCAAGGCACAGAGGGCGGTGGCGGTGGTCTTCATCGGGGGCCTCCCATCATTGCTCCTCGGGCCGGATCAGCGACCGCACCATCGCCAGGCGGGCGACGGCGCCCTCGGCCAGGGCCTGGGCACGATCCAACGCCGCCGGATCGGCGGTGCGCTCGGCGACGGCCAGGTAGAATTCCAGGACCTCCTCGGCGTCGCGCAGGCACAGCTTCAACACCCCGTCACGGGTCAGGGTTCCGCGCGACAGCAGCCCGGCCTCACGGGCGGCGGCCAGGACCGCGCTCTCGGCGCCGGCGGGCCGGCCGCCATGCAGGCGCGCGCGCCGCGCCGCCTCGCGCAGGATGGCGGCGCCGGCCTGGTCACCGGCGGCGGTCAGCTCGCGGGCGGCGAGGTCGCACACCTCCTCGGAACCGGATTCCAAGCCGCTGGCCGCCGCCTCCAAGGCGGCGCCCGACACCGCCGCGCGGGCGACGCGGCCGGCGGCATCGTCACGGGGGCCGGCGTGAAAGGCCCGCCGCCGCATGGCGCGCAGACGGGCCACGTGCGACAGCTCCTCGCGGGCCATGGATTCGGCCAGCGACCGCACGTGGTCGTCGGGCGCGATGGCCGCCAAATAGGTGAAGAAGGCGAAGGCCTGCTCCTCGTTGCGCACCGCCACGGCCAGCGCCTTGTAGGGCGTGATCACCAGCTCCTCGCCATCGAAGGTCTCGGGCAGGCGCCAGGGAATCTCGGCCGGCCGGACATCGGCGATCCCCTCGCGCTCGGCCCACCGCCCCAAGCCCTCCTCGTGGGCCGCCTCCAGGGCGGCGAGGTCGCCGAACAGGTCCGCCAGCTCGGCCTCTCCGGCCCGCTCCATGGCCGCCGCGAGCTGGCGGTAGCGGCGGGCGGCGGCCGCCTCCATGCCCACGGCGATCTCCATCAACTGCCGCGCGTCGCGCAACTCGGAGACCGGGAAGGTGGGGTTGATGGGCGCCGCCATGGGCCATATCTGGCGGACGCCGCCGACCGCGCAAAGCCCAAGCAAGGGGTAACCCTGATTGGGAGGCGGGATTGAAAGCGCGGCCCCAAGGGCGGACATCGGGCCTATGTCCAGGTGCCTGCCCGCCATCGCGGCGTTCCTCGCCCTGCTGGTCTGCGCCGGCGCCGCCCGCGCCCAGGCGCTGCTGCCCGACTTCCTCGATGCCCTGACCGTCAGCGCCATCTTCCCGGGCGCCGACCGCCTGGGACCGGTGGAGGGCACCCCGCCCGCCGCCGCCGCCTATCGCGGCGACCAGTTGGTCGGCTACGTGTTCCTCAACTCGGACGTGGTCAACACCACCGGCTATTCCGGCAAGCCCATCCACGTGGCGGTGGCCATGGATCTCGAGGGCACCATCGTCGGCGCCGACCTGCTGGCCCATTCCGAGCCCATCGTCCTGATCGGCATCCCCGAGCGCAAGATCAAGGCCTATATCGCCGGCTATATCGGCTACAACGTGCTGCACAAGCCGGTCGCGCCCGAGTGGCGCGAGCCCGATGTGGTCAGCGGCGCCACCGTCACCGTGCTGGTCATCGGCGACACCATCGCCCGCGCCGCCGTGCGGGTGGCCCGCGCGCGCGGGATCGGCGGCGCGGCGCCGGCCGAGGCCGCCCCGGCCCGCGCCATCGACCCCGCCAGGATGGAGGAGCGGGACTGGGAGACGTTGCTGGGCGACGGCTCGGTGCGCCGGCTGCACCTCACCATCGGCCAGGTCAACGAGGCCTTCGCCCGCACCGGCGACGAGCGCGCCGCCGCCCGCCCCGAGCCGGGCGAGCCCGAGGACACCTTCATCGACCTCTATGTCGCCCAGGTCAGCGTGCCCTCCATCGGCCGCTCGCTGCTGGGCGAGCACGAATGGCGGAACCTGCGGTCGCGGCTGGGGGAGGGCGAGAGCGCCGTCCTGGTCATGGGCCGGGGCGACTATTCCTGGCGCGGATCGGGCTATGTGCGCGGCGGCATCTTCGACCGCATCGAGCTGGACCAGGGCGACGAGACCGTCCGGTTCCGCGACCGGAACTACAGCCGTATCGGCGACGTGGAAGCCGCGGGCGCGCCGAACTTCCCCGAGATCGGCCTGTTCACCCTGCCCGAGGGCGCCAGCTTCGAGCCGGCGGCGCCGTGGCGGCTGCAGTTGCTGGTCCAGCGGGCGGTGGGCGCCCTGGAAAAGCGCTTCCTGACCTTCGAGGTCTCGTATCAGGTTCCCGAGGACTACCTGCTGCCCGCCGCCCCACCCCCGGCCGCCGAGACCGCGACCGCCGCCGCCCCCGTCGCCGCCCAGGACCTCGGCGAGGCCGAGGAGCCGCTGTGGGTGCGGGTGTGGCGGCGGTCGCTGCCCCAGATCGGGGTGCTGGCGGCGGCGCTGGGCCTGCTGACGGTGGTGTTCTATTTCCAGGACTGGCTGGTCAAGCGGCCAAGCCTGACCTATTGGGCCCGCACCGGCTTCCTGGCCTTCACGCTGCTGTGGCTGGGCTGGGTGGCCAATGCCCAGCTGTCGGTGGTCAACGTCCTGACGCTGACCAACTCGCTGATCACCGGCTTCAGCTGGGACTACTTCCTGATGGACCCGCTGCTGTTCATCCTGTGGGCGGGGGTGGCGGCATCGCTGATCCTGTGGGGGCGCGGGGTGTTCTGCGGCTGGCTGTGCCCGTTCGGGGCGCTGCAGGAGTTCCTCAACCGCGCCGCCCGCAGGCTGCGCATCCCCCAGATCGCCGTCCCGTGGGGCGTCCACGAGCGGCTGTGGACGCTGAAGTACGTCATCTTCATCGGCCTGTTCGGGGTGGCGCTCTACCAGTTGGCCTTCGCCGAGCGGCTGGCCGAGGTCGAGCCGTTCAAGACCGCCATCATCCTGAAATTCATCCGCGACTGGCCGTTCGTGGTCTATGCCGTGCTGCTGCTGGCCGCCGGACTGTTCGTCGAGCGGTTCTTCTGCCGCTATCTGTGCCCGCTGGGGGCGGCGCTGGCCATTCCGGCCCGGCTGCGGACCATGGAATGGCTGAAGCGCCACCGCGAATGCGGCAGCCCCTGCCAGCGCTGCGCCAACGAATGCCCGGTTCAGAGCATCCACCCGCTGGGCCAGATCAATCCCAACGAATGCATCTACTGCATGCACTGCCAGACCCTGTACTGGGACGAGCACCGCTGCCCGCACATGGTCCAGGTCCGGCTGCGGCGCGAACGCCGGGCCGCCATGGGCGCGCCGCCGCCGGCGGGAACCCCGCCGACCGATAGGAACCCGGAGCGCGGCGCCAGCGCCTTCGATCCGGTCGAGTGGAGCAAGCAAGGAGGAAGCGACCATGGCCAATGACCACGACCCCAAGGGCTTTTCCCGCCGCACGCTGCTGGGCACCGCCGCCGCCGCCGGCCTGGGCGGGGCGGCGACGGCCGCCGGGCTGCTTGGCGGCGGTCGCGCCGAGGCGCAACAGCAACAACAACGGCAGCAGCAGCAGGCCCGCGCCCAGGGCGGCGAGCAGAAATACGAGGTCAGTCCCGGCGAGCTGGACGACTACTACGTCTTCAACTCGTCGGGCCAGACCGGCGAGGTCCGCATCATGGGCCTGCCGTCCATGCGCGAGTTGATGCGCGTTCCGGTGTTCAACCGCTGCTCGGCCACCGGCTGGGGCCTGACCAACGAATCGCTCAAGATCCTGACCGAGGGGCTGCTGCCCGAGACCAAGGCCTTCCTCGGCAAGCGCGGCCTGGTCACCTATCTCAACGGCGACGCCCACCACCCGCATATGAGCTTCACCGACGGCACCTATGACGGCCGCTATGTGTGGATCAACGACAAGGCCAACACCCGCGTGGCCCGCATCCGCTGCGACGTGATGAAGACCGACCGCATCATCGAGATTCCCAACGCCAACGACATCCACGGCATGCGGCCGCAGAAATACCCCAAGACCGGTTATCTGTTCTGCAACGGCGAGCACGAGGCGCCGCTGCCCAACGACGGCCAGAACCTGGAGAACGTCAAGGCCTACCGTGCCATCTTCACCGCCGTCGACGGCGAGGCCATGAAGGTGGCCTGGCAGGTGATCGTCGACGGCAATCTCGACAATTGCGACGCCGACTATCAGGGAAAGTACGCCTTCTCGACCTGCTACAACTCGGAAATGGGCATGAACACCGCCGAGATGACCGCCAACGAGCAGGACTGGGTGGTGGTGTTCAACGTCGCCCGCATCGAGGAGGCGGTGAAGGCCGGCAAGGCCACCGTGATGAACGGCGTGCCGGTTCTCGACGGCCGCCACGGATCGCCGTTCACCGCCTACATTCCCATCTCCAACAGCCCGCACGGCTGCAACATGGCCCCCGACGGCATCCACCTCGTCGCCAACGGCAAGCTGTCGCCCACCGTCTCGGTGATCGACGTCACCAAGCTGGACGCCGTCTTCGCCGGCAAGGCCGAGCCGCGCTCGGTGGTGGTGGCCGAGCCGGAACTGGGCCTGGGACCGCTGCACACCGCCTTCGACGGCAAGGGCAACGCCTTCACCACCCTGTTCATCGACAGCCAGGTGGCCATGTGGAACATCGATCGCGCCCGCCAGGCCTTCCAGGGCAAGAAGGTGGACCCGATCATCCAGAAGATCGACGTCCACTACCAGCCCGGCCACAACCACACCTCCATGGGCGAGACCAAGGAGGCCGACGGCCAGTGGCTGGTCTCGCTCAACAAGTTCTCCAAGGACCGCTTCCTCAATGTCGGCCCCCTGAAGCCCGAGAACGACCAGCTGATCGCCATCGGCGGCGGCAAGATGCGGATCGTCCACGACGGCCCCAGCTTCGCCGAGCCCCATGACTGCATCATCGTGCGGCGCGACATCGTCAAGCCGGTCCATGTCTGGAACCGCAAGGACGCCATGTTCGAGCAGGCGCGGCGCTGGGCCCAGGAGGACGGCATCGACCTGGAGGCCGACAGCAAGGTGGTGCGCAAGGCCGACAACCGGGTGCGGGTCTACATGACCTCGGTGGCGCCGACCTTCGGGCTGGAGAAGTTCACCGTCAGCCAGGGCGACGAGGTGTCGGTGATCATCACCAACATCGACAGCGTCGAGGACCTGACCCACGGCTTCACCCTGTCCAACTACGGCGTCCAGTTCGAGATCTCGCCGCAGGCCACCGCGTCGGTGACCTTCACCGCCGACCGGCCGGGGGTGCACTGGTACTACTGCGTGTGGTTCTGCCATGCCATGCACATGGAGATGCGCGGCCGCATGCTGGTGGAGCCGAGGGCAGTGTGATGGCGCCGTGCCGCCGCGTTGGCCGTGTGATGGCGTCGTTCCGCCGCGTTGGCCGTGTGATGGCGTCGTTCCGCCGCGTTGGCCGTATGATGGCGTCGTTCCGCCGCCTTGGGGGGATGGTGGCGGTGATAGCCGCCCTGCCCGCCCACGCGGCCACCGTCGAGGTCGCCCCCGGCGGCCTGTCCGCCGCGCTGGACGCCGCCGCGCCCGGCGACACGCTGGTGCTGGCGCCGGGCGCCTACCGGGGCGGCGTGGTCGTCGCCCGGCCGGTGACGGTGGACGGCGGCGGCAAGGCGGTGGTGGACGGTGGCGGCGGCGGCAGCGTCATCCGCGTCGCCGCCCCGGGCGTCACCCTGCGCGGGCTCACCATCACCGGCTCGGGCTCGGACCTGCAGGCCATGGATTCGGGCGTGTTCCTCGATCGCGGCGCTGACCGCGCCGTCGTCGAGGGCAACCGCATCGAGGGCAACCTGTTCGGGGTCTACCTCTACGGTCCCGAGGCGGCGGTGGTGCGCGGCAACACCATCCTCGGCCGGACCGACCCGCGCATGAGCGAGCGCGGCAACGGGGTGTCGGTGTGGAACTCGCCGGGCTCAAGGGTCGAGGACAACGACGTCCGCTGGGGCCGCGACGGCATCTTCACCAATGCCAGCCGCGACAACGTCTTCGCCGGCAACCGGTTCCGCGACCTGCGCTTCGCCGTCCACTACATGTGGACCAACGACAGCCGGGTTACGGACAACGTCTCCGAGCGCAACCACGTCGGCTATGCCCTGATGTATTCGCGCCGCATCGAGGCCACCGGCAACCTGTCGCGCGACGATCGCGACCACGGCCTGCTGATGAACTACACCTTCGACTCGACCGTCACCGGCAACGCGGTGGTGGACGGGACCGGCAAATGCGCGTTCCTCTACAACGCCAACGACAACCGCTTCGCCGGCAACTGGTTCCAGGGCTGCGACATCGGCATCCACTTCACCGCCGGCTCCGAGGGCAACGCTATCACCGGCAACGCCTTCGTGGGCAACCGCACCCAGATCAAGTACGTGGGCAGCCGCTACCTGGATTGGGCGGCCGAGGGCGCCGGCAACTACTGGAGCGACAACGCCGCCTTCGACCTGGACGGCGACGGCCTAGCCGACAGCGCCTACCGCCCCAACGACCTGATGGACCAGGTGATGTGGCGCCATCCGCTGGCCAAGCTACTGCTGGCCAGCCCGGCGGTACGGTTGGTGCGCTGGGCCCAGGACCGCTTTCCGGCGATGCTGCCGGGCGGCGTGGTGGACACCGCGCCGCTGATGGCGCCGCCCCGCGTCGAAGCGCTGACGCCATGAACAGCCCCCTTGGCTTCGTCCGCGTCTCCAAGGCGTTCGGCCACCACAAGGCGGTGGACGACGTCACCTTGTCGGTGGCGGCCGGCGAGCGGGTGGCGCTGTTGGGCCACAACGGCGCCGGCAAGAGCACGCTGATGAAGCTGGCCCTGGCCATCCTGCCCCCCACCGCCGGCAAGGTGACAACGGGCGCCGGGGCCGTGGGCTTCCTGCCCGAGAACGTGTCCTTCCACCCCGCCATGACCGGCCGCGAGACCCTGGCCTTCTATGCTGCCCTCAAGCGCCGTCCGCGAGCCGAGGTCGAGACCCTGCTGGAGACGGTGGGGTTGACCGAGGCCGCCGGGCGGTCCGTCGCCACCTATTCCAAGGGCATGCGCCAACGCCTGGGCCTCGCCCAGGCGCTGCTGGGGCGGCCGCGCCTGTTGCTGCTGGACGAGCCGACCACCGGGCTGGACCCGTCCCTGCGCGCCCGCTTCCACGACATCGTGCGCGATCTGGCGGCGGACGGGGCGGGGGTATTGCTGTCCTCGCACCTGCTGACCGAGTTGGAGGCGCGCACCGACCGGGTCGCCATCATGGACCGGGGCCGGCTGGTGGCCCTTGGCACGCTGGACGAGTTGCGCCGCGCCGCCGCCCTGCCCGTCCGCGTCCGCGCGATACCGGCCGTGGGCCGCGCCGCCGAGGTGGCCGCCCGCCTGGGCGCCACCGAGCTGACGGTGCCGCCGTCGGGCAAGATGGCGGCGCTGGCCCGGGTGCTGGAGCTGGGACCGCTGGTCAGGGACGTGGAGGTCGAGTTGCCGGGCCTCGACGCCGTCTATGCCCGCTTCGCCGGAACGGAGACCGAGCCGTGACCGCCATCGCCGTCATCGCCGCCCGCGAGATCCGCGAGGGCATCCGCAACAAATGGGTGGCGGCGGCCACGGCGATCCTGGCCGCGCTGGCGGTGTCGCTGTCCTTCCTGGGCACGGCGCCGGTGGGCACCGTGGACGCGGCGCCGCTGGAGGTGCTGGTGGTCGGGCTGGCGTCGCTGGCCATGGTCCTGGTGCCGTTGATCGCCCTGCTGCTGGCCTTCGACGCCATCGTCGGCGAGGACGAGCGCGGCACCTTGCTGCTGCTGCTGGCCTATCCGGTGGCGCGCTGGCAGATCGTCGCCGGCAAGTTCCTCGGCCAATTGGCGATCCTCGCCTTCGCGGTGGCCGCCGGTTTCGGATTGGCGGCGGCGACGGTGGCGGGCGACGGACTCGCATGGGGACCGTTCCTGGCCCTGGTGGGCTCGTCCATCCTGCTGGGAGCGGCGTTCCTGGCGGTGGGACTGGCGGTCAGCGCCGTGGTCCGCCAGCGCGCCACCGCCGCCGGAGTGGCGGTGGCGGTGTGGCTGCTGCTGGTGGTGGTGGTGGATTTGGCGCTGCTGGCGGCGCTGACGGCGTGGGACCTCCCGCCCCCCGTCTTCCGCGCCCTGCTGGCGGCCAGCCCGGCCGACGCCTTCCGGCTGTTGAACCTGGCCGGCTTCGCGGCCGTCCGCGAGTTGTCGGGCCTGGCCGGACTGGCCGACGAGGCCGCCATCGCCCCCGCCGTACTGGTGGCCTCCCTGGCCGCCTGGGTGGTGGTGCCGCTGCTGCTGGCCGGCGCGGCCTTCGCGCGAAGGCGGCCGTGAGCCTCGCCGCCCTGCCGCCCGCGCATCGTTGACGACGCCCTCCCCCGGACATCCGTCGCCAGTACCACGGCAACCATGGTATCAAGGAATGCGCCGCCTGTCGGGGAGGCCAAAGCGAAACCCGCGATGACGTCCTCAGCAAGGAGGGGCCGTGAGCCAGAAGGTACTCCTGGTCGACGACGAACCCAAGGTCCTGGCCAGCCTCCGCCGGTGCCTCGCCGAACGATTCGACCTGACCTGCGCCGGAAGCGGTGACGAGGCCTTGGCCATCGTCGAGCGTGACGGGCCGTTCGCCGCCATCGTCAGCGACGTGCGGATGCCGGGAATGGACGGTCTCACCCTGCTGCGCGAGATGCGGCGCCGCGTGCCCGAGACCGTAAGGCTGGTCCTCAGCGGTCACGCCGACTTCGCCGCCGTCGTGGCGGCGATCAACGAGGGGGCGGTGTTCCGGTTCCACACCAAGCCGGTGGCGCCCGAGGTTCTGACCGAATCGCTGGAATGCGCCCTGGTGCGGCACCACAAGGAGCGGACGGCGGGCGGCTGGGTCGACCCCGGCAAGGATCTGGTTCGCGACGTCGCCGAAATCCGGCGGGCGATGGCCAACGGAGATTTGCGCCTGTACCTGCAGCCGCAATGGCGGGTCGGATCGGAAACGGTGATCGGGGCCGAAGCCCTGGTGCGCTGGAACCATCCGGAGCGTGGGCTGCTGCTGCCGGGCGCCTTCCTTGGCGCCGTCGAGGCGGGTGATCTGGTCGGCGAGTTGACCTCGCACATGCTCGATCTCGCCTGCGCCGAGCTTCGGCACTGGGCGGAGCAGGACCTGCCCGCCATGCGGATCGCCGTCAACGCGACCGCTCTCGACTTCGGCGACAACAGCTTTCCGGCACGGGTGATGCGGGTGCTGGAGCGTCACGGCGTCGCTCCGGCGGGGCTGGAGATGGAATTGACCGAAGGCCTGGCGATCGCCGACATCCCCGGCACCCAGGCGGTGGTGAAGTCCCTGCGCGGGCATGGCGTCGTCACCAGCATCGACGACTTCGGCAGCGGCCACGCCACCTTGGGGTGGCTGCGCAAGCTGCCGGTCAGCAAGCTGAAGATCGACCGGATGTTCGTCGAGGATCTCACCGTCGATGCCGAGGCCTACCGCATGCTGGAGACCATCGTGACCCTGGCCCGGGACCTGCGCCTGAGCGTTCTCGCCGAGGGAGTCGAGACCATGGCGCAGATGGAGCTTGTACGACGGGCGGGTTGCGACGCCGTACAGGGGTTCCTGGTGGCCCGTCCCATGCCGGCGGAGGACTTCGTCCCCTGGCTGCGGCGGGGCGCCCGGTGGGACGGCGCCGGTGGCTGAGGCCAATGCCGAAATCGCTTATACCTTCCATCTGACCAACGGCCGGACGGAGCGGATCGGGCTGAGCTTCGATCCGGCGGCATTCCTGCTGCGCTATCCGGAGCCGGCGATCGAGGAAGAATGGACGCGCCTCGACTTCCACGTCTGCGGCCACTGCCCCCTTGCCGTCGCAAGCCACCCGCGATGCCCGTTCGCGCGGGCCCTGGGCGTCTTCATCCACCGTTTCGACACCGTCTTTTCCTACGAGGCCGCGGTGGTGGAAGTGACGACGGCGCAGCGGACGGTGGTGACCAGCCGGCCACTCCAAGATGCCATGGCGTCGATCGTCGGGCTGGTGGGCGCGACCTCGGGCTGTCCCCATCTGGCCTTCTTCCGGCCGATGGCCCGTTTTCATCTGCCATTCGCCACCGAGCAGGAAACGCTCGTTCGGGCGTTCTCGCTCCATCTGCTCGGGGAATACGTGCGATCCGGCGGGACGGGACACGTCGTCCTCGACGTCGAGGCGCTGGAGGGCCGCTACCGCGCCGTCACTCAGGTGAACCGGGGCATGGCCGATCGGATTCGCGCGGCTTTCCCCAAGGACGCGGTGGTCAACGCCATCGTCATCCTCGACACCTTCGCCCAGGCCGTTCCCTTCGTCGTCCGCAAGGCGCTGGGGGAATTGCGCCCGTTGTTCGAGCTCACACCCGAATCTTGACCGGTTCGACGAACTCGAAAATCTTGCGCAGGTTCTTGAGCCGCTCGATCTGCGCCCCCGACAGCCTGGTGTTGGCGGCCAGGATCAGATGGCCGTTGGCCAGCCGGATATCCGACAACACTTCCTGCCCGGCGCGGAGCGCCGCCAGCGACACCTCGACGGTGGTGGCTGGCGCCACCCGGCCCAGGCCTTCGAGGCAGGCCTTCACCCGCGCCAGCAATTGCGGGTCGTACTGGCTCCTTCGCTTCTCGATCTCGGCGAAGGCGGATTTCGTCAGCTCGCCACCCTCCGTCGCCAGGGCGAGATCCTTGAGGATCTTCAGCAGGCGGGCGTCGAGGGGAATATCGTTGCCCGTCGGCCCGTCGGACGGAAAGCCGCTGCCGTCGTAGCCGCGATCCTGCAGATAGACGATCTCGGCCACCCCCGCCAGGCGGGGAATGTGCGAGATCAGATTGCGGCCGGTGGCCGGCGCCTGCTCGAAGATGGATTGTTCGTCGGCCGTCAGCTTGTCGCCCTGGCGCTTGCGCGCCATCAGTTCCGGCGGAATCGCCACCTGGCCGATGGACACCAGCGATGCGGCGATTTCCAGCTTCCACCGCTGGGGCATCTTGAACTCTTCGGTCAGGACGCGCAGCCATTCCCGCAGGCGATTGGCCATGGCGTCGGCGACCGGGTCGTTCAGGGCCACCACCTCGACCAGCACCTTGATGCTGCCGGCCAGGGTGCTTTCCAGCAATTCGCGCTCGGCGGTGACCAGGCGATACTGGCCAAGCGCCGCCTCCAGGCCGGCCTCCAGTTGCTCCTGGCTGCACGGCTTGGTGTAGAACCGGAAGATCGAGCCTTGGTTGATGGCTTCGATGGCGGTCTGCTGGTCGGCGTTGCCGGTCAGCATGATGCGCACGGTGTCGGGGGCCAGGTCCCTGATGCGCTTCAGGGTCTCGATGCCGTCCATTCCCGGCATCCGCATGTCGCAGACCACCACGGCGAAGGGATCGCGCTGGCCGGCCGCCTCGCGAACCGCCTCGATCGCCTGCTGTCCGCCTTGCGCGGTCTCCAGGTCGAAGCGTTCCCCCAGTTGACGGCGAAGCGCCGACAACAGGTGATGGTCGTCGTCGACGATCAGGCACCGTTCGCCCATCAGTTCCCCTCACGCGAAAAATCCTCGGCCAACGCCCGCCACCGCCGGACATGCCCATCCTGCCGCGCCTCGATCAGATAGGCCATATCCAATTCGACCGAGGCGTCCACCCCCGCCGGTGCCAGGGGGAATGGCGGTCCCATGGCTGAGGCCACATGGACGGCCGTGAGGACCGGGTTGCCGCCGGTGGGCGCCGAGCCCGGCTCTGCCGCGAAGGCGACCGCCTCGACCACCTCGTCGCTGAACCCCCACAGCCCCAGCAGATAGGCGCCGACAAGGTTGTGAGTGGCGCCGTAGGCGGCCCGCTCGGCGGCCATCAGCGAGGTTCCCGGCGCCATGCCCTCCAGCGTCGCATGGCACAGGTCGGGCCGGCTGTCGAGAAAGACGACGCAGCCGATGAAGGACAGCATGCCGGCGCATTGGGCGGCCTTGGCGACCTGGTCGTCCCATCCGGCCGCCGCCGCGACCTTCTCGGCCAGCCGCCCCACAGCCAAACTGTAGCGGTTCAGTGTCGCCAGCGCGGGGCCGATGGTCGCGCTGCCGGCGAACTGACGGAACAGGCCCACCTCGAGGACCAGCGCCTGGATGGTCTCCAGCCCCAGGGTGCGCACCGCCTGCAGCGGCGTGGTGATGCGCATGCCCAGGCCGAAGAAGGCCGAATTGGTCAGCTTGAGGATTTCCGCCGTCATCGCCACGTCCTCCGACAGGACGGCGGCCACGGATGCCGGAGACGCCCTGAGCGACCGCATCTCCTCGCGGATTTTCTGGAATGCGGCCGGCAGGCTGGGAAGGTTGGCGATGCCGCCGATGACGGCCTGCAATTCGGGGCCGTCCAGCAGCCGGCGCATCGCCAGCGGGCGGGCGATGGCGGCGAACAGGAGTTCGGGGTCGCACGGCTTGGCCAGGTAGATGTGAGCCGGGCCGACCGTCTTCATCACGCTCTTGGACTCGGCGTATCCCGACAGGATGACGCGGATGGTCGCGGGAAAACGTTGACGGACCGTGTCCAGAAGTTCGGCGCCGTCCATCCGCGGCATGCGCATGTCCGACACCACCACGTCGGCCGGGTGGTGGGCCAGTTCCTCCAAGGCCTCGGCGCCGCCGGTGCAGAACGCCGTATCCCAGCGGTCCTCCCATTCGAGCAGCAGGCGCTGCAATCCCCTGAGGACATGGGGCTCATCATCCACGAAGAGGATGCGGACCTTCTCGCTCACGGTGTGGCGCTCCCGCCGCCTGCGCTTTCGTCGTCGATTGGCAACCTAACGATGAATTCTGCCCCTTCTCCCGGCCTGCCGTCCACCTCGATCTTCCCGCGGTGCTTGGTGACGACCACATCGCGGCAGATCGCCAGTCCCTGCCCCGTCCCCTTTCCTACATCCTTGGTTGTAAAGAACGGGTCGAAAATCCGATCCCGGATAGCGTCGGGGATTCCGGCGCCGTTGTCGGCGATGCGGATCTCGACGGCATCGCCGACGCGCGCCGTCGACACCGACAGCACCCCCGGCAGCGGCTTTCCGGAATCCTCGATGGCGTGGACAGCGTTGACGATCAGGTTGAGAAAGACCTGGTTGAGCTCGCCGGCCAGGCAAAGGATCGGCGGCAGGTCGGGATCGAGGTCCTTTCTCAGCTCCGCCACATGCTTCCAGGTGTTGCGCGAAACGGTCAGGGTGCTTTCGATGGCGCGATTGATGTCGGTCATCGCCTTCGACGAGGTCCCGGGATGGGAAAACTCCTTCATGGACAGCACGATGCGGGCGATCTGGGCGACTCCGTCGAGTGATTCGTCCAAGGCGACGGGCAGTTCCTTCAGCAGGAACGGCAGCTTGACGGCGGCGGCGGCGGCCGTGACGTCCGGGTGATCCAGCCGGCGCGCGGCCTCGATGACGGTGGTCAGCTTCTCAAGGGATTTGCCGAAGAAGCGCAGGTTGTCGCCGACATACTGGACCGGCGTGTTGATTTCGTGGGCGATCCCGGCCGCCAATTGGCCGACCGTCGCCAGGCGGGAGGCCTGCAGCGCCTCGCGCTGGGCCGATTTCAGCGACTGGATGTCGCGGAAGGAAATGATGACGCCGCGCACCGTTCCATCTTCCCGCAACGGCGAACAGGCATAGGCCACCGGGAGGCGTCCCCCGGACTGGGTGGCGAAGATGGCGTCGTCGTCGCGGAAGGTTTCGCCGTCGGCCACCATTTGCCGCCACGGCGAGTGGGCGAAGTCCACGAAGCCGTCGGTCTGGCGCAGCAGCATCAAGCCGTCGAGGGGCAGCCCCTCGATGTCGCCGGCCTGGGGGCCGATTCCCAGCAGCGACCGGGCCGAGGCATTGGCGAAAATCAGCTGGCCGTTCCGGTCGACCACCAGGACTCCCTCGAACAGGCTGTCGGCGATGGCCCGCAGCCGTTCGCGCGATCCGCGCAAGGCTTCCTCGGTCCGGGCCCGGATGTCCACCTCGCGGCGCAGTTCCGTGGTCCGTTCATCGACCAGCCGCTCCAGTTGCCGCTGTTGGTCGGCCAGGCCCTGCTCGTACAGCAAGCGCAAATCCGCATCGCGGAAGACGACGACGGCACCCGCGATTTCCCCGCCTTCGAGGATGGGGGCCACCAGATAGTCCACGTGCAGGTCGCCGCCGTCGAAACGGCGGAAGACCTCCCCGGAAATCTGCTCGGTGGTGCCGACGCTGCACACCTGGCCGATCACCGAGTCGTCATGCGCCTTGCCCTGGCGGTCCTGGGCCAGGATAGTGCTGCGGAAGCAGCGGCCGATCAGGTCCTCGGCCGCGATGTGCAACAAGGTGCAGGCCATCCGGTTGGCGAAGATGATCTGGCCGTCGCAATCCAGGCCGACGATCCCCTCGCCGGCGGAGTCGAGGATGAGCTGATAGCGCCGTCGCAAGGCGTCCAACTCGGCCTCGCGTTGCTTGAGTTCGGTGATGTCGGTGCGGACGCCGACGACGCCACCGTCACGGGTGCGATACTCACGGTTCAATATCCAGCGGTCGGCGGCCATGCGAATGATGAACGGCTCGCCCGAGGCCTGGCGGTGCATGGCGAGACGCCGATCGAGCCATTCCTCGCGCGAGACGCCTTCGATGGCATAGGCGTTGCGGTCGATCAGCAGGCCGACGACGTCCGCGAAGGAAACGCCGGGGCGGATGTGCTCGCGCACGCTGCCGAAAATATCCCTGTAATTGCTGTTGCAGACCACGATGCGATCCGAGGCGTCATAGACGGCGATCCCATCGACCATGCTCTCGATCGCGTCGACCAGTTGCCGCTGGGCCAAATGGGCGCTGCGCTCGGCCATGGTCTCGCGGGTGATGTCGACGCCGATGCCGCGATAGCCGGTAAAGCCCCCCTTCTCGTCGCGGATGGGGATACCGCTGATGCGGATGATCTTGGCGTCGGTCCCCTGCTCCGGCCCGACGGGGAACACGACGTCGCGGAACGGCTGGCGATCGGCGATGGTGGCCCGGTGAATCCTGGCCTGGTCGGGACTGCCGTCGCCCAGTCCGATGTCAAAGAAGGTGCTGCCAAGGATGGCCGAGGGCCGCACGCCGAGGACGCTGGCGATGCGGTCCGACACGAAGACCAGCCGGTATTCGGCATCCGTTTCCCAGAACCAGTCCGAGGCCGAACCGGCCAGATCGCGGAATCGGCCCTCGCTTTCGCGCAGCTCGCGCTCGACCTGCTTGCGCTGGGTGATGTCGCGGATGACACCGAGAAAGCGTCGGCGATCGCCGCTGGGCAGCTCGCCGACGGCCAGTTCGATGGGAAATTCCTCGCCGTTGCCGCGACGGGCCGTCACTTCGCGTCCCTTGCCGATGATGCGGCATTCGCCGGTGCGCAGATAGGCGCGCAGGGTATCGTCGTGGTGGGCGGCATCGTGCGCGGTCATCAGCATGGTGACGTTGCGACCAAGGACGTCCGCGGCGGAATACCCGAATATCCGCTCGGCCGCCCCGTTGAATTCCTCGATCAGCCCGTGGTCGTCGATGACGACCACCGCCTCGCCGACATTCTCCATCACGAGGGCGAAGCGGGCCTCGGCCTCGACGCGGGTCTGCCGGTTGGCCGCTTCAAGCTCCTCCTGCAGGACGTCGAGGGCATGGCGGTTGAGGCGGATTCGCGCATCGGATTCGTCGTAGGCCGCGCCGACGAGATCGCAAAGACGCGCGATATCGACGGTCCCGTCGGCACCGGTGGCCTTGCGCAACTGGCGCTCCAGCAATTTGTGCATCAGTCCTCGCGTAGCACCGTGATGGTCATGGTCTGGTTGTGCAACTCGCAGGAACCGCTGAAATCGTGCGGACTGATCTCACCATAGGAGTAGAAGCCGACGGTGGCGCAATGCGGCCCGAGCACGTCGGCCACCGCCTCCACCTCCTCCGCGGTTCGTTGCCCGAGCAGAAGCTTGCGACCGATGCAGCTGATGAGGATCGCCAGTTCGGCCGCGCCGTCGGCTCCGGCCTGCCGGGCCGCCATGCCGGCGCCGTCGATCAGGTTGTCGAAGTCGCCCCGCATCAACTGGGCGAAATGACCGCCGGGCACGTCGCCCGCGAAGATCATCGCGCGGCGCTCCTCGTCGACGCCGACCACGGTCCGCACCAGCGCCGTGGAGCTGTCTTGCGGGTCGCGGATGCGAAGCGGAAACAGCAGCGCCGATCCGGGAAGGTTGCGGGCCTCGTCGCCGAGATAGCGCTTGTAGAGATCGAGGGCCGGCTGGCCGTCGAGTTCGAAAAGGATGTTGCCTTCCGAGCGCGTGATCCGCCGCTCGGGGCCGAACGTGTCCCAGCCGCCGAAGCTGCCGTGCTGGAATTTGAGATGGTCGCCGTAGAACCCCAGCGCCACGACGACGCCGGGTGCCGGGTCGGCATCCGCCCCGACCAGGGTGGTCTGGAACGCGGCTCCGTCCCCGGCCAGGCCGCCGGTCAGGATGGTGCCGGCGGGCAACGCCTCCTTGAGGCCGCGAACCAGGTCGCTGCCGTTGACGCGGGTGCCGTCGGACAGCACGAACACGCCGCGCAGGCCGTCCTTGGGCAAGGCGCCCCCAAGCTGCCGCCCGACGTCGTGGGAGCCGTCGCAGTGGTCGACATGCTGCGACACCAACTCGACGCGAGACGACCCGAACCCGATCACGGCGACGACGATGGAGTCGTCATGAACGTCGTCGGCCAGGATCTCGCCGCCGGTGGTGCATCCGACCAGTTTGGCCGCCGGGCAATGCCGACGCAGTTCGCGCAGGCGGCCACCGTCGGCCAGGGTTTCCGGCGCCGCGAAATAGAGGACCAGATCCGCCGCCGCCCGCTCGGACTCCGCGGCCTCGAAGCGCCAACCCGAATCCGCCGTCCAATGACCCGTGCCAATCCGCATGGAATACCTCCTCGAGAAACGCGAACCCCGAAGGTCCACTGTCCCCGCTTTCGGTATTCGCCGTCAATCGCGCCATGCCCTCCGTTCGTTGAACAATGCGCTCATCAACGGCGCTGCGCTCGCCGTTCGCGCATTCCGGACGATCACGCTCCACGAAGCTCGGGGATTGTCGCGCTATTCCACCGTGACGCTTTTCGCCAAGTTGCGCGGCTGGTCCACGTCGGTGCCCTTGGCCACCGCCACGTGGTAGGCCAGCAACTGGACGGGGATGGCATAGAGGATGGGGCCGACGAAGGGGTCGACCTCCGGCATGGTGACGGTGGCGGCCGCCTTGGCGGCCAGGCGCCTGATGCCGCCGGCGTCGGAGAAGAACACCACCCGGCCGCCGCGCGCCACCACCTCCTGGACGTTCGAGGCGGTCTTCTCGTACAGCTCGTCGGGCGGGCAGACGACGATGACCGGCACAGAATCGTCGATCAGCGCGATGGGGCCGTGCTTCAACTCGCCGGCGGCGTAGCCCTCGGCATGGATGTAGCTGACCTCCTTGAGCTTCAACGCGCCTTCCATGGCGATGGGGAAATTGGGGCCGCGGCCCAGATAGAGCACGTCGCGGGCCTGGGCGACGTCCTCGGCGATCCGGCGCAGCTCGTCGTCGTGGCGCAGCACCTCGGCGACCCGGGCCGGCACCTCGGCCAGGGCTTGGGACAGCCGCGCCTCCTCGTCGGCCGGCAGCCGGCCCTTGGCGCGGCCGAGGCTGATGGCGAGGCAGGCCAGCACCACCAACTGGGTGGTGAAGGCCTTGGTGGAGGCGACGCCGATCTCGGGGCCGGCCTGGGTCAAGAGCGCCACCCCGGATTCGCGGGCGATGGTGCTTTCGGCCACGTTGACCAGGCTCAGCGTGTGCTGGCCGCGGTCGCGGCAGTAGCGCAGCGCCGCCAGGGTGTCGGCGGTCTCGCCCGACTGCGAGATGAACACCGCCAGCCCGCCCTCGGAAAGCACCGGCTCGCGGTAGCGGAATTCCGAGGCGATCTCCACCTCGACCGGCACCCGGGCCAGCTTCTCGAGCCAGTAGCGGGCCGTCAGGCCGGCATAGTACGAGGTGCCGCAGGCAACGATGGTCACCTTGTCGATCGCCGAAAGGTCGAAGGGCAGCTCGGGCATGGTGATGGTGCCCTTGGCCGGGTTCAGCATGGTGTTGAGCGTGTCGCCGATCACCTGCGGCTGCTCGTAGATCTCCTTGAGCATGAAGTGCCGGTGCTGGCCCTTGCCGATCAGCGCGCCCGACAGCATGGTCTGGCGAACCTCGCGGTTGACGATGCGCTCCTCGCGGTCGCGGATGGTCACCCCGGTCGGCGTGATCGTGGCCCAGTCGCCGTCGGCCAGATAGGTGATCTTCTGGGTCAGGGGCGCCAGCGCCAGCGCGTCCGAGCCCAGGAACATCTCGCCGTCGCCATAGCCGATGGCCAGCGGGCTGCCCTGGCGGGCGGCGATCATCAGGTCGTCATGGCCGGCGAAGATGATGCCGAGCGCGAAGGCGCCCTGCAGCCGGCGCAGCGCGTTGCCCACCGCCTCCTCGGGGGCCATGCCCTTCTTGAGGTAATGGCTGATGAGATGGACGACGGCCTCGGTGTCGGTATCGCTTTCGAAGCGGTGGCCCTCGGCGGTCAGCTCCTCCTTCAGTTCGGAGAAGTTCTCGATGATGCCGTTGTGGACCACGGCGCAGAGGTCGGACGCATGGGGATGGGCGTTGGCCTCGTTGGGAACGCCGTGGGTCGCCCAGCGGGTGTGGCCGATGCCGATGCGGCCGACCACCGGACGCTCGCCCAGCAGCTTTTCCAGATTGGCGAGCTTGCCCTCGGCGCGGCGGCGCTCGATGCCGCCGTCGACCAGGGTGGCGATGCCGGCCGAGTCATAGCCGCGGTATTCCAGGCGCCGCAGCCCCTCCACCAGGAAGGGGGCGACCTCGCCCTTGCCGATGATGCCGACGATGCCGCACATGCGCGCCGCTCCTACCCCTGTTTCCGACGACGAGACTACTTCTTCGCGGCCTTCTCGACGCGCTTCCGCTCGCGGAAGCGGTCGGCCCATCCGGCCAGCTCCATCTGGCTGGCGCGGGTCACCGCCAGGGCGCCGACGCTCACCTCCTTGGTGATGACGCTGCCGGCGCCGACGATGGCGCGGTCGCCCACCTTCACCGGCGCCACCAGCGAGGTGTTGGAGCCGATGAAGGCACCCTCGCCGATGTCGGTGAAGGATTTGTTGAAGCCGTCGTAATTGCAGGTGATGGTGCCGGCACCGATATTGGCGCCGGCGCCGATGCGGGCGTCGCCGATATAGGTCAGGTGGCTGACCTTGGCCCCCCTCTCGACGACCGCCTTCTTGACCTCGCAGAAGTTGCCGATATGGGCGTCCTCGCCGATCTCGGCGCCGGGACGCAGGCGGGCGAAGGGACCGATCTCGGCGCCGTCGGCGATGGTGCAGCGCTCGAAATGGCAGAACCCCTTGATGGTGACGTGGTCGCCGACGACGACTCCGGGGCCGAAGATCACCTGTGGCCACACCATCACGTCGCGGCCCAGTCGGGTATCCCACGACAAGGTGACGCTGGCGGGATCGACCAGGGTGGCGCCGGCCTCCATGGCGGCGGCGCGCAGGCGGCCCTGGACGATGGCCTCGGCGGCGGCCAACTCGGCGCGCGAGTTGACGCCCAGCAGTTCTTCGGGCTCGCCGAGGACGAAGGAGCAGTTGGCGCCGTCGGCGCGGGCCAAGGACACCACGTCGGTCAGGTAATACTCGGCCTTGGCGTTGTCGTTGCCGATGCGCTCGACCAGGCTCCACAGGCGCGAGCCGTCGATGGCCAGGACGCCGGAATTGCACAGCGGAATCTCGCGCTGCTCGGCGGTGGCGTCCTTCCACTCGACGATGGCCTTCAATCCCTCGGCGCCCACCACCAGGCGGCCGTAATGGCCGGGATCGGCCGGCTTGAAGCCCAGCACCACCACCGCCGGCTGCTTGGGCCCGCGCCGCTCGGCCAGCATCCTCTCCAGGGTCTCGCGGGTGATCAGCGGGGTGTCGCCGTAAAGGACCAGCACGTCGCCGTCGAACTGGCCCAAGGCGGCCTTGGCCTGCAGCACGGCGTGGCCGGTGCCCAGGCGTTCGTGCTGGACGACGGTGGCGGCGGGGTGCACGCCCTCGGCAACGCAGTCCATGCCCGGCCCGATGACCGCCACCACCTTCTCGGGCGACAACTGGCCGATGGTGTCCATCAGGTGTTGGATCATCGGCCGCCCGGCGACCGGATGCATCACCTTGGGGAGGTCCGACTTCATGCGGGTGCCCATGCCCGCGGCGAGAACGATGACGGCCAGCTTGCGGTGGGACATGGATCGACGGGGAATACCCAATCTGTTGCGGTTGCGGCGGGAAGGTGCCACAAAAGGGATAGGGGTCCAAGTCAATCTTTGTTGCCGAAGGTTACAGCGCCACCCGTGCGGGCCGGCCGTCCCCACCCCTGGCGAGCGGTTCCCTCGCCGCGCCGGTTCGGGGCATCATGCCGCCCCCTTTCGGAGAGTGTCATGCCCCGTCCCCTGAAAGCCGTCGTCTTCGACCTCGACGGCACCCTGGTCCACAGCATTCCCGACCTGACCGTGGCGGTGAACAAGCTGCTGGCCGAGGAAAGCCGGCCCCGGCTCACCGACGCCGACATCGCCCCCATGGTGGGCGACGGCGTGGCGGTTCTGGTCAGCCGCGCCCTGGCCGCCGCCGGCGGATTGCCCAAGGGCGACATCGCTCCCTATGTCGCCCGCTTCATCGCCCATTACGAGCCGCACGCCGCCGACCGCACCCGCCCCTTCGACGGCGCGGTCGCGGCGCTGGAGGCCTTGAAGGCACGCGGGGTGAAGCTGGCGGTGTGCACCAACAAGGTCAGCGGCGCCACCTGGAAGATCCTGGCCGCCCTGGGTCTGGAGCATCTGTTCGACGCGGTGGTGGGCGGCGACGACACGCCCCGCCACAAGCCCGATCCGGTGCATGTTTCCATCACCCTCGACAGGCTGGGCGTGGCGCCGTCGGACGCCGCCTATGTGGGCGATTCCGAGAACGACGTGAAGGCCGCCAAGGGGGCCGGCCTGCCGGTGGTGCTGGTCAGCTTCGGCTACACCCGCACCCCGGTGGCCGAACTGGGCGGCGACGCGGTGATCGATTCCTATGCCGAACTCGACGGGGCATTGGCGGGGCTCTGACGCCGCTCAGCATCCGCCTCCGGGTCCCAGCCGCACCTGTCCGGCGCGCGCGGCGATGGTCGCGGCCCGCCCCGCCACGTAGGCGGAGGGCCGGGCCGGCGACCGCTCCAGCGGCGCCGGCAGGATCGCCGCCAGCAGCGACGCCTCGTGCGCCGACAGCGCCGCGGCCGGCTTGCCGAAATACCTCCGCGCCGCCGCCTCGGCCCCGTACAGGCCAGGCCCGAACTCGGCCACGTTCAGATAGACCTCGAGAATGCGGTCCTTGGGCCACAGCGCCTCGAGATAGAGGGTCAGATAGGCCTCCAACCCCTTGCGCACGAACAGGCGGCCGGGCCACAGAAACAGATTCTTGGCCGTCTGCATGGAGATGGTGCTGGCCCCCAGCACCCGGCCGCCCTCCTCGTAGCGGTCGATGGCGTTGTCGATGGCCTGCCAGTCGAAACCCCAATGGGAGCAGAACTTGGCGTCCTCGGCGGCGATCACCGCGCGCCGCAACGCCGGGGCGATCGCGTCCAGCGGCCGCCACTCCTTGTCGAGGCCATGGCCCTGGATCACGCGGATGACCATCAGCGGCGTCGCCGGCGGCGGCACCACCCGGAACAGCAGGGTCAGCGCCAGCGGCACGCCGACCAACAGGCCCGCCAGCCAGCGCGCCACCCGGCGCCAGGGAAGACGCCGCCTCCTCACCGCCGCCCCGGCATCGCTTGCGACAGCGCGAACAGCGCCACCGCCGCCACCACGATGGACGGCCCCGACGGCGTGTCGAAGCGCCAGCTCCCCCACAGCCCGCCCCCCACCGCCATGGCGCCGGCCACCGCGGCGGCGACCGCCATCTGCTCCGGGGTGCGGGCGAACCGGCGGGCGGCGGCGGCGGGGATGACCAGAAGGCTGGTGACCAACAGGATGCCGACGATCTTCATGGCCGCCGCCACCACCAACGCCACCAGCAGCATCAGCACCAGACGGGCGCGGGCCACCGCGTGCCCCTCGACCCGGGCCAGATCCTCGTCCACCGTCATGGCCACCAGCGGCCGCCAGACCATGGCCAGCAGTCCGACCATCACGCCGCCACCCAGCCAGATCATGGCGACGTCGCCCCAGCCGACCGCCAGGATGTCGCCGAACAGCCAGCCCATCAGGTTGACCTGCACCGTCTCCATCAGCGCCAAGGCCACCAGCCCCATGGCCAGGGCGCCATGGGCGACGATCCCCAACACCGTGTCCGAGGCGAGGCTGCGGCCCTGCCGCACCGAGGC
Organism: uncultured Rhodospirillaceae bacterium; assembly: GCA_937887565.1. GTDB lineage: Bacteria > Pseudomonadota > Alphaproteobacteria > Rhodospirillales > Magnetospirillaceae > CALABS01. The sequence goes on along the minus strand of CALABS010000043.1, from coordinate 3,976 downwards.
AAGCAACGCCGCCACCGCCAGGCAGACCGCCGCCACGCCCAGGGTGACGTCGATGCCGCCCGCCACCCCGACGACGACACCCAGCAGCGCCGCGTGGGCCAGGGTATCGCCGAAATAGGCCATCCGCCGCCACACCACGAAGCACCCGAACGGCGCCGCCACCAGGGCGAGGCCGAGGCCGGCGGCCAGGGCGAGAACCAGGAATTCATCCATGGCGGCATCCGCGTCCGTGACCATGGCCGTCCACCGTCCCGTCCGCCAGATGGACGTGGTCGTGATCGTGGGTGTAGACGGCCAGCGATTCCGCCACCCGTGGCCCGAACAGGGCCAGGTACTCGGGATGGCGGCTGACCGATTCCGGATGGCCGGCGCAGCAGACGTGACGGTTGAGGCACATCACCTCGTCGGTGGCGGCCATGACCACGTGCAGGTCGTGGCTGACCATCAGCACCCCGGCCCCCTGCTCCCGGGCCACGCCCGCGATGAGGTCGTAAAGCTCGGCCTGGCCCACCATGTCGACGCCGCCCACCGGCTCGTCGAGGACCAGCAGGTCGGGGCGCCGCAGCAGCGCGCGGGCCATCATCACCCGCTGCAACTCGCCCCCCGACAGGTCGGCGACCTGGCGCGCCAGCACATGGCCGGCACGGACGCGATCCAACACCGCCTCCAACGCCGCCGGGGAGACCCGCCCCGGCACCGCCATGTCCAGGAAGCGGCGCACCGACAGCGGCAGCGTGCGCTCGACGGTCAGCCGCTGGGGAACGTAACCCACCACGGCGGCGCCGCGCTCGACCCGGCCGCGATCGGCCGGCACCAGCCCCAGGGCCACCTTGAGCAGCGACGACTTGCCGGCGCCGTTGGGCCCCACCACCGTCAGGATGCGCCCCCGCTCGACGGCCAGCGACACGTCCACCAGGACCGGCTGGTCGCCATAGGCCAGGGAAACCTCGTGCAGCGCCACCAGGGCCATGGTCAGGACTCCCCCCGGGCGCGGCAGGCCGGGCACAGCCCCTCGATCTCCACCGTCTGGCGCGAGGCCAGAAAGCCCAGCCGCGCGGCGGCGGCGGCCAGGGCTGCATCGATGGCGGGATCGTCCAACTCGGCGGCGGCGCCGCATTTGTTGCACAGCAGGAACTGGCCGGCATGGGGCGTCCCCGGATGGGAGCAGCCGACGAAGGCGTTGAGCCGCTCGATCCGGTGCACCAGGCCGTGGGCGAGCAGGAAGTCCAGGGCGCGGTAGACCGTGGGCGGCGCGGCGCAGAAACCCTCGCGGGCCAGCGCCTCCAGCACCGCATAGGCCCCCACCGGCTGGTGATTGGACCATACCAGTTCGAGAACGCGGCGGCGGACATCGGTCAACCGGGCCCCGCGCCGGCGGCATTCCGCCTCGGCGGCGGCGACGGCGTGGGAGACGCAGGACGAATGGTCGTGGTGGGGAGGCGGAAAGGTCATTGGCGGCGACGACTTGTTACATTATAACATCACTCACCCAACCATCATCTCATGGAGCCGCCCCATGTGGAAGCCTCTCGCCGTCGCCCTGACCGTGTTCGCCGTTCCCGCGCTGGCCAAGCCGCCGGAGGTGGTGGTCAGCATCCGCCCCCTGCACTCGCTGGTGGCCGGCGTGATGCAAGGCCTGGCCGAGCCCAAGCTGCTGGTCCAGGGCAACGCCTCTCCCCACACCTTCTCGCTCAGGCCCTCGGACGCGCGCCTGTTGGCCGAGGCCGGCCTGGTGGTGATGGTGGATGACGGGCTCGAGGGCTTCCTCGCCAAGCCGCTCGCCACCCTGGCCGGCAAGGCCGAGGTGGTCGAGATGTCCACCCTGCCCGGCATCACCCTGCTCGCCCGCCGCGAGGGCGGCGTGTGGGAAAAGCACGCCCATGACCAACAGGAGGAGCACGAGGAGGAGCATGACGAAGGGCCCGACCACGACGATCACGACCATGACGGCCACGACCCCCATCTGTGGCTGGACCCGGCGAATGCCCGGGTGCTGGTCGAGGCGGTGGCGGCCAAGTTGGCGAAGATGGACCCTGCCAACGCCGCGACCTATGCGGCCAACGCGGACAAGTATCTGGCGTCCCTGGACGGCCTCGACGCCACCCTGCATGGCCGGCTGGCGCCGGTGAAGGGGGTTCCCTATGTGGTGTTCCACGACGCCTACCAGTATTTCGAGCACCGCTATGGGCTTTCCGCCGCCGGCTCGGTGACCCTCGATCCCGAGCGGCCGCCCTCGGCCAACCGCCTTGCCCAGTTGCGCGACCGCCTCAAGGCGGCCAAGGTCCGTTGCGTCTTCCGCGAGCCGCAGTTCCCCGCCGCCGTCGTCCAGCGCCTTGCCGACAGCGCCGGCGCCCGGGTCGCCATGCTGGACCCCCTGGGCTCCGAGCTTCCGGCCGGGCCGGCGCAATACACCGCCCTCTTGGGGCAACTTGGCGGGAACCTGTCCCAATGCCTTTCGGGCAAGTGACATCCGCGCTATATCGGGACGGATGACCGAGGAGACTTCCATGACCGATCCCGCCGCCGCCCTGGCCGCCATCAAGTTCAACGCCGACGGCCTGGTGGCCGCCATCGCCCAGCAGCACGACACCGGCGAGGTGCTGATGATGGCGTGGATGAACCGCGAGGCGGTGGTCGAGACGCTGGAAACCGGGCGGGTCTGCTATTGGTCGCGGTCACGCAAGGGTCTGTGGCGCAAGGGCGAGACCTCGGGCCAGCAGCAGCGGCTGGTGGAGTTCCTGATCGACTGCGACGGCGACACCATCCTGGTCAAGGTGGACCAGGACGGCGTCGCCTGCCACACCGGCCGGCGCACCTGCTTCTACACCGCCGCCCGTCCCGACGGCCTGACCGAGGTGGAGAAGGTCCGCGTCGATCCCAAGGAGCTTTACGGCAAATGAGCAACATCCCCGTCGTCGTGCTGACCGGCTTCCTCGGCAGCGGCAAGACCACGCTGCTGAACCACCTGCTGGCCCAGCCCGAGCTGAGGGACACCGCCGTCCTGATCAACGAGTTCGGCGAGATCGGCCTCGACCACCTGTTGGTGCGCAACGTCTCCGAGGACGTGGTGCTGCTCAATTCCGGCTGCCTGTGCTGCACCGTGCGCGGCGATCTGGTGGAGTCCTTGCGCGACCTGTTCCTGAAGCGGGTCAAGGGCGAGATCCCCGAATTCACCCGCGTGGTCATCGAGACGACCGGCCTCGCCGACCCCGCCCCCATCATCCACACCCTGATGACCGACCCGCTGGTGGGCAGCCGCTACAAGCTGGACGGCATCGTGGTCACCGTCGACGCCGCCACCGGCAACCGCACGCTCGACAACCACGCCGAGGCGGTCAAGCAGGCCGCCGTCGCCGACCGCATCGTGCTGACCAAGACCGATCTGGTGGACGCCGACGCGCTCGACGTGCTGAAGGCCCGCCTGCGGCAACTGAACCCGGCGGCGCCCATGGTCGAGGCGGTGCACGGCACGCTTGATCCGGCGACCATCCTCGACGCCGGCCTGTTCAGCGGCGCGGGCAAGATCCCCGACGTGGAGCGGTGGCTGAACGAGGAGGCCTACCACGCCGTCCATCACGGCCACCACCACCATCACCACGACGTCAACCGCCACGACGACCGCATCCAGGCCTTCGTGTTCACCGCCGACGCGCCGGTGTCGTGGCCGGCGCTGGGCTTCGCGCTGGAACTGCTGATCTCGGGCCGGGGCGAGAACCTGCTGCGCATCAAGGGCATCGTCAACGCCAGGGAATCCGACAAGCCGCTGGCCATCCACGGCGTCCAGCACGTCTTTCATCCGCCGGCCGCCCTGCCCGCCTGGCCCAGCGACGACCGCCGCACCCGCATCGTCTTCATCACCCGCGACCTGTCGCGCCAGGTGATCGAGGACCTTCTCGGGGCGACCCTGGGCATCGCCGACGATGTCGGTTCCTAGGGTAGATGGCCGGGGTTCGGGGCAATGAGGCCGCACGTACCC
>CALABS010000042.1 GCA_937887565.1 uncultured Rhodospirillaceae bacterium | reverse complement strand
GGATGAAGAACGGGATCGCCATGATCTCGAACTTCTCGATGCCGGTGAACAGCTTGAGGGCGACCGATTCGATCGGCACCTGGGTCATGGTGAACAGGAAGGTGAGAACCGTCAGGCCCAGCGAGATGGAGATGGGCATGCCGGTCAGCATCAGGGTCAGCAGCAGGCCGAAGATGATGGCGGCGTTCATTTAGCGGTCCTCCCGGTCCTTGGCGGAGGCGTCGCCGCCCTCCATGGCCCGTCGGGCCTTTCCGTTCACGCTCGCGTTGCCCTCGCCGAGGGTGGGGTCGCCGCCCTCGTGGTGGGCGATGTCCCTGGGGTGCAGGCCGTCGTCCATCTCGAACCAGTTGATGTCCTGGGCCGAACGCTGGGGATCGCTCTCGTCTTCGTCCAGCCCTTCCACGTGGCCGTGATCGTGATGGGGGAGCTCGCCGGTCTTCAGGAACTGCCAGGTGACCTGCAGGAAGCGGAAGCACATCAGCCCCGAGCCCAGCGGGATGGCGCTGTAGACCACCCAGGTCGGCCATTCCAGGTCGGCGGTGATCGGCCCCTCGTAGAGGTCGGGGGTCTCGATGCCGAGGAAGGTGAAGATGGCGTAATGGGCGCCGTTCTCCCACACGAAGGTGCCGCCCAGGGTGCCGACGATGCCGGTGAACAACGCGCCCGACAGCAGGCCGAAGATGATGAACCTGCCGCGCGTGCGGGGCTCGAGGCGGTTGATCAGCACGTCCACGCCCACGTGGATGCCGGTGCGCACGCCATAGGCGGCGCCGAACTTGGCCATCCACACGAACATGATGATGCACAGTTCCTGGGCCCAGTAGGTCCGGAACTGGTGGGTGATGGGATAGAGGAGTTCCACGCCCGAGGCGTAGCGGTGGACCACGGCGACGAAGATGATGACCGTCGCCGCCGCCATGAGGAAGGCCACCAGGACTTCCTCGAGATGATCTAGAACCTTTAGAAACATGTCAGCCCCGCACGAAACGGGGGCGCCCCGATGAAGGATGGCGCCCCCCGGCTTCGATCAAGCCATGAGATAACGACTTAGTTCTTGAAGCCGAACTTCTCGGCTTCCTTGTAGATGGACTGGATCAGGTCCTTGCCGACGCGGCCTTCCATCTCGCGGTGGACGGGCAGCAGGGCCTTGCGCCAGGTCGCCATCTCCTCCGGCGTGAGCTGGTAGAACTCGGTCTTGCCGGCGGCCTTCATGGCGGCCAGGGCGGAGTCGTTCTCGTCCTTGGCGATGGCGTTGGCGTAACGGGTCGCCTCGTCCATGGCGCCTTCCAGGGTGGCGCGGATGTCGTCCGGTAGGCCTTCCCAGAACTTCTTGTTGGTGATCACCGCATAGCCCAGATAGCCGTGGCGCGATTCGGTGGCGTGCTTCTGCACCTCGTGCATCTTCTGGGTATACATGTTGGAGGGCGGGTTCTCGGTGCCGTCGACGACGCCGGTCTGCAGCGCCTGGTACACCTCGGAGAACGCCATCACCTGCGGCAGGGCGCCCAGCGCCCGCATCTCGGCGTCGAGCACCTTGGACGACTGGATGCGCATCTTCAGGCCGCGGAAGTCCTCGGGCTTATGCAGCGGCTTGTTGGCGCTCATGATCTTGAAGCCGTTGTCCCAGTAGGCCAGGCCGATGATGCCCTTCTGCTCCAGCTTCTTCAGCAGGCCCTTGCCGATGGGGCCCTGGGTGACGGCATAGAGCACGTCGCGCGACGGGAAGATGTAGGGCAGGTCGAAAACCTCGAAGTCGCGCACGCCGAGCGGGCCGAACTTGGCCAGCGACGGGGCCAGCATCTGCACGGCGCCGAGCTGCAGGGCCTCGAGCTCCTCCTTGTCCTTGTAGAGCTGGCTGTTGGGATAGACCTCGACCTTGACTTGGCCCTTGGTGCGTTCCTCGGCCAGCTTCTTGAACATCTCGGCGGCCTTGCCCTTGGGCGTGTCCGGCGCGACGACGTGGCTGAACTTGATGACGATGGGCTGGGCCTGCTGGGCCAGCGCGCCGCCGGCGGCAATGCAGCCGGCCACCACGCAGCCGACCAGAGTCGCGAACTTCATGTGCGTTCCTCCCAAAGATTACGCATTGGTTCAGGCGTGGGATTGTTCGAAAGTTTCGCTAAATGAGCTATTGTGGAAATCCGAACAGCAGGCTAACAGCCGTCCCGCACAGGACGAATCACCTTAGGACAGCCCGATTTGACCACCACCAGGGCCCTTCCGGCGCGCGCGGCCTTCCAGGCCATGCCAGTGGTCGCCATGGCGCTGATCGTCATGCTTCTCGGTCTGTTGCTGTGGCTCTTGCACCGCAACGAGGTCGAGGACGAGCGCCATGCGCTGATCAAGGACCTGCTGTGGGTGGAGCAGAACGTCAATTTCCATCTGGTCTCGGTCGAGGAGAAGCTGGCCCAACTGGCGGCGGGGCTGGCGGCCGGCGAACTGCCGTCGCGGGCGTTCGAGGCCCAGGCCAAGGCCCTGCTCGTCAACCATCCCGAGATGGACCGCATCCTGCTGCGCGACCCCCACGGATACCTCGCCGGCGCGGTGCCGCCCTTGGAGAATCCCCGTCAGCCTGGGGAGAACGAGCCGTGGACCGCCGCCTTCATCATGGCCAAGTCCTTCGGTCGCGCGGCCTGGAGCCCGCCGTTCGGCCTGGCCGCGCGGGGGGCCGTCGTCGAGGCGCACGTCCCCATCTTCCGCGACCGCCGGTTCATGGGGATGGTGGTGGGGGTGTTCTCCATCGACGGCATCCTGACTCATCACGTGCCGTGGTGGGTGGCCGAGAAGTACAAGGTCGAGATCGTCGACGCCGACGGCAGGGTCCTGGGCGCCAAGACCTCGGTGGAGCCGGCCGAGGCGTCCACCAGCCACCAGGTGCGCCTGGAGCCGCCCGGCCACGGCATGGGCATCGTGGCGACGGTGTACCGCAGCGAACCCAACCTCGCGCGCAACGTGCTGGCGGCGTCGATCTTCGGCCTGACGCTGGTGGCGCTGACCTCGCTGTGGGCGGTGCGCCGCCACGTCCACCGGCGCCTGCAGGCCGAGCTGGCGCTGCGCGAGGAACACGCCTTCCGCAAGGCGATGGAGGATTCGCTGACCGTGGGCATGCGGGCCCGCGACCTCGACGGCCGCATCACCTACGTCAATCCGGCCTTCTGCCGCATGGTCGGGTGGAGCGAGGCGGAACTGGTGGGCAGCGTCCCGCCCATGCCCTACTGGATTCCCGAGGACTTCCACAGCACCCTGGAGATGCACCACCGGGTGATGCGCGGCGACGCCCCGCCCGATGGCTTCGAGATCCAGTTCCGGCGCCGCGACGGCGAGCGCTTCTGGGCACTGGTCTACGAAGCGCCGCTGATCGACGCCGCCGGCCGGCATTCGGGCTGGATGGCGTCGGTGCTGGACATCACCGAGCGCAAGCACGACGAGGAGATGGCGCTCTTGCAGCGGGAAAAGCTGCAGCGGACCTCGCGCCTGATCACCATGGGCGAGATGGCCTCGACCCTGGCGCACGAACTGAACCAGCCGCTGTCGGCCATCGCCAGCTACAATACCGGCTGCCTCAACAAGCTGGCTTCGGGCCGGTTCACGGCGGCGGAACTGGAGGCGGCGCTGGGCAAGCTGGGGCTGCAGGCCCAGCGCGCCGGCCAGATCATCCGCCGGGTGCACGACTTCGTCCGCAAGTCCGAGCCCAATCTCGGCGACTGCCCGCTCAACGAGGTGGTGGACGACACCCTGGGCTTCCTTGAATTCGACGCCAAGAAGCGGGGCGTGGTGGTGGAGGTGGACTATGCCTGCGGCGCGCCCAGGGTCGAGGCCGACCGCATCCTCATCGAGCAGGTGCTGCTGAACCTGGCCCGCAACGGCATGGAGGCGATGGCCGACACGCCTCCCGACCGCCGCCAGCTGACCATCGCCGTCCAATGCGGGTCCGGCCAAGCCGTGGTCCGCGTCGCCGACCACGGGCACGGGATCGCCCCGGCCGACGCCTCCAGCCTGTTCACCCCGTTCTTCACCACCAAGCCCGAGGGAATGGGGATGGGACTCAACATCTGCCGGTCGATCATCGAATTCCATCACGGTCGGCTGTGGACCGAGCCCAATCCGGGCGGCGGCGCCGTGTTCCTGTTTTCCCTGCCGCTGAAGGAGGCCGCATGACCGGACAGGGCCAAGTCTACATCGTCGACGACGACGACGCGATCCGCGACGCCCTGGCGTGGTTGCTGGAATCCCGGGGGGTCCACGCCCGCACCTTCGCCTCGGCCGAGGACTTCCTGGCCGAATGGACGCCCGGCCTGTCCGGCTGCCTGCTGCTCGACATCCGCATGGGCGGAATGTCGGGGTTGGACCTGTTCCGCCGTCTGCGCGACCTGGGCTGCGGATCGCCGGCCATCTTCCTGACCGGACATGGCGACGTTCCCATGGCGGTGTCGGCGCTCAAGGAAGGGGCGCGGGATTTCGTGGAAAAGCCCTTCAACGACAACGACCTCGTCGACCGCGTCATCGAGGCGCTGGACTGGGAGGAGCGCCGCCGCGCCGAGGCGGCGGGGCGGGCCGACATCACCGCCCGGCTGGCCTTGCTCACCGTCCGCGAGCGGCAGGTGATGGACCTGGTGCTGGCCGGCAAGCTCAACAAGGTGATCGCCGACGACCTGGGCATCACCATGCGGACGGTCGAGGTTCACCGCGCCCACGTCTTCGAGAAGATGGGGGTGAAGACCGCGGTCGAGTTGGCGCAATTGCTGTCCGGCCTCGGATCGGCGCCGTGAGGAAGGCCGTCGCCAAGATCGTGCCATTGCCGCGCGAGTTGGCGGAATGGGGGGCGTTCGCGGCCCTCTATGTGGGCCTCGATTGGGTCAGCTTCCTGTATCCCCTAGCGCCGATCGGCATCACCCCGTGGAATCCGGCCCCCGGCATGGCGCTGGCGGTGATGATCCTGCGCGGCCCCGGCCTCGCCCCGTTGGTGGTGGTCTCGGCGGTGCTGGCGGATGTCGTGGTCCGGGGCGCGTCGGTGCCGCTTCTGCTCAGTATCGCCACCGGCCTGGTGGTCGCCCTGGGCTACGGCGCGGCCGCCAAGGTCTTGCGCGACCGCCTGAGCCTCGATGCCGGACTGGCCCGCCTGCGCGACGTGTTCGCGCTGACCGGCGCGGCGGTGGTGGCGGCGCTGGTGGTCGCCATGCTGTATGTCGGCGCGTTCGCCGGCGCCGGGCTGGTGCCGCGCGATCAGGTGTTCCAGGCGCTGTCGCGCTATTGGATTGGCGACATGATCGGGATCGCCGTGGCGACGCCGCTGCTGCTGGTGCACCGGCCCAGCCGATGGCGGCGTCCGCCGGCCGTCGAACTGGGCGAGATGGCGCTCCAGGGCGGCAGCATCGCGCTGGCCCTGTGGCTGATCTTCGGGATCGACGAAATCTACGAGCTGCGTTTCTTCTACATCCTGTTCCTGCCCCTGATCTGGATCGGCAGCCGTTTCGGCATCCGGGGCGCCACCCTGGGCAACCTTGCCGCCCAGGCCGGATTGATCGTGGCGTTCCTGACCGTCGGCCACATCTCGAGCACGGTGACCACCTTCCAGTACCTGATGCTGGCCCTGGCCACCGCCACCTTGTTCCTGGGCGCGGCGGTCAGCGAACGGCGCGGCGTCGAGGACATGCTGCGTACCCGCCAGGACGAGCTGGCCCACACCTCGCGGCTGTCGCTGGCGGGCGAGATGGCGGGCGCGCTGGCGCACGAGCTGAACCAGCCGCTGCTGGCATCCATCGCCTTCACCCGCGCCGCCCAGCGCATGCTGGCCCACGCTCCTCCCGACATCGCCAGGGCCGGCGGGGCCCTGGACCGGGCGGTGTCCGAGGCCCAGCGGGCGGGTGCCATCATCCGCGCCTTGCGGGAGTTCATCGGCAAGGGCGATACCCGCCGCGAACCCGAATCCCTGGCGGTGCTGGTGGCCGACGCGCTGGCCCTGGTGGCGCCGGAATGCGCGCGCAAGGGCGTGCGCCTGGTCATGGGCGTGGACAAGTCGCTTCCGGCCGTTCATGTTGACCGCGTCCAGGTGCAGCAGGTCGTGCTCAACCTGGTGCGCAATGCCATGGAGGCGTCGGCCCGCGAGGTGGCGGTGGCCGCCCGCGTCGCCGACGACGGCCTCGTCGAGGTCGAGGTGCGCGACAACGGCAGCGGCGTTTCCGACGAGGTGGAGGAGCGGCTGTTCGAGCCCTTCAACACCTCGAAGGCGAGCGGCATGGGCCTCGGCCTGTCCATCAGCCGCACCATCGTCGAGGCTCATGGCGGGCGGCTGTGGCTGGCCGAGAACGGCCCCCGGGGCGCGGCGTTCCGCCTGACCCTGCGGATCGCGCCGGCCGCCGAGGAGGGTGAACGAACGGAGATGGGGACCCCCGGATGACCGACACCATTGTCCATGTCATCGATGACGACGCCGCGATCCGCGATTCGCTGGTGATGCTGCTGGAATCGGCCGGACACGCGGCGCGCGCCCATGCCGACGCCGCCGGCTTCCTGGAGGCCCTCGATCCCGACCAGCCGGGCTGCGTGGTCGCGGATGTGCGCATGCCGGGCATGAGCGGGCTGGAGCTGCAGGCCCATCTCAAGGCGTCGCGCATCGATCTGCCGGTGATCATCATCACCGGCCATGGCGACGTGGCCATGGCCGTGCAGGCGCTGAAGGACGGCGCCTCGGACTTCATCGAAAAGCCGTTCGACGAGGATGTGCTGCTGCGCGCCGTCGGCGACGCCCTCGACAAGGGCCACCGCGCCTTCCGCGAGCGTCAGGCCCTGGCCGACATCGAGGCGCGCGTCGCCGAGCTGACCCCGCGCGAGCGCGAGGTGATGGACCTGGTGGTGCGGGGGCTGCCCAACAAGGCGGTGGCGGCCGAGCTGAACATCTCGGTGCGCACGGTGGAAATCCACCGCGCCAGGGTGATGGAGAAGATGGCCGCCAAGAGCCTGTCGGAACTGGTACGCATGGCGCTGAGGCTGGAAGAGGTCGAGGCGGCCTGACGGAAAAAGGACCGGAAAAAGGAAAGGAGCCCGAAGGCCCCTTTCCCCGGCATTTCCCGAGAACCACCCGCCGTGCGCGTCCACGGCGAGCTTGGCGCGCAGGATGGGCCAGGCGCGGGGCAAATGGAATACGTCTTCTCCCTTATGTATTGATACTTAGGATGAAGGGCGGCGGTCATCGGAGGACCGGCCGTTCAAATGCCTTGTCTCCATCCCCACCCTAGACGTTCGCCATAGGGCGTTCGCGGAGGTGCGACGGGATGGCCGGACTCGACCGCAAGGCACGGGACAGGGGTGGGGGCGCGGTGCCCATTCGGCGCGTGGCGGTGGCCATGCGCCACTTCCTGGAGCTGGAATCGGCCGGCGGCATCATCCTGGTGGCGATGATGGTCCTGGCCCTGGTGGTGGTCAATTCGCCGCTGGCGCCGGTATACCGCCAGGTTCTGGACGCCCATGCGGTGGTCGGCATCGGCCCCTTCGCCATCGACAAGCCGCTGCATCATTGGATCAACGACGGCTTGATGGCGGTCTTCTTCCTGCTGGTGGCGCTGGAGATCAAGCGCGAGGCGGTCGAGGGCGAATTGTCGTCGCCCGGTCAGGTGATGCTGCCGACGGTGGCGGCGGTGGGCGGCATGGCGGTGCCGGCCCTGGTGTTCCTGGCCTTCAATGCCGGCAATCCCGAGACGGTGCGCGGCTGGGCGATTCCGTCGGCCACCGACATCGCCTTCTCGCTGGGCGTTCTGTCGGTGCTGGGGCGGTCGGTGCCGGTGTCGCTGCGGGTGTTCCTGGCGGCGCTGGCCATCATCGACGACCTGGGCGCCATCCTGATCATCGCCCTGTTCTACACCGGCGACCTGTCCTGGCCGTTCGTCGGACTGGCCGCCGCTTCCGCCGGGGGGCTGTGGGCGCTCAACCGCGCCGGCGTGACGGCGCTGGCACCCTATGCCGTGGTGGGCCTGCTGCTGTGGGGATTCCTGTTGGAAAGCGGCGTCCACGCCACCATCGGCGGGGTGGTGCTGGGCCTGTTCATCCCGCTTCGGGTCGCCGACGGTGGCGCCAGGGCACCGTTACGACGACTGGAGCATGCCCTGCATCCTTGGGTCGCCTTCGCCATCCTGCCGGTGTTCGCCCTGGCCAATTCCGGCGTACCCCTGGGCGGGCTGGGGCCGTGGCTGCTGCGCGATCCGCTGTTCCTGGGGGTGGCGCTGGGCCTGTTCGTCGGCAAGCAGGCAGGGGTGTTCGGGCTGTCGTGGCTGCTGATCCGCCTGGGCTGGGCGCGGCTGCCCGAGGGCAGCGACTGGGTGCAGTTCCACGGCGTCGCCATCCTGACCGGCATCGGCTTCACCATGAGCCTGTTCATCGGCGGCCTGGCCTTCGGGACCGGCACGGACATGGTCGAGACCCGCTTCGCGGTGTTGGTGGGGTCGGTGCTGTCGGCGCTGGCCGGCTACGCCGTTCTCAAGGGGCGGGCGCGGCGGCGGGGTGAGGCGGCGTCCCGGCACCATTATCACCTGGCGGAATGAACAGGAGGCGGCCATGACGCATCGCGCGGTGGTGCTGACCGCCGATTCCGGAACCGGTGACCTGTTGGCGCTGTGGTTGCGGCGGGCCGGCCACGAGGTGGCCGTCGCCGCCCGCGGCGGCGACGCGGCCCGGCTGCTCGACCAAGGCGGGGTCGATCTGGTGATCACCGACCGCGTCCATCCCCATTGGTCGGGCCTGGGCAGCTTCCAGGCCATCAAGCGCCGTCATCCCGGTGTCCGGGTGGTGGTGGCCGGGCCGCGCCCCGACGATCCGTTCCTGCCGCTGGCGCGGGCCGTGGGCGCCGATGCGGTGTTTCCGGCGCCGCTCGACCGGGCTCGGATCATGTCTTACGTATAATCACCTAGGCGGATTCAGTTGTCCCTCCCCAATTCGCTGGTGCACAATCCGGCGGCTTTCGTGCGCGCAACAACCAACAACCGGCGCGCCGTGTCAAGTAGTCCGATCCAGACCGAAGGTTCAGGGGCCTGAACCGGCGGCCTGGTGAATCGGCCCACAAAATCAGCGCACTAGGGGATCGCTAACGTCATGACTTGCCAGTCCATCGTCGCGCCGGCGCCGGCGACGCTCGCCAAGGGCGACAGCGTCGCGGACGCCATCAAGGCGCTTGCCGCCCACGGCTATGCCACCTTGCCGGTGGTCGACGCCAAGGGGCACTTCCTCGGGGTGTTCGGGGTCCGCCAGTTGCTGGCGCTGCTGCTGCCGCGCGCCGCCCGGCTGGGCGAGGACGACATGCCCGACCTGTCCTTCGTGTCCGACACCGCCGACGACATCAAGGCACGCCTGAAGTCCTGCGCCAAGGAGACGGTGGGCAAGGCGATGGCGCCCCATCGCACCGTCCGGGCCGAGACCGCGCTGGTCGAGGCGCTGCTGCTGCTCGAGCGGGGCGACGGCTTCCTGCCGGTGGTCGACGAGGCCGGCCGGCTGGCCGGCATCCTGACGGCGGAGGCGGTGATCGGCCGCCTGGTGGAGGACCTGTGATGCACGGCGAAGCGCAAGCCTGGGTTCCGAACGTGCTGTTCGGATGGAATCCCATGATCGTGGCGACCGCCGTCCTGGTCGCCACCTATGCCGTCATCATGTCCGAGAAGATCAACCGGGCCATCGTCTCGCTGGTCGGCGCCGGCGTGATGATCCTGGTCGGCGTGCTCAACCAGCAGGCCGCCATCCGGGGCGTCGACTTCAACACCATCGCGCTCTTGACGGGCATGATGATCATCGTCGCCATCACCCGCAAGTCGGGCGTGTTCCAGTTCGTGGCGATCTGGACGGCCAAGAAGGTGAAGGCCGATCCGGCCGGCATCCTGTTCATGCTCCAGATCGTCACCGCGGTGTTCTCGGCGCTGCTGGACAACGTCACCACGGTGCTGCTGGTGGTGCCGGTCACCCTGGTCATCACCGAGGAGCTGAAGGTCAAGCCGTGGCCCTATCTGGTGGCCTTGATCTTCTCCTCCAACATCGGCGGCACCGCCACCCTGATCGGCGATCCGCCCAACATCCTGATCGGCTCGGCCACCGGCCTGACCTTTAACCAGTTCGCGGTCAACCTGGGTCCGGTCGCCCTGGTCTGCCTGGTCGTCACCACCATCATCTTCCATTTCATGTGGGGACGGCGGTTGCACGCCACCGCCGAGGCCCGCGCCCGGGTCATGGGCTTCAACGAATTGGAGGCCATCACCGACTGGCGGCTGCTCAAGCAGGCCCTGGTCGTGCTGACCCTGGTCATCCTGGGCTTCATCCTGGCCCACAACATCCATCAGGAGCCCGGCACCATCGCCATGTTCGGCGCCGCCCTGCTGATGCTGCTGCACAACCTGGGCAAGGACGCCGAGCAGCAAAGCCATGACGTCCACCACACCTTCGGCGAGGTGGAGTGGGTGACCATCTTCTTCTTCATCGGCCTGTTCATGGTGGTCTACGGCGTCGAGCAGGCGGGGTTCCTGCACCTGTTGGCCGAGATGCTGGTCAACGCCACCGGCGGCGACCTGACCGTGACCGCCATCGCCATCCTGTGGGCCTCGGCGATCCTGTCGGCGGTGGTGGACAACATCCCCTTCGTCGCCACCATGATCCCGCTGATCAAGAGCATGGCCCCCACCTTCGGCGGCGCCGAGAACCTGGAGCCGTTGTGGTGGGCGCTGGCCATGGGCGCCTGTCTGGGCGGCAACGGCACCCTGGTGGGCGCCTCGGCCAACCTGACCGTCGCCGGCCTGGCCGAGCGGGCCGGCCATCCGGTGCGGTTCGTTCCGTTCATGAAGGTGGCGTTCGGCCTGATGCTGGTGACCATCGCCATCGCCAACGTCTATCTCTACCTGCGCTATCTCTGAGCGCCGGCGACGAAGAAGGCGGCGGCCGGAACCGGCACGCCGCCTTTTTTGTTGGCCGCGGCCCAGGAATCGGAAACGCCGCACTGTGCTGCGGCGTTTCCCTGCGGGGGGGTGGGGATGGGCGGGAAGGCCCCCCCGACAGATTCCTGCCGGTTGGAGAGGCTGGAGTAGTTCCCCAACCGGCAGGAATTACCATACATCTATACGAACAACTTTTAAACAGGAAGATAACCCAATATTCCAGGCACTAAAAAGCAAGAGAAATTTCGGTTATTTACTTTACTTTTTCGATAAAATTTTACGCAATCTGCGCGCGTGCTTATGGCGCGCGTAATACGGGCGGTCGGTTCCGCGTCGGCGGCACGCCTAGGGCCGAGGGCGGGGGGCGGCGGCATCGCGATGTCCGGAATCGCAGGACTTTGTTCCTCCCCCGCCCGGCTTGTCGTTTTCGCCGGGATCGCCCAGACTTCACGGACGGATGCGGTTGATCGGGGTCCCGGGAATGTCCATGACAAGGCGGGCGGCGCTGGCCGCCCTGGCAGCGGTCGTCGCGCTTCCCGCCCTGGCGCGGGCCCAGGGGGCGCCGGTTCGGTTCGGCCGTTCGCGGCTGGAGGTGCTTGCGCCGTCCGGGCGGCGGCATGCCTTCGACGTCGAATTGGCCCAGAATGCCGGCCAATTGTCGCAGGGGCTGATGTACCGCAAGGAGTTGGCCCCGGCGGCCGGGATGCTGTTCGATTTCGGGCGTTCCCAGCCGGTGTCCATGTGGATGAAGAACACGCTTCTTTCCCTGGACATGCTGTTCATCGACGCCGGCGGCACCGTCACCGGCATCGCCGAGAACACCACGCCGTTATCGACCGACGTCATCAGTTCGCCCGGGGCCGTGCGGGCGGTCCTGGAGGTCAATGCCGGCACCGCCAGCCGCCTGGGAATCCGGCCGGGCGACAAGGTACGGCATCCCATCTTCGGGGAATAGCCCGCTATGCCTTTCGCCGTCGCCGGGCGCCGCCTCCAGCGGCTTGGCCGCGCGCTCAGTGCGCGCATGAGCGCCGTGCGCCACATTGAAAGCGCGGCGTTCTAAAGAGGTTCGCCGCGTGCCACCTGGGGCAGCGCTTCCCACGCCTCGCCGGCGGCGATGACGCAGGACGTGCCGTCCGGCCGCGTCATCAGGATGGTCCAGGTCTTGCCGTCGGTGGTGGTCAGCAGTTCCAGAACGCTGCCATTGCTGGCCAGGCCAAGGGCGGTCGGGGATTCCGAATATTCCCGCCGGAGCGACGACAACAGCGCCGTCCGCTCGGCGCACACCGATTGCGCGGCTTGCGGCGCCTGGACGGGAAGGGCGGTCGGGCCGGCCATGAGTGCCGCGGCGATGCCGAGATGTATCATCCGACGCCTCGCAGTGATGAGGGGAAGGCCGTTGGGGTCACATGGCGACGGCAAGGCCGCCTGTCATGCACGCGGCCGGGGTATCGGGCGGGGCTGGCCTTTCTCGCGCGGGCCTCAGTCGTGCGGCGGCCGGCGCCCATCCTTTCGCCGCAGCTTGCGCAGCACCCATTCGGCGGGCGCCAGGGTGCGCGGCCAGCGGCGCCGCGCCCGCACCCACTGCCGGCGCATGGCCGGCGAATGGCGCAGCACCACGACGGCGCCGACCATGGCCACCGGCAGCCCGCCGGGACCCGGCAGCGGCGCCAGGGCGACGCCCAGCGCGACCAGGACGAAGCCGGCGGCGATGTAAACCTTGCGGACCATCCGGGTTCCTCGGGAGCGGGGGACTGGCAGTAGATAGGCACGGCCTGATGGCGAGGCAATGGCGCGATCCTTGAAAAGCCGTTCGAAAGCCCGTAGAACCAGCCCCACCGGGGAGTAGCTCAGCCTGGTAGAGCGCCTGCTTTGGGAGCAGGAAGTCGCAGGTTCGAATCCTGTCTCCCCGACCAACGACAAGAAAGACGTGAAGGAGTCCGCCGATGACCGTTCGCATCTATCGCCCGGCCAAGACCGCCATGCAGTCGGGCAGCCGCGGCAACGCCAAGGCCTGGGTGCTGGAATACGAGCCGGTGGCTCCCAAGCGGGCCGATGCCCTGATGGGCTGGCTGGGCTCGGCCGACACCACCCAGCAGGTGCGCCTGAAATTCGCCACCCGCGACGAGGCGGTGGCTTTCGCCGAGCGCAAGGGACTGGATTACGAGGTGGTCGGCGAATCCTGCAAGAAGCCAGTTGGGCCAAAGAACTACGCGGACAATTTCAAGTCCGATAAGCTCGAATTCGGGCGCTTCTAAAGATGTCCTTGGCGCCCTTAGCTCAGTTGGATAGAGCAGCCGCCTTCTAAGCGGCAGGTCGCAGGTTCGAATCCTGCAGGGCGCGCCACCGCATCCTTCGCCCGGCCCTCCCGCTGGTCGACGGGCAGGGTGAAGCACACGCAGGTTCCACGGTTGCCATTGGCCTGAATCCAGGCGTGGCCGCCGTGGCGGCGGACGATCTTCTTGGCCATGGGCAAACCGATGCCGGTTCCCAGGCTTTTTCCCCGGAACAGTTCGAACACCTGGGTGCGGACGCAGGGCTCGATGCCGGGGCCGGTGTCGCCCACGCAGACCGTCGCCCGGCCGTCCAGCCATTCGGCGCTGACGGTGACGGAGACCCGGTGACCGCCATGGACGATCGCGTTTTCAAGCAGTTGCCGGAAGACCAGGGCCAGTTGGGCATGGTCGCCGCGCACCACCGGAAGCGGGCCGGCCGTGACCGAGACCTCCGAGGTCGCCAGCATTCCGGCCAGGTCGTGCCGGGCCTCGGCGAGGCAGGCGGCGAGGTCGGCCCGGGCCGATGCCGGCACGGGCGACACGTCGACGGCGATATAGGCCTGCAGCTCGACCAGCATGGTCTTCATCTGCTGGACGCCGGCCACCATGTAGCGGATGAATTCGTCGGCCTCGCGATCAAGGCGGCCGTGGTAGCGGCTGCCCAGCAGTTGGGCGTAGCTGGCGACGTGACGCAAAGGCTCTTGCAGGTGGTGGGCCGTGACCTCGGCCAGCCGCGCCAGCTCCTCGTTGGAGCACCGCAACGCCTCGGCGGTGCGCTCCAACTCATCGACATGGCTGCGGACCGCCTCGGTCATGGCGTTGAAGGCCCGGGACAGGGCGGCGACCTCGTCGTTGCCTCCCTCCGGCACCATGGCCCGATAGTCGCCGGCGGCGATGCGCACGCTGGCATAGGTCAGGCTTTCCAGTCGGCGGGTCAGCAGGAAGGCGATGGCCGACAGCACCACCGCCGACAGCAGAACCTCCAAGGCGGCGATGGTCAGGCCCTGGGTGATCAGGTCCCTCCTGGCCCGCTTGAGGAAGTCGGTCGACATCCCGTAGTGCAGCGTCCCCATCGTCTGGTCGAACAGCTCGACCGCCACCACCGCGTTGTGGATTTCCATACTCATGGAGACGAGGGCATCGGGAGGCGGCAGGGTGGCCGGAACCAGCCCGGCGGCGGCGAGCCGCTGTCCCGCCGAGTCCGACAACGCAAGATAGGCGATGTCGTCGAGGGTGATCAGGCGGTCGACAAGGCTGCGCAGGTTGGCGTGGTCGCGGGCCGCCAGCGGCCCGGCAAGGGAGATGGAAAAGGCCTCCTCCAACTCGCTCAGGCGGCCCTCGGCCATTCGGACCAGATGCAGGTTGGCGAGTCGCAGGCTGTTGCCGACCAGCAATCCCAGCATCAGCACCTCGACGAGGATCGTCGCGACGATGAGGCGGGATCGCAGGGACCGGCGGTAGGTGTCGCTCCGCGAGAGAAATGGTCGCATCACGCACCGTCCCGGGCCATGAGCCCCGAAAGCCGGTCCAGGAGCGGCTCGACGGCGGCGAGATCGTCCGGGGTGATGTCGGCGTAGTCGCGCGAGCCGTTGCGGGACAAGAACGCCTTTCCATCGGCCGAACGACCGAACGCGAGCAGCGCCTTGCGTAGCGCGACGACTTCTTCCCGGCTCAGCGCCGCGTTGGCCACGGTGAACAGGTTTGGCATCGTGGCATCGCCGTCGATTGTCACCACGTGCTGGCGCACGCCGGCCGGGGTGCCGTCCAAGGCGGTGTTGGTGGTGACCGCCGCATCCGCCTCGCCGGTGACGACGGACAGGATCGCGGTGTCGTCCGTGGGCGCGAATCGCGGCACATAGTCGTTGCCCGCGCGCAAACCCTCGGATGCCATCCAGGCTTCCCCGGAGATCGCGGCGACCGACAGGCGCCCGCCCAACGCGACGACGCGATTCCGCAGGTCGGCTGGGGCGCGGATGCCGGAGGCCGGCGTCGCCACGATCACCGGGCGAAGCGTCGCCCCATAGCGCAGGATGGGGCGGTAACCGTTGGCGATCGCCCAGGCGCCGAAATGGGGACCGGTGACGACGAGGTCGAATTCCCCGCGGCGGATATCGGCGAAATGGCCGTCGAGATCAGGCGCGGAGAACAGCTCGACCGGCCGGCGCAGTTGCGCGGCGAGCGAGGACCGCAGCGGCTGATGGTATCGCAGCAGGGTGGTGGGGCAGGAGAGCGGCATCAGGCCGATCCGTAGCGGAACCGTGGTGGCGCGCACCCGTCCCCGTCCGAAAACGGCGGCGGCGGCGAAGGTGGCGAGGAAGCATCTGCGGCGCATGGGCCAATCCCCCATACATTGGGCAGATTATATCGAAGGTTTGCGAATATGGTTTGCGGCGCATATAAACAGGAAGTACGCGCACAGGATGATTGCCCATTGTTCAACTATTCACCGCGGAGTACGGTGGATACCGTAGGTTCGACACTTCCGAGTGGATTGCGCATGAGCTATGCGGAATGGCAGGATCGGTTCTCCGTCGGCGACGACGAGCTGGACCGCGACCACAAGATTCTTTTCGACCTCATCGGTCAGTTGCATGACGCCTATGCCACGGACAAGCCGTTGCCGGACATGGAGCGGGTCTATGCCATCCTGATGGAATACGTGAGCGGCCATTTCGACCACGAACGGCGCGTGTTCGAGGCCTGCGGCTATCCCAAGGCGGCGGCCCATCTGGCGGCCCATGACCGTTTCGCCGCCGAGGTGCACGCGCTGTTCGAGCGTTACCGCGCCGGCGAGAGCGACAAGGTCTGCATCGAACTGCTGGGCCTGCTGAAGAACTGGTGGCACTTCCACGTCCTGGAGGATGACGCCGACTACGCGCGCTTCCTCGCGGCCAGGCCGTAGGCCGTTCGGCGTTCAAGCGCCGCGGTCGCTCACGTCCCCTCCTGCAGATCGAAGCGGATCGGCACCTCGACGCTGGCCGTCACGGCGCTTCCGCCCCGTCGCGCCGGCTGGAACCGCCATTGCCGCACGGCGGCCACGGCGCAGTTGTCCAGGACGGAATGCCCTGACGAGCGTTTGATCTCGACAGACACCGGGTGGCCGTCGGCGGCGACCTCGACCAACAGGGTGACCATTCCCTCCCAGCCCCGCTTGCGGGCGAGCATGGGATAGGCCGGACGCGGGTTCGACAGATAGCCGGCCCGCCCGACCGGCGGTGAATAGGCCTGCTGGACCGGAGCCGGATGGGCCGGCGGCGGCGCGTCGGCCGTCGGAGGGCCGCTGGCGGCCACGGCGGGGGCGGAGTCGGTCGCGGGCGCCTCGGCGACCGCGTCGGGGGCCGACGGCGGGGCCGGTTCGGACAGCGTCGGGCGCGCATTTTTCACCGGCATGGCCGCCTTGGGAACCGCCTTGGGGAGGGGCGGCGGGGGGGTAGGCTTGCTGGCCGGGGTCGGCGGTGCCGGCGGCATTGGCGCCGGTGGCATTGGCGCCGGTGGCTCTGGGGCGGCGACCGGGACCGGCGCCGCCACCGCCACCAGCTCGACCACGACGTGCGGCTCGACATCCACCGGCGACGGATCGAAGCCGATCCCGACAACGGCGGCGACCGCGACCGTTCCGTGCAGGGCCATGGCCAAGGTGGACGACAGCCAGCGTCCACGATGCGAGTCCGACAGAAGCGACGGGCGGAAAGTGGTGTCCATGTGTGCCTCCTGCTCCCCTCACGCCAGCATCAGCAGGCGGCGGGCGCCCAAAGCGACAAGCACCGCGGCGCCGCCGAACCGCAGCCACCGCTCCAGGCCGGAACGGATGCGCAGGCCGCGCCCGAACAGCCCCAGCAGCGGCACCACCACCATCAGCGGGGTGACCGCCGCGCCCAGTCCGAACACGGTTCCCATGACCGCTCCGGTGGCGGCGTTTCCCCCCATGGCAGACGCCGCCAGCAGCGATCCCAAGGGGGCGCAGGGCGTCAGCGACAGGGCCGCGCCCAGGGCGAACGGAGGAAGCGCCGCGTTCGCGGCCCGGCATGACGCGCCGCCCCTGGCGGGCGCGGTCCACGCCAGGGACAGGCCGGCGGCGATGCCGGCCACGCCCAAGGCGACGTGGCCCGACGGCCCGTTCAGGGTCCTGGCCAGGGCGTCGCCGGCCATGCCGGCCGCCCCGCCCAGGGCGCCATAGCCGGCGAGGCGGCCGGCCAGGAACAGCGCCAGATCCTCCGCCCCCGCCCATCCTCCACCGGCACGGGCGAAGGCCCAGGTGCCGATGAAGGGCAGGCAGGACACCGCGCAGGCCGTCAGCCCCACCGACACGCCCAGCAGGAACACTGCGGCGATGCCGGCCAGGTCGAGGACCGGCGCGGCCATCACGACGCAGCCTCCTTGGCCCGCCGCCGCGCCGGCTTTGGGTCGCCCTCGGGGCTCTCGGCGCGGGTGACGCGGGCGAACGCGGCCTTGGACGATTCCACCAGCCGGAACGGCCCCAGGGCCAGGGCCAGGGTGCCGTCCTCGGGGCAGAAGGCGACGCAACGGCCGCACAGGGTGCAGTCGTCGGTGAAGGCGGCGGCGCCGACCCGCGTCTGCACCTCGCGGATGTCCATGGGACAGGCCTTGGCGCACAGGCCGCAGCGGTCGCAGCGGTCGCTGGCTCTTTTCGCCAGCCGCAGGGGCGCGAAATGGCGGAACAGCGCGTGCAGCGACAGCATCGGGCAGATGCGGCAGAACGGCTGCCGGAAGGTCAGGGCGAACAAGGCGCCGAAGCCGAACACCAGGTTGCGGAGTGCCGCGAAGGCGGTGTCGGCCCAGTCGCCCTTGAACGGCACCGCCACCTGTTCGCCATTGGCCGTCAGCAAGGTGGTGACGATGCGCGACGGGCAGACCTGGCACCATGGATCGCGGAAGGCATGGGGGGCCAGGCCCATCCCCGACACCAGCGGCACCGCCAGCACGAACAGCGCCAGGATGACCCATTTGACCGCCGACACCCGCCCGCGGCTGCCGTCGGGGACCCGGCGGGTGCCCAGGCCGAGGCGGCGGCCGGCGGCGTAGATCCATTCCTGGACGGTCCCCAAGGGGCAGATCCAGCCGCAGAACGCCTTGTTGAGGACCAGGAAGAAGACCAGGAAGCTCAGCATGGTGAAGACCAGCGGCATGACCATGCCCATGGTCACTGCCTGGAGCTTCACCAGCCCCTCCCCCAGCCGGTGATGGAGCTGGTGCTGCAAGGGAATCAGCACGCAATAGGCGCTGTTCTCCTGGTCATAAGCGCAGGACAGCACCGGCAGGGCGCCGGACAGCTTCTCGGCGGAATAGAAGCCGACCACACTCGATCCGTAGACCAGGACGACCAGGGACAGCGCCTGCACCCACGGGCGCAGACGGTTCATAAAATAGGCGTTCATTTGGCCCCTCCCTTGCGGCGGCGGAGCAGCGGGGCGGCGGCGACCATGCCCAGTACGGCGAAGCCGGCCCCGGTGGCCAACGACGACCCGTCGTAGGCCCCGGGCCGGTAGGAGTAGTTGAACGCGCCGATGTGCTGGACGGTGCCGGTCTGGAAGGTGGCGGCCACCACGAAATCGGCGGTCACCGGCCGACCATGGGCTTCCGGCGGCCGCTGGTCGCGGGGCGGGAAATCCTCGGGGAAGGTGACGTCGACGGTGCCGTCGACCTCCGACACCAGTTCGGCGCGGCTGCCATTGGCGGTTTCGAACCGCACCTTGGCGCCCGGGAAGGGCTGGCCGTCCATGGTCACCAGGAACCGCCAGGTCTCGCCGGCGCGGTAGGCGGAGTGCTCGCGCGGGAGCCGTTCGGGCACGACCGTCAGGCCCTGGCGCGGGGCCGCCAGGATGTCGGTGGGAGCCCGGCCGGGATTGGGGAAATAGACCGCCGTGGCCGCGGTGGCGACGTGGGCGTCGCAGGAATCGACGGCGGCCAGCAGATGGTAGTTGCCCGTCGCCGGCTTGTAGGACGCCGTGCCGGAGGTGAGCGCCAGCGTGGCGGTGGTGCCGTCCGGCGCCGTGGCGATGATCTCGCTGGCGGCACCGTTGAAGGCCGAGACCTGGGCTCCCGTGCGACCCCTGAGGGCCGCCGACAGCGTGGGCAGCTTGGTCCAATCGGGTTCGCCGGCATTCGCGGCCGGGGGGGCGCCATGGTTCGCATGCTGCGCCGCCGCCGGGGCGGCGGCCAGCAGCGCCATGGCCAGGAACATGGGAACGCGCATGGTCCGTCTCCCTAGAACTTGGCGGTGTAGGTGGCGAGGAAGGTGCGAGGCGCGGCGCCGGTGTAGGTCGCGGTGCCGCGCGTGTCCTTCTTGGCCTCGACCGCGTAGTGCTCGTTGAAGACGTTGTCGACGTTGAGCGACAGCGAATGGTTGGGGGTGATGTCCCAGCCCAGCATCACGTTGGTGACGAACCAGAATCCGCCGTATTCCGCCGAATTCGCCGCGTCCATCTGGTAGGACTCCCAGGTGTTGCTCTGCACCCTGGCCTTGAGTCCGGTTTCGGCATGCTTGTACTCGGCGAAGATCGAGTACTGGTTCATGGGCACCAGCGGCACCCGGTTCCCCGACCGGTCCTTCGTGGTCGTCCCGACCACCTCGTGGAAGCGGTCGTAGACGTAGTCGCTGTAGCTGTACGAGCCGCCGAGGGTCAGCTCCTTGGTCAGGGCGTGGCTCAGGGCCAGTTCGAAGCCCTTTTTCTCGGTTACGCCGCTGTTCTGGTAGACGGATTCGCCATCGGTATAGACCTGGACGATGTCGTCGCGGACGGGGTTGTAGTAGGCGGCCGCGTCGAACGCCCAGTCCGACGAGCGGAGCTTGAGTCCGACCTCGTAGTTCATGGACTTGGCGGGCTTGAGGCCGGGATTGCTGGTGATCTCGGACGACGACGGCACCTGCTCGCCGCGGGCGATCGACCCGTAGCCTGTCAGTTGCGGGGTCAGCTTATAGGATAGGCCGAGCTTGGGTGAGAACAGCGTGTAGGTCGGAGTCGCCCGCGACTGGCCTTCCCCGACGGTGTATCGCGCCAAGGAGTAGTCGTACTTATACATCTCGTTGGTGTCGATGTAGAAGAACGAGCGGTCCAGGCGGGCGCCGACGTCCACGGAAAGACGGTCGGTGGGATTGACGGTCTCCTGGAGGAAGACACCGGCCATGAAGTTCTTGGTGTCCGAAGTCTCCAGGAGTTCGCCCTGGATGTCCGACAGGGTGGCGGTGATCCTGTTGAACCGTTTCGTGTAGTCGCGATAGCGATACTTGCGGGCGTCCAGCGACAGGTCGCTGCGCAGGCTGACGCCGCCGACCAGGGCCGACGGCAGGGCGGCCACCTTGTGGTCGAGGCCGCCTTCCAGGTCGGTGCCGAAGATGTAGTTGCCCTCGCTGACATTGATCACGCCGGTCACCGGGTGGTAGTGCTCCCAGTGATTGAAGTAGACACGCGGGCGGATGCTGAGGTCGCCGTACTGCTTTTCGTATTTGCTGTTGGCGAACACGGTCCACGAATCGCGGCCGGAATTGTCCCAGGCGTCGGAATTGCCATCCTGGCGGCCGGTCTTGCGGTATTCGTTGAATTGCGTGGCGGTCATGCTGCCGGGCAGCTGGGTGAAGCTGTTGGCGAAGCTGACTTCGGACTCCAGCGTGCCGCCCGAGGAATCCATCAGGCCGTGCTTGAGGCCGATCTGATTAGTCTCGAAGTTGTTCCAGCGGCGCCAATTGTTGTCCAGCACCCGCCGCGACGCGGTCAGCGCCACGGCCTGGTCGTCGTCGATCATGCCACCGTAGCGGACGTGGTAGTTCTCCGCGCCCTGGTTGCCGAAGCCGATCCGGGCCCGGTTGGCGTTGTCGGCGAACACGGACTTGGACAGGATCTGGATGGTGCCGCCGGCCGAGCCCGCGGCGAACGGCGAGCCAGGTCCCTTCACGACCTCGATCCGCTCGATGTCCTGGGTGTCGATAAAGTCGAAGCGGGTGAAGCTGTCGGGGTCGGTGACCGGCACACCGTCACGCAGCACCATGATCTCGCGCACTCCGTAGGCCGCCTTGATGCCGGCGCCGCGGATGGTCAGGCGGACGTCCGAGCCGCCGTTCTTGCTGTCGATCATCACCCCCGGGGTGCCCTGGAGCGCGTCCTTGAGGTTGAACATCTTTTCCGACTCGATGCGCTCGGAGCCGACGACGGTGATGGACTGGGGCACGTCCTTGGTGGCGCGCTCGGACCGGGTGGCGGTGACGCTGACCTCGTCCAGCTTCTGGACGTCCTCGGCGATGGCGGGAGAGACGGCTAGGGCGGCCGCCACGGCGGCACCGGCGGACGCCACCCGGCGGCGCCGCATACGACGAACTTGCATTTTCCAAATACTCCGCTGAAGGAATGCGCCGCGCGGCACCACGCCGCGCGGGTGGGGATTCAGCGGAGGAAGGGGGGAGCGCGGGGAGAGAACGACCCCGGCGGAACCGAGGCCACCGGGACGGACGTGGGGGAAGCCGGATCCGCCACCGCCATCTCGACCGGCAGCGGCAGCGGCAGGTCGGCGACCGGCTCCACGGAACCGGACAGCAGCGGCAGGCAGAAGCTGCACGACAGCCCGGTCTCGGCGGCGTCGGTGTATTTCGTCCAGCCGCCCCGGCCGTCGGGGGCCAGGGTGACGATGCCCTGCGCGGTGCAGACGGTGATGCTGCCGGGCGGCGGGGGATTGGCCGACGCGGTCGGAAACAACCCCAGCATGGGAACGGTGATCTGGAGAAGCAGCGCGACGAGCAGCGCGCGGACGAGCGATCCGTCGCCCCGCATCCGTCGTAGCAGACCTGTCATCCTTCCCCTGGACATCGGTCCTGTGCCTCCCTCGCGGCGAACCATAACGATGGTTGGTATGCAGAGTCAAAACCATGACGCTGGTCAATCAAATATTTGAACGATTACAATGCTCAGTCGTTGACGAACCGGTGTCCCGGCGGTAAGGAGCTGGCATGGATTTGAATGTCATCGAGGCCGGCGAGGGCCGGCCCCTGGTCATCCTGCACGGCCTTCTCGGCTCGTCGCGGAACTGGGGCGCCATCGTCCGGAGGCTGGGGGAAAGCCGCCGGGTGCTGGCCCTCGACCTGCCCAATCACGGGGCTTCGCCGTGGACCGAGGCGATGGACTACCCGTTCATGGCCCGGTCCGTCGCTGCCTTCATGGAGGGCCGGGCGTTGGGGCCGGCCGTCGTCGTCGGCCACTCCATGGGCGGCAAGGCGGCCATGGTGCTGGCCCTGACCCGGCCGGAGCTGGTCGCGGGCCTGGTGGTGGTGGACATCGCCCCCGCCGGGTACGGCCATACCTTCGCGCCCTACATCAAGGCCATGCGCGGGGTTTCCCTGGCCCGCGCCACCCGGCGCGCCGATGTCGACGCCCAATTGAAGGACGTCATCGCCGATCCCCGGGTGCGGGCCTTCCTGATGCAGAACCTGGACGGCGAGCCGGGCAGCTACCGGTGGCGGCCCAACCTGGCCGCCCTGGCTGCGGCCATGGCCGACATCCTGGATTTTCCCCGCTTCCCCGAGGGAACCCGTTACGATGGCCCGGCCCTGTTCCTGGCCGGGGCCGAGTCCGACTATGTCGGTCCCGGCCATCGCGGCGAGATCGAGCGGCTGTTTCCCCGCGCCAGGATCGAGGTGGTCGAGGGGGCCGGCCATTGGCTGCACGCGGATCGTCCCGACGCCTTCGTCCGCGAGATCGCCGCCTTCGCCGGATCGTGAGCAACCGCTCGCCCATGCGGCCGGGGATGCTGCTATAATCCCCTGACGAGGGGTGTGGGTATTCTCGAGCAGGAGAGTATGACGTGCGGGTGGTCGAGGCGGTTCGCCTGCAGCGGATGATCGTGGTATTCTCGGTCTGCGCCCTGGCCCTGGTGGCGGCGGTGGTCGCCGTGGTGGCGATCATCCCCATGCAGCGGCAGATGAAGGCGGCGGCCGACGCCTCGTTGGTCCACGGGCTCGCCCTCGACTCGGTGGCGGTGGGCGAGATCGTCGCCCGCGCCACCGACCTGGCACGGCAGGTGACCAGCCGCAGCGCCATCCGCGATGCCCTCGTCCGCTTCAACCGCGGCCAGATGACCGTCGGCGAGTTGGTCGCCTACACCGCCGACAAGCTGGCCGACGCCTCGCGCCTGTCCGACGAGATCCTGGGCATCGTCCGCCTGGACGCCGAGGGACGGCCGGTGGTGGCGGTGGGGCGGCCGATTCCCGCCGTCCTGTGGAGCCCCGGCGGCGGTCCGCCGCCGGCCTTCGGCATCCCCAAGGCGGTGGAGGGCGGTCACGCGCTGGTGGTGTCGGCGCCGATCCTCGGTAAGGACGGGCGGCGCGAAGGCACCGACGTGCTGCTGTTCGACGCCCGCGCCCTGGCGGCGGTGGTCGCCAACCACGAGGGGCGGGGCGCCACCGGCGAATTCATCCTGGCCGCGCGCGACGGTCCCATCTTTCCCACCCGACGTGGGGAGGGAATCCTGGCGCGGGCGCTGGACGGCGCCGATGGCCAGCCCAGGTTGGTCTTTGGTCGCGGCGGCGACGGCGAGCCCGAGGTGGCGGCGGTGCGGCGCCTGCCCGACAGCGGCTGGATCGCGGTGTCGCGCATGGCCGAACGAGAACTCTATCTCCAGGTCGACCGCATCATCCTGACGGTGGCGGCGGTGGTGGCGGCGCTGATCGCGGTGGGAACCGGCGGGCTGTGGCTGATGCTTCGGCCCATGGCCGGGCGCATGCTGATCCACACCACCGACCTGTCCCAGGAAGTGGACGAGCACCGGCGGGCCGAATCCAGCCTGCGGGTGGTCAACCGCGCCATGCGGACGCTGTCCGCCGGCAACCAGGCCCTGGTTCACGCCGAGAGCGAGGACCGGCTCCTGCGCACCATGTGCGAGGTGGTGGTCACCGCCGGATATGCCGCCGCCTCGGTGGCCCTGGACGCGGGTGGCCGCCCGTTGGCGCAGGCCGGCGAACCCGGGGTGGCGGAGCTGACCGCCAGCGTCGGTTTGGCCGAGGCGGTGATGTCCTCCGGCCAGGCGGTGGCGGTGCCGGACATCGACCTCGATTCGCGAATCGGCCATTGGCGGGAGTCCTATCGCGCCCTGGGCATCCGCTCGCTTCTGGTGCTGCCGCTCGCTCCCGACGGCGGCGGGCCGGTCGGCGTGCTGGCCATCCATGCCGCCCAGCCGCACGTCTTCGCCGCCGACGAGGAGCGGGCCTTGCTCGACGAACTGGCCGGCGATCTGGCCTACGGCATGCAGACCTTGCGGGCGCGCATCGAGCGCGACCGCCATCGGGCCGCCCTCGAGCGGGTCCTCGACGGCACCATCCAGGCGGTGGCCGCCACCGTCGAGGTGCGCGACCCCTACACCGCCGGCCACCAGCAACGGGTCGCCGACATCGCCGTCGCCATCGGCCGGGCCCTCGACCTCGATGACGACCGGCTGAAGGGGTTGAAGGTCGCCGGCTTGGTGCACGACATCGGCAAGGTGTCCATCCCGGCCGAGATCCTCAACCGCCCCAGTCGGCTGTCAGAGACGGAATTCGCGGTGATCAAGGGCCATCCGCGGACCGGATGGGAAATCCTCAGCCCAATCGACTTCCCGTGGCCGATCGCCGACGTCGCGCTGCACCATCACGAGCGGCTGGACGGGTCGGGCTATCCCGACGGCCTCAAGGGCAACCAGATCTGTCTGGAGGCGCGGATCGTGGCGGTGGCCGACGTGGTCGAGGCGATCGCCTCCCACCGCCCCTATCGTCCCGCGCTCGGCCTCGACGCGGCGGTGGCGGAGCTGCGCGAGCATCGCGGCACCCGTTACGATCCCGCCGTCGTGGATGCCTGCACCCGCCTGATCGAATCGGGTGAGCTGGTTTTGGCCTGAGCGGGGGAAGGCGGCCGCGCGGCCGCCTTCCGGACTGGGCTATTCGGCCGCCGCCTGGCTGGGGCGCCATTCCGGAACCGGATGCGGGCCCTCGGTCTCCAGGCGGTATTCGGTGCCCTTGTCCTCGATGTGGCGCTGGATGATCTGCTCGCTGGGCGGCGGCTGGTTGCCGTTGACCGCCTGCTGGTATTGGAAGGTCGGGTAGTCGGCGGGCATCTGGTCGAACGGCTTGAATTCGGTGCCGTCGGCGGTCAGCTTGGCCTGGGTGTCCAGGACCGAGCGGATGAAGGCCTTGTTGGATTGGAACTTCACCGGGGTCGGCATCTCCTTGGGGAACATGTCGCGGGCGTCCTTGCCGTCCAGTTTCTTCAGCAGGTCGTTGGCCATTTGCAGGTGGGTGACCTCCATGGCCAGGTGGTTCTCCCACATCTGGCGGATGCGCGGGTCGGGCTCGTCGAGCATGAACGAGTGGTACAGGTAGCACTCGTTGTATTCATGCAGCACCAGCATCTCGGCCCAAGAGGCGGTGGGATCGTTCAGGCTTTCGTACTGGGTGACGTGCTGCTCCTCGATCTGGGCGATCTCCAAATAGAGGCCGCGCGCCACCGGGTCGGTGGGACGGTTGCCGACGTTCATGTAGAAGTTCAGCGTCTGCTGCTCGGCGGCGGTGACGGTCAGCGCGTTCATCAGCGAGATGAACTGCGCCGAGTTGCGGTCCAGGCTCTTGCGGATGTCGTCGTGGGGGTGGCGGTGCTCGATGGCGGTGGGGCGGCCGGGGGTGATCTCGGTGGCGCGGCCGACGATGTCGGCGGCCTTGCGGCCCTCCATCATGTCGAGCAGGTTGGCGTAGCGGTAGAGGTGGTCGAAATCCTCGAGCAGGCCGAATTCGTAGACCTGCTTGGCATAGGGATCGGGCTCGTTCTGGCAGACCCAGGCGGTCAGGTCGACGGCCACCTGCTCGTAGCCGATGGTGACCTCGATGGTGCTCTCCTGGCCGGGAATCAGCCAGTTGACCATCTTCTGTTGCTGCTGCTCGGCACGGCGCACCAGCGCCAATTGGCGCTTGAGCTCGATGTCGGCGGTGTGCCGCGCGAACTGGTGGCCGAACAGCGCCGCCTCGACCTCGACCCCGTTCATGGTGATGACCCGGCAGCGGGTGTAGGGGTCGACCTCGTATTTGTCGTAGGGTTTGACGTTCAGCACCTTCCAGGACTGGATCTGCTTGTCGATCGGCATGCCCTTTTCGTCGAAGGGGTTGAAGCCCATGGGGTGTCTCCCTTTGTCAGTTTAGAAGCGTTCCATGGGAACACCGCCGGCCAAGGCGGGGTGCGTGCCGCCGCCCGATGCGCGGCGCCGATGGGGCCGATGCGCGCGGCCGGCATGGATCGCGCCGTTGCGCCCGGGCAACGCCGACGCCTACTGTCCGCCCATGACCCCGCGCGCGCTGTTCGCCCTGCATGACTTCCGGCTGTTCTTCCTCACCCGCTTCCTGTCGGCCATCGCCCAACAGATGGTCGCGGTGGCGGTGGGCTGGCAGGTTTACGACCTGACCGGCGACCCCCTTCATTTGGGCTATGTGGGGCTGGCGCAGTTCCTGCCCGCCTTCCTGCTGGCGCTCCCCGGCGGCCAGGTCGCCGACCGCTTCGACCGGCGGGTGATCCTGGTGACCGGACTGGCGTTGGTGGCCGCCTCGGTCACGGGTCTGCTGCTGCTGGCGCTGTCGGGCCATCCGTCCCTGGGGGCGATCTACGCATTGCTGGCGGTGACGGGGGCGACCCGGGCCTTCCTTGCCCCGGCCAGCCAATCGCTGCTGCCGCTCCTGGTGCCGCCCGAGGCCTTTCCCCGCGCCGTCGCCTGGAACTCCACCTCGTGGCAGGTGGCGGTGGTGGCCGGCCCGGCGCTGGGCGGCGGCCTTTACGTGCTGGGCATCTCCGCCGTCTACGGGGTGGCGGCGGCGGCCCTGGTCGCCTCGGCGGCGGCGGCGGCGCGGTTGGCGCGACCGTTGAAGGTGCACATGCCGGCCGAGCCGGGTCTGGAGGGCCTGCTGGCCGGGGTCCGCTACGTCTTCCAGCGCAAGGACATCCTGGGCGCCGTCTCGCTGGACCTGTTCGCGGTCCTGCTGGGGGGCGCCACGGCGCTGCTGCCGGTGTTCGCCCGCGACATCCTGCATGTGGGCCCCGTGGGCCTGGGGGTGCTGCGGGCGGCGCCGGCGGCCGGAGCCGCCGTCATGGCCGTGGTCCTGGCCCACCGGCCGCTGGAAAGCCGTGCCGGGCTCAAGCTGTTCGCGGCGGTCGCGGTCTTCGGCGTGGCGACCATCGTCTTCGCCCTGTCGACCAGCTTCTGGCTGTCGTTGGCCGCCCTTGTCGTCCTGGGTGGCGCCGACATGGTCAGCGTCATCGTCCGCCAGACTCTGGTGCAGATCCGCACCCCCGACGCCATGCGCGGCCGCGTCAGCGCGGTGAACTGGGTGTTCATCGGCGCCTCGAACGAGTTGGGCGAGTTCGAATCGGGCATCACCGCGGCGTGGTTCGGCACCGTGCCGGCGGTGGTGATCGGCGGCGTCGGCACCCTGGCGGTGGCCGGCTTGTGGGCGTGGATGTTCCCGGCGCTGCGCAAGACGGACCGCCTGGCCTGACGGCCAAAGAAAAACCCCTTCGCCAAGGGGGGGGAGGGGCGAAGGGGCGCGGAGTTGTCTTAGAGAGGGAGGCTGACCTCGGGGGAGGTCAACATCGTAGAGACAACATAGGAAGCGCCTCCATCTTTGTCAAATCATTCTAATATGGGTTCGCAAAAAAGTGTGCGGGTGCTCACAGGCCCTTGTCGTCTGTCGGTTTCCGCCATAGATGGCCGTTCACGGTCATAGGTGGCCGGGTTACCGGG
>CALABS010000041.1 GCA_937887565.1 uncultured Rhodospirillaceae bacterium | reverse complement strand
CAGACACCCATCAGCCGACTCGGGCTCTCCGGGGACAACGTCTTGCGACTCCACAGCTAGTGCTCTGGTTCATTCAGATGGTACACCGACCATCTGAATGAACCAGAGCACAATTCGTTGATTTTGTGGTCCGATCCAGACCGAAGGTTCAGGCCCCTGAACCTTCGGTCTGGATCGGACCACTAGCCTACCATACCCGGACACGCCCGGTGTCTATGTGCACGAACCCCGACGAGGGGTACATGCCGACGCCGCCGGCCTTCATGGCGCGGGCGGCCTTGCCCAGGGTGCGGACGCTGGCGCCCGGAATGCGGATGTCGACCGCTTGGCCGCTCATGTGCAGGCTGTTGCTGGCGACCCCGTCCGACAGCGAGGCCAGCAGGGCGTTGGTGGCCGGCGACCGGTAGCCGGAAATGATGTGGATGGCGCCCTTGGTTCCGAACTTGCGGTGGACGGTGGCCATCAGGTCGAGCAGGCGCGGGTCGATGGGATGGATGTCGCCCGAGCGGTGGTCGCGGAGCAGGCGACTGACCTGGGACAGCGCCCGGGGCACATATCCGCCGTCGGCCCAATAGACCGTCTTCAGCCACTCGCCGGTATGGGTGTTGTAGAGCGAGAGCGCCCGCTCGGGCAGTGCCCGCACCGCCGCCTGCAGCGGGCTGGCGATCAGGCTCGCCGCCGTCGCTGCGAGGCCGAGGCCGAGAAAGCCGCGTCGCGAGACGGGCACGCTGCTGCGGTCGGAACCCTGCGCCATGGCTTCCCCCCTGATTGGCGTGTAAGTTCATACCACTGGCACCGGGGCGGGAGTCAACCACGACCCATTGTGGCCGAACGATGTCACGGCCCAATGATGTCACGGCCCGACGGAGGGGTCAGAGGGGGCTCAACACCTCGTCCGTCGCCACCTGCGGGGGCTTGGCCGCCGGGCGGGCGCGCTTGAGGGCCGCCTGCAGGCGGGCGTCATGGCCGTAGATGTCGTCGCGGAAGTGCACGACGCCGTCGCCGTCGGCCCAGGCGGTGAAATAGGTCAGATAGACGCGAACCTCGCGCTCCAGCCTGAGCGTGCGGGTCTCGGCGTCGGCGATGGTGTCGGCGACCTTGTCCCTCCACTCGTCGCCCAACAGCGCCTCGGCAAGGTCGACGGGGCGTTCCACCCGCACGCAGCCATGCGACAACGCCCGGTAGCTGCGGGAAAAGGCGGATCGGCTGGGCGTGTCGTGAAGGTAGATGTCGTCGGAGTCCTTGAGGTTGAACTTGACATAGCCCAGCGCGTTGTCCGGGCCCGGCTGCTGGCGGAGGCGATAGGGAAACTTCTTCGAGCGGTAGGTGGTCCAGTCCATGCCCTGTCCGTCCGCCTGACGGCTGTCCTCGGGGAAGGCGTCGAGGATGCGGATGTTGTTGGCGGCCAGGTAATTGGGGTCCTTGCGCAGCTTCGGCAGGATCTCGCGGCTGGCGATGGACGGCGGAATGGTCCAGGGCGGATTGAGCACCACCGAGCTCATGGTGGTGGTCAGGCCGGGAGTCGGGTGCTTGACGTCCCCCACCACGGTTCGCATCGCCATGGTCACCTCGCCGTTCTCGACCAGCTCCAGCCGGGCGGCGGGAAGGTTGGCGACCAGATGCACCGGATCGAGCCGGCGCGGCATCCATCGCCACCGCTCCAGGTTGACCAGGATCCGGGCCATCCGTTGCTCGGCGGGAACGTTGAGCGCCGCCAGGGTCAGGCGGCCTACCGCGCCGTCGGCATCGAGGCCGTGGCGGCGCTGAAAGCGCTTCAGCGCTTCGGCCAGCGGCGCGTCGAGGGTCCGCCCCTTGTCGTGGGCGGCGGCGAGGTCGCCGGTGGCGATCAGGCGCTTGCGGACAAGAATGACGCGGTCGTCGTGACCTCCTGCCTTGATGGCCGGCCCGTCGGGGATGGCGGCCCAGCCGCCGTCGCGGACGATCTGGCGGTAGCGGGCCAGGGCGGACCGCAGGCGGAGATAGCCGACGAAGGCCGGCGGCAGCGATTCGGCGGCGGCGCCAAGGGCCTGGCCGGCCGCGAGCGCCGTCAGGAAGGCGGCGGCGTCGAAATCCGGCCGCGTTTCCGGCCCCAGGCCGCCATAGGCCCGGGACGGCGGCAGCCGGCCGGTGGCGAGGGCGCGGCCGAACCGGGTGAGCGCGTCCGAGATCAGGATGTCGCGGTCGATGTCCGACCCGGTGGCGGGAACGCCATAGGCCTCCGGGTCCAGTCCTTCCGCCATCGCCACCGCCTGGAGGTCGAGCAGGGCGCGGTCGCCCCGGCCTTCGGCGCCGTCGCCGCTCCAGGCCAGCCGATAGCCGCGCCGACGGTAGAAATCGCGCAAAGGGGCAAGGTCGACATCGTGGTCGCGGACGCGGACGATGCCGCCTTCGCCCTCCAGGCGCCGCTGGAAGTCGGCCGTGGTGTCGGCGGCGGTGGCCGGCGCCGCGACCGGGAGGACGGCCAGCGCCAGGCTCAACAGCAAGGGACGCGCGAAGGTCAACTCGATCCTCGAGGCAGGAAATCCGTGGCGACTATGGGGCCAACCGGACCACCGGCGCACGTACGATTTG
Organism: uncultured Rhodospirillaceae bacterium; assembly: GCA_937887565.1. Lineage (GTDB taxonomy): Bacteria > Pseudomonadota > Alphaproteobacteria > Rhodospirillales > Magnetospirillaceae > CALABS01. The sequence continues at coordinate 52,866 of CALABS010000041.1, read as the reverse complement.
GCGGCAGGCCGCCCCATCGGCCCCACATTGTGGATATCAGGCCATCACCAAGGGGAGTCAACGGCCATTACCAACCTCCTGCCACTGGGCCCACCGGTGCGGCGGGTTTGCAACAGGTCAACCCTGTATCCACGGCAGGCCGGCGGCCTTCCAGCCGCCCCTGCCGCCCCGATGGCGCTGGTCGTCCAGTTGGCCCTCGAAGCCGTCGGAAACGTTCCAGCACGCCGTGTAGCCCAGCGAGGTCATCAACTCCGCCGCCGCCTTCGAGCGCACGCCCGACCGGCAGATGAACAGCAGCGGATCATCGCGGCGGACGCCCTGGGCGGCCAACTGGTCGGCGAAGGCGTCGTTGCGGGCCATGGTGGGGAAGACCTGCCATGACACGAGAAGCGGCTGCTTCTCGATGGCGGCCAGGTCGGGCAGCCCCACATAGACCCATTCGGCCTGGGTGCGCACGTCGATCAGGCGGGTCCGGGGGTCTTCGGACAGCCGCGTCCAGGCCTCGGTGGGGGTGATCTCGCCGGCATAGGTAGCGGTCATGGCGTCTCCTTATTTCACACAGATACGTGGTAGAAGTAATGTAAAATACATAAAATCAGATTGACGCATCATAAACACGTCGGCTATCACGTAAATAGGAAATCAACACACACCATCGTTGGTGTTAAAAAGAGGGGCTGTGGACATGAGGGATGCGATCCCCGCCAATCGCGTCGTCGAGGACGAGCCGCTGGTCCGGCTTGGTGACCTGGAGGACTACCGTCGCGGCCTGGCCCGCCATCTGGCCGGCGAATGGGACGACGAGCGGTGGACCGCCTATCGTGTTCGCTTCGGCGTCTACGGCCAAAGGCAGCCAGGCGTGCAGATGGTCCGCATCAAGGTGCCCGGCGGCCGGCTGCCGGTGGCGTGGCTGGCGACGCTGGCGCGGGTGAACCGCGACTTCGCGGCGGGCGACGCCCACATCACCACCCGCCAGGACATCCAGATCTATCATGTGCCGCTGGCGCTCAGCGCCGACCTGCTGGAGACGCTGTATTCGGCCGGCATCACCACCCGCGAGGCCTGCGGCAACACCTTGCGCAACGTCACCGCCTGCGCCCTGGCCGGCGCCTGCCCGCGCGAATTGACCGACGCCGGGCGCGTCGCCGAGGGTTTGGCGCGGTCGTGGATCAGGCATCCGCTGGTCCAGCACATGCCCCGCAAGGTGAAGATGACGGTGTCGGGCTGCGCGACCGATTGCGGCGGCTCGGCCTTCCACGACCTCGCCTTCGTGGCGGTGGAAAGGGGTGGCGAGGGCGGCTTCCGGGTGCTGGCCGGGGGCGGGCTCGGCGCGCAGCCGTTGCCGGCGGTCGAGGTGTTGGACTTCGCTCGCGAGCAGGACCTGCCGGTCGCGGTCGAGGCACTGGTCCGCCTGCACCAGCGCTACTCGGATCGTCGCAACCGCAATGCCGCGCGGATCAAGTTCGTCGTCAAGCGGTTCGGGGCCGAGAAATTCACGGCGTTGTTCCGCGAGGAGTTCGAGCGCCTGCGGGGCTTGGCGCAACGGCCGTGGCAGCCGCTGGAATGGCGGCGGCCGGCAGAGGTGGCGGTGGACCGCACCCCGGTGGGGGTGCTGGACTCGCATGCGGGCGGCAAGGTGGTGGTGGTGTCGGTGCCGCTCGGCATCCTGTCCTCGGACCAGCTCGACGGATTGCATGCCGCCGCCTGGGTCGCCGGGGTCGGCGAACTGCGCACCACCCGCGACCAGAACCTGGCCTTCCTGGGCGTGGCGCCGGACAGGGTCGAGACCCTGGTCGATGCGGTGCGCGAACTGGGGCTGGACGTGCCGGCGCGGGCCCAGGACGCGCCCGACGTCATCTCGTGCCCCGGTACCACCACCTGCCGTATCGGCATCACCAACTCGCAATCGCTTGCTGGTATGCTGACCGGCATAGCGGGAACCAATCAGGATTTGAGGAGCGCGTCCGTGCACGTCTCGGGTTGCCAGAACTCATGCGGTCTCCATCATCTCGCGGATTTCGGATTGCACGGCATGGCCAAGAAGATCGATGGGCGCCCGGCGCCCCACTATCAACTCCATATCGGCGGCGACAAGCACGCTGGCGTCATCGGCCTGGCCGGGCCGCTGGTGCCGGCTCGGCTGGCCGGCGAGGCGGTGCGGCTGCTGCGCGACGCCTGGCGGGACGGACGCGCCGCTGGCGAGGGCGTTCGCGCTTGGGCCGTGCGCCTGGGCAAGGACGGCCTGGCGGCGGTGCTGGCGCGCCTGGACGACCGCGCCGATGACGGCGTGTTCGTGGACTGGGGCGAGACCGATGATTTCGCCGGCCCGCCCCAGGCACGCGGCGAATGCGCGGCGCCCTTCGCCAGCGACGCCCTGCTGGCGGATCTCGCCGACGACCAGTTGATCCTGCTCGACCGCATGATCCAGGCCGGCCGCTGGGTCGAGGCCCTGGCCGCCGCCGAGGCGGCGTCGGTGCACTCCTCCCGCCGCCTGCTCGCCCTCAGGGGGGCGCTCAGCGACGACGGGCGGGCCGAGATCGTCTACGCGTCGCTGCGCGGCCAGTGGTCCGGGGACGCCGAGGTGATCGATTCCCTGGACGGCTTGCTGGCCGAGCGGTCGGTGGCCCTGGGAACCGGCCGCATCGACTCCTACCGCGAGGCGGTGGCGTGGTTCGTCGACACCGTCCGTGCCCGGGCCGAGGCCCCCGCCGCCAAGCCCCAGGCGGCGGTGGGCGACCTTTCGGCCATCCTGGCGGGGGGTGGCGAGTGAGCGCGCTCATCGACCGCTACGGGCACCTGTCGGGGAAGGATCTGATTGCCGCCATGGTCATCGAGGCCTTTCCCGGACGCATCGCCGTCACCTCGTCCTTCGGGGCGGAATCGGCGGTGCTGCTGGACCTGGTGGCCCAGGTGGACCCGGCGGTGCCGGTGATCTTCCTCGATACCGGCGCGCTGTTCGACGAGACCCTGTCCTACCGCTACCAGCTCCAGCGCCGGCTGGGCCTGACCGACGTTCGCGTGGTGCGCCCCACCGAGCAGGACCGCGCCGACTCCGACGGGCTGTGGGAGACCGACCACGACCGCTGCTGCCATTTGCGCAAGGTGTTGCCCATGGCGCGGGCCACCCACGGCTTCGACGCCTTGATCGACGGTCGCAAACGCGCCCATGGCGGCGGCCGCGAGGGCCTGGGACGGATCGAGGCGGCGGGCGGGCTGGTCAAGGTGGCGCCGTTGGCGGACTGGAGCGACGAGCTGATCCAGCGCCACTTCCGCGACCGCGGCCTGCCGCGCCATCCGCTGCTGGAGCAGGGCTACCGCTCCATCGGCTGCTGGCCCTGCACCCGGCCGGTGGACCCGAACCAGCCGGTGCGCTCGGGGCGCTGGGCCGGCTCGGGCAAGACGGAATGCGGCATCCACACCAAGCCGCTGGTTTACGGGCGCGACGGCGCCGGAATTTGACACGGCCGCAAGTGCGGCCGCGCGCCCAATGGCGCGGGAGGCAAGGAGCGCGAAGGCGCCCCGCCCGCCGCGTGAGGGCCTTAGACATGAAAGACCATGACGATGAACGACCTTGATGTCCTGGAGAGCCAGTCCATCCACATCTTCCGCGAGGCCTTCAACCGCCTCGACAAGATCGCCATGCTGTGGAGCATCGGCAAGGATTCCAACGTCATGCTGTGGCTGGCCAAGAAGGCGTTTCTGGGCCATGTGCCGTTCCCGGTCATCCACGTGGACACCACCCACAAGATTCCCGAAATGATCGCGTTCCGCGACCGCGTGGCGCGCGAATGGGATCTGCCCATGATCGTCGGCAAGAACGAGGCGGCGCTGGCCGCCGGCATGGGCCCCGGCCAGGGGCGCGTCACCTGCTGCTCGGCGCTCAAGACCGAGGGGCTCAAGCAGGTTCTGTCCGAACACGGCTTCACCGGCGTCTTCGCCGGCATCCGCCGCGACGAGGAGGGCACCCGGGCCAAGGAGCGGGTGTTCAGCCCCCGCAACGAACAGGCCGAATGGGATGTGCGCGACCAGCCGCCCGAGTTCTGGGACCAGTTCAAGACCGACTTCGCCCCGGGAACCCACCTGCGCATCCATCCGCTGCTGGCCTGGACCGAGTTGGACGTGTGGCGCTACATCCGCCGCGAGGGCATTCCGGTGGTCGAGCTGTATTTCGCCAAGGACGGCCGCCGCTACCGCTCGCTGGGGTGCGCGCCGTGCACCGGCTCCATCGAGAGCACGGCCTCCACCGTCGACGAGATCATCGCCGAACTGGCGACCACCAAGGTCTCGGAACGGTCGGGCCGGGCCCAGGACAAGGAATCCGAGGACGCCTTCGAGCGCCTGCGCGCCGGCGGCTACATGTGACGAGTAGCCTTCCCCCACGCAAGCGCGGGGGAAGGGGGGAAGATAAACGAGGGGTACAGAAAAATGAGCCAGAATCCGCTGTCCATCGTCGTTGTCGGCCATGTCGACCATGGCAAGTCCACCCTGGTCGGGCGCGTGCTGCACGAGACCGGCGCGCTGCCCGAGGGCAAGGTCGAGTATCTGCGCGAGGTCTGCGACAAGCGCGGCATGCCGTTCGAATGGGCCTTCGTCATGGACGCGCTGCAGGCCGAGCGCGACCAGGGCATCACCATCGACACTTCGCGCATCCGCTTCGCGACCGCCCAGCGCCCCTACATCCTGATCGACGCGCCGGGCCACAAGGAGTTCCTCAAGAACATGATCACCGGCGCCGCCTCGGCCGAGGCGGCGGTGCTGGTCATCGACGCCGACGAGGGCGTGCGCGAGCAGTCGCGCCGCCACGGTTACTTGCTGCATCTCCTGGGCCTGGAGCAGATCGCGGTGGCGGTCAACAAGATGGACCTGGTGGGGTGGAGCGAGGACCGCTTCCGCGCCGTCAAGGCCGAGATCGAGGCCTATCTCGCCGGCATCGGCGTCCGCCCCACCCATGTGGTGCCGGTGTCGGCGCGGGGCGGCGACAACATCGCCGGCCCGTCCGCCAACAGCCCCTGGTACAAGGGACCGTCGGTGCTGGCGGCGCTGGACGGCTTCGAGCCGTTGGCGCAAAGCGAAGACCTGCCGCTCCGGCTGCCGGTGCAGGACGTCTACAAGTTCGACCACCGCCGTATCGTCGCCGGCCGCATCGAGAGCGGCCGGCTGAAGGTGGGCGACACCTTGGTGTTCGCGCAGTCGGGTGCCTCGGCCAAGGTCGCCACCATCGAGGACTGGGCGGGGGCCAACCTCACCCGCGTCGCCGCCGAAGCCGGCCGCTCGGTGGCCTTCACGCTCGACGACCAGATCTTCGTCGAGCGCGGCCAGATCGCCCATCTGGGGGGCGAGGGGCCGGCGCTGTCGCATGAGATCCGAGCCCGGGTGTTCTGGCTGGGCAAGGCGCCGTTGGCCGAGGGGGCGCGCCTCAAGCTCAAGCTCGCCACCGCCGAGCATCAGGTCGAGGTGGTCGCCGTCGAGCGCGTCATCGACGTCGCCGAGCTGGCCAGCCGCCGGGGCGGCGAGGTGGAGAGGAACGCCGTGGCCGAACTGGTGTTCCGCTCGCGCACGCCGGTGGCCTTCGACCCGTTCTCGGCCAATCCCAAGGTCGGCCGCTTCGTGCTGGTGGACGGCTATGACATCGTCGGCGGCGGCGTGGTCGCCGAAGGCGTCCAGAAGCTCCCGAAGTCCGACAACATCTTCGCCGTCGACCACAAGGTGACCGCCGCCACCCGCGCCGCCGCCAACGGCCATGGCGGCGGGGTGGTGTGGCTGACGGGCCTGTCGGGGGCCGGCAAGTCCACCATCGCCATGGAGGTGGAGCGCCGCCTGTTCCTCAAGGGCTGGCAGGTCACCGTGCTGGACGGCGACAACGTCCGCCACGGCCTGTGCTCGGACCTGGGCTTTTCCCCCGAGGACCGCGCCGAGAACATCCGCCGCGTCGGCGAGGTGGCGCATCTGTTCGCACAGGCCGGCCTGCTGGTGGTCACCGCCTTCATCAGCCCCTACCGTGCCGACCGCGACCGCGTCCGCGCCATGGGCGAGGGCTTCCACGAGGTTCACGTCGCCACCGGCCTCGATGAATGCGAGCGCCGCGACCCCAAGGGCCTGTACCGGAAGGCCCGCGCCGGCGCCATCCCCGAGTTCACCGGCGTCTCGGCCCCCTACGAGGCGCCGGTGGACCCGGAATTGGTGCTCGACACCGCCGGCAGGAGTGTCGATCAGTCGGTGGAGGAACTGGTGGCCTATATCGAGAAGCGGTTTTCGTTGTCGGCGCGCAGGCGGGCCTGATTTTCTGCCGTCATTCCCGCGAAAGCGGGAATCCATGGTGGTGCACGACCATGGACCCCGGGTCGCGCTCCGCTTGCCCGGGGTGACGGCAACGGTCGACCCGCTTCGGCCGGGGTTACATCCGCCGCCTCCGCTTGCTACCTTTCCCTCGGCAACGGAGGTTCCAGAATGGCGAAGTATGATTTCGACCTTTTCGTGCTGGGCGCGGGGTCGGGCGGGGTGCGGGCGTCGCGGCTGGCGGCGCAGTTGGGCGTGCGGGTGGCGGTGGCCGAGGAGAGCCGGGTCGGCGGCACCTGCGTCATGCGCGGCTGCGTGCCCAAGAAGCTGTTGGTCATGGGCGCCCATTTCGCCGACGACTTCGCCGATGCCGAGGGCTTCGGCTGGACCGTCGAGGGGGCGAGCTTCGACTGGGCGCGGCTGATCGCCGCCAAGAACGCCGAATTGAACCGGCTCGAATCCGTCTACAACCGCATCCTCAGGGACAACGGCGTCACCCTGGTGGAAGGGCGCGGGCGGCTGGTGGACCCGCACACCGTCGAGGTGGGGGGGCGGACCTACACCACCGAGCGCGTCCTGGTCGCCACCGGCGGCCGGCCGGTGCTGCCCAACGTGCCGGGCATCGAGCACGCCATCACCTCCAACGAGGCGCTCGACCTGATGCAGTTGCCGCAGCGCATGGTCATCGTCGGCGGCGGCTACATCGCCGTCGAGTTCGCCGGCATCTTCAACGCCCTCGGCGTCCAGGTGACGCAGATCCTGCGTGGCGATACCGTGCTGCGCGGCTTCGACCAGGACGTCCGCGCCACCCTCGACGAGGAAATGCGCAAGAAGGGTGTCGACCTGCGCTGCGAGACCAGCGTGCGCAGCATCGAGAAGACCCGCTCGGGCTATGACCTGCGCCTGTCCGGCGACGAGGACATCGAGACCGACCTGGTGTTCTACGCCACCGGCCGCCGCCCCAACACCGACGGGCTGGGGCTGGAGGAGGCCGGGGTCGAGTTGGACGGACGCGGCGCCGTCAAGGTGGATGAATATTCCCGCACCACGGCCGAGGGCGTCTTCGCCATCGGCGACGTCACCGACCGCATGAACCTGACGCCGGTGGCGCTGGGCGAGGCGCGGGCGCTGGTCGCCACCCTTTATCTGGGCAAGCCCACGGCCATGGACTACGACAACGTTCCCACCGCCGTGTTCAGCCAGCCCCCCGTGGGAACGGTGGGCCTGACCGAGGAGGAGGCGCGCCGGCGCGGGGCCTGCGTCGACGTCTATCTGTCGCGCTTCAAGCCCATGCGCCACACCCTGTCGGGCCGCGACGAACGCACCATGATGAAGATGATCGTCGACCGCGCCAGCGACCGGGTGCTGGGCGTGCACATGGTCGGCGCCGACGCCCCCGAGATCCTGCAGGGGTTCGGCGTGGCCTTGAAGTGCGGGGCGACCAAGGCCCAAATGGATTCCACGGTGGGAATCCACCCCACCGCCGCCGAGGAGCTGGTCACCATGCGCGACAGGCGCCCCGACCCGGCTCCGGAATGCGAGGAGTGAGGCGATGGCCGGTCGCGATGCCGCCGGGCTGACCTGGACGCCGGACGGCGAATCGTGGTCGGCCGAGAACCCGACCGGCACCTTCAAGCTGGTCGAGGTGGCGCCCGGCCAGTGGATGGATTTCTGGTGGAAGCGCGAGGAGGGCTGCGGCTGCGGCTCCCCCGCCAGGGGCGGTCGCGACTGGCCCGATTTCGACACCGCCGCGCGCGCCATCGTCGCGCTGGCCGAGGAGGAAACCGCGAAAGGCTAGGACCATGCCCGAGCAGGAGGGATTGCGCACCGAGCGGCGCGTCGGCGAGGACATCGCCCCCATCATTCCCGACATCGCGCGCCTGCGCATCGCGGTGTTCCGCGAATGGCCCTATCTCTATGCCGGCGAGGAGGCCTACGAGCGAGACTATCTCGGTCCCTATCTGGGCAGTCCCCGCGCCCTGGCGGTGGTGGCCTATCTGGGCACGCGCATCGTCGGGGTCTCCACCGCCCTGCCCATGGCCGACGAGGGCGAGGCCTTCCGCCAGCCGTTCCAGGCGGCCGGCATCGACCCCCGCGAGGTGTTCTATTTCGGCGAGTCGGTGCTGCTGCCCGAGTTCCGGGGCCAGGGAATCGGGGTGCGCTTCTTCGCCGAGCGCGAGGACCACGCCCGTTCGCTGGGCTATCGCACCGCCGCCTTCTGCGCCGTCGAGCGCTCACCGGCCGATCCGCGCATGCCGAAGGGATATGTGCCGTTGGAGGACTTCTGGCGAAAGCGTGGTTTCCACAAGAGCGACATCACGACTACCTTCAACTGGAAGGAGATCGGCGAAGGCGTCGGGACGCCCAAGCCGATGCGCTTCTGGCTGAAGGATCTGCGATGACCGCGTTGAAACTGGCCGTCGTCCAATACCGCCCCGACTTCCTGACCGGCTGGACCCAGTTGGCCGAGAAGCTGGAGGCGCTGGTGGGGGCGTCGGTCAAGGCCGGCGCCGGCATGGTGGTGTTCCCCGAATACGCCGGCATGGAGATTGCCTCGCTGCTGCCGCCGGCCGAGGCCGCCGATCTCGGGCGTTCCATCACCGCCCTGCAGGAACTGCTGCCCGAATACCTGTCCGCCAACGCCCAGGTGGCGCGACGTCATGGCTGCATCGTGGTGGCCGGCAGCGTTCCGGTCCGGATCGACGGGGTGATGCGCAATCGGGTGCATGTGTTCGGCCCCGCCGGTCCCATGGGGGTGCAGGACAAGCTGGTGATGACCCGTTTCGAGCGCGAGGAATGGGGAATTTCGCCGGGCTCGGCCATCACCGTGTTCGAGTCGCCCCATGGCCGCTTCGGGGTGGCGGCGTGCTACGACGTCGAGTTTCCGGCCATCGTTGACGCCATGGCGGCGGCCGGGGCCAGGCTGGTGGCGGTGCCGTCCTGCACCGACACCCTTGCCGGCTTCCAGCGGGTGCGCCTGTGCGCCCGTGCCCGCGCGGTGGAGAACCAGCTGTTCGTGGTGCAGGCGCCGCTGGTGGGTACCTGCGACTGGTCGCCGGCCATCGACGTCAATCTGGGCATCGCCGGCATCTTCACGCCCTGCGACGTCGGCTTTCCCACCGACGGCCTTCTCGCCGAGGCGGTGTCCGACGCGGCGCAGGTGGTCATCGGCGAGCTGGATTTCGCCGCCCTGGAGCGGGTTCGCGGCGACGGCCAGGTGCTGAATTACCTCCATCACCGCGAGGTGGGGGAGCGGATGCCGTTTCCGGTCGAGGTGGCGGGATAGGCGCCCCTCCTACCCCCGGTCCAGATCCAGTTTCAGGAAGTGCGTCGCGCACGAGATGCAGGGGTCGTAGTTGCGGATCGCCTGCTCGCAGCGCCACTTGATGGCCTCGTCGTCCTTGGCCAGGTTCTGCTCCACCACCTTGGCCAGGTCCAGTTCGATGACCTTCTGGTTCTGGGCCGTCGGCGGCACGATGCGGGCGTCCAGCACCGCGCCGTCCTTGTCGATCTTGTAGCGGTGATAGCAGATGCCGCGCGGCGCCTCGGTGCAGCCGTGGCCCTCGCCGGCGCGGATGGGGGCGTCCACATAGGGCCTGTCGGGCTCGACATAGCCCTGGACCAGCTTCAGGGCGTCCTCGCACACCTGCACCAGTTCGACGGCGCGCACGACGATGCTCTGGAAGGGATTGCGGACCACCGGCCCCAGCCCGGCCGCCGCCGCCGCCGCCCGGGCGGTGTCGGACAGCTTGTCGTGGTTGAGGTTGTAGCGGGCCAGCGGGCCGACGTGGTGGTGGCTGCCGTCCTTGGCGACGCCGTGCAGCGCGTTGGACCACGGCACGTGCTCCTCGTCGACGTGGTCGAGGAACTGCGACACCGCGATGTCGAGGCCCGCCGAGGTCACCAGCCGGCCTTCGTGGATGGCGTATTCGTCCGGATGGCGCAGCGCCATGAAATTGTAGTCCTGGACCACGTCGGGGAAGTCGAAGCCGCCGACCACCTTCACCGTGGCGAGGCTGGTCTCGACGGCCCATTTCAGGTCGTCTTCCAGGGCCCGGATGGCTTTGCGCGACGGAGCCTTGTAGAAGCCGCCCACTCTCAGCCCGACGGGATGGATGGCGCGGCCGCCGATGGTCTCCAGGATGTCGTTGCCGATCTTCTTGAGCCTGAGCGCCTTTTCCACCAGGCCGCGGTCCACCTTGGCCAGTTCCAGCGCGTCGGCCAGCCCCAGGAAGTCGGGAGCATGCAGCATGTAGACGTGCAGCGCGTGGCTCTCGATCCACTCGCCGCAATAGATCAGCCGCCGCAGATCGCGGATGGGCCTGGTGACCGTGATCCCCAGCGCGTCCTCCATGGCCTGGCTGGCCCCCATCAGATAGGCGATGGGGCAGATGCCGCAGATGCGCGCGGTGATGTCGGGAACCTCGCGGAAATCGCGGCCGCGCAGGAAGGCCTCGAAGAAGCGTGGCGGCTCGAAGATGCCGAAATGCAGCTCCTTGACCTTGCCGTCCTTGATCTTGACCGACAGGGACCCCTCGCCCTCGACGCGGGCCAGGGCCTCGACCTTGATGGTGCGGGTCTCAGCCATGGGATTCGCTCTCCTTGCGGAAGGCCTCGGCGTTGGCGTTGAAACTGCGGAACTTGCGCTGGACGTCGAGGTCCGAGGTGCCCAGTTCCTTCATCCATTTGGCGAAGGACGGCGTGTTGGGCGTCTCCATGGGCCCGAAGCAGCCGTAGCAGCCCCGGTCCTTGCCCGGGCACAGAGTGCCGCAGCCGGCCTGGGTGACCGGCCCCATGCACACCTGGCCGGTGGCGACCATGCGGCAGACGATGCCGTTCTGCTTGCACTCGATGCATTCCGAGTGGCGCGGGATGTTGGGCTTGCGGCCGTTCAGCGTGGCGTTGAGGACCTCGAGGAGCTGGTGCTTGTTGATGGGGCAGCCCCTGAGCTCGAAATCCACCGACACGTGGTCGGACACCGCCGTCGAGGTGGTCAGGGTGTCGATGTATTCCGGATGCGCGTAGACGCAGCGGATGAATTCCTTGACGTTCCTGAAGTTCCGCAGCGCCTGGATGCCGCCGGCGGTGGCGCAGGCGCCGATGGTCACCAGCGTCCTGGACATCTTGCGCACCTCGCGGATGGCCTTGATGTCGTGCGGCGTGGTGATCGAGCCTTCCACCAGCGAGACGTCGTAGGGCCCCTTCTCGACCTTGCGGGTGGCCTCCAGGAAGTAGCTGATGCGCACTTCCTCGGTGATCGCCAGCAACTCGTCCTCGCAGTCCAGCAGGGTCAGCTGGCAGCCGTCGCAGGACGAGAACTTCCAGACCGCGAGCTTGGGCTTCTTGCGTTCGGCCATGGGCTACAGCTCCCTGATGGAGAACATGTCGGCGATGCGGTCGTAGCGGAAGACCGGGCCGTCCTTGCATACGAAGTGGGGGCCCCACTGGCAGTGGCCGCACAGGCCGCAGCCGCATTTCATGTTGCGCTCCATGCTCACCCACACCGACGAGCGGGCGACGCCCTTCTTCTCCAGCTCGGCGGCGACGTAGCGCATCATCACCTCGGGGCCGCAGACGAAGGCGGTGGTGTGCAGCGGGTCGAAGCCGCCGCGCGCCACCAGCTTGGTCACCACGCCGACATTGCCGCTCCACTTGCCGGTGGCGCGGTCGACGGTGACGCCCACATCCATGTCGAAGCGGCCGCGCCAGCGCTCCAGCTCCTTCTTGAACAGGATGTCCTCGGGGGTGCGGGCGCCATAGAGCACCACCACCCGGCCGAACTTCTCGCGGTTGGCCATGGCCTGATAGATGGCCGGCCGCAAGGGCGCGAGGCCGACGCCGCCGGCCACGAACACCAGGTCGTGGCCGTAGGCGGCCTCCACCGGCCAGTCGGTGCCGAAGGGGCCGCGCACGCCGATCTCGTCGCCCGCCTTCAGCGCGTCCAGCGCCTTGGTCACGGCGCCGACGGCGCGGGTGGTGTGCACCACCTTGGAGCGGTCGGCGGGGTCGCCGGAGATGGAGATCGGCACCTCGCCGACCCCGAACACATAAAGCATGTTGAACTGGCCGGCCTTGAACGAGAACGTGCCGCCGTCCTTCGCCACCATCTCCATGGTGAAGGTGTCGGACAGCTCCCGCTGCACCCGTTCGATGCGGAACGGCACCGGCAGCATGGGGTCCTTGGGCATGGACGTCATGTCAGCCGGCCTTCTTCTGCTTCTTGGACGCCTTCTCCTTGTCGGCCTTCCTGGTGGCCTTGAGCGGCTTCTCGGGCGCCGCCAGCAGCGCGTCGGCCTTGCGGTTCTTGCCCTTCGAGCCCTTGACCGCCTTGACCACCTCGATCTTCACCTTCTTGGCCGGCCTGTCCTCGCCGTCGGGGCCGTAGAGGTCCAGCATCTGCATGCGCGACGCCTGCAGGCGGTGGGCCATGACCGGCACGAAGCGACGCAGCACCTCGTAGCCCAAGGCGGGGTCGGCGGCCATCTTCTTGAGCAGGCACTTGGCGTCGAAGGACAGCGCCCGGGTCAGGGTCATGGCGCGGGCGTCGAACGAGGCGATGTGGGGCGCGACGATCCACGACCAGCCCAGCACCTCGCCCTCGCCGACCGTCTCGATGATGATCGGCGGCTTGCCGGGGACGTCCACCTCCACCGCCACCGTGCCGGCGCGGACCAGGAAGAACTTGTCGGCCTTGCCGCCGTTGCGGAACAGGAACTCGCCCACCTCGAAGCGCTCGTTCTTGGCGCATCCCACCAGCAGCTCGCGCAGGCCGGCGTCGATCCCCTGGAAGAAGGGATGTTCGTCGATGACGCGGCCGAGAGTCTCGGTCTGGACCATGATCACTTCCTCCCCTTGGCGGCCGGCTTCTCGGCCTGGTGGATCGCGGCCACTTCCTCGGTGATGTCGATGCCCACCGGACACCAGGTGATGCAGCGGCCGCAGCCGACGCAGCCGGAGCTGCCGAACTGGTCGTGCCAGGTGGACAGCTTGTGGGTGATCCACTGGCGATAGCGGGCGGCGGTCTCGGTGCGGATCGAGCCGCCGTGGATGTACGAGAAATCGACGGTGAAGCACGAATCCCACTTCCGCCACCGCTCGGCGTTGTCGCCCTTGAGGTCGGTGACGTCCTCGACGGTGGTGCAGAAGCAGGTCGGGCACACCATGGTGCAGTTGCCGCAGGTCAGGCAGCGGGCGGCCACCTGCTCCCAGCGGGGGTGCTCGGGAAGCTCCTTGAGGCGCTTGGCGGTGGCGGTGTCCATCGCCCGGCCCATGGACTTGGCGGCCTTGGCGACGCGGGTGGTGGCGGCCTCGCGGTCGGCGTCCTTGGCCTTGTCGCCCCCGAGTTCCTTCAGGAGCTTGGTTCCCTTGGCGGAACCGGCCTCGGCCACGAAGACGTGGCGGGACTTGTCCACCAGTTCGACCATCTTGATGTCGAAGCCGGCCTCCACCGCCGGGCCGGTGCCCATGGAGGCGCAGAAGCAGGTGTCGCCGGCCTCGGTGCACTCCACCGCCACCACGAAGGCGTCGGCCAGCCGCTTCTGGTAGCCGGGATCGGGATAGTCCTTGTCGCCGAACACCCGCTTCTGGACCCGCATGGCGGCCAACTCGCAGGCACGGGCGCCGATGATCGCCAGCGGTTGCGGCTCGGGCGCCGGCGGGTCCACCGCGAAGCCGGACGCGGTGCGGCGGGCGGCGAACAACTTTTGCTTGGGCGGGTACAGAAACCGCTTCCATCCCTGCGGCGCGGTGGTGTAGCCGAACAGGGCGCCGTCCGGACGCTTCCGCAGCCGGTAGTGGCCGCCCTTCTGCTCGTCGCCCCAGCCACGGGGAAGGTCGTCGGCGCCGTCCAGGTCGTCGTAGATCACGGCGTCGTCGGCGACCCGTGGGCCGACCACGCGGTAGCCCTTCGCCTTCAACGCCTCGATCAGTCCGTCCAGCGCGTCACGTTGAAGGATCACCGCGGTCGCGACCGCCGTCTCCGCCCCAGGCATCGGCACCCCCACTCGGATGGTAGCGTCCGAGTATGGTATATCGCGTATGGATATTAGCCAATCCGCTATATGGTGAAGGAACGGTGACCAAACGGACGATGTGCGCCCGCCGCGCCCGGGTCAGTCGCGGGACTTGACCGCCAGCACCGGCAGCAGGTCCTCCAGCGACACGGTGCCCACCGGGTGGCCCCTGCGGATCACCAGCAGCCGGGTTCGGCCGGTGACCCGCATGCGGTGGAGGGCCTCGGCGGCGTCGGCGGCCTCGGCGATGGTGGCGCCGTCATCGGGCGCGGCGGAAAGGCCCGCCGCCGGCCGCATCAGGCGCGCCACCGAATGCCGGGGCGGCGCGTGACGGGCCAGCTGCTGGCGATAGGCGGCCGCCGCGGCGGCGCGGACGAACAGGCCGATCAGGATCCACCACAAGCCGGTGATGACCGTTCCGGCCAGGGCCGTCCACAGACCCAGGCCCATCAGCGCGAAGCCCAGCAGGGTACCGGTGAACGAGGCCGCCCGCGTCGCCCACAGCACGTCGCCCTTCCACGCCCACAGCGCCGCCCTGAGGATGCGGCCGCCGTCCAGGGGAAAGGCCGGGATCATGTTGAAGCCGGCCAACAGGCCGTTGACCAGGGCAAGGTAGCCCAGCACCACCACCGCCGCGTTGCCCGGCGTGGAGCCCAGCGCCACCGCGACCACCGCGACGCCATAGCAGAGGGCGGCGACGACCAGGCTCATCAGCGGGCCGGCGGCGGCCATCAGGAACTCCGCCTTGGGGCTGGCCGGCTCGTCGCTCATCTCGGCGACGCCGCCGAACACGAACAGGGTGATGCCGGTGATGGGCATATCGTAGCGGCGCGCCACCAGCGAATGGGCCAGTTCGTGCACCACGACCGACAACGCCAGCCCGACCAGCCCCGCCGCCGCCATCACCCAGTAGGTGGCGGCCTCGAAGCCGGGGGCGGCGAAGGGGAAGTAGCCGGCCGCCAGGCTCCACAGGATCAGCCCCGCCAGCAACAGCCAACTGGCGTCGATCCGCACCTTGAAGCCGAACAGGGCGAACAGGGTCAGGCGATGGCCGAACATGCATTGCACATTGGCCCCCCGGGGGCGGGTTCAAGTCGGGCTTCCCATCCGGGGCAGGGTGGGGCAGGCTTGGCGCATGAAGTTCCAGAAGGCGACCCGTTGCGCGTTGATCGCGGTGCTCGACCTGGCCGGCGATCCGGGTCGGCCCCAGTCGGCGGCCGAGATCGCGGGACGGCACGGACTGTCCGCCAACCACATGGCCAAGGTGCTGCCGCTGCTGGCGCGGGCCGGGCTGGTGCGGGCGTCGCGCGGCGCCGCCGGCGGTTACCGGTTCACGGCGGATGCCGCCCGCACCACCCTTCTGGAGGTGGTCAAGGTGTTCGAGCCGGCCGAGCCCGAGGACCCGGTCCGCACCGCCGCCGCCCAGGCCCTGGGCGAGGTGCTGGGCGGCATCGAGGCCACCGCCCGGCGTGCCCTGGGGGCGCTGACGGTGGCCGACATGCTGCACCGGGTGCGGCTCAAGGGCTGACTACTCTCCCTTGGGCAGCGGCAAGGTCACGAAGTTCTGCCGTTCGCCGCGCCGGACCAGCATCAGCACGTTGGTGCGGCCGGCCTTGCGGGCCTCGCCCACTAGCCGCACCACGTCCTCGGGCCCCTTCACCGGCCGCTGCGCCACCATGGTGATCACGTCGCCGGGCCGGAAGCCGCGCTCGGCGGCCGGGCTGCCGGCCTTGACCCCCTGGACGACGGCGCCGGTGGCGCCCTGGGGCAGGCCCAGCTTGGTCCGCAGCGGCTCGGTCAGCGGCCCCAGCGCCAGGCCCAGTTCGCCGGTCTCGCCGGCCTTGGCCTGCTCGACCTCGTCCTTCAGCTCGGCGATCTTCACGTCCACCCGCACGCGCTTGCCGTCGCGGAGCACCGTCAATTGCGCCGGGGCGCCGATCTTGGTCTCGGCCACCAGCCGCGGCAGGCGGTGGGCGTCGTCGAGGGTCTGGCCGTTGTAGGACAGGATGACGTCGCCCACCTTCATTCCCGCCTCGGCGGCCGGACTTGCCGCCAGGACGTCGGCGACCAGCGCGCCGTGGGCCCGGTCGAGGCCCAGCGCCTGGGCGATGTCGGGATTGACGGTCTGGATCTGCACCCCCAGCCAGCCGCGCCGGACGGTGCCGGTGGCGCGCAACTGCTCGACCACCGGCCGGGCCAGCGACGACGGAATGGCGAAGCCGATGCCGATATTGCCGCCGGTGGGCGAGAAGATGGCGGTGTTGATGCCGATGACCTCACCCCGCATGTTGAACATCGGCCCGCCGGAATTGCCCTGGTTGATGGGCGCGTCGGTCTGCAGGAAGGCGTCGTAGGGGCCGGCGCCGATATTGCGGGCGGTGGCCGAGATGATGCCCGAGGTCACGGTGCCGCCCAGCCCGAACGGATTGCCGATGGCCAGCACCCATTGCCCCACCTCGGCGGTGTCGGAATCCCCCCAGGCCACATGGGGCAGCGGCTGGGTGGCCTCGACCTTCAGCACCGCCAGGTCGGTCCGCTCGTCGGTGCCCAGCAGCTTGGCCTCCAGGCGGCGCTCGTCGTGCAGGATGACGGTGATCTGGCGGGCGTCCTCGACCACATGGGCGTTGGTCACCACGACGCCCGAGGGGTCGATGATGAATCCCGACCCGAGCGCCATGCCCCGGCGCGGCGGCTGCTCGGGCGCGTCGGGGTCGGGCGCCGGGCCGAACGGCGGCGGCAGCCCGGGGATGCCCGGGATGCCGGGGATGCGCTGTTGCGGGACGGTGCGTTCGGTGGAAACGTTGACCACCGCCGGCAGGAGCGGGCGGGCCAGCTCGGTGAAGTCGGCCGGGACGTGGCGTTCGGCGGCCGGCGACGGCTGGACCGGCGGCGTCGCCGCCTGCTCCTGGCGTTGTTGGGCGCCAGCCGCGCCAGCCAGCGACAGGGCGAGGGCGAGGACGGTCAACCGGCGGATCATGGTCACCTCCAGGCAAGGGCTCCTGGAGGGGAAACGCGCCAGCGACGGCGGGGTTCTACAACCCTCGCGCCCTACAACCCCCGCGCCCAGGCCGGCCGGAGCGCCCGATAGCCGGCCAGGGCCTGGTCGATCTGGTCCAGCAGCTTGGCGCGGTCCTTGGGCAGGGTGCCCGCCAGGGCCAGGGCGTTGGAGGCGTGGTTGGAGCGGAAGATCACCGGCTGCGGCGGTTCCAGCCGCTCGACCAGGCGGCGGATTTCCGCCAGCACGCCGTGGTCGTCCTGCCATTCGAAATCGGCACCAAACCGGTCGAGGAAGCGCGGCGCCACCTCGTCCTCCAGCCCCAGTTGCAGGGTGGACAGGTAGGTGACCGGGGCACGGTTCAGCATCGCGATGGTGGCGTCGATATGCTCGCCCGAAAACTTGCGGCCGCCCAGCCCGGTGATGACCGTGGCCGAGACCTTGAGCCCGGCCTCGCCGGCCCGGACCAGCGCCTCCTCCATCCGGCGCGCGTCGCCCTTGGCGATCTTCTTCAGCAGCAGGTCCGAGCCGCTCTCGATCCCCAGATAGACCAGCCCCAGCCGCTTTTCCCTGAGCAGGCGGATCTCGTCGGGGGTCTTCTTCAGGATGTTGAACGGCGTCGCGTAGGCGCTGACCCGCTGCAACAGCGGCAGCCGTTCCTTGAGGCGGTCGCAGATGGCGGCCAGATGGTCGGTGGGCAGCACGTAGGCGTCGCCGTCGGCCAGGAACACCCGATGCGCCGTGGGCCAGGCGGTGGCGGCGCGGTCGATGTCGGCGAACACCTCGTCGAGCGGCCGGGCGCGGTAGCGCTTTCCCTTGTACATGGAGCAGAAGGTGCAGGCGTTGAAGCGGCAGCCGATGGTCGCCTGGATGATCAGGTTCGAGCCTTCCGACGGCGGACGCCACAGCGGGAAATCGTAGTCGAGCATGGCGACACTCTAGTCTCGCGGCCGGTTTGACGCTAGAACTCCCCTGCCATGATGCTCACTCCCATCGACCACGGCACCCTGGTGCCGTTGCTGCCCGCCTTCGAGGCCGCCCTGGCCGCCGACGACCTGGCGCGGGCGGTGTTCCGCCGCGTCACCGCCTTGATCCCCGACGGCGACCTGATGACCCTGTCCACCGACCCCGGCCACCACGCCCAGGCGGTGGCGCTGTGCCGCGAATGGGGCTTCGGCATCGTCGACCTGGCGCCGCAGGACTACTTCACCTGGGACGGCCGCGCGGTGGCGGTGCGGCTGGAACCCAGCGTGCTGATCCACGAGGTCGGCCACTACCAGCTGGCCGCGCCCAGGCGGCGGGCGGTGATCGATTTCGGCCTCGGCGCCGGCCCCGAGACCGGCCGCAGGGCCGAGGCCGACGCGGTGCAGACCCTGTTCCTGCCCGAGCGCGACGTCGAGGAGGCGCTGTGCTCGCTCCTGGGCATCCTGTGGGAGGCCGAGTTGGGCCAGCCGGCGGTGCTGGCCTTCCTCGAGCAGAACTGGATGGAAGGCGGCACCAGCCTGCACAACGTTGCCCATTTCACCAAGATCGTACGCTGGCTGCGGGCCATGGAGCTGATCGGCGACGACGGCCGCCCGACCCGCGGGGTCAGGGCCGAGGGCGACGACACCTTCTTCACGCGCTGGTACGCCGACGCATGACGGCGCTGGTGATCGGCGTCGGACACCGCTTTCGGGGCGACGACGCCGTCGGCCCGCTGGTCGCCGATCGGGTCGCCGATCTGGTCGCCGCGCGGGGGCTCTCCGGGGTGGCGGTCATCGAGCACCACGGCGAGGGCACCGACCTGATGGAACGGTGGTCGGGCCATGACCGCGTGGTGATCGTGGACGCCACCTGCTCGGCGGCGGCGCCGGGCGCCGTTCGCCAATGGGACGCCGCCGCCGCGCCGCTGCCCGCCGGCCTGTTCCCCAAGGGAAGCCACGTGTTCGGATTGGCCGAGGGCGTGGAGATGGCCCGCCTGCTGGGGCGCCTTCCTTCGCATATGATTATATTCGGAATAGAAGGCAGATCCTTCGCGGCGGGCGCGTCCTTGTCACCCTCGGTTGATCGTTCCGTGAACGAAGTTGCGCGCAAGATAATCGAGGTATTGTTACTTTAATTGTTCAAAGTCTTTTTTCTGAAAACAGTTGGCTTGGCCGATTTCCGTGGTGCTATGAAGGAAGCCTGTCCCTTCATCGTTCCGACGGCAGGTTCACCCCATGAAGAGTGTTTCCATCAAGGCGAAGCTGTGGGCGGCCTTTGGGCTCCTGCTGGTGTCGATCCTCCTGCTCGGCGCGTTCGCGGTGAACCGGATCGCGGTGGTCAACGACCTCACCACGCAGATGGCGGACGGCCGGGTCCCCGCCATCGAGGCGGTGGGGGAGGTTCACGTGCGCGCCACCCGCCTGCGTGTCGCCGAATCGCGCCTCCTGATGACCGACAACGAGCATGAACTGCGTGACATCCGGGCCATGCTCGTCGACCGCGCCAAGGCGCTCGCGGAAGCACGCGGGCGCTACGAGGCGCTCATCCGCGATTCCCGGGAGCGCGCGCTGTACGGGGAATTCGCGAAAGGCTGGGACGAGTACATGCGTCTGCACGCGCGCGTCGTCGAACTGGCCGAGCGCCACCTCACCGGCCAGGCGCAGGAGATCTTCGCCGGGCCGGCGCTGGCGAGCTTCGAGCAGGCGTCGGCGCAGTTGGAGCAGTTGTCGACGCTCAACCACGATGGTGCCGAGGCCGACGGCGTCAAGGGCGACGCAATCTATGCCGGAGCGCGCCTTCTGGTCATCGGCGGCCTGGTGCTGGCGGTGGCGATGACGGCATCCATGGGGTTCTTCCTGGTGGTCAACGTGTCGCGGCCGGTGGCGGCCATGACCCAGGTGATGACGCGGCTGTCCAACGACGATTTCTCGGTGACCATCCCCGCCACCGATCGCGGCGACGAATTGGGCGCCATGGCTCAGGCGGTGCAGGTGTTCCGTGACCGCATGGAGGCCAACCGCAAGATGGAGGCCGAGGCCAAGGAGGCCGAGAAGCTGGCCGCCGAGAGCCGCAGGCGCGACATGAACCGGCTCGCCGACGACTTCGACCGGTCGATCAAGGGCATCGTCGACAGTGTGTCCTCGGCGGCGACCGAGATGCAGGCCTCGGCCCAGGCGCTGTCCTCGGTGGCCGAGCAGACCCAGCGCCAGAGCACCTCGGTGGCCGTCGCCGCCGAGCAGGCCACCGCCAATGTCCAGACCGTGTCCGCCGCCACCACCGAACTGTCCACGTCGATCGCCGAGATCGGCCGGCAGGTGGAGGTGTCGTCGCGGGTCAGCCGTCAGGCGGTGGACGAGGCGCGGCGGGTCGGCAACCTGGTCCAGCATCTGTCCCAGGCCGCCGACCGCATCGGCGACGTGGTCAAGCTGATCACCGCCATCGCCAGCCAGACCAATCTGCTGGCGTTGAACGCCACCATCGAGGCGGCACGCGCCGGTGACGCCGGCAAGGGTTTCGCGGTGGTGGCGGGCGAGGTCAAGAGCCTGGCCAACCAGACGGCGCGCGCCACCGACGAGATCGGCCAGCAGATTTCCTCGGTGCAGGGCGCGACCCGCGACGCCGTGGCGGCCATCCAGGGCATCGGCACCACCATCGGGCAGATCGCCGAGATCGCCGAATCCATCGCCGCCGCCGTCGAGGAGCAATCGGCCGCCACCCAGGAAATCGCCCGCAACGTCCAGCAGGCCGCCGAGGGCACCCAGGAAGTGTCGACCACCATCGTCGGCGTCAACCAGGCGTCCACCGAGACCGGCTCGGCCGCGACCCAGGTCCTGGGGGCGGCGCGCGGGCTGGCGCGGGAGGCCGAGCATCTGCGCGCCGACGTGGATCGCTTCATCACCACCGTGCGGGCGGCATAGACGGGGGCTCTCGCACAAAAGAAGGCCCCCGGGTTTCCCCGGGGGCCTTCTCCCCGATCCTCCGTCCCTCTTTCACGGGGACGGGGAGGCTGTCGCCCTATTCGGCGGCGTCCTTGTGGGGCACCGGGTCGGGCAGGCCGGCGAAGCGGCGCAGGGTGGCGAACCGGCGGCGGATGACGTCCTCGGCGCCGTCCACCATTCCCTTGAAGCGAACCGGGTCGGCACGTTCCACCATGGTGAAGCGGGCCTCGCCCTTGAGGAAGTCGTAAAGCTTGCCGTTGGGCTCCTGGCTGTCGAGGGTCAGCGCCTGCTCGCCCGAGCCCAGCTTGCGCGGGTCGAAGCGGTAGAGCGGCCAGTAGCCGGACTGGACCGCCAGCTTCTGCTGCTCGAGCGCGTCGGCCATGTCGTAGCCATGGGCGATGCAGTGCGAGTAGGCGACGATCAGCGACACGCCGGGATAGGACACCGCGTCCTGGATGGCGCGCACCGTCTGCACGTCCTTGGAGCCAAAGGCGATGTTGGCGACGTAGGCGTTGCCGTAGGCCATGGCCATCATGCCCAGGTCCTTCTTGGGCAGGGTCTTGCCGGCTACCGCGAATTTGGCGGCGGCGCCGATGGGGGTCGCCTTCGAGGCCTGGCCGCCGGTGTTGGAATACACCTCGGTGTCCATGACCAGGATGTTGACGTTCTTGCCCGATGCCAGCACGTGGTCGAGGCCGCCGTAGCCGATGTCGTAGGCCCAGCCGTCGCCGCCCATGATCCACACCACCTTCTCGACCAGGTAGTCGGCCAGCTCCGTCAGGCGCCGCGCCTCGGGCGACTGGACCGAGGACAGGATGCGGCGCAGGTCGTCGACGCGGGCGCGCTGGGCGGCGACTTGGGCGTCGTCGCCCTGGGGCGACAACAGCAGCTCGTTGGCCAGCTTCTCGGGCACCATTCCGGCCGAGGCCAGGCTGGTCAGCAGCAGGGCGGCGTGGTCCTTGTGGCGGTCTACCGCCAGCCGGAAGCCCATGCCGAACTCGGCGGTGTCCTCGAACAGCGAGTTGGACCAGGCCGGACCGCGGCCGTCGTCGTTGGTGCAATAGGGCGTGGTCGGCAGGTTGCCGCCGAAGATCGACGAGCAGCCGGTCGAATTGGCCATCAGCAGGCGGTCACCGTAGAGCTGGGTCAGCAGCTTGATGTACGGGGTCTCGCCGCAGCCCAGGCAGGCGCCCGAGAACTCGAACAGCGGCTGCAGGAACTGCGAGGTCTTGACCGTCGGCTTGGTCAGCTTGGTGCGGTCGATCTCGGGCAGCGACAGGAAGAAGTCCCAGTTGGCCTTCTCGGCCTCCATCATGGGCAGCTTGTCCTCCATGCGCAGCGCCAGGCGCGACGGATCCTTCTTGTCCTTGCCGGGGCAGACCCGGACGCACAGGGTGCAGCCGGTGCAGTCCTCGGGCGCCACCTGCAGCAGATAGGCGCCGCCCTTCATCTCGTTTCCCTTGTAGGGCATCTGCTTGAAGGTTCCGGGGGCGCCGGCCATCAGCTCGGGTTCGGCCAGCTTGGCGCGGATGGCGCCGTGCGGGCAGACCATCACGCATTTGTTGCACTGGATGCACAGGTCCTGCTCCCACACCGGCAGCTCGGCGGCGATGTTGCGGCGCTCGAAGCGGGCGGTGCCGGTGGGCCAGGTGCCGTCCGGCGGGAAGGCCGACACCGGCAGCAGGTCGCCCTTGTTGGCCAGCATGAAGGCGGTGACGCGCTGGACGAAGTCGGGCGCCTCCGGCGGCACGATGGGCGGCACGCAGTGGGCCGAGGTGGCGTCCGCCGGCACGGTCATCTCGACGAGGTATTCCAGCGTCATGTCGACGGCGGTGAAGTTCTTTTCGACGATGGCCGGCGACTTGCGGCCGTAGGTCTTCTCGATCGCCTCCTTGATGTGGGCGATGGCCTCGTCCTTGGGCAGCACGCCCGACAGCGCGAAGAAGCAGGTCTGCATGATGGTGTTGATGCGCTGGCCCATGCCGGCGGCCACCGCCACCTTGTGGGCGTCGATGACGAACACCTTGAGCTGGCGGGCGATGATCTCCTGCTGCACCTCGCGGGGCATGTGGTCCCACACCTCGTCGGCGGGGTAGGGGGCGTTGAGCAGGAAGGTGGCGCCCGGAGCGGCGTATTTCAGCACGTCGTACTTGTCGAGGAAGACGAAGTGGTGGCAGGCGACGAAATCCGCCTCGTCCAGCAGATAGGCCGACCGGATGCGGTCGGGGCTGAAGCGCAGATGCGAGATGGTGATGGCGCCCGACTTCTTGGAGTCGTAGACGAAATAGCCCTGGCCCTCGAAGCCGGCGTTCTCGGCGATGATCTTGATGGAATTCTTGTTGGCGCCGACGGTGCCGTCGGCGCCAAGGCCGAAGAACACCGCGCCCTTCACGTTGGGGCGGCGAATGGCGAAGCTGTCGTCGTAGGAAAGCGACAGGCCGGTGACGTCGTCGTTGATGCCGACGGTGAAGTGCTGCTTGGGCTTGCCCTTGCGCAATTCGTCGAACACCGCCTTGACCATGGCCGGGGTGAATTCCTTGGATGCCAGGCCGTAGCGGCCGCCGATGACCAGCGGCTCGCGGGCGGTGGCGCGGTTGCCGGCCGCCTTGGCCTCGGCCAGGGCGGCGACCACGTCCAGGTACAGCGGCTCGCCGATGGCGCCGCACTCCTTGGTGCGGTCCAGGACGGCGATCGAGACGGTGGACGGCGGCAGGGCGGCGACGAAGGCGTCGACGGAGAACGGGCGATACAGGCGCACCTTCAGCACGCCGACCTTCTCGCCCTGGCGGACCAGATGGTCGACGGTCTCGTGGACGGTTTCCGTGCCCGAGCCCATCAGCACGATCACGCGGGCCGGCTCGGGATGGCCGTGATAGTCGAACAGGTGGTACTGGCGCCCCGTCAGGGTGGCGAAGCGGTCCATCACCTCCTGGACCACCCCGGGACAGGCGTTGTACCAGGGGTTGCGCGCCTCCTGCATCTGAAAGAAGACGTCGGGGTTCTGCGACGAGCCGCGCAGCACCGGATGGTCGGGCGACAGGGCGCGGGCGCGATGGGCCTCGACCGCCTCCTCGTCGATCAGCACGCGCAGGTCGGCGTCGGTCAGCTCCTCCATCTTCGCCACCTCGTGCGAGGTGCGGAAGCCGTCGAAGAAGTGCAGGAACGGCACCCGCGACTTCAGGGTGGCGGCGTGGGCGATCGCCGCCATGTCGTGCGCCTCCTGGACGCTGGACGACGCCAGCATGGCGAAGCCGGTCTGGCGGCAGGCCATGACGTCGGAATGATCGCCGAAGATGGACAGCGCGTGGGTGGCGATGGTGCGCGCCGTCACATGCATGGTGAAGGCGGTCAGCTCGCCGGCGATCTTGTACATGTTGGGAATCATCAGCAGCAGGCCCTGCGACGCCGTGAAGGTCGTCGACAGCGCACCCGCCTGGACGGCGCCGTGGACCGCGCCGGCGGCGCCACCCTCGTGCTGCATCTCGGCCACCTCGGGCACCACGCCCCAGATGTTCCGGCGGCCCTCGGACGACCACTGGTCGGCCAGCTCGCCCATGGTCGAGGACGGCGTGATCGGATAGATCGCCGCCACCTCGCTGACCCGGTAGGCCACCGATGCGCACGCCTCGTTGCCGTCGACCGTGATGAGATCCCTCTTCGCCATCGCTTTTCCGTCTTCTGATGTCGCCGCGTGCCCGCTCCATGACCTGCGGATGGGCGCGGCCTGTGCCCATTGGAGAGGCATTAATTACATTGCACCTGCGAAAGCGCAAGTTCCTTTTGAAAAAAGCGCTATAAAAGTAATAAAAATTCGTCTAGTTGCGACTAAGGAGCAATTGCGATGTTGCACCGCAGCCCCTTGGGGTAGGGCGATGGTGCTGTCATGGGTAGGATTTCGGCCGGATTCTGCGTCTCCGGGGGTAGGTGCGCCTGCGGCGGCGGCCGATCGCGAACGGAAATTACCCGATCGCAACCTCCGCCGGTGCGGGGTAGGCATGACAAATTCGCTCACACGATATGGTTGCTTTCGTCCCTCGGATATGGGCAATATTCAACCTTGTTGACGTGGTCTTCCAGGAAGTGAGCACACATGCCGAGCATTTCTCCCGCATCCGATATGCCCTCCCGCCGCCGGTCCAGTCGCGGTCGTACGCCGTCGGGCAAGCCCAACCCCATCGACGTCCATGTCGGCGCCCGCGTACGCCTGCGCCGGACTCTTCTCGGCATGAGCCAGGAAAAGCTGGGCGAGGCCCTGGGCCTGACCTTCCAGCAGGTCCAGAAGTACGAGCGCGGCGCCAACCGCGTCGGCGCCAGCCGCCTGTTCGACCTGTCGCGGGTGCTGGATGTTCCGGTCAGCTTCTTTTTCGACGATATGTCGGGAGAGATCGAGGCATTGTCGCCGCGTCTGATGTCCGGCATCGCCGAGGAGCCGGCCTCCATCGAAGCCGATCCACTGACCAAGCGCGAGACCCTGGAGCTGGTGCGGGCCTATTACCGCATCGCCGATCCGCAGGTGCGGCGCCGGGTTCTCGACCTGGCGCGGGCGCTGGGGGCGTCGGGCGACCAGGACTGAGGCGAATCTCGCCATTGGGCCGCCTCTCCCGCCGGGAGGGGCGGCCTTTTATTTGGAATTATGCTAAATTTGTTTGATCGTCGGCGGTTGCGGCGTTATGCTACCAAAAAATGAAGAATGAGCCGAGAGCTCGTCGTTTTTCGGGAGGGCGTCATGGAATGGTGGTTCGCGACCATGGGAATCGTGTGCCTCGCCGCGGCGGCGGTCGCCACCTGCAGTTCGGTGCTGGCCTTGGTGACGATGATGCTTTTCGTCCCGCTGGCGGTGAACACGCTGTACGCCGACTTCGGCCGCTTCTGGATCCTGATGGCCATGGTCTTCGCGGTCGAAATGATCGCGCTGGCCCGCTCCATCCACGGCATCCTCACGCGCGACTCCGGCCGGACGGCACGGAACGCCGCCTTGGCGCGGGCCGAGGAGGCATCGGTCGCGTGAGCCGGCAACGGCTCCCGCGCGGCCGCTCAGTCGCCCATGACTTCGGCCAATGCCTTGGCGAGGTCATAGACGCGCCGCCGGATCTGCGGGTCGGCGATGCGGTAATAGGCCCGCACCAGCTCCAGGGTCTCGCGCTTCATCACCGGATCGTTCCTGGTCGCCCCCGGCGCGGCTTCGGGCTCGTCGGTGGAGGACATCTGGCTGGGCGAGTTCCGACGCACGTCATCGGACATATCGTCGAAGAAATAGCCGACCGGCACGTCCAAGACCCGGGCCATGTCGAACAGCCGGCTGGCGCTGACGCGGTTGGCGCCGCGCTCGTATTTCTGGACCTGCTGGAAGGTCAGGCCCAGGGCTTCGCCCAGCTTTTCCTGGGTGATGCCGAGGAGGGTCCGGCGCAGGCGTACGCGGGCGCCGACATGGACGTCGATGGGATTGGGCTTGCCTGCGGGCGTGCGGCCCCGGCTTCCCTTGCGCCGGGACACGGGTGACTCGATGGATGGCATGGGCTGGACTCTTGCGATGGATTTCCCCGCAATTTATCGTCTAATCAACGGAATTTGACCAGCCCCTTTGGGCAGACGGCGAAAACGGGAGTATAGTCGCCCTGTCCGCAAGCCCGCCTTCACCGGAGCACGCATGTTCGGCAACCGCGACATTCTCGGGACCTTCCTCGAACGGCTGAAGGACCTCGACGACGTCGAGGGCTGCAAGCGGTTGTTGGCCGAGACCATCGAACCGCTGGGCATCGCCCATTTCGCCTATCATCTGGTTCGCGTGGCCGGATTGCCGGGTCCGCTTCCCTATGCCATCAGCACCTATCCGGAGTCGTGGATGCGGCGGTACGTGGCCGCTGGCTATCTGCGCGACGACCCGCTGCTCGAGGAATTGCCCAACCGTCGCCTGCCCTTCTTGTGGTCCGACGTGGCGGCCGGCGACGACCTCACCCCCAAGCAGCGCCAGATGTTCGCCGAGGCGCGCGAGCACGGGATGATCGACGGGCTGACCGTGCCCATACACGCCAAGAACGGCGAGTTCGCCACCGTCAGCTTCGTGCCCGGCGGCACCGAGAACGACGGCCACGCGACCATCATCTACTACCGCCATCTGCTCCATCTGCTCGCGCTCTATTATCATGACCACGCGGTGCGCATCCTGATCGAAAGCGCGATGACGCCGCCCCGGCAGAAGTCGCTCCTCTCTCCCCGCGAGAAGGAGGTCCTGCTATGGACCGCGCGGGGAAAGTCCAACCTTGATATTTCCACTATTCTGGGAATCTCGGAAAAAGGTGTGGAGTTCCACATCAACAGCGCCAAACGCAAACTCCAGGTGTTCAATCGCACGCATGCAGTTGTAAAGGCGATGATGCTTAACATGATACGTGTGGACTAACCGCGCCGCCTAGGGTTTCCCCTAGGGGGTTACTCCCAGTGACATCCGGAGGTGGGACTGTGCTCTACTTTCGGCAAGATCACAGGGAGGGCTTGGCAATGAACATGATCGTCAACGTCAAGGAGCAGCGCCGCGAGCAGTCCGCGATCTCGCTGCAGCAGGCGCTGGCCTATCTGGAGCGCGAGGCCCAGGCCAGCGGCTTCAAGGAAATCGCGCTGCTGATCGGCTGCGCCAAGATGGCGCTGGACGAGGCCATGACCAGACCCGCCGGCGAGGCGCTGCACTGACCATCTCCTGGGGCGAGGGGGTGTAAAGGGCCGGCCCGTCGCGGAGCCGGCCCTTTCGTTTCGAGCTGGCCGCTCCCGCGTCCTGGTCATCGAAGGTCAGGCGCATGCACTCGGCCGATTCGGCCGACCGGTGGACATAGGCCAAGGATACCGTCCCGCGGCCGCTTCGGATCTGGAATCTCGCCGGAGCGTCGGTCTCGACGGGTCTTGCCCTGTCCGCCGTTGGACGTGTGAGCGGATGCGTGGTGCCCTTTCTGCCGCTGCTGCCGCCACCACCATTGCGATAGTTCGCCATGCCATTGCCGTCCCTGGCCGCCGACGCAGTCAGTTCCTTCCCGGTCTGGCATTCGACGTTGCCCTTCCCGCCAGCCCGGATATTGCAAATGCGAGTCGCTATCAATATGCTGTGCGTCGCGTTGGGGGCGGGACTGAGGTAATGGACGGGGCTGTTGACGGGCAAGGACATCAAGCGTCTGTTCCTCGCCCACGGGCGCGAGGTGCAGACCTATCTCACCAGAAGGCTGCGCGACGCCGAGACGGCGGCCGACCTGACCCAGGAAACCTTCCTGCGCTTCGCCGAGCAGCAGAAGGCGGGCGCGGCGTCGACCATCGTCCATGAACGGTCCTACCTGTACCGCACGGCGCACAACCTCGCGGTCGACCATGTCCGGCAATTGCAGCGCGAGCGGATCGCGGTTCTGTCCGACGAGACCTTCGAAGCCATCGCCGATGATTCTCCGACGCCGGAGCAGACCGCGGTCGGGCGGGCCGAACTGGAGCTGATGCGCGCGGCCCTGGCCGAGCTTCCCGAGCGGACCCGGCAGGTCTTCGCCCTGGTCCGCATCGAGGGACGCACTTACCGTGACGTGGCGGCCCGGCTTGAAATTTCCGAAAGCTCGGTCCAGAAGCACCTGGCGAAGGCCATCAAGCATGTCATGCAGCGCCTCCGCCGCATCTAGGAACCACCGGGGAGCCGTAATGCTTTACCGATTCGTGGCCGCGAATGCGTCATATCATCGAGAATGAATTCGAACCGGCGCGAATCGGCAGGGGTCAAGACGTGCACACGGCGGAACGGCCATTGGATGACATCGACACGGCGGCGGCGGAATGGGTCGCGCGCCTTGGCGGCGCCCCGCTGAGTCCGGTCGAGCGTCGCGATCTCGATCGCTGGCTCGGAGAGGATCCGCGCCATCGGGCCGCCTTCGACGAGGCGCGGGGTGTTTGGGCCAAGATGGGCCTGGTCCGATTGGGGGCCGAATTGGCGATGCCGCCGGAGTGGAGAAGGGCCACCCGGCCGGTGACGCCTGCCTGGCTGCGGGCGGCGGCGGCGGCCGTGCTCCTGGCGTTGTCCGTCGCTGGGGGCGCGACCCTTTGGTTCGGTGATCCGCGGGTCGTGTTGACCGCCGACCATCATACGGCGCCGGGAGAGCAGAAGACCGTGACCCTGGAGGACGGCAGCGTCGTGCGGCTTGGCCCGGCGACCGCCATCGCCGTCGACTATTCCGACGCGGCACGGCGGATCAAGCTGTTGGGCGGCATCGCCGAGTTCGTCCCGGTTCCGCTGGCGGAGAGCGGGAACCGGCCCTTCGTCGTCCTGGCCGCCAACGGCACCGCGCGGGCGCTCGGCACCCGCTTCACGGTCAACCGGATGCCGCATGCGGTCGAGGTAGCCGTCCTCGAACACGACGTCGAGGTCCGACCGGGCGGCGGCGGCGGCGCTTCGCCGCCCGTGGTTCTGTCGCCCGGCCAGTCGATCCGCTATTCGGAGGCGGGTGTCGGCGCGGTCGAGGAGGTCGGCCTCGACACGGCCATCTCCTGGCGCCACGGAAGCCTGGTCTTCGACCATCGGCCACTCGGCGACGTCGTTGCCGAACTGAACCGGCGCCGATATGGCACGATCGTCATCGCCGATCGCGGATTGGCATCGCGCACCGTCAGCGGTGTGTTCGAGGCCGGCGAACCCGAGGCCGCGTTCGCGACGATCGTGGAAACGCTCAGGATTCGAGCCGCTTCCCTTTCGCCTCTGGTGACGGTCCTCTACTGAATCGGCGGTGAATTCCGCCCCCCGCCGGCATCCCCCTTAAAAAAAATCGAGTTTGCCTTACCGGATCGGATCGTCGATCCCGTCCCATCTAATAGGCGCGAATGAAACGCATTCGCATATTAACGCCAGTGGATGGAAGGAAACCGATGATGGGGGTGACGTGGTCGCGTAAGGGGATGGTGGGCGCCGGGTGCGACGGGCTTCGCTCGACGGCGGCGGCGATGGCGCTGATGACCGGTCTGGCGCTGCTGTCGGGGCCGGCCTTGGCCGAACAGGGGGCTCCGTCGGCCGCCGCCAGCGAAAGGGCGGTCACGGTCGACATCCCGGCCCAGGACCTCAACGGCGCCCTCCTCGGCTTCGCCCGGGCGGCGGGACTGCAGCTGTTCTATGACGTCGAGATGGTGGCGGGCTTGCGCAGCGCCGCCCTCAAGGGCTCCGTCACGCCGGCCGAGGGGCTGTCCCGCCTGCTCGCCGGCACGGGTCTCTCGTATCGGTTCACCGGATCGAACACGGTGGCCCTCGATCGGCCGGCGCAAGGCGACGGCGCGCTGACCCTGGGGCCGGTGACCGTCGAAGGCCGCGGCACCGTTCCCCCGCAGGCCGAGATCGGCAACCTGCCGCCCGAATATGCCGGCGGCCAGGTGGCGCGCGGCGCCAAGCTCGGCATGCTCGGCAACCGCGACGTCATGGACACCCCGTTCAACGTCACCAGCTACACCTCGGAACTGATGCGCAACCAGCAGGCCCGAACCCTGGCCGATGTCATGGAGAACGATCCCTCGGTTCGGTTCACCACGCCCGCCGGCCACGTTCAGGAGAATCTCCGCGTTCGCGGCTTTCCCCTTCTGTCCAACGAAATGGCGTTCAACGGCGTCTACGGCATCGCGCCGCTTGGGCACGTCCCCACCGACTTCCTGGAGCGGGCCGAGGTGCTGAAGGGGCCCAACGCGCTGCTGAGCGGCATGTCGCCCGGCGGCAGCATCGGCGGCACGGTCAATCTGGTTCCCAAGCGCGCCGTCGACGCCCCGGTGACCGACGTGACCGGCGACTTCACGTCGCCGGGCCAGGCCGGTGCCCATGTGGATTTCGGTCGCCGCTTCGGCACCGATGGCCGGGTCGGTGTTCGCGCCAACGTCGCCTATCGCGACGGCGAATCGGGCGTGGACGGCGAATCCAAGGAATCCCGTCTCGGAGCCCTCGCGCTGGACTATCGCGGCGACGACCTCCGGCTGTCGCTCGACGGCTACAACACCCGCATCCGCTTCGAGGGCGGCAGCCCCATGAACGTGGGGTTCCTGTCCACGGCCACCTCGGTTCCCGATGCGCCGGATTCCGACACCAACGCTTTCCGGGGCATTTTCGGCGAGCAGATGAACACCGCCTTCCTGGCCCGGGGCGAGTATGACGTCTTCAAGGATCTGACGGCCCATGTCGCCCTTGGCCGGATGATCCAGCGCCAGAGCGGCTTCATCACCTCGACCCATCTTCGCAACGTCAACGCGGCGGGCACCACCAGCAGCACCCTCACCACCGCACGCCGGGATTTCACCGACTCCACCACTTTCGAGGTCGGAGCGCGGGGACGCTTCGAGACCGGCCCCGTCGGCCACGAGGTGGTCGCCACCTACACGTCGCTGGAACAGGATGGCGGGTTCCGCTCGGCCAACAGCGCCACCTTCGCATCCAACATCTATGCACCCGTCACGCCTCGCCTTGCCGCGGTACCGAGCGATGCGCCCAGGAACAGCTGGCTGCTGCTGACCAGCTATGCCTTGGCCGACACCCTGTCGGTCGCCGGCGACAAGGTCCAGTTGACCCTGGGCGGGCGCATGCAAAGCGTCAACAACAAGGCCTTCAGCACCGCCGCGGCGACACTCGGCAACGAGACCTCGAACTACGACGACAGCGTGTTCACGCCCGCCGTGGGGCTGGTCGTCAAGCCGTTCGGCGACTCCGTCTCCTTCTACGCCAACTATATCGAGGGGCTGACCCAGGGCGGTCGCGTCACCGACGCGACCGCCACCAACTACGGCCAGACCTTCGCCCCTTATGTCAGCAAGCAGAAGGAAGCCGGCGTCAAATGGGATGCAGGCAAGATCGCCAATACGCTGAGCGTCTTCGAGATCACCCAGCAGAACACGATCATCAAGAACGGCACCACCTACGAACCCGGCGAGCAGCGCAATCGCGGCGTCGAATGGAACGTCTTCGGCGAAGTGGTCGAATCGGTGCGGGTGTTGGGCGGCGTCACCTACATCGAGGGCGAGCAGACCAAGACCGCCAATGGCACCAACACCGGCAAGGTGGCCTACGGCACGCCGGAATGGCAGGCCAATATCGGGGCCGAATGGGACACCCCGTTCCTGCGCGGCCTGACCCTGGAGGGCCGGATCGTCTACACCGGATCGCAGTACGTCAACTCCAGCAACACCCTGAGCATCCCCGACTGGACCCGGTTCGACGCCGGGGCCCGCTATGTGATGCAGGTCTATGACCGCGACGTCACCGTCCGGGGATATGTCACCAACCTGCTCGACAAGGACTATTGGGCCGGCAGCTTCGCGGACGGATACGTCACCCAGAGCGAGCCGCGCACCTACGGCCTGTCGGCCACGGTCGGCTTCTGATCGTCGCCGGCGAGACCGCGATGACGACGACCTTCATCCATCTCGCGGCGATCGTGTCCACCACGGCCGGGGCGGCCTGCCTGTATCTCGCCGCCCCGCGCCAGCAATGGCTATCCTCTCCGTTGCCCGGCCGCTCCGGCCGCGCTGGCGGGGCCGGATTGCTGGTGCTGGCATGGCTGTGGTGGTGCCAGGCGCTGCATCCGGTGACCGCGTTTTTCACCGCTCTGACCGTCGCCATGGTGGCGTTCATGCTTCTGCCCATGATGGCGGTGGTGGCCGCCCCCCTGCGGAGGATCCGGCGATGGCTGCCATTCGCCAGGACTGGCTGAGCAAGAGCCTGGCCGGTGCGGTCCTGGGCCTCGGCCTGGCCTTCGCCGTGGCCGGCGTCTTCGCTTGGGCGGCCCCCGACGGCCCCAACAAATACCAACTGGCCATGTGGCTGGTCGCCCCGCTGTGGCTGGCCGTGGCGAGCGTCTGCTTCCTGTTTCGCAGCGGCATGCGGGCCTGGCTCTGGCTGGGGGGCGCGAACGTCGTGGCCTATGCCGTCCTCCATCTCTGCCGCCATTTCGCCAGGTGACCATGCGCAGCGATATCGTCCGCCTCTACAAGGTTGTCCATACCTGGACCGGCATCGTCACCGGCCTGTTCCTGTTCGTCGCCTTCTACGCCGGCGCGGTCACGGTGTTCGAACAGCCGCTGGCGCGGTGGGCGGAACCTCCGGCCCGCACCGCGCCGACGGCGCCGGAGGCGGCGCATGAGCTCATCATCCGGACCCTGGCCACCCAGCCGGATGCCCGGCGCGAATTCACCCTGCA
Source organism: uncultured Rhodospirillaceae bacterium (assembly GCA_937887565.1). GTDB lineage: Bacteria > Pseudomonadota > Alphaproteobacteria > Rhodospirillales > Magnetospirillaceae > CALABS01. The sequence goes on along the minus strand of CALABS010000041.1, from coordinate 19,502 downwards.
CCTGGGCGGCGAGGACGAGATTCCCGCCCGCCTGACCTGGCAGAAATCCCTGGACGACCGTTTCCCCAAGGGGGCCGCCCTGGCGCCGGACGGCGGAGTGCACGTCGACCGCCTGCATCCCACCGGGCTGGCCCAGTTCGTGGACGATCTCCACCGAACCGCCGGCCTTCCCGGCGACGAGCATCTGGGGGCGGCGCTGATGGGGGTGGTGAGCGCCGTCTATGTGGTCGCGCTGGTGTCGGGTGTGATCGTCCTGCTGCCGTCCCTGGTCAAGGACCTGTTCGCGCTCAGGCTGGGGGCCAATCTCAAGCGCCTGTGGCTGGATGCCCACAATCTGGTGGGGTTGCTCAGCTTTCCCTTCCATCTGGTTATCGCCGTGACGGCGGTGGTGTTTGGCCTCCACGAGCAGATCTACGACACCCTGGATGTCGCGGTGTACGAGGGGCGCCTGCGCGAGGTGATGCGGGCCGACAGTCCCTTCACGCCAATCAAGCGCGACCAGACCCCGGCCGCCATGTTGCCGCCCGAGGACCTGGTGGCGCGCATCGCGGCGCTGTCGCCCGGGTTCCGGCCGACCACCATGCATTACCGCGACCCCGGAACATTGGGCGCCGCGGTGCGGGTGTGGGGGACCGACGACCGCTATTTGATGCGCGGCGAGGGATTCGTCGTGATGAGCCCGGTCACCGGCGACATCGTCTCCACCGAGTATCTGCCCGGCCACCAGGGCGCCTATTCGGTCACGGTGGCGGCGTTGTTCGCGCTGCATTTCGCCAGCTTCGGCGGCGCCCCCGTGAAATGGGGGTATCTGGCGCTCGGGCTGGCCGGCGCCTTCCTGTTCTATTCGGGAAACCTGCTGTGGATCGAGAGCCGGCGGCGCACCGAGCGGCGGGCCGGCGGACCGGTGACCCAGAGCCGCTCCACCCGCTGGATGGCGTCGCTGACCGTGGGGGTCTGCCTGGGCTCGGTGGCCGGGGTCTCGGTGGCCATCGTCGCGAGCAAATGGTTGAGCGGTTGGGTGGCCGATCTCGATCCGTGGCATCGCGGGCTCTATTACCTGGTCTTCCTGGGCTCGGTCGCCTGGGCCTTCCGTCGAGGCGCGGCGCGGGCCGGAATCGATCTTCTCTGGCTGTGCGCGGCCGCGACCGCCGCCATTCCGCTCACCACGGTGCTGGCCTGGGCGGCGCCCGGCCTGGGCCTGTGGGCCTGGCGCGACACCGTGGGGGTCGACCTGACGGCCGTCACCATGGCGCTCGGGCTGGCCTGGATGGCCCGCGTCGCCGCCCGCCGCGCCGTGGCGGGACCGCGCGACAGCGTGTGGTCGACGCAAGCGGTGGAGGCGGTGGGATGAGGCTGATGGGCCCCCGCTTCGGTGCTCCGGTGGGAAGCGAGTCATGGTGGGCGCACGTCGCCCTTGCCGGAACGCCGTTGACGACCCGTCTGGACGACGCACGGACCCGGGTGACGTTCCTGTGGCGTGATCCGCACGGATGCGAACGCCGGTCGTCCATCCGTCGGGTACTGATCGACGTGGTGTCGGTCACCGATCACCACCGCTCCGTTCCGGAAGGCCTGACCCGGGTTCCCGGGACGGACGTCTGGTTCTGGTCGGTGGACCTGGAGTCCGACTGGCGCGGGGCCTATTGCTTCATTCCCCTCGCCGACGACCTTCCGCCCGGCACTACGGATCGGCGTGCCCGGTGGCTGTCGCTGCTGGCGTGCTCCGAGCCCGATCCTCTCAATCCGATCGAGCCTCATGCCGGAGCGGCCGGTCAGCGGCTTTCGGCGGCCCACCTGCCGGACGCTCCGTTCCAGCCGGAATGGGGCGGGGGCGGCGACCTCGATACCGCCCGCCCGCATCGCCTGTCCTGGGACAGCCGTCGGCTGGGCAACACCCGGCGGGTGTGGGTGCACGACACCGGCGGCTCCGATGATCAGCCGCTCGTCCTGATGCTGGACGGCGGCTATTGGGCCGAGGCGATGCCGATCTTCGCGGCCCTCGAGCGCGCCACCCGCACCGGCCGCCTGCCCGGCGCCACCCATGTGCTGATCGACGCCGTCGACCGCGAGACCCGCAGCCGCGAACTGACTTGCGACGACGCCTTCTGGGAGGCGGTCCAGCACGAATTGCTGCCGCTCGTCGCCGGGTCGGCGGCGGTGACCCAAGACCCCGGCCGCACCGTCGTGGCGGGCCAGAGTTTCGGCGGGTTGGCCGCTCTCCATGCCGGACTTCGTCGTCCCGGGCGGTTTGGCAAGGTGCTCAGCCAGTCCGGCTCGTTCTGGTGGCGGGATCAAGTCCTGATCCGCGACGTCGAGGCGGCGGGGACGGCCCCGGCGCCGCTCGACATCTTTCTCGAGGCCGGCAGCCACGAGGCCGTCATCCTGCCCGTCAACCGGCGCCTCCATGGCGCCCTGGCGCAAGCCGGCCACACCTCCACCTTCCGCGTCTATTCCGGAGGCCACGATCCCTTGTGCTGGCGCGGCGGCATGGTGGACGGCCTCTCCCTTCTCCTTGAATCGGAGCTCCAACCATGAGCGACAGCAAGCCGAATCCCTTCGACGACGACGCGCAAAGCTTCCTGGTCCTGGTGAACGGTCAACTGCAGCACAGCCTGTGGCCCGTTTTCGCACCGCTTCCCGATGGCTGGGAAGCGGTGTTCGGGCCACGGCCGCGGCAGGACTGCCTGGCCTATGTGGAGGAGCGCTGGACCGACATGCGCCCGCTCGCCCTGCGCTCCCGCTCCTGACCCGAAGGCCCCTGCACATGCTGGCGACCGCGACCCTGGAAATCATCCCCTCGACCGAGCTGCGGCTGCCGTTGGTGGCTGCCCAACCGGGAATCTGGATGGCGGACCACCTTGCCGCCTCGGGCAACGCCTATGTGGTGGCCCAATACGTGGACGTGAACGGCCCGCTGGATATCCGGTGCTTCCACACGGCCGTGCGGCTGGGATTGGCCGAGGCCGACACCGTTCACGCCCGCTTCGTCGACGGCGCGGACGGTCCGGTCCAGATCCTTCCGACCGCCGTCGATCCGGCCGCCCTGCCCGAACCGGAACTCGTGGACCTGCGGGGCGATGCCGACCCGGCCGGCGCCGCGCGGCTGTCGATGGAGGAGGATTTCGCCGCCGCGTCCGGCCCGCCGCGCCACCGGCAGGTCTTGTTCCGCATCGGGGACGAGCGCTGGATCTGGTACCAGCGGTACCACCATCTGATGGTGGACGGTTACAGTTTCGCCGCCATCGCGCGGCGCGTCGCCACGATCTACACCGCGCTGCGCCGAGGCCGGCCGGTGGGCGCCTCTCCGTTCGCTCCGTTCTCCGAGGTGGTCGAAGAGTACCAGGCCTATGCCGGATCCGAGGCCGAAGCGCGTGACCGGGCGTTCTGGGCCGAACATACCCGCGATCTGCCGGCGCCCATCCACCTTGCCCCCGCGAGCGCGTCTCCGGGCGGGACGACGGCCGGCCTGCCGCCGCGCCACGCCATCCACCTCGACGCGGCGCCGTTTACCGGCAAGGGGCCGGCGGCATCCGACATGGTCATGGCGGCCATCGCGGTCTATCTGCACCGCATGACCGGCGCCGCCCCGGTGTGGATCGGCCTGCCCTTGATGCGGCGCCTGGGCTCGGCGGCGGCGAATGCCGTCGGGCCGGTGGTCAACGTCCTGCCCATGCGGGTGTCGGTGGCTCCCGCGCTGTCCCTGGTCGAGATCGCCCGGGAGGTGGCCGCCGAGCTGAAGGTGGTCCGGCGTCACCAGCGCTACGAGGCCGAGCAGTTGCGCCGCGACCTCGGGCTGGTGGGGACCGGGCGGGGCATGCACGGGCCGGTGCTGAACTTCAAGATGTTCGACTACCGCCTGGATTTCGACGGCGTCGAGGCGACAACCCACCAACTGGCCTCGGGCCCCATCGAGGACGTGGAAATCGGCGTCTACCTGGCGGACGGGCGGGTTAGCATCGACCTGGTGGCCGACCCGACCCGGCTCCAGGCCGAAGACCTTGCCCGCCACGGCGACCGTCTGGGTCGGTTGGTCCGGGCCCTCATCGCCGCGCCCGATCGGCCGGTCGGCGAGTTCCCGCCGCTGGACGACGACGAGCGCCGCCTTCTGGCCGGGTGGTCGCGGGGGGCGGTCCTGCCCTTGGCCGATGGCGAACGGACGGTCCTGGATGTCTTCCTGGGCCAGGTGGACGCCCAAGGGGATGCCATTGCGGTTGTATCTGGCGACCGCCGTTTCAGCTTCGCCGAACTCGCCGGACGGGCCCATCGGCTCGCCCGGCTGCTGCGCCAGCGGGGGATCGGCCCCGGCGACGTGGTGGCGGTCGCCCTGCCGCGCTCGCTGGAGTCGGTGGTGGCGCTGATGGGGGTGATGTCGGCGGGGGCCGCCTATCTGCCGCTGGACCTGGGCTATCCCCGCGACCGGCTGGAGCTGATGTGCGACGACGCCCGTCCGGCCCTGGTCATCGCCGATGTCGCGGCCGGCTTCGGGTCCGGTTGGCCGGTCCTGGGTGTGGACGAGGACTGGGGGGCCGGTCTCGCCGCCGATCCGCTCGAGCTTGGCCTAGGCGCCGACGATGCGGCCTATGTCATCTACACCTCGGGATCGACCGGCCGCCCCAAGGGCGTGGTGTGCACCCATGGCGGGCTGCTCAACCTGCTGGCGTCGCATCGGGCCGGCGTGTTCGGTGAGGCCGCCCGGAGGGCCGGCCGTTCTCTGAGGGCGGGGCTCACCGCGTCGTTCTGCTTCGACGCATCCTGGGATCCGCTGATCTGGATGCTGCTGGGTCACGAGCTGCACGTCTTCGACGACGAAACCCGGCGCGACCCCATGGCGCTGGTGGAGGCGTTGCACGCCGCCAGGGTCGACGTCATCGAGGTGACGCCGCTGTTCATGACCCAGTTGCTGGATTGCGGCCTACTGGCGGATGGCCGGCCTGGACCCATGGTGGTGATCCTGGGCGGCGAGGCGGTGTCGCCCGCCCTGTGGGAAACGTTGCGCCGGCGTCCCGGCCTGCCGGCGCTGAATTTCTACGGCCCCACCGAATGCACGGTGGACAGCCTGGTCGCCGGGGTCGACGACTGCGATCGGCCGGTGATCGGCCGCCCGGTGGCCAATACCGACGCCTATGTGCTGAACGACCGCCTCGAGGCGGTCCCCGTGGGTGGCGCCGGCGAACTCTATCTCGGCGGGGCGGGGCTCGCGCGCGGCTATCTGGGCCAGCCCGGCCTGACCGCGGTGCGTTTCGTCGCCAACCCGTTCCGGCCGGGCGAGCGCATGTACCGTACCGGCGACGTGGTGCGCTGGCGGCACGACGGACGGCTGGATTTCATCGGTCGCGTCGATCACCAGGTCAAGGTGCGCGGGTTCCGGGTGGAGCTGGGCGAGGTCGAGAGCGCCCTGGCCTCGCTGCCCGAGGTCGGGTGCGCCGCAGCGGTGGTCGAGGCGGTGGGGGCGTCCGCCCGCCTGGTGGCCTACTGTTCGGTCGCGTCCGGGCAGATTCCCGACGCGCGGTTGCGCGATCGGTTGCTGGAGCAGGTGGCGGTGCGGCTGCCGGATCACATGGTGCCGTCGGCGCTGGTGGTCGTGGAGCGCCTGCCGACCACCGGCAGCGGCAAGGTGGACCGCAAGGCCCTGGCAGCCCTGAAGCCGGAGGCGGCGCGGGCCGGCCGCGCTCCCGCCACCGGGTCCGAACGGCTGGTCTGCGAGGCGATGGCGGCGGTGCTGGGCTTGCCGGCGGTGGGTGCCGACGATGACTTCTTCCTGCTCGGCGGCGACAGCATCACGGCCATGGCCCTGGGCACGGCCCTGCGGCGGGCCGGCCATTCGTTGCGGCCGCGCGACGTCTTCGCCCAGCGAACCGCCGCGCGCATGGCCAAGGCGCTGTCGTCGCTGGAGCGGGCGTCGATCGTGCTGTCCGGGCCCGATTGTGATCAGGTGGCCCTGGAGGCCCGCCATGGTCCCATCGCCGCCGTCCTGCCGGTCCTGCCCCTCCAGGAGGGGTTGCTGTTCCACGCCCAGTTGGGCGACGAGGCGGCCCGTTACAACGCCCTGTCCCGTTTCGAACTCAAGGGACGGCTGGACCCGCGACGACTGCGTGACGCGCTTGACGCGGTGCTGCGCCGTCATCCCCAATTGGGCGTGGCGTTCGACACCGACCGCGGCGGCGCCCCGGTGCAGGTCCTGCCGAGCGGCGACCGCCGGTGCCCATGGCGGGAAGTGGACGTCGCGGGCGGCGGCGACGTGGAGCGGCTGGAACAGGCCGAGCTGGCCCGCGATTTCCTGGCCGAGGGCGGCATGCTGCTGCGGGCCGTGCTGGCGCGGCTGGCGGACCAGCATCACGTGCTCATGATCGTCTGCCATCATCTGGTCGGCGACGGATGGTCCTCGACCATTCTGCTGCGCGACCTGCTGGCCGCCTATGCCGGCGCGGCGTTGCCGCCGCTTGTTCCCGACTATCCGACGGTGGTGCGCCAACTCGCCGCCCGCGATCCGGCCCCGGCCCGTCTGGCGTGGAGCGAGGCGTTGAGCGGCGTGTCGCCGACGCTGGCTTACGAGGGGGTGGACCTGGGCGCCGTGCGGCTGTTGCCCCTGGCCCTGCCGCCCGGCTTGGCCGAGGCCATGGACTCCCTGCGCCGTCGGCGCGGCCTGACCCTCAACACCCTGATGCAGGGCCTGTGGGCCACCTTCCTGGGCGCCGTCAGCGGCCGCGACGACGTGGTCTTCGGCTCGCCGGTATCGGGGCGATCCGGCGCCGTGGACGGCGTCGACGCCCATATCGGCCTGTTCACCAACACCGTGCCGGTGCGTCTGCGGCTGGACCCCGGCTCGCCCCTGTTCGACCAGTTGCAGGCGGTGCAGGAGCGGCAGATCCACCTGCTCGAGCACGACGGACTCGGCCTGGGAGAGATCCAGCGCCTGGCCGGTACCGGGACCCTGTTCGACACGCTGCTGGTGGTGGAGAACTACCCCGACGACGACGGGCTGGTCGGTCGCGACCATGCCGGCCTGCGCTGCGTCGAGGCCGGCAACCGCGGCACGACCCACTATCCCCTGACGCTGATGGTCTATCCCGGCCGGACGCCGCGCCTGCAACTGGAGTACCGCGACGGCGTGGAAGCCCCGGAGCGGCTGGCCCGTCGGCTGGTGATGCTGCTGGAGCAGGTGGTGGCGCGCCCCGACCTGCCGTTGAGCCGCGTGACCCTTCAGACCGAGGAGGAACGCGAGCTGGTGGCGACGGCCAACGACACCTCCGTCGAGGTGCCGGCCGGGACGTTGTGCGGGCTGCTGGCCGCGCAGGCCCGACGGACGCCCGACGCCGTCGCCCTGGTGGACGCCAATCATTCCTTGACCTATCACGAGGTGCGGCAGCGGGTGGGCGCGCTGGCGCGGCGGCTGCGTGCCGCCGGGGTCGAGCCCCACGACCGGGTGGCGGTGGCGGTGCCGCGCTCGGTGCATCTGAGCCTGGCCTTGATGGCGGTGGTCGAGGCCGGTGCCGCCTACCTGCCCCTCGACACCGGCTACCCCGACGGCCGCCTCGCCATGATGGTCGAGGACGCCCGGCCGAGGCTGATCGTGACGACGGACGCCCTCAGATCCCGCTTCGACGGCATGGCGCCGCTGCTGGTCGCCGACCGGCTGGCGGACGGCGATGGCGGGGAGGGGGAGGCGCCATCCCCGGCCACCCCCGACCACGCCGCCTACGTCATCTACACCTCGGGCTCCACCGGCCGTCCCAAGGGCGTGGTGGTGTCGCACCGCGCCATCGTCAACCGGTTGCTGTGGATGCAGCACGAATACCGGCTGGGGGCCGGCGACGTGGTCCTCCAGAAGACTCCCAGCAGCTTCGACGTATCGGTGTGGGAGTTCTTCTGGCCGTTGATCACCGGCGCCCGCCTGGTGATGGCGCCCCCCGAGGCCCATCGCGATCCCGACGAGCTGCTGCGGTTGGTTCGCGACCATGCGGTCACCACCATGCACTTCGTGCCGTCCATGCTGGCCGCCTTCATCGCGGGGACGGCGACGGCGCCCGATAGCCGGGAGGCGGCGGGAAGCCTGCGGCTGGTCTTCTGCAGCGGCGAGGCGCTGTCGCGGGAACTGGCGGAGAGCTGGCAGGCGTCGTTCGCGGCGCCGCTGCACAATCTCTACGGCCCCACCGAGGCGGCGGTCGACGTCACCTACCAGCCGGCCTTTGGCGACGCGCTGGCCGCGGTCGCCGGGACCGGCGTCCCCATCGGCCGGCCGGTGTGGAACACGGGCTTGCGGATTCTCGACGCCTGGCTGCGGCCGGTGCCGGTGGGTGTCGCCGGCGATCTCTACCTCACCGGCCTGCAGCTCGCCGACGGCTACCTGCATCGGCCGTCGCTGACCGCCGGCCGATTCGTGGCCGATCCCCAGGGGCGGGGCGAGCGCATGTACCGGACCGGCGACATCGCCCGGTGGCTGCCCGACGGCAGCGTCGATTACCTGGGGCGTGGCGACGATCAGGTGAAGATCCGGGGCCAGCGGATCGAGTTGGGCGAGATCGAGAGCATCCTCCTGGGACTGCCAGGGGTGGCCCAGGCGGTGGTGCACGCGCGGGTGATCGGCGGCGGCGGACTGGCCGGGGCCGACGGCCGCCAGTTGCTCGCCCACGTGGTCCCGGAGCCCGGCATCGGCGTCGACGGCGAGGCGCTGCGGGCCGAACTGGCGCGGCGCCTACCCTCTCACATGGTGCCGGCGGCGGTGATGTGCCTGGATGCGTTCCCGCTCAGCGCCAACGGCAAGCTGGACCGCAAGGCGCTTCCCGACCCGGGTGGCGCGGCGCGGGGCGGTGGCCGCAAGCCGATGCCGGGCATCGAGACGAGACTGGCGGAAATCTTCGCCCGCGTCCTCGGGCTCGATGCGGTGGCGGCCGACGACGACTTCTTCTCCCTGGGCGGCCATTCGCTGCTGGCCATGCGGCTGGCCGCCGACATCAGGCGCGAACTGGCCGCGTCCGTCTCGGTCGGACAGGTCATGGTCGCGCCGACGGTGGAACGGCTCGCCAGGGCGCTGTTCTCGGAGCAGGCGGAGGCGGATCGCCGCGCCGGCCTGGACACCGTGTTGAGGCTGCGGCCCGGCGAGGGGCCGGCCCTGGTCTGCATTCATCCCGCCTCGGGGTTCTCGTGGCAGTTCAGCGTGCTGACCCGCTACTTGAATCCGCGCTGGCCGGTGATCGGCGTGCAATCGCCCCGTCCGCACGGCCCCATCGCCCGATGCCGGACCATGGCCGAGATGTGCGACATGCATCTCGCGACCTTGCGCGAGGTCCAGCCGAGCGGCCCCTATTACCTGCTGGGCTATTCGCTGGGCGGCACCGTCGCCCAGGGGCTGGCGGCGAGGCTGGTGGAGCAGGGGGAAGAGGTCCGCTTCCTTGGGCTGCTCGACACCTATCCGCCCGAGACCCAGGACTGGGACAAGCCACTGGACGAGGACGGCGAACGGGAAATCGAGCGGGAGCGGGCGCTGTTCATGGCGGCCTCCGAGGACACCCTCGATCCCGCCCTGGCCCGCGAGAAGGCCGCGATGTTCGATCACATCACCGCCAATTACGAGGATTCCGTCCGGCTGCTGTCGTCGGCTCGCACCGCCCGCTATCCGGGTGAGGCGACCCTGTTCGTCGCCAGCCGCTCGTTGCCCGCCGGGATGGACGTGCAAGGGACCTGGCGCCCCTATGTGGGGAGCCTGAAGGTGGTGGAACTGGATTGTTCCCATACCGACATCGTATCGCCGCGCTCGCTCCAGGTGCTGGGCCCCGTCCTCGACGGTCTGCTGGCCCGGTTGGCGGAGAGGCGGTGATGGCGGCCAAGCCGGCGATCCTTCCCGATTTCGGCCTTCTGCGGCGGAATCGGCATTTCCGCACCGTCTTCCTGGCCCGGACGCTGTCGGTTCTGTCGCTGGGGCTTCTGACGGTGGCGGTGCCGGTCCAGATCCAGGCCCTGACCGGATCGGCGCTCCAGGTCGGCGCCGCCATGACCCTGGGCGGTGGCGCCACTTTCGCGGGGCTGCTGGCGGGCGGCGTGCTGGCCGACCGCCACGACCGTCGGCGCCTGATCCTGTTCGCACGGTTGGTGTGCGGGCTGGGCTTCGTCGGATTGGCCCTCAACGCCTTCGCGCCGTCGCCTTGGCTGCCCGTCCTGTACGTCCTGGCGGTATGGGACGGCTTCTTCGGCGCCATCGGCATGACCGCGCTGATGGCCGCCGTCCCGGCCCTGGTCGGGCGTGAGAACCTGGCGGCAGCCGGTGCCCTTGGCATGCTCACGGTTCGCCTGGGCGGCGTGATCTCGCCCGCCCTGGGCGGGCTGGTCATCGTGTCGGCGGGGGTCGAGTGGAATTACGCGCTGGCGGCGGCGGGCACCTTCCTGACCGTGGTATCGCTGCTGCGCCTGCCGGCCATGCCGCCCCGGGGCGGGGTCGAGCCGCCGGCACGGGCGCTGGCCGCCGGGATGACGTATCTGTTCGCCAACCGGATGGTGGGGGCGGTGGTGGCGGTTGGCACTCTCGCCAGCCTGGGCGGCGGCATCCGCGTGCTGTTTCCCGGCCTGTCCCCCGAGCCCGCGGCGGTCGGCCTGATGTTCGCCGCCGTTCCGGCCGGCGCCACGCTGGGGGCCCTGACCAGCGGGTGGCTTTCGCGCGCGCGCCGGCCGGGGGCGTTGCTGTTCCTGTCCGGCGGCAGCGCGTTCGTCGCCGTGGCGGCCCTGGGTCTGAGCGCCGGGCCGCCGGTGGGCCTGGCGGTGCTGGTCACCTATGGTTATCTCGGGTCGGTCGCCTCCCTGCTGCAATACACGCTGGTCCAGAAGAACACGCCCGATCATCTGCTGGGACGGGTCAACAGCCTGTGGACGGCCCAGTTCATCGTCGGCGACGCCTTGGGCGCGCTTCTGGTCGGGGCGCTCGCCGGGGCATTGCCGGTGGCGACGGCGCTGTTGGCCTTCAGCGGGACGGCCTTGGGCATCGGCCTGGTCATGGCGGTCGGCTTCGGCACGCTGCGGCGGTGGTCGGAGGCCGAGGAGGTGGTCGAGCGGGCCTGCGTTCCGTCCGGATGACGAGCGCCGGGGCCCGCCAGGGATGGTTTGCGACAAGAAAATGATAATGCGCCTTAATCTCAATGGAGGCATGTATGGATGCCATCGTTGTCGACCGGTTCCTGGTGCACGAGGAAAGCAGCACCGAACCGGCCTCGTTCGAGTTCTCCTCCCCTCATCGCAGCCTCTCGGCTTTCGGGATCGGCGAGATGATCCATCTGCCGGCCCTCGGTGCCGGGCGGCCCGGCTTCCCGTTGCAGGAAGCCGTGCAGGGTGCCCTGGAGCGGGCGCGCCTGGACGGACAGGACGATCCCATCGTGGTGGGCGCCATCCCGTTCGACCTGGCGCGGCCCAGCGTCCTGTTCGTCCCAGAGCGGTGGGCGGCGGTGCCCGGCCGGCTGCCCGGCGCGACGCCGCCCACCGCTCTGGCCGCTCCGGTCATCGGGCGGTTCAGCAGTCCGGATCGCGGCGGCTTCGAGGACGCGGTGAGACAGGCCGTGGAGACCATCCGTGACGGCGCCGTGCGCAAGGTGGTGCTGTCCCGCATCCTGGATATCGAGCTGGCGCGCCCGGTGACCCCGGGCGTGGTGCGCGCCGCGCTTGGCGCGCAGAATCCCGGCGGGTTTCACTTCAGCCTGCCGCTTCCCGACGGATCCACCCTGGTGGGTGCCAGCCCCGAATTGCTGATCCGCAAGACCGGTCGGGCGATCTTCGCCAATCCGTTGGCCGGATCGGCCCGACGGCAGGCCGACCCGGCGGCGGATGATTCGGTGGCGGCGCGGCTGCTGGCGTCGGACAAGGACGTCCACGAGCATCGCTTCGTCACCGCGGGCATTCGCCGGGTGCTGGCGCCGCTGTGCAGGCGGCTCGACATCCCCGACCGTCCGGGCCTGATGAACACGCCGACCATGTGGCATCTGTCCACCTCCATCGCCGGGGATCTGGCGGACGACGATATGTCGGTGCTGCGGCTGGCCTGCCTGATGCACCCGACGGCGGCGGTCTGCGGAGCGCCGACGGCCGAGGCGCAAGCACTGATCCGCCGGTTGGAGCCGTTCGACCGGGGCTTGTTCAGCGGCATCGTCGGTTGGTGCAACGCGGCCGGCGACGGCGAATGGGCGATCACCATCCGCTGCGGCACGATCGACGGCCGTCACGTGCGCCTGTTCGCCGGCGCGGGGATCGTCGAGGGGTCGGATCCGGCGTCGGAATGGGCGGAGACGGGAGCCAAGCTGGGCACCATGCTGAGGGCCTTCGGCATCGACGGAGACGCGCCATGAGCATCGCCTTCACGCCCTGGCCGGAGGATTTCGCGCGGCGCTATCGCGAGGCCGGCTATTGGACCGGCCGGCCGCTGACCGAAATGCTGGAGCGCCAATGCGATCTTCGGCCCGACGCCCCCATGGTGATCTGCGGCGACCGCCGGCTGAGCTATGCCGAGATCGACCTGTGGTCGACCCATCTGGCGGGCAATCTCGCCGCACGCGGCCTGGGTGAGGGCGACACCGCCCTGGTCCAGTTGCCGAACGTGGCCGAGTTCTACGCCGTCTTCTTCGCCCTCCTGAAGATCGGGGTGGCGCCGGTGAACGCGCTGTTCAGCCATGCCCGCCTGGATCTGGAGGCCTATGCCGCCCAGATCCGGCCGCGACTGCTGATCGCTTCGGCCGCCCATCCGCTGTTCGGTGACGACGCCTTCGTCCGCGCCTTGCGCCGGGCCGAGCCGTCGCTGGCCGAGGTCCTGATCCATCGCGGCGGTGGCTGGGCCGAGCCGCTGGAGCCGCTGTTCGCCGCCGGGCCGGCGGCGGCTCGCGGCTCGCGGCCCGACCAGGTGGCGTTCTTCCAGTTGTCGGGCGGCAGCACAGGGACCCCGAAACTGATTCCGCGCACCCATGACGACTACTTCTACAGCGTCCGGGTCAGCGCCGAGATCTGCCGCCTGGGGCCCGAGACCCGCTACCTGTGCGCCTTGCCGGCACCGCACAACTTCCCCCTCAGTTCGCCGGGGGCTTTGGGGGTGTTCCATGCCGGCGGCACGGTGGTGATGGCGTCCGATCCCGGCGCCGCCACCTGCTTCGAGTTGATCCGCCGCCACGGCGTGGACATCACCGGGGTGGTCCCGCCGGTGGCATCGCTGTGGATGCAGGCGGCCGAGCGGGACCGGTCGGCCCTGGCCGGCCTGAAGGTGTTGCAGGTGGGTGGCGCCCGCCTGTCCGAGGCCGTGGCTCGCCGCATTCCCGAGGTTCTCGGCTGCCGTCTCCAGCAGGTGCTGGGAATGGCCGAGGGATTGGTCAACTACACCAGGCTGGACGACGACGACGAGCGCGTCTTCACCACCCAGGGCCGGCCCATGAGCCCTGCCGACGAGGTCAAGGTGGTTGACGCCGACGGCAATCCGCTGCCGTTCGGGGAGGTCGGCGAGCTGTGCACGCGCGGCCCCTACACGTTCCGAGGCTATTACCGCAGCCCCGACCACAATGCGCGGGCCTTCGACTCCGAGGGGTTCTATCGGTCGGGCGACCTGGTGCGCCAGGACGCCGACGGGTATCTGACGGTGGTCGGTCGCAAGAAGGACCAGATCAACCGGGGCGGCGAGAAATTCGCGGCCGAGGAGGTCGAGAACCTGCTGCTCCGTCACGACGGGGTGGTGGAGGTCGCCCTGGTCGCCATGCCCGACGCCATGATGGGCGAGAAGAGCTGCGCCTATGTGGTCGCCAGGGATGGCGCTCTGACGCCGCTTCTCCTCCGCAAATACCTGCGCGGCCTGGGGGTGGCGGACTTCAAGCTGCCGGATCGCTTCGAACTGGTCGACCGGCTTCCCACCACCGCCGTCGGCAAGATCGACAAGCAGTCGCTGCGCCGGACCATCCGCGACAAGATCAGCGCTTAGATCAGGAATAATCGAATGACCATCCCGCTTCTTTCCTCCTATCCCCTTCCAGGCCCCGGCGAGTTTCCCCGGAACAATGTGGACTGGACGTTCACGCCGGAACGCGCCGTCCTGCTGGTTCACGACATGCAGGAATATTTCGTCCATTTCTACGGCGAGGGCAGCGCGTTGATCGGCGAGATCGTCGACAACATCGGCCGGCTGCGGGCCGCCTGCAAGGCGCGGGGCGTGCCGGTGGTCTACACCGCCCAGCCCAATCACCAAAGCGCCGACGATCGCGGCCTGCTCAACGACATGTGGGGGCCAGGGCTCAACCGCCACCCCGACCAGCAGGCGGTTGTCGCCGCGTTGGCCCCGGCCCCCGACGACACCGTGCTGGTGAAGTGGCGCTACAGCGCCTTCCAACGCTCACCGCTCGAAGCGATGATGCGAGAGTGGGGGCGCGACCAGTTGGCGATCTGCGGGATTTACGGCCATATCGGCTGCCTGACGACGGCGCTCGATGCCTTCATGCGCGACATCAAGCCGTTCATGGTCGGCGACGCCATTGGGGATTTCAGCCGGGAGGACCACCTGATGACGCTGCGGCACGTGGCCGGCCGCTGTGGGCGCGTCGTCGCGACGGCGGACCTCTCCCCGACGGACCTTGCCCCGACGGACCTTGACAGGAACGGACTGCGCGCGCGTCTGCTTGCGGCCTTGGAGCTTTCCGACGACCAGTTCGATCCGGACGAGAATCTGATCGACTACGGCCTCGATTCGGTGACGGTCATGGCGCTGGTCGCGGAATGGCGGCGGTCCGGCATCGAGATCGATTTCGCCGACCTGGCGCGGCGCCCCTCCCTCAACGGCTGGTGGTCATTGATCGAGGAGCGGCGGCCGGCCGCGGGTGGGCGCGGATGAGCGCGCGCGAGGCGGATGCCCCACGCTTGGATTTCACCGGCAAGCGAGTCTGGGTGACCGGCGCGGGACAGGGGATCGGCTTCAAGGTGGCGGCGACCTTCGCCGCCCTGGGCGGCGATGTCGTCGGGCTGGACAAGGCGTGGCCGACCTCCGCCTATCCCTTTTCGACCATGGACATGGACCTCACCCGCCCCGGGGAGGTGGCCGAGGTCTGCCGGGGCCTGCTCGACGCCGCGCCGAGGCTGGACGTGCTGGTGAACGCCGCCGGCATTCTGCGCATGGGCGAGGTGGACAGCCTGAGCGAGGACGACTGGCAAGCCTGCCTCGACGTGAACGTCTCCGGGGTGTTTCGCGTCTTCCGCCACGCCATTCCGCAGTTCAAGCGCCAGCGCTCGGGCGCGGTGGTGAGCATCGGCTCCAATGCCGCCCACGTGCCGCGCATGCTGATGTCCGCCTATTGCGCCTCGAAGGCGGCGCTCGCCAGTCTGACCCATTGCGTCGGACTGGAACTCGCCGCCCACGGCGTACGCTGCAACATGGTGTCGCCGGGTTCGACCGACACCCCCATGCTGCGCGGCATGTGGGAGCTCCCGGACGCCGAGCGGCGAACCATCGCCGGCCTGCCCGAGCTCCACAAGCTCGGCATTCCCTTGGGGAAGATCGCCACGCCGGCCGAGGTCGCCAATGTCGTCGCGTTCCTCGCCTCCGACCTCGCCAGCCACGTCACCCTGCAGGATGTGGTGGTGGACGGCGGCGCGACCCTGGCGGCCTAGCCGGTGCGCGATCCGTCGCCCTCCAGGGTCGCGCTGCCGGCGGCGGCCCCGGCGGGGATCGAGGTCTGGCGCCTCGACCTGGACCTCGACGCTCCCCTGGCCGCCGCCGACTGGGCGGTCCTGGACGGAAGCGAACAGGCGCAAGCCGCGCGGCTCCTCCGACATCACGACCGGATTCGGATGGTTGCCGCGCGCGCCGCGCTCCGCCGCCTGCTGGCGGAGCGCCTGCATCGGGAGCCGGTTGGCCTCCGCTTCGTCCGGACCGCCGAGGGCAAGCCGGAACTCGCCGACCGGGCGGTGAGGTTCAACATTTCGCATGCCGGAGCCTGCGCGCTGATCGCGTTGTCACCCCACGGCGCCGTCGGCGTCGACATCGAGTGCTGCGACACGGCGTTGGACGTCGCGGACTTGGCATGGGAGGCGATGTCATCGGCCGAGCGGGCGGCCTTCGGCCGCTGCCGCCGGGGATTTTTTCGCTGCTGGGCGGTCAAGGAGGCGGCGGCCAAGGCCGTGGGGTCAGGGATCGATGACGGTTTCCTCGGCCTTTCGGCCTTGTCCGCCGGGAGCGGCGGTTGTTGGCGGATGCACCATCCCGACCGCGACTGGAGCGGCGTCCTGGCCTGGGAATTGGCCGCCCCGGCAGGCTATGTGGCGGCCGTCGCGCATGCGAATGAAAATTTTTCGCAATCGTGGTGAGGATTCCCGGGCCTGATCCGTCCTACTAGGAAGGAGCCCAGGCCACGACCCGGCGTTCCTTTGGCATGAACCATCGACAGGCTCCTTCTCGTCATGACCTTCGAACCGTCTCCCGAGGCCACCGTTCCGGCCAGCCTGCTGCCCCACGACCTTTCCCCGTGGAGCATGTTCCTGTCGGCCGATCCCATCGTGCAGACGGTGATGGTCGGCCTTGCCCTGGCCTCCGTCGCCACCTGGGCGGTCTGGCTGGCCAAGACCGTCGAGCTGCGGGCTGCCCGCCGCCGGGTCCGCGCTCTGGTGGCGGGACTGGGGCGGGTGCCCACGCTGGTCGAGGCGGTTCGGCAGGTCGACGGCCAGGACGGCGCCGAGGCGCAACTGGTGCGTGCCGCCATGGCCGAGGCGCGGCAGTCGGCGGGACTGCCGCCGGCCGGTCTCAAGGAGCGGGTCGGGGTCAAGCTGGACCGCGTCGAGGCGGCTGCCGGGCGGCGCATGACCATGGGCACCGGCATCCTGGCCACCATCGGGTCGACAGCGCCGTTCGTCGGCCTGTTCGGGACCGTGTGGGGCATCATGAACAGCTTTGTCGGCATCTCGAAGGCGCAGACCACCAATCTGGCGGTGGTGGCGCCCGGCATCGCCGAGGCGCTGCTCGCCACCGCCCTGGGGCTGGTGGCCGCCATTCCGGCGGTGGTGATCTACAATTCCTTCTCCCGGTCCATCGCCGGCTACCGCGCCCTGCTGGCGGACGCTTCGGCGGAGGTGCAGCGCATCGTCAGCCGCGACCTCGACCGCCGGTCGCTTCCCCTTCACGAAGCGGCGGAGTGATCCGGTGGCGGCTCGTCTCGATCATGGCGGCGAGGATCTCGGCGAACTCCACGAGATCAACGTCACTCCCTTCATCGACGTCATGCTGGTGCTGTTGATCATCTTCATGGTGGCGGCGCCATTGGCGACCGTGGACATCAAGGTCGACCTGCCCAGTTCGACCGCGGAGCCGGCGCCCAAGCCGGACAAGCCTCTGTACCTGACGGTTTCCGCCGACCAGTCGCTGGCCCTGGGCAACGAGCCGGTGGCGAGGGACGGCCTGGCGGCGGCCCTGGAGGCCGCCACCGCCGGCGACCATGACCGGCGGGTATTCGTTCGCGCCGACAAGACCGTGTCCTACGGCGGGCTGATGGAGGTGATGGATGCCCTGCGCGGTGCCGGCTACCTCAAGGTGGCCCTGGTCGGGCTGGAGGGTGGGGCGGCCCCATGACCGGATTGGCGACGGTGCGGCGGAGCGCGACGGAACCCGTTTCCGTGGCCCAACCGGTGGACCCCGCCACCGCCGCTCCGGCCGACTGGGACCGCGCCCGCGCGCGGGTGTGGGCGGCCAGTTGGGCGGTGGCGGCCACGGCGCATGCTGCGATCGTGGCGGGGGCCGTGATGTGGCGTCCGTCGGTGGTCGCATCGGCGCCGCCTCCGGCCGCCTTGATGATCGAGCTGGCGCCGATCCCGACGTCACCCGCCACGCCCCACCAGGTGGCGCCGGGGGTCGAACAGCAGGCCAGCCGACCGCCTGAACCGAAGGTGGAGGAGCCCCCGAAGCCGCCGCCGGTGGTGAAGAAGGCCGAGGCCGCCTTGCCCAAGCCGAAGCCGGCGCCGCCCAGACGGCCGCCGCCGCCGGAGGCGCCGGTGGCCGAGCGGGTGGTCGCGCAGACCACGGCGCCGCCGGCCGCCTTGGCTCCGAAGGCCGATATCGCCGCCGCTCCGGCTGCCGGTGCCTCGCCGATGCCGGCATCCACCGCGGTTCCGACCTGGCACGGCCGCCTTCTCGCCCATCTGGAGCGGCACAAGACCTATCCCCGCGTGGCGCAGTTCCGCCGCCAGCAGGGTCGCTCCGTGGTCCGCTTCGTCATGGACCGCGCCGGCAGGGTGGTGTCCGCCATTCTCGAACGCAGCGCCGGTTACGGCGCCCTCGACGAGGAGAGTCTGGCCCTGATCGGGCGTGCCCAGCCGCTGCCGCCACCGCCGCCCGAGGTTGCAGGCGACCGCATCGAGATCCGTGTTCCGGTCGAGTTCTTTCTCCGGTAAGCCGTCGGTTGGGGGACAACGGGGCAGACATCTGTGGGCGGTTCGCGCGGTGGTGACTTGCTCTGGAACTGAAAGTAGAGCCTTGGCCAAGGTTATGCCGTCTGGCGTGGTATCGGCAACGGGGCTGGGCTCTGAGCCCCGGAGGGGCGGGGATCCGCAAGCTGTCAAAGCAGATGCGCGACCGCCTGTGCTCCGGCCGGCCCGGCCTCGGACAATCCTGCATGCGATTGTTGCTGTCTTCGGTGAAGGTCGGCCCGGAACCCATCGCGCTCCGTGGCTCCAACGCCGTCCAGGAGCACCTCGCTGCCAGCGATGTGCCATCAGACGCGCACAAAGTTCGCACTTTTGTTCGAGAATGGCGTCCCCAAGGGGAGGATTCGCCATAACAGCCCCAAGATGTCGGTGGCAGAGGGCCTTTTCCCCCGCATCATTGATCGAACCCGCGTGAGCCACATACGTGTAGCACAGTCCCCCCGGCAGCCCTCCAGCGCGGAAGAGTGATCGACCAATGGGCCACTGTCCCGGCGGTATGCCGAGCGAGGGCGATCAGGTCGATTGGGAGACCTCGCACTATTGGCGGTCTTCCTGTTTGGCCTCCGGGAATGTCGCTCTGATCGTTGCCTTCAGGCTTTCGACGGCCATATCCGGGTTCTCTGGATTCCACTTGACCGTCAGATGGTGGTTCGTGTCGAAGTGCGTTCCTTGCGCCCTGTCATCGAATACCTGTTGCTCGCAGGTGTAGATCACTGTTTTGCCGAGTCCCTCCGCGTATCCCGCTTCCCAATAGGCTCCGTTGTTGGCGTGGGTGAGGTCGGCTATGAGAAACCGTGCCCGCTTTATTTCGACCCGCAAATGGTCGTCAATCAGTCCTGCAGGCTGATTTTCGTTAAGCCGCTTCAATCGAAACCCGTTTGGGCCACTGCCGGTTTGAAATATTTCTCCACCACGCAGTCCAGGATTGGGTCGCCGAACGTCATCGCCATGAAGGCCGTCCAGCCAAAGCCTTCACCCCGTTTAAGAGCTTCGTAGCGGTCCCAGCCCGCGAAACTTAGGCGCCAGGCTAGGGCACTTTCCACTCAGTCACGGTCATAGCCGGCAGCAGCGAAGTAATTGACGCACTCGGCCGGGGT
>CALABS010000040.1 GCA_937887565.1 uncultured Rhodospirillaceae bacterium | reverse complement strand
CGGGCGGCGTCGGCCGCCGCCGGCTCGTCCTCGGCCGGCCCGGACTGGGGGCAGGCCAGGCGCAGCACGCGGGCGTCGGCGGTCTCGCCGGCGGCGGCCAGGAACGGGTCGTCGGCCTCGGCGGCGGTGCGGGCCACGCCGGCGCGGACAAGGTTGTACCAGCAGGATTCGGGCGGCGCCTTGCGGGTCTGCCAGCCGCAGAGGATCAGCCGATCCTCGGCCCGGGTCATGGCCACGTAGAGCAGGCGGCGGTATTCGCGCTCGCGCGCCGCCTTCTGGGCGTCGCGGCCCGAGCGGCAGGCCTCGTCGGCCATCTCGGCGCGCGGCGGCCACAGCAGCAGCTCGTCGGCCGGCCCGCCCAGCCACAGCAGGCGGTCGCCCTTGGTGGGAACCTGCATGGTGTCGGGCAGGAACACGATGGGCGCCTGCAGGCCCTTGGCGCCGTGGACGGTCATGATGCGCACGGCGTCGCGGCCGCCCTGCTCCAGGTCGCGCTTGATCTCCACCGCGCCGGTCTCCAGCCAGCGCAGAAAGCCCTGCAGCGACGGCGGATGGGCGCGCTCGAAGGCCAAGGTCAGGGCCACGAATTCGTCGATGGGGTCCTCGGCGTCGGGTCCCAGCCGCGCCAGCAGCCGCCGCTTGCCGCCCAGCGGCCCCAGGACGTGGGCGAACAGGGCGTGCGGGGTCAGGCGGTCGGCCACCGCCATCAGGTCCGAGAGATACAGCCAGGCGCGCTCGAAATCGGGGTCGTCGGTCAGCCGTGCCCGCAACGTCTCCCACAGCCCGGCCGGGCCCCGGTTCCAGGCCAGCCGGAACAACTGGTCCTCGGACAGTCCGACCAGCGGCCCCTTGAGCACGGTCGCCAGGGTGAGGTCGTCCTCGGGCAGCAGCAGCACCCCGGCCAGGGCCATCAGGTCCATGACCGCCATCTGCTCGGTCAGGACCATGCGGTCGGCGCCGGCCACCGGCACGTCCTCGTCCTTCAGCGCCCGCACCAGATCCTCGACGAAGCCGCCGCGCCGGCGCACCAGCACCATGATGTCACCGGCCCGCACCGGCCGGCCCTTGGACGGCAGGTCCTCGGCCCCCACCATGGCCTTGACGCGCCCGGCCACCAGCCCGGCCAGCCGAGTGCGAGGGCTGTCGCCGCGCAGCCGCTCCACCGGCGGCTTCCATGGCGGCGGATCGTCGATGGCGCGCGGCTCGACAGGCGGCCAGACCTCCACCAGCCCGGCCTGGTCCTTGCGGAAGGCGATGTGGCGGATGTCCTCGCCCGGGGCGGCGACGCCGTCGGCGCCGGGGCCGCCGTCGGCGAACACCGCGTCCACCGATTCCAGCACCGCCTTGGTGGACCGGAAACTCATCTGCAGCGCCACTTCGCGCCAGGCCAGGTCGGCGGCGGGAACGTGGCGGGCGAACAGGGCGCGCATGTCCTCGAAGGCGCGCGGGTCGGCGCGCTGGAAGCTGTAGATGGACTGCTTGGCGTCGCCCACCGCGAACACCGTGCGCACGGTCTCGCGGGCGCCGCGTCCGGCGAAGAACTCCTCGGTCAGCGCCGCCACCACCGCCCATTGGTCGGGATTGGTGTCCTGGGCCTCGTCGATCAGCACGTGGTCGATGCCGCCGTCCAGCTTGTAGAGCACCCACGGCGCCACCCCGTCCCGGGCCAGCAGGTCGCGGGCGGCCAGGATCAGATCGTCGTAGTCCATCAGCGCCCGGGCCCGCTTGCGCCGGCCATAGGCGGCCAGCAGGGCGTCGCCGATGGTCAGCAGCGCCCCGGTAGCCTCGGCGACCCGGGCCGACTTCAGCCGCTCGGCGACCCGCAGGACGCGCTCGGCCTCGGCCAGCAGCGCGTCCTCGACACCGGGGAAACCCTCGCGCACCACCTTGGTGCACAGGGTCTTGCGGATGGCGCCGTCGGCGGTCAGGAAGGCGGACCTGTAGCGCTCGAACCCCGCCGGCCGCCCGGCCGGGTCGGCCAGCCAGGCGACCATCGCCGCCGCCCGCTCGTGGTCGGTCCTGGTTCCCGATCGCAGCGCCCGCACCGCCTCGCGGCAGCCGGCGGCGTCGAAGGCGGCATCCTCGCAGGCGGCGGCGAGGATCGCCTCGGCGGTGTCGCCGCCCTCCAGCCCCAGCCGCGCACGCACCGCCGCCATCACGCCCGCCAGCCCGCCGTGACGGGCCAGGAGGCGGGCCAGGCGGCCGCGGTCGCGGGCCAGCTCGCCCATCAGTTCGGGGAAGGCGCTCTCGTGGATCAGGCCGGTGACGGTGTCCAGCGCCCGTGCCAGGCCGGCATCGGCGCCGTCGCGGGCGGCGACCAGCACTTCCTCCTTGGCGCTCTCCATCAGTTCGCCGGCGTCGCGGTCGTCCATGACCTGGAAGTGGGGCGCCAGCCCCGCCTCGAGCGGGAAGCGGCGCAGCAGCGACTGGCAGAAGGCGTGGATGGTCTCGATATGCATGCCGCCGGGCACGTCCAGCACCCGCGCGAACAGCCGCCGCGCCCCGGTCAGGGCGTCGGCGTCGGGCGGCGTGCCCAACAGCTTCCCGAGGTCCCCGGCCAGGGCGTCGTCGGTGGCGGTGGCCCATTTGGCCAAGCGGCGGGCGATGCGGGTCGCCATCTCGGCGGCGGCGGCCTTGGTGAAGGTCAGGCACAGGATCTTGTGCGGAGGCGTGCCGGCCAACAAGAGCCCCAGCACCCGGTCGGTCAGCACCTTGGTCTTGCCGGTGCCGGCGCTGGCCGCCACCCACACCGACGCGGCCGGGTCGGCGGCCTCGCGCTGGCGCTCGGTCGCGGCGACGAGAAGCGGATCGGCGGCGGTCATGAAATGGCCCGGAGCGATGGTTGGCGACAGCGGTCGCCATCATGCGCGCAAAGGGCGGGCGCGTCACCCATGCCGATGGCGGGGCTGGTGGCGGGGACGCCACGGGGCCGGACGCTGGCGCGTCACGGCCCCGATCCGTAGGCGGCCCCAGGGGGATTGGGGGGATCGGGCCTCCCCGGATCACCGCCGCAAGGGGTCGGCGGCGTCGGCGTCACCGGGGCGGATGATGCCATCGCCGCCGTCCGCCGCCTATCGCACCGAGGTCCAGGGGGGGGCGGCGGTTCGGCCTAGGCGGATGGGCTTCACCCCCGGCGGCGGGCATCCTCGCCCAACACCTGGGAACAGGCGGCCAGCAGGTCGAACTCGTCCCGGTCCACCATCAGGCAGCGGGAATCCTCGAGCGCCCGCACCGACGCCCGCCGCAGGCGTTCGCCGCGCATGCATGTCTGGCCGAAATGCCCGCCCGGCCCGATCACCGCCCGCCCGCCGCCGCTCTCCTCGCGCTCGAAGGCGCCGCTTTCGACCATATAGACCGGCCCGGTCCAGTCGCCGCGCCGGTAGACCTCGTCGCCGGCCCGGAACCGGGCCCGGCGCACCGCCGCCGGCCTTGGCGGGGCGATCTGCACCAGATTGCGCGGAAGCACCGAATCCAGCAGCCAATCCAGCCCGACCCGCACCTTGAACGCCCGCCCCGGCAGCATGCCCAGATAGGCGGCCCGCCACAGCACCCAGGCCGGCCAGCCGGTGATCTGGCGGCCGCCCAACTCGGCGACGCCCCGGCGGCCGCCCAGCGACGCCAGTTGCCCGCGCGAGCGGTACTGGAACCGGCGCATGCCGCCAGGCCCGCCCGCCGCCACGCCCAGGTTGTGGGCCAGCACCCCGGCCTCCTGGCGGGCCGCCTGGGCGGTGGGCGGCGCGGCCGGCAGTTCGTCGCCATCGAGCCCGATCCATGCGCAGTCGCCGATGGCCCAGATGTCGTCGCGGCCCTGGACCCTGAGCACCTGGTCGGTGACCAGCCGCCCCTTGCGGTTGGGCAGCGACAGCTCGGCCACCAGCGGATGGGGGCTGTTGCCGATGGTGGCGATGATGGTGGCGGTCGCGATGACGCGGCCGTCGGCCAGTTCCACCGCGTCGGCCGAGGCCGAGCCCACCCCGACGCCGGTCACCACCTCCACCCCCCGCCGGCCCAGCGCCTGGCGGGCATAGTCGGCCAGCCGCACCGGGACCTCGGGCAGCAGGCGCGGGCGGAACTCGACCAGCACCAGCCGCACCTCGTCGCGGCGGATGCGGGGATAGGTGCCGAGCGCCCGCGTGATCATGGCCTCGATCTCGCCCATGGTCTCCACCCCCGACAGCCCCCCGCCGATCACCACCACCGTCAGCAGGCGCCGCTTGACGGCGGCATCGTCGACGGAATCGGCCTGCTCCAGGCAGTCGATGACGTGGTTGCGCAAGGTGAAGGCGTCGGCGAGGTCCTTCATCAGGAAGGCGTGTTCGGCGAGGCCGGGAAAGCGCGACAGATCCACCCGCGTGCCGAGCGCGATCACCAGATGGTCGTAGGCGACGGACCGGACCCGCCGCCGGCCGCCTTGGACCACCTCGACGCGGCGGGCGCCGGGGTCGATTCCGACCACGCGGCCCTCGCCGACCTTCACTCCCGGCAACAGGTGGCGGAAGGGCGTCACCGCGTCGGCGGGATTCAAGGTGCCCGCCGCCACCTCGGGCAGCAGCGGCTGGAAGACGAAGTAGTTGTGCTCGTCCACCAGCTCCACCTCCACCAGCCCGGACGGCATGCGGGCCAGGGCGCTGGCGGCGAACATGCCCCCGAAGCCGCCCCCCAGGATCAGCACCCGCCGCGCCATCGCGCGCCTCCTTTTCCATGGCGCCGTCCTTGGCATATGCCCCCGGCCGGCGGCGGCGGCAATCGGCGCCATGGGGTGGGCGGCGGACGAAGACGGCGGAGCCGGCCGGACCTCGGCGACCACGTGAAGGACCTTCGGGGACCAGGTGAGTCACGCATGCAACCGCGTCAAAACGACAGCAAATCACTCGAGACTCTTTTTGCGTTGCAAAATAATCCCTGAGAGGCGAGAGGGGTGGGGAAGGCGGCAAGGCGTCTATCCACCCGTTTGTTATTACTTGCCCGCCGCATCGGGTGATGTTGTCTCCCCCACCCGGGTGGGAATAATTCACGGATATGTCTTATCTCGCCAGTCGGGGGGGATTTGTCGTTTTCGGGACTGGATTCGCCTCTTGGAGTGTGCAATATGGTTGCCCGTCCCGGCAGGCCAGAAGCCCAAGAACACTCCGTGCCGACGGCACTCTCGACTCCCAGTCAGGGTTGCGCCTGCTCCGCCGCGTCGTACCAAGTGGAGGAAGAAATGACTATTCGTGTAGGCATCAACGGTTTCGGCCGCATCGGTCGCATGGTGTTCCGTGCCGTCGCCAAGGATTTCCCGGAGATCGAGGTCGTCGCCATCAACGACCTGCTCGACGCCGACTACCTGGCCTACATGCTGAAGTACGACTCGGTGCACGGCCGCTTCAACGGCGACATCTCGGTGGACGGCAACACCCTGGTCGTCAACGGCAAGCGCATCCGCCTGACCGCCGAGAAGGACCCCGCCAACCTGAAGTGGGGCGAGGTCGGCGTCGACGTGGTGGTCGAGTCCACCGGCTTCTTCCTGACCAAGGAATCGTGCGAGAAGCACCTGGCCGCCGGCGCCAAGAAGGTGGTGCAGTCGGCGCCGTCCAAGGACGACACCCCGATGTTCGTCTACGGCGTCAACCACGCCAAGTATGCCGGCGAGGCCATCGTGTCGGCCGCCTCGTGCACCACCAACTGCCTGGCCCCGGTGGCCAAGGTCCTGAACGACAACTGGGGCATCAAGCGCGGCCTGATGACCACCGTTCACGCCGCCACCGCCACCCAGAAGACCGTCGACGGCCCGTCGTCCAAGGATTGGCGCGGCGGCCGCGGCATCCTCGAGAACATCATCCCGTCGTCGACCGGCGCCGCCAAGGCGGTGGGCAAGGTCCTGCCCGAGCTGAACAAGAAGCTGACCGGCATGGCCTTCCGCGTCCCCACCTCGGACGTCTCGGTGGTCGACCTGACCGTCGAACTGACCAAGGACGCCACCTACGAGGACATCTGCAAGGCCATGAAGGCCGCCTCCGAGGGCGAGCTGAAGGGCGTGCTAGGCTACACCGAGGACAAGGTGGTCGCCACCGACTTCCGCGGCTGCTCGCAGCCGTCCATCTTCGACGCCGACGCCGGCATCGCGCTCGACGGCACCTTCGTCAAGGTGGTGTCCTGGTACGACAACGAATACGGCTACACCTGCAACATGCTGCGCTTCGTGCAGCACGTGGCGAAGAACTAAGAAGACTGCCGCGCCGGCCTCCCACGGGGGCCGGCGCCTTTCACATCGCAGATTAGGGGGAATGCCCATGTTCCGCACCATCGACGCCCTCGACGTCAAGGGCAAGCGGGTGCTGGTCCGCGCCGACCTCAACGTTCCCTCCAAGGACGGCAAGGTCACGGACACCACCCGCATCGACCGCTCGGCGGCCACCTTGAAGGACCTGGCCGACAACGGCGCCAAGGTCATCGTCATCACCCATTTCGGCCGCCCCAAGGGCCGCGAGGACAAGTACTCGCAGAAGCTGCTGCTCGAGCCGCTGTCCAAGGCGCTGGGCCGTGCCGTCGGTTGGGCCGACGACTGCGTCGGCGCCGCCGCCGAGACGGCGGTGGCCGCCATGAAGGACGGCGACGTGGTCCTGTTCGAGAACGTCCGCTTCCATCCCGAGGAAGAGAAGAACGACGCCGCCTTCGCCAAGGCGCTGGCCGCCAACGGCGACCTCTACGTCAACGACGCCTTCTCGACCGCCCACCGGGCCCATGCCTCGACCGAAGGGCTGGCGCACATCCTGCCCGCCGCCGCTGGCCGCCTGATGCAGGCCGAGCTGGAGGCGCTTGGAAAGGCGCTGGAGAAGCCCGAGAAGCCGGTGGCCGCCGTGGTCGGCGGCGCCAAGGTGTCCACCAAGCTGGACCTTCTCGGCAACCTGGTCGCCAAGGTGGATTATCTGATCATCGGTGGCGGCATGGCCAACACCTTCATGTTCGCCCAGGGCCTGGATGTGGGCAAGTCGCTGTGCGAGAAGGACATGGCCGACACCGCGCGGTCGATCATGGACAAGGCCAAGGCGGCCGGCTGCCACATCGTGCTGCCCATCGACGTGGTGGTCGCCTCCGAGTTCGCCGCCAACGCCCCCAGCAAGGTGGTGCCGCTGGACGCCGTGCCGGCGGACATGATGATCCTGGACGCCGGCCCGGCCAGCGTCGAGGCCATCGTCGACCGCCTGGGCGGCTGCAAGACCCTGGTCTGGAACGGCCCGCTGGGCGCCTTCGAGATCGAGCCGTTCGACAACGCCACCAACGCCGTCGCCCGGGCCGCGGCCGAGCGCACCACGCAGGGCAAGCTGCTGACCGTGGCCGGCGGCGGCGATACCGTCGCGGCCCTGGCCAAGGCGGGCGTCGAGGACAAGTTCTCCTATGTCTCCACCGCCGGCGGCGCGTTCCTGGAATGGCTGGAGGGCAAGACCCTGCCCGGCGTCGCGGCGCTGAAGCAGACGTAAGGGAAAACGTCCAACCTTCCCGTGGAAGCAGGAGGAGGCGGAGTCCGCGAGGGCCCCGCCTTCTTCTTTTCACCGCAGTTCGCGCGCCAGGCGTTGGGCATGGTTGTAGAGCCCCTCGTAGTCGCGGAAACTGGCCTGGCTGTAGCGGTTCTTGATCCACCCCACCTCCTGCCCGAGCAATTCGGCGGTGGCGCCGGCACGGTGCAGGTCGCGGGCGTTCACCAACTCCTCGCAATTGTTTTCGACCCGGAACAGCCGCGTCACGATGTCGTCCGGAATTTTCTGGCCGTCGCGCACCGCGACGTAAATCGACTGGCACTCCCATTCGATGCCGCCGGCGATGCTGGCGATGCGCTCGTGCAACAAGCGTTGCCTGGCCTCTTCGCGCAGCCGGGCATAGCGCCCGCCACTGCCCTTGGCACGGGCGGCCAGGGGATTGGGGACCTCGAAAAGCCCGGCGCTGCCCGCCCCGCCCGGCCGCGCCGCCTTGCGGCGGTCCGGTCCCAGGTAGTTGTGGGTGACCACGAACGGCTTGCGCCGATCGGCCAGCATGCGCACCCGCCGCATCAGTTGGTCGGGGGCGAAGGGGATCAGCAACAGCCCGTCGCTGCCGCTGTCGGCGACCTTCCGGATATGGGCCTCGTCGCCGTTGGTCAAGATGGTGATCACCACCACGAAGGGGTCCGGCCCCAGCTTGCCGGCGCGCAGGTTGCGGATCAGGAAACTGGTGTCGCCGCCCTCGATCTCGGCATTGGCGATGATCAGGTCGACCTCGGCCTTGCATTCGTCGTTGAGGGCGACATAGGACGCCGTGTCACGCACCTCCCGGAAGCCAAGGGAGTGCAGTGTGTTGCGGACGCCTTGGCGGATGAGTGGGCTCGGGTCGGCAATCACGGCCCTGCATAAGGAAAAATTCGGCTCTGCCATTGTAACGATCCTTGCGCCCGGTCCCACCCAAAAGACATTGGCGTATTGAACTGCTGATAATATCCCGAACCGTCATACGAATTATTATTCAGAACAAATGCCATGGAGCAAGGGCAAAGATTTCATCATATTTTGTTTAATAATAACGGTGCGGTGAAAGTAATATCTCTGCAATGCGCGCATGGCGCGGGGCGCGGGCCGGAAAGACCGCACCCCCTGTGTGGTTGATATTTAGAATTATTCTCTATATTAGAAAAACAGGATGTTAGAGCGATGGAGGTTCTCATGCTGATCCACGGTTTTCCCACCGACGGCGTCGTCACCATCAACCGGGTCGTCCTCAAGGAGGGGTTCGACGTCGACGACCTCCAGGAGCGGGTCGCCCTGCTGTGCGAGAACGTCAAGACCTACCATTCCGACACCGGCTTCGTCGGCGGCTTCGTGGCGCTCAATTCGGGGCAGGTCTCCAACGAGGGCTCGACCGTCGGCCAGGTGGTGGAGAACCCGCTCAAGGGCCGCGAGGCGATGATCATCACCTTCTGGCGCAGCTTCGAGGAGCACGAACGGTCCCATCGCAGCGACACCTTCCAGCCGCTGTTCCGCGACGTCCTGGCGCTGTGCGAGAACGGCAACGAGGAGATCGCCTACGAAATGCTGTGGCAGGGCAAGGCCTACTCGAAGGAGGAGGCCGAGGCGGCCCGGCGCGCCAAGCAGGCCCACGCCGCCTGACCGTCCCCCATCCCCCCGGGGGATTGCGGTACCGGCATGCGTGCGATAGTGTTTTTTCGCATTCCAGTCAGACCCCTGGGGGGACCGAGATGAGCGCCGAGAAGTCGAAGATCGAGCAGGCCGCGTATCGCATCTGGGAAGAGGAGGGCCGGCCCGAGGGCCGCGACCTCGACCACTGGCTCCAGGCCGAGGCGCAGGCTGGCGGTGCCAAGGCGCCCGCCATCAAGGCGGAGAAGCCCAAGGCCGCCGCCAAGCCCAAGGCCGAGAAGGTGAAGGCGGACAAGCCCAAGGCGGCTCCCAAGGCCAAGGCCGTGACCCCCAAGGCGGCCAAGGCGCCCGCCGCCGCCGCCAAGGCCTGAGCGAAAATTTCACCCGGCGGTAACTTTCGCCCAGCCACCCCAAAGGGTGGCTGGGCCTAAAGCCATCCGCGCCGCTTGAACAGCCAGTAGGGCAGGATGGCCGCCGCCGCCATCACCACCAGCGCCAGGGGATAACCCCAGGGCTTGTCCAGTTCCGGCATGAAATGGAAGTTCATGCCGTAGATGCTGGCGACCAGGGTCGGCGGCAGGAACAGCACCGCCATCACCGAGAACAGCTTGATGATGTGGTTCTGCTGGATGTTGATCATCCCCAGGGTGGCGTCGAGCAGGAAGCCGATCTTGGTGTTGAGGAAATCGGCGTATTCCGACAGCGATTGCAGGTCGCGGCCCACCGTCTTGAGGCGGGCGCGGGCGTCGCGCACCCCCATGGCGTCGTCGGCCGACGGCAGGAAGGCCACCACCCGGCGGGTTCCCAGGATGGTGTCGCGGGCCTTGGAGGCCAAGTCGCCGTTGCGGCCGATGGTCCTGAGCGTCGCCTCCATCTCGCGGGACGTCGAGCGCCGCCGGGGACGCGCCGGAGCCGGCTGGTGGAAGATGCGATGCGAAATCCCGTCCAGCTCCAGCCCGATGCGTTCCAGCACGTCGGCCATGCGGTCGGTGATGGCCTCCAGCAGCGTCAGCATGACCGCCCCCGCCGACTCGGGGCGCGGGTGGATGGCGCCCCTTTCCAGCTTGGACAGGAACAGCGCCACCGCCTGCGGCGTGCCGTAGCGCACGGTGACCAGGGTGACGCCGGCCAGGATGAAGGTGACGGCGGTGTTGCGGGGGTCGAAGCCCGAGGAATTGGTCAGCACCGGGGTGGTCATGGTCAGCACGTCGCCGTCGCGCGACAGCCGGCTGGAGACCTCGATCTCCTGCATTTCCTCGCGGGTCGGCACCTCGATCGCCAGCAGGCGCTCGACCGCCCCCTCCTCCTCGCCCGACGGCGACAGCAGGTCGATCCACACCGGCGTGCCGGACACGATTTCGGCGCCGCCCCGAAGGACGGCGCCGTCGTCACGATAAAGGGTGATCACGCGCCCCTCAGGAGGCGGCGGCCGATTCGGGCTTCGCCGGTTCCGCCTGCGACTGGGGTTGGGCGGCGCCGTTGGCCTTCTTGGCCTCGGCCGGCTTGGCCTCGATGGCGAGCCGGGCGGTGACGCCGTCCTTGCGGATGATGTGGCCCTCGAGATGGGCACCGGCCTCGATCTCCAGGGTGGAATGGGTGACGTCGCCGACCACGCGGGCGGACTTGGCGATCACCACCGTGGTGGCGTTGATCTTGCCGGCCAACTCGCCGTGGACGCGGACCGTCTCGGCCGACACCTCGCCGGCGATGCGAGCGCCTTCGCCGACCACCAGGGTCTGGCAGGTGATGTCGCCCTCGACCTGGCCGTCGATCTGCATCTCGCCCTGGGTGATGATGTCGCCGACGATGCGGACGTCGGGGCCGATGACCGACAAGCCGGAGGCGCGGGCAGAACCGCCGCCGGAACCGATGCCGTGGGACTTAGCGAGCTTTTGGAGCATCACGACCTACCGAGATGAATTTGACCGGATCACGAGGAGTTTCCGACACCCGCACCTCGTAATGCAAGTGGGGGCCGGTCGAGCGGCCGGTGTTGCCGACCAAGCCGATGACGGTGGAGCGGGTGACCTTCTG
Organism: uncultured Rhodospirillaceae bacterium; assembly: GCA_937887565.1. Lineage (GTDB taxonomy): Bacteria > Pseudomonadota > Alphaproteobacteria > Rhodospirillales > Magnetospirillaceae > CALABS01. Next base: position 159,559 of record CALABS010000040.1, on the reverse strand, counting down.
GCCGGGCTTGACCTTGATGCGCGACAGATGCGCATAGCGGGTGCGGACGCCGTTGCCGTGGTCGACGTCGATGGTCAGGCCGTAGCGGTCCTTGGTGCCGGCGAAATCGATGACGCCGGCGCCGGTCGAGAACACGGGGGTCCCCGAGGGGGTCGCGAGATCGATGCCCTCGTGGATGCCGGTGCGATTGTTGAGCGGGTCCTTGCGGGCCCCGAACGGGCTGGTGAAGTCGTAGTCGGCGCGGATGGGCTCGGCCAGCGGCATGCGCTCCATGGCCGACTTCATCCCCGACCAGTACGACATGCGCTCCATCAGGCGGCCCATGCCCTCGTTGCCCTCCACCGCCTGCGGTGCCGGGATGAAGGGACCGCCCTGGCCGCCACGGCGGCGCTCGGTCATCACCAGCTTCTCGGGGTCGAGACCCAGGCGCGACAGCTTGCGCTCGGTCTCGCCGATACGCTCGGAAGCGGCGTCGGCGGTGCGCTCGACCACCCGGTCGGTGGTGCCGCGCAGCCGTTCGAGGGCCGATTCGAGGCGGCGCACCTGCTCGCGCACGGCACGCGATTCGGCGCCGCCGGTCAGGCCGGATTCGTCATAGGAGGGATCGCCGCCGACCCGCGCCTTGGTCGACAGCTTGACCGCCGGCTTGCCGGCGTCCTTGGCCAGCGCGACGCTGGTCTCGGCCAGGGCCACCACATTGGCATGGACCAGATCCACGTCGCGCACGACCTCGCCGACCATCTTCTCGGCGGCGGCGAGGCGATGCTGGGCGGCACGGTTGGCGGCCATCAGCTCTTCCAACGCCCGCTCCTTGGCGGCCAGATGGGCGGGGCGCTCGGTGAGCATCCACGACGCCGACGCCGCCCACAGCCCGACCACCGCGACGCCCGCCAGCAAGGTGACCTGGCGGCGGCGGGTGAAGGTGAAATGCGCGCTGGTTCCGTTGGGGCGGCGGACGAACACCTGCCATTCCGGCAGAGTCCGCTCGATCGCCCGGTCATAGGCCTTTCTCCGTTTCCCCCCGAAGATATGGCCTCGTGTCGTTTCCGCCACCGCAAAGCCCCCCGCGATTAACCCAATGGGTTCATCCTTTTGAGGGGGGAGTGTACCCAGCCCGGCGCGGTTAATCCACTGGTAATAACCATGAACGATCGGATGATTCGAGAAAACCGATCACCGCCCCTCGCGCCACCACGCCCAGCCGAAACCGCCCAATCCGGCCAGCAGCAGGACCAGACCGGCGACCAGCGGCACCTCGCGGACGCCGGTGACCACGTGGTCGCCGCGCACGGGCAGGCCGATCCAGCTCCCGCCGGCGGCGGTCGCGCCGGTCGCGACCCGCCGCACCGACGGCGGCTCGCCTTTGTCGCCCAGATAGCGGATCGAACCGCCGGTCGCCCTGGCCACCGGAGCCAGCAGATCGGGCGTCGAGGCGACCTCGGCCAGCTCCAGCGGCGCCAGGCTGCCGGCGGCGGCGATGGCGGCGCGGCGGCCGTCCGCGACCCGCCACACCCCGGGTTGGTCCACGCCGTGGGTGGCTTCCGCCGTGCCGTCGCCCCGGTCGGCGAGCGGCACCTCGACGACGGCGCCGTCGGGACGGGTGACGGCAACGGTGGCCGGCGGCGGCGCCAGCGACCGGCGCACCACCTCCAGCCGGTCGCCGGTGATGGTCGCGGTCAGGGCCTCCTCCTCCAGGTCCGGCTCCTTCATCAGCCAATGCGCCACCCGGCGCAACAACTCGTCATGCGGGCCGCCGCCCCGATAGCCACGTGCCCACAGCCAGAAGGTATCGGACAGCACCTGCGCCACCCGGCCCTCCCCGACCCTGTCCAGCACCACCAGCGGGCGTCCGCCGGCCCCCGCCAGCACGGTGTCGCCGCGATGGGCGACGGTGGCGGTCTGGCGCAGCCACGGCCCCCAAGCCGCCGGCGAGGCGTCGCCGCCCGGCAGGGCCGAGGTGACGGGATGGCGCCGGCCGAGATCGGTGACGGCGGGAACGAACGCCTGCGACACAGGCGGGCCGTCGGGAGCCGCCGGCAGGATGTCGGCCAGCGGCGAGTCGGCGAGGCCGCCCGGCTCGCCGAATTCCGGTCCGACCGACACCAGGAGCGCCCCGCCCTCGCGCACGTAGCGGGCCAGGGACTGGTAGTACACGCTGCTGAGCACGCCCCGGCGCCGGTAGCGGTCGAACACCACCAGGTCGAAATCGCCGAGCTTGTCCTCGAACAGCTCGCGGACGGGGAAGGTGATCAGGGCCAGTTCGCGCACGGGCGTGCGGTCGTCCTTGTCCGGCGGCCTGAGGATGGTGAAATGCACCAGATCCACCGCCGGATCGGCCTTGAGAAGGTTGCGCCAGGTGCGCTCGCCGGCATGGGGCTCGCCCGAGACCAGAAGCACCTTGAGCCGGTCGCGCACCCCCGAGATGCCCACCGCGGCCCGGTTGTTGGCCAGGGTCAGTTCGGCCGGCCCCGCCGCCGCCTCGAGCTCGACCACCGTCTGGCCGGCGTGGTGGACCGGCACCTCGACCACCGCCTCGCGGTTCAGCGGAACCCGGGTCTCCACATAGGGTTCGCCATCGACCCGGATCACCACCCCGGCGGCGCCGATGGCGCCGGGCTCCTCGACGATCAACGAGACCTTCGCCGTCTTGCCGACCAGCGCGTAGCCGGGGGTGCGGGTCAGGGCGAGGCGGCGGTCGCGTTCGCCGGGGCGGCCGGTCAGCAGCACATGGACCGGAGCGCCGAGATCCGTGAGCCGGTCGGCCGGCACGTCGTGGACGCGGCCGTCGGTGATCATCACCACCCCCGCCAGCCGCCGCCGGGGCACGTCGGCCAGCACCCGATCCAAGGCCCCGAACAGGCGGGTGCCCTCGTCGCGGCCGCGGGAGGGACCGACGCGCTCGATCCGCACATCCAAATCGGCTTGGCGGCCCAGGCGCTCGGCCAGGGCGGCGGCGGCGGCCTCGGCCTGGGCCCGGCGGTCGCCGATGGCGCTGGACAACGATTCGTCCACCACCACCACCGCCACGTCGGGCAGCATCTGCCGTTCCTCGGACACCAGGCGGGGATTGGCCAGCGCCACCAGCAGCACCGCCGTCGCCACCGCCCGCAGCCAGGCGCCGCGCGCCCGCCGCCACAGTGCCAGCCCCGCCGCCGCCGCCGACAGGACGGCCAGCAGGCCCAGCAGCCAGACCGGCACCAGCGGGGCGAAGGCCAGACCGGTCAGCGCGGTCATCGCCCCAACCTTTCCATGATCGCCGGCAGGTGCACTTGGTCCGACTTGTAGTTGCCGGTCAGCGCGTACATGATCAGGTTGACCCCGAAGCGATAGGCCATCTCGCGCTGCCGCTCGCCCCCCGGCACCACGGCATGGAGCGGCCGGCCGCGCTCGTCGGCGGCCCACGCGCCGGCCCAGTCGGCGGCGCCGACCACCACCGGCGAGACGCCGTCGTTGCCGCCGCCGGCGACGCCGGCGGCCACCCACACGGCATCGGCGGCGTAGCGTCCGGGCAGGTCCTTCAGCAGGTAGAAGGAGCGGGTGAGCACGTGATCCTCGTCCACCGGCGCCAGGGGGGGCATGGCCAGCCCGGCCGTCATGGCGGGCAGCGCCGCCTCGGCGTCGGCGGCGTCGAACACGATCAGCCCGCCCCGCCGCATGTAGTCGTTCAGCTTCTCGGCCGCGCCCGCCGAGGGCGGCTTCTGGGCCGGGGTGACCGGCCAGTAGAGCAACGGGAAGAACAGCACCGGATCGGTCTCGACATCCACCGCCATGGGCTCGGCGAGGACCGCCGTCGAACGCTCGGCCAGCACCCGCGACAATGCCGCCAGCCCGGCCCGGCTGTCGGCGTCCACCGCCGGATCGCCGGTCCGCACATAGGCGAGGCGGGTCGACAGGGCCGCGTCCATGGCGAAGACGTCCGCCTCGGCGGCCCGGGCCTTCCCCGTCCCGCCCATGACCGCCAGCGCCATCACCGCCGCCGCCGCGCCGCGCCGGGACATCAGCCCGCGCAGGGCCAGGGACGCCAGCAGGTCGGCCACCGCCAGCGCCGCCGCCGCCGCCAGCAGCGCCGGCCGGAGATCGATCTCGCGGGTCCGCTCACCCAGACGCGACGCCACCGCGCCGGAGGGAACGCCAAGACCCCCGGGCGCCCCGACACGGGAGCCCAGATTGAAGGCCAGCCGCCTGGCCCCCTCGCCGTAGAGGCCGGGCGGGGTGCGCGGCCCCGGCACGGCATGGGCGGGGTCGGACAACGCCGTCGCAGCCCCCGACGGGGCGGTCAGCCGGCCCAGGCCGTCCAGCAGCTCGACCGGCGCCAACGGCCCGTCGCCGGTTCCAGGGGCGGCGATTCCGTCGGCCAGCGCCACCAGCCGGCGCAGCAGGTCGGGGAACAGGCCGGACATCGCCAGCGAGCTCCAGTCGGCGTTGGCGGTGGTGTGGACGAGAACCGTCCATCCCTCGCCCAGCCGGGCGCCGGTCACCAGCGGGGTGCCGTCGGCCAGCCGCGCCCAGGTGCGCTCGTTGAGCTCGATGGTCGGCTCGGCCAGCACCTGGGTGGCGACGGTGACGTCGTCGGGCACCGGCAGGCCGGCGAAGGGCGACGTGTCCGGAAACGGCGCCAGCCCCTGCGGCGAGGTCCACGACATCGCCCCGCCGAGATTGCGGCCGCCGGCGCGTGGCCGCACCGGCAGGAGCGGGTCCGGAGCCCCGCCGGGGGCGGCGCCCGCCGCCTGGGCCAGGGCGGGGCCGGCGAAACGGACCAGCACGCCGCCGTTCCGTACCCAGGCCTCCAGCCTGTCGTCGGTGGCCCCGGTCACCGCCGGCACGTCGGCCAGCACCAGCACCGCCAGCGGCCGCTCCAGCAGCTCCGTGACGGTTCCCCGGTGCAGTTCTGCATGGGGGGCGAGCGCCTTGTCCACGTAATACAGCTGCCCCAGCAGCGGCGCCGCCGCCGGGTCGCCGCCGCCCGCCAGTCCCACCGGCCGCCGTTGCCAGCGATCGTCGAGCAGCACCGTCGACGCGGCGGCGCGCTCGCCCTCGATGTCCAGCCGCTCGAGGCGGTTGCGCAGCTCGGTGGGCAGGCGCAGGGCGACGGCGGCGGTATCCTGCCCGGGCGCCATGGTCGCCTCCTCGCGGCCCAGCACCTTGCCGGCGCCGTCCAGCGCCCGCACCGCCAGCCGCTCGGGGTCGTCGAGACTTCCCAGCCGCCGCACCGACACCAGCAAACGGTCGGCGGGCGAGGCCGGATCGGGCGGCAGCATGACGCGGGCCGGACGGCCGCCGACGATCTCGAGCCCGCCGCCCAGCGACTGCAGCGCGCGGGCGAACGCCTCGCCGTCGCCGCCGTCGAGGCCATCGGCCAGCCACACCGCCTCCATGGCGCGCTCGCGCGGCAGCGCCGCGACCAATTCGGCGGCGGCGGCACGGTCCACCGCCCAAGGCTTGGGCTCCAGCGCCTGCGCCAGGGCGCGGGCGCGGGTCGCCGGCACCAGCCCCGACCCCGCCAACGGCGTCCCGTCGGCGGGAGGAGCGGTGGTGATCAGCAGCACCGGGCGGCCGGCCCGCTCGGCGCGGGCGAGCAGATCGTCCAGGAACGCCTTGCGGGCGTCCCAGTCGCGCGCCGAGGCCCAGCCGTCGTCCACCGCCACCGCCAGCGGCCCGCCCGCCCCCGCCAGCGGCCGTGGGTGAACCAGGGGATGCGCCACCGCCAGGATGACCGCCAGGGCCAGGGCCAGCCGCAGGGCCAGGACCCACCACGGCGTGCGGGCGGCGGCGTCCTCGCGCGCTTCCAGCCCGAACAGCAGGCGGACGGCCGGAAAGCGGACGGTGCGGGGCCCGGGCGGCGTCACCTTCAGCAGCCACCACAACGCCGGCAGGAAGGTGATGGCCCCCAGCGCCCACGGCGCCGCGAAGGCCAACGGCCCGAGACTCAGCATCGACCGCCCCCTCCCCCCGGCCGGGGCGTCGCCAGCCGGCCGTGCAGGGCCAGCAGCGCCGCCTGCGGCGGCTGGTCGGTGTGGTGGACCGCGAAGGTCCATCCGACCGACCGCGCGATGGCCGCCAGCCCGTCGCGATGGGCGGCCAGGCGAGCCGCGTAGGCGCTGCGCAAATCCTCGGTCCGGCGTACCACCGTCTCGCCCTCGCCCTCCAGGCCGGCGAAACGGATGCGCCCCTGGAACGGCAGGCTTTCCTCGGCCGGGTCCAGCACCTGCACCAGATGGCCGACGGCGCCGGTGGCGGCCAGGGCGCGCACGGCGGCGTCGACGTCGCGCAGCGGCGCCAGCAGGTCGGACAGCATCACCGCCTCGGCATGGCGGGGCAGCCCCAAGGCGGGCGGCAAGGGCCCGGACGGGACCGGCTCGCCGTCCATGGCCACGGCCAGCCGCGCCAGGGCGCCGCCGCCGGCCGTGGGACCGAGGGCGCCGGACAGCAGCGCCACCCGCTCGCCGCCGCGCAGCAGCAACGCCCCCAGCGCCAAGGCCAGCAGTTCGGCCCGGTCGCGCTTGGTCGGCAGCTCGCGCGACGACCGCCACTCCATGGACGGCGACGGATCGCGCCACAGCCACACCGTCTGGGCCGCGGACCATTCGGTCTCGCGGGCGAACAGCCGATCCGACCGCGCCGACTGGCGCCAATCCACCGCCGAGAGCGGGTCGCCGGGCTGGGTGGGGCGGTACTGCCAGAAGGATTCGCCGGGACCGGCGCGGCGCCGGCCGTGGACGCCGCCGGCCACCGTCGCCGCCACCCGCTCCGCCGCCACCAGCAGCGGCGGCAGGCGGGCGGCCAGTTGCTGGGCCCTGCCTTCCCTGCGAGCCCCGGCTTCGGTCAAGCCACCACCTCGAGCAGGCGGGCGATGACGTGGTCGACGGTGACGCCGTCGGCGCGGGCCGAGAAGGTCAGCGCCATGCGGTGGCGCAGGATCGGCGGCGCCAGGGCGAGAACGTCGTCCAGCGACGGCGCCAGCCGCCCCTCCAGCAGGGCGCGGGCACGGGCGGCCAGCATCAGCGCCTGGGCGGCGCGCGGCCCCGGCCCCCAGGCCACGTTGCGGCGCACGTCGTCCAGGCGGGTGGTCTCGACACGGCCGGCCCGGACGATGGCCAGGATGGCGTCGACCACCGCCTCGCCCACCGGGATGCGGCGGACCAGCGCCTGGGCGGCCAGCAGGTCGCCGGGCCCCATGACCGCCACCGGCTCGGCCTCGTCGGCGCCCGTGGTGGCGACCAGCATGCGCCGTTCGGCGTCCAGGTCGGGATAGCCGACGTCGATCTGCATCAGGAAGCGGTCCAGTTGCGCCTCGGGCAGCGGATAGGTCCCCTCCTGCTCGAGGGGATTCTGGGTGGCGACCACATGGAACGGGCGCGGCAGGTCGTGGTAGTGGCCGGCGATGGAGACCCGGCGCTCCTGCATGGCCTGCAGCAGGGCCGACTGGGTGCGCGGACTGGCGCGGTTGATCTCGTCGGCCATCAGCAGCTGGCAGAACACCGGCCCCTGGATGAAGCGGAAGCTGCGCTCGCCCGAGGCGGTTTCCTCCAGCACCTCGGACCCCAGGATGTCGGCGGGCATCAGGTCGGGAGTGAACTGCACCCGGCGGTCGTCGAGGCCGAGCACGGTGCCCAGCGTCTGCACCAGCCGGGTCTTGGCCAGGCCGGGAACGCCGATCAACAGGGCGTGACCCCCCGCCAGCAGCGTGATAAGTGTTTCATCGACCACGCGGTCCTGACCAAAGATCACCCGGGCTATGCCGGCGCGGGCTTCCGACATGCGGGCGTTGAGATGTTCCACCTCGCGGACTACGTCTTGGATGTCGGCGCGCATCTCCGATCGGCCGGCAGCCTCGATGTCCGGTATGGTCTTCACTGGCGGGTCCTCCAACGTGCGATTGGGGCGGCGTGCCGGGGGTGAGGCATCATATGCGGGAAGACGGGATCGCCATAGAGGAACAGCACTTGACCGAACTGCCTGCGCTTCCCGCCGATCCCTGCGAAGACTGCGGCGATCTCGGCATCCGCATCGACCGGCAGGGGCGTTGGTTCTACCACGGCTCGCCGATCGCCCGCAAAGAGATGGTCTGCCTGTTCGCCTCGATGCTGCGGCGCCGGGACGACGGCAGCTATTGGCTGGTCACGCCCGACGAGCGCGGCCGCATCCATGTGGAGGACGTGCCCTTCGTGGCGGTGGAGATGTTCCGGTGCGGCGCGGGGCGCGAGATGGTGGTGAGCTTCCGCACCAACATGGACGAGATCGTGACCGTGGATGGCGACCACCCCTTGCGAATCGTCGAATGCCCCAAGACCGGCGAGCAAATCCCTTACGTCATGGTCCGCGACGGACTTGAGGCGCGTCTGACGCGGGCAGTGTACTATGAACTGGTGGCGCAAGGGTTCGAGGAAAAGGTGGGAGGCGAAGACCTGTACGGCCTATGGAGCAGCGGAACCTTCTTTCCCCTGGGGCGGCTGACCGACCCCGCCTGACCCGCGGCGACGTGGTGCGCGGGCTGGTGCGCGGACACGATCCGCGCGGGCGTTCGGACGCGGCGTTGGAGGCCGAGCTGGCCGGCGAGCCGCCGCCCGGGGTCAACCTGCTCGGCACCGCGCCGACGCCGGCGGCGGTGCTGGTGCCGCTGGTGGAGCGGGCCGAGGGGATGACCGTGCTGCTGACCCAGCGCACCGCCCATCTCGCCAACCACCCCGGCCAGATCAGCTTCCCGGGCGGCCGCCTGGAGGACGCCGACCACGGCGATCCCGTCGCCTGCGCCCTGCGCGAGACCGAAGAGGAGGTCGGCCTGGCCCGCGCTCACGTCGAGGTCCTGGGCCGGCTGGACGAATACGTCACCGGCACCGGCTTTTCGGTCATCCCGGTGGTCGCGGTGGTCACGCCCCCCTTCACCCTGGCGCCCGACCCCTTCGAGGTCGCCGACGTGTTCGAGGTGCCGCTGGATTTCCTGGTCGACACCGCCAACCACCGCCTGCACCGCCGCGAGGTGGCCGGGCGCCGGCGGCCGTTCTGGGCCATGACCTGGCGCGAGCGCCTGATCTGGGGGGCCACCGCCGGCATCATCGTCAACCTGTCCGACGTCCTGGGGGAACGGTGACCAACGCGACCGACCGGCACCGCGACGGACCGCTGGGGCAGTTGCCGCCGCAGGGCTGGATGGAGGCCGCCGAGACCCGGGCGGTGGTGGCGGCGCTCACCGCCGACGGCGCCGAGGTGCGGTTCGTCGGCGGCTGCGTCCGCGACGCCATTCTCAAGCGGCCCATCAAGGATATCGACATCGCCACCCACGATCCGCCCGAACGGGTGATGGCGCTGCTGGACCGCGCCGGCATCTACGTCATTCCCACCGGACTGGCCCACGGCACGGTGACGGCGGTGATCGGCAAGGCCCATTACGAGATCACCACCCTGCGCGAGGACGTCGAGACCTTCGGCCGCCACGCCCGCGTCGCCTTCACCGACGACTGGACCGCCGACGCCGCCCGGCGCGACTTCACCATGAACGCCATGTTCGCCGATCCCTCGGGCCGCATCTACGACCCCTTCAACGGGCTGGCGGATCTGGGCGCCGGCCGGGTCGTCTTCGTCGGCGACCCCGTCAAGCGGCTGGACGAGGACGTGCTGCGGCTGCTGCGGTTCTTCCGTTTCCACGCCCATTACGGCCGCCCGCCCATGGACCGCCGGGCGCTGTCGGCCTGCCGTCGCATGGCGCCGCGCTTGGTCGAGTTGTCGGGCGAGCGGGTGGCCGGCGAGCTGGTGCGCCTGCTGCAGGCCCATGACCCGGCCTCGGTGCTGCTGGTGATGCACGGCGAGCGCATCCTCGAGCACATCCTGCCCGAGGCGGCGGAATTCGGCCGCCTGAGGGTGCTGTGCTGGCTGGAAGAGCGGGCCATGGTGCGCGACACCGTCACCCCCGATCCCGTGCGCCGCCTGGGGGCCTTGCTGCGCACCGACGCCTCGGGCGCCAGGGCGGTCGCCGACCGGCTGAAACTGTCCAACGCCCAGCGCGACCGCGTCGTCGCCATCGCGGCGCCCCGGTTGGCCGCGTCGGCCGATCTGGACCCCGCCATGGTGCGGCGCGCCCTGCGCCGGCTCGGAGCGGAGGCCTTCCGCGACCTGGTGCTGGTCGCCTGGGCCGACGAGCGGGCGCGCTCGGACCATCCGACCTCGGACCGGTCGGCGCGGTGGATCGGGCTCCTGGACGCCGCCGACGGCTGGGAGCCGGTGGAGCTGCCGGTGCGCGGCGCCGACCTCATGGCGATGGGCGTCCCGCGCGGGCCCGAGATCGGCCGGCTGCTGGGGGAGGTCGAGCGCTGGTGGGAAGACCTGGACTACCGCCCCGACCGCGACCAGTGCCTGGCGCGGCTGCGGGAGGCGGCGGGGCGATAAGGGGGGAAGCGGGGGATGAGCGTCGAGATGGACAAGCGCCGCGCCGACGCGGCGCGGGCCCTGGCGTCCGGCCGGGCCGCCTGGGCGGCCGGCAAGGCGGAGGAGGCGGCGGCGGCCTTCGGCATGGCGGCACTGTTGGCCCCCGACAGCGCCGACGCCCACGGCAACCTGGGCGTGGCGCTGCGGCGGCTGGGACGCATCGGCGCCGCCATCGCCAGCCATGCCCGCTCGCTGGCGCTCGACCCCGGCAATGCCGGCTTCCACAGCAACATGGGCAACGCGCTCCGCGAGGCGGGGCGGCTGGACGAGGCGGTCGGGCACCTGCGGCGGGCGGTGGCGCTGGCGCCGGCCACGCCCTCCTTCACCTACAACCTGGCCCTCGCGCTCCGCGACGCGCGGCACATGGACGAGGCGCTGGCCATGATGGAGGCGCTGGTCGCCGCCCATCCCGGCAACGCCGACCACGCCTGGGACCTGGCCTTGACCCGGCTGGCCCTCAAGGACTATGCGCGCGGCTTCGAGGGCTACGAGGCCCGCTGGGGACTGGCCCGCACGCCCCGGCGCGAGCTGCCGGGCCAACGGCTGCTGCCGGGCGTGGAGGTAGCCGGCAAGACGGTCCTGCTGACCAGCGAGCAAGGATTCGGCGACGCGCTTCAATTCGCCCGCTTCGTGCCGCTGCTGGCCCGGCGCGGCGCGCGGGTGGTGCTGGAATGCCTGCCCGAGCTGCGCGATCTGTTCGCCGGCCTGGCCGGGGTCGCCGCGGTGGTGGACAAGCACGCCCCGCCGCCGCCCTACGACCTGTGGGCGCCCATGCTCAGCCTGGCCCACATCCTCGGCGTCACCTGGCGCACGCTGCCGGCGGAGGTGCCCTATCTGCGGCCGGTCCGGAAGCTGGCGCGGCCGTTGGGGCGGGTGCCGGGGACGGTACTCAATGCCGGCCTGGTATGGGCCGGCAAGACCACGCCGCGCGACCGCTCGTGGCCGCTGGAGGCGCTGCTGCCGCTGTTCGAGGACCCCCGCGTGGCCTGGCATTCGCTGCAGCTGGGGCCGCGCGCCGCCGACCTGGCCGCCACCGGCGCCGACCGCCTGGTGCGCGACCTGGGGCCGGGCCTGCGGTCCTTCGCCGACACGGCGGCGGCGATGGCCGAGTTGGACCTGATCGTCACCATCGACACCTCGGCCGCCCATCTGGCCGGCGCCCTGGGGCGGCCCACCTGGATGCTGCTGCGCTTCGTCTCCGACTGGCGCTGGCTGGACCAGCCCGAGGACTGCGCCTGGTATCCCTCCATGCGGCTGTTCCGCCAGCCCGACCCGGCCGATTTCGCCACGCCGGTGGCCCGCCTGGGGGCTGAACTGGCCCGCACCGTGACCGCCCGCGCCGGCGGTCCGGCCACTTGTCCTTGATTCCAGGGGGGACTGCGCCATATTGGGGGCGTTCAACCATTCCTTCGTCGCAGAGGACCACCATGGCTTTCGGAAACGATCGCAGATACATGACCACGGCGCAGGCGGACGCCGCCCAGATCGATGTGGGTCTGCGCGAGTACATGCTGCGCGTGTACAATTACATGGCCTCCGGCCTGGCGCTCACCGGCATCGTCGCGTTGCTGGTGGCGTCGTCGCCGGCCATGGTCCAGCTGATCTTCGGCACCCCGCTGAAATGGGTGGTGATGCTGGCGCCGCTGGGATTCGTGTTCTTCATGAGTTTCAAGATCGAGACCATGAAGGCCTCGACGGCGCAGGCGCTGTTCTGGGCCTTCGCGGCGGTGATGGGCGCCTCCATGGCCTCCATCTTCCTGGTCTTCACCGGCGCCTCGATCGCGCGGACCTTCTTCATCACCGCCGCCGCCTTCGCCGGCCTGTCGCTCTACGGCTACACCACCAAGCGCGACCTGTCGGCCTTCGGCACCTTCCTGGTGATGGGCCTGATCGGCATCATCATCGCCAGCCTGGTCAACATCTTCGTCCAGTCGACGATGATGCATTTCGTCATCTCGGCCGCCGGCGTGCTGGTCTTCGCCGGCCTGACCGCCTGGGACACCCAGCGCATCAAGGAGATGTACTGGGAGTTGGACGGCGGCGAGGTGGCCAAGAAGAAGGCGGTGATGGGCGCGCTGACGCTCTATCTCGACTTCATCAACCTGTTCATGTTCCTGCTGCAGTTCCTGGGCGTCCGCCGCAGCGAATAGCGGCGCCGGCCCTGACGGCAAGCGAGAGGCCCCCGGGGAAACCCGGGGGCCTCTTTCCGTTTCAATCGGCCGGCCCGATTTGATTGGCGCTTCCGCTGTCGTGCGCCCCCGTGTCCCGCTAGCATTCCCCCACGGACACATGATCGCTGGGGGACCCAATGGAAGCTCGGACGGAACCGTCGGTCCACGACCGTCTGCTGGAAGCCGCGCGGACCTGCTTCCTCGCCGACGACTACCACAATGTCGGCACGCGCCGCATCGCCGAGGAGGCGGGCGTCAACGTGTCGATGATCCGGTACTACTTCGGCAGCAAGGAAGGGCTCTACGAGGAGATGATCCGCCACACCCTCAAGCCGCTTCTGGATGTCCTCGACAGCGAGATGCTCGACACGCCCGCCGGCTTCGCGGGCTATCTCTCCCTTTATTACCGCACCATGGCTTCCATGCCCGAGTTTCCTCGGTTGATTCTCAAGGTCCTGGCTCTCCGGCAGGGGCCGGGCCGGCGCTTCGTGCAGCAATTGCTGGAGCGCGGTCGCGCTCGGTCGGTGAAGCGGGTCGAGGAGATGAAGTCCAGGGGCGTGCTGGGGGCCGATATCGATCCCGACGTCCTGCGGCTGTCCTTCGTCAGTCTGGCCATGACGCCGCTGCTGTTGAAGGAGGTGTTCGAGGAGCAGATAGAGCGGCCGCTCGACGAGGAGTTCCTGGACAATCTCGCCCGCTTCAACGGTCACCTGATCGCGGCGGGTCTGGCGACCATCGGGAGGCAAAGATCATGACCCTGCAAAAGCGCTCGCTGGCCGTCCGCACCTTTGGATTGGCCCTGCGCCTGTCCAACAAGCTGGCCGCCCTGCCCAATCGCCTGGTACCGCCGCCCTTCCGCCTGATCCAGATCGGCTCGTCGTTCTGGCAGGCGCGGGCGCTGTATGTGGCCGCGCGGCTGGATCTGGCGACCGCCCTCGCCGACCGGGTCCTGTCGGCGCCGGATCTGGCGGCCGAGGTGGGTGCCAATGCCGATGCCCTGGGCCGCCTGCTGCGCATGCTGGCGGCCATGGGCGTATTCGAGGAGACGTCACCGGGGCGGTGGCGCAACAACGCGCTGTCGGCGCCGCTGCGGCGCGATCGTTCCGACAACGTCCGCGCCATGGTCCTGATGCACAATTCGCCGGAGATGAGCCGGCCGTGGTTCGAAACGCTGGAGCAGGGGATCCGCACGGGGGATGTGCCGTTCGAGCTTTCGCACGGCGAGGAATTCTACGCCTACATGGACCGCCATCCGGACTTCAACCGCCTGTTCGCCGAAGCCATGGGGCGGCTCGAGCACGTGGCGGGCGCGGCCTTCGCGACGGATTTCGACTGGGACCGCTTCGACCGCGTCATCGACGTGGGGGGAGCCCATGGTGCAAAGGCGGTGGCGATCCTGAAACGCCATCCGCATATGCGGGCGGTGGTGGTCGACCGTGAGGCGATCATCGATGATGCTTCCCGGCACTGGGCCGGCCGCGACGGGGCGGAATGCCTGGCGCGGATCGATTTCCTGGCCGGCGACGTCCTGCGAAGCGTGCCCACCGGCAAGGACAGCCGTGACATCTATCTGCTGAGCGCGGTCTTGCATGGCTTCGGCGACGACGCCTGCGTCAAGGCGCTGTCCACCGTTGCCGCCGCCGCCCGGCCGGTGGGGGCCGCCATCGTGCTGCTGGAAATGGTTTTCCCCGCCTTTCGGGCCGACATGACGGCAACCGCGATGGACATGCAGATGCTGATGGCGACGCGCGGTCGCGAACGGACCGAAAAGGAATGGCGGCGCCTGTTCGACAGCGCCGGCGTGGGCCTGGTCGAAACCGTCGGACTGACGTCGATCGGGCAGTTGCTGGTCCTAACACCCACCCCGTGACGGCACGCGACTGGCTTACTGCGCCGCGTCGGCGGCTTCGTCCACGAACAGGACGTTGACCTCGACGGCGTTGGGGTCGGGGCGTTCCAGGATGATGCGGAAGCCGGCGGTGCCGCCGGTCTCCAGCTCGGTCACCGGCGGCTGGGCCAGCTTCTCCTGGACGATGGACTTGTCCTTGTCGAGCAGGATCAGCTTCATGGTCGGCACCGGGCGCGAGCGGTCGCTGACATTGGCGATGATGCCGCGCACGATCAGCACCTCGGTGTCGTTGTGCACGAAGCGCTCGGGGGTGCCGGCGTTGCGCAGTTCCAACCCGGCGCCGGGCTTTTCGACCCGCAGGCCGATATCGGCCATCAGATCGCCGGCCGGCGGCCAGATCTCGACCACCTTGTCCTGGAAATAGTAGGCGCCGCCGCCGGCTCCGGCCAGCAGCAGCAGCAGCAGCAGGAACCACAGGAAGCCGGTGCCCTTCCGCTGCGGCTTGGAGGCGAACATCTCGGGGATGGGCTGCGGCTCATCGGAATCGAGGTCGATCTCGACCGGCTTCTCGTCGGTCTTGGGGCGGGCGCCGAAACTGGGGATCGGCGGCTCCTCCATCTCGATGTCGAGATCGGAATCAAGGTCGGCGCCGGCCGGGGCCGAGGGCGCCGGCGGCTCGAGATCAAGGTCCGACGGCGACGACACCGGCCGGAAATCGTCGTCCATGCGCGGCGGCGGCGGCGCGACGGGGGGCGTCGGCGTCGGAATGTCGTCGAGGCCGAAATCGTCCTCGGGACGGGGTGCGTCCTGGTGCCATTTGTGCCCGCACTTGGCGCATTTCAGCATCCGGCCGTTGGGGCCGAGCGCGTTGTCGGGAACCGAGAAGTTGGTGGCGCAGTTCGGGCAGCTGATGAGCATGATGATGAACGACCCCCCGAGTCGGATGTCCGTTATAGGCCGAGTTCCCCACGGAGACAAGCGCGCGCTGGCTCAAGCGCGCGCTGGACGGAGCGTCGCCTCGCGTGTCATCCTTCGGCCCCGTTCGGGAGACTCAGCCGTGCGGCATCGGGCACGTGGGGAACACATCATCCGCTTCGACAGCGTGGGACTGCGCTACGGCCTTGGCCCCGAGGTCCTGCAGGACATCACCTTCAAGCTGCCGGCGGGCTCGTTTCATTTCCTGACCGGCGCCTCCGGCGCCGGCAAATCCTCGCTGCTGCGCCTGATGTATCTGGGCCTGCGCCCCACCCGCGGCCGCGTCGTGATGTTCGACAAGGACATCGCCCAGACGCGGCGCTACGAGCTGCCGGCGCTCAGGCGCCGCATCGGGGTGGTGTTCCAGGACTTCCGCCTGCTCGATCACCTGTCGGCGCTGGACAACGTGGCGCTGCCGCTCCGGGTGCGGGGCGTCAAGGAATCCGAGGTCCAGAAGCACGTCCCCGAACTGCTGTCGTGGGTGGGCCTGGCCGACCACCTCAAGGCCAAGCCCTCGACCCTGTCGGGCGGCCAGAAGCAGCGCGTCGCCATCGCCCGGGCGGTGATCGGGCGGCCCGACCTGCTGGTCGCCGACGAGCCCACCGGCAACGTGGACGATCACATCGCCATGCGCCTGATGTACCTGTTCGAGGAGCTGAACAAGCTGGGCACCACCATCGTCATCGCCACCCACAACCAGGCGCTGGTCGGCCGCTTCGACCACCCGCGCCTGCACATCGAGCACGGCATGGTGGCCAAGGTGGAATGATGCTGGGACGCCACTCCGACCTGCCGCTCAAGGGCGACGCCACCAGCCGGTTCCTGCCGTGGCTGGTGGCGTTGATGACCTTTCTCGCCGCCGTGGCGGTGGCCGGGGTGTTCGCCCTGGGCGGCCTGATCGCGCGCTGGGACCACGACGTGTCGGGGACCCTGACCGTGCAGGTGGAGCCGGTGGCGGGCGAGAACGGTGACGCGCTGACCGAGGAGCGGGTGCGCGACGCCGTCGACCTGATGCGCCGCGTCCCCGGCGTCACCGCCGCCCACGCGCTGGACAAGACCCAGACGCTGGCGCTGCTGGAGCCGTGGCTGGGCAGCACCGAGGTGGTCCGCGACCTGCCGCTGCCGCGCCTGATCGACGTCACCGTCGATCCCAACCGGGTGGTGGACCTGGCCGAGGTCTCGGACGTGCTGGCGCGCAAGGTCCCCGGCGCCAGCCTCGACGACCACCGGGTGTGGCTGTCGCGGCTGATCAACCTGTCGCGCACCATCGAATGGCTGGCCATCGGCATCGTCGCCCTGATCGGCACGGTGACCTCGGCGACGGTGGTCTATGCCACCCGCACCGGGCTCGCGGTTCATCATGGCCTGATCGAGGTGCTGCACCTGATCGGAGCCCAGGACGACTACATCGCCCGCCAGTTCGCCGATCGCGCCTTCGCGCTGGCCTTCGCCGGCGGACTGCTGGGCCTGGGCATGGCGGTGCCGGCGCTGACCGCCATCGGCTGGGCGGCCCACCGCCTGGAAGGTGGCTTCCTGCCCCAGCTCAGCCTGCCGCTGACCGGCTTCGTCGCCATCGGACTGCTGCCGCTGGGGGCGGCGGTGCTGGCCATGGTGACGGCGCGGCTGACCGTCCACGCCGCCCTGGCGCGGCTGCCATGAGGACCAAGAGGCCGATCTTCCGCGCCCGCAGGGGGCTCCGGGCCGCCGGCCTGGGCGTCGGCGCCCTTCTGGGCCTGGCGCTGGCGTGGTGCGCCGGCTTCTTGTGGTTCGCCACCACGGTCCCCAGCCGGGTGGAGGATGCCTCCACCCGTACCGACGCCATCGTCGTGCTGACCGGCGGCAGCGAGCGCCTGGCCACCGGCATGCAGCTCCTCGAGGACGGGCTGGGCCGCAAGCTGTTCATCTCGGGCGTCCACCACGACGTGGACATGGCGGAAATCCTGCGCGTGACCGAGGCGCGGCCGGGACTGGAATGCTGCGTCGCGCTGGGCTACGCCGCCCCCGACACGGTGGGCAACGCCGCCGAGACCGCCCAGTGGATGTGGCGCGAGGGCTTCACGTCGTTGCGCCTGGTCACCGGCGCCTACCACATGCCGCGCGGCCTGCTGGAACTGCGCCACGCCCTGCCCGACGCCGTCGTGGTGGCGCATCCGGTGTTCCCCGACGCGGTCAAGAGCCGCGAATGGTGGCGGTGGCCGGGAACGGCGGCCTTGCTCGCCACCGAGTATTCGAAGTATCTGGCCGCCATCGTCCGCCATTGGTTCCTGCCGAAGAGGCCCACCCCGTGACCGCTTTCCGCTCCGCCCTGTTCATCCTCGTCCTGTGGGCGTGGACGCTCGTCCTCGGCATCTTGTTCCTGCCCGCCCTGGCCGGCCCGCGCGGCCCGGCGGTGGCGGCGGCGCGGTTCTGGCTCGGGGGAGTGTTCGTCTTCCTGCGCCTGTTGTGCGGGCTGGGCTACGAGGTGCGCGGAACCGTCCCCCGGGGCGCCGCCTTGGTAGCGTCCAAGCACCAATCCACCTTCGAGACCTTCGCCTTCCGCCTGATTCTCGACGACCCGGCAGTGATTCTGAAGCGGGAGCTGCTGCGCATTCCCATCTTCGGCTGGTACCTGGCCAAGTCGGGAGTGATCGCCATCGACCGGGCCGCCGGCACCAAGGCGCTGAAATCCATGGTCAAGGGCGCCGAGGCAGCCGCGGCGGCCGGGCGCCAGGTCCTGATCTTCCCCGAGGGCCACCGCATGGCCGTCGGCAAGGCTCCCGACTACCATACCGGCGTCGCCATGCTCTACGGCGCCCTCGGCCTTCCCTGCGTGCCGGTGGCGATCAATTCGGGCCTGTACTGGGGCCGGGGCGGCCTCGCCAAGCGGCCCGGCACCGTGGTGGTGGAGTTCCTCGACCCCATCGCGCCGGGGCTCGACCGCAAGGCGTTCATGGCCGAACTCCAGGCCCGCATCGAGACCGCCACCGCCCGTCTGGTCGCCGAGGCGCGGGACCGCCACCACCATCTGCCCCGGTAACACCACATGCCTGTGGATAAGTCTGTGGAGTCGGCGGGAGGGGTGAATCCCTACCCGCGTCGTGTGGATAAGTGGGAAAACCGGAATAAGTCGATTTGAAGACAGGAAATCAACGACTTGCCCTGTGGAAACGTAAAGAGAACATCCGCTTGACGGCGATCCCCAAGGCGGCCTAGACTGCCGGCCTGCCCCGGGCGAAAGCCCAAGGTTTCGGCGCTTTTTAACAAATTTGCACGCCATGGCCCGCGGGCCGGGATCGAACGGCAAAGGACGGTGGAATGACGCAGGTGGCCTCCATCTCCCAGCAGATCTGGGACATGAAGTACCGGCTGAAGACGGCCGAGGGACAGCCTGTGGACAAGACCATCGAGGACACCTGGCGCCGTGTCGCGCGGGCACTCGCCGCGGTGGAGAAGGATGCCGACCTCCACGAGGGATCCTTCTATTCCGCAATGGAGGGATTCAAGTTCCTGCCGGCCGGGCGCATCGTCTCGGGCGCCGGCACCGACCGCCGCGTCACCTTGTTCAACTGCTTCGTCATGGGCGACATCCCCGACGACATGGCCGGCATCTTCGAGCACCTGAAGGAGGCCGCCCTGACCATGCAGCAGGGCGGCGGCATCGGCTACGACTTCTCCACCATCCGCCCCAAGGGGGCGCCGGTGAAGGGGGTGGGCGCCGACGCCTCGGGGCCGCTGTCGTTCATGGACGTGTGGGATTCCATGTGCAAGACCATCATGAGCGCCGGCTCGCGCCGGGGCGCCATGATGGCCACCATGCGCTGCGACCATCCCGACATCGAGGCATTCATCGACGCCAAGCAGGAACCGGGGCGCCTGCGCATGTTCAACCTGTCGGTCCTGGTCACCGACGCCTTCATGGAGGCGGTTCGCCACGACCAGGCCTGGGAGCTGAAATTCAACGGCACGGTCTACCGGTCGCTGCCGGCGCGGGCGCTGTGGGACAGGATCATGCGCGCCACCTACGCCTATGCCGAGCCGGGCGTCATCTTCATCGACCGCATCAACCGGCTGAACAACCTTCACTACTGCGAGACCATCCACGCCACCAATCCCTGCGGCGAACAGCCGCTTCCGGCCTACGGGGTGTGCCTGCTGGGCTCGGTGAACCTGGCGCGGCTGGTGGTGGACCCGTTCGAGGACGGCGCGCGGCTGGACATCGACGAGTTGCGGCGCGTCACCCGCATCGCCGTGCGCATGATGGACGACGTCATCGACGTGTCGCGCTATCCCCTGCCCGCCCACGAGCGCGAGGCCAAGGCCAAGCGGCGCATCGGCCTGGGCATCACGGGGCTGGCCGACGCGCTGATCCTGTGCGGCGCCCGCTACGGCGGCAAGGAGGCGGTGCGCCTGACCGAGCGATGGATAGCCGTCCTGCGCCGCGAGGCCTATCTGGCGTCGGTGGACCTGGCGAAGGAAAAGGGTGCCTTCCCGTTGTTCGACCGCGACCAGTACCTGGCCGGCGAGAATGTCCAGGCGCTGGACGCCGACGTCCGCGAGGCCATCGGCCAGCACGGCATCCGCAATGCGCTGCTGACCTCCATCGCGCCCACCGGCACCATCTCGCTGTTCGCCGACAACGTGTCGTCGGGCCTGGAGCCGGTGTTCAGCTTCGCCTACACCCGCAACGTGCTGCAGCGCGACGGCAGCCGCCGCGAGGAGGAGGTCACCGACTACGCCTATCGCCTGTTCCGCCGCCTCAAGGGCGACGGCCAGCCGCTGCCGACCCATTTCGTCGACGCCCAGCGCCTGACCCCGGCCGACCACGTGGTCATGCAGGCGGCGGTCCAGAAATACATCGACAGCTCCATCTCCAAGACCATCAACGTCCCCGAGAGCATCGGCTTCGACGCCTTCCGCGACGTCTATGAGCAGGCCTACGCGCTGGGCTGCAAGGGCTGCACCACCTACCGCCCCAACGACGTCACCGGCAGCGTGCTGGAGGTCAAGAAGGAGGCCAAGGCCGAGGCGTCCGAGCCCCAGTTGCCGCTGGAGGCGCCCAAGCCCCGCCCCGAGGACCATCTGGAGGCCGGGGCCGTCATCCACCTCACCCGGCCGCTGGACCGGCCCGAGGCGCTGCCCGGCAACACCTTCAAGGTGCGGTGGCCGGACTCCGACCACGCCATGTACATCACCATCAACGACATCATCCAGGACGGCCGCCGCCGCCCCTTCGAGGTGTTCATCAACTCGAAGAACATGGAGCACTTCGCCTGGACCGTCGGCCTGACCCGGATGATCTCGGCGGTGTTCCGCCGCGGCGGCGACGTGGCCTTCGTGGTCGAGGAGCTGAAGGCGGTGTTCGATCCCAGGGGCGGCCAGTGGGTGGGCGGCCGCTACGTGCCGTCGCTGCTGGCGGCCATCGGCGACGTCATCGAGCGGCACATGATCGACATCGGCTTCCTGCCCGACCCCAAGGCCGCCCGCGAGCCGCCCGAGGCGCGCGACGATCGCGGGCACGAGGGGCGCAAGGTGGTGAACCTGGGCGGCGGCGGAATGCGCCACTGCCCCAAGTGCAACCAGCCCTCGCTGATCCGCTCGGAAGGCTGCGACACCTGCACCAGCTGCGGCTATTCCAAGTGCGGATGACGGCCCGGCGCCGCCATCCTCGCCGCGCTCACCGGTCCAGGATCGCCGCCACGCTTTCCGGCGGCCGGCCCAGGGCGGCCCTGTCGCCGGCCACCACGATGGGGCGCTCGATCACCGCCGGACGGGCGACCATGGCCCGGAGCAGCGCCTCGTCGTCCAGGGTGTCCGCATCGATGCCGGCCTCGGCGGCTTCCTTGCGTCGCAGGATGTCGCGCGGCGCCTTGCCGAGAAGCGCCAGGATCCGGCGAAGCTCGTCGGCGGTGGGGGGAGACTTCAGGTATTCGACCACGGTGGGCATGATGCCCCGGTCCTCGATCAGCTTCAGGGTCTCGCGCGACTTCGAGCAGCGGGGATTGTGATAGATGGTCACCTCGGCCATGGGCGATCGGTCCTTGATTCGGCGGGTTTCAGCGGCCAAGGTGGGCAGGCGCCCCACTTTGGTCAAATTCCTGGCCTAAGGGTCGGTGGCTCCCCAGACCGCAGGAACAGGCCCGCCATGAAGCGATACCTCGTCCGCGCGATCGACCATGGCATGATCGCGAGCCTTTTCGCCAGCGCGCTGTCGCTGCTGGTGGTGGCCTTCCCCGCCACCGCCCAGGACCGCGCCCCGGACCGGCCCCCGCCCGCCGCCGTGGCCGGCGACGAGATCGACCGGCTGGTCTCGACGCTGGAGGACGACCAGGCCCGCGCCCGGCTGGTGGAGCAGCTGCGCGCCCTGGTCGAGGCAAGGCGCCAGGTGGAGGCGCCCGAACCCGCCGACGGCCTGCTGGAGGGGCTGTCCACCGCCATCGGCGAAATGGGCGACGACGTCCTGGCCGCCGTCGGCAACCTGCGCGACCTGCCGCGGTTGGCCGACTGGATCGCCGGCCAGGTGGCCGATCCCCAGGCGCGGCACCGCTGGGGCGTCATGCTGATGCATCTCGGCCTGGTGCTCGGCGCCGGCGCGCTGGCGGAGCGGGTGGCGGCGTTCCTTCTGGCCCGGACGCGGCGATCGGCGGCGCCGGCCGAGGCGGCGCCGCTGCTGGTGCGACTGCCGCTGGCCGCCATGCGGGCGCTCCTGGACATCGTGCCGGTCGGCGCCTTCGCCGCCGCCGCCTATGGCGTCACCACCCTGCTGGGCCTGGCCGGCAACGTCCGGGTGGCGGCCATCACCGTCATCACCGCCTATGCCGGCGTCCGGGTGCTGGTGGTGCTGGCGCGCATGCTGGCGGCCCCGCGCACGCCGACCCTGCGCCTGCTGCCCGTCGACGACGAGACCGCCGAGTATCTGGTGATCTGGACCCGCCGCCTGGCCGGTGTCTGCGTCTTCGGCTATTTCATCGCCGACGCGGCGCGGCTGCTCGGCCTGCCCCGCGCCGGCTTCAACGCCCTGCTCAAGGGAATCGGCCTGGCCATCGCCGGCATGCTGGTGGTGTTCATCCTCCAGAACCGGACCCAGGTCGCCGCCGCCATCCGCCGCGCCGCCGACCGCTGGGCCTGGGGCCGCCGCCTGACGGCGGTGAGCGGGCGGCTGGCCGACATCTGGCACGTGCTGGCCATCGCCTATGTGGCGGCGGTCTACGGCGTGTGGGCGATCCCCATCCGGGGCGGGTTCGAATACATCCTGCGCGCCACCCTGCTGACGGTGGCGATCCTGACCGTGGCCGGCCTCGTCTCGACCGCCCTTCGCCGCCTCATCGACCGCGGCTTCGCGGTCAGCCAGGAGGCGCGGGACCGCTTCCCCGGCCTGGAGACGCGGGCCAACCGTTACCTTCCCGTCCTCCACATGGCGTTCCGCGCCGTGGTGGTGGCCGCCACCGTTCTGGCGGTGATGCAGGCCTGGGGCCTGGAGACCTTCACCTGGGTGACCTCGGAGCTTGGCCGGCACGTGCTGGCCTCGGGCATCACCATCGCCGCCGTCCTGCTGGCGGCGCTGGTGGTGTGGGAACTGGTCTCGGGGGCGGTCGAGCGCTACATGGCGGCCACCGACGGCGACGGCAACCCGCTGGAGCGGTCGGCCCGCGCCCGCACCCTGCTGCCGCTGGCCCGCAACGCCCTGATGGTGGCGCTGGTGGTGGTGGTCGGCCTGATCGTGCTGTCGGAACTGGGCGTCAACATCGCGCCGCTGCTGGCCGGCGCCGGCGTCATCGGCATCGCCATCGGCTTCGGGTCGCAAAAGCTGGTCCAGGACGTCATCACCGGCGCCTTCATCCTGTTCGAGGACACCATCTCGGTGGGCGACGTGGTCAAGCTGGACGCCCATGCCGGCGTGGTCGAGGCCATGAGCATCCGCGCCATCCGCCTGCGCGACCTCAACGGCAACGTCCACACCATCCCGTTCAGCGCGGTGGGAACCATCGTCAACATGACCAAGGAGTTCAGCTGCGCCGTCATCGACGTGGGCGTCGCCTACCGCGAGGACACCGACCACGTCACCGACGTGCTGAAGGGACTGGACGAGGAGCTGCGGGCCGACCCCGAATTCGGCCCCCTGATCCTGGAACCCATGGAGGTGATCGGCGTTGACCGCTTCGACGCCTCGGCGGTGGTCATCCGCGTCCGCTTCAAGACCCAGCCCATCAAGCAATGGTCGGTGATGCGCGAGTTCAACCGCCGCATGAAGAGGCGCTTCGACGAGCTGGGGATCGAAATCCCCTTCCCCCAGACCACGGTGTGGTTCGGCGAGGACAGGAAGGGCCATGCCCCGCCCATGCGGCTGCGGGTCGAGGGGCGCAAGGGCGAGGCGCCCGCCGCCGCGATGCCGGAGCTGGCGGAACGCTGACTGCTGATACCAACCGGCCAACGGATTGACCGGTTGTATTGTCCCTCGCCGGGCGCGGCCATTCGGCCGCTTGGCCGCCGCCGCAGTGGCGGCTGAATACCGGCCAACAAATCAAATCAGAAGTTGGCCGGTATCAGAACCAGTTCTTGAGCTTGAAGATGCCGAGCACGCCGGCGGCCAGGGCGGCCATGCCGAGCATGACCCACAGGAAGGCGGCGCCGTCGTGCAGGCCGGGCAGCCCGGCGACGTTCATGCCGAAGATGCCGGTGACGATGTTGAGCGGCATCAGCACGGCGGTCAGCACCGAGATGATGTAGAGGTTGCGGCCCGACCGCTCGGCGTTGCGGGCGGCGAACTCGTCCTGCAGGAGGCGGGCCTGCTCCAGGGCCTCCATCACCTCGCCGCCGGCATGCTCGATGCGGCCCAGCAGGGTGTCGAAGCGCTGGACGTCGTCCTTCCGGGCCCAGGGCACGCTGGCCTCGAGCTGGCCGAGCATCTGCCGCAGCGGCACCACCCGGCGGCGCAGCTTGATGGCCTCGCGGCGGATTGCGCCAAGTTCGGCGGCGACGCCGTCGGCCACGTCGTCGAGGACGTCGTCCTCCAGCATGTCGAGGCGGCGGCGGGTGCGACCGGCGATGGCCTCGATGTCGGCGGCGATCTCCTCCAGCAGCGCCCCGGCCATGGCCACCGCCGTGGCGGGAGCGGTTCCCACCTGCAGCCGGAAACGCAGCCGGTCGGTGGCGGCCAGCGGCTTCCAGCGGCCGGTGACGACGCGGTCGCGCTCGACCCAGACGCGCAGGTCGCTCATTTCCTGGGTATTCTGGTCGAAGTCCTTGAGGCGGTCCTCCAGCGCGATCAGGCAGCCGTTGCCGAAGGCCTGCACGCCGGGCTCCTGGGCGCGGTCGACGAAGACGGCGGCCAGCTGCGGCGGCAGCCCCGCATGGCGCAACACCCACTGGCGGCCGGGCTCGGTGGACAGGTTGACGTGGACCCAGGCGTAGGCGCGGGGGGCCTCGTCGGGGTGGCTGGGATGGAACGGCCGCGCCCGGTCGCCGTCGACGGCGAAGGCGTAAACCAGGCCGGCTTCTTCCATGGCCGGGGCGACCGACTTGTCGATCTCCGTCATTCCAGGCCCTCCAGATCCTCGGGTTCGCGGGCATCCACCACCCGGCGCGCGATATCGAGATCGATTCCCGCCCGCGCCAGCGCCGCCAGGTC
This sequence comes from uncultured Rhodospirillaceae bacterium, assembly GCA_937887565.1. GTDB lineage: Bacteria > Pseudomonadota > Alphaproteobacteria > Rhodospirillales > Magnetospirillaceae > CALABS01. Next base: position 134,541 of record CALABS010000040.1, on the reverse strand, counting down.
CTTGTGCCGCATTTCGGCGCGATGTTCCAGGGCGCGGAAGGGTCCCAGGCGCCGTTTGCGGGCCAGGCGGACGGCGGCGGCGAGGTCGGGCTCGGCCACCTCCTCGGCCAGCCGGCCAAGGGCGGCGGCGGCGGTGTCGGCGTCGACCCCCTTGGCGGCCAGCGCCTGGCGGATCACGCGGGTGCCCTTGCCCCGGCGGTTCAGGCCGCGCGCCTTCATGACGGCATAGGCGGCGTCGTCCAGGCAGCCCAGCCCGGCCAGCCGCGCCACCACCGCCTCCACCTCGGCCGCCGCTTCTGCGCGGTCGCCGCCCCAATGCGCGAGCGAGCGGTCGACCTTGCGCATCAGCACCCGGCGCAGGTTGGCGGTGGACGAGGCGAAGCGTTCGAGGTAATGCAGGGCGGCATTCTCGAGATAATGGGGCGTGATCTTCGCGGGCGCCTTCGCCATGCGGCAGACCATACCCGGAACCGGATAGCGGCGCCATGCAAGACCCGACCCTCCCCTCCCCTCCCCTGTCCTACGGCCGCGTCAACTGGCTGGGATTCTGGACGCTGCTGTCCAAGGAGGTGCGGCGTTTCCTCAAGGTCTACTTCCAGACCATCGTCGCCCCGGTGGTGACCACGCTGCTGTTCCTGGCCATCTTCTCGCTGGCGCTGGGCCGGGTGGCGGCCGGGGTCAAGGGGGTGCCGTTCCTGGCCTTCCTGGCCCCGGGCCTGATCATGATGGCCATGGTCCAAAACGCCTTCGCCAACACGTCGTCGTCGATCATCATCGCCAAGGTCCAGGGCAACATCGTCGACATGCTGATGCCGCCCCTGTCGCCCGCCGAGCAGACCGTGGCGGTCGCCTTGGGCGGAGTGGCGCGCGGCCTGGCGGTGGGGCTGGCGGTGGCCGCCGCCATGGCGGTGTTCACGCCGCTGTCGGCCGCCCATCCCGGCTTCATCCTGTTCCATGCCGTCGGCGGCGCGCTGATGCTGTCGCTGTTGGGGATGATCGGCGGCATCTGGGCCGACAAGTTCGACCACATGGCGGCGGTGACCAATTTCGTCGTCACGCCGCTGTCCTTCCTGTCGGGAACCTTCTATTCCATCGACCGCCTGCCCGAGGGATTCCACGCCTTCGCCCTGGCCAATCCGTTCTTCTACATGATCGACGGCTTCCGCTACGGCTTCATCGGCGCCAGCGACGGCCCCGTCTGGATGGGGGTGGCGGTGGTGGCCGGCGCCGATCTGGCGCTGGGCTGGCTGACCTGGCGGATGTTGGCGACCGGCTACAAGCTGAAGGCCTAGTGGTGAGACTCTGACGGATGGCTCCCATGCCATCCGTCAGAGTCTCACCATAATTCAGTAGGTTGGTGGGCCTCCTGATCCAGGCGCCTGGGACCCAAGCGTCTGGGGAGGACCACCAGAATCCCGGCTTATTGACTTTCGCGCCCGTTGCGAGGATAGTCCCGCCTTTCCTTTCAGCGCGCCGGTATGATTTCGTCCGTTGAGCGGCGAAGCCTTCCGGCATTGGCTTGGGAGTTCGTGCCGTGTTTCCTGTCGTCATGCCGACCTATGCGCGGGCCGACGTCGCCTTCGAACGGGGCGAGGGCGCTTACCTGTGGTCGACCGACGAGCGACGTTTCCTGGATTTCGGCTCGGGCGTCGCGGTGACCTCGCTGGGCCACTGCCATCCCCGGCTGGTCAAGGCGCTGCAGGACCAGGCCGGCCGGCTGTGGCACACCTCGAACCTTTACCGGGTGCCGGGCCAGGACCGGGTGGCCGCCAGGCTGGTCGAGCTGACCTTCGCCGACACCGTGTTCTTCTGCAACTCGGGCGCCGAGGCCAACGAGGCGGCCATCAAGATGGCCCGCAAATACCATTACGAGCGGGGCGACAAGGGCCGGTACCGGGTCATCTGCGCCACCGGCGGCTTCCACGGCCGGACGCTGGCGACCATCGCCGCCGGCGGCCAGGAGAAGCATCTCAAGGGCTTCGACCCGGTGGTCGAGGGCTTCGACCACGTCCCCTACGGCAACCTCAACGCCCTGCGCGACGCCATCACCCCCCAGACCGCCGCCATCCTGGTCGAGCCGGTCCAGGGCGAGGGCGGCATCGTGCCGGGCGACCCCGACTACCTGAAGCGACTGCGCGCCACCGCCGACGAGTTCGGCCTGCTCTTGATCTTCGACGAGGTGCAGACCGGCATGGGCCGCACCGGCCGCCTGTTCGCCCACCAGCATGCCGGCGTCGCCCCCGACATCATGCCGGTGGCCAAGGGCCTGGGCGGCGGCTTCCCGGTCGGCGCCTGCCTCGCCACCGCCGAGGCCGCGTCGGGCATGACGGCGGGCACCCACGGCTCGACCTTCGGCGGCAATCCGCTGGCCATGGCCGCCGCCGAGGCGGTGCTGGAGGTGATGACCGCGCCGGGCTTCCTGGAGCGGGCCGGCGCCATGGCGGAATTGCTGCGCGCGCGGCTGGAGGCCTTGTGCGCCGCCCATCCGGCGGCCGTCGACGAGGTGCGCGGCCTGGGCCTGATGCTGGGCCTCAAATGCCGCATCCCCAACACCGAGCTTCAGGCCCGGCTGATGGCCAACGGCCTGCTCACCGTCGGCGCCGGCGACAACGTGGTCCGGCTGCTGCCCCCCCTGATCATCGGCGAGACGGAGATCGAGGAGGCCCTCGCCATCCTCTCGCGGACCCTGACCGAGGTGACGCCATGACCGCCGCCCGCCGGGCCGGCCACATCCGGCATTTCCTGGACCTCGACCGGCTCGATGCCGCCACGCTCAGGCGCATCCTCGACCTGGGCGCCGCCTACAAGCGCGGCGAACACCCGCATGGTGCCGCCAAGCCGCTGGAAGGCCGGCTGCTGGCGATGATCTTCGAGAAGCCGTCCACCCGCACCCGCGTCTCGTTCGAGGCCGGCATGAAGCAGTTGGGCGGCGACGTGGTCATCCTGTCGCGGGGCGACACCCAACTGGGCCGGGGCGAGACCATCGCCGACACCGCCCGCGTGCTGTCGCGCTATGTGGACGCCATCATGATCCGCACCGACAAGCCCGAGAAGCTGGCCGAGTTGGCGGAACACGCCACCGTGCCGGTGATCAACGGCCTGACCGACGTGTCCCATCCCTGCCAGGTGATGGCCGACGTGCTGACCTTCGAGGAGCATCGCGGCAACCTGGCCGGCAAGGTGGTGGCGTGGAGCGGCGACGGCAACAATGTCGCCGCCAGTTGGATCCAGGCCGCCGCCCGCTTCGGCTGCGCGATCCGCATCGCCTGCCCGCCGGGCCTGGAACCCGATCCGGCGGTGGTCGCCTGGGCCGAAAGCCAGGGCGCCCGCATCGCCATCCTGCGCGATCCCGCCCAGGCGGTGGCCGGCGCCCATCTGGTGCTGACCGACACCTGGGTGTCCATGGGCTGCGAGGACAACGGCCGCTCCAAGCTGTTGGAGCCCTATCAGGTCAACGACACCCTGATGGCGCAGGCGGCGCCCGACGCCCTGTTCATGCACTGCCTGCCGGCCCACCGGGGCGAGGAAGTCACCGATTCGGTGATGGACGGCCCGCGGTCGGTGGTGTGGGACGAGGCCGAGAACCGCTTGCATGTGCAGAAGGGCGTCCTTACCTGGTGCCTGTTGTAGGTCGGCTCGGCCGTCATGCCCGGACGTGATCCGGGCATCGGCGTATTTTCCTGCCGCCGTCGGCCTTGCGTGGATGGCCGGGTCAAGCCCGGCCATGGCGCTTGATTGATACCGGAGTGCATGATTGGCATGACCCACGACCTGGTCCTTCCCTTCCAACTGGGCGGCGGAGCCGTGCGCGGGCGCTTCGCGCGCCTGGGGACATCGGTGGACGCCATCCTGGCCGGCCACGGCTATCCCGAGGCGGTGGCCGCCCTGCTGGCCGAGACCCTGGCGTTGGCGGCCGTATTGGCCGGCTCGCTGAAATACGACGGTGTCTTCACGTTGCAGGCCCAGGGCGACGGCCCGGTGGCCCTGGTGCTGGCCGACGTCACCAGCGGCGGCGACCTGCGCGGCTATGCCCGCTTCGACGACGCGAAGGTGGCGGCCGCGGCGGACCGCTCGGTCGGGTCGCTGCTGGGCAAGGGCTATCTCGCCTTCACCGTCGACCAGGGTCCCAAGACCGACCGCTACCAGGGCATCGTCGAGCTGACCGGCGACACCCTGTCCCATTGCGCCGAGGAATATTTCCGCCAATCCGAGCAGTTGGACACCGCCGTCAGGCTGGCCTCGGCGCCGCCGGCCGACGGGACCGGCTGGCATGCCGCCGCCCTGATGATCCAGCGCATGCCGGGCAGCGTGCCGGGCGCCCCCATCCTCACCGCCCACCACTCCGAGGACGCCTGGCACACCGCCGCCGTGCTGATGGCCAGCGCCACCGCCGGCGAGATGCTGGACGACGGCCTGGCCCCGGATCGCGTGGTCCACCGGCTGTTCCACGCCGAGGGGTTGGCGGTCCACGACCCCAAGGAGCTGCGCGCCAATTGCCGCTGCTCGCGCAAGCGCGTCGAGAGCACGCTGCGGTCCTTCCCCCGCGCCGAGGTCGAGGCGTTGAAGGACGCCGACGGCACGGTGGTGGTCACCTGCGAGTTCTGCCGGGCGGCCTATACGTTCGGCGATGCCGAACTGGAGAAAGTGTACATGCCTTGACGTGGCGGGACGGCGTGCCAAAATGGGCGCCGCCCCCCACCCGAGGAACCGTCACCATGTCCGCTCGATCCCTTCGCGTGATGCTGGCCGTCGCCATGGCCCTGGCCCTGGGCGCCTGCGAGACCAAGCCGCCCATGCAGAAGCTGCCCGAGATCAGCTTCGCCAACAAGCGCCCCATCCAGCTCAACGTCGCGGAACTGCGCATCGAGCCGGCCTACCAGCCGCCGCTGAAGGAGCCCAATATCGAGCACCTGATGCCGGTCAGCCCCGAGGGCGCCACCGTGCGCTGGGCCCAGGACCGCCTGCGCCCCATGGGCCCGGCCGGGTCGGGCGCGGCCCGGGTGCTCATCAACGACGCCCGGGTCGTCCGGGTGCCGCTGAAGGTCGAGAAGGGCATCACCGGCCTGTTCAAGGAGGAGCAGGCCGAGCGCTACGAGGGCACGCTCGACGTGGCGGTCCAGATCCTCGACCAACGCAACCTGCCGGTCGCCGACGTGGTCGCCCGCGCCACCCGCGTCAAGTCGGTGCCGGAGGGAATCACCCCCAATGAACGCGACCGGGTGCTGCACGAACTGACCGAGGACCTGATCACCGATGTCGACGCCCAGATGGAAGGCCTGATCAAGACCTATCTGGCCCGCTGGGTGATGATGTAGCTAGCTGTGGAGTCGCATGACGTTGTCCCCGGCGAGCCCGAGTCGGCTGATGGGTGTCTGCGCCTTCAAGCTACCATGGGGCCGATGCCAGTTGTAGCGGTGGAGCCAGCGCGGCAGTTCGTCGGCGCGCTGGTCTGAGGTTTCGTAGGCTTGGGCGTAGGCCCATTCCCGCAACGCCGTCTGGATGAAGCGTTCGGCCTTGCCGTTGGTCTTCGGTGTGTAGGGCCTGGTGCGGATGTGCTTGATGCCGCGATCCGCGCGGCAATGGGTGCGGGTGTTCGCCGGGGTGATCGATGCGGACGCGACGAGCGGTCCTGCAGCAAGCCCGCCACGCCGCCGGCCCGGAAGCGCGGCACCCATTTGCGGACGGTGCTGACGCACACCCCCATGGCGGTGGCCACCGCCATGGGGGTGTGCCCCTGGTCCAGAACCCGCCGCACCAGAACCTCTCGACCCGCCGGTGTCTGGCGGGCATTCCTGTGGATGCCCATTCGGTCCCCTGGATAGCCAAAGCGTTCTCGGTTCAGACCGAGTGGGCAACCTCCTGAGACTTCATAGCTAGGCTGGCCGCCGCCGCGTCGGGGCCGCCTGTTCCTCGTCGAACAGCGCCGTCAGCTGGCGCATCATGGTGCCGCCCAGTTCCTCGGCATCCATGATGGTCACGGCGCGGCGGTAGTAGCGGGTGACGTCGTGGCCGATGCCGATGGCCGCCAGCTCCACCGGCGAGCGGGTCTCGATATGGGCGATCACCTCGCGCAGGTGCTTTTCAAGGTAGTTGCCGGGATTGGCCGACAACGTCGAATCGTCCACCGGGGCGCCGTCCGAGATGACCATCAGGATGCGCCGCGATTCGACGCGGGCGATCAGCCGCTCGTGGGCCCACAACAGCGCCTCGCCGTCGATGTTCTCCTTGAGGATGCCTTCGCGGAGCATCAGGCCCAGATTGCGCCGCGCCCGCCGCCACGGGGCGTCGGCGGCCTTGTAGACGATGTGCCTGAGGTCGTTGAGCCGCCCCGGATTGGACGGCTTGCCGGCCGCCTGCCACGCCTCGCGGGCCTGTCCGCCCTTCCAGGCCCGGGTGGTGAAGCCCAGGACCTCGACCTTGACGCCGCAGCGCTCCAGGGTGCGGGCCAGGATGTCGGCGCTCATGGCCGCGACCGTGATGGGCCGCCCGCGCATGGAGCCGGAATTGTCGATCAACAGCCCGACCACGGTGTCGCGGAAGTCGGTCTCCTTCTCCACCTTGAACGACAGCGAATGCATGGGATTGGCGACGATGCGGGCCAATCGGCCGGTGTCGAGGATGCCCTCCTCGAGATCGAAGTCCCAGGCCCGGGTCTGCTGGGCCATCAGTTTGCGCTGAAGCCGGTTGGCCAGCCGCGCCACCACGCCCTGCAGGTGCGACAGCTGCTGGTCCAGCTGATGCCGCAGCCGCGCCAGTTCCTCGGGGTCGCACAGGTCGGCGGCGTCCACTTCCTGGTCGTAACGGGTGGTATAGGCCGCATAGGGCCTGTGGGTCGGGTCCTGGCCCTTGGGCGCGAACATCGGCCGCTGGCGGCTGGGGCCGCCCGGCTCCTCGGTGCCGCTGCCGGCCATCATCATGTCCTGGCCGCTTTCGAGGCCGTCCTGCTCGCCGTCGCCCTCGGCGGCGCCGGGAGCGGCCTGGGGCTCGCCCTCGCCCTTGGCGCCCGACCCGTCCTTGTCCTGGTCCTGGCGCTCGCCCATGGAGGCGCCCTCCTGGCCCTCCTGACCGTCCTCCTCGGATTCCTTCTCCTCGTCCTCCAGTTCGTTGGCGGTGGCCAGTTCCAGGTCCACCAGCAGCTCCCTCAGCCCGCGCGAGAACGCCTCCTCGTCGGCCAGCAGCGCCTTCAGCTGGTCCAGCCGCGGCCCTGCCTTGGCCTCGATCTCGCCGCGCCACAGCGCGACCGCCGCCCGCGCCGAGGGCGGCGGCGGGAAGCCCGTGAAGTGCTCGCGCGCCACCAGCCGGATGACGTCGGCCAGGGCCACGTGCTCCTTGCGGGTGGCCTTGTCCAGGCCGTCGGCGCGGCAACGCTGTTCCAGCACGGCGGCGATGTTGGCGGCCACCCCGGCCATGCGCCGCGCCCCCAGCGCCTCGACCCGGGCCTGTTCGACAGCGTCGTAGACCCGCCGGGCCTCGGGCATGTCGGGCAGGCGCCGCGCGTGGACGCGGTCGTCGTGGTAGCGGAACTTGAGCGCCACCGCGTCGGCGGTGCCCCGAAGGCGCACCAGGTCGGCCTCGGACAGGGCGCGCGGCGGTGCCGGCAGGCGGACCTCGGCGCCGCGCACGGCGCTGCCGCCGGCGGCGAAGCCGACATCCAGGTCGCCGCGCCCGGCGATAGCCCGGAGCGTCGCGCTGGTGGCGCGGCGCAGCAGGTCGGCCGCCGATTCCTCGCGGCCGAGGGCGCCGGCGGGCGCCTTGTCGGGGGCGTTGCGCGTGGGAGGCACCGGCCGTCCTTACATGGCGACGCGCGCGGGGGTCTCGGGCAGCTCCTCGCCGAAGCAGCGCTGGAAGTACTCGGCGATGATGGGGCGCTCGACCTCGTCGCACTTGTTGAGGAAGGTGACCCGGAACGCGAAGGGGACGTCGCCGAAGATGCGCGCGTTCTCGGCCCAGGTGATCACCGTGCGCGGGCTCATCACCGTCGAGATGTCGCCGTTCATGAAGCCTTGGCGCGAGAGGTCGGCCAGCGACACCATGCGGTTGACGATCTCCCGGCCGGCGGCGTCGGCGTAATCGGGCAGCTTGGCGGCGACGATGTCCACCTCGGCGTCGTGCTCCAGGTAGTTGAGCGTGGCGACGATGTTCCAGCGGTCCATCTGGCCCTGGTTGATCTGCTGGGTGCCGTGATAGAGGCCGGTGGTGTCGCCCAGCCCCACCGTGTTGGTGGTGGCGAACAGGCGGAAGGCGGGATGCGGCCGGATGACGCGGTTCTGGTCGAGCAGCGTCAGGCGGCCCTCGACCTCCAGCACCCGCTGGATCACGAACATCACGTCCGGGCGGCCGGCGTCGTATTCGTCGAACACCAGCGCGCAGGGATGCTGCAGCGCCCACGGCAGGATGCCCTCGCGGAACTCGGTGACCTGCTTGCCGTCCTTGACCACGATGGCGTCCTTGCCGATCAGGTCGATGCGGCTGACGTGGCTGTCCAGGTTGACGCGGATGCACGGCCAGTTCAGCCGCGCCGCCACCTGCTCGATATGGGTGGACTTGCCGGTGCCGTGATAGCCCTGGACCATGACGCGGCGGTTGAAGGCGAAGCCGGCCAGGATGGCCAGCGTGGTGTCGCGGTCGAAGCGGTAGGCGGGGTCCAGCTCGGGGACGTGCTCGCTGCCGCGGCCGAAGGCGGGGACCTTCATGTCGCTGTCGATGCCGAAGGCCTCGCGCACCGAGACTTCGGTGTCGGGCATGGCCATGGGATGGTCCGAGGCGAGCGGGGGCGTCTGGGCGTTGGCGGTCATATCGGGTTCCTTGGGTGTCCGGGTGGGCCCCGGCGTCTCATGCGTTCAGGCTGTTGAGAAGGGTGGTGTAGGCCTGGCTGACGTCCTTGAAGCGCTCCTCGGCGGCCTTGTCGCCGTTGTTGGCGTCGGGATGGTGGAGCTTCACCAGTTCCTTGTAGCGGGCCTTCAGCGCGGCCAGGGTCAGCGGTCCCTCCAACCCCAGCACCGTCATGGCCTTCTCCTCGGGGGTCGGCGGCCGGGTCTTGGCCCGCTTGATCTCGTCGTGCTCGTCGTCGAACAGGCCGAAGGGGTCGTTGACGGCGAAGTTGAACTTGCGGTTCGAGGTCTTCTGCCCCAGCGGCCAGGTGGGCCTTTGCCAGGTGGTCGAGGTGCGGATCTCGGCCTCGATCTGGTCGGCGCTCATGCCCTTGTAGTAGTCCCAGGCGGCGTTGTAGGCCCGCACGTGGTCGAGGCAGAACCAGTAGTAGTCGTCCAGGTGGTCGCGCGACCGCGGCGCCCGATACTCGCCCTCGCGGGTGCAGCCGGGATGGTCGCACCGCCTCGCCGCCCGGGCGGGCTCGGGGTCGTCGTAGGCGACGTGCCAGGAACGCTTGGTGCTGGATGCCTTCATGGTCGGTCATAATGATGGCTGGGCTCACGGCTGGCAAGGCGGCACGACGCACTTGACGCGGCGCGTCCCGCATACCACTTCCGACGGACACCCATTTGACGCCAGGAGAAGGAATGAAGGTCCGGTCCGCCATCGAACGCAAGCTGGCCGAGGGGCTGAACCCCATCCGCCTCGCCGTCGTCGACGACTCCCACCGCCATGCCGGCCACGCCGGGGCCAATCCCGAGGGCGAGAGCCATTTCACCATCGAGATCGTGTCGGAGGCCTTCGCCGGCAAGTCCCGCGTCGAGCGCCACCGCATGGTGAACGCGCTGCTGGCCGAGGAACTGGCCGGCCGCGTCCACGCCATGGCGCTGAGGACCCTGGCGCCGGGCGAATGACGAGCGGCTCCCTCCCCCGGCGGAGCCGGGGGAGGGAGATTGGCGGTGGGCAAGCGCCGCCTTTTCTGCCATACCCTTCGGCCATGACCGCCGATGCTTCCGTCTGTTTCTCCGGCCACGGCCTCGCCTGCGTGCGCGGGGGGCGGGTGGTGTTCGCCGGCCTCGACTTCCAGATGTCCGAGGGCGACGCCCTGGTGCTGCTGGGACCCAACGGGTCGGGCAAGTCCAGCCTGCTCCGGGTGATGGCCGGCCTGCTCAAGCCGGCGGCCGGAAATCTGGCCTGGCGCGGCCAGGCGGTGGGCGAGGACGTCGAGGCCCATGCCGGGCGCAGCCATTATGTCGGCCACCACGACGCCATCAAGCCGGTGCTGACCGTCACCGAGAACCTGCGCTTCTGGGCCCGCGTCCACGAGCCCCACGCCGCCACCGCCGCCCGCGCCGTCGAGGGGGCGCTGGAGCGGTTCGGGCTCGGCCATCTGCGCGACATTCCCGGCAAGATGCTGTCGGCCGGCCAGAAGCGGCGCACCAACCTGGCCCGCCTGCTGGCGGCGCCCAGCCCGCTGTGGCTGCTGGACGAGCCCACCACGGCGCTGGACCGCAAGTCCATCAAGGTGCTGGAGGCGGTGTTCGCCGAGCACCGCGCCAAGGGCGGCATGATCGTGCTGTCCACCCATCTGGACGTCGACCTGCCCGGGGCGCGCGAGCTGCATCTGGACCGCTTCGCCCCGGCCGAGGACGAGGAGCTCGAGTCGTGAAGCGGTTTTTCGAGATCATCCGCCGCGACCTGCGCCTGGCCCTGCGCCAGGGCTCGGACAGCATCATGGTGGTGACCTTCTTCATCCTGACCGTGGTGCTGTTCCCGTTCGGCATCGGCCCCGAATCGGGCATCCTCGAGCGGGTGGCGGCCGGTGTGTTGATGGTCACCGCGCTCCTGGCCTCCATGCTGTCGCTGGACCGGCTGTTCCAGGCCGATTACGAGGACGGCTCGCTGGAGCTGCTGGTGTTGACGCCGACGCCGCTGGAGATCGTGGTGGCCGCCAAGGTGGTGGCCCACTGGCTGACAACCGGCCTGCCGCTGATGGTGGCCGCCCCCGTCCTGGCGGTTCTGCTGCACATGAACGCCGACGGTTTCGGCACCCTGTTGGCTGCCATGGCGCTGGGCACGCCGGTGCTGTCGCTGATCGGCGCCATCGGCGCCGCCCTGGTGCTGGGGGCCCGGCGCGGCGGCGTGCTGCTGTCGCTGCTGATCCTGCCGCTCTACGTGCCGGTGCTGATCTTCGCGGTCGGCGCCATCGACGCCTCGGTGCAGGGGCTGTCGGCCAAGCCGCATCTGATGATCCTGGCCGGAATCCTGGCCGGCGCGCTGCCGCTGGCGCCGTGGGCGGCGGCGGCCGGGTTGCGGCAGGCCCTGGAGTAGGGCCGTCGCGCTGGACGCGGCGTATGAGCATGTGCTAATACGCCGGCCATGATCCGTCTGGCCATCATGAGCGACCTTCACGTCGAGAAGGGTCCCTTTCATTCCCCCGCCGTCGAGGCCGACCTGTGGCTGCTGGCCGGGGACATCGGCTGGGGCCCCGAGGGGGTGCGCTGGATCGCCGACCACCTGCGCGGCCAAGCCTGCGCCTACGTGGCCGGCAACCGCGAGCACTGGCATTGGGGCGAGGGGACCGACCCCATCGCCGAGCTGCGCCGCCTCGCCGCCGGGGTGCCGGGCCTGACCTTCCTGCAGGACCAGCAGGCCGAGTTCGTCTTCGGCGACCGCCGCCTGCGGGTGCTGGGCGCCACCCTGTGGACCGACTACGCCCTCGAGGGCGACCCCGACGCCGCCATGCGCCTCGCCCAGGAGAAGATGCCCGATTACAGGAACGGGCGCGGCTCGGACGGCCGCACCCTGACCGCCGCCCAGGTGCTGGCCTGGAACCGCGCCAGCGTCGCCTTCCTGGACCGCGCCTTGGCCGAGGAGTTCGGCGGCGACACCATCGTGGTCACCCACCACTGCCCCACCGCCGCCAGCCTGAAGGCGCGGCGGCCCGAGCATGTGCCGACCACCGCCTCTGTGACCGGGCTCGACGGGCTGATCGCCGCCCGCCAGCCGCTGCTGTGGGTGCACGGCCATACCCATTGGGACTGCGATCACGCCATCGGCCGCACCCGCGTCGTCACCCGCCAGCGCGGCACCCCCGAGAACGAGGACTTCACCCCGCTGGTGGTGGCGATCTGAACAATCGCCGCAGGCCCTCCTGGATGGCCAAGTCGGCCGCCACCCGCACGGCGTCGGCGGGGTGGGACAGCAGGTGACGTTCGACCTCGCGCCGCCGGGCGTCTTGCAGCCGGCCGTCCACATAGGCCAGCAGGTCGTCCTCGCCCACCGGCCGCGATGGCGGCGGCGGCGGCCGGCTGGCGGTCATGGCGGACCACTCCCGGCGGGAGCGGCGGCGGGCGGCGTCATCGACTGCTCGGTGCCCGCCCCCTGGGCCATGGCCGCCGGGGAGCAGCGGGCGCGCACGCTGTCCAGGCCGCCGGTGGTGTCGATGCGGCAGATCGTCACCTCGCCGGTGACCCGGTTGATCCGCCACGCCGTCTCGCGGTCGGCGGCGACGATCTCGTAGACCGGCGGGCCGCTGGCGCCGGCGCCGGGGGTCATGGCCTGCTGCTGGTCCTGGGCGGCGGCGGCGGCGGGCGCCAGGGCGGCGGCGAGGACGGCGACGGCGATCCGCATGGCGGTGTCTCCCTTTATTCCTCGGCCGACGGGTCCGAGGCCATCTGCTCGATGATGCCCTCGACGCGCCCCTGCAGGGCCGTATCCTCGCGGATGGCCAGCGCGATGGAATTGTAGCGGTCGACGCTCATGCCGTCGTGCCGGATGGCCTCCTCCATGTCCTCGACCGCCCGGACCTTCAGTTCCTCGACCCGCATGGGGTCGGGCTCCTGGCTGATCAGCATCATGTAGCCGTGCTGGACGCCCATCAGCCGCACGAAGGCCGACACGAAATCCACCAGTTCGCGGTCGTCGGGCATGGGGTCCAGCGCCGCGGACGGCGCCGGCGGTTCCTCGGCGGCGGCCATGGCGGCGGGCGCCGCCAGGGCCAGGCCGAAGGCCACCAGGAGGGCCGGAAGGACGGAGCGCATGGGGGGCCTCGCATCGGTTGGGTTCCGCCTGTGCAAATGCCGGGTCCCCAGCCATTGTTCCCGCCGCAAACGGGTACGGGGGGGCTGGCTCCCGCCGCCTTGGCCGGCTATGGTGGCCGCCCCGCCCGCAACGATCCGGCCATCATGACCGTTCATTTCATCGGCGCCGGCCCCGGCGCCCCCGACCTCATCACCGTCCGCGGCCTCGCCCTCGTCCGCCGCTGCCCGGTGGTGCTGTATGCCGGATCGCTGGTGCCGCCCGAGATCGTCGCCGAGGCCGCCCCCGGCGCCCGCGTGCTGGACACCGCGCCCATGCATCTCGACGAGATCGTCGCCGAGATGGCGGCCGCCCACGCGGCGGGCCGCGACGTGGCGCGTGTGCATTCCGGCGATCCCTCCATCTATGGCGCCACCGCCGAGCAGATGCGGCGGCTGGACGCCCTGGGGATTCCCTACGACGTCACCCCCGGCGTGCCGGCCTTCGCCGCCGCCGCCGCCGCCCTGTCCACCGAACTGACCCTGCCCGACGTGTCGCAGACGGTGATCGTGACGCGCACCGCCATGCGCAGCTCGGCCATGCCCGCGGGCGAGGATCTCGCCACCCTCGGCCAGAGCGGCGCCACCTTGGCCATTCACCTCTCGGTCAACAATCTGGCCAACGTGGTCAAGGAGCTGGCGCCGCTCTACGGTGCCGATTGCCCGGTGGTGGTGGCCTACCGGGTGTCGTGGCCGGACCAGGCCTTCGTGCGCGGCACCCTGGCCGACATCCGCGACAAGGTGAAGGCGGCCGGCTTCACCCGCACCGCGCTGATCCTGGTGGGACGGGTGTTCGGCGGGGCCGAGTTCACCGATTCCCGCCTCTATGCCGCCGACCACACCCACGTGCTCAGGCCGGGGAAGGAGTGACCCCCTCGACCCACGCCACCGCGTCGACGAGACTGGACACCGCCGGTCCCGGCGGCGGCGGCGGGCGGCGGATCATCAGCACCGGGATGCCGAGGGCGCGGGCGGCGGCGATCTTGGGATAGGTGGCGGCCCCGCCCGAGGCCTTGCTGACCACCACGTCGATGCGATGCACGCGCAGCAGCGCCGCCTCGCCGGCCTCGGTGAAGGGACCGCGCCCGGTCACCACGGTGCAATCCGCCAGCGGCGGCGAGCCCGGCGCGATCAGCCGCACCACGAAATGCACCCCCGTGACGGCGGCGAAGGCGGCCTCCTGGCTGCCGACGGTGAGGAAGACACGACGGCCGAGGGCGGGCAGGGCGGCGGCGGCCTCGGCCATGGTGTCCACCTCGACCCAGGTATCGCCGGGCGCCTTCTCCCAGGCCGGCCGCGCCAGCACCAGCCGGGGCACGGCCAGGGCGGCGCAGGCCTCGGCGGCATGGGCGGAGATGCGGGCGGCGAACGGATGGGTGGCGTCGACCACCGCGCCGATGCCCTCGGCCCGCAGGAAGGCTTCCAGGCCCGCCGCGCCGCCGAACCCGCCGATCCGCACCCGGCCGGGCAGGTCGGGCATGGCGGCGGTGCGCCCGGCCAGCGAGGTGACCACGTCGCGCCCCGCCAGCGCCCGCGCCAGGGCGGCGGCCTCGCCGGTGCCGCCGAGGATCAGGGTCCTCATCCGGCCCTTCCCACCACGCGGCCGGCGCGATCGACGGCGATCACCGCCACCTCGGTGCCGCCGGCCAGCACCGCGAGGCAGGTCTCGCGGGCGCCCTTCGCCACCGCGTCGCCGATGCCGGCCGCCTCGCCCAGGGCCAGCACCTGGGCGGCGGACGAGCAGGCGCGGCCCTCGGCGCGCAGCTCGGCGGGCAACAGCGCCGCCAGCCGGGCGATGTCGACGGCCGACGCCTTGCTGTGCAGATCCATCGCCCCGGCCGCCAGCTTGGCCAGCTTGGCGAAGCCGCCGCACAGGGTCAGCTTGCGGGGCGGGCGGGCGCGCAGGTATTTGAGCAGGGCGCCGGCCATGTCGCCCATGTCGATCAGCGCCTGGTCGGGCAGGGTCAGCTCGCGCTGCAGCGCCGCCTCCGAGGTCTTGCCGGTGCTGGCGCCCAGATGGCAGATGCCCAGCGCGGCGGCGACGTCGACGCCGCGATGGATGGAATGCACCCAGGCCGAGCAGGAATAGGGCACCACTACCCCGGTGGTGCCCAGCACCGACAGCCCGCCGAGGATGCCGAGCCGCGCGTTCATGGTCCTGCCCGCCAGCGCCTCGCCATTGGGGACGGAGATCGTCACCACGACGTCGACCGTCACGCCCAGTTCCGCCGCAGCGTCGGCGATGTTGTCGGCGATCTGGGCGCGCGGGCCGGGATTGATGGCCGGCTCGCCCACCGCCAGCGGCAGGCCGGGAAGGGTGACGGTGCCGACACCGGGGCCGGCGCGGAAGGCGATGCCGGTGCCGGGCGGCGCCGGCGCGACGGTGGCCAGGATCATGGCGCCGTGGGTGACGTCGGGATCGTCGCCGGCATCCTTGATGATGCCGGCGGTGGCCTTGCCGCCGCTCCGGCCGGTGCGGGCCAGGGCGAAGGACGGGGTCCGCCCGCGCGGCAGGCGGATGGTCACCGGGTCGGGAAAGCGGCCGGAATGCAGCGCGACGAAGGCGGCCTTGGCGGCGGCGGCGGCGCAGGCCCCCGTGGTCCAGCCCGGCCGCAGGGGTTTTTCCGCCACCCTAGCCCTTCCGCAAGGCCCGGATGGCCTCGATGAGCCCGCCGGTGGAGGAATCATGGCCGGCGGGCGGCGTTGACGACGTCAGTTCGGGCAGGATCTTCCTGGCCAGCTGCTTGCCCAACTCGACGCCCCACTGGTCGAAGCTGTTGACGTCCCACACCACGCCCTGGACGAACACCTTGTGCTCGTAGAGCGCGATCAGCATGCCGAGGGTGAAGGGGTCGAGCCGGCGGTAGAGGATGGAATTGGTGGGCTTGTCGCCGGGGAAGACGCGGTGGGCCAGCTCGGCGTCGGACAGATGGGGGTTCTCGGCCCGCGCCTCGGCCTCGGTCTTGCCGCGCATCAGCGCCTCGGGCTGGGCCAGGAAGTTGGACAGCAGCAGTTGGTGGTGCTCGCCGACCGGATTGTGGGTCTCGGCGGCGGCGATGAAGTCGCAGGGGATCAGCTTGGTGCCCTGGTGGATCAGCTGGTAGAAGGCGTGCTGGCCGTTGGTGCCGGCCTCGCCGAACAGGATCGGGCCGGTCTGCCAGCCCACCGGCGTGCCGTCGCGGGCCGTGCCCTTGCCGTTGGACTCCATGTCGAGCTGCTGCAGGTAGGCCGGCAGCCGGTGCAGGTACTGGTCGTAGGGCAGCACCGCATAAGCCTGCGCGCCCAGGAAGTTGTTGTACCAGATGCCCAGGCCGGCCATCAGCGCCGGCATGTTGCGGGCCAAAGGCGCGGCGCGGAAATGCTCGTCCATCTCGTGGGCGCCGGCCAGCAGCTCCTCGAAGCGGCCGAAGCCGATGGCGATGGCGATGGACAGCCCGATGGCCGACCACAGCGAATAGCGGCCGCCCACCCAGTCCCAGAACTCGAACATGTTGGCGGTGTCGATGCCGAAGGCGGCCACCGCGCCGGCATTGGTGGACAGGGCGACGAAATGGCGGGGCACCGACCCCGGCCCCAGCCGGCTGACCAGCCAGTCGCGGGCGGTGGTGGCGTTGGCGATGGTCTCCTGGGTGGTGAAGGTCTTGGAGGCGACGATGAACAGCGTCGTCTCGGGATCGACGCGCTTCAACACCTCGGCGATGGCGCTGCCGTCGACATTGGAGACGAAATGGACCCCGAGATCGGCGCGCTGGTAAGGCCTTAGCGCCTCGGTCACCATCACCGGCCCCAGGTCCGAGCCGCCGATGCCGATATTGACCACGTCGGCGATGGCCTTGCCGGTGGCACCCGTCCATGCCCCCGACCGCACCCGATCCGAGAACGTCCGCATCTTGTCGAGCACCCGGTTGACCTCGGGCATGACGTCCTTGCCGTCCACCTGGATGGGGCGGTTGGAGCGGTTGCGGAGCGCCACGTGCAGCACCGACCGGCCCTCGGTGGTGTTGATGGCCTGGCCCGAGAACATGGCGTCGCGGGCGGCCTCGACGCCGGCCTGGGCCATCAGGTCGGCCAGCAGCGCCATGGCCTCGTGGTCGACCCGGTTCTTGGAATAGTCGAGCAGGAAATCGCCCAGCCGAAGCGAGAAGGCGCCGAACCGTCCGGGATCGCGGTCGAACCTGTCGCGCATGGTTTCCGAGGACGTGGCCCTGGCATGGGCCTCGAGCGCCTTCCAGGCGGGCAACTGCGTCGGATGCGGCATGGCGGTTCTCCCCTCCTCGACCGGACGCGCCGACTGTAGCAGAGCCCCTCGCGCCCGGCCATCCCCCGGCCGGGGCGCACGATTCCGGTTGGCCGCCGCCACGGCGGGGAGTATTGTCGCCGCAGCACGCATACGCAGTCGCATAATTCAGCCGGTCGCATAACAACAAGGGGTTTGATCCGATGCGCGTCCTTCCTCTCGCCGCCGCCCTGGCCGTGGTGCCCGCCGCCGCCTTCGCCCATTTCCAGGAGCTGATCCCGTCGGCCGACATCGTCGGCGAGGGCGGCCCGCTGGCCGTCACCCTGGACCTCACCTTCACCCATCCCATGGAGGGCGGGCCGGTGATGGAGATGGCCGCGCCCGCGCGGTTCGGCGTCGCCGGCGAGGAGGGCGTGACGGACCTCAAGGGGGCGCTGAAGGCGGTGAAGAAGGACGGCAAGACCGCCTATTCCGTCTCGCACTCCTTTTCCGCCCCCGGCGACTACGTCTTCTTCGTCGAGCCCGCTCCCTATTGGGAGCCGGCCGAGGGCAAGCAGATCGTCCACTACACCAAGGTGGTGGTGGATGTGGGCGCCGGCGAGGGCTGGGACCGCATGGTCGGCCTGCCGGTGGAGATCGAGCCGCTGGTGCGGCCCTACGGCCTGTGGACCGGCAACCTGTTCCGCGGCGTGGTGCGCAAGAACGGCAAGCCGGTGCCCTTCGCCGAGATCGAGGTGGAATGGAGGAACGACGGCAGCGTCAAGGCGCCGTCCGACCCCTTCGTCACCCAGGTGATCAAGGCCGATGCCTCGGGGCAGTTCGCCTACGCCCTGCCGCGCGCCGGCTGGTGGGGCTTCGCCGCCCTGATCGACGGCGACAAGCCCATGAAGGGTCCCGACGGCAAGCCGGTGCCGGTCGAGCTGGGCGCCCTGATGTGGGTCAAGGCCGTGGACATGAAATAGGGGCGCCGTCTTGGCCCATATTCCCGACGGGGTCGTCTCGATTCCGGTGTTGGCGGCGGGCGCCGCCGTCACCCTGGCCGGCTGCGGCCTGGGGCTGCGGCGGCTGCCGCCCGAGGCGGTGCCGCGGGTGGCGGTGCTGTCGGCGGTGTTCTTCGTCGCCTCGCTGGTGCACCTGCCGGCGGGGGTGTCGTCGGTGCACCTGATCCTCAACGGGCTGATGGGCATCACCCTGGGCGTCGCCGCCTTTCCCGCCATCCTGGTGGCGCTGCTGCTGCAGGCGGTGCTGTTCGGCTTCGGCGGCCTGGTGGTGCTGGGGGTCAACGTGATGAACATGGCGGTGCCGGCGGTCTTGGCCGGGGCCCTGTTCACGGTCCTGAACCGGCCCGGCGACGGCCGCCGCGCCGCCTTGGCCGGCGGCGTCTCGGCGGCGGTGGCGGTGGCCGCGACGGCGCTGATGGTGGCGCTGAGCCTGGCCCTGTCGGGTCAGGAGTTCCTGCCGGCCGCCAAGCTCCTGGGCCTGACCTACGTGCCGGTGCTGGTGGTCGAGACGGTGTTCACCGCCGCCGCCGTCGGCCTGGTGGCCCGGGTGCGGCCAGGCCTGCTGGGAGGCAAGCCATGATGCGGATGATGGCGATGGCGGGATTGCTGGTCATGGCCCTAGCCGCGCCGGCCCTGGCCCACAAGCTCAAGGTCTTCGCGGTGGTCGAGGGCGACGCCCTGGCCGGAACCGCCTATTTCGCCGGCGGTGGCAAGGCGGTGGACGTGGCCGGGCGGATCGCCGGCCCCGACGGCACGGTGGTGGCCGAGTTCCGCACCGACGCCGACGGCCGGTTCCGGGTGCCGGTGGACGCCGCCCGCGCCCATACCGTCACCATCGACAGCGGCGACGGGCACGTCGCCTCGCTGACCGTGGCGGGCACCGGCGCGGCGCCGCCCGCGGTCGCCGCGCCATCCGCGTCACCACAGCTCTCGGGCGACGACCTGTCGCGGCGGATCGACGAGGCGGTGGCGCGGCAGTTGCGGCCGCTGCGCGAACAGTTGGACGCCCACGATTCCCGGGTCCGCGCCATGGACGTGCTGGGCGGGATCGGCTTCATCTTCGGGCTGTTCGGCACCGGCGCCTGGATCGCCTCTCGCCGGGGACGCAAGGCGTGAGCGCCCGCCCCCTGCTCGTCGCCGGCGGGCGCGGCCCGTCGCTGCTGGACCGGCTGGATCCGCGCACGCGGGTGCTGGCGGCGGCGGCCTTCGCCCTGGCGGTGGTGCTGGCGGGCGGCCTGGCGGCACCCGCCGGCGCGGTGGCGGTGGCGGTGGTGCTGGCCGGGCTGGCACGGCTCGACGCCCGTCGCACGCTCGGCCGGATGCTGGCGCTGGAGGGGTTCATGCTGCTGGCGCTGGCGCTGCTGCCGTTCACCACGCCCGGGGTTCCCGTGGCCGAATTCGCCGGCCTGCCGGTCACCGCCGAAGGCCTGCGCCGCGCCGCCGCCATCATGCTCAAGGCTAATGCCGTGGTGCTGGCGACGCTGGCCCTGGCGGGCGCCATGGAGGTGGTGGACCTGGGCCACGCGCTGGCGCGGCTGGGGGCGCCCCAGCGCTTCGTGGTGCTGTTCCTGTTCACCGTCCGCTACATCGAGGTGCTGGACCGCGAATACCGTCGGCTGCGCCTGGCCATGCGGGCGCGGGCCTTCCGCATGCGGGCCGGCTTGCACTGCTGGCGGTCGATCGGCATGCTGTTCGGCATGCTGATGGTCACCAGCGCCGAACGCGCCGAACGCATCCACGCCGCCATGCGCCTGCGCGGCTTCGACGGACGCTTCCACATCGCCGACGACCGCCGTCCCGGGCCGCTGGACTGGGGGTTCGGCGCCGCCCACTGCCTGGCCTTGCTGGCGTTGGCGGCCGTCGACCTGGCATGAGCGATCCGCTGATCCGCCTGGACGGGGTGAGCTTCGCCCACGAGGACGGGCGCCCGGTGCTGGACAGCGTCGATTTCACGCTGGCGGCCGGCGAGCGGGTGGCGCTCACCGGCCCCAACGGCGCCGGCAAGACCACGCTCCTGCATCTGATGGTCGGGTTGCTGCGGCCGGCGGCCGGCCGCGTCGTCGCCTTCGGCGGCGAGCGCCGCGTCGAGCGCGATTTCCACGAGGTGCGCGCCAAGGCGGGGCTGCTCTTCCAGGATTCCGACGACCAACTGTTCTGCCCCACCGTCGCCGAGGACGTCGCCTTCGGGCCGCTGAACCTGGGGCGGTCGCGGGCCGAGGCGGCCGCCATCGTCGCCGCCACCCTGGGCCGGGTGGGGCTGGCCGGCTTCGAGGGACGGATCACCCACCGGCTGTCCGGGGGCGAGAAGCGGCTGGTGGCGCTGGCGGCGGTCCTGGCCATGGACCCGCTGGCGCTGCTGCTGGACGAGCCGTCCAACGGCCTCGACGACGACGCCCGCGCCCGCCTGCTCGACATCCTCGACGCGCTGCCGCAGGCGATGGTGATCGTCTCCCACGACCGCGATTTCCTCGACCGCCTCGCCACCCGGCGGGTACGCATGGCCCAGGGGCGCCTGATCGGATAGACTGGCGGGGAAACCCAGTCCGGGGAGAGCGTCATGCACGGAAGCCATCACGGGCGGCACAGCCACGAGCACAAGCACGCCCATTCCCACGAGCACACCCACGTCCACACCCACAGCCACAGCCACGGCGACCTGGTGCACAGCCACGCCCACGCCCATACCCACAGCCACGACCACCTGCACCAGCACAGCCATCCCCATGACCACGAGGCCGGCGACGGTCACGTCCACGATCACGACGACCCGCGCCACGCCTGGAAGCCCCATGAGCACGGGCACCCGGCCGACGAGTTGCCGGATCACGACCACGGCCACTGAGGCCGATTCGGGGGAGGGGAGCCGTGCGCAAGCCGGGTGCCGGGGCCGGGCCATGGGTGGTGGCGTTGCTGGCCACCGTCACGGCGCTGGGCGGGCTGGCCGTCGTCGAGCGGCTGGAGCACGCCCGCGCCCACCAGGAGCTGCGCCTCGACACCCTCAATCGCCTGTCCACCGTGCGCGCCCGCCTGGAGGGCGAGCTCAACGGCACCCTGCTGCTGACCGGCAGCCTGTCGGCCATCGTGGCGGTGCACCCCGATCTCACCGCCGATGAATTCGCGGGCATCGCCCGCCAGATGATGGCGCAAAGGCCCAATATCCGGAACATCGGCATGGCGCGGGGGACGGTGATGACCTACGTCTATCCCGCCGAGGGCAACGCCGCCATCCTGGGAGTCGATTACCGCGACCTGCCCGAGCAATGGCCGGCCATCGAGCGCATGTTCGCGACCCGCCAATCCATCCTCGCCGGGCCCGTGACCCTGGTCCAGGGCGGCGTCGCCATCGTCGGCCGCACCCCCGTCTTCACCACCCCGCCCGGCGGCGAGCCCGGCAGCGGCCCGCCTTGGGGGGTGGTGTCGATCCCGGTCCATCTCTCCGGACTGCTGGCCGATGCCGGGCTGGACGACCCGGCCACGGACCTGGACATCGCCATCCGGGGCCGCGACGGGCTGGGCGCCGACGGCGACGTCTTCCACGGCGATCCGGCGCTGTTCGACCGCGACCCGGTGCTGACCGAGGTCATCCTGCCCGGCGGTCGCTGGGTGATGGCCGGGCTGCCCAGGGGCGGGTGGAACGCCCGCGAGCCGGTGTCGGTCCTGCAACTGCGGACGCTGGGCGGCGGGCTGGCGCTGCTGGTGGGCGTGCTGGCGTTCTTCTGGGTGCGCCACCTTGGCGCGCAGACCGAGGCTCGCGGCCGTCTGGAGGCCAGCGAGAACCGGCTGTCGGCGATCCTGGCGGCGGCGCCGTTTCCGCTGGCGGTGCTGTCGCGCGCCGACGGCACGGTGCGCTACGCCAACACCCGGGCCGGCCGGCTGATGGGGGTCGATGCCGCCGGACTGGTCGGGCGGCCGCTGCCGCGCGGCTCGATCGCGCCGCGCGACTTGATCCACATGCTGCGCCGACTGGCCCGCGACGGCTTCGTCGACGACCACGAGGCGTGCATGACCGCCGCCGGCGGCCGCCGGTTCTGGGGCCTGGTGTCGCTGATCCCGATCGACCAGGACGGCGAGCCGGCGGTCCTGGCGGCCTGCAACGACATCACCGCCCGCAAGACCGCCGAGACCGCGCTCCAGGACCAGCTGGCCCTGCACCAGACGGTGATCGACACCATCCCCAACGCCATCTTCCACCGCGACACCGAGGGCCGCCACCTGGGCTGCAACCAGGCCTTCGCCGACATGGCCGGACGGCCGCGCGACGCGATCATCGGCGCCACCCTCGCCGATCTCGGCGGCGACGGCATGCTGCTGTCGCGCGCCGAGGAGACCGATCGCGACCTCGTCGAGGGCCGCGTGCGGCAGCAGGTCTTCGACCTCACCTTCCGCCACCCCGACGGCCAAGTCCTTTCCGTCGTCGTCCACAAGGCCGCCTTCCGCAACGCCCAGGGACGGGTGGCGGGCGTCGTCGGCGCGGTCACCGACATCAGCGAGCGCGTCGCCTTCGAGCACGAGCTGACCCGCGCCAAGGACGCCGCCGAGGCCGCCAGCCGCGCCAAGTCCGAGTTCCTGGCGGTGATCAGCCACGAGATCCGCACCCCCATGAACGGCATCCTCGGCATGGCCCACCTGCTGCTGGACACCGCACTCGACGCCCACCAACGCGACTATGTGGGCACCATCCATTCGTCCGGCGAGGCGCTGCTGACCATCCTCAACGACATCCTGGAGTTCTCGCGCCTGGAAGCCGGCCGTGTCGAGGTGGCGGCCGAGCCGTTCGGCCTGGGCCGGGCGCTGGACGACGTCCTGGCCCTGATGGAGCCGCGCGCCGAGGAAAAGGGCATCGGCCTGCGCCTGGAGGTGGCCGCCGGCGTGCCGGACGCCCTGGTTGGCGATGCCGGCCGCCTGCGCCAGATCCTGCTCAACCTGGTGGGCAACGCGGTCAAGTTCACCGAGGCGGGCGGGGTGGTGGTGTCCGTGGGCGTGCAGGGCCGGGCGGGCACGACCGTCGATCTGCGCTTCGAGGTCGCCGATACCGGCGTCGGCATTCCCGGCGAGGCGCGCGCGCGGCTGTTCCAGTCCTTCAGCCAGGCCGATTCCTCCATTTCGCGCCGGTTCGGCGGCACCGGCCTGGGCCTGGCCATCTGCAAGCGGCTGGTCGAACTGATGGGCGGCGCCATCGGCATGGAAAGCGAGGAAGGGCGGGGCAGCCGGTTCTGGTTCGTGCTGCCGCTCGCCCCCGTTCCGTCGGCGCCCATGCCCGAGGACGCCTGTTCCGCCCCCGTGCCCGCCATGCGGGCGCTGGCGGTCCTGCTGGCCGAGGACAATCCGGTGAACGAAAAGGTCGCCACCGTGCTGCTGGAACGGGCCGGCCACGTGGTGACGGCGGTGCGCGACGGCCGCCGCGCGGTCGAGGCGGCGGCGACGGGGCGTTTCGACCTCGTGCTGATGGACGTCCACATGCCCGAGATGGACGGTTTCGAGGCCACCCGCCACATCCGGGCGCTGGCCGGTGCCCCGGCGCGGGTGCCGATCATCGCCATGACGGCCAACGTGCTGGCCGGCGACGAGGAACGCTGTCTGGCCGCCGGCATGGACGATTACATCGGCAAGCCGTTCAAGCCGGGAGAGCTGCTGGAGAAGCTGGCGAAATGGGCCGAACGCCGCGCCCCGTGATCATCCGGCGACCCGCCCGGCCGCCATCTGGACCACGGCGCCCAGCAACATGTCCAGCAGGACCAGGCCGGCCGCCGTGGGGGCGGGAACGTCCAGCGCCACATGGGCGATATAGGCCTGGTAGATCAGTGGCCATGACCGTGGCGAGCATGATGCCGTCGCCGGGGAACAGCGCCGCCATGGCCGCCACCGGCACGAACAGGGCCATCTGCAGGACGGCCGACCAGTTGTAGACGACGATGTAGCGGATGTAGTTGCCGCCGCGCCCCAGGCCGTCGGCGATGCTGCTCATGGCCAGGGGGAAGGCGGTCCATTGGATGACGTAGGCGATCAGTTCGACCGCCAGGGTGCGCAGCGGCTCGCGGCCGTCCATGGCGAAGGTGCCGTCCAGGACCTCCAGCAGCAGCACGGCCGGCAGCACGATGGCGGCGGCGAAGAAGGAATGCCCGAAGCCGCGCGGGGTGGCGTCGATCCAGGCCAGGGCATCGGGGTCGCGGCGGGCCAGCCGCCAGGCGGCGGTGATGCCGGCGGCGATCTCGGCGGGGACGATCATCGGCGCCCGACCAGCCGCTCCAGCACGGCCCCGTAGATGGTCGCCAGCTGTTCCAGATGCTCGACCGGCACCTGCTCGTCGGCCTTGTGCATGGTCTGGTTGACCAGGCCGAACTCCACCACCGGACAGGCGTTCTTGATGAAGCGGGCGTCCGAGGTGCCGCCCGAGGTCGACAGCTCGGGGGTGATCCCGGTCACATCCCGGATGGCGACGGCCACCGCGTCCGACAAGGGGCCGGGCTGGGTGAGGAAGCTCTCGCCCGACACCTCGAAGTCCAGCTCGAAGTCGCCGCCGACGGACGCGCAGGTCTCGCGGATCCACCGTTGCAGCGAAGCGCCGGAATGGAGTTCGTTGAAGCGGATGTTGAAACCCGCCCGCGCGCTGGCGGGGATGACGTTGGTGGCGGGATTGCCCACGTCCACCGTGGTCAGCGCCAGGGTCGAGGCCTCGAAATGGGCGCTGCCGGAGTCCAGCGGCCTCTCGGTCAGCCGCCGCAGCATCTCGAGGAGGCGCGGGATGGGGTTGTCGGCCAGGTGGGGATAGGCGGCATGGCCCTGGGTGCCGAACACGGTCAAGCGGGTGTTCATGCTGCCGCGGCGGCCGATCTTCATGGCCTCGCCCAGCCTGCGGGGATTGGTGGGCTCGCCGACCAGGCAGCCGTCCAGCCGCTCGCCCCGCTCGGCCAGCCATTCCAGCACCTTGACGGTGCCGTCCACCGCCGGGCCTTCCTCGTCGCCGGTGATCAGCAGCGAGATGGACCCGGCCGGCCGGCCGAAGCGCGCCACGGCGGCGACGAAGGCGGCGACGGCGCCCTTCATGTCCACCGCGCCGCGCCCGAACAGGCGGCCGTCGATGACCTGGCCGGCGAAGGGGTCCACCGTCCAGCCCTGGCCGGGCGGCACCACGTCGGTGTGGCCGGCGAAACAGAAATTGGGCCCCTCGGTGCCCAGCCGGGCATAGAGGTTGTGGATGCGCGGCCCGCCGGTCTCGAAGGGCAGGACGTGGCAGGCGAAGCCCAGGCTCTCCAGCCACATGGCCAGCAGGCTGACGGCGCCGGCGTCCTCGGGGGTGACGCTGGGGCGCTTGATCAGCTCGGCGGCCAGGGCGACGGGGTCGCGAAGATCAGTCATGGCACCACTCGTAACTACGTCATGCCCGCGCAGGCGGGCATCCATGCGGCGGCCCCATGGACCCCCGCCTTCGCGGGGGTGACGCCGGGGCGGGTGGGATCAATCCCGCAGCAACTCGTTGATGGACACCTTCGAGCGGGTCTTCTCGTCGACGCGCTTGACGATGACGGCGCAATAAAGGTTGGGGCCGGGCTCGCCGTTGCCCATGGGCTTGCCGGGCATGGTGCCGGACACCACCACCGAATAGGCCGGCACGCGGCCGTAGAAGACCTCGCCGGTGGCGCGATCGACGATCTTGGTGGACTTGCCGATATAGACGCCCATGGAGAGCACGGCGCCCTCCTCGACGATCACGCCCTCGGCCACCTCGGCGCGGGCGCCGATGAAGACGTTGTCCTCGATGATCACCGGGCCGGCCTGCAGCGGCTCGAGCACGCCGCCGATGCCGGCGCCGCCCGAGATGTGGACATTGCGGCCGATCTGGGCGCAGGAGCCGACGGTGGCCCAGGTGTCCACCATGGTGCCGGACCCCACATAGGCGCCGACATTGACGAAGCACGGCAGCAGCACCGCGCCCGGCGCGATGAAGGCCGGCTTGCGGACCACGCAGCCGGGGACGGCACGGAAGCCGTGAGCCTTGAACATGCCCTCGTCCCAGCCCTCGAACTTGGTCGGCACCTTGTCCCACCAGGTCGAGTTGTTGGGCGCGCCCGGCATGGGCCGCATGTCGTTGAGGCGGAAGGACAGCAGCACCGCCTTCTTCAGCCACTGGTGGGTCACCCATGCATCGTCCAGCTTCTCGGCGACGCGCAGATGGCCGGTGTCGAGCATCCCCAGCGCGGTCTCGACCGCCTCGCGGACCTTGCCGGTGGTGGCGGGAGTGACGGTGTCGCGCGCCTCCCAGGCGTCATCGATGGCTTTCTGAAGGTCGGCGAAGCTCATGGCTATCCCTCTGGTACGGTGCGGAAGTCCGGGGGAACATACCCCCTTGCAAGGCGTAGTCAACGGCCCGGCTGGGCGGGACCGTCACCCATCCTCCAGATGCAGCAGGCCCGACATCCCCAGCAGGCTGGCCACCAGGGCCGGCGTCCAGGCCGCCAGCGCCTGGGGCAGCGTCGCCGACAGGCCGAAGGCGTAGACCAGCTTGGTGAAGAAATAGATCAGGAAACCGGTGGCGACGCCGGCCGCGACGCGGGTCATCAGGCCGCCCGAGCGCATGTTGGGGCGCAGGCTGAAGACGGCGGCGATCAGCACCATGCCGCACAGCAAGAGCGGCGAGGCCAGCAGCGACTGCAGGTACATGCGGTGCTTGTTGGCGGCGAAGCCGGCCTTCTCGAAGAAGGCGATGAAGGACGGCAGTTCCCAGAACGACATCGTCTCGGGGCTGGCGAAATTGTCCTGGACCCGCTCGAGCGTCAACTGGGTGGGAAGGCTCATGCGGTCGCGGTGTTCCGACGGCTTGCCCACCTCCATCAGCCACACGTTCTCGAGCGTGAAGGCGCCGTCGCCCAGCGCCGCCCGGTCGGCCCAGATGCGGCGCTGGAAATGCTCGGGCTGGTCGTAGAGGAAGATGTGGACGTCGCGCAGATGGAGGGTCAGGCCTTCCTGGCGGACCTCGTCGGAATGGACGACCATCTGCGCCGTCTCGTCGCCCTCGCGCAGCCACAGCCCCACCTCGGAGACGTCGAGATTGGTCCCCCGGTTCAGCAGCACCTCGTCCTGGAGCCGCTCGTAGCGGCCGTACATGGCCGCCGCCAGCGGGTTGAAGGCCGTCACCTCGACGACGCCCAGGATCGCCACCGCGCCCAGCACCGGAGTCAGGAACTGCCAGGCCGAGATGCCGGCGGCGCGCGCCACCACCAGCTCGTGCGTGCGGGTCAGGCGCCAGAACGCGATCATGGCGCCGATCATCACCCCGAACGGCAGGATCGTGTGCACCATCTGGGGCAGTTTCAGCAATCCCATGGCGAACAGCACCGGAAAGCCGATATCGGCGCGGCTGGCGCCCTTGCGGATCAGCTCGATGACGTCGAACACCAGGATGAGCCCCATCACCGCCAGCAGCACCGAGGCCAGGGCGACCAGGAACTGGCGGCCGATATAGGCGCTCAGGGTGGGGGAAAGGCGCATGGCGATCCGGGGTCCAGGACTGTGCGGTGGGATTATAGAGCTTTGGGGCGGGCAGGAAAGCCCCGCGTGCCGTGGCGTTGTTATGCCCGCTCCCCGCATGGCATAACAGCGCGCGAACGGCAGCAGGGAGAAGCGCCATGGTCCGTCTGACCCGCATCTATACCAGGGGCGGCGACAAGGGGAAGACCTCGCTGGGCGACGGCGTCCGGGTCGCCAAGCACGCGCCGCGCGTCGAGGCCTACGGCACCGTCGACGAGGCCAACGCGGTCCTGGGCGTCGTCCGCCTCCATACGGCCGGCGATGTCGACGCCATGCTGGGCCGGGTCCAGAACGACCTGTTCGACCTGGGGGCCGACCTGTGCACCCCCGAGGACGGCGATCGCGGCGAGGGGTTGCGGATCGTCGCCGCCCAGGTCGAACGCCTGGAGGCCGAGATCGACGCCATGAACGCCGAGCTGGCCGACCTCACCTCCTTCATCCTGCCCGGCGGCTCGCCGGCCTCGGCGCATCTGCACCTGGCCCGCACCGTGGTCCGCCGGGCCGAGCGCCTGATCACCGCCCTGGCGGACTCCGAGCCGGTCAACCCCCAGGCGGTCGCCTACGCCAACCGCCTGTCGGATCATCTGTTCGTCATGGCGCGGTGGTTGAACGCCAAGGGAGCGGCCGACGTCCTGTGGACCCCCGGAGCCAACCGCTGACCGCCGCGGGCATCGGGGCCGGTGTCGTTGACAGCGGCTTGCTCCCGGCATATTGTGCAATGCAATACTGAAATCCGCCCGGCTATACCGATTTGACTCGTGGCAGCCGGATCAGAGGGATCAGGAGGACCATGAAGGTACTGGTCGCCGCCAAGCGCGTCATCGACTACAACGTCAAGATCCGGGTCAAGGCCGACAACTCGGGGGTGGAGACGGCGAACGTCAAGTTCTCCATGAACCCCTTCGACGAGATCGCCGTCGAGGAGGCCGTGCGGCTGAAGGAAGCCGGCAAGGCCACCGAGATCGTGGTGGTGTCCATGGGACCCGCCGCCTGCCAGGAAACCATCCGCACTGCTCTCGCCATGGGCGCCGACCGCGGCGTGCTGGTCCAGAGCGACGACGAGTTGCAGCCGCTGGCGGTCGCCAAGCTGCTCAAGGCCGTCGTCGACCGCGAGCAGCCGGGGCTGGTGGTGCTGGGCAAGCAGGCCATCGACGACGATTCCAACCAGACCGGCCAGATGCTGGCGGCGCTGCTGGGCTGGGCCCAGGGCACCTTCGCCTCCAAGGTCGAGCTGGGCGACGCCGCCCTCGTCACCCGCGAGGTGGATGGCGGCCTGGAGACGGTCAGCCTCACGCTGCCGGCGGTGGTGACCACCGATCTGCGCCTCAACGAGCCGCGCTACGCCAGCCTGCCCAACATCATGAAGGCCAAGAAGAAGCCCATCGACACCCTGTCGCCGGCCGATCTCGGCGTCGACACGGCGCCGCGCCTGGTGACGCTGAAGGTCGAGGAGCCGGCCAAGCGCAAGGCGGGCATCAAGGTCGACAGCGTCGCCGCGCTGGTCGACAAGCTGAAGAACGAAGCGAAGGTCATTTGAAGATGAGCGTCCTCGTCATCGCCGAGCACGAGGCCGGCCAGCTCAAGCCCGCCACGCTGCACACCGTCACCGCCGCCGCCCGCATCGGCGGCGACATCCACGTCCTGGTCGCCGGTTCGGGCGCGCAAGGCGTCGCCGAGGCCGCCGCCAAGGTGGCCGGCGTCGCCAAGGTGCTGCTGGCCGACGCGCCGGCCTACGCCCATGGCCTCGCCGAGCCGGTCTCGGCCCTGATCGTCGGCCTGGCCCAGGGCTATTCGCACCTGCTGGCTCCCGCCACCACCTTCGGCAAGAACGTCATGCCGCGCGTCGCCGCGCTGCTGGACGTGGCGCAACTGTCCGACGTCACTGCCGTGGTGTCGGCCGACACTTTCGTGCGCCCCATCTATGCCGGCAACGCGCTGGCCACCGTGCAGTCCAAGGACGCGGTCAAGGTGGTGACCGTGCGCGGCACCGCCTTCGAATGCGCCGCCGCCGAGGGCGGCGCGGCCGCCGTCGAGGCCGTGGCCGCCGCCGCCGATCCGGCGGTGTCGTCCTTCGTGTCGCAGCAGCTGTCCAAGTCCGAGCGCCCCGAGCTGACCAGCGCCCGGATCATCCTCTCGGGCGGCCGCGGCATGCAGTCGGGCGAGAACTTCACGCTGCTGGAGCAGGTGGCCGACAAGCTGGGCGCCGCCGTCGGCGCTTCGCGCGCGGCGGTGGACGCCGGCTTCGTGCCCAACGACTTCCAGGTCGGCCAGACCGGCAAGATCGTCGCCCCCGACCTCTACATCGCCGTCGGCATCTCGGGCGCCATCCAGCATCTGGCCGGCATGAAGGATTCCAAGGTCATCGTCGCCATCAACAAGGACGAGGAGGCGCCGATCTTCCAGGTGGCCGATTACGGCCTGGTGGCGGACCTGTTCAAGGCGCTGCCCGAGCTGGCGGCGGAACTCGACAACAAGTGACCCCGAAGGCGGGCGCGACGTCCAAGGCCCAATCCGCATAGCCAAGGAGCATCATGATGGCTGCTATCCAGAAGATCGGTGTCATCGGCGCGGGCCAGATGGGCAACGGTATCGCCCACGTCTGCGCCGTCGCGGGCTTCGACGTGATCCTGCTCGACATCTCGGAAGAGCAGCTCAAGAAGGCGCTGGCCACCATCGACAAGAACCTGACCCGCCAGGTGTCGAAGGGCAAGATCGCCGAGGTCGACAAGGCCGCCGCCCTGGGGCGCATCGTCACCACCACCGCCTATGCCGATTTCGGCGATTCGGATCTGGTGATCGAGGCCGCCACCGAGGACGAGCAGGTCAAGCGCAAGATCTTCGCCCAGCTCTGCCCGGCCCTGAAGCCCGAGGCCTATATCGCGTCCAACACCTCGTCCATCTCCATCACCCGCCTGGGCGCCGCCACCGACCGCCCAGCCCGGTTCATGGGCATGCACTTCATGAACCCGGTGCCGGTGATGCAGCTGGTCGAGCTGATCCGCGGCATCGCCACCGGCGAGGAGACCTTCGCCCTGGTGCGCGACATGGTGGTCAAGCTGGGCAAGAGCCCGGTCTCGGCCGAGGACTTCCCCGCCTTCATCGTCAACCGCATCCTGTTGCCGATGATCAACGAGGCGGTCTACACCCTTTATGAGGGCGTGGGCAGCGTCGATGCCATCGACACCGCCATGAGGCTGGGCGCCAACCACCCCATGGGCCCGCTGGAACTGGCCGACTTCATCGGTCTCGACACCTGCCTGTCCATCATGCAGGTCCTCCATGACGGCCTCGCCGACACCAAGTACCGGCCCTGCCCGCTGCTGGTGAAATACGTCGAGGCCGGCTGGCTGGGCCGCAAGACCGGCCGCGGCTTCTACGACTATACCGGCGAGAAGCCGGTGCCGACGCGGTAAGGCAAGCCATCAAGGCCCCGGCGCGAGCCGGGGCTTATTGATTCTCACGCCGTCAACACATGCCCTTTGGCCGCCCAGTCCAGGATCGCCTGGTCGAAGGTGACCAGCGTCCCGCCAAGGACGCGCGCCGTCGCCACGATCATCCGGTCGGCCGGATCCTTGTGAAAGCCGCCCGGCAAGGCCACCGCCTCGACCGCCACCTCGGGCGTCAATGGGGCCAAGCGGATGCCGGGCAGGTCCAGGCCGTGGGCGATGAACTCCGCCGCCGGCTCGGCCAGGGCGATGCGGCCGCGCGCCGCCAGCATGGCGATCTCCCAGGGGACGATGGCGGGAACCAGCAGGTCGCCCCGTCTCGCCGCCGCCGCCATGGCGTCCCGCGTTTCCCCCGGCAGCGCCGGATGGCCGGCCAGCAGCCAGAGGAAGACGTGGGTGTCGAGAACCAGGGGTCTAGCGGTCGGCATCCCAGTCATCCTCGACCGGCGAGATCACGTCGCCGACGATGCGAATACGGCCCGCCAAGGCCCCGAACAGTTCCGGCGCCGCGACATCGTCCACCGGCACCACCCGCGCCACGGGCTTGCCGCGTTTCGTGACCACCACTTCGGTGCGGGTCTCGGCGACCTCGTCGAGGACGCTCAGGCAGCGCGCCTTGAACTCGCCGGCGCCCATTTCGAACCTTGCCATGCCATCCTCCATGGTCATCTGACCATGATCATCATGGGCGTGGACGGGTGTTTTTGCAAGCGGGGTTGATCCCTATCCGCTTCCATGCTGTAACCGGCTGACCCTTCGCCACAGGACGCCTGCATCTTGGACAGACTGACCGAGGGCTTCCGCCCTTATCTCGTGCTTTCGCTGCTGTGCCTGGTCCTCTACCTGCCGGGGCTGGCGACGCTGCCGGCCATGGACCGCGACGAATCGCGGTTCATGCAGGCCACCCGGCAGATGCTGGAGACCGGCGACTACGTGCGCATCCAGTTCCAGGACGAGATGCGGGCCAAGAAGCCGGCCGGCGCCTACTGGCTGCAGGCGGCGGCGGTGGATTTCTTCTCCCATCCCAAGTCGGTCCGGACCTGGCCCTACCGGCTGCCCTCGGCGCTGGCGGCGTGGGCGGCGGTGCTGATGACTTTCGCCTTCGGCAAGGGGCTGGTCGGGCATCGGCCGGCCCTGGTCGGCGCCGGCATGCTGGCCACCGCGCTGATCCTGGTGTCCGAGGCCCATCAGGCCAAGACCGACGCCATCCTGCTGGCCTGCGTGGTGGCCGCCCAGGGCGTGCTGGGGCGATTCTACGCGGCGGGGCGGGTGCGCGAGCAGGCCGGCGGCGGCGGCTGCGGCTCTTCGGCCAAGGTCGAGGGGCCGGGGCCGTTCGAGGCGCTGCTGTTCTGGGTCGCCCAGGGCGTCGGCATCCTGGTCAAGGGCCCCATCGTCCCCCTGGTCAGCCTGCTGACCATCGCCGCCCTGGGCATCGCCGAGCGCCGCATCCGCTGGTTCGGCGCCATGAAGCCGGTCCTCGGCATGCTGGTGGCGGCGGCCATCGCCACGCCGTGGTTCGTGATGGTGTCGCAGGCGACGGGGGGCGAGTTCGTCGGCGCCGCCGTCAGCCAGGACCTGCTGCCCAAGCTGCTGGGCGCCCACGAGGCCCATGGCGGCTTACCGGGGATGTATCTGCTGCTGGCCTGGGTGACCTTCTGGCCGGCCTCGCTGCTGTTGTGGCCGGCGCTGGCGCGGGCCTGGACGGTGCGCCGGCGCATCGCCGTCGGCTTCCTGCTCGCCTGGGCGCTGCCCGTCTGGGTGCTGTTCGAACTGGTGCCCACCAAGCTGCCCCACTACGTGCTGCCGGCCTTCCCGGCCCTGGCGCTGCTGACCGCCGCCATGGCCTGGGAGGGCGCCGAGACCTTCCGGGGCCGCGCCGCCAAGGCGTGGTACGGGCTGTGGACCCTGGTCGGGCTGGCCCTGGCCGGGGCGGTGGTGGCGTTGCCCACGATTTTGGGCGGCGGCTTCGACCTGGGATCGCTGCCGGCGGCGGCCGGCATCGTGCTCGCCACCCTGCTGCCGGCCTGGCTGGCCATCCGGGGGCGGCTGATGACCGCCGCCATGGCCCTGGCCCTGGCCGCCGGCGCCACCTATCCGACGGTGTTCCACGCCGTGCTGCCCAGCCTCGACCGCATGTTCGTCAGCCGCTCGGTGGCGCATGTGGTCGACACCCTGGCCATATCGGCGCCGGTGGCGGCGGCCGGTTTCCACGAGCCGAGCCTGGTGTTCCTGCTCGGCACCGCCACCGAGCTGACCGACGGCGCCGGCGCCGCCGCCCATCTGGCCCGGGTTCCGAATTCGGTCGCGGTGGTGGCCGACCGCGAGCAGGACGCCTTCCTGGCCGCCGCCCGCGCCGCCGGCCTGGCGCCGGTCGAGGTGGGGCGGGTGGACGGGTTCAACTATTCCCGCGGCAAGGACGTGTCGCTGGGCGTGTGGGCGGTGAGGTGAGGCGCCACATCCTGACCGTGCTGGACCGCGCGGCGGTGGCATGGGAGGGGGTGACCCTGCTGGCCGGCGACCTGCGGGGCAAGGCGGTTCCCGCCCTCGCCGCCCAGGCGGCGCGGACCCGCGCCCGGCCGCTGACCTGGGCGACGGTCTACGTGGCGGTGTTCTGCCTGCTGTCCATGCTGGCCCTGGACCAGCCGGTGGCCCTGTGGCTCAAGGCCCATGTGGGCGGCGACGTCGAGGGCTTCTTCAAGGTGGTCACCCGCCTGGGCGAGGCGGAATTCTACCTGGTGCCGGCCGGAATGCTGTGGGTGGGCTTCCTGGCCCTGGGGGTCCGCGCCGCCACCCATGGCGCCCGCGCCCGCTGGCGGCGGCTGTCCTTCACCCCCGCCTTCCTGTTCCTGTCGGTCGCGGTGTCGGGGTTGATCAGCAACGCCATCAAGATGTCGCTGGGCCGCTATCGGCCCCGCTACCTGTTCGAATCGGGTCTGTACGGATTCGAGCCCTTCAACACCCAATGGGCGATGAACTCGTTTCCATCCGGCCACAGCCAGGCGGCCTTCGCCGCCATGACCGCCCTGATGGTGATCTTCCCACGCTATGACGTGCTGTGGATCATGATCGCCGTGCTGGTCGCCGCCAGCCGGGTGGCGATCACCGTCCACTTCCTGTCCGACGCGGTGGCCGGGTCCTATCTGGCGGTGGCGGTGACCATCCTGCTGGCCCGGGCCCTGCGCGCACGCGGGATCGACCCGAGGGTGCGACTGCCGCGCGATTCGCGGCTGGCGGACTGAGGCCATATCGCGGTGAGACCACCTCACCGCGATATGGTTAGACGCAAGGCGCCGCGCGGCCTATGCCGCGGAAGGCAAGGGCCACGGAGGTGGCCCGCCCGCCGTTTAAGGGCGCTGCTGATCGGTTACGATCAGCGGGATTTGGCATGAGCCTACTCGATCCACTCTCCCTTGTAGACGCCCCACAGCTCGTCGCGCCGCAGCCATCCCTGCGCCTGCCCGACCTCGATCCGGCAGAAGTCGCGGTTGCGCGGGCACTGGACCAGCCGGCCCAGCACGCCGGGCTCGACGATGGCCACGGTCTCGGCCGAGTCGGCATCGGTAGCCCGCAGCGAGCGCGGCGTGCCGATCACCACCATCATGCGTCGTCCCGACAGCATGCTCTGATGAACCCAGCCTTCGGTCCCCTGCCAATCGCGTATCTTGCGCCACGCCTCGAATTCCGCGATCACTTCCACCGGCAGGTCCTTGCGGGAGTAGATCCAGTCGATGGGATAGCGCACGCCGGGGCCGGTGCGCAGATTGACCTCGTCGGACTTGAGGGACACGAACCGGGGCAGGGGCAGGCCGGTGCTCTCGGCCGCGCGGCCGTGCCCGGCGGCAAGGGCCAGGCAGGCGGACGTCGCCAGGACAAGTGCGCGAAAGAGGCTCCCCATCGGCGCAGTATACGCGGTCGGGGGGACCGGCGGTCAAGCCGCCCGCCTCGCCAATACTTTACTGGACAAGCCACCGCCGTCTTGCTAGTCCCTGAACCAATCGGGGTCCCGGGAGGAGAAAACAAAATGCCGCACAAGAAGCCCCTCGTCGTCGTCACGCGCAAGCTGCCGGACGTCATCGAAACCCGCATGATGGAGCTGTTCGACACCCGCCTCAACGTCGAGGACCGGCCGATGACCAAGGCCGACCTGATCGAGGCGGTGAAGACGGCCGACGTGCTGGTGCCCACCATCACCGACCGCATCGACGCGGCGATCCTGTCGCAGGCCGGTCCGAATCTGAAGCTGATCGCCAATTTCGGCACCGGCGTCGACCACATCGACCTGGCGACCGCGCGCCAGCGCGGCGTCACCGTCACCAATACGCCGGGCGTGCTGACCGAGGATACCGCCGACATGACCATGGCCATGATCCTGGCGGTGCCGCGCCGGCTGGCCGAGGGCGAGCGCCTGATGCGCTCGGGCGACTGGACCGGCTGGTCGCCCACCTCCATGATGGGCCATCGCATCTGGGGCAAGCGCCTGGGGGTCATCGGCATGGGCCGCATCGGCCAGGCGGTGGCGCGCCGCGCCAAGGCCTTCGGGATGTCCATCCACTATCACAACCGCAAGCGGGTGCATCCCGACATCGAGGCCGAGCTCGAGGCGACCTACTGGGAGAGCCTGGATCAGATGCTGGCCCGCATGGACGTGGTCACCATCCACTGCCCGCACACGCCGGCCACCTTCCACCTGCTGTCGGCGCGCCGCCTGGCGCTGCTTCAGAAGCACGCCTACGTCATCAACACCGCCCGCGGCGAGGTCATCGACGAGAACGCGCTCACCCGCATGCTGACCCGCAAGGAGCTGGCCGGCGCGGCGCTGGACGTGTTCGAACACGAGCCGGCCGTCAATCCCAAGCTGGTCGAGATGGACAACGTGCTGCTGCTCCCCCACATGGGCTCGGCCACCATCGAGGGGCGCGTCGACATGGGCGAGAAGGTGATCATCAACATCAAGACCTTCGCCGACGGCCACAACCCGCCCGACCGCGTGCTGGCCAGCATGTTCTGACCTTGACATTTTCCTGCGGCGTGTCAAATACTCATAGTATGACAGCCGCAGGAGTTTGTTCCATGCAAGTCCACCTGACAATGGCCGAGAACGGCAGGGTGCTCATCCCCGCCGAGCTCCGGGCCGCGCTCGGCCTCAAGGGCGGCGGCAAGGTGGTCGCGCGGGTGGTGGACGGCGCGTTGGTCATCGAACCCATCGAGGTCGCCGTCCGGAGGGTGCAGGCGCGGATGAAGCGTTTCGCGCGGCCCGGCGAAAGCCTGGTGGACGAATTGATCTGCGAGCGTCGGGAAACGGCCGCCGATGAGTGACGGCGTCCTCGACGCATCGGCGCTCATCGCCCTGATGCTGGATGAGCCGGGCGCGGACAAGGTTGCGGCCTTCCTGCCGGGCGCCCTGATGTCGGCGGTGAACGTGGCCGAGGTCGTCGCAAAGTTCATCGATCGGGACGTGACCTCCGCCGCGACGGTCTACGGCGTTTTCGACGAACTCGGCATAGAAATCGTCCCCTTCGACGGCGACCAGGCCCTGGTGTGCGGAGGGCTGCGCTGGGCGACCCGCGAGGCCGGCCTGTCGCTCGGCGACCGCGCCTGCATCGCGCTCGGCAAGGCGCGCGGGCTGCCGGTGGTCACCGCCGACAAGGCGTGGACGCGCGTGGCCGAGTCCGCCTTGATCCACGTCGTGGTGGTAAGGGAGTAGCATGTCCAAGGCCTTCACCAAGGAAAGCGACCACGACGACGACGACCTGCCCGAGGGCGCGCCGCGCCTGCCCAAAGGCACGCCCAACTACGTCACGCCGGCCGGATTCGAGCGCCTGCAGGACGAGCTGCGCCAGTTGAGCCGCGTCGAGCGGCCCAAGGTGGTGGAGGTGGTGTCGTGGGCGGCCGGCAACGGCGACCGCTCGGAAAACGGCGACTACATCTACGGCAAGAAGCGCCTGCGCGAGATCGACCGCCGCATCCGCTTCCTGACCAAGCGGCTGGAGGCGGCCAAGGTGGTCGACCCCAAGGCCCAGCCCAACACCGATCAGGTGTTCTTCGGCGCCACCGTCACCTACGAGAACGGCCGCGGCGAGGAGCGGACCATCACCATCGTCGGTGTCGACGAGGCCGACCTGGACCACGGCAAGGTCAGCTGGATTTCCCCCATCGCGCGGGCGTTGCTCAAGGCGTGCGAGGGCGATACCGTCCAGTTCAAGGCCCCGGGCGGGGTCGAGACGCTGGAGGTGGTCGAGATCCGTTATGGCGACTGAATCGATCCTGATCTATGTGGGCGAGGACCTGCTGGGCGACGGCCTCGTCAAGATGCCGTTCATCCGGGCGCTGCGCTCGTTCTTTCCCGAGGCCCGCATCCATTGGCTGGCCGGCACCGGCCCGTCGGTGTTCTCGGGGCCGCTGGCGCCGCTGGTGGCCGGGCTGCTAGACGAGGTGATCCGGGTCGATCTCGACGATTTCGTCCGCTCCGCCCGCCGCGACGGCCGCCGCTTCGATCTGGTCATCGACACCCAGCGTGGCTTCGGCATCGCCTGGAAGCTTCGGCGGCTGCGCCACGGGCGGTTCCTGTCGCCCTCGACCGGCTTCCTGCTGTCCGACATCCGCCCACGCGGCTACAGGAAGCCCAAGGCGCTGGGCCGCCAGCTGGTGGATCTGGCCGAACTGGCCGCCGGCCGCGAATGGACCCCCGATGCCCCCTTCACGGTGCCCGCCGGGGTGGCGGCGGAGGCGGCGCGCCTGCTGCCGGCCGGGCCGATTTATGTGGGCCTGGCGCCGGGGGCGGGCGGCCGCCACAAATGCTGGCCGCTGGCCAACTATGTGGAGCTCGGCCGGCGGCTGGCGGCCGAGGGCAAGGTGCCGGTGATGCTGCTGGGCCCGGCCGAGGGCGAATGGGACGCCGAGATCCGCGCCGCCCTGCCCGAGGCCAGCCTGCCATTGCAGGATCTGGCCGAGGTGACGCCGCTGGCGACGGTGGCGGTGGCGCAGCGGCTGGCCTGCGCGGTCGCCAACGACGCCGGCATCGGCCACCTGCTGGCCATGGCCGACATCCCGCTGGTGTCGCTGTTCGGCCCCACCGAGGCGGTCAAGTGGGCGCCCATGGCCGAGCGGCTGACGGTGATCCGCGCCCAGGATTTCGGCGGTTCCGAGATGGAGCGTATTCCGGTCGAGGCCGTGGCCGCCGCCCTCAGCCGCCGGTGACGCTCATGTGGCGGCCCACCGCCGGCGTGGCGAGGCGCTCGGCCAGGAAGTCGTGGCCCTTGGGCTTCCTGGCGATGGCCGCGTCGATGGCGTCCTCGAGGGGGGCGTCGCCCTCGCTGGCCCGCAAGGGGGCGCGCAGGTCGACGGCGTCGTCCTGGCCCAGGCACATATACAGCGTGCCGGTGCAGGTGACCCGCACGCGGTTGCAGGATTCGCAGAAATTGTGGGTCATGGGGGTGATGAAGCCGACCCGGCCGCCGGTCTCGGCGACCGCTGCGTAGCGGGCCGGGCCGCCGGTGCGGTGATCGCTGTCGGCCAGGGTCCAGCGGCGGTCCAGGGCCTGGCGCAACTCGGACAGCGGCAGGTAGTGCTCGGCGCGGTGATGGACCTCGCCCATGGGCATGGTCTCGATGAAGGTGAGGTCGAAGCCGTGGGCGCCGCACCACTCGACCAGGCGGTGGAACTCGTCGTCGTTGACGCCCCGGAGCGCCACCGTGTTGATCTTGACTGCCAAACCGGCCGCCTTGGCGGCGGCGATGCCGTCCAGCACCTGCTCCAGCCGGCCCCAGCGGGTGACGGCGGCGAACTTGCCGGGGTCCAGGGTATCCAGCGAGACGTTGATCCGCCGCACCCCCGCCGCCGCCAAGCCGTCGGCGTGGCGGGCCAATTGGGTGGCGTTGGTGGTGAGCGTCAGCTCGTCGAGCGCGCCCGCCTCGACCAGCCGGCCGAGATTGGCGATCAGCCCCATCACCCCGCGCCGCACCAGCGGCTCGCCGCCGGTCAGGCGCAGCTTGCGCACGCCCTTGCGCACGAAGGCCGCGCACAGGCGTTCCAACTCCTCCAGCGACAGCAGGTCGCTCTTGGGCAGGAAGGTCATATCCTCGGCCATGCAGTAGGTGCAGCGCAGGTCGCAGCGGTCGGTGACCGAGACGCGCAGGTAGCTCACCGGGCGGCCGAACGGATCGATCATCGCGGGTCTCCTCCTCGTTGCACCATATATAGGGAGGCTTGCGCAGGCGAGTCTTGCCTTCGGTCAAGCATGGTCTACTCTCGGCCGGAAACCGAAGGGACGTGCGCCATGACTCCCATGCTTCCCACCGTTCCGGCCATCGGTGCCGTGGTCTATCCCCCCGACCGGTCGCCGGAGGCGCTGCTGGCCGGCTTCGCGGCCGAACTCAAGCGGCGCGGCTTCCGCTTGGGTGGGTTGGTTCAGGAAACCCATCACTCCGCCGCCGGCAAGGAGATGGTGCTGGTCGAGCTGGACAGCGGCCACCGCCTCACCCTCAGCCAGTCGCTGGGGCCGGGGTCGCGGGCCTGCTCGCTGGACCTCGAGGCCATGGCCGAGGCGTCGGGGGCCATCCGCCGCGCCGTCGCCGACCGCGCCGACCTGGTGCTGGTCAACAAGTTCTCCAAGGTCGAGACCACCGGGCGCGGCTTCGCCGCCGAGATGCTGTCGGCCATGGTCGAGGGCGTGCCGCTGCTCACCGCCGTGCCCGGCGCCTATGTGGAGGAGTGGATCGACTTCACCGGCGGCCGCGCCGATCTGCTGATGCCCACCGAGGCCGATCTGTGGCGATGGTGGGGAGCCCACCACCTCTACGACGATCTCGCGCTCGGCGTCGCCGACGGACCGGCGCGGCGGGTGGTGGTCGGCCTCAACTGGACGCTGGTGGAAGGCCCCGACGGCGTCGGGATGGCCCAGACCCCCGAACGCGGCACCGCCGGCTGCCGCTCCATGCCGGGCGGCGGCGGCCTGGCCGGGCGGTCCCTGCGCGAGCTGGCCGGGCTGGCGCGATCGTGGGACCCGTTCGAGGTGGCGGTGGGCATCGCCGCCTGCAACGCCCACTACAACCGCTTCGATCTGCCGGCCGCCGACACCAACGGCCTCGACGCCTTCCCCGATCCCGGCCGGACGGTGGTGGTGGGCGCCTTTCCCGGCATCGCCGAGCGCCTGCCCGGCGCCCAGGTGCTGGAAAAGAACCCCGAGCCGGGCCAGTACCCGGCCGATGCCGCCGAATGGCTGCTGCCGGGGGCCGAATCGGTGATCATGACCGCCTCGACGCTGGTCAACCGCTCGGCGCCCCGCCTGCTGGGACTGGCGCGTAAGGCGCGGGTGGCGGTGGTGGGGCCGGGCACGCCGCTCAGCGACCGCCTGTTCCCCTATGGCGTCACCGTCGCCGCCGGCCTGGTCGCAACGGACCCCGACGGCCTGGCCCGCACGGTGGCGGAAGGCGGCGGCCCGCGCGACATCAAGCGCCACTGCCGCCAGGCGGCGATCCGCCGGGCGGAAGGTTAGACCAAGTCCCGGCAATAGGGATTTGGATAGGCCTAAAGGGCCGCGCGCCTGATGGCGCGGAAGCCAAGGGTTTCGGAGAAACCCGCCCGGCGCCTGAGGGCCCGGTGATCGGTTCCGATCACCGGAATCCGGTATCCGCTCACTCGCACCAGCCCGCCTTGGCGCGGCCGTCATAAGCGCGGCCTAGGCGGGCGTCGATGACCATCCGTCCCAGGTCGTCGCCGGCCGGGGTCGAGACGCGGGCCAGCACGCGGCCGCCGTATTTCTCGAATTCGATGTCGCGCAGGACCACCACGCCCTCGGCCAGCGCCGCCTCGACGAAGGATTGCGCCTTGCGGGCCATCTCGCGTTCGGTGTCGCAGCGGCTGTTCTTCTCGGGGGTGTCCAGCCCGGCGATGCGCACGGTGGTCTCCACCTCCTGGCGCAGCCAGATGTGGGCGCGCACCGTGATGGTGTCGCCATCGACCACCCGCAGCACCCGCGCCTCGATGGGGCCGGGAAGGCGGTCGGCACCGGCGGCCAGCAGCGGTGCCATCGCCAGCACCGCCGCACCTGAAATGGTCGATATCCTAAAAGCAATCTGTCCTAGGTTGTATATCATGAAGCAGTGGCGCCCTCAGGACACATCCGTAGCCCGAAAACGCTACCGCATCACCAGAAACAATGCAAGAACATTTGCGGTCAGCCCCACGGCCCGGGGGGCCGGCGCGTGCCATCCGACCACGGCCCGCCGGGGCGGGGGGAGCTGGCGGGTCGGCCCTGGCCGCCTCCCCGCGCATCCCAGGTCATGCCCATGGACGCGGCCATCTCGCGAAGGGCGGCGACGCGGTTGGCCATGCTGGGATGGGTCGAGAACAGGTTGTCGGCGCCCTGGCCCGACAGCGGGTTGACGATGAACAGATGGGCGGTGGCCGGGTTGCGCTCGGCGCCGGGCATCGTCACCCGGCGCGACGCCTGCTCCAGGCGCTCCAGCGCCGAGGCCAGCCACAGCGGATTGCCGCAGATGCGGGCGCCCTCGGCGTCGGCGGCGTATTCGCGGGTGCGCGAGATGGCCATCTGCACCAGGGCGGCGGCCATGGGCGCCAGGATCATCACCAGGATGCCGCCGATGGCGCCCAGCGGGCTGCCGCCCTCCTCGTCGTCGCGGTGGCCGCCGAACAGCGACGAGAACATCAGCATGTTGGCGACCATGCCGATGGCGCCGGCGATGGTGGCGGTGATGGTCATGATCAGGGTGTCGCGGTTGGCCACATGCGCCAGTTCGTGGGCCATCACGCCCTCGACCTCCTCGGGGCTCAGGCTGTCCAGCAGGCCGGTGGTGGCGGCCACCGAGGCGTGTTCGGGGCTGCGCCCGGTGGCGAAGGCGTTGGGCTGGGGGGTGTCGATGATGAACACCTTGGGCATGGGCATGCCGGCCCGCGCCGCCAGCCGTTCGACGATGGCGTGAAGGCCGGGCGCCGAGTGGCGGTCCACCTGCTGGGCGCCGTACATGGACAGCACCATCTTGTCGGAATTCCAGTAGGCGAAGGCGTTCATGCCCAAGGCCAGCAGGAAGGCGATCATCATGCCGCCCTGGCCGCCGACCAGCCAGCCGACGGCGAGGAACAGGCCGGTCATGGCGGCCAACAGGAGGAAGGTGCGGGTGATGCTCATGGTTTGGACCCTGGAAAAGCGGAAGCCGGGCCTGAACTGAATAATGCGCGGAATGGGGCTCCGCAAGGCCCGCCCCTTGCGCCCGATCCGGTTGGCCCGTATTGAAGGCGCCATGAGCAAGGACTCCCCCAT
The DNA here is from genome assembly GCA_937887565.1 of uncultured Rhodospirillaceae bacterium. Classification (GTDB taxonomy): domain Bacteria; phylum Pseudomonadota; class Alphaproteobacteria; order Rhodospirillales; family Magnetospirillaceae; genus CALABS01. The sequence continues at coordinate 92,104 of CALABS010000040.1, read as the reverse complement.
GGGCGATCCCGCCCGCCGCGCCGCCCTGGCCGCCGTCGATGGCGTGCTCCGCCGCCGCCGTTCCCTCGACGAGGCCGTCGAGGGCGCGCTGGCCGACGCCGACCGCGCCTTCGCCCGCCGCCTGGCCGCCGCGACTTTGCGCCGCCTGGGCCAGGTGGATGCGCTGGTCTCCGCCTGCCTGGCGGGCAAGCCGCCGCCGGGCACGGTGACCGACGTGCTGCGCCTGGGCGCCACGCAATTGTTGTTCATGGGGGTGGCCCCCCACGCGGCGGTCGACACCTCGGTGGACCTGGTCCGCCAGGCGGGCTTTCCGGGCCATGCCAAGCTGGTCAACGCGGTGTTGCGCCGCCTGGGCCGTGACGGTGCCGCCATGGTCGCCGCCCAGGATGCCGAACATCTGAACACGCCGGCGTGGCTGTGGGAGTCGTGGTCGCGGGCCTATGGCGAGGACGCGACGCGGGCCATCGCCGCCGCCCATCTGGCCGAGCCGCCTCTGGACATCACCGCCAAGGACCCCGGGGCCTGGGTGGCGGCGCTGGAGGCCCGCGTCATGCCCACCGGCACCCTGCGCCGTGTCGCCGGCGTGCAGGTCTCGGCCCTGCCCGGCCACGACGACGGCGGCTGGTGGGTGCAGGACATGGCCGCCGCCCTGCCGGCCCGCCTGCTGGGCGACGTGGCGGGCAAGCGGGTGGCCGATCTGTGCGCGGCCCCGGGCGGCAAGACCGCCCAGTTGGCCGCCGCCGGGGCGCGGGTCACCGCCCTCGACCGTTCCGAGCCGCGCACCCGCCGCCTGCGCGCCAATCTCGCCCGCCTGGGCCTCGACGCCGAGGTGGTGGTGGCCGACGCCACCCGCTGGCGCCCCGAGGCGCCGTTCGACGCCGTCCTGCTGGACGCGCCGTGCTCGGCCACCGGCACGCTGCGCCGCCATCCCGACGCCGCCTGGCTGAAGCGGCCCGAGGACGTCGCCAAGCTGGCCGGCGTGCAGGACGCGCTGCTGGACGCGGCGGTCGGGATGCTGGCCGCCGGCGGGGTGCTGGTCTATTGCGTCTGCTCGCTGCAGCCCGAGGAAGGGCGGGGGCGGATCGCCGGCTTTCTGGAGCGTGCCCCGATGCGGCTGGACGCCATCCGCGCCGACGAGGTGGGCGGGCTGGCCGATCTCGTCACCGCCGAGGGCTTCCTGCGCACCCTGCCTTGCGCCCTGGCCGCCGAGGGCGGTATGGATGGCTTCTTCGCCGCCCGCCTGATCCGGACCTGACCATGAGCCGCCGCTTCGTCCTCGTCGACCGTGACGGAACCATCAACGTCGACAAGCATTACCTGTCCGACCCCGACGGACTGGAGTTGATCCCCGGCGCCGCCGAGGGGCTGCGCAAGCTGGCGGAGCTGGGCTTCGGCATCGCCGTGGTGACCAATCAGTCGGGAATCGGGCGGGGCTATTTCGGCCCCGAGGCGCTGGACGCCATCCACGCCCGCCTGCGCGCCATGCTGGCCGCCGAGGGCGTCACGATCGACGGCATCTACATCTGCCCGCACGGCCCCGACGAGGATTGCGCCTGCCGCAAGCCGCTGCCGGGCATGGTCGAGCAGGCGGCGGCCGAGCACGGCTTCGACCCCCGCCAAGGCTTCGTGATCGGCGACAAGACGGCCGATGTCGAGCTGGGCAAGGCGGTCGGCGCCACCGCCATCCTGGTGCGCACCGGCAAGGGCGCCGGCGAGGAGGCCAAGGGCAAGGCGGGGGCCGCCGACCATATCGTCGACGACCTGCGGGCCGCCGCCGAGCTCATCGCCCGCTTGGTCGCGGCGTGATAGACTGAGACTTTCCTCAACCCTTCCGGGGAAGCGCCATGATCCGTCCCGCCCTCTTGGCCGCCCTGCTGGCGGCCTGCGCCGCGCCCGCCGCCGCCGAGGACGACGTGCTGCGCCTGTCGTGTCAGACCACCGAGGGCGGTCAGCAGGCCTTCGCCTTCTCCATCGACTTCGCCGCCAAGGACGCGGTGGAGACGCTGTCGGGCAAGCGCCTGACGGTGTCGTCCACCTTGCGCGATCACATCGTGCTGTCCGACGGCGCCACTCCGGTGTTCCGCATCGACCGCGTCACCGGCACCCTGGTGGTCGACCGCCAACTGCGGCTGGAGGGCCGTTGCGAGAAGGTGGACCGCAAGTTCTGACGAAAAAGGGCGCCCGACGGCGCCCTTTCCCTTATACCGCCCTCGACGGCGGCTGGATACCAGCCAACCAGTCGAATCACGGGGTGGCCGGTGTTACTCCTCGGCGGCGCGGCTGGCCTTCTTGCGGTCGTTGGGATCGCGCAGGCGCTTGCGCAGGCGGATGGACTTGGGCGTGACCTCCACCAGCTCGTCGTCCTGGATGTAGGCGATGGCCTGCTCCAGGCTCATCTTGCGGGGCGGCGTCAGGCGCACCGCCTCGTCCTTGCCGGCGGCGCGGATGTTGGTCAGCTGCTTGGCCTTGAGCGGGTTGACCTCGAGGTCGTTGCCGCGCGAATGCTCGCCGATGATCATGCCCTCGTAGACCTTGACGCCGGCCGGGATGAACATCGGGCCGCGATCTTCCAGGTTCCACAGCGCGTAGGCCACCGCCTCGCCGCCGGCGTTGGAGATCAGCACGCCGTTGCGGCGGCCCTCGATGGCGCCCTTGTAGGGGGCGTAGCCGTGGAACACGCGGTTCATCAGGCCGGTGCCGCGGGTGTCGGTGAGGAACTCGCCGTGATAGCCGATCAGGCCGCGCGACGGCGCGACGAAGGTGATGCGGGTCTTGCCGCCGCCGGTGGGCCGCATGCCGGTCAGCTCGGCCTTCCTCAGCGTCATCTTCTCGACCACCACGCCCGAGAACTCCTCGTCGACATCGACGAAGACCTCTTCCATCGGCTCGGTGCGCTGGCCCGACTCGTCGGTCTGGAACAGCACGCGCGGGCGCGACACGCTGAGCTCGAAGCCCTCGCGGCGCATGGTCTCGATGAGCACGCCCAGCTGCAGCTCGCCGCGCCCGGCCACCTCGAAGGCGTCCTTGGAATCGAGCTCGCGGATGCGGATGGCGACGTTGGACTCGGCCTCGCGCATCAGCCTCGCGCCGATGACGCGGCTGGTGACCTTGTCGCCCTCGGTGCCGGCGAGCGGAGAGTCGTTGACCGAGAAAATCATCGCCAGGGTCGGCGGGTCGATGGGCTGGGCCTTCAGCGGCTCGGTGACCTCGGGGGCGCACAGGGTGTCGGCGACGGTGGGCTTGGTCATGCCCGAGATGCAGACGATGTCGCCGGCCTCGGCCTGCTCGACCGGCACCCGCTCGATGCCCCGGAAGGCTAGGATCTTGGCGGCGCGGAACTGCTCGATCAGATCGCCCTCGCGGCTCAGGCCCTTGATCGCCATGTTGGTCTTGACCGTGCCGGTATGGATGCGCCCGGTGAGGATGCGGCCCAGATAGGGGTCGGCCTCCAGCGTCGTCGCCAGCATGGAGAACGGCTTGTCGAGGTCGCGCTTCGGCGCCGGCACGTGCCTGAGGATCAGGTCGAACAGCGGCTCCAGCGAATCCTTGGGGCCCTCGGGGTCCTCGGCCGCCCAGCCGTCGCGGCCGACCGCGAACAGGGTGGGGAAGTCCAGTTGCTCGTCGGTGGCGTCCAGCGCCGCGAACAGGTCGAAGCACTCGTCGTGGACCTCGTGGGGGCGGGCGTCGCCGCGATCCACCTTGTTGACCACCACGATGGGGCGAAGGCCCAGGCCCAGCGCCTTGCCGGTGACGAACTTGGTCTGCGGCATCGGCCCTTCGGCCGCGTCCACCAGCACCACCACGCCGTCGACCATGGACAGGATGCGCTCGACCTCGCCGCCGAAATCGGCGTGGCCGGGGGTGTCGACGATGTTGATGCGCACGCCCTTCCACTCGACCGAGGTGCACTTGGCCAGGATGGTGATGCCGCGCTCCTTTTCCAGGTCATTGGAATCCATGACCCGTTCGGCGACCTGCTGGTTTTCGCGGAAGGTGCCCGACTGCTTGAGCATGGCGTCGACCAGGGTGGTCTTGCCGTGGTCGACGTGGGCGATGATGGCGATGTTGCGGAGTTCCATGGGGTCTCGTTCAGGAGCGGGAAGGGGGGGAAAGCGGGCCCAGCTTCTCGGCCGCCAACTCGGCCAGGGAGCGTTCGGGGCGGGCGCCGAAATGGCCGATGATCTCGCCGGCGGCGATGCCGCCCAGCACGGCGCAGGTGGCGAGGTCGCGGCCGTGGGTGAAGCCGTGGAGGAAGCCGGCGGCGTAGAGGTCGCCGGCGCCGGTGGTGTCGACCACCGCCGGCACGGCGTCGCAGGCCACCACGTGGACGTCCTCGTCGGTGACCACCACCGAGCCCTTGGGCCCGCGCGTCACCGCCGCCACCCGGCAGTGGCCGCGCACCTGGCGCAGCGCCTCGTCGAAGTCGTCGGTACGGTAAAGCGAGGTCAGCTCGGCCTCGTTGGCGAACAGGATGTCCACGTGGCTGGACACCAGCTCCAGGAAGGCCGAGCGGTGGCGGTCGACGCAGAAGGGGTCGGACAGCGACAGCGACACCAGCCGGCCGGCCTTGTGGGCGGCGTCGGCGGCCTTGAGGAAGGCACGCTTGGCCAGCGGCGGGTCGTAGAGATAGCCTTCGAGATAGGTGACCTCGGAGGAGGCGATGACGCCGTCGTCCACGTCGGCCGGGGTCAGTTCGACGCAGGCGCCCAGATAGGTCAGCATGGTGCGCTGGGCGTCGGGGGTCACCAGCACGAAGCACCGCGCGGTGGAGGGGCCGTCGGCGGCCGGCTCGGTGTCGAAGGCGACGCCGGCGTTGCGGATGTCGTGGCGGAACACCTCGCCCAGCTGGTCGCCGCGGACCTTGCCCATGTAGGCGGCGCGGCCGCCCAGGGAGGCGACGCCCACCAGGGTGTTGGCGGCCGAGCCGCCCGAGCACTCGATGCCCGGCGGCAGGCGTTCGTAGATGCGCTCGGCCTCGGCGGCGTCGATGAGGGTCATCACCCCCTTGGTGAGATGGAGCGACGAAAGCAGGGAATCGTCGGCGTGAACGAGCACGTCGACGATCGCGTTGCCGATGCCGGCGACGTGGAAGCGGGAATCCGCCATGGTGGTCGGTCTCTGTATTCTTGGCGCGCAATCCGGAAGGGCGGGCGGGGCCGGCCCATGGCGGCGCAGTATAGCGACCGAGCGGCACGGAACAACGCTTTTCGACTCGCCTTATCCAGCCCGCCCGTTCGTCAGGGCGCCGGCCGTCCCGCGGCCACCGCCACCGCCATCAGCCGGCGGGGGTCGTGGCCGCTGGCGGCGGCCAGCCCGGCGACCGACGCCGTCGGGTCGTCCACCGCGACGCCCTGGCCGCGCAACGCCTCCATCAGCCGCTCGGCCGGCACGCCCAGCACGTCGGCGACCTCGGCCAGCGGCGCCCGCTCGGCGGCATGGATCAGCTCGACCGCCGGATTGGCGCCCTTCGAGCCCGAGGCCACCATCAGGCCGGCCGCCACCGCCAGCACCGCCGCGCTGGTCCACAGGAAGCGCGGCCGCCGGACCAGCGCCGCGAAGGCGGGGCCGTTGCGGACCACATGAAGGACGGCGGCGGCGGCGAAGGCCAGCCCCAGCCATTCGTGCATGCCCATCAGCAGCGCATTGCCGACGTGGAAGAACACCAGCACGCCGCTGACGGCGACCACGCCGAACAGGGCGGCGGCGGCGGCGGTGGAGTGGCGGCGCAGGCTGCTCCAGGCGCCGGAGGGAGAGGGAGCTGTGGTCATGGCGGGTCTCCTTGCGGGGGGGGGCGTTTCAAGGAGAGTTTGCCTTTCGCGTGTTGCGCGCTTATGTCGGTGGCGGCGATTGTTGGTAACGCCGTGTAACCGCGCCCGCAGAGGATTCGCCCGATGATCTCCGCCCTGGTCAAGGCCTTCGCCCAGCTCCCCGATCCCCGGCTCCGGCGGGTGCTGCGGCTGGGCATCCTCGGCGCCCTGGCCGCCTATCTTGCGCTGGTGGCGGCGGTCGCCTGGGTCTCGACCGGGACGGCGGTGCTGTCCGAGGCCTGGGCCGACACCACCGCCGACATCGCCGGCATCCTGGCGTCGCTGGTGCTGCCGTTGCTGTTCTTTCCCGCCCTGGCCACCACGGTGATGGGGCCGCTGCTGGAGAAGGTGGCCGATGCCGTCGAGGATCGCCACTATCCCCATCTCAACTGGCCGCGTCCGCAGAAATGGGCCGAGGTGCTGGCCACCACGCTGCGCTTCCTGGCCGTCACCGTGGTGATCAACCTGCTGGCCCTGCCCATCTACGGGGTGCTGCTGATCACCGGCTTCACGGTGGTGCTGGTCTATCTGGTCAACGGCTACCTGTTGGGTCGCGAATATTTCGAGATCGTCGCCTTCCGCCGCCTGGACCCCAAGGCGGCACGGGTCATGTTCCGCAACCGGCTGGGGCGGCTGTGGCTGGCCGGGGCGGTGATCACCTTCCTGTTCAGCGTGCCGATCCTCAACCTGGCCGCGCCGGTGATCGCCACCGCCTTCATGACCCACCTGTTCCAGGGATTGCAGCCGGCCGCGCCCTCTGTATAATCCGCCCATTCCGCGTCCGGGCTACCCATCATGCGCCTTCGTCCCATCGCCGCCTTCGCGCCGCTTGCCCTGCTCGCCGCCTGCGGCGGCAACCCCCAGGGCCAGGGGCCGGTGGTGTCGGCGGAACCGGGGACGCTGCCGCCGGTGACGGCCGAGGACGCCCCCGAGCAAACCGCGCTCGTTTCCCCGCTGGTGGCGGAACCGGCCGCCCTCAAGGGAATGTCGCCGATCGAGATCAAGGCGGTGCTGGGGGCGCCGGTGTTCACCCGCCGCGACGCCCCGGCCGAGATCTGGCAGTATCGCGGCCATGCCTGCACGCTCGACCTGTTCATCTACGACGGCAGCACCGGCCAGACGGTGGCGCATTACGCCATCCGCAGCGTCAACGCCATCGGCGAGAAGGAATGTTTCGAGGAACTGCGGGCGGTCCGGCGGTCCGCCCCGAGTTCCTGATCAGCCCAGCGCCGTCCCCTTGGGCACCGCGAGGCCGCGCAGCAGCTCGGCGACGGCCATGGGCGCCTTGCCGGCCCGCTGCACCCGGGTCAGGCCCAGGGCGCCGTCGCCGCAGGCCACGGTCAGCCCGTCGTCGAGGGTGACGCCGGGCGTGCCGCTGCCGGCCAACACCTTCGCCTCCAGCACCTTCAGCCGCTCGCCGCCCAGCTCGCACCACACCCCCGGCCAGGGATTGAGGGCGCGCACCTGACGCTCGATCTCGGCCGCCGGCCGCGCCCAGTCGATGCGGCCCTCGTCCTTGGCCAGCTTGGCGGCATAGGTGACGCCGTCGCCGGGCTGCGGCCGCGCCTCCAGCGAGTCGAGGCGCGCCAGCGCGTCGACCATCATTCGCGCCCCCATCTCCGACAGGGTGTCGTGCAGGCCCTGGGCGGTGGTGGTGGCGGTGATGGGGGTTTCCTCGACCAGCAACATGGCGCCGGTGTCCAGGCCCTCGTCCATCCGCATGATGGTGACGCCGGTGGCGGCGTCGCCGGCCAGGATGGCGCGTTGGATGGGAGCGGCGCCGCGCCAGCGCGGCAGCAGCGAGGCATGGGCGTTGAGGCAGCCGCGCCGGGGGCCCTCCAGGATGGGCTTGGGCAGGATCAGGCCGTAGGCGGCGACCACCGCCACCTCGAGGGCGAGGTCGCGGAAGTCCCGCTGCTCGTCGGCGGATTTCAGGCTCCTGGGCGTACGCACCTCCAGCCCCCGGGCGGCGGCGAAGGCGTGGACCGGGGTCGGCTGCTCCTTGTGGCCCCGGCCGGCGGGGCGGGGCGGCTGGGAGTAGACGGCGGCGACATCGTGGCCGGCCTCCAGCAGGGCGGCGAGGATGGGGACCGAGAAGTCCGGCGTCCCCATGAAGGCGATCCTCATCGGGCCGGCACCGCCTCCTTCTTGGTCTTGAGCAGCTTGCGCAGGATCATGTTGCGCTTGAGCGACGAGATATGGTCGATGAACAGCACGCCCTCCAGGTGGTCCATCTCGTGCTGGAGCACGGTGGCCAGCAGGCCGTCAGCATGCATCTCGCGGATCTCGTTCTGGTGGTCCAGGTAGCGCAGCTTGATCGCGGCCGGGCGCACCACGTTGGCGTAGTGGCTGGGCACCGACAGGCAGCCTTCCTCGTAGCTGTTGTCCTCGTCGGATGCCCAGACGATCTCGGGATTGGCCATGCGCAGCGGCTGGCGGTCGGTTTCGTCCTTGCCGATGTCGACCACGATCACCCGCTTGAGCACGCCGACCTGCGGCGCCGCCAGGCCGATGCCGGGGGCGTCGTACATGGTTTCCAGCATGTCGTCCATCAGGCGGCGGATGTCATCGTCCACCTTGTCGACGCGGCCGGCCTTCTGCTTCAGGCGCGGATCGGGGGCGGTGAGGATGGGCAGCAGGGCCATGGGACGGAGATACCTTCTTTCCTACTCCGTCCGTGACATATGGCCGCCCGCCGGCAGCGTCAAGCGCGAACCGTCACCGCCGGTCCTCGGGGCCGGGCCGCTCCATGCTCTGCAACGCCCGGTCCACCTCGTGAATCCGCTGCATCTCGCGGGCCACCGCCGGATCGTCGCGGGCCTTGCGCTGGATGGCGTCGAGACTGCGTTCGGCCTCGCGGACCTGGGACGGGGTCAGGCGATCCTGTTCGGCCCGCAGGGTCTGGCGGTCCAGTTCCACCCCCTGGCGGACGCGGCGGGCGGTGGTGTCGTCGCCGGCCGTCGCGGCGGCGCGCGGCGACGATCCCGCCCGCACCGGCTTGCAGGCCAGGATCGCGGCGTAAAGCGCCTCGCGCCCCCGGTCCGCCTCGCTGGCCGTCAGGGTGTCGGCCTTGTCGCGCAGGGCCTTGGCGATGCGCTTGATCTTGGCGTCGCACACCACCACGCCGTCGGCTCGGGCGGGGGCGGCGGCCGTCGCGGCCAAGGTCGCCGCGACGGCCGCCGTCGCGACGCTAATCCGCCAGGCTGGCCACGCTCGGCCATTCGATGGTCGCATCACTTTCCAATCCCCGGGCGGTTTGGCCCCTGGTGCCGGCCAGGTCGCGCAACGTCTCCATGCTGGCCTGGGCCAGGCCCCGGCTCGACGAGCACTGGACCGAGACTACCTCGATCCAGTCGGCCAGGTCGACACGCTCCTGCCGGTCCATTCCGGCCACCACGTCGGACAGTTCGCGCTGACAGGCGATACGGCCGCTGTCGGCCCAGGCCGGACCGGACGTGGCAGCCACCACCAGGGTGGCGGCAAGGATCAATCTGGTCATGGCGTCCTCCTCCTCTTGTCGGCCTCAGATGGGGAGTGGTGGCAAGGGACGGGAAGGCGCGCGTTGGAGGTGGCGGCGCCACGAACCCCCTAGGCCGGCGGTTTCTGTTGGTCTATTGTGCCGCACCATGACGACGGACGATCGGGGCCGCGAGGCCAGGACAACCCATTTCGGCTTCCGCACCGTGGCCGAGGACGACAAGGCCTCGCTGGTGCGGGGCGTGTTCGATTCGGTCGCGCCCAAATACGACCTGATGAACGACCTCATGAGCGCCGGCATCCACCGGCTGTGGAAGTCGTCGTTCCTCGACTGGCTGCGGCCGCGCCCCTCCATGACCCTGCTCGACGTCGGCGGCGGCACCGGCGACATCGCCTTCGGGTTCCGCAAGCGCGGCGGCGGCGCGGCCATCGTCTGCGACATCAACAAGGAGATGCTGGCCGTCGGCCGCGATCGCGGCATCGACAAGGGCATCGTCTCCGACATCGCCTGGGTGTGCGGCGACGCCGAACGGCTGCCGGTGGCGGATGCGTCGGTCGACGCCTACACCATCGCCTTCTGCCTGCGCAACGTCACCCACTGGCAGGAAGCCATCGACGAGGCCTACCGGGTGCTCAGGCCGGGCGGCCGCTACATGTGCCTGGAGTTCAGCAAGGTGGTGGTGCCGGGCCTCAAGGAATTCTACGATCTCTATTCCTTCAACGTGCTGCCGGTGGTCGGCCAGATGGTCACCGGCAACCGCGACGCCTACCAGTACCTGGTCGAGAGCATCCGCAAGTTCCCGTCCCAGGACGAGATGAAGGCCATGGTCGAGGCGGCCGGATTCGAGCGGGTCGAGGTGCGCAACCTGTCGGGCGGCATCGCCGCCATCCATTCGGGCTGGAAGCTTTAAGTGCTGCGCGCGCTCCGCAATATCCACCGCCTGCTCACCATCGCCCGCGTGCTGGCGCGCCATGACGCGCTGGCCGTCGTCGACCTGCCGGTGGCGCGGCTGCTGTCGTCGCTGCTGCGGCTGGGCCGGCCGCCGGTCCACGAGGGCCGGCCGGGCCAGCGCCTCGCGGCCGCGCTGTCGGAGCTGGGGCCGACCTTCATCAAGCTGGGCCAGGCGCTGTCCACCCGCGCCGACCTGCTGGGCGAGGAGATGGCCGCCGACCTGTCGCAGTTGCAGGACAAACTGCCGCCGTTCCCGACCAAGGAAGCGCGCCGCATCATCGCCGACGAACTGGGCGCGGCGGTGGAGGACCAGTTCATCGCCTTCGACGACGAGCCGGTGGCCGCCGCCTCCATCGCCCAGGTCCATTTCGCCATCGCCGCCGATGGCCGCGAGGTGGCGGTGAAGGTCCTGCGTCCCGGCGTCGAAAACGCCTTCAAGCGCGACATCGACCTGCTGTACTGGCTGGCCGAATGGGGCGAGCTGACCCAGCCCAAGCTGCGCCGGCTGCGCATGATCGACAGCGTCAAGACCTTCGAGGATTCGGTGGTCCTTGAGATGGACCTGCGCTTCGAGGCCGCCGCCGCCGCCGAACTGGCCGAGAATTTCGTCGGCGACGACACCTTCCGGGTACCGGCGGTGGACTGGCTGCGCACCGGCAAGCGGGTGCTCACGCTCGAGCGCGTCTACGGCATCCCGGTCGACGAGGTCGCCGCCATCGCCGCGGCCGGCCACGATCCCGACGAGGTGCTGAAGAAATGCGCCGAGTCCTTCTTCAACCAGGTCTTCCGCGACGGCTTCTTCCACGCAGACATGCATCCCGGCAACCTGTTCGTGGATTCCTCGGGCAATCTGGTGGCGGTGGATTTCGGCATCATGGGCCGCGTCGACACCGCGACCCGGCGGTTCCTGGGCGAGATGCTGATCGGCTTCCTGAACGGAAACTACCGCCGGGTCGCCGAGGTCCATTTCGAGGCCGGCTGGGTGCCCGCCGAGCAGTCGGTGGATTCCTTCACCCAGGCCTGCCGCTCCATCGCCGAGCCGATCCTGGGACGGCCGCTGCACGAGATTTCCATCGCGCGGCTGCTGGGGCAGCTGTTCGCCATCACCGAGACCTTTTCCATGCAGACGCAGCCGCAGCTGCTGCTGCTGCAGAAGTCCATGCTGGTGGCCGAGGGCGTCGGGCGCCGGCTCGATCCCACCGTCAACATGTGGGAGATGGCCCGCCCCCTGATCGAGAACTGGATGCGCGCCCATCTCGGGCCCGAGGCCCGGATCAAGGAAACGCTGGTCAGCGCCGTCCATACCCTCGAGCGCCTGCCGCGCGTGCTGGCCGAGAGCGAGAAGGCCTATTCCATGCTGGTGGGCGGCGGCCTCAAGCTCCATCCCGACACCCTCAAGGATTTCGTCGACCTCCGCCGCAAGCGGGCCCATCCCGGCTGGCTGCCATGGGTGCTGGTGGCGATCCTGGCCGGCGTCCTGCTGGCGAAATGACAAAATAACATCGCCGCTTGCGCAATACCCCGGCGGGCATTACGTTAACCACACCACCCGCCCGTAAATCATGCCGGGGAATCACAGTGCTCGACGGACGGCGCATCCTTCTCGTCATTTCCGGCGGCATCGCCGCGTACAAATCCCTGGAGCTGATCCGCCGCCTGAAGGAGCGCGGCGCCGCCGTGCGCTGCATCCTGACCAAAGGCGGCGCGCAGTTCGTCACGCCGTTGTCGGTGCAGACCCTGTCGGGGGAAAAGGTTTACCAGGACACCTTCTCGCTGACCGACGAGCACGAGATCGGCCACATCACCCTGGCGCGCGACTGCGACCTGGCGGTGGTGGCGCCGGCCACCGCCAACCTGTTGGCCAAGATGGCGGCGGGCCTCGCCGACGACCTCGCCTCGACGGCGCTGCTGGTGACCGACAAGCCCATCCTGGTGGCGCCGGCGATGAATTTCCGCATGTGGGGCCATCCCGCCACCCAGGCCAACCTGGCGACCCTGGGCGGCCGCGGCGTGCGGCGGGTGGGGCCCAATGCCGGCATGCTGGCCGAGGGTGAATCCGGCCTCGGCCGCATGGCCGAGGTGCCCGAGATCGTCGCCGCCGTCGAGGGCCTGCTGGCCACCGGGCCGCTGCGGGGGCGCAGGGCGCTGGTGACCAGCGGCCCCACCTTCGAGCCCATCGACCCGGTTCGCTTCATCGGCAACCGCTCGTCGGGCAAGCAGGGCCACGCCATCGCCGCCGCCCTGGCGCGGCTGGGCGCCGACGTGACCCTGGTCAGCGGCCCGGTGGCGGTGGCGCCGCCCGCCGGGGTGACGGTGGTGGCGGTGGAGACGGCGCGCGAGATGCTGGGTGCCTGCCTGGGGCGGCTGCCGGTGGACGTGGCGGTGTGCGCCGCCGCCGTCGCCGACTGGACGGTGTCCAACGCCGCCCGCGAGAAGCGCAAGAAGGAGCCCGGCCAGCCGCCGCCGGCCATCGAGCTGGCTCCCAATCCCGACATCCTGGCGACCCTGTCCGAACCCGGCTCGGCGCGGCCCCGGCTGGTGGTGGGCTTCGCCGCCGAGACCGAGAAGGTGGTCGAGCACGCCCGCGCCAAGCGCGAGCGCAAGGGCTGCGACTGGATCCTCGCCAACGACGTGTCGCCGGCCTCCGCGACCTTCGGCGGCGACTTCAACGCCGTCCACCTGATCACCGCCTCGGGCGTCGAGGACTGGCCGCGCATCGCCAAGACCGACGTGGCCGAGCGGTTGGCCTGGCGAATCGCCGACGCCCTGAGGGAGATTCCATGACCGCCCCCGTTTCCGTCGCCATCCTCCGCCTGCCCCATGCCGAGGGCCTGCCGCCGCCGCGCTACGAGACGGCGCACGCCGCCGGCATGGATCTGGTGGCGTGCATCCCGGCCGACATCACCCTGATGCCGGGCAAGCGGGCGCTGGTCCCCACCGGCTTCGCCATCGCCCTGCCCGAGGGGTTCGAGGCCCAGGTGCGGCCGCGCTCGGGGCTGGCGGCCCGTCACGGCGTCACCGTCCTCAATTCGCCCGGCACCGTCGACGCCGACTATCGGGGCGAGGTGGCGGTCATCCTGATCAATCTGGGCGAGGCCCCCTTCACCATCGAGCGCGGCATGCGCATCGCCCAGATGGTGGTCGCCCCGGTGACCCGCTGCGCCTGGGTCGAGGCCGCCGAATTGTCCACGACCGACCGCGGGGCCGGGGGCTTCGGCTCCACCGGCCTCGCCACCAAGGAGGGATGACCCCCCATGATCCGTCCGTCCAAGAAGATGCTGTTCGCCATCGAGGCGGTGCTCGACATCGCCTACCACGCCGGCGGCGAACCGGTGCAAAGCCGCGAAATCACCCGTCGCCAGGGCATCCCGCGCCGCTATCTCGAACAGACGCTCCAGCAACTGGTGCGCTCGGGCATCCTGGTGGGCGTGCGCGGGCCGCGCGGCGGCTATCGCCTGGCCCGCGAGCGGCGCCGCATTTCGGTGGGCGAGATCGTCCGCGTGGTGCGCTCCATGGAGACCGCCGAGGACCCCTTCCAGGACATGCCCGCCTCGCCGCTGGGGAAAAGCGTCATCCGGCCCATGTGGGCCGAGCTGTCCGACGAGATCATGGATCGCCTCGACGCCATCACCATCGACGAGCTCTGCATGCGCTCCTACAAGAACGGGATACCCAGCGAGGCGCACCAGAAGCTGGACTTCACGATCTAGGCTCCACCCAATGGGCGGTTGCCCGACCGGACATTTCGTGTAAGCTGTAGATAACGGGTGTACTACACAAGAGACGCGGGGATTAATCGATGAGCGAATTCCGTGGCCGCATCTACGACTCCATCGTCGACACCATCGGCGCCACCCCGCTGGTGCGGATGTCGAAGCTGGCCGCCGAGGCCGGATGCAAGGCGGACATCGTCGGCAAGTGCGAGTTCTTCAACCCGCTCGCCTCGGTCAAGGACCGCATCGGCCTGGCCATGATCGAGGCCGCCGAGCGCGACGGCCGCATCAAGCCCGGCGCCACCCTGGTCGAGCCCACCTCGGGCAACACCGGCATCGCCCTGGCCTTCGTCTGCGCCGCCAAGGGCTATCGGCTGATCCTGACCATGCCCGAGAGCATGAGCCTGGAGCGACGCAAGATGCTGAGCCATCTGGGCGCCGAGATCGTGCTGACCCCGGCCGCCAAGGGCATGACCGGCGCGGTCAAGGAGGCCGAGCGGCTGGTGGCCGAGACCCCCGGCGCGGTCATGTGCCAGCAGTTCGAGAATCCCGCCAATCCGGCCATCCACGAGACCACCACCGCCGAGGAGATCTGGAAGGACACCGACGGCAAGGTGGACGCGGTGGTCGCCGGCGTCGGCACCGGCGGCACCTTGTCGGGCATCGGCCACGTGCTCAAGGCGCGCAAGCCGTCGGTGCGGATGATCGCCGTCGAGCCCGAGGACAGCCCGGTGCTGTCGGGCGGCGCCCCCGGCCCCCACAAGATCCAGGGCATCGGCGCCGGCTTCGTGCCCGGCAACCTCGACCGCAAGGTGGTGGATGAGATCCTGCAGATCGGCAACGAGACCGCCTTCGCCACCGCCCGCAAGGCGGCCAGGCTGGAGGGCCTGCCGGTGGGCATCTCGTCGGGGGCCGCCATCGCCGCCGCCCTCGAGGCCGGCTCGCGCGACGACATGGCGGGCAAGTTGATCGTCGTCATCCTGCCCAGCTTCGCCGAGCGGTATCTGTCGACGCCGTTGTTCGAGTAAGGGCGGGGAGGGCCGGCCGTTGGACGCGGATGGCCTTTACTTGCCGTCTTCGCCGGGCTTGACCCTGCGATCCAAGGATGCCCGGGTCGAGCCCGGGCAGGACGACGAAACCGCATTCGGTGATCATCGGCATTCATCCGCAGGACCAAGCCTTGGAATTTTCTGAAGACCAGATCCACCGCTACGCCCGCCACATCATCCTGCCCGAGGTCGGGGGCGTGGGCCAGGCGCGGCTGCTGGATTCGCGGGTGCTGGTGATCGGCGCCGGCGGGCTGGGCTCGCCGGTGGCCCTCTATCTGGCGGCGGCCGGGGTGGGCACCATCGGCATCGTCGACGACGACGTGGTCGACCTGTCCAATCTCCAGCGCCAAATCCTGCATTCCACCGCCCGGCTGGGCCGCGCCAAGGTGGACAGCGCCGCCGAGGCGCTGGCCGCCGTCAATCCCGACATCCGCGTGGTGCCCATCAGGGCGCGGCTGGACAAGGACAACATCCGCGCCATCCTGGCCGATTACGAGGTGGTGGCCGACGGCTCCGACAACTTCCCCACCCGCTTTTTGGTCAACGACGCCTGCCGTCTGGAGGGCAGGACGCTGGTGTCGGCGGCGATCCTGCGCTTCGACGGCCAGTTGTCCACCTTCAGGCCGGGCGGCCCCTGCTACCGCTGCATCTACCGCGAGGCGCCGCCCGAGGGCGCCGTGCCCACCTGCTCGTCGGCCGGCGTGCTGGGCGCCATCGCCGGCACCATGGGCAGCCTCCAGGCCACCGAGGTGCTGAAGGAACTGCTGGGCATCGGCGACTCCATGGCCGGCCGGCTGCTGATCTACGACGCCCTGTCCGTCGCCTTCCGCACCGTCCGGGTGCCGCGCGATCCCGGCTGCCCGCTGTGCGGCGAGGCGCCGACCATCACCGACCTGTCGGCCCACGGGAGCACCGCCCATGCCTGCGGATAGACTGTCCATCGTCGTCTTCTCGGGCGATTTCGACCGCGTCCACTACGCCCTGGTGATGGCCGCCGCCGCCGTCGCCTCCAACACCCCGGCCACCATCTTCTTCACCATGTGGGCCGGCCGCGCCCTGGAGCGGGACCAGGGCTGGCGGCTGATGCGCTGCTCGGACGGCCGCCCGGCCGCCGAGATGGACGCCCAGTTCGCCGAACGCAACGTCGCCGGCTTCGAGGAGCTGCTGGAGGCCTGCGTGGCCCTGGGAGTCCGCTTCATGGTCTGCGAGATGGGCCTCAAGGCGCTGGGCCAGGACCCCGACGACCTCAGGCCCGACGTGCCGGTGGAAAAGGGCGGCGTCGTCACCTTCCTGGCCGATTCGAGCCGGGACGGCGGAATGCTGTTCATCTGAGGGCCGGCCGCTGCGGCGGGGTGGCGCCCTTTCGGCGTCGCGGTATATACTCCGGCGCCGAACAGCCGGCGGGATTCGCCCATGAGTTTCCAGCACCTGGCCTTCGTCGCCGCCGATACCGAGGTGGCGCGCGCCGCGCTCGGGCGGCTGCAAAGCCGCTATCCGCACGTGCCGCCCGAGCAGGCCGACCTCATCGTGGCGCTGGGCGGCGACGGCGTCATGCTGGAGACGCTGCACCGCTACATGGACCTCCGCGTGCCCATCTACGGCATGAACCGGGGCACGGTGGGCTTCCTGATGAACGCCTTTCGCGAGCACGGCCTGATGGAGCGGGTCAACAAGGCCCAGGCGGTGGTGCTCAATCCGTTGCGGATGATCGCCCGCCGGCGCGACGGCGGCGTCTGCGAGGCCCTGGCCATCAACGAGGTGTCGCTGCTGCGCGAGACACGCCAGGCCGCCAAGATCCGCATCCGCATCGACGGCAAGGAACGCCTCGACGAGATGATCTGCGACGGCGTGCTGGTCTCGACGCCGGCCGGCTCGACCGCCTACAACCTGTCGGCCCACGGCCCCATCGTGCCGCTGGGGGCCGGCATCCTGGCGCTCACCCCCATCAGCGCCTTCCGCCCCCGCCGCTGGCGCGGCGCCCTGCTGCCCCACACCGCCACCGTCACCTTCGAGATCATGGAGGCCGACAAGCGGCCCGTGTCGGCGGTGGCCGACTACACCGAGGCCCGCGACGTGGTCGAGGTGGATGTACGCGAGGACCGCGGCCAAAGCCTCACCCTGCTGTTCGACCCCGAGCACAATCTGGAAGAACGCATCATCACCGAGCAGTTCCTGCCGTGACCGCGCCATGGCGGGCCTGGATGCTGGCCCTGGCGGTGGGGTCGGCGGGCGGCGCCCTGTTCAACCTCCTGACCTTGCCGCTGCCGTGGATGCTGGGGTCGATGACCGCCTGCACCGTCGCGGCGATCTCGGGCCTCGGGCCGGCGGTGCCGCTCAGGCTGCGGCAGGCGATGATCCTGGTGCTGGGGGTGATGCTGGGTTCGGCCTTCACGCCCGACCTGCTGCCCCGGCTCGGCGGCTGGATGGGCACCCTGGCCGGGCTGTTCGCGGCCATGGCGGCGACCACCGCCGCCGTCATGGCCTATCTGCGCCGGTTCGGCGCCATGGGGCCGGTGACCGCCTATTTCGCCGCCGCGCCGGGCGGCATCAACGAGATGGTGATGACCGGCGGCGCCATGGGCGGCGACGAGCGCACCATCGCCCTGGTCCACGCGCTGCGCATCCTGCTGATCGTCTTCGCGGTGCCGTTCGGGTTCCGGTTCCTCGCCGGCGTGCAGGGCCAGCCCATGGCCGCCGCCATGGGCTCGCTGGCCGGGCTGGCATGGACCGATGCCGGCGTCATGGCCGCCGCCGCCGCGGTGGGGGCGGTCGCCGCCCGCCTGATGCGCTGGCCGGCGGCGGTGCTGACCGGTCCCATGGCCGCCAGCGCCGCCCTCCATCTGGCCGGGCTTACGGCGTCGAGGCCGCCGGCCGAGCTGGTCATGGCCGCCCAGGTGGTGGTGGGCGCCGGGCTGGGCTCGCGCTTCGCCGGATTGGGCTGGCGCGACGTGGCCGGCACGCTCAGGGTGTCGCTGGGTTCGACGGCGCTGATGCTGGCCGCCAGCGCCGGGGGGGCGTGGGCGCTGTCGGTGGCGGCGGGGCTTCCCTTCCCCATGCTGCTGCTGGCCTTCGTCCCCGGCGGCATCGCCGAGATGTGCCTGATCGCCCTGGCGTTGGGCGAGGACGTGGCCTTCGTCTCCACCCACCACGTGCTCAGGGTGGTGATGGTCATCGTCGCCGCGCCGCTGGCCTTCCGGCTGGCGCGGCGGTGGTGGGGCACGGAGGGCGGCGCATAGGTGGTCACCGCCCGCCGGGCAGGGTCAGGGGCGGCACCGTTCCCACCTTGGCCGGACCCAGATACAGCGCGCCGTCCTGGAGGGTGACGGGCACCCGGATCGCCGGCCGGCCCCGGGAATCCGGCCTGGCCAGCAGCGACAGCACGATCTTGGCGGCATTGGCGGCGCCGGGCTCCATCACCCCGGCGGCGGCGAGACGGTCCATCAGCTCGCCGTGGCCGCGCACCCGCGCCGACAGGGCGGCCAGCGGCTGCAAGGCGGGGTCCAGCGCCAGGGTGCCCTCGGCCTCCAGCGCCAGCGGCGCCCAATCGACGGCGAGGCGGTCCAGTTCCACCGTGCCGCCGTCGGCGCTCCACGCCGCCAGCGCCTCGGCGGGCGGGCCGGACGGGATCGCCCCCATCAGACGGCCCTGGGCCTCGACGAGGGCGATGGTCCGGTCCATGAGCAGTCCGGTCTGCGGCGGCAGCGATACGTCCTGCACGGTCAGCGAAAAGGTGGCCGCCGTGTCCTCGTGACCGGCGGCGGGCGCGGCGGCGGGATCGAGGCTGGCGGCCACGGATCCCATCCGCACCGGTTCGCCGCCGCCATCGATGGCGGCCACGACACCTTGCGCCACCAGGCTGGCGTCGTCCAGCCGGCCGCTCGGCGTGAGATCGATGACGGCGGAGGCCATCTCGGCGGTGATATTCGCCTGGGGGCCGTCGCGCCAGGCGAGGTGGTGGGGCCCGGCCGCCGTCACCGTCACCAGGGTCAGGTCGGAGGGGCTGGCCGAGGCGGTGACGGCGTCGGCCAGCCAATCCAGGCCCGAGGGGGAGGCGAGGCGGGGCGCGGCCAGCCGCGCTTCGACCGTCAGCGGGAAGCCTCCCACCGCCAGCCCGTCCCATTCCACCCGCCAGCCGAGCTCCCGGCGATCCTGGGCCCAGGCCTCAATTCCCTTGCGCAGCTCGGCCGCGACGTGGAACCAATAGGCGGCATAGGCCCCCGCCGCCGCCACGGCGAGGACGGCCACGAGCAGAACGGCGCGACGCAGGGACATGAGCGGTTTTCCTCGCAACAGCACGCCCCGGTGTAGTCCCGCCCCGGGACCGGCGCAAGAGGCCGATGGCGACGTCTGGGTGTTCGCCTACGGCTCGTTGATGTGGCGTCCCGACTTCGTGCCGGCCGAGGCCCGCGCCGCCCGGCTGGTGGGCTGGCATCGTGCCATGTGCATCCTGTCCACCATCTATCGCGGCACCCCCGAGCGGCCGGGCCTCGTGCTGGGGCTGGACCGGGGCGGCTCCTGCGTCGGGCGGGCGCTGCGGGTGGCGGCCGCCGAGTGGCCCGGGGTGCGGGCGATGCTGCATGACCGCGAGATGGTCACCAACGTCTACATCCCCCGCACCGTCGGCGTCTGCCTGGACGACGGCCGGCGGGTGCCGGCCTACTGCTTCACCGTCGACCGGGCCCATCCCCAATACTGGCGAGGCACCGCCGAGCAGGGGGCGGCGCTGATCCGCCAGGGGGTGGGGCCGCGCGGCTCCAGCCGCGACTACCTGGCCAGCACCATCGACCACATGGATGCGCTCGGCCTGCGCGAGGGCGCGTTGCACCGGCTGTTGCGGCTGGTGGACGGTGGTCAGAAGGCGATCCGCCGGTAGGTTTCCAGGATGTCCAGGTCCACCCGCGTGGCGCCGGTCTCGGCGTGGCGGACGACGCTGCCCTGGCCGCGCGTTGCCAGGTCCCGTTGGCGGGCCAGGGCCGAGGGGTAGTCGTCGTGAAGCTCGTAGCGGGCCGGATTGGGGCGGCCGTCCGGGCCCAGCAGGGTCAGCACATGGCGGTCGCCGTCGCGGGGATCGGCCGGCGCGGCGGCGGGCAGCGCGCTGGCGAACAGGTCCCGCCAATGGGCGCAGACCATCAGGATCGCGACGCCCACGATGCCGGTGAAGTACAGGTAGCCGAACGGCCCCAACGCCAGGAATCCGCCGGTCGCTCCTTCCGCCGCCATGACCATGCCTCCCGACCGCATTTCACAGCATCGGAAGGATGACTCGAAACCGCTTGCCCGGCCAAGCCGGGCAAACGGTTAGAGTCCGTGGATTATCGCGACTGTTCGGGCTGCTCGCCCTCCGGCGTGGCGGCCTTCTGCTCGCTGGCGCGGATGGGCTCGCCGTCGGTGCCGATCACGTACCACGCGCCGCCGAAGCCCTGCTTGTCCTGGCCGGCGACCTGGCCGGCGGCGGTGTCCTGGGCGAAGTAGTAGAGCGGCCAGCCGTTGTAGGTGACCTGGCTGGCGCCGCCCTCGCGCTGGATGGTGCCCAGCTTGGACTGGTCGAGATTCTCACCCAGCTTGGGCTGGTCCTGGGCGACGGCCGGCGGCCACGCCTCGGCGCAGGCGCCGATGCAGGCGCTTTGCTGGGCGCCCTTCTGGTCGGCGGTGAACATGTAGAGCGCCCGGCCCTGGGAGTCGGTGAGATAGCTGCCGAACGGCTCCTTCTCGGCGGCCTGCAACTCGGACAACTGCTGGCCGGCCCCCGGCTGCCCCTCGGGCTGGGCTTGGGCGAACGCCGGCCCGGCCGAAAGCAGGACGGCGGCGGTGGCGATGATGATGCGCATGGGCGTGCCTCCCGGTTGATCCTGCGGTGGAGAACAGCTCGCCGGCCGGGCGGTTCCCGGCCCGGACGGGGAAGCGGCGCACGCCATCGGGCCGGTGTCATGAATTCTTCATTTCGCCCTTCGGCGAAATGAATTTATGGTGCCGGCCATGCTGGAAGCCTTCGACATCGTCGCCCGCGCCGTCGCCGACCGTTCCCGGGTCCGCATCCTCAAGCTGCTGGAGCCGGGCGAGCTGTGCGTCTGCCAGATCACCGCCGTGCTGGCCCTGGCGCCGGCCACCATCTCCAAGCACCTGTCGGTCCTGAAATCGGCCGGCCTGGTGTTCCAGCGCAAGCAGGGCCGCTGGGTCCATTACCGTCTCGCCGACCGGGCGGTGAACCCCTACGCACTGGCCATGCTGATCATGATCCAGGAGCGGGTCGGCGACGATCCCGCCCTCAACGAGGACCGGGCGCGGCTTGCCCGGGTCCAGTCCCTGTCCCTCGAAACCCTGTGCGACCAGGGCGCCGCGGCCGTCGACGCCGTCGCCTTCTGCCAATGAGGTCCGCCATGTACAATGTGCTGTTCCTGTGCACCGGCAATTCCGCCCGCTCGGTGATGGCCGAGGCGCTGCTCAACGCCCTTGGCAAGGGGCGCTTCCAGGCCTTTTCCGCCGGCAGCCACCCCACCGGCGCCGTCAACCCGCTGACCGTCGAGACGCTGGCGACCGCCGGCCTGCCGACCGAGGGCCATCGCTCCAAGAGCTGGGACGAGTTCGCCGCCCCCGGCGCACCCCGGATGGATTTCGTGTTCACCGTCTGCGACTCGGCCGCCGGCGAGGTGTGCCCGGTCTGGCCGGGCCAGCCCATGACCGCGCACTGGGGCTTTCCCGATCCGGCGGCGGCCGAGGGCGCCCATGCCGAGCGCAAGGCGGTGTTCCTGGATGTGTTCAAGCAGATCAAGCGGCGCATCGAGGTGTTCGTGGAGTTGCCCATCGCCAGCCTGGACCGTCTGGCGCTCAAGGCCAAGGTCGACGAGATCGGCGCCCGATGAGCGCCGGGAAGCCGGCCATGGGCCTGTTCGAGCGCTGGCTGACCCTGTGGGTCGGCCTGTGCATCGTGGTCGGCATCGGGCTGGGGCACGTGCTGCCGACGCCGTTCCAGGCCATCGGCCGCATGGAACTGGCCCAGGTCAACCTGCCGGTGGCGGCGTTGATCTGGCTGATGATCGTGCCCATGCTGCTGCGGATCGACTTCAAGGCACTGCGTCAGGTCACCGAACACTGGCGCGGCATCGGCGTCACCCTGGCCATCAACTGGGCGGTCAAGCCGTTCTCCATGGCGCTCCTGGGCTGGCTGTTCATCGGCGTGCTGTTCCGCCCGTGGCTGCCCGCCGACCAGATCGACAGCTATATCGCCGGCCTGATCCTGCTGGCCGCCGCGCCCTGCACCGCCATGGTGTTCGTGTGGAGCCGGCTGACCGGCGGCGAGCCCCATTTCACCCTGTCGCAGGTGGCGTTGAACGACGCCATCATGGTGTTCGCCTTCGCGCCGCTGGTGGGGCTGCTGCTGGGGCTGTCCAGCATCACCGTGCCGTGGGAGACCCTGCTGCTGTCGGTGGCGCTGTATATCGTGGTGCCGGTGGTGGTGGCGCAGCTGTGGCGCACCCGCCTGCTGGCCTCGGGCCGGCTGGAGGCGGTGCTGCACCGGCTGCATCCGTGGTCGCTGGCCGCCCTGCTGCTGACGCTGGTGCTGCTGTTCGGTTTCCAGGGCGAGCAGATCATCGCCCAGCCGCTGGTGATCGGCCTTCTGGCGGTGCCGATCACCATCCAGGTCTACATGAATTCCGGCCTGGCCTATCTGGCCAACCGCCGGCTGGGGGTGGCCCACTGCGTCGCCGGCCCCAGCGCCCTGATCGGCGCCTCCAACTTCTTCGAGCTGGCGGTGGCCGCCGCCATCAGCCTGTTCGGCTTCGATTCGGGGGCCGCCCTGGCCACCGTGGTCGGCGTGCTGATCGAGGTGCCGGTGATGTTGTCGGTGGTCCGCATCGTCAACGCCAGCAAGGCATGGTACGAGCGGGCGGCATAGCGGGCGCGCCATGCCGTCACCGGCCGACGATCCAGGATTTGTTAACGCAATCGGTCCGAAGATGTCGGAATCCGCCGGCCGTGTCGCGGAGTTCTGGGAGGACCACACGTCATGCATCTACGAAAGCAGGTTCTGGTCACCGGTGGCGCGGGGTTCCTGGGCTCCCATTTGTGCGAGCGCCTGTTGGCGCGCGGCGACGACGTCATCTGCGTCGACAATTTCTTCACCGGCTCCAAGGACCACATCGCCCATCTGATGGCGAACCCCCATTTCGAGCTGATCCGCCACGACGTGACCTTCCCGCTCTACGTCGAGGTGGACGAGATCTTCAACCTGGCCTGCCCGGCGTCGCCGATCCACTACGTCCACGACCCGGTCCAGACCACCAAGACCAGCGTCCACGGCGCCATCAACATGTTGGGCCTGGCCAAGCGGCTGGGCGCCAAGATCTTCCAGGCTTCCACCTCCGAGGTCTATGGCGACCCCGACGTCCATCCGCAGCCGGAATCCTATCGCGGCAACGTCAACCCCATCGGCCCGCGCGCCTGCTACGACGAGGGCAAGCGCTGCGCCGAGACGCTGTTCTTCGACTACCACCGCCAGCATCGGCTGCGCATCAAGGTGGCGCGCATCTTCAACACCTATGGTCCGCGCATGCATCCCAACGACGGCCGGGTGGTGTCGAATTTCGTGCTGCAGGCGTTGCGCGGCGAGGACATCACCATCTACGGCGATGGCGGCCAGACCCGCTCGTTCTGCTATGTGGACGACCTGATCGACGGATTCTTGCGCCTGATGGCTTCGCGCGATGATGTCACCGGCCCGGTCAACCTCGGCAATCCCGGCGAATTCACCATCCGGCAGTTGGCCGAAATGGTCATCGAGATGACCGGCTCACGCTCGAAGCTGTGCTTCCACCCCCTGCCGGTGGACGATCCCATGCAGCGCTGTCCCGACATCTCGATGGCGAAGCGGCTCCTCGACTGGGAGCCGACGGTCCAGCTGCGCGAGGGCCTCGCCCGCACGATCGATTATTTCCGCGCCTGGACGTGAGCCTGGCCCGGGCGGATCCGGCGAGATTCAGTCGCCGATGCGCATCTGGTCGATCGCCGGAACCCTGGCCGCGACCTCCCGCGCCAGATAGCAGGCGTTGCCGCGATGGGGGAAGGTGGCAACGGCATGGGCGAGAAGGAAGCGCGGGGCCAGCAGGGCGTCGATCCGTCGACGGTCGTCGTCGGAATGCCATTCGAGATAGAGGATGGCAACGGCGTTCAGGCGGTCGCCCAGCCGCTCCAGGATCGGCACCTCGCAGCCCTCGGTGTCGACCTTCAGGATGGTAACACGGTCAAGGCCCAGGGCGTCGAACTGGGCCGCCGCGTCCTTGAGCGCGACGGTCTCCGTGGCCGCGCCGGTCTCGCGGCTGGAATAAATCGAATGTTGCATGCACTGGCTGGCGCCCAGGTGCAGGGTCAACTCGCGGTCGGTGGAGAACAGGCCCCAGGGATGCGCCTCGGCGTTGGGGAACTGCTTGAGATTGTGGACCAGGCAGTCGTGATTCTGCCGCGCGGGCTCGAAGCACACCACCCGGGCCTCCGGGGCGGCGCCAAGGAACCACAGGGCCGCCGCGCCCACGTTCGCCCCGATGTCGACCACCGTCTCGATGCGGAAATCCGGCGGCAGCGGCGGCAGGGGATAATCCTTGCCGGCCAGGATATTGCGCAGATGGTCGCCCATATTGCCCGAATTGGGAAACGTGAACGGCAACGTGCGGCCACGAAAATCCAGCGGGACCGTTACCAGGGCCATGGGATGAGAACCTCGCGCGAGCCAGGGAACGGACAGGTCTTAGCACGTTTCCCGGGCCGCGACGATCACCCTTCGCGGCTTGGCGCGGCGGTCTCGGCGCCCTTTCAAGGCGGCGGCGCCCGGAGTATCCTGCCGCCCCGATCTCCTTCCGGGCGTCGCCATGGCCGATCTCTCCACCCTGTTCTCCATCGCCGCCCGTTGCGAGGGCGACGGCAATTTCGGGCCCCTGCACGACGCCCTGCGCGCCGCCGATTTCAGGGACCCGAGGGTGGCGCTGCTGGCCGCCATGCTGGCGCAGCGCGAGGGGCGGGCCAAGGACGCCGAGCGGCATTTCCGTGTCGCCACCCGCGCCGCCGACTTCGTCGATGCCCATGTCGCCTTCGCCACCTTCCTCGGCCAGCAGGGACGGCATGCCGACGTCCACGCCGTGCTGGCGCCGGTGGCCCGCCGTCTGCCCGACCACCCGGCCGTCCAACTGAACCTCGCCATCGCCGCCCACCAGCTCGGCCGCCACGACGAGGCGCGCCAGGCCTATGAGCGGGCGGCGGGGGCGTCCAACGATCCCCGGGCCTATCTCTATCTCGCCCGCCTTCACCTGGCGGTCGGCGAGTTCAGGGCGGCCGAGGCCGCGGCGGCGAAGGCCCTGTCGCTGGCCCCCATGCCGGAGGCCGCCCGCCTGGCCGCCCAGGCGATGCTGTCGGGCGGCCGGCGCGCCGAGGCCATCGGCCTTCTATCCGACGCGGTGGCGCGCTGGCCGGCCTTCCTGCCGGCGCTGGCGGCGCAATTGGGGCGGCTTCTGCTGGCCGAGGGCCGCCAGGACGAGGGCTTCGACGTCCTTGGGCGCGGTCTGGCGGCGGCTCCGGACAATCGCGCCATCCGCGTCACCCTGGCGACGGCCTTACCGCCGATCCCCGCGTCGGCCGCGCATATCGAGGAGCTTCGAGCGCGATACCTCGAACAGGTCGGCGCCGCGACCGCGACCGTGGTCCCGGGGGGCGAGGTCACCGCCGGCTGCGGGACCTTCCTCCTCGCCTACCACGCCCGGGATGACCGCCGGCATCGCGCCGCCTACGCGGGCCTGATGCGGGCCGCGAATCCGGAGATCGGCTTCGTGGCGCCCCGGTGCCGTGCCCCCTCGCGGCCGCGCCAGCGTCCCCGCGTCGGGTTCTTTTCCCCCCATTTCTTCGACCACACCATCGCCGACCTGTTCGGGCGGATGGCGACCGGCCTCGATCCCAAGCGGTTCGACGGCGTCCTGTTCCTGCCGCCGGGGCCGGAGGACCGCATGCGGGCGCGCCTGCGGGCCGAGGCGCGGCGGACGGTCGAGGTGCCGCTGGACCTCAAGGCGGCCCGCGAGCGCATCGCCCAGGCCGAGCTCGACCTGTTGATCCACCTCGACATCGGCATGCACGACTACTGGGACCTGCTGCCCCATTCCCGGCTGGCCCCCCGGCAGGCGTTCCTGTGGGGCCATCCGGAAACCACCGCCATGCGGGCCATGGACGCCGCCGTCAGTGTCGCGTGCATGGAGCCGGACGACGCCCGCGAGCACTACTGGGAGCATTTGTTCCTGCTGCCCGGCTCTGGATGCCTGTTCAGCCCGGTGGAAGGAATCCCCTACGACGCGCCGCCCCTGGAGCGGGGGGCGCTGGGGCTGCCGGCGACGGGCGCCCTCTATTTGTGCCCGCAGGCGGTCTTCAAGGTGCATCCCGACTTCGACGCGGCCCTGGCCGCGTTGCTGCGCGCCGATCCCCACGGGCACCTGGTCCTGCTCGCGGTGCCGAGCCGCGCCATGGCCTCGGCGCTGGTCGCCCGCCTCGCCGCCGCCATGCCCGACGTCGCCGGTCGCATCCATGTTCTGCCGGCGGTGCCCAAGGCCGACTATCCGCGCCTTCTCGCCACCGCCGACGTGCTGCTCGACGCCTTCCATTACAGTGGCGGCCACACCACCCTGAACGCCCTGGCGGCCGGCATGCCGACCGTCACCCTCCCCGGCGCCTTCATGCGCGGCCGCCACACCGCCGGATTCTACGCGCTGATGGGCTCGGACATGCTGGTGGCGCGCGATCCCGACGACTATGTCCGGATCGCCACCGCCGCCGCCAACGACCCGGCGACGCGGAACCGCGCCCGCGCCTTCATCCGCGACAGCCGGCGCACGGTGCTCGAGGACGGCCAGGCGCTGCCGGCCCTGGAGGCGATGATTCCCGAAATCCTCGCCATGCCGATCCGGACCTGACCGGGGAGCCAAAGGTGCGGCATCTGGTGCGGACGGGGGGACTCGAACCCCCACTTCCGAAGAAAACAGACTTTAAGGAAAATGCGTCTATATAATACGTTGAATTGACATGAGTATTTGCCGCATTGGCTGGACTGTGTATGTTTCTGTGCATACACGGTCGTGTTTGCATGTCCTATTTCTCGTGCCAGCGAAGGTTCGAGCTTACTCTAAGTAAGCTTGAGCGACATAATCGGCTGTCGAACGTGAAGCCACGGGGGCCATATGGGGGAAGCATCAAGACGTAGAAAGGCATCTGCCATCGGGAATATGGCTGATCATGAATGCTATCGTTTGATGGCCGACGTCCCCATCGTTCTTCCCGCTCAATCCGATCCCTCAAAGCTGCCACGCCACATCATGGGGCCGGCATTGAATAACGCCGGCAGGACCAGAAGGGATGTCCGCAAACTCCAGGCTGACGGAACTCCCGCTGACGAAGCCATCGTTCGGACGTTGGAACGCGCTTGGGCAGAAATTTCCACTGGAATGGATGCGTTACGATCCTTTGAGCCCAGGATCGGCTGACCGAGCAGTTGGAAATGGCGACTGCGCTCGTCGAAGGTCGCCCCTACAAGGCCATGTCCGCGCCCCATACGCATCAGTCAATGAACTGCGGGGAAAATCGTGGCATTTGCGTTCACGGGGCCTCCGACACGTATTGCATTCAGCCTTGCTTGGCTTGAGAGTAGATTGACAGCTCCGGCCGGTGGCGTGGCTGCGGTCGATGAGCGAGGGCACAGAGATGGCCTCCGAAGCAAACCGCAAGACGATTCTTGTCGTGGACGACACCCCCGAAAACCTGACCGTGGTGGTCGGGCTGCTGAAGGATTGCTATCGCACGCGGGTTGCCACCAATGGAGCCAAAGCCTTGGCCCTGGCCGGTGGCGATGAGCCGCCGGACCTGATCCTGCTCGACGTCATGATGCCGGAGATGGACGGCTACGAAGTCTGCCGGCGCCTCAAGTCCGATCCCGCCACCGCCACCATTCCCGTGATCTTCGTGAGCGCCAAAAGCGACCCCGAGGCCGAGGCAAGGGGCTTCGAGGTGGGGGCGGTGGACTACATCCACAAGCCGTTCAGCCCGCCCATCATCCGCGCCCGGGTCAAAACCCATCTCGACCTGCGCGACGCAATCCTGGCCGCCGAGCGGGCGACCCAGGCGAAATCGGCGTTCCTGGCCATGATGAGCCACGAAATCCGCACGCCTATGAACGGTGTGCTCGGTGTGATCGACCTCATGGGCGACACTCCCTTGAACGATGAGCAGCGGGGTCTGTTGAAGGTGGCCGGGGAATCCGGCCGGTCCCTGCTGGGCGTGATCAACGAGATACTGGACTTCTCCAAGATCGACGCCGGCCGGATGAACGTGGAACGTATCCCGGTTCCGCTTGGTTCAGTGGTTGACGGCGTTGCCGCGACCTTGCGCAACGTGGCCGATGCCAAGGATGTGGCTCTGGCCTATACCGTCGACCCGGCTCTCCCCGAGTGGATCGTCGGCGATCCCGTTCGTCTTCGGCAGATCCTGTTCAACCTGATCGGCAATGGCATCAAGTTCACTCCGGCCGGCGGGCGCGTGACGCTTGCGGCCTCGGCGGATGAAGGCGGGTGGCTGCGTCTGGAGGTGTCCGACACCGGCATCGGCATCGGCATCGGCATCGGCATGACCGCCGAGCAGATGAGCCACCTGTTCAAGCCGGTTTCACTGGCCGCGATGGAATCCCGGCTGGTCAAGGCACTGACCGCTCCCGCCATCGACCCGGCCCACCCGGGCTTCGGCAAGTGAGCGCGGGCGGACAACAAGCGGCTGTCCCGCCGCCAGCCTTTTGGTACAATTGCTGCAGGGTTAATACCTGTTCTGCGTGAAAGTGCGGGCATGACCGGTCCGGTACCACGATCCTTGCCGTCATCCCCAGGCGCATCCGCATCCGGCGTGTCGGTACGGGTGAGCCTGCTTCTCCGCGCCTTCCTGATCGTGGTGATGGCGCTGGGCGTCTTCGCCATCTCCACTTACGCCTTCATTGTCGCCCCGACAATCGAGCGCTTGGCCGACACCCAGATGCGCGAGACCGTGGGGGAATTGAACTCGAGGGTCCAACGCCTGCTGGCGACGGTCGAGGTCACGCTCAACACCAGCCGGCACTGGGGCCTGAACAATAGCCTGACCTTGGATCAGGTGGAGAAGTTCAACGAGTTCTTCTTCCCGGTCATAGAGAACCACCCGGAAATCTCGTCGGTGCTGGTGGCCCATGAATCCGGCCGCGAGATCCTGCTGCTGTATGCCAACGGCAAGTGGATCAATCGGCTCAGCGATCCCCAGCGTTGGGGCAAGAAGACCACATGGATGACCTGGGGCGGCAACCGTGTCCTGGAAAAGACCGAAATCCTCGAGCGTGACTACGACGCCCGCAAGCGGCCCTGGTTCGGCGGCGCCATGGCCCTGGAGCAGGACGAGGACGTGTTCTGGACCGCGCCCTACATCTTCTTCACCACCAAGGAACCCGGCATCACCGCATCCAGCCGCTGGACCGCCCCGGACGGCAGCCGCTATGTGGTCTCCCACGACGTCAAGCTGCTGGACCTGTCCCATTTCACCCGCCGGATCACTGCCGGGACCAGCGGCGTGGGCATGCTGCTCGACGATGCCGGGCAACTGGTTGGAGTTCCGCGGGCGGAGCGCTTCTCCAGCGACGACGAGATCAAGAAGGCGGTGCTAAAGCCCCTGGCGGAGCAGCGGGTGCCGCTTCTGGCGGAGGGCTGGCGGCAGTGGAACGAGCAGGGGCGGCCTGACGGCAGTCTGAACGCCATGACGTTTGAGGGCGTCGAATGGTTCACCCATTTCCGCCGAATCTTCATCGGCAAACAGCCATTCTGGCTGGCGGTGATGGCTCCCCAGCAGGATTTCGTGCCGGTCAGTGGCGAGCAGATGGTGCTGCTGGTGGCGTTGATCGCGGGAACCCTGGGGTTTGCGGCGCTGGTCACCCTGCCCCTTGCTCGCCGCTTCGCCGCGCCGCTGGAAATCCTGGCCGAGGAGAGCGCGCGCATCGGGCGGATGGATCTGGCTCGGCCCGTGGACATCCGCTCCGACTTGAAGGAGATCGCCGCCCTGGCTTCGGCCCAGGAGGCCATGCGTGTGGCGCTGCAGGCTTCCACCGCCAGCCTAGAGGAGGCCAACGCTACCCTGGAGACCCGCGTCCTGGAGCGTACCCAAGAGTTGGAGCGCTCCCGGCGCGCAGCCGAGTGGTCTCGCCAGCTCATGCGCGACATGGCCGATTCGCTGCCCTGCTCTGTCTTCCGCTTCGAAGTGATGCCGGATGGCACCGAACTCTTCCGCTTCATCAGCGCCAAGGCCGAAGAAATCTGGGGGGCGACGTCATCGTCGCTGCTGGATGATCCTGACCAGCGCTGGAAGCGGGTCCATCCCGACGACCGGCAGACGGCGCGTAACGCCGTGATCCAGTCCATCCGCGACAATATGCCCACCAACCTGCTGTACCGGGTCGTGAACGGCAATCATGCGTTCCGGTGGGTCGAAACCCGCTCCATGGTGTCGCTGATGGCCGATGGAACGCGGGTGTGGAACGGCTATTGGCTGGACGTCACCGAGCGCGAGGACGCCCTGCACCGCATCCGCGAGGCCGAGGAGAGGCTGAGGGTGCTGACCAACTCGGTGCCGGTGGTGGTGTTCGAGCTGCGCAGCGAGGGCGATCTGTTCTGGTTCACCTTCCTGAGCCGGCAGGTGTACGACATCCTGGGGGTCGGGCATGAACAATTGAAGGCCAACGGCGACCGGCTATACGGCGCGGTACTGCCGGCCGACCGGGAAGGGCTGGAGGAGCAGGTGACCGGCGCCATCGGCCAAGGAGTGCCCTTCTCGGCCCAGTTCCGCCTGGATGCCGAGGGCGAGACGCGCTGGGTTCGCATGGAGGCCCTGCCTATCGGCGGCGGCGACTCCCTGGCGTGGGCGGGCTTCTTCCAGGACGTCACGGCCGTCAAGGCGGCCGAGGCCGTGCTGACCCATGCCAAGGAAATGGCCGAGGATGCAGCCCGCATGAAGTCGGACTTCCTCGCCAATATGAGCCACGAGATCCGCACGCCAATGAACGCCATCATCGGCATGTCCTATCTGGCGCTCAAGACTGATCTGACGCCCCGCCAACGTGACTATGTCAGGAAGATCCAGGGTGCCGGCCAGCACCTCCTGGGTATCATCAACGACATCCTGGACTTTTCAAAGATCGAGGCCGGCAAGCTGTCCATCGAACAGGCGGATTTCGACCTGGATGCGATGCTCGACAACATTGCCAGCCTGCTGACTGACAAGACCAACGCCAAGCAGTTGGAGCTGGTGTTCGACATCCCGCCCGAGGTGCCACGCGCCCTGGTGGGGGATTCCTTGCGGCTGGGCCAGATCCTGATCAACTACGCCAACAACGCCATCAAGTTCACCGAGACGGGTGAAATCGACATCATGGCCCGGGTCAAGGAGCGCACCGAGGGCGAGGTGCTGCTGTGCTTCGCCGTGCGCGATACCGGCATCGGAATCACCGACGAGCAGAAAGGCCGCCTGTTCCAGAGCTTCGAGCAGGCCGACACATCGACCACGCGGAAATTTGGCGGCACCGGCCTGGGGTTGGCCATCTGCAAGCGCCTGGCCGAACTGATGGACGGTGAGGTCGGGGTGGACAGCGTGTTCGGCAAGGGCAGCACGTTCTGGTTCACCGCACGCCTGCGTGTCGGCACTCAGCGCAAGCGCGAACTGCTGCCGTCGCCCGACCTGCGCGGCTGCCGGGTGCTGGTGGTGGACGACAACGACAACGCCCGTGCTGTCCTGTGCGACCTGCTGTCCAGTATGACGTTCGAGGTGGCCGACGCCGGCTCGGGCCTGGCGGCGGTGGACGAGGTCAAGCGGGCGGCGGCTGCCGGCCAGCCCTATGCCCTGGTGCTGCTGGACTGGCGCATGCCCGACCTGGATGGCGTCACCACCGCTCGCCAGATCCGGGCGCTGGGTCTGGACCCTGCGCCGCGTCTGCTGATGGTTACCGCCTATGGCCGCGAGGAGGTTCTGAGCCAGATCGCCGAGGCCGGAATCGAGGACGTGCTGATAAAGCCCGTCAGCGCCTCGGTGCTGTTCGATACTGTCATCCGCTTGTTCGGCGGCACCGCCGTCACCGAACCGAGCAAGCCGATGGACGGTGCGCCGTGCACGCCCGAAAGCCTAGCCTCCATCCGGGGCGCCCGCATCCTGCTGGTGGAGGATAATGAACTGAACCAGGAGGTCGCCACCGAACTGCTCGCCGATGCCGGCTTCGTGGTCGACGTGGCCGGTGACGGCGCCGCAGCCCTCGCCAGGGTGCAGGAGCAGTCCTACGATCTGGTGTTGATGGATATGCAGATGCCGGTCATGGACGGCGTGACCGCCACACGGGAAATCCGCAAGCTGGGCCGCTTCGGCCATTTGCCCATTATCGCCATGACTGCCAATGCCATGCAGCGCGACCGGGACCGCTGCCTGGACGCCGGCATGAACGATTTCGCCGCCAAGCCCATCGATCCGGAGCATCTGTGGGGCGTCCTGCTTCGGTGGGTTCCGCCGGGTGAACGGGCGCCGGTCGCTCCCCGGGCAGCCGCCAGCGCGGACCAGCCGACCCTGCCTGATGTCCCGGGGCTGGACATGGTCGGCGGCCTGCGCCGGGTGCAGGGCAAGGCAGGGCTTTACCTGTCATCACT
Source organism: uncultured Rhodospirillaceae bacterium (assembly GCA_937887565.1). Taxonomy (GTDB): domain Bacteria; phylum Pseudomonadota; class Alphaproteobacteria; order Rhodospirillales; family Magnetospirillaceae; genus CALABS01. The sequence continues at coordinate 59,398 of CALABS010000040.1, read as the reverse complement.
GCGCAAATTCGCCGCCAGCCGCCGGACTACCTGCGACGAGATCCGGGCGGCTTTGGACGGCGGCGACTGGCAGACGGCCGAGCGCCTGGCTCACACCCTGAAAGGCCTAGCCGGCATGATCGGGGCTGACGAGGTCCAGGGCCGTGGCGCCGAACTGGAGACCGCCCTGGCCGAGCGGACCCCGCGCGACACGGTGGATGCCGCCATCGAGGCCTTGCGTCACCCCCTCGCCACCCTCGTCACCGCCCTGGACAGCCGGCTGCCGCCCGAGCGGGAGGCCGCCCAATCCGTGGTGGACCGGGCCGTATTGGACCAGGCATGCCATCGTCTGCGGAAGCTGCTTGCCGAAGACGACGCCGAGGTTGACGATGTGCTGGACGAGAATGCCGGCCTGCTGGCGGCCGCCTTCCCCGAGGAGTACCCGCGCCTGCGTGCCGCCATCAAGGATTTCGACTTCGAAGCCGCGTTGGCCGCCTTGAACCGGGCCATGGACCGCGTATGAGGATCTGAGCGATGGAAAGCCGGGAATTTGCCGAAAGGGCCACCATTATGGTGGTGGATGACACGCCGGACAACCTGGCGGTCCTGAGCAGCCTGCTCAAGGACGAATACCGCGTGAAGGTGGCCAGCAACGGCGAGAAGGCATTGAAGGTCGCGGCGGCGGAAAATCCCCCCGACCTGATTCTGCTGGACATCATGATGCCCGACATGGACGGCTACGAGGTGTGCCAGCGCCTCAAGGAGAGCCGGGCGACCCGCGACATTCCCGTGATCTTCCTGACCGCCAAGACGGAAGTGGATGCCGAGCGCAAGGGCCTGGACATGGGGGCGGTGGATTACATCACCAAGCCCATCAGCCCGCCGATCGTGCTGGCCCGCGTGCGCACCCAGCTCAAGCTCAAGGCCACCGCCGACTTCCTGCGCGACAAGAGCAAGTTCCTGGAGGCGGAGGTCGCCAAGCGCACCGAGGAGGTAATGGCGATCCAGGACGTGACCATCCTGGCGATGGCGTCCCTGGCCGAGACGCGGGACCTGGAAACCGGCAACCACATCCGCCGCACCCAATTCTACGTCAAGGCCCTGGCCACCAGGCTGCGCGACCATCCGCGCTTTGCCTCCCAGTTGGATGACACCACCATCGACATGCTGTTCAAGTCGGCCCCGCTGCACGACATCGGCAAGGTGGGCATCCCCGACCGCATCCTGTTGAAGCCCGGTCGTTTCACGCCCGAGGAATTCGAGATCATGAAGACCCACACCACGCTCGGCCGCGACGCCATCGAGCATGCCGAGCGATCCCTGGGCTCGAACGTGGAATTCCTGACCTTGGCCAAGGAGATCGCCTATTCCCACCAGGAGAAGTGGAACGGCAGCGGCTATCCGCTGGGGCTCAAGGGGGACGACATCCCGCTGTCCGCGCGTCTGATGGCGGTCGCCGACGTCTACGATGCCCTGATCAGCCGCCGCGTCTACAAGGACCCCATGTCCCACGACAGGGCCGTCGTCATCATGGTCGAGGGCCGTTGCAGCCATTTCGACCCCGACGTCCTGGATGCCTTCCTGGACATCCAGGACGAAATCCGCGCCATCGCCCGCGATCTTTCCGATTCCGATGCCGACATGGAGCGCAAGCGGACGCTGCTTTCCCAGGCCGGCGTCGCCATCGCCGAGACGGAGTAAGTGAGCGTGATGGCCGCCTCGGAATTCATGGACCGGCCGACAATCCTGTTGGTTGACGACACGCCGGAGGAGTTGACGCACATCTCGCAGCTGCTGAAGGATGATTATCGCGTCAAGGTCGCCAACAGCGGCGAAAAGGCCCTGAAGGTCGCTCAGGCCAACGAGCCGCCCGATCTTGTGTTGCTGGATGTCATGATGTCGGACATCGACGGTTACGAGGTGTGCCGGCAGCTCAAGGCCGCTCCCCGCACCCGTGACGTGCCGGTGATCTTCCTGACCGGCCTGTCGCGCATGGCCGACGAAAAGAAAGGCTTCGACCTGGGGGCGGTGGATTACATCTCCAAGCCGGTCAGCCCCCCGATCCTCCAGGCCAGGATCAAGGCCCATCTGCGGCTAAAGAACGCCGCCGACTTTTTGCGCGACAAGAATGCCTTCCTGGAGCGCGAGGTCGCCAAGCGCACCAAGGAAGTCACCGCCATCAAGGACGTTACCATCCTGGCCATGGCGTCACTGGCGGAAACCCGCGACCTGATGACTGGCAACCACATCCGCCGCACCCAGTACTATATCAGCGCGTTGGCCTCGGCGCTGCAGTCCCACCCCCGGTTCGCCGGCGCCTTGGACGAGCAATCCATCACCATGCTGTTCAAATCGGCTCCGCTCCACGATATCGGCAAGATCGGTATTCCCGACAGCATCCTGCTGAAGTCCGGCCCGCTGGCGCCCGAGGAATTTGAAATCATGATGACCCACGCCGCCCAGGGCTGCTCGGCGATCGAGCACGCCGAACGTTGGCTGGGCAAGAAGCTGGAGTTCCTCACCACCGCCAAGGAGATCGCCCGCTTCCACCATGAGCGCTGGGACGGCAACGGCTATCCCGAGGGCCTGTCCGGCGACGACATCCCGGTGTCGGCACGGCTGATGGCCGTGGCGGACGTCTACGACGCCCTGGTCAACCGCCGCGTCTATAAGGAGGAGATGACCCACGAGGTGGCGGTCGCCACCATCGTGGAGGAACGGGGGCGCCGCTTCGACCCCGATGTCGTCGACGCCTTCGTCGGCATCCAGGAGGAATTCCGAGCCATCGCCAAACAGTACGCGGACCCGAATTAAGCGGTTACCACGCCGGTCGTGGGCTTGGGGTGGGCAATGGTCAATGCAGACGGGTGAAGCGGAATTCCACAGAATTGTCTGCCCCACCGCGATTTCAACCAACCCTCGACGTCCGCTTTTTCAGAACCAACGCTGAAAGCAGACCGCCTTCTTTCGGCCCTGAACAGAAGCGCGATTTGGCGGCTCCCGGCCCATACCGGATGTAGACCGAGAAGCACCTATAGTGCGCCAAGTCGCAACATCAGCCCGATGTGCCGCGAAGCCCCCACCAGTTCGGCCAGCCCATTCACCCGCATCTTATCGAGCACCCGCGCCCGGTGGACTTCCGCCGTCTTGAGGCTGATACCGAGGTCTGCTGCGACCTCCTTGGTGGCCTTGCCATTGACCCGCTGCCAGAACACCTCCCGCTCGCTCCTATTCAGCAGCGCCGCTCGGGCGCTGTTCCCATTCAGCGTTGAGGCTAAGAGCCGGGCAAGCATCGCGGTCTACAGTTGGATGTACGTCGGCGACAACGACGCGATAGCGAGAGGAGCGTCGGAATGAGGTCGTTGCGGCTTTGCTCGGTTCTGCGGTGACCATTGCAGCGACTGAGGGGGTGGCGTTCATCAAAAAACTGTTAGCCACGCCCGGCGGGAGTTGGTAAGCCTGGTAGGGACGGCGGGAGTCGAACCCGCATGGCATAAGCCGTTCGATTTTAAGTCGAATGTGTATACCGTTCCACCACGTCCCCACGTTGCCTTAGAAGTCGAACGCACCCGGCTTATTGCCGACCTTCAACAAGCGGTCAACCCCATTAGCACGCTGCTTCACACCTGAGAACACGCCGGCTTTCCGCTTCGGGTTTGCATCGGCGTAATGCCGCTCCAGCATGGCAACGCTTGTGCCGGCGTTCTCAGCCAGGAACAGTGGGTCAACCTCTGGCTCGTAGACCAGCATATAGGTCAGGTAGGTGTGCCTGCATCCATAAAGCGTGCGCTGTTGGCCGTGATGGTCCATCAAGAGGCCGGCGCTCTTAAGCACGACTTGGAACGTGCGCCCCATGTCGTTGATAGGTGTGCCGTCGGGATAGCGGAAAATGAGATCGGTCGGGCTCGTGCCTGTCTCGGCCTCAATTTCGTCCAACATCTGGCGCTTGGCCTGTTCCGCTACGTGCCTAACGGTGCGGCTGTCGGGAACCACGTTGTTCTTTAAGCGGAAATCCATCTCGCTTTTGGTTGAGCGTGCAGCCTCACGCGCATCTGCCTCGTCGCTCGTGCCGGTGCTGATGCGCTTCCAATTGCCGTCCTTGAGACGGATACGGGCTTGGTATTTGGTTGTTCCTGCTCGCTTGTGAAGATGGATGTCTTCACTGACGAATATATCTTTGCTCATGTCCGACCCATATGAATAGATATGGCGGCAGGAGCCGCCAAGGCGCAGTAACTCGCACTGTGTAAACAGTGAATGTACTGCGCACGCGGGGTCACTATGTTTTAAAGCAAGGAAACTGCTGGTCTTGGGGATTTTTTGGAAGGCGCGATTTATTTTAAGTCCGCTGCGTCTACCGGTTCCGCCACGTCCGCGCCGGCATTCCTTATACCCGCTCCAGCACCGCTTCCCAAGCATGGCCGCACTGGGGGATCGGCACGGGTCATCCGGCACCGTTGGCGCGACACTCACTTATACGAACGTTTGTCAGGTCTTGCCCCGATCTAGTCCATAAGATTGCCCCCGTATCTGATCGGGTTTGGTATGCCCATGACACGGGGTTCGCGGCTCTTCCTTTGCATAGTTTGCCTCGACGGGAGGGTGATGCAGGATCGGAAGGGCTAGATGGAGAAGGCCGTCCGGCGGGGTGTCCCGCGTCGGTTCCGGCGGCAGGAGGGTGTGACGATGAAGACCATGGGGATCAAGGGCAGGCTGGTGGCGGCTTTCGCGGCGGTGCTGGTGCTGGTGACGGCGGGCATCGTGCCGCTGATGTTGGGCAACCTTTCCGACACCATCAGGACCGCCGAGGAGCGGGAGCTGCGGGGCTATTTCCGGGCCATGGAAGCGGCCTTGGCCTCGACCAGCGAGGCCGGCGCCGACATGGCCAAGCTGGTGGCCAACATTCCCGAGGTCCAGGACGCCTTCGCCTATCGTGACCGCGCCCGGCTGGCCGCGCTGTTCGCGCCCGGCTTCAAACTCCTGAAGAAGGAGGCCGGGGTCGAGCAGTTCCAGTTCCACACCCCACCCGCCACCTCGTTCCTGCGCGTCCACAAGGTGGAGAAGTTCGGCGACGACCTGTCCTCGTTCCGCCAGACCGTCATCGAGACCAATGCCCAGAAGAAGGCGATCCTCGGTCTCGAGAACGGCGTCGGCGGCATGGGGATGCGCGCCGTGGTGCCCATGTTCCATCAGGGCCAGCACACCGGTTCGGTGGAATTCGGCATGAGCTTCGGCCAGAACTTCGCCGACACCTTCAAGGCCCGCTACGGCGTCGACATCGCCGTCCATGCCGCCAATCCGGCGGTCAATTCGGGCACCAAGAACAGCCAGGACGATTTCTTCACCATCGGCAGCAGCCTCAAGGAGCCGTTCTTCGCCCTCGCCGACCGCAAGCAGTCCCTGGCCGGCGACCAGATCATCCGCCGCGGCACCGTCGACGGGATGCCGGTGGCGGCGCTGCTGGCGCCCGTCCCCGACTATTCGGGCAAGCCGGCGGCGGTGGTCGAGATCGTCATGGATGCCAGCCAGTACGCGGCCCAGTACACCGCCACCCGCAACAGCGCCCTGATGGTGGCGGGTGGAATCCTGGTGGTCGGGCTCGGGATCGCCTTCCTGCTGGCGCGCGGCATCTCGGCGCCGCTGGTCGAGATCACCAAGGTCATGCGCACCCTGGCCGGCGGCGACCTGGAGGCGGCGGTGCCGTCCACCGAGCGCTCGGACGAGGTGGGCGAGATGGCCCGCGCCGTCGAGGTGTTCAAGCGGCAGGGGCAGGAGAACCGCAAGCTGCATGACGACCAGGAGGCCATGCGCGCCGCCGCCGAGGCCGAGCGCAAGCGGAGCATGAACCGCATCGCCGACGATCTCGACACCCATATCGGCCGGGTGGCCGAGACGGTGGGTTCGGCCTCCACCGAGATGGTCGCCACCGCCGAGAGCATGACCGGGCTGGTCCAGCAGGCCGAGTCGCGGGCCGCCACCGTGGCCGCCGCCGCCGAGGAGGCCTCGGCCAACGTGCAGACCGTGGCCGCCGCCACCGAGGAGCTGTCCTCCTCCATCTCCGAGATCAGCCGCCAGACCGCCGAGAGCACCCGCATCGCCGGCGAGGCGGTGGACGAGGCCCGCTCGGCCGATTCGCGCATCGGCGAACTGTCCGACGCGGTGGTCAAGATCGGCGAGGTGGTCAACTTCATCACCGACATCGCCAGCCAGACCAACCTTTTGGCCTTGAACGCCACCATCGAGGCGGCCCGCGCCGGCGAGGCCGGCAAGGGCTTCGCGGTGGTCGCCAACGAGGTCAAGCACCTGGCCAGCCAGACCTCGAAGGCCACCGACGAGATCTCGGCCCTGATCCACGCCGTCCAGAGCGCCACCCAGGGGGCGGTCAGTTCGATTGGCTCCATCAGCCGGGTGATCGACCGCATGAGCGGCGTCATCACCACCATCGCCTCGGCGGTGGAGGAGCAGGGCGCCGCCACCCAGGAAATCGCCCGCAACGTCCAGCAGGCCGCCGAAGGAACCCGTCAGGTGTCCGACAACATCACCGGCGTGTCCCAGGTGGTCTCGGAAACCGGTTCGGCGGCAGGCAGCGTTCTGTCGGCCGGCTCGGAACTGGCCGACCAGGCCGAGACGCTGAAGGCCCAGGTTCGGACTACCCTGGCGGAAATCCGCGCCGCCTGACGCCCGTTATGGGCGTGCCGTGGCCCCCCCGCCGGAGCGATCCGGCGGGGGTTTCCGTCACAGATAGGCGCTGCGGGTTCGCTGTCGCCGGGCCCGCCGCCAGGCGTAGACGCCCACGGGCACCGCCAGGGCGGCGCCGGCCGCCACCGCCAGGGCGGTTCGCCCGCCTCGTCCTGCGCCGTTCTCCGCCCAGCCGCCGTGAACCGAATCGGCTTGCGGCGTGAACAGGTTTCCCGCCCCCCGCGGCGCCGGCGCGTCCCCGAAATGCTCGCGCTCGACGGCGCGGGCGATCATCCGCTCGGTGATGGCCGGCGCCATCGCATGGGTCAGCGCCAGCAGCGACGGCCCGCGGCCGACGAAGGCCTCGCGGCGGGGGTGGCTGATCAGGTCGGCGATCACCGCCGCCACCCGCTCGGGCGGCAGGACCGGCGGCATGGGCCGGGGTTCGCGGCCGCTGTGGTTGGCGCCGTGCTGGAACAGCGGCGTGTCGATGCTGGGCGGGAACACCGTGCAGACGGCGATGCCCGGCGCGTCCATGACCTCCATGCGCAGCGATTCCCCCAGGCCGCGGATGGCCCACTTGGTGGCGACATAGGCCGAGGTCTCGGGCTGGCCGACCGTGCCCGCCACCGAGGACAGGTTGACCAGCACCCCATGGCCCTGCTGGCGGAAGATGGGGATCGCCGCCCGGCAGCCGTGCACGGTGCCCATCAAGTTGACCAGCACCACCCGCTCGAATTCTTCCGCCGGCACCTGCTCGATGCGGCCGAACTGGGTGACGGCGGCGGCGTTGATCCAGATGTCGAGGCCGCCGAAGCGGGTCAACGCCGTCTCGGCCAGCCGGTCCACCGCGCGCGGGTCGGCCACGTCGGCGACCACCGTCACCGCCTCGCCGCCCAGGTCGCCGCATTCGCGCGTGGCGGCGTCCAGTGCCGCCTCGTTGCGGGCCGCCAGCACCAGCCGGCAGCCCTTCGACGCGAGCGCCCGCGCCGTCGCCCGGCCGATGCCCGAGGAGGCGCCGGTGACGACCGCCACCTTGCCGCGAAGATCCCGGTAGCCCGCCATGCCCGCTCCTCCCTGTGCCTGCCTGCGGGGGAAACAAGCGCGAGGGCTGGCGGGTTCCGCTCAGCCGTTGTCCGCCAGCACCGTTCCCGCCAAATAGAGGCTGCCGCAGATGAGGATGCGGGCCGGGCCGGGGGCGGCGGCGGCCAGGTCGCGGACGGCAGCCTCCACCGAGATCGCCGGCTTGGCATCCAGGCAGAAGGCGCGGGTGGCGGCGGCGGCGGCGGCGGCGGCCGACAGGCTGTTGGCCTCGCCGGGGATGGCGACGGCGCGCAGGGAATGGAATCGCGCCGCCAGCGGCTCCAGGAAGCCGTCCACGTCCTTGTTGGCCAGCATGCCGAACACGCCCAGCACCGGCTTGTCGCGCCAGCCGCGCAGGTGGCGGGACAGCGCCTCGGCGGCATGGGGGTTATGGCCGCCGTCCAGCCACAGCTCCCAGCCTTCGGGCAGCAGCTCGACCAGGGGGCCGCGCTTCAGGCGCTGCAGCCGCGCCGGCCACTCGACGCCGCGCATGCCCAATGCCAGCGCGGTGGGCGGAATGGGCGCCAGCACCGGCGGCTTGCCGGTCACCGTCAGCCGCTCGACGGCGGCCAGGGCCAGGGCGGCGTTGCGCACCTGGAAGGCGCCTTCCAAGACCGGGTCGGGCAGGCTCCACTCCACCTGCTGGCCCTTGAACAGGATGCCGCCGGCGGTGGCGGCGCGGGCGAAGAAGTCCTTGCCCTGGACCAGGAGCGGCACGCCGTATTCCAGCGACCGCGCCTCCAGCACCTTCATCACCTTGCGGCCCTGGTCGGCCGAGATGCAGGGCACGCCCCGCTTCATGATCGCCGCCTTCTCGGCGGCGATGGCCTCGATGCGGCCGCCCAGGAACTGCTGGTGGTCCATGGCGATGGAGGTGAGGATGGTCAAGGCCGGCCGTTCGACCACGTTGGTGGCGTCCAGCCGCCCGCCGAGGCCGGTCTCCAGCAGCGCCACGTCGGCGGGCGTGCGCGAGAAGGCCAGGAAGGCGGCGGCGGTGGTGATCTCGAAGAAGGTGATCGGCGCGCCGGCGTTGACCTGCTCCACCTCCTCCAGCAGCGCCAGCAGCTCGCCGTCCGCCATCAGCCGGCCGGCGACGCGGACGCGTTCGGCGAAGCGGACCAGATGCGGCGAGGTGTAGACGTGGCAGCGCAGCCCCGCCGCCTCCAGGAACGCCCGCAGGGTGGCGATCGTCGAGCCCTTGCCGTTGGTCCCGGCCACGTGCACCACCGGCGGCAGGCTGTTCTGGGGATGGCCCAGCTTGTCCAGCAGCTCCAGCACCCGGTGGAGCGACAGGTCGATGACCTTGGGATGCAGCCGGGTCAGGCGGTCAAGGACGGAGTCGATCATCATTGGTCCCTCAGGCGCCGGGCGGGACGCATCCGCGCCCCTTGGCTTCCGCTCGCACGGGCTCGCGGGCGCTCAACGCGCCAGTCGCTCCCGGTGGTCGCTCCGGGTGGGGGCATGGTTTACATCCGCACCGCATCCTCGGGATTCGGCGCGTCCTTGGGCAGCACCAGCACGTCGCCCTTGGGGCCGGTGTTGCGCAGCAGCGACAGGGTGCGCACCAGCGTGGTCCGCAGCTCCCTGCGCGGCACCACCATGTCGATCATGCCGTGCTCCAGCAGGTATTCGGCCTTCTGGAAGCCTTCGGGCAGCTTCTCGCGGATGGTGTTCTCGATGACGCGGGCGCCGGCGAAGCCGATGACGCAGCCGGGCTCGGCGACGGCGATGTCGCCCAGCATGGCGAAACTGGCCGAGACGCCGCCGGTGGTGGGATCGGTCAGCAGCACGATGTAGGGCAGCCGCTTCTCCTTGACCTTGTCCACCGCCACGGTGGTGCGGGCCATCTGCATCAGCGACAGGATGCCTTCCTGCATGCGGGCGCCGCCCGAGGCGGGGATGACCACCAGCGCGGAATCCTGCAGCACCGCCAGCTCGGCGGCGGCGACGATGCCCTCGCCGACGGCGACGCCCATCGAGCCGCCCTGGAAGTCGAAGTTGAAGGCGGCGACCACCACGTTCATGCCGCCCATCTTGCCGTGGGCGACGATGATGGCGTCCTGCTCGCCGGTCTTGGCGCGGGTTTCCTTGAGGCGGTCGGTGTACTTCTTCTGGTCCTTGAACTTCAGCGGGTCCTCGGCGACCTTGGGTAGCTCGATGCGGCTGTACTTGCCGTCGTCGAACAGCATCTCCAGCCGCCTCTTGACCGCCAGCCGCATGTGGTGGCCGCAATGCTGGCAGACGTTGAGCGACTTCTCGAGGTCGCGGTGGAAGATCATGTGGCCGCAGGCCGGGCACTTGTGCCACAGGTTGTCGGGCACGTCCTTGGGCCGCACCAGGGCCTGGATCTTGGGGCGAACGTAGTTGGTCAGCCAGTTCATGTCAGATCTCTTCCGCTACGGCCCGGTCGGCCGGACAGGTTTTTTAACCACAGAGACACAGAGAGCACAGAGAAAAAATTTCCTCTGTGCTCTCTGTGTCTCTGTGGTGAATTCCTCTTACCTCCGCGCCGCCTTGACGCCTTCGGCCAACTTCCGCACCAGGTCCAAGGGCGCGCTGACCGCCTTGTCGGTGCCGGCGGCCTCGGCGGCGGCGGCGACGATGGCGCTGCCCACCACCACGCCGTCGGCGATGCGGGCGACCTCGGCGGCCTGCTCGGGGGTCTTGATGCCGAAGCCGACGCAGACCGGCAGCGGCGTGTGGCGGCGGATGCGCTCGACCGCCTCCTCGATGGCGGCGCCGCTGGCCGAGGCGGTGCCGGTGATGCCGGCGATGGAGACGTAATAGACAAAGCCCGAGGCCTCGGCGACGATGGCCGGCAGGCGGGCGTCGTCGCTGGTGGGGGTGGTCAGGAAGATGAAGTCGATCTTGTTGGCGCGGCAGTGCGGCACCAGCTCGCCGGCTTCCTCGGGCGGCAGGTCGACGAGGATCAGGCCGTCGATGCCGGCCTTTGCGGCGTCGGCGCAGAACTTCTCGGGGCCCCAGACATAGACCGGGTTGTAGTAGCCCATCAGCACCACAGGAGTGGCGTCGTCCGCCTTGCGGAACTCGGCGATCATCTCCAGGGTCAGCGTCAGCGAGCCGCCGGCTTTCAGCGAGCGCTGCGCCGCCAACTGGATGGCGGGGCCGTCGGCCATGGGGTCGGTGAAGGGCATGCCGACCTCGATGATGTCGGCGCCAGCGGCCGGCAGGCCGTTCAGGATGGCCTGGCTGGTGGCACGGTCGGGGTCGCAGGCCATGGTGTAGGTGACCAGGGCCGCTCGGTCCTCGGCCGCCAGCTTCATGAAACGCCTACCCAGTCTGCTCATTTCATTCGCCCCTCAGGCGCCGGGCGCGCGCATCCGCGCGCTTGGCTCACGCTCGCATCGGCTCGCGGGCGCTCAACGCGCCAGTCGCTCCGCTCCATCACAGACCCCCCAGGGTGGCGTCGCCCAGGGCGCGCGCCACGGTGTTGACGTCCTTGTCGCCGCGTCCCGACAGGTTGACCACCATCAGGTGGTCCTTGGGCAGGGTGCCGGCGATCTTGCCGGCATGGGCGATGGCGTGGCTGGATTCGAGGGCCGGGATGATTCCTTCCAGCCGGGTCAGCCGCTGGAACGCCTCCAGCGCCTCGTCGTCGGTGACCGAGGCGTATTCGACCCGGCCGATATCGTGCAGCCAGGCGTGCTCGGGGCCGATGCCGGGATAGTCCAGGCCGGCCGAGATGGAATGGGCCTCGTCGATCTGGCCGTGTCCGTCCTGCAGCAGATAGGTGCGGTTGCCGTGCAGCACGCCGGGCTTGCCGCCGGTCAGCGACGCCGCATGCAGCTTGTCGAGGCCGAAGCCGGCCGCCTCGACGCCGATGATGCGCACGTCCTTGTCGTCCAGGAAGGGGTGGAACAGGCCCATGGCGTTGGAGCCGCCGCCGATGCAGGCGACCAGGCTGTCGGGAAGCCGGCCCTCGGCTTCCATGATCTGGGCGCGCACCTCCTCGCCGATCACCGACTGGAAGTCGCGCACCATGGCCGGATAGGGGTGCGGGCCGGCCACCGTGCCGATCAGGTAGTAGGTGTCGGCGACGTTGGTCACCCAATCCCTGAGCGCGTCGTTCATGGCGTCCTTCAGCGTCGCCGCGCCGCTGGTCACCGGGCGGACCTCGGCGCCCAGGAGCTTCATGCGGTAGACGTTGGGTGCCTGGCGCTCGATGTCGGTGGCGCCCATGTAGACCACGCATTCGAGGCCGAACAGCGCGCAGACGGTGGCGGTGGCGACGCCATGCTGGCCGGCGCCGGTCTCGGCGATGATGCGCCGCTTGCCCATGCGCCGGGCCAGCAGGATCTGGCCGATGCAGTTGTTGATCTTGTGGGCGCCGGTGTGGTTGAGGTCCTCGCGCTTCAGATAAATTCTCGCGCCCCCGAAGGCCTCGGTCAGGCGGCCGGCGAAATACAGCGGATTGGGGCGGCCGACATAGTTCTTCAGCCAGTAGCGGAACTCGTCCAGGAACGCCGGGTCGCCCTTGGCGGCGGCGTACGCCTTCTCGACCTCGAGGATCAAGGGCATCAGCGTCTCGGCGACATAGCGCCCGCCGAAGATGCCGAAATGGCCGCGCTCGTCGGGGCCGGCGCGGTAGGTGTTCAGGTTCTGCATGGTCCGTCCCTGGCTCAAGGGGCGTTAATAAAGCACGAAGCCGCCGGCAAGGGGAGGGGTTTCGTGGCGCTTTCCAAGGGACGAGCCAAGACGCATGAGATATGATGTTCAGGACATATTGATTTGATCATGGACAGGGGAGGCATTGCCATGAAAGTCATCCGCATCCTTGCCGCCGCCGCTGTGGCGGGCGTCGCGGCACCGGCCTGGGCGGCGCCGGAGCCGGTCAGCTTTGCCGAGGACATCCAGCCGATCCTGCAGGTGCGCTGCACCGTCTGCCATGCGCCCGGCCAGGACGGCTACGAGGCCAGCGGCTTCGACCTGACCTCGTACGAGGGCCTAATGAAGGGCACCAAGCACGGCCCGATGATCGTGCCTGGCGACCCGGTGACCTCGAACCTGATCGTGCTGATCGAGGGGCGCGCCGACAAGTCGCTGCAGATGCCGCACGGCAAGAAGAAGCTGACGTCCTGCGACCGCGACCTGATCCGCAAGTGGATCAAGCAGGGCGCCAAGAACAACTGAGGTCTCGCCGCGTGGCGATGCGGCTCGAGCGGGCGGTCCTTCGGCGGAAGGGCCGCCCTTTTTCGTGGCGGACCCGGCGGGTCGGGCTGGCGGTTGACCATGGGACCATCAACCGTTCCATGAGGCTCCCATGGCCCCGGCCGCCTTGCGCCCGTTGCTCGCCGCCGCCCTGCTGCTGACCGTGCCGGCCGTCGCCGTGCCGCAGCAGGTGGGCGACGTCCCCTACGTGCCGACGCCCGAACCGGTGGTCGATGCCATGCTCGACCTGGCCGGGGTGGAGGAAGGCGACGTCGTCCTCGACCTCGGGTCCGGCGACGGCCGCATCGTCGTGGCGGCGGCCCGCGACTACGGGGCGCGGGCCATGGGGGTGGACCTCAACCCCAAGCGGATCGCGGAGGCGCGCGACAACGCCCGCGAGGCCGGTGTCGCCGACCGGGTCCGCTTCGAGCGGGGCGACCTGTTCGACGCCGACCTGTCGCGCGCCGACGTCCTGACCCTCTATTTGCTGCCCGAGGTCAACCTGCGCCTGCGGCCGGCCATCCTGGAACGGATGCGCCCCGGCGCGCGGGTGGTCTCCCACGACTTCGACATGGGCGAATGGAGCCCGGATCGCACGGTCACGGTTCCCGGCGACGGCAGCGCCGTCCATCTGTGGATCGTTCCCGCCCGCGTCGAGGGAGCATGGCGGCTGGAGGCCGGCGACGGCGGCGGGCCGTGGCGGGTGGACATCAGCCAGGAGTTCCAGCGCCTCGAGGCCACCGCCAGCCGGGACGGCGACACCGTCGCACTGCGCGACGGCGTCGTGCGCGGCGAGGCCGTCACCTTCACCTGGCCCGACGGCCGCCGCTTCCTCGGCCAACTGGACGGCGAGGCGGGAGCCATGGCCGGGGTCAGCCAGACCGCCACCCTGGACGAGTCCTCGGACTGGCGGGCGGTGCGAGACGGGTCGTGAGCGCCCGCCCGCCCCTTGCCGCGATCGATGGCGCCGCCATCGTCGTCGGGGCGGTGGTCGGGGTGGGCATCTTCCGCGCCCCGTCCGAGGTGGCGCGGCTGGCCGCCAGCGAGACGCAGATGTTCCTGCTGTGGGCGGCCGGCGGGATGGCGGCGCTGCTGGGCGGGCTGTGCTATGCCGAGCTGTCCTCGGCCTGGCCCAGCGCCGGCGGCGAATACCATTTCCTCAGGCGCGCCTTCGGTTCCCGCCTGGCCTTGCTGTTCGCCTGGGCGCGGGTGACGGTGATCCAGACCGGCGCCATCGCCGCCGTCGCCTTCGTGTTCGGCGATTATGCCGCCGAGCTGGCGCCGCTGCCGTCCTGGTTGGCGGCGGCCGGCGCAGTGGTGGCGCTGACCGTGCTGAACCTCGTCGGCCGGGGTCCGGGGCGGCTGGCGCAACGGACGCTGACGGGGCTGACGGTGGCGATGGTGGCGCTGCTGGCGGTGGCGGGGCTGTCGGCCGAGGCCGCCCCGGTGACGGCATCCGGCCCGCCGCCCGACCAGGACGCCGCCGCGCCGGCCATGGCCCTGGTCTTCGTGATGCTGACCTATGGCGGCTGGAACGAGGCGGCCTATCTGGCCGCCGACCTCGACCGCCACCGGGCTGGCATGGCGGTGGTCCTGGGCGGCGGGCTGGCGGTGGTGGTGGTGCTGTACATGGCGCTGAACGCCGCCTTCGTGGCGACCTTGGGCATCGACGGCATGCGCGGTGAGCCGGCGGTGGCCACTGCCACGGCGCGGGCGGCCCTGGGCGAGGCCGGGGCCAGCCTGTTGGGGGCGGCGGTCTGCGTGGCGGCGCTCAGCACGCTCAACGCCACGGTCATCACCGGCGCCAACGCCATCGCCGCCCTTGGCCGCGACGTGCGGCCGCTGGCGTCCATCGGGCGGCGACGGACGGCGCTGGCGGTCCAGGCCGGATGGGCGCTGGCGCTGGTGGCGGCGGGCGCGGCCTCCCACGACGGCTTCGTCGCCATGATCGACTTCACCGCGCCCGTGTTCTGGCTGTTCCTGACCTTGGTCGGAACGGCGCTGTTCGTGCTGAGACGGCGGCGGCCCGAGGTCGAGCGGCCCTTCCGGGCGCCCCTCTATCCGCTGGTCCCCCTGGCCTTCTGCGCCACGTCGCTGTTCATGCTGTGGGCCAGCCTCGGCTATGTGGGGGCCAACGGCCTGCTGGGACTGGCCCTGCTGGCGGCGGGGCTGCCGTTCGTCGCCTGGGCGGCGCGCCGGCTCAATCCGGCCAGCGGCGATGCATCCACAGCCACTGTCCCGGCCGCTCGCGAATCCACGACTCGATCATGGCGTTGATGCGTGTCATCAGATCCAGGGTGTCGGCCTGGGGGTCGCCGGACGGGGCGTGGTCCATCGGCGGATAGAAGGTCACCCGGAAATGGGCCCCCCGCAGCCGCTCGACGCGCAGCGGCACAACCGGGCAGGCGAACTTGGCCGCGAAGCGGCCGACCGCCGGCGCCGTCATGGCGTCGCGGCCGAAGAACGGCACGGCGATGCCGTCGTTCATCTTCTGGTCGACCAGCATCCCGATATGGGCGCCGGCCTTGAGCGCCTTCATGATCTGGCGGGCGCCGTCGGCGCCCTTGGCGATCTGGCCGCCGGCCGCCGCCGGTCCGCGTCCGCGCCGGAACAGATCCTCGATCCAGGGGTTGTTGGCGGCCCGGTAGACCAGGGTGACCGGCAGTCCTTCATTGTAGGCGACGGTGCCGGGCAGCTCCCAGTTGCCGCAATGGGCCGAAACGAACAGGGCGGGCAATCCGTCGTCGCGCACGGCATGCAGATGCTCGATGCCCGCCACCTCGACGCGGCCGTGAACCAGTTCACCCAGATGGGGAAACTCGCCGGCCACCCGGCCCAGGTTCTCCCATGCCTCGGCGACGATGGACTCGATCTCGGCGTCGGACTTCTCGGGGAAAGCACGGGCGAGGTTGCGGCGCGCGACCCGCGACACCCCGAGACGGGGCCCGATCAGCCGCGTCAGGCCGCCGGCCAGTGCCGAGGCGGCATCGACCGGGACCGCCCCCAGCACTGTGTAAAGCGCGCGAGCCGCGACGGCCTCCAGGCGGTAGCCGAGCTTCTTGAGTGTCACCCCGAAACGACCCTGTCCAGCAAGCGATCCAGGGCCCTGGTATCCTCCCACTCCAGCCGCACCGTCAAGACGGAGATTCGGTTCCGCAGGGTCTCGGGGACGCGCGTCAGGTCCTTCTCGGTGGTCACCGCAATCGCTCCGGCCTCGGCGGCCACCGCCAGCAGCTCCTCGATCTCGGCGTGGGAATAGGGGTGGTGGTCGGCAAAGGGGCGGGTCTCGACGACGCGGGCGCCGACGGACCTCAGTGTGGCGAAGAATTTTTCCGGCCGACCGATGCCGGCGAAGGCCACCACCGGTTTGCCGGCGAGGGCCGCCGCCTCGGGGCCGGGGACCAGCCGGGCCCGCAGCACCGGGGTGGCGGCCAGCAAGCGGGCGACGCCGGCGGTGTCGTCGCCGATCAGCACCACGGCGTCGGCGCGGGCCAGGCCCTTGTCCACCGGCTCGCGGCAGGGGCCGGCGGGGATGACGCGGCCGTTGCCGAAGCCGTAGCCGCCGTCCACCACCACCAGCGACAGATCCTTGGCCAGCGTCGGGTTCTGAAAGCCGTCGTCCATGACGATGACCTCGGCCCCGGCCTCGGTGGCGGCGACGGCGCCGTCGGGGCGCCAACGGGCCACCCAGGTGGGGGCGGCGCGGGCCAGCAGCAGCGGTTCGTCGCCGACGCGGGCGGCGTCGTGGCGCAGCGGATCGACCCGGCGCGGACCCACCTCGCGGCCGCCATGGCCGCGACTCAGCATCGCCACCGCGCGGCCCCGCGCCGTCAGCCGTTCGGCCAGGGCGATGGCCACCGGGGTCTTGCCGGCGCCGCCGGCGACGATGTTGCCGACGCAGATCACCGGCACGGCGGCGCGCCAGGCCTCGGTCTCGGCCAGGCGGCGGTCGACGCCCCAGCTCCACAGCCGGCCCAGCGGCGCCAGCAAGCGGGCCAGCGGGCCGTCATGGCGCCAGAACTCAGGCGCGCGCATGGCGTGCCTCGACCTCGGCCAGGAACGGCTCCAGCGCCTCGGCCACCGCCTCCAGGGCGCCGGCCTCGCCCTCGGCCCAGGCCAGGGCGCGGGCGCGGGCCTCGGCCAGCCGGGCGGGCTCGGCCAGCAGGGCGGCGACCGCCTGGGCCAGTTCGGTCTCGTCGGCCACCTGGCGGGCGGCGCCCGCCGCCAGCATGGACGGCACGGTGCCGGGAAAATTGCCCATCAGCGGCCCGAACAGCACCGCCGCCCCCAGCCGCGCCGGCTCGACGGGGTTCTGGCCTCCTTCGGCGGCCAGGCTCTTGCCGACGAAGACGATGGGGGAAAGGCGGTAGAACAGGCCCAATTCGCCCATGGTGTCGGCCACGTAAATCTCGGAAGCCGGACCGCCGCCCGCCGAGCGCAGGTCGGCGGCCAGGCCGGCCGCCTTCAGTTGACCCTGGATTTCGGGGCCGCGATGAGGATGGCGGGGAACGATGACGGTCAGCAGGTCGGGATGGGCCGCCGCCAGGGTGCGGTGGACGCGGCCGATCAGCGCTTCCTCGGGGGAATGGGTGCTGGCCGCCAGCCATAGCGGCCGCGGGCCGACGGCGGCGCGCAGCGCCGCCAGGTCGGCGTCGTCGCAGGGCAGCGGCGGCGCCGCCAGTTTCAGGTTGCCCAGGCAGCGCACGTCCGCCGCGCCCAGGGCGCGCAGGCGGGCGGCGTCCTCCGGGGTCTGGGCCAGGCAGAGGGCGAAATGGGACAGCAGCCAGCGGGCGAAGCCGGGCAGCCGCGACCAACCGCGATGGGACCGCTCGGACATCCGCGCGTTCACCAGCACCCGCGGGATGCCGCGCCGACGGGTCTCGGCCAGCAGGTTGGGCCAGAACTCGGATTCGGCCCACAGCGCCAGGTCGGGTCGCCAGTGGTCGAGGAACGAGCGCACCCAGGCGACCCGGTCCACCGGCGCATATTGATGCAGCGCGCCCGCCGGCAGCCGTTGCGCCATCAGCCGGGCCGAGGTGACGGTGCCGGTGGTCATCAACAGGCGCAGGCCCGGCCGCGCCACGATGCGCTCGACCAGCGGCAGCATGGACAGGCTCTCGCCCACCGAGGCGCAGTGCAGCCAGACCAGCGGGCCGTCGGGACGGGGAAGCGACGGCCGGCCCAGACGCTCGCCGAAACGCTGCCGGTCTTCCTTGCCGCGCGCCATTCGCCGGGCCAGGGCGGCCCGGATCAGCGGCCCGCCGGCGAAGGTCGCCAGCCGGTACAGGCCGGCGATCATGCCGGCACCTCGGCCGGAGGGACGGGCTCGGCGCCGACGGCGGCGTCGGCGGCGTCGGCCAGGGCGTTCATGGCCGCCTCGATGCGGCGGCGCGCCTCCTCCTCGTCGCCGTCGCGCGGCACCTCGATGGGCTCGCCCCAGGCGATGACGCCGCGCGTGAACGGCAGCGGCACCACGAACCGGTCCCACGAGCGCAGCAGCTTGCGCCGCGCGACCGCATAGGTGACGGGGATGATCGGGCAGCCGGACATGCGCGCCACCGCGACGATGCCGTCCGAGGCGCGCTGGCGCGGGCCCTTGGGGCCGTCGGGGGTGATGCCGACGCATTCGCCCGCCTTGAGCGCCTTCAGCATGGCCCGGAGGGCCCCGGCCCCGCCGCGGGTGGTCGAGCCGGCCACGGTCCGGATGCTGAAATGGGCCACCGTGCGGGCGATCAACTGACCGTCGCGGTGCTGGCTGATCAGCATGTGGATGGGCACACCCCGCCGCCAGCAGCGCGGCATCATCAAGAGGCGGTTGTGCCAGAAGGCCAGGATGAACGGCCGCCCGTCGTCCCACAGCCGGCGCGGCGGGCCGTCGCCGGTCACGCTCCAGCGGCCGGAGGCCCACACCAGGCGGATGTATTGGGCGGCAAGCCAGCACAGGGCGCCCCGCAGGGATTCGCTCTTGCCGATCCTCTTCGCCAGTCCCATGCCGGCCTCACTCCCGCCGCAGGATCCTGTTGACGATGATGCCCGCCAGCCAGTTCTCGTGGAAGTCGGCTTCCAGGACGGCGGGGTCGTACACGTCGGCCACCCATTCCAGCAGCGTCATCGGCCGCGCGCGCGAATCGGCGAGATAGCGTTCGTAGAAGAAGTCGATCACGCCGGTCTTGGCCTGGCGCACATGGCCGTAGCGTAGCGACAGCTGGCCCATGGCGGTCGGCAGCGGCACCCCTTCGTGCAGGTGAAGATAAAGGGTGGACATCAGCCCGGCGCGGTCGGCCCCGGACTTGCAGTGCAGCAGGATCGGATACTCGATCCGCTCGAACAGCGCGGCGGCGGCGAGGATGGTGTCCTTCTCCAGCGGCTTGCGCGAGCGCACCGGCATGTCGACCAGGGTCAGGCCCAGCGCCGCGCAGGCCTCGCGCTCGAGGATGTAGGACCCGCAGCGATCTCGCCGGCCGCGCAGGTTGACGACGGTGCGCACGCCCTGCCGCTTGGCCCAGGCGAGGTGGCGGGGCGACGGCTGGGCCGAGCGCCAGGCCTTGGGCGACAGCCGGTGGATGTTGCAGTAGATGTCGCGGATGAATCCGTGATCCACCAGCCACATGTCCATCAGCGCCCGCAGGCGCTGGCGGCTGGTCAGCGGTTCGGCGGCGCCGGCGATCTCCGGCAAGTCGATATGGGACACGGATCCGTCCTGGCGGGGAAGAACAGGGCGAACGCCTAGCACGGAACCGCCGTCGCGGTCAAAGGCGGCGCTCCTTGGAGGCCGGCGGGGGACGCCGGCGGGCAGTGTCCTTGTTCCCCATGCCAGGGTGGTGTATAGGCCGGGCATGACCGCGAAACGTCCCCTCACCGACAGTCGTTCGACGGCGCTGATGCGGCGCCTCCTGACCGAGGCCGTGCGGCCCTATCTCTGGCATCTGGCGGCCGGCGTGGTGTGCATGGCGCTGGTGGCCGGCACCACCGCCGCGACGGCGTGGCTGATGGACCCGGTGGTGAACAAGGTGTTCGTCGAAAAGAACGCCACCATGCTGTGGCTGGTGGGCGGCGGCGTCCTGGCCACCTTCCTGGTCAAGAGCCTGGCCAGCTACGCCCAGGAAGTGACGATCGCCTATGTCGGCCAACGCATCATCTCGGACACCCAGGTGCGGCTGTACGACCACCTGCTGGGCCAGGACCTGGCGCTGTTCCAGGCCCACCATTCCGGTGAGCTGATCTCGCACTTCACCTACGACATCAGCGCCATGCGCCAGGCGGTGTCCAACGTGTTGGTGGGGCTTGGCCGCGACGTGCTGGCGCTGATCTTCCTGGTCGGCGTGATGGTCTACCAGGACTGGCTGCTGACCGTCGTCGCGCTGGTGGTGGCGCCGGCGACGATCATTCCGATCCAGCGGCTCGGCAAGCGCATGCGGCGGGTGTCGCTGCGGACCCAGGACACGATGGGCGACCTGAACACCCTGCTGTCGCAGAGCTTCCAGGGCATCCGCATCATCAAGGCCTATTGCATGGAGGCCTATGAAGGCCGCAAGGCGGCCACGCTGGTGGAATCGCTGTTCTCGCTGTCGATCCAGGCGACGCGGGTGCGGGCGGCGGCACAGCCGATCATCGACGCCTTCGGCGGCATCGCGGTGGCGGCGGTGATCGTCTATGGCGGCGCCCGGGTGATCGAGGGCGCCACCTCTCCCGGCGCCTTCTTCTCGTTCATCGCGGCGGTGTTGATGGCCTACCAGCCGCTGCGCG
Organism: uncultured Rhodospirillaceae bacterium; assembly: GCA_937887565.1. GTDB lineage: Bacteria > Pseudomonadota > Alphaproteobacteria > Rhodospirillales > Magnetospirillaceae > CALABS01. Next base: position 38,743 of record CALABS010000040.1, on the reverse strand, counting down.
CCCTGTCCAAGGTCAACGCCCAGCTTCAGGAAGGGCTGGCGGCAGCCGAGCGGGTGTTCGGGCTGCTGGATCGCGGGCCCGCCATCGTCGATCCGCCCCGGCCGGTGGCGGTGCCGCGCGTCGCCGGCGCGGTGCGGTTCGAGGGGGTGTCGTTCTCCTATGACGGCGACCACGCCGCCTTGGACGGCGTCGGCTTCGAGGCGCCGGCCGGCGGCGTCACCGCCCTGGTGGGCCCGTCGGGGGCCGGCAAGAGCACGGTGCTCAACCTGATTCCCCGCTTCTACACTCCCCAGGCCGGACGGGTGGTGGTCAACGGCGTCGACGTCCGCGACGCCGGCCTGTCGTCCTTGCGCGACTGCATGGCGCTGGTCAGCCAGGAAGTGGTGCTGTTCGATGACACCGTGATGCAGAACATCCGCTACGGCCGCATGGATGCCAGCGACGACGAGGTGCGGGCCGCCGCCCGCGTCGCCGCCGCCGAGGACTTCATCGACCGCCTGCCCCAGGGCTGGGACACCCGGGTGGGCGAACACGGCACCCGCCTGTCCGGCGGCCAGCGCCAGCGCCTCGCCATCGCGCGGGCGGTCCTCAAGGACGCCCCCATTTTGCTGCTGGACGAGGCCACCAGCGCGCTCGACACCGAATCCGAGCGCCATATCCAGGCGGCCTTGCGCCGGCTGATGGCCAACCGGACGACCATCGTGATCGCCCACCGCCTGTCGACCATCGTCGACGCCGACGTCATCCACGTCTTCCGGGGCGGGCAGGTGGCGGAATCGGGCCGGCACGACGACCTGCTGGCGCGGCGGGGCCTTTACGCCCATCTGCATGCGCTCCAGTTCGCCGGCGAACAGCAGGGCTGAGGGTCATTCCGCCGCCAGGAGCTGGCCGCTCTCGGACACCCAGGCCCGCCAGCCCTCGGCGTGCGGCCCCTTGCGGCGCTTCATGTGCAGGTCGCGTTTGACCAGGATGTCGAAGTCGTCGTCGGGTGCCGGCAGCGGAAAGTCGCCGCCCGACCAGATGGACAGCCGCTCGGCCAGAGACAGCCGCCCGAACGCCGCCAGGTCCCACAGCGAACGGAGGTCGAAGCCGGTGGTGGTCTGGTAGAAGTGCCAGGTGTTGACGTCGCGGATGCCCTCGATCATCGCCGACAGCGGGGCATAGAGGCGGTACATGGGATTGTCGTCGCGTCCGGCCAGCTCGCAGCCGCGCCCGCCGCAGACCACCAGGTTCCAGGAGTCGAACTCGGGCCGCATGCGGGCCAGCAGGCGGGCGATGGCGGGGTGGCCGGCGTCGCGGCGGCGGCGGCGGGCGGCGGCCTCGATCCGCGCGGCGAGGTCGCGGCGGTCGGTGGCGCGGAACACGCGGTCATAGGCGAACAGCCGCCCGATGGTGCCGCCGGCCACCACCTCGGGCGAGAACACCGAGGCGAACAGCCACAAATGCGGCCGGCCGGCGAAGTCGATCTCGACCAGATCGCCGCTGAGGCGGACGGGCCCGTCATAGTCGCCCGGCGCCGCGCAGGGCAGGGCCAGGCCGTCGACGAAGACGCTCTCGGGATAAAACTCGCGGGCGATGTTCAGGAAGTTGTCGAGAAACCAGCGCTCGTTCATCGCGGCCACCTCTTGGGAATGACCGTGATGTTATATGTCCAGGTGTTTCCGCCGGGTGAATGTCAAAAACAAGGCGGGTGTGGCTACTCTGACACAGTTGATTCCAGCAGGATCGCGACCAGCGCATCGATCTGCTGCGACAGCCCCGCCTCGGCCAAGCCGATGCGTATGAGCCCGCGCGCCTTCTGGAAGCCGGCTCTCTCCGGAAGTAACATCCCTGCCGCCAACGCCTCGGCCTGTCGGGCTAATTTCTCCAACTCGGTGTGAAGACGAAGTTCGGGATTGAAGCGCGGAATTGGCAAATTGAACATGACCTTGTCGAAGTCTCGAGCGCCAAATATGCCGCGTGACTGAAACCGCGCCGCCAACGAGCGGGTCGTTTCGCTATTGAGGATGGCGACAAGATAGTATCCTTCTGATTCTGACGCAGGTGCCATCCAGTAAAGCTTGTGATCCACCACACCTCTTGGATCACGCAACAGGCAGGCGGCCGGCTTGATTCCAGCCTTGGCGTAGGCGACTCTCAGTGGGGCGATTGGAAACTGTGCCGAAAGCTGACCGATGTAGTCCAGCTGTTGAGAAAGCGACCTGATCGAGCGATTGTGAGTGCTCCAGGTTCGCTCGGCCTTGGTAAGCCAGCCATGAAGATCCGAAAGGCCGCGATCCGCCGCCATGGCGGCATCCAGCATCACCCCTTCGTTCGTTATTGGAATAACAGCTTCAAATGTCCTCAGGAGGCGGTAGGGGAGGACGGATTCGCCAAGGAAAGCATTGCGTAAAAATTCGAGCTCAACTCTATTTTCGATACTATCTGCGCTCTTCCACGGCATCCTTTCCAGCCTTGACCTCCTGCTGACGACTAGAGGTGCCGACGGATCGGCACCAAGGCGCCCGGACATCTTCCGGTCGACGAGACAAAGCATTCTCGGGACGAGGATCGCGCCTTGCCGGAACCGGGTCCTGTAGACGGAGCCGCCGGAACTTTGTGCTACGTCTGGCGCGGGCGACCCGATCGCAACGGCTAATTGGGCGTCGGCCAAATCCTCTGGCGCGTCTCGATATGGAAGCCGCCCTGAATAAGTGGTGACCGTCATCGGCATTGGTCTGGCAGTCGCGCGCCGGTGCCCGATCACCACGCAAGCCGGCACTGGAAATAAAGGGTATACAGATTCGTCCATGGTCCACGCCTCCTCCCAGGCGATACGGACTGATTGAAACGATCCTTTTCGGAACGGCTCGAACTGACCTCGCGTTAGTGCCGCCAACGGTAGGACAAACGCGATGCGTCCGCCGGAACGCAAATAGAGCTTGGTGGCCCGCACGGTGAACAACGAGCAGAGGTCATTATGGGAAGGAACACGCCCCACATAAACGCGCTCACCGACCGCGAGCTCCTTGAACCGTCTTTTCAGGTCAGCGCTCATATGCCGATAGGCAACCCAGGGCGGATTCCCCACCACCACATTGGCCCACCCTCCGCCAGCGGAAAAGGCAAGAGGTCGCGAGAGGTTGCGCGCGACATACGCCCAAACCGTATCGCGTTTCTCACGGCGAAGCCTGTCGAACGTGACGTAAGTTCGGCCAAGATCGCCGATCGCCATCGTCTGTTCCGTGGTGACGTCAGCGCGATAGTGCCGTTCGACAATGCGGTGCAGCGCCGCCTCGATCTGTTCGCGGGTCATTCCCGCTTCCGATCCGCCGCGCATTCTGTCGATCGCCTTGTCAAATAGCGCCGGATCGCGGCAGAAGGTTTCTGGAAAGTCCAACTGCTCGCGTCCCTCGGCGTCTTGCTCGCCGCTGGCGCCCTCGCCGGCGGGCGGCGGCGGAACCCGGATCGTCAGTTCCTTCCCCGCCATGAATTCCGAAATCGAGAGCTGCATCGCGTCGCCCAGATATACCGGGATGGACAGTGCGCCCGAACGGGCGGCCAATGCCGGAGCCAAGGCGAGAAGGTAGGTCACCCGCGCGATGATGACCGCGACCGGGTGGATATCGGTGCCCGCGACGTGAGCGCAAACCTCTTGGGCGCGTTGGCCGAGTGCCATACCCGCCTGGTCCGCTTCCGAAAGAAAAATGCGGATCGAATGAAACAGGAAGGTTCCCGATCCGCAGGCGGGATCTAGCACGCGCTGTTCCAACGGGCGATCGACCGCCCGCTTCACAACCTTCGCCGCAAGCCAATCCGGCGTGTAATACTCTCCCAGGCCGTGGCGCTCATCGCGATCGATCAAGGATTCGTAAAGAACCTTGAGAACATCGCATTCCACCTCCGACAACCGGAAGCGGCGAACGTGATTCATGATCCGACGAACAAGAGCCTCGCCCTCGGGAGTCGCAACAACCCAATCAAAGAAATCGCTCTCCACGGCACCGTTTATGCCAGCGGCCGTGAAGGCCTCTCCTGACAGCATCTTTTTCGGATCGTCCTCCGGCATGCGCATGACAGCGAGCGCGATGCACTTGGCCACGACCACAAGGAAGGTGTGCTGAAACCAAAGGGTATCGCCTTCGATGTCCCGGCCGTAGACCAGCTTCAGCAACTGTCCCCAAAGCTGCCGCTTCAGCGCGACCGCCGGATCGTCCCTCAAGGATTCCCAGAGCGAATGCAGCTGTCCTCTAACGAGGCGGTATGCAACGGATTCCTGTCCGAGCTCCGCGCGAACCGTTAGCGGGTCGGGCGGCAATGATGATTTCAGTGCAAGGGGACCATCCAACCAAGCCAAGAAACGTTCGGCGTCTCCAGGGTCCAGCGTCGTCCGCTTCACCACCACCAGCTTGTTGTTGGAAAGCTCGAAGACCGCCCATTTGAGGCCATCCGACGCGATCCCGACGAAGCGGTCACATTCCGCGCGTTCGCGGTCGGCGAGATAGTCCGGCATGCGGCGTTCGACGTCTGTCCACTCCGCATCGAGATCGCTTTTCGCCTCGAATACAGTACGCCCAACCAGCGCATCAAGGCGCCCACGCACCTCGGGTACCCGGCGTTCGAAATCCAATGCATGAAGCTCGACGTCGAATTCGTCGACCAGCAATTGGCGGAAATCCGCCTTGACCTCGTCGTGGCCCGGGCGGCCAGCAAGGTGGTGCAGAAGGTCGACAGTAGTTTGTCTTGTCATTCGAGCCCCCAGAATTCATGTGTGCCGGAATAATGCAATGGCCGCGAACATTCCAGCTATTCCCGAACCCCCTCGGGCAATTCCTCGATCCCGTCGGGGACGCGGAACGGATGCGCCATTTCCACCGGCGTGGCGTAGACGACGCCGCGGCCGGGTTGGTCCATGTGCAACTGCACCCAACAGAACTCGACGATCTCGTCCAGGCGGTCGGAGGGGACGAGGATGAAGATCTCCTCGTTCTCGACGAAGGCGGCCAGGCGCGCCCGGCGGTGGCCGTGATCGGCGGCGGTGCGGCGCGCCCCCGAGCAGTAGACGCTCCAGATTCCCTTCTCGCGCGCCAGCCGCGAGATGAACGGCCGCGACGCGCCGCCGAAGGCGACGCAGCGGATGAGGTGGAAGCCGCCCTCAGCGCTCGCCAACGATCTTCTCCAGGATCTCGGCCGGGATATGGGTGGCGGCCTTCTCGACCGGGGTGACGTACATGAAGCCCATGCCGGGGGTGTCCAGCTTGCCGGCCAGGAACATGCGCTCGAACACGAAGTTCAGCTGCTCGCGGCTGACGGCGATGGTCACCACCTCCTTCTCGGCGTTCACGGCGACGGACCACAGGCCCAGCTTCTCGCGCAGGCCGGTGCCGCGGGCGTAGTGGATGGTGGCGCCCTCGGCGCCGGCCTCGACGGCCGCCTTGACCACGGCGTCGGCCTGGCCGCGCTGGACGATGCAGGTAATCAGGTGGACGTCGGTGAGGACGGGAATGGTCAGGGTCACAGGGCTGCCTCCTCGGCGGGAACGGTGGGTGCGGCGGCGGGCAGGCGCCACTGGCGCAGGCGGATCGCCAGCCCCAGCCCGAGGACGGCGAGGACCGGCCCCAGCGAGGCCAGGGCGAGGACCCCGAACCCCTCCAGCGCGCCGACGGCGCCGCCGAAGCCCAGCCCCATGGCCAGGACCAGCGGCACGGTGACCGGCCCGGTGGTGACGCCGGCCGAATCCCAGGCGACGTTGGTGAAGGCCTCGGACGACGCCCAAGTCATCAGCAGCGCCAGCAGGTAGCCGGGCAGCAGGAACCACCACAGCGGCAAGACGAAGACCAGCTTGACCACCCCGAGCGCGATGCCGCAGGCCACCCCGCCCGAGACGGCGGTGATCAGCATCGACTTGCGGAAGGCGCCGTTGGACAGGGTCTCCACCGTCTGGCCCATGGCGTTCAGCGCCGGCTCGGCGACGGTGGCGCCGAACCCCAAGGCCCAGGCGAACAGCACCGCCACGCCCACCCCCAACGCATAGTCGTACATGGGGGTGCCGGCGACGCCGTCCAGCGACGCGAAGGCGCCGGGCACGGCGGTGCCCGACTGGGCGCCCAGATTGGCCAGCCCGTAGGTCAGGCCCAGGTTGAACAGGACCATGCCGGCCAGGGCGAAGCCGATGCCCAGGCCAATGGTGGCGCGGTCAGCGACCTGGGCCCGGGCCAGACGCGCCACCAGCGCCAGGAACGCCACCAGCGGCACGATGGCGCGCACCGAGCCGACGATCTCGGCCCAGGGGGACCGTTCGAACCATGCCGCTGCCCCGGCCTCGGCGCCCAGGGCGGCCGCCTCGGCGGGTGAATAGGTCCACGACAACAGCAGCCCCAGCAGCAGCACCGCGATCACCGGCAACAGCGAGGCCATGGTGACGATGCCGAAGCCGGCCAGCGCGCTGTCGCCCTTGCCGGCCGAGGCGGCGACGCCGATGCCCAGGGCCAGCACCAGCGGCACCGTCACCGGGCCGGTGGTCACCGCGCCGCAATCCCACGCCAGGCCGATGACGGCGGCGAGATGGGCGTCCTTGGCGACCAGGGCGGTCAGCAGCAGGGCGAGGCCGACCAGCAGGACGATGGGGCCCTTGAGGCTCCAGGCGCGCAGGAACATCAGCATGCCGACCACCGCCGCCACCCCCACCCCGGCCCCCACCGCCAGCACCAGATAGGGTGACCAGGCGTTGAGCAGCGCGTGCAAATAGGGCGCCCTGGCCGGCTCGACCAGCGAGCCGGCGGCCTTCAGCGCGCCGATGGCCGGCTCGGCGAAGGTGACGCCCACGCCCAGCGCGAAGGCCACCCCCAGCACCACCGGCAGGGTGCGGGTGCGCGGCAGGCCGTGGCCGATGGCCTCGCCCAGCGGCATCAGGCCCAGCCGAAGCCCTTCCATGAACAGCATCAGCCCCACCAATGTGGCAGCCAGCCCGCCCAGCACCACCCACGGATGCTCGACGCCCCGGTGCAGCACCAGCAGTTGGAAGGCGGCCAGGTAGCCGGCCAGCGGCACCACGGCGCGAATCTGCTCGGCCGTCTTGGAGGACACGTAGGGCGACAGCAGATGCCACATGGCCAGGGGCGTCAGCGTGACGCGGCGCCAGCGCGGCCCGCCGATCTCGGCCCGCCGCCGGGCGGCCAGCCGGGTCAGCCGGCTGTAGCTGACGACGCGCTTGTCCACCCGCGTCTCGCGGCGGAAATCGCCGTAGCGGATGCGGATCTCCTCGGCCATGTCCCCAATTCCCCCTGGATTTGACATCATTGTGCTGGGGCGATGGGGGAAAGGCAAGATGGGGTGGGCGGCGTTCGCCCAACCTTCATGGGATGGACGGCAGCTTCACCACGAACCGCGCCCCGACGACGTCGCCCGCGGCGTCCTTGCGGTTCTCGGCCCAGATCAGGCCGCCATGGGCGTCGACGATCTGTTTCGAGATGGACAGGCCCAGGCCGGAATGGGTGCCGAACTTCTCGGCCGCCGGGCGCTCGGTGTAGAAGCGCTCGAAGATGGTGTCCAGCTTGGTCTCGGGGATGCCGGGGCCGAGGTCGTCGACCTCGACGCGGATAAACTTGCCCTCGCGGGCGGCCCTGAGCGTGATGGCGCCGCCGTCGGGGCTGAAGGTGATGGCGTTGGCGATCAGGTTGCGCAGCACCTGCACCAGCCGGCCCTCGATGCCGGCGACCATCAGCGGGCCGGGATCGGGAAGTTCGAGGACGAAGTCCAGCCGGTCCTCGGTGGAGCGGTAGACGTCGGCCAGGGTCTCGAGCATGGCGCGCAGGTCGACCGGCTCGGTGTCGGCGCGCGACAGCTCGGCGTCCAGGCGCGAGGCGTCGGAGATGTCGCTGATCAGGCGGTTGAGGCGCTCGACGTCGTCCTGGATGATGGCCAGGAGCTTCTTCTGCTTCTCGGGGTCGTCGAGGCGGGTGGCGGTCTCGACCGCCGACCGCACGCTGGTCAGCGGGTTCTTGATCTCGTGGGCGACGTCGGCGGCGAAGGCCTCGATGGCGTCCATGCGCCGCCACAGCGCCTCGGTCATCTCGGTCAGCGCCACCGACAGCTCGCCGATCTCGTCGCCGCGCGCCGACAGGTCGGGGATGCGGTGGCGGCGGCCGTGGCCGTGGCGGACCTGCTCGGCGGCCAGGGCCAGCCGGCGGACGGGACGGGCGATGGTGCCGGCCATGTACAGCGACAGCGCGGTGGTGATGAGCAGGGTCACCGCGAACACCTCGATGATGGCCATGCGAACCTGGAACAGCGAGCGGGCGATGCCGGCGCCGTCGGCGCTGACCATCAGCGCCCCCACCACCTGCTTGTAGCGCTGCACCGGCACCGCCACCGACAGCACGATGCCGCCGCGCTTGCGGTTGCGGACGGCGGAATCGGCGCGGCCCGACAGCGCCGCCATCACCTCGGGGTAATGGTCGGCGCGCTGCTCGGCGTATTCCACATAGGTCGGCAGGGTCTCGTCGATGGGCATCCAGGTGGCGACCCGCTCCCAGGCCTGGCGCAGCTCGGCCCGCCAGCCCCGGCCCCTGGGCGGCGGCAATTCCTCGATCTGGATGACGCCCTGGGAATAGAGCAGGAAGCGGGAATCGGCGGCCAGCACGCCGACGGCGTCGAACAGCCGCGCCCGCAGCTGGGCGGGCTCGGCCAGGCGGCGCACCATCTGCTGCGCCTGCTCGCGGTTGAGCTCCAGCAGGCCGAGGGCCTGTTCGCGGACCGCGCCCTCGCCGACGGCGCCGGCCACCATCTCGGCCTGGGTGGTCAGGCCGGCCAGCTCGGCGCGGATCAGCCCCTGCTTGTAGAGGTCGAGATAGAACAGCCCCACCACCAGCAGCACCGGCGCGATCAGGTTGACCGCCAGCAGGCGCCGGGTCAGCGGCGAGGCCAACGGGCGCCAGCGCCGCCGCTTGCGGCGTGGCGGCGCCGGCCGCCGCGTCGCCGGATCAGGGAGCGTCGTCACGGTAGCGGTAACCGACGCCGTACAGGGTCTCGATGTGGGCGAAGTCGGCGTCGATCTCGCGGAACTTCTTGCGCAGCCGCTTGATGTGGCTGTCGATGGTGCGGTCGTCGACGTAGATGTGCTCGCCATAGGCGGCGTCGATCAGCTGGTCGCGGTTCTTGACGTGGCCGGGCCGTTGGGCCAGCGACTTCAGGATCAGGAATTCGGTGACGGTCAGGTCCACCTTGGCGCCCCTCCACGAGCAGACGTGGCGGGCCGAATCGAGCACCAGCTCGCCCCGGGTCAGCACGCTGGCCGCCGGCGCCTCGGCCTCGGCGGCGAATTCCAGGCGGCGCAGCAGGGCGCGGATGCGCTCGATGAGCAGCTTCTGGGAAAACGGCTTCTTGATGTAGTCGTCGGCCCCCATGCGCAGGCCCAGCAGTTCGTCCACCTCGTCGTCCTTCGAGGTCAGGAAGATCACCGGGATGGCCGATTGCTTGCGCAGGCGCTGCAGCAGCTCCATGCCGTCCATGCGCGGCATCTTGATGTCGAGCACGGCCAGGTCGGCCGGCTGGGTGGTCAGGCCGCGCAACGCCTCGGCGCCGTCGGTGTAGGTGCGGGTCTTGAACCCTTCGGCTTCCAGCGCCATCGAGACCGAGGTCAGGATGTTGCGGTCGTCGTCGACGAGCGCGATGGTGTACGACACGAGAGATACCTCCCAAGGAGCGGGTGGCGAGAGGGTTGCCGAATCGGTGCCTTCGCCGCAAGCCCGCACCGATGCCCTTCCCCGATTGCGGAACCTGACACCCCCAATGTGGCGAAATTATAGTACCGGCCGACGCCGTCCCATACCCCTTCCGACGGGCGCGGTCAGGCCGGCAGATACCGTGCCCGCAGATGGTCCTTGAACACCGAGGCGTCCAAGGGCCGGCCGGTGGCTTGGCGCAGGATGTCGGCGGTGGACAGGCTGGAGCCCCGGCCGTGGACGTTCTGGCGCAGCCAGGCCAGGAGCGGCGCGAAGTCGCCCCGGGCGATGCCGGCGGGGATGGCCGGCTGGTCGCGGCGGGCGGCGTCGAACAGCTGGGCGGCAGTCATGGCGCCCAGAGTGTAGGTGGGGAAATAGCCCCAGGCGCCGCCGTACCAGTGGATGTCCTGCAGGCAGCCCAGGCGGTCGTCGGGGGGCGTGATGCCCAGCAGGCGGCGGTAGCCGTCGTTCCAGGCGGCGGGAAGGTCGTCGAGCTCCATGCGGCCCTCCACCAGCGCCTTTTCGAGGCCGTAGCGGATGATGACGTGGGCGGGGTAGGTGACCTCGTCGGCGTCGACGCGCACGAAGCCGCGTTCGACCCGGATGCCCAGGCGATAGAGGTTGTCGGCCTCCCAGTCGGGTCCCGAGCCGCCGAAGGCCGCCGCCATGCGCGGCGCCGCCCATTCCAGGAAGTGGCGCGAACGGCAGGCCTGCATCTCCATCAGCAGGCTTTGGCTCTCGTGCATCTGCATGCCGCGCGCCCGGCCCACCGGCTGGTGGCGCCATCGGCCGCCGGGCAGGCCGAAATCGTAGAGCGCGTGGCCGGTCTCGTGCAGCACGCCCATCAGCGCCGAGGTGAAGTCGGCCTCGTCGTAGCGGGTGGTGATGCGTACGTCCTCGGGATAGCCGCCGCAGAACGGATGGAAGCTGGTGTCCAGGCGGCCATGGGCGAAGTCGAAGCCCAACGCGGTCATGAACTCGACGCCCAGCGCCTTCTGGCGGTCGGCCGGGAACGGGCCGGACGGCAGGCGCGGCGCCGGTCGGTTCGCCTGGGCCTCCAGCACCTCTGCGATGAAGCCGGGCAGGAACGCTTCCAGGTCGGCGAACACGGCGTCGATGTCGGCCGAGCGGCCGTCGGGCTCGTATTGGTCCAGCAGGGCGTCGTAGACGCCCACCCCCAGCTTTTCGGACTTGGCGCGCCCGGTCTCGCGGACCAGGGCCAGAACCTCCCTCATGCCGGGCAGCACCATGGCGAAGTCGGCCTTGGGCCGCGCCTCGCGCCACACCATCTCGCAGGCCGATTCCGCCTTCGCCAGCGCCTCGACCAGATCGGCCGGCACCGCCGCCGCGTGGACCCATTCGCGGCGCATCTCGCGCAGGTTGGCGCGCTGCCAGGGGTCAAGGTCCTCGGACCCGGCGCGGTCGAGCAGGTCGGGGATGGCGGGGGCGGTGACCAGGGCGTGGGCCATGGATTTCAGCAGCGCCAGCTGTTCGCCGCGCGCCCCGGCGCCGCCCTCGGGCATCATGGTGGACATATCCCAATGCAGGACCGACAGCGTGTCGCCCAGCACGCTGGCCTTGCGGAATACCTCTTCGAGACGGCCATAAGCGGTGCGGTCGGGCATTTCCATGTGGACCCCATGAGTTGCGGCGGTGCCGGTGACGGGAAACCATAGACCCGCGACCGTGTGGAGGAAACGGGGATTCCCGGATATGATCGCGCCACTGCCTGGGGGCAACAACCGTTCCTGAGGAGGGAGGTCCCATGTCCAAGCCCATGTTCGCCGTCGTGCTGTCGGGCTGCGGCGTCTACGACGGTTCCGAGATCCACGAGGCGGTGTTGACCCTGCTGGCCATCGACCGGGCCGGCGGCGCCTACCAGTGCTTCGCGCCCGACGTGGCGCAGCGCGACGTGATCAACCACCTGACCGGTCAGCCGGTCGCGGAACGCCGCGACGCCTTGGTCGAATCGGCCCGCATCGCCCGCGGCCGCATCAAGCCGCTGTCGGCCTTCGATTCCGCCGGCTTCGACGTGCTGGTCTTCCCGGGCGGCTTCGGCGCCGCCAAGACGCTGTCCAGTTTCGCCGTCGACGGTCCCGACTGCAGCGTCAACGCCGACGTGGCGGCGGCCATCCGGGGCATGGCGGCGGCGGGCAAGCCCATCGGCGCCCTGTGCATCGCGCCGGCGATCATGGCCAAGGTCCTGGGCGGCGTGGAGTTGACCATCGGCAACGACACCGGCACGGCGGCGGCGCTGGAACAGCTTGGGGCCCGTCACCGGGTCGCCGGTCATGGCGAGGTGGTGGTCGACCGCGCCCGCAAGGTGGTCACGACGCCCTGCTACATGCTGGACGCCCGCATCAGTCAGGTCGCCGACGGCGCCGAGGCGGCGATCCGGGCGCTGCTCGACCTGATACCGCCCGGCCAATGACCTGATCCGCTGGATCCGATCATGCCGAGACGGTGGGCTCAGACGCCGCTCGGGCTCGCCCGCCGCCCGAGCAGGTCATTTCAGTGGACGGCGGGTATGATGTAGCCCTTTCCCCCACCGCGCGTTTGCGCCTTCCGTGTCGGATGCCCACCTCCAAGGGACCGACACGGAAGGACGAGACCATGGGCGAGAAGACCGACAGGACGGTGGACACCGACCCCCGCGAGCCGGGCCGGAAGGTGCCGCAATATCAAAGCGAGCCGAAGGAGGAGGACGAGGTCGAGATCGCCGGCGAGGATTCCTTTCCGGCCAGCGATCCGCCGTCGTATTCGCCGGTGCGCCATCCCGGCAAGCCGGAGCGCCCGACCCCTTAGGGGGTTTAGGGGAGCCGGAGCCTAACGCAGCATCAGCCGTGCGATCAGCACGTCCTTGATGTCGGCGCCGCCGGGCTCGGCCCGCAGCACCTCCAGGGCGACGCGCTTGATCAGGATGGCCGGGTTGTCGCGGGTGAACTCCTCCCACGGCAGGACCGAAAGCCGCTTGGAGATCAGGTCGGAGACTTTGTTGGAGACCTTCATCCCCTCCTTGGGGAAGACGACGACAAGGTCGATGTTGATCAGATGGAACAGGCCCGCGCGGTCCCAGAATTCCGCGGTGATCGGCGGCATGGGGGCGTAGAATTCTGTTCGCTCGGGCTTGGCGGCGGCCATTCCCGGCAGGGCCGCCGCCACCAGGGACGCCAGCAGGGCACGGCGCCCGATCGTCATGCCCAGTCGCCTTCGCCCAGCAGCACCCGGGCCTCGGCCAGCTCGGCGCCCATCAGCCGGATGTTGCCCAGGAGCGCGCCGACGATGACCCGCACCCCGCGCGGCGCCTTTTCCAGCTGTTCGGTCAGGCGGTCCTTGGCGATGACCACGCAGGCGGTCTCCTCGTCGGCGACGGCCGAGGCCATGCGCGGCTGGTCGTCGATCAGCGCCATCTCGCCGAAGATGCCGCCCTGGGTGACCTCGCCCAAGGGGACGCGGCGGTTGCGCACCGTCTTGAACACCGACACCTTGCCGTATTCGACCACATAGGCTTCGTGGCCGGGCTCGCCTTCGTGGAAGATGAGGGTGCCGGCGGCGAAGACCTTGCGGCGGGAATTGGCGGGCGCGGTCATGTCAGCTCACCCGCCGCGCCGAGAAATTCTTGGGAACCAGGATGGTGTTCTGGGGCGGGGCGACGGTGTCCGGGGCGGGGAAGTCGATGGTGTAGTGCAGACCCCGGCTCTCGCGGCGGATCAGCGCCGACCGCACGATCAGGTCGGCGACCATGGCCAGGTTGCGCAGCTCCAGCAGGTCGTTGGTGACGCGGAAGCTGCCGTAGTATTCGGCGATCTCCTCCAGCAGCAGCCGCACCCGGTGTTTGGCGCGCTCGAGGCGCTTGGTGGAGCGCACGATGCCCACGTAGTCCCACATGAAGCGGCGCAGCTCGTCCCAGTTGTGGGCCACCACCACCTCCTCGTCGGAATCGGTGACCCAGCTTTCGTCCCACGGCGCCAGTTCGGGCGGCGGCTCGACCGCGTCGAGGCGGGCGGCGACGTCCTCGGCGGCGGCGGCGCCGAACACCACGCATTCGAGAAGCGAATTCGACGCCAGGCGGTTGGCGCCGTGCAGGCCGGTGCAGGCGGCCTCGCCGACGGCATAAAGCCCGTCCACGTCGGTGCGCCCGCTCAAGTCGGTCAGCACGCCGCCGCAGGTGAAATGGGCCGCCGGCACCACCGGGATGGGTTCCTTGGTCATGTCGATGCCGTAGCGCAGGCATTCGGCATGGACGGTGGGGAAGTGGCTGGTGATGAACTCGGCCGGCTCGTGGCTGATGTCCAGATAGACGCAGGCGCAGCCCAGCCGCTTCATGACGTCGTCGATGGCGCGCGCCACGACGTCGCGGGGCGCCAGCTCGCCGCGCGGGTCGTAGTCGTCCATGAAACGGGTGCCGTCGGGCCGCAGAAGCCGCCCGCCCTCGCCGCGCACCGCCTCGGTGACCAGGAAGGTCTTGGCCTTGGGGTGGAACAGGCAGGTGGGGTGGAACTGGCTGAATTCCATGTTGGCGATGCGGCAGCCGGCGCGCCAGGCCATGGCGATGCCGTCGCCGGTGGAGCCGTCGGGATTGGACGAATAGAGATAGACGCGGCTGGCGCCGCCGCTGGCCAGCACCACCATGCGGGCGGCGAAGGTGCGCACCCGCCCCGAGGCGCGGTCCAGCGCGTGCGCCCCCAGGCATCGTCCCAGGCGTCCGCCGGGCAGCTTCTCGCGGATCAGGTCGACGGCGTTGTGGTTCTCGAAGATCTCGGCCCGGCTGCCGCGCAACGCATCCATCAGGGCGGTCTGGACGGCGCGGCCGGTGGCGTCGGCGGAATGGATGACGCGGCGGTGGGAATGCCCGCCCTCGCGGGTCAGGTGATAGGCGCCGTCCTCGCGGTCGAACAGCACCCCGCGCTCGATCAGCCATTCGATGCCGGCGCGGCCGCGCTCGACCACGAAGCGCACGGTCGCCGCGTTGCACAGGCCGGCGCCGGCGGTCAGGGTGTCGGCGATATGCGATTCGGTGGAATCCACCGCGTCGAGGACGGCGGCGATGCCGCCCTGGGCGTACAGGGTGCTGCCTTCGGACAGCGGACCCTTGGCGAGGACCGCCACCCGGGCGTCCGGCCGGCGTTCCAGCAGCCTGAGCGCCAGCGACAGGCCGGCGGCGCCCGACCCGATGACCAGAAGATCGTAGGCGGCGGCCATGGCGGTCAGCTCCAGTCGAGTCCGATGTCCACCGCCGGCGCCGATTGGGTGATGCGGCCGACCGAGACGTAGTCGACGCCGGTCTCGGCGATGGCGCGGATGCTGTCCAGGCTCACGCCCCCCGAGGCCTCGGTCCTGGCGCGGCCCGCCACCACGGAGACGGCCTGGCGCAGGCGGGCGGTGTCCATGTTGTCGAGCAGGATGATGTCGGCGTCGGCCCCCACCGCCTCGGCGACCTGCTCCAGGGTGTCGCATTCCACCTCGACATTGGGCAGGCCGGCCTCCTTGGCGGCGCGCACCGCCGCCTTGACGCCGCCGCACACGGCGATGTGGTTGTCCTTGATCAGCACGCCGTCGTAAAGCCCCATGCGGTGGTTCATGGCGCCGCCGCAGCGGGTGGCGTACTTGGACAGCTTGCGCAGGCCGGGAATGGTCTTGCGGGTGTCGAGCAGCGTGCAGCCGGTGCCGGCGATGCGCTCGACGTAATGGGCGGTGGTGGTGGCGATGCCCGACAGCAGCTGCAGCAGGTTCAAGGCCACCCGCTCGGCGGTCAGCAGGCCGCGCGCCGGCCCCTCGATCTCGGCCAGCACGGTGCCCGCCGCCACGTGGTCGCCGTCGGCGGCCTTGGCGGCGAAGCGGGCCTCGGGGACCACCATGGCGAAGACCTCGGCGGCGACCGGCAGGCCGGACACCACCATGGGGTGGCGGGCCTGCATCACGCCCTTGAAGCGCAACGCCTCGGGGATCACCGTCGCCGAGGTGATGTCGCCGGGACCGACATCCTCGGCCAGGGCGGCCTCGATCACCCGCCGCGCGTCGGCCATGTCCAGTTCGACGCTAAGCGGCATTGGGAGCCCCGCTCGACATCGGCACCGAGGCCGACATTTCCAGCATGCGCTCCAGCGGCTTCAGCGCCTCGACCCGCAGCTCCTCGGGAATCTGGATGGCCGGGGCCTCGTTGAGCATGGCCAGGTAGATCTTTTCCAGCGTGTTCCGGGCCATGAACGGGCACGACGCGCAGTCGCACGAGCCGTCGGCGCCCGGGGCCGGAATGAACACCTTGTGCGGAGCCGCCTTCTCCATCTGGTGGATGATGTGCGGCTCGGTGGCGATGATGAACTCCCTGGCCTCGGACCTCAGCACGAAGTCCAGGATGCCGCGGGTCGAGCCCACGTGGTCGGCGTGGCCCAGGATGGTCTCGGGGCATTCCGGATGGGCCGCCACCTTGGCCTCGGGGTGGCGCACCTTCAGCTTGACCAGCTCCTTTTCCGAGAACTGCTCGTGGATGATGCAGCTGCCCGGCCACAGCGTCATCTCGCGGCCGGTCTTGCGGGCGATATAGGCGCCGAGATGGCGGTCGGGGGCGAACAGGATCGGCCGGTCGGCGGGCAGGGCGCGGACGATGGTCTCGGCGTTGGACGAGGTGACGATCACGTCCGACAGCGCCTTCACCTCGGCCGAGCAGTTGATGTAGGTGACCGCGACGTGGTCGGGATGGCTTTGGCGGAAGGCGCGGAAGGCGTCGGCCTGGCAGGCCTCCTCCAGCGAGCAGCCGGCCTCGGCGTCGGGGATGACCACGGTCTTGCCCGGCGACAGGATCTTGGCCACCTCGCCCATGAATCGCACGCCGCAAAAGACGATCATGTCGGCGTCGGTGGCGGCCGCCTTGCGCGACAGGTCCAGCGAGTCGCCGACGAAATCGGCCAGGTCCTGGATCTCGCCGTCCTGGTAGTAATGGGCCAGGATGATGGCGTTCTTCTCGCGGCGCAGCCGGTCGATCGCGGCTTCCAGATCGAGGGTGGGGTCGAGGCCGGCCTCGGTCGGGGCGGACGCGGGCGGCAGGACGACGGTATCGGTCATGTAACTTCGTTCCCTTGCGGGGCCCCTGGCCCCGGATGACGTGACGAAAGAAGTTAAGGCGCATTTCGCGCCCGCGCGCAACAGCCGCGCGGGTAGGGCGGCGGAAATCCCGGCCCGCCGCCGCACCAACGGTCATAGGGCGCGGGTATGACCATCGGGGTGGTTTTCCTCGTCTGGGCATTGCCCCATTATCCGCTGGAACTGGTGGGCAGAACGAGACACATGCGTACGGAAGCGGCTTCTTCACCTTTGATCGTGGTCATCGAGGACGAGGCCATCGTTCTCGCCGGCTACCAGATGCTGTTCGAGAGCTGGGGCTATCGGGTGGTGGCGGCCGCCTCGTCGCGGTCGGCCCACGAGCAGCTTGCCGAATCCGGCGACCGGCCGGATTTCATCCTCGCCGACTACCGGCTCAAGGAGGGCCAGACCGGGACCGACGCCATCCAGTCGCTCCGCGACGCCTTCGGCGAGGGCATTCCCGGCGTGCTGGTCACCGGCGATACCGCCGTCGACCGCCTGCGGACCGCCGCCGCCTCGGGGCTGCCCATCCTGCACAAGCCGGTCAACGGTCGCCAGCTGCTCGACCTGCTGCGGCGCTCAGTCGCCCCAGTGGCCTGACCTGTGGCCTGAGGCGGCGGCGAACAGCCGCAGGACCAGCTTGCGCAGCTCGTCGAGGATCAGCACCGACGACGCCACCGCCGCCGCCAGCCCCCATTGCAGCGGTTCCAGGTCGGTGGTGTGGAACAGCGCCTGGGCGGGGCCCCAGTGGACCACGACCGCCTGCAACCCGACCACCGACAGCAGCGCCAGCCACAGCTTGCCGTTGGCGAAGAAGGCGCCGTTGAAGGCCGAGCCGCGGCCGACGCGGGCGTTGAAGACGTTGAAGAACTGGAACAGCACGAAGGTGGTGAAGGCCAGGGTGCGGGCGGTGGTGACGTCGTGGGCCGCGAGCGCCCAGGCCAGCACGCCAAGCGTGCCGACGGTCATGGTGGTGCCGTAGGCCGCCAGCCGCAGCAGCCGCCGGCCCGACAGGATGGTCTCGCCGCGCGGGCGGGGCGGGTCGCCCATCAGGCCGGCGCGGGCCGGGTCGAAGG
This sequence comes from uncultured Rhodospirillaceae bacterium, assembly GCA_937887565.1. Taxonomy (GTDB): domain Bacteria; phylum Pseudomonadota; class Alphaproteobacteria; order Rhodospirillales; family Magnetospirillaceae; genus CALABS01. The sequence continues at coordinate 20,886 of CALABS010000040.1, read as the reverse complement.
CCAGCGCCATGGCCGGCGGGCCGTCCATGATGATGTTGACCCACAGAATCTGGATGGGATGAAACGGCACCGGCAGGCCGAGCAGGGGTGCGACAAACACCGTCAGCAGCGCGCCGACATTGGTGGACAGCTGGAAGCGGACGAATTTCAGGATGTTGTCGTAGATGGTCCGGCCCTCGCGGACGGCGCGGACCACGGTCGAGAAGTCATCGTCGGTCAGCACCATGGTCGCCGCCTCGCGGGTGACGTCCGAGCCGGTGCGGCCCATGGCGACGCCGATGTCGGCGGCCTTCAGCGCGGCGGCGTCGTTGACCCCGTCGCCGGTCATGGCGGCCACGTGGCCGCGTTCCTTCAGCGCGCGGACGATGCGCACCTTGTGGTCGGGGGCGACGCGGGCGAACACGGCGATGGCGTCGATGCGCCGCGCCAGCTCGTCGTCCGGGATGCGGTCCAACTCGGCGCCGGTCACCACCTCGCCGTCCAGGCCGAGGGCACGGGCGATGGCGGCGGCGGTGACGCGATGGTCGCCGGTGATCATCTTCACCGCGATGCCGGCGGCACGGCAGGCGGCGACCGCCTCACGGGCGGTGGGGCGGGGCGGGTCCATCAGGCCGACCAGGGCCAGCAGGGTCAGGTCGGCCGGCGTCGCGTCGGGGCCGTCGCCTTCGGCGAGGGCCAGCACCCTCAGCGCCTCGCCGCCCAGGCGCTCCATCTCGCGGCGGACCTCGTCGCGGCGGGCGGCATCCAGCGGGTGGTCGCCGTCGGCCAGCCGCACCCGCGAACACATCTCCAGCACCACGTCCGGGGCGCCCTTGACCGCCACCACCGTCCGGTCGCCGTCGGCGTGGACGGTGGCCATGTACTTGGTGGCCGAATCGAACGGCACCTCGGCCAGGCGCGGCGGCGGCGCGCCCACGCCGGCCTTCTCGGCCAGCACCAGCAAGGCGCCCTCGGTGGGATCGCCGATCACCACGCGGCCGGCCTTGGGGTCGTCGGCCAGCCGCGAGTCGTTGCACAGCAGGGCGGCGCGCAGCAGCGGCGCGAGGTCGGGCAGCGGCCCGCCGTCGTCGGCGGCCTCGAGCCGGCCTTCGGCCCCATAGCCCTCGCCGCTGACGGTGAACCGTCGTCCGCCGGCCCAGCCGGCCCGGGCGGTCATCTGGTTCATGGTCAGCGTGCCGGTCTTGTCCGAACAGATGACGGTGGTCGAGCCCAGGGTCTCGACGGCCGCCAGCCGCTTGACGATGGCGCCCCGGCGGGCCATGCGGTACATGCCGATGGCCAGGGTCACGGTGACCACCGCCGGCAGTCCCTCGGGAATGGCGGCCACCGCCAGGGCGACGGCGGTCATGATCACCTCGACGATGGGCTCGCCGCGCAGCAGCCCCATCACCATGATGATGGCCACCACCACCCCGGCGATCAACGCCAGCCGGCGCCCCAGCTGGTCGAGGCGGTCCTGGAGCGGGGTGCGCCCTTCCAGCGCCGTTTCCAGGAGGCCGGCGATGCGCCCCATCTCGGTGGTGGGACCGGTGGCGGTGACCAGCATCTCTGCGCGCCCCCGGGTGACCACGGTGTTCATGAAGGCCAGATTGGCGCGGTCGGCCAGGGCGGCGTCGGGGTCGTCGAGGGGCTGGGTCGCCTTGGTCACCGACAGCGATTCGCCGGTCAGCGTCGATTCGTCGACCTCGAGGCCGTGGGCCGCGGTCAGCCGCCCGTCGGCGGGAACGCGGTCGCCGGCCTCCAGCAGCACCAGGTCGCCGGGCACCAGCTCCTCGGCGCGAATCTCGACCTTGCGGCCCGAGCGGCGAACGCGGGACTGCTGGGCCAGCATGCCCCGGAGCGCGTCGAGAATCTTCTCGGCCCGGTGTTCCTGGTAGAAGCCCAGGCAGGCGTTGAAGGTCACCACCGCCAAGATCACCACCATGTCGGTGGTGTCGCCGATCACCCCGGCCAGCACGCCGGCCGCCACCAGCACCATGGACAGCAGGTTCTGGAACTGCTCCGCGAACATCCGCCAGGCGGGCTTGGGCTTCTTCTCGGGCAGCCGGTTGGGGCCGTGCTCGGCCAGGCGGCGCTCGGCCTCGTCCTCCGCCAGTCCGTGCTCGCGGCTGGAATCGAGGCGTTCGCAGGCCTCCGCCGCCGTCAAGACGTGCCACCGCGTGTCCCGTGTCATCTCGGCTCCCGGCATTGCTTCCCGAGCCAAGATAAGCCCCGCTCGCCGTTGGTCAACGGCGGCGGTCGTCCACCGCCAGCATGTGGAGGCTGAACAGTCCCTGGGGATCGATCCAATGGGCGGCGGGCGCGAAGCCGCCCTGGCGGGCGAGCCATTGGAACTGCGGCACCGAATACTTGTAGCAGTCCTCGACGTGGATGGCGTCGCCGCGCCGGAACCGGAACGGCTCGCCGGCCACCATCGCCGTCTGCGAGCGGTTGGCGACCAGATGGATCTCGACCCGTCCCTCGCGGCCGTTCCAGCGCGCGGTGTGGTCGAAGCCGTCGAGATCGAAGTCGGCCCCCAGCTCGCGGTTGGCGCGAGCCAGCAGGTTGCGCAGGAACATGGCGGTGACGCCGTGGCGGTCGTCATAGGCGGCCTCGATCACCGCCGGCTCCTTGACCAAATCCACCCCCACCAGCAACCAGCCCCGCCGTCCCGTCAGCCGGGCGACGCGGTGGAGGAAGTCGCGGGCCTGCGACGGGCTCAGATTGCCGATGGTGGAGCCGGGGAAGAAGGCGAGCGCCGGATCGTCGCCAGGGGCGGGCGGCAGCGTCAGCGGATGGGTGAAATCCGCCACCAGCGGGGTGACCGCCAGCCCCGGATGGTCGGCCGCCAGCCGCCGGGCCGCCAGCACCAGCGCGTCCCGGCAGACGTCCACCGGCACATAGGCCGCCGGCGCGGTCAGGGCATCCAGCAGCAACCGGGTCTTGCGCATGGACCCGGCGCCGAACTCGACCACCCGCGCCCCCGTGCCCACCAGCGCGGCGACCTCGCCGCCGTGGCGGGCCAGCAGGCCGGCCTCGCAGCGGCTGAGATAGTATTCGTCCAGCTCGGTGATACGCTCGAACAGCGCCGATCCCTCGGCGTCGTAGAGGTGGCGGCAGGGGATGCGCCGCGGCCGCGCCGCCAGCCCGGCCAGGACCGCCGCGCCGAAGCCGTCACCACCGGACTCGCCCTTCATGCGTCCTCCGCCAGCCGCAGGCCGGTGAACTGCCAGCGCGTCGCCGGCGGCCAGAAGTTGCGGGTGTGGCGGGTCGTCGAGCCCGGCGGGGTGGCGGTGCTGCCGCCCCTCAGAACCATGCGCCCGGCCATGAACTTGCCGTTGTATTCGCCGAAGGCGCCGGCCGCCGGCCGCCAGCCGGGATAGGGGCGGTGGGCGTCGGCGGTCCATTCCCATACCAGGCCGGCACCGGGCGGATCGGCGGCTTCCCATTCCGCCTCGGCGGGAAGCCGCGCCCCCGCCCAGCGGGCATAGGCGTCGGCCTCGTACCAACTGACGTGACAGACCGCCGCGTCCGGGGCCACCGGCCGGCGGCCGGCGACGGTCATCACCGTCCAGGTTCCGTCGCGACGGTCCCAGTATTCCGGCGCCCGCCAGCCGGCGGCGCGCAGCGCCGTCCAGCCGTCCTCCTGCCACAAGGTCGGTCGCCGGTAGCCGCCATCGGCCATGAAGTCCAGCCACTCGCCGCAGGTCACCGGCCGTGCCGCCAGGCGGAACGGACCCAGCAGCGTCCGATGGCGGGGACGTTCGTTGTCGAAGGCGAAGCCGTCGGCGGCGGCGCCGATCTCGACGATGCCGCCGCCGTGGCTCCGCCAGCCCGGGGGCGGCGGCACGTGGTGCGGATGCGGGCGCGTCCATGCCGGTTCCAGCGGGTGGGCGGCGAACAGCGCCAGCCCGTCGGTGACGATCAACTCCTGGTGCTGCTGTTCGTGGGCCAGCCCGATCGCCAGTTCGGCGGGCTCCGGGTCACGGTCGAGGAGGGACAGCACCGCTTCGTCGACCATGCGCCGCCAGGACATCACCTCGTCCAGCGCCGGCCGGGTCAGCAGGCCCCGGCGGTCGCGGGGCGGGCGGTCGCCGACGCTGTCGTAGTAGGAATTGAACAACATCCGCCATTCCGGCCGCGGCGGCCGCCACGACGGCGCCCGGCGGGCCAGCAGGAAGGTCTCGAAGAACCAGGTGGTGTGCGCCAGATGCCATTTGGCCGGGCTGGCCTCGGGGAAGGCCTGGCCGTTCATGTCCTCGGGGGTCATCCCCTCGACCAGCGCCTCGGTCCCGGCCCGTATCCGGCGATAGGTCCGGGCCGCCTCGCCCGCGCGTTCGCTCATGCCGTCATCCTTGCCGTCTCGACCACAGGTCGGAGAGTCGGGCGGGGCGATCAATCCGCCATTCGGGCTCCCCCGGACGGTCAGGCGCCATGGGCGCGGGTTCCCTCCTCGGCGAACTGGTCGGGGGCGCGGGCGGCGACCAGTTCGCGGTAGGCGTCCAGGTATTGCGCGGCCATGGCCCGGGCGGGCTGCTTCAGCGCGCGGCGGCGGGCGGCGTGGCCCATGGCGTCCAGCAGCCGCCCGTCGTCGAGCAGGGTGTTGATCCCCGCCGCCAGCGCCGTGGGGTCGCCGGGGGCGACGAAAAGGGCGGCGCCGCTCCACAGCTCGCGCAGGGCGGCGGTGTCGCCGAGGACGAGGGCGCAGCCGGACAGGGCGGCCTCGACGATCTGGGTGCCCGGCCCCTCGGCCGCCAGGGCGACATACAGCGAGGCGCGGTTGAACCACGGCACCAGTTGCGCCGGATGAACCCGCCCCAGGGCCGAGACGCCCTGCAGCCGCACGGTGCGGCCGGCCTCGTCGGCCTGGTCGCCGGCCACCACCACCGGCCACGGGATGGCCGGCGACGCCAGTTCGAGGGGGGATGGGGCGCCGGTCTCGTCGCGCAGCGCCCCCACCGACAGGATCACCCGCTCCTTGGTCGCCGGCGCATAACGGGCCGGGTCGCGGCCGTCGCGGATGACGCGGATGTTCACCACGCCGAAATGGCGGTCCAGCGCCGCCATCATGGTCTCGGACGGGGCGACCACCATGTCGGCCCCCCTCAGGCCGTGCTGGAAGGCCGCCCGGCAGACCCGGCGCTGGTCGGCGTCGAGGCGGCCATAGGCGGCGCCGCTGCCGGGATGGCCGGCGACCAGCAGCTTGCCGCACCACGGCAGGCCGGCATGGAGGTAGCCGGTCAGGTGCACCACGTCGGGGTTCAGCATTTCCTCCACCCGCAGCAGCCATTCGGCGATGGCGGCGCGCTTGGCGAGGTGCTCGGCCGGGGTGGCCGCGGGGGTCGGGCAGGCCAGCAGCTCGACGCCGGGGATGCCGGCGTATTCGATGCGCTGGCCCGGCCGCAGCGGCGTGACCGCGGCCACCACCACCTCGGCGCCCAGGCCGGCCAGTTCGCGGGCCAGCGTGTCCACGTGCGGCCAGACCGCTCCCGGCGGCTCGACGGTGATCAGGACGGTGGGATGGGGAACGACGCGCTTCGCCATTGTTCGGTTTCCCTGCATGCGGCGGCCATGGAGTCCATGCCACCACATCCGGGCCGGCGGCGGGCGTCGTCAGAAGGGGTGGTCACGGGGTCAAACGGGGTATCACTCATCGACGGAGGGCAGCGGCGCGTTGGCCGGCCCGTTCAGCACGCGGCCGAAGCGGTCGAACCGCGACCCATGGCAGGCGCAGTCCCAACTCTTCTCGGCATCGTTCCAGGCGACGATGCATTTCAGGTGGGGGCACACCGCCGAGCGCCGGTGGACGGTGCCGCTCTCGTCCCGGTAGACGGCGATCTTGGACAGGCCCGAGCGCAGCACCGCCCCCTGGCCGGACGGGATGTCGCGCACGGTGTCGACGTCGCCGCCGGTCAGCCATTCGGCGTAGTGTTCGGCCACGTGCAGGTTGGTGTCGGCATAGCCCGACGCCGCCTTCAGGGTCACCCGCGACGGGTCGTAGAGCGCCGTCCACGGATTGTCCCGTCCCAGGACGAGATCGGTGATCAACAAGCCGGCGATTGCGCCGTGGGTGATGCCGTCGCCGGAATCGCCGCAGGCGACGAACACGTTGTCCTCGTCCATGGGGTTGCGGCCGATGAACGCGACCCGGTCCACCGGCTCCATGATCTGGCCCGACCACCGCCAGCCCACCGCCCCCATCGCCGGGAAGCGTTCGCGCGCCCACGCCTCCAGGCGGCCCCAGCGCTGGTCGCCATGGGCGGGATGGCCGACCCGGTGGTCCTCGCCGCCCACCACCAGCATGCTCCGTCCCCCGCCGTCGCGGGCGAAGCGCGCGTAGTGGTACGGCTGGGCGGTATCCCAAAAGAGCGCGTCGACGGCGCCGCCGGGCTCGCAGGGGGCCGCCACCGCATAGGTGCGGTGGGGCATCATCTTGCCATGCAGGGTGACGCGGTCGTTGACCGGCACGTTGGTCGCCACCACCACCGCATCGGCCAGGACGTGCCAGCCGTGGGCGCAGCTGACCCGCGCCGGGTGGCCGCCTTCGATCGAGGCCGCCCAGCTGCCGGTGAACACCCGGCCCCCCAGGCGCTCCAGCGCCGCCGCGAGGCCCCGCGCGTAGGCGAGCGGGTCGCACCGGGCCTGGTTGCGATAGCGGATGGCGGGGCCGGTCTCAAAGCCGTCCAGCGGTGCCCGCGCCGCCATCTCGGCGGCCAGCCCGGCGCGGCGCGACGCCTCCAGTTCGGCGGCCAGATCCACTCCGCCGCCGGGCGGATTGAAGAGAAAGGCCTCCAGGCGCCCGAACCCGCAGTCGATCCCTTCGGCGGCGACGATGGTGGCCATGGACTCGATGGCCGCCGCATGGCTTTCCGCCATCAACCGCGCGCCGTCGGCCCCGAACAGTCTTTCCAGGGCCACGAAGCCGTCGTCCACCGCGCTGGCCAGATGGGCGGTGGACCGGCCGGTCTCGCCCAAGGCCACGCCCGGCCCCGACTCCAGCACGGCGACCCGGCGCCCGGCGCGGGCCAGCAGATAGGCGGTGGACAATCCGGCGATGCCCGCCCCCACCACGCAGACGTCCACCCGCAGGTCGCCCGTCAGCGGCCGGGGCTCGGCCGGGGCCGCCGGCGCGCTCCACACCGGGATGGTTTCGTCTTCGGCGTGCGCCATCGCCGTTCTCCGTGGCCGTGGAATTGCCCAACCTAATTGGGAAGCCGGCGCGGAGCGGGGGAGCGGGCATGCCACCGATGGACAGGGCGCCATGGCGAAGGGGGGAGGCGGATCCGTCCCACGGAACAGGGGGCGAGGAAACGGCGTTGCCGGGTCATCCACTCCCGTGTACCCGGAGGAATGATGAACGCCCTTGAATTGCTGAAATTCGACCATGAGACGGTCGACAAGATCTTCGCCTCGATCCTGCTGACCTCGAGCGTCGACAAGGCGAAGCGCGAGGAGTTGTTCGGCGCGCTGAAGGATGCGCTGCTGCGCCACGCCCATGCCGAGGAAAAGGTGTTCTATCCGCCGCTGCGCGAGCGCAAGCCGTCCCACGATCTGGTCGAGGACGGCATCCACGAGCACCACGTCATGGAGGAACGCCTGAACCGGATGGCCGCCATTCCCATGGATTCCGACGATTGGCTGGACGCCGTCGAATCCCTGAAGGATTGCGTGCAGCATCACGTCCGCGAGGAGGAGAGCGAGATCTTCCCCAAGGCCCGCCAACTCTTGGGCGACGACGAGCTCGACCGCATGGGCGACCGCATCCAGCAAGCCAAGGCGCAGGAAGGCCCGATCCACTGACCGCCGCCCGTCCCGCCGGCATCACCCGCCGGGAGGCGGACCTCCTCCCCCCGTCCGCCAGGGCTTCCTGCGGGGTTACTCCCTCAGGCCACCTTCCTTTCCTCGCTGGCTATGCACACCTTCCGAATAACCAAACGTCATGGGCCATGAATACTAAATGTATGGCTGAAATAAACTTGACGGCCAGGCGTGTAAATATTGTCCAAGGCAAGGTGGCAGATATGGCTGAATTCGGCGACATGGTCTCTGAGCATATTCCAAATCTTCGGCGCTATGCCCGCGTGCTGGTGCGCGATGCCATCCATGCCGAGGATCTGGTTCAGGATTGCCTTGAGCGCGCCATTTCCCGCGAACACCTGTGGCGCGAAGGAACCAATCTCCGCGCCTGGCTGTTCACCATTCTTCACAATCTCTACATCAACCAATATTTGCGGCACGGCTCGATCAACACCATGGTGCCGCTGCTGGAGGAGCACGCCCATCTGTCCTGTCCCGCCCGCCAGATTCACAGCGTCACCCTCAAGGACCTCGCCCGCGCCTTCGACCATCTGCCCGAGCAGGAGCAGCAGGTGGTGGTGATGGTCGGGCTGGACGGCATGCAATACGAGGACGCCGCCGAGGCGCTGGGCGTGCCCATGGGCACGGTCAAGTCACGACTGTCGCGAGCCCGCCGGCGGTTGCGGCGGCTGATGGACGGCGACCTGATCGAATCCGAGGCGGGTCGGGGCGGCACGGGTCGGAGCGGGGCGGGACCGTTGCCGCGCGATGGCGCCCCCCGCCGGCTGACGGCCCTCGCCGATCGGCGCCACGCGCGTGGTTGAGGGCCGGGCCGACGCTTCATCCCTTCAAGCATCCTAAGGAGGCGAACATGCTGAACCGGCTGATGGCCGCGATGGCCGCCGCCGCGCTGTGCACCCCCGTCCTGGCCCAGGACGGCCCGCCGCGCCAGCCCGACCAGTTGGAGGGTCGCGCCCCCTCCGCCCGTCCGGTGTTCCCCGACCAGCCGGCGCAATCGGCCCCGGCGCCGGATCAGCAGGCCCAGGGCCCGCGCGCCCTTGGTGCCGAGGAAGTGCCCATGGATCAACTCGCCCTGGCCCAGGCCGACAGCATCAAGGGTTCGGCGGTGGTCAACGCCGATGGCCAACGCATCGGCGACATCCAGGACATCGTCCTCGACGTCCGCCAGGGCTCGGCCGAATTCGCGGTGGTGGGCGTCGGCGGCTTCCTGGGGGTCGGCGAGAAGAACGTGGCGGTGCCGTGGAACCGGTTGCGGCCGGCCGGCCAGCCGCAAAGCTTCGTGCTCGACGCCAGCCGCCAGACCCTGGAACAGGCGCCGGCCATCGATCTGGAGAACGTCGCCGAAATGCAGGAGCCCGCCACCCGCCAGCGGATCTCGTCGTTCTGGCGAGACGCCGGACGGTGAGCGGCCGGCCCGGCCGGCCGGGCGCTATCCGTGGGCCAACTCCAGCAGTCCCTCCAGGGCGCGTTCCAGGCGGCGGATGTCCTCGGGGCGCGACAGCCGGTGGTCGCCGTCCTTGACCAGATGGACCTCGATGTCGTCGCCTGCCAGGCAATCGGCCAGCCGGAGCGCCGTTTCCCACGGCACGTCGTCGTCCCTCATGCCCTGGACCAGCCGGGCCGGGCAGTACAGGTTGATGGCGTCGCGCAGCAGCAGGTGGTTGCGGCCCTCCTCGATCAGCAGGCGCGGCACCACCCAGGGCTTTTCCGGCTCGTGGCAATTGGGCAGGGACACCCGCCCCTGTTCGACCAGCGCCCGGCGCTGCTCGGGGGAGAAGGTGGCCCACATCAGGTCCTCGGTGAAGTCGGGGGCGGCGGCGATGCCCATGTAGCCGGCCACGCGCCCCCGCAGCCTGAGCGCCGCCAACAGGCCGATCCAGCCGCCGAAGCTGGAGCCGACCACGATCACCGGCCCGTCGGTCAGTTCGGCGATGGCCGCCTCGGCGTCGTCGGCCCAGCGGCCGATGGACCCCTCCAGGATGTCGCCCGAGGATTGGCCGTGACCGAAGGCGTCGAAACGCAGGAAGGCCTGGCCGCGCGCGGCGCACCACGCTTCCAGGGCGACCGCCTTGCTTCCCTCCATGTCGGAATGGAAGCCGTGCAGGAAGACCACCACCGGCCCTCGGCCGGGGATGCGTCGGTAGGCGATGGACGCGCCGTCGGCGCGTGCTAATATCCCGGCCCCGTTTTGGCTCATTGGCTGGTTTCCCTCGCGATCGATCATGGCAGACACAGTTCACACTCACGGCGCGCCGCGTCAACCACCCGTCGCCGGAGGCGACAGGAAGCCGGTCGTTCTCCAGGTGCTGCCGGCCATGGTCACCGGCGGCGTCGAACGCGGCACCGTCGAGGTGGCCCAGGCCCTGACCGACGCCAGCTGGACCGCGCTGGTGGCGTCCTCGGGCGGCCCCATGACGCGCGAGCTGACCCGGGCCGGCGCCGTCCACGTGGAGCTGCCGCTGGCGGCCAAGAACCCGCTGGTCATGAAGGCCAACGTCGCCCGGCTGGAGGCGGTGATCCGCGAGCACGGGGTGGACATCGTCCACGCCCGTTCGCGCGCGCCGGCCTGGAGCGCCCTGGCCGCCGCCAACCGCGCCGGCGCCCATTTCGTCACCACCTTCCACGGCACCTATAACCTGGGCTGGTTCGGGCTCAAGCACGTCTACAATTCGGTCATGACCCGGGGCGAGCGGGTGATCGCCATCTCGGAATTCATCGCCGAGCACGCCGAGCGGGTCTATCACTGCCCGCCCGGGAAGATCCGGGTGGTGCGGCGCGGCGTCGACATCCGCAAATTCGATCCCGCCCGCGTCAGTCCCGAGCGCATCATCGCCCTGGCCCAGAAATGGCGCCTGCCCGACGGCTATCCGGTCATCATGCTGCCCGGCCGGCTGACCCGGTGGAAGGGGCAGTCGGTGCTGATCGAGGCGCTGGCGCTGCTGGGCCGCCACGACATCCGTTGCCTGCTGGTGGGCTCGGACCAGGGGCGCACCGGCTACCGCCAGGAACTGGTCGAGCTGATCAAGCGGCGCGACCTCACCGACGTGGTCCACATCGCCGACGAATGCGGCGACATGGCGGCGGCCTACATGCTGACCGACGTGGCGGTGTCGGCCTCCACCGACCCCGAGGCCTTCGGCCGCGTGGTGGTCGAGGCCCAGGCCATGGGCCGGCCGGTGATCGCCTCGGACCACGGCGGCCCGCGCGAGACCATCCTGCCCGGCCGCACCGGCTGGCTGACCACCCCGGGCGACCCGCGTTCGCTGGCCGACGCGCTGGATCGCTTCCTGGCGCTGGACGCCGAGGAACGCCGGCACATGGCCGAGCTGGCCCAGAGCTACGTGCGCGAGAATTTCACCACCGAGCGCATGTGCGCCGGCACGCTCGACGTCTACCGCGAGGTGCTGGGCCTGTCGGCGGAGGGCGCGTGAAACCCCGGGTGCTGGTGATAAAGCTCGGCGCGCTGGGCGACTTCGTCCAGGCCTTCGGGCCGTTCCAGGCCATCCGCGCCCATCACCCCGACGCCGACATCACCTTGCTGACCACCCGTCCCTATGCCGAGCTGGCCGCCGCCTGCCCGTGGTTCGACCATGTGTGGATCGACGACAAGCCGAAGGCGTGGAACGTGGCCGGGGTGCTGAAACTGAGGAAGCGGCTGTCGGGCGGGGGATTCGCGCGGGTCTACGACCTCCAGACCTCGGATCGGTCGTCGTGGTATTTCAAGCTGCTGGGCGGCAAGCCGGAGTGGTCGGGCATCGCCCCGGCATGCTCGCATCCCCATGCCAATCCCGACCGCGACCTCATGCACACGGTCGATCGCCAGGCGGAACAGCTGGCCATGGCCGGCATTCCCGGCGTGCCGCCGCCCGACCTGTCGTGGGTGGCCGCCGACACCGCCCGCTTCGGCCTGCCGCACCCATACGTCCTGTTGTGCCCCGGCGGCGCCCCCCATCGTCCGGCCAAGCGCTGGCCGGCCACCGGCTTCGCCGCCCTGGCGGTCTGGCTGGCCGAGCGCGGCATCACGCCGGTGGTGCTGGGCACCGCCAAGGAGCAGGACGAGATCGACACCGTCACCGCCGCCTGCCCCCAAACGGTGCCCTTGGCCGGCCAGACCGGGCTCCTGGACATCGTCGCCCTCGGCCGGGGGGCCATGGCGGCGGTGGGCAACGACACCGGCCCCATGCACCTGATCGCGGTCACGGGTTGCGCCAGCGTGGTCTTGTTCTCTCACGAGTCCGACCCCACCTTGTGTGCTCCCAGGGGAAAGGTCACCCTGCTGCGCGTCCCCGACCTGGCCGCCCTGCCGGTGGCGGAGGTGGAAGGGGCGCTGGCCGCCTTGACTTAGGGGCCAAACCCCTTACTCTCCCCGGATTCCCGTTTTCCTGACTGATCGAGAGAGATCCATGGTCGCCATCACGCTTCCCGACGGCAGCGTCCGCCAGTACGAAGGTCCCGTCACGGGCCTGGACGTCGCCAAGGACATCGGCCCCGGCCTCGCCAAGGCCGCGCTGGCCATCCGCATCGACGGCGTGATGAGGGATCTGACCACCACCCTCGGCACCGACGCCGATCTCGCCATCGTCACCGCCAAGGACGGCGCCGACGCGCTGGAACTGCTGCGCCACGACGCCGCCCATGTCATGGCCGAGGCGGTCAAGGAGCTGTATCCCGAGACCCAGGTCACCATCGGCCCGGCCATCGAGAACGGCTTTTACTACGATTTCGCGCGCCCGACCCCGTTCACGCCCGAGGACCTGGAGCGGATCGAGCAGCGCATGCGCGAGATCGTCGATCGCGACGAGGCGGTGACCTGCGAGACCTGGGACCGCGACGAGGCGGTCAAGTTCTTCCTGGACCAGGGCGAGAAATACAAGGGCGAGATCATCGCCTCGATTCCCGCCGACCAGAAGATCACCCTCTACCGCCAGGGCGGCTTCATCGACCTGTGCCGCGGCCCGCATTTGCCGTCCACCGGCAAGCTGGGCAAGGCCTTCAAGCTGATGAAGCTGGCCGGCGCCTACTGGCGCGGCGATTCGAAGAACGAGATGCTCCAGCGCATCTACGGCACCGCCTGGTTCGACAAGAAGGACCTGGAGGCCTATCTCCACATGCTGGAGGAGGCCGAGAAGCGCGACCACCGCCGCCTGGGCCGCGAGATGGACCTGTTCCATTTCCAGGAGGAGGCGCCCGGGGCGGTGTTCTGGCACCCCAAGGGCTGGCGGCTGTTCCAGTCGCTGATCGGATACATGCGCGGCCGCCAGGACGAGGCCGGCTACGTGGAGATCAACACCCCCGACATCATGGACCGCTCGCTGTGGGAGACCTCGGGCCATTGGGCCACCTTCCGCGAGGCCATGTTCACCACCACCACCGAGGACGAGCGGGTCTTCTGCATCAAGCCCATGAACTGCCCCGGCGGCATCCAGGTGTTCAAGCAGGGCATCACCAGCTACCGCGAGTTGCCGCTGCGCATGGCCGAGTTCGGCAAGGTGCACCGCTACGAGCCGTCGGGGGCGCTCCACGGCCTGATGCGGGTGCGCAGCTTCACCCAGGACGACGCCCACATCTTCTGCACCCCCGAGCAGCTGGAGGACGAGTGCAAGACCGTCGTCCGCCTGATCATGGATATCTACAAGGACTTCGGCTTCGAGACCGTCCGCATCAAGTTCTCGGATCGGCCCGAGAAGCGCATCGGCTCCGACGAGGTGTGGGACTTCCTGGAAACCTCGCTCAAGACCGCGCTCGAGCACATGGGCTACGACTACACGCTCAATCCCGGCGAGGGCGCCTTCTACGGACCCAAGCTGGAATTCGTGCTGCGCGACGCCATCGGCCGCGACTGGCAGTGCGGCACGCTCCAGGTGGACATGAACCTGCCCGAGCGGTTCGACGTGTCCTATATCGGCGAGGACGGCCAGAAGCACCGACCGGTCATGCTGCACCGGGCGCTGTTCGGCTCGCTCGAACGGTTCACCGGCATCCTGATCGAGCACTATGCCGGCCGTTTCCCGCTGTGGCTGGCGCCGGTGCAGGCGGTGGTGGCGACCATCGTGTCCGACGCCGACGACTACGCCCGCGAGGTCGCCGCCGCGCTGCGCAAGGCTGGCATCCGCGCCGAGACCGACCTGCGCAACGAGAAGATCAACAAGAAGGTGGCCGAGCACTCCGCCGCCAAGGTGCCGGCGCTGCTGGTGGTCGGCCGCCGCGAGGCCGATGACCGCACGGTGGCGATCCGCCGCCTGGGACACGCCAACCAAGAATTCCTTGCGCTTGACAAGGCAGTCGCTACACTTACCGCCGAGGCGGCGCCTCCGGGGTGATCCCGGGGCGCCGTCGTCGAAACCGGGCCTGCCCACGGGGGAACGATGGGCGGCCCACAGCGAGTTCGAACCGAGGGAGAAGGTTACATAGCTAGGCCGCCGATGCAGACGCCGCCCAAGAACGACGGGCCACGCGTCAACAGAGAGATCGATGTCCGCTCCATCCGCCTCGTCGGCGCCGACGGAGAGATGATCGGAGTCGTCAGCCTGCGCGAGGGCTTGTCCATGGCCGAGGAGGCCGGGCTCGACCTTGTCGAGGTTTCGCCCAACGCGGACCCGCCGGTCTGCAAGATTCTGGACTACGGAAAGTTCAAGTACGAAGTCCAGAAGAAGAAGAACGAGGCGAAGAAGAAGCAGAAGGTGATCGAGGTCAAGGAGATCAAGCTCCGCCCGAACATCGACGACAATGACTACAACGTCAAGATGCGCAACATGCGCAAGTTCCTCGAGGAGGGCGACAAGGTCAAGGTAACCCTGCGCTTCCGCGGCCGCGAGCTCGCCCACCAGGACCTCGGCATGAAGGTGCTGGAGCGGGTGAAGGCGGAGCTGGAGGAACTCGGCAAGGTCGAGCAGCATCCCAAGATGGAAGGCCGCCAGATGGTCATGGTGATCGCGCCGAAATAACCTTCGGCGCGTCCCCTTTTCACCCTCGCCAAAACCGGGTTGCGGAGCACGCGCACTTGCGCTAAGTTCCGCGCCTCCCCACCGACCGGGGGAGCAAAACGCGCCGGAGAGGTGCCAGAGCGGTCGAATGGGCCGGTCTCGAAAACCGGTGTGGGGGCAACTCCACCGTGGGTTCGAATCCCACCCTCTCCGCCATTTCCTTCCATTCGACCCCTATTTTCTGGCACAAATTGGCACAGGGAGCCTTTTCCCAGTGTGCCAAGAGGTGTGCCATGGCTACGATCACCTGTCGCGGCGAGCGCCAATGGCGCGTCCAGGTCCGGCGGAAGGGCCACAAGCCGGTTTACCGGACATTCGATACCTACGCCGATGCCAAGAAGTGGGCTGACGAGCTGGAAGGCCGTATCAGTGGCGAAACCTACATCGACCGCTCCGAGGCCAAGGCGACCAAGCTGCGCGAGCTCCTGACCCGCTACCAGGACGAAATCACCCCCTCCAAGAAGGGCGCTGACCGCGAACGGTATCGGATCGGGCAGTGGCTGCGCGAGGAGATGGCGGATTGGTCAGTGCTGTCAGTCCTGCCGAAGGACATCGCTGAGTGGCGCCGGAAGCAGGAGGCTGCCGGCAAGGCGCCATCGACGGTCAACAACGCCATCAATCTCCTTTCGAGCGTCTACAGGACCGCCATCAGCGAATGGGGCTATCCGATCTCCAATCCCTGCCAGGGGGTCCGTCGGGTGAAGGCCAACGCTGCCCGCGAGGCACACCTTACTGAGGCCGAGGAAGCCATCCTCCTGGAGGCGTGCGCTCGACCCGCCTGGTTGCGCCCTCTCGTCACCCTCGCCATTGAAACCGGAATGCGCCAGGGCGAGCTGCTGTCACTTCGGTGGGCGTCGATCTCCGAGGACCACGCCTATCTCCCGACCACCAAGAACGGCGAGGCCCGGAGGGTTCCGCTCTCGCAGCGAGCCCGTGACACACTTGCCGACTGGAAGGAAGCTCAGGGAGGTGGTGACGCGCCGTTCCAGATCGTGCGCAAGACGGTGGATATGGGCTTCAAGGCTGCCGTTGCCACCGCGACCGCAAACGGGGCGCCTCGGGTAACATTTCACGATCTCAGGCATGTGGCCGCCACGCGCCTCGCCCAGCGCTTGACGCCGCTCGAGCTGGCGCGGGTCCTGGGGCACAAAACCATGACCATGGTGCTCCGCTACTACAATCCCAAGGCCGCCGAGCTGGCAGCCAAGATCGACGGTCGATCGAATGGGACCGGGCTGTTGGAGGAGTTTCGAAGCGTTGTAGAGCGGATGCAGGCCGCCGGCGTCGATCCGCGTGCAATACTTGACGCCATCCTGGCTGGACAAGAGCAGGAGCCAAGACAAAAAAGTTGATGGTTTCGTCTACTCGGCGGCCGAATATTGCGGCCAAAAAGTAGACAGTTTTGCTGACTAGACGCGATCTATTTATATTATCTACTATCTCGGCAATTCCTTTGGTTACGGAGTTGCCCGCAATGAACAAGCTCTTGGACAAAGTCGCTTTGTCCCAGCTGCTCGGCCTGTCTGTCGCTGCGTTGAATAAGCGCAAGCCGCATGAATTGCCACCGCGCGTCGATCTGCCCGGCTCGCGCTTGATCCGCTGGCGCCTTGAGGACGTGAAAGCCTGGGTCGATGCCCACGTCGTTCCTCCCCCGCCGCCGCCAGCCGCAGAACCCCCAAAGCGCGGTCGTGGTCGCCCCCGCAAGGGATCGACCCCAATCCATGCGCATTGAGGCGATGAGCCATGGCGAAGGGGGCGGTAACCCGGTCCAGCTCGCTCGACGGGACAGCGCCGATACGGTCCAGCTTTTGTCGGCGCCGCTGCTCGCGTGCCTCCTTCTCGCGGTTTGCATGCTCCCGGATTTCGAGGCGACGGCGACGGGCGTCAGACTGCGCTTGCGGGTCAAGGTCGCGTTGGCCACGGGCAAACCGGGCCTGTGGGACTCGCCGCTTTCCCTGCCGCTCGATTCCGACATCGCGAAGCTTGCCAGGATGGTAGAGCGGGCATCCGGTGCGAGTGCCGGTCACCGCCCATGGGCTTGGGGTCCATATGGGCCTCCCGGCGCCAGAGGCTGACCAGCTTGATCGCCGTCGAGGCCGCAACCCCAAACCGCTTCGCCGCCGAGCGGCAGGACTGGCCGCCCTCGACGGCAGCGATCAGGCGTTTGCGAAGGTCTTTGGATAGAGGTGCGGTCATGAAGGCTGGCCTCCCTCACCAGCCCTCGTCTTGAATCAGATTTCCGCCAGCTTGGGAATCCCCTGCGATTCCGTTAGGGCGGTGAATGCTCTAGTGAAGCCAAAAGGCGGGTTGACGCTATCAGTGATCGCCAGATGTACGGTCCACCTTGGGCGGCCCTCATCAAGGGATTCGTCACGATTGGCTTGCTACTGGCCGCCATGTACGCATTGCCGTATGTGTTCGGCCTTCGGTAGGGAGTGACCGCCTTAATCTTTCTGAGGGCAGTAGATCCAGGGGGCACGGGGGAGGGTGGTACGGCGTAATCTCAGCCTGTCTCCACCTCGGCAATCACCCCCGGCAACCGCTCCACCAGTTCTGGAATGAACGCCGTCGCCGTCTCGAACACGCGTGACAGGCGGATGCCCAGGTAGTCGTGGGCGATGATGTTGCGCATGCCGATGATCTGGCGCCAGGGGATTTCCGGGAAGCGATCCTGTACCTCGGGCGGCACGCGCTTGGCGGCTTCGCCGATGACCTCCAGCGCCCGCAGTACTGCGTACTGGGTCTTGCGGTCGGCGGCGAAGGTATCGGGGGTCATGCCCGCCACGAACGCCTGGGCGTCGCGGGCATAGTCCAGCATGTCGGCAAGGCAGGCGGCGGGGTCGCGCTTCACAGGGGCACGACCTCGGACAACACCTGCGGAGCAAGGCGCGGGCGCAGGGCGTCGCGCTCGACCAGATCGACCGGCACGCCCAAGGCGTCGCTGAGTTCCAGTTGCAGGCCGGCATAGGCGATCAGGTCCATGCCTTCGCCCAATTCCACCAGCAAATCCACGTCGCTGTCGTCCCGCTGCTCACCGCGCACATACGATCCGAACACGCCCATGGAGCGGATCGGGTAGCGGCGGCACAAATCGGGCTGTAGGGCGCGGAGCTGGGTCAGGATGTCGTCAAGGTTGCGCATGGCGTTCTCGGTGCTGAGGCGACGGGCAACTATACAGCGCACCGGCGGTCGCCGTCACGGTTGCCGTAGACCGCCCCTCCATCATGCCCGAAGGGCGCCCAGAAGGTTTGTCCGCCTGATGGCGTGCCAAAACGCTGCACACTCCCCAACGGCTCCACCTGCGCGGCGAATGGCCCGCGCGCAAGCTGGTACCCCCGCACGGCCGCCTTCGCGTCCTGAATGCCGACCTGGCCTTTATCCCCCGGACGCTGCGGCCAACAACAGGAAGAGATTTATAGGGGGTATATAGGTAGGGGTACCGTTTCACCGTCCCGGGGGGTACCGTTTCACCGTCGCATTCTGTGGATAAGTCTATCCGACCCTGGAAATGCGCGGGGCGCAGCAGGGGTACCGTTTCACCGTGGATAACCCGTCTTTTCCTTAGGCTCTTGGCGTGGGACGGCGGGAAGGCTGGGCAGGATTTCGACGCCACCCTGGCCGCATTGGTAGTTCAGCGCTGGGTACACGGCTTTGATCTTCCGGAGGGCGCTGGATGCAGCTTTTTGGAAGTTCTTGGTGTCCTGATAGCTGCCGCCGAACTGCGCCCTCAATGCCGCCCACGAAACGAAGCCGAATTGTCGGCGGTAAGCGCGATGGGTCGCCCAGGCGTAAAGGTCCAGGGCGAACGGGCTGCGGCGGAGTTCCCGCAGCGCTCGCCGGTCCAGCGGTACGGGGCCAGTGGTCACGGCTTGATAGAAGGCCTCGCCCAAGACGATGTAGCTACCGAACAGCGAGCGTTGAGACGGTGCCGTGTGGCTCCACCAAACCTCGGCGTAGTCGGTCACTTGCATGTTGAGCCATCGGCTGCGCTCGGTTGCGGCGGCGCCGCCATCCTCGAAACGGATTTGCGCCCGGAACAGCCGCTCCATTTGATCCCGCAATCGGGCGGCATCGCCGCGCTTGCCCCCGCCAGTATCCGGGTTCAACCCGACCTCGCGCATGAACTCGGCCAGGGTCGCGCCAAGTTCCAGGCGGCGGCTCTGCGTCCGTTTGGCTTCGCCGACCAGCCAGTACAACAACAGGCGCGGAATGCTGCCAAACGGGTATCGGGGGATGCCGGCATCGTCGATATGCGGATGGATGGTCAGCCGGGCATGGCCGTTTTTTCGCCCCCATGTCGGAACGTTGCCGGGATCGCGATGGGGCAAGGTTGCCAGGACGAACATCCGGGCCAAGAACGCCTTATCCGGTGGGCTTGGCGGTGTCCGCATCGCCTCGGACGCAGTCGCCAATCTGATGGCGACGCTGTCGGGAATGGGCTTCGACATGGCGAAGCTCAGTCCAATGCCCCAAGGACTTCCATTCGACAACCACGGGAACCAGCGGCCACCGCAGGGCATGGACGAACTTACGCCCGCCGAGTGGTGGGCGGAGCATGACCGACGGATGGCGGACGGCCATGTCTTCATGGATCCATGAGGTCATGGCGTGAGGTGAACGCTTCGGTCAACCTTGGCCGGGAGCATCCGACTGTCCAAGCCCGCCGGAGGAAGCCATGGAGGACCACTTGCCCGATGAAGCCCCGATCGAAGTCCGCTTCGCCGCGACCAAGTCGCTGTGGTTCGACATGGTGTTCATCGCGGGCAGGCAGGGACGCCTGGTCGAGGTCGCCGACACGATGTGGGACGCGGGCGAATTGCTCCGGTGGGTCGAGGCCATCGTCGCCGGCCGCCCTGCGGTCATGGACTGCGACCGCGAGGGCGTCATCGACGAGGTCAGGTCGGAGCCTGTCGACGACGACCGCGTCCGGTTGACCATCTTCAAGAAATGGCAGGAGGACGAAGTTTACCTCGACGCCGTCGTCGGCCGCCGGAAGCTGGTATGGGAGGTCTACTGGGAGCTCGCCGACATCGACAGGCTACTGGACCGAGGCCACGGGGACTACGTGAGGGGCTGGTGGCGGCTCCCCGAGGTCGAGAAATGGCTGGACTGGGAGCGGACGGGACGCACCCTGGAGCTCCACGACCCGGTGGCGAAGCGGTCGAGGTTGGGGAACTGAAGCGGTGACGGTCATGGATTCATGGATCCATGACCGCCGTCCCGCTACTCGGCGGCCGCGACGTGCCCCTTCTTCTTCGGACGCCCGTTGGTCCGCGGGCGGTAATGGGCCAGGAACACGTCCTTTTCCCGCTTCATGGCGGAGCAGGCGATCCTGACCGCCACCGGCAGCACGTCGAGCTTCCTGTACGCCTTGACGGTCGTGACCGCCACGCCGAACAGGTCGGCCGTCTCCTGGAGCGACAGGTCGAACGACTTCTGCCACGCCTTGAAGTCCTCGCCCGTCTGCACGCGCTGTTCCTCGGCCACGCACTCCAGGGAATCGGCGGAATAGTTGAGGCCGTTCTCCCACTCGATCCCGCTGCCGTGGCCGACGACGGTCGCCGTGCCGAACAGCGCGAAATCCCGAAGGGGGGCGAACGGCTCGAACCCGGCGATCACGCCGGCCAAGTCGATGGTGTCGACGCCACCGTCCCGCCAGGTGACGGTGAGCTTGCTCGGCTCATGAGCCTGCACATTGGCGATCCGACGCATGCTCAATCTCCCTCCTTCCTTCCCCGCACGGGAAAGCCCGGGTTCCGCTCGTTCCAAAGACGCTCAAGTTCGTCGCCGTTCGCGTCGGCCCACTCCAGGACAGCCTTCACTTCCTTGCCCTTCAGGTCGCCGACGATCTGGTCCAGTTCCGGGATCCCGAAGATCGACGCCCTCTCGGGGCCGACGGCGTGGAAATGCGGCCGCTTATGCCTTTTCGTGTCGTTCCAGTAGACGAAGATCTCGATGTTCCCGAGGACGGTGACCGGCGGCATCCATGGCTCCAAAGGTAGGGCGGAATCCGCCCAGCGTCAATACCTCGGGCACATTCCGACCATGGTTTTATACGGATTCCGGCTGATTCATTCTGACGGCCACCAGTGAAATCGGCTGTTGG
>CALABS010000039.1 GCA_937887565.1 uncultured Rhodospirillaceae bacterium | reverse complement strand
CGGCCGAGTTCGCCCGCCACATCCGGCGGATCGCGTCCATCGGCCTGCCGGGCTACCGGCTGTCCGTCGAGCGAGGCGGCGGCGAGGAGCGGCTGCTGTTCTCCCGAGCGCGAACCGCCGCGAACCTGTCCACAGCCCCTTGTGGACAACCTGTGAATGATGACGGGACATCGTATCTATCGGAAAACGGGAGATTACCATGCCGGCTCGCGGGGGAACGCCACCCCGACTCGGAGTCAAACCCTTGTCCCGCCTCACCGATTCGCCCCTATAACTTTTATAACGTTACTAATAACAGACTCTTGGCGGCTGACTCCTCGACTCCTCCGCCTGTGGATAAGTCGTCCGGGGCGGGGAGGGCGCCGCGATGATCGTGGCCTTCCTCAACCAGAAGGGGGGTGTCGGCAAGACGACGCTTGCCCTCCACCTCGCCGGCGAGCTGACCCGGCGTGGCCATCGCGTGCTGCTGATCGACGCTGATCCCCAGGGCTCGGCGCTCGACTGGGCGGAACAGCGCAACCGCGAGGGGCTGCCCCGGCTGTTCGCCATGGTCGGGCTGGCCCGCGAGACGCTGCACCGCGAGGTGCCCGACCTGGCCTCCGGGGTCGAGCACGTGGTGATCGACGGGCCGCCGCGGGTGACGGCGCTGGCGCGCTCGGCGATCCTGACCGCCGAGCGGGTGCTGATCCCGGTGCAGCCCAGCCCGTTCGACGCCTGGGCCTCGGCCGAGCTGCTGCGCCTGCTCGACGAGGCGCGCGGCTGGCGGCCCGGCCTGTCCGCCCGCTTCCTGCTCAACCGCTGCATCGCCCGCACCCGGCTGCTGGCCGATGCGCGGCGCGAGCTGGCCGGGGTGGTGCCGCCGGCGATGGCGGCGTCGGTGGGCCAGCGCGTCGTCTTCGCCCGTTGCGTGCGCTCCGGCCGGCTGGCCTTCGAGAGCGAGCCGGCCTCCACGGCGGCGCAGGAGATCGCGGCGCTGGCCGCCGAACTGCTGGGGACCAAGCCATGAACGGGGAGCGGATCGGCTTCGGCGCCCGTCCCGGTGCGCCCGACGCCTGGGTGCGCCGGGGCGAGGGCGGGCCGGCCAAGGCGGAGGTCTACACCGCGCGGCTGACGGTGGACATCACGCCGGAGCTGCGCGGGCGGATCAGGATCGCCGCCTTCCGCCGCGGCGTCACCATGGCGGCGCTGCTGCGCGAGGTGCTGGAAGCCCGCTTCGCCGGGGAGGAGGCGCCATGATCGCCGCCCTGGTCAACCTGACGCCGGGGGTGGGCCGCACCACGCTGGCGGTCAACCTGGCCGGCGAGCTGGCCCTGCAAGGCAAGCGGGTGGCGCTGCTCGACGTCGATGGCGTCTCCGGAGTGCGGGAGTGGGCGGGGATGCGGCGGCGCAACGACCTGCCGGCCCTGTTCGACACCGTCACGATCACCAGCGCCCAGCTGCGCTGCGGGTTGTGGGGGCTGGGCACCAGCTTCGATCACGTGGTCATCGACACCCCGGCCCGTTCGCCGGCAGCGGTGCGGGCGGCCCTGCTGGCGGCGGAGACCGTGCTGGTGCCGACCCTGCCGGACCGGGAGGCGGTGGGGCGCTGTGCCGCCACCATGCAGCTGGTCGTCGAGGCGCTGGCGGCCGAGCCGATACTGGCGGCGGTGCTGGTGCTGACCCGGGCGCCGGAAGGGATGCTGGTGGAGCCGGGCACCGAGGCGGGGGTGCTGGGGCTGCGGCTGCCGGTGTCGGCGGCGGTGGTGCGTCGGCGGCTGGCCTTCGCGACGAGCCGGAGCACCGGGCTGCTGGTGCCGGAGCTGGAGATGGCCGGGCGGGCCGAGGCCGATGTCCGTTGCCTCGTTTCCGAGGTCTTCGGCCTGGGGTCGGCCCCGGTGGCGGGCTGATCGGGCAAGGCGGCAGCCTGCTTTGCCCTGGAGCGAAGCCGATCGCACTATGGCGCGCAAAGACAGGAAATCGGACAAGGTGTCCAAGCTTCTGCGGGCTTTCGTGGTGGCGTGTGGAAGAAGAGAAATCAACGGTCAGCAAGATAAAAGAGCGTATGCAGCGGGATCGTCCGTCGTTGCTTTTCAATGAGTTGGCTGTATACAGGGGTGCCCATGGTATGCCGGTGCATACAGGCTCCGATATCCCGATAACCCCTCAGAATGATTGATGATTTCTTGCCGGTGGCGATAGTTCTTGCCACGCCGTGACGTGACGGCGGCATGGGAGGGCAGGGCATGGGGCAGCGTTTCGGCCTCTTCGGCGGCATCCTCGACGACGACGGCTTCAAGGCCCGCATGAAGGCGCTGGCCGACCGCGGCCGCCGCCTCGCCCGCGCCTACACCCGCCGGCCGATGCAGAAGGTCCGCGTCAAGGGCGCGCCGCCCGCGACCGGCGCCTACGCCCGCCCGGTCACCGTCAAGGTGCTCTACCACGACCGCGCCCGCGGCGCTTACCCCAACACCGTCGCGGTCCTGGCCAACTACCTGGCCAAGGAGGGGCCGCTGTTCGACCGCGACCGTCTCGGCATCGACACGGCCGAGATCGTGGACGCGTGGTCGGCCGACCGCCGGGTGTTCCACGTCATCGTCAGCCCCAACGACGGACACCGCATCGACGACATGGTGTCCTACGGCCGCGACGTCGTCGCCGCCTGGGAGCGCCGGGTCGGCCCGCTGGAGTGGGTGGCCTCGGTCGAGCGCAAGCCCGACATGGCCCACAGGCAAGGCAACCAGCACCTGCACATCATGCTGCGCGGCGTCCAGCACGACCGCGACCTCTACCTCGACCCGGACGTCGTCTCGCGCTGGCTGCGTCACGACGCCATCGAGGTCACCACCGATCGCCTCGGCTACATGACCGAGCGCGAGCGCCAGGATTTCGACCGCCAGCTCGTCGAGATGCAGCGGCTGCGCGAGCAGCAGCGCGGCCGTGAGGCCGGGCGCGACGATCTCCAGGACCTGGGAGGGCGCGAGCTGTGACCGCTCCCATCGTCCGCTTCGGAACCCTGCTGCTGGTCTGGCTCGCCGCCGTCTTCGCCATCACCGAGTTGACCGGCTGGCTGTTCTCCTGGCCCGCCGCCTTCGGCGGGCTGCGCGTCGGTTCCGTCGCGCTGTACGGACCCGGCCAGTTCCTCGGCTGGCGTGGGCTGCTGGCCCCCGGCCACCGCTGGATCGTCGATGGCGCCACGCTGGCGTCCGGCGCCTGCGCGCTGGCCCTGGCGGTGCGCGCCGCCCTCGACCTTCGGGGAAACCGGGTCCATGGGTTCGGCGCCGGCCGCTGGGCCACGCGCACCGACGTCCGGCGCAGCGGCCTGCTGGGGCGGAGCGGACGATGACCGAACCCTCCTCCATCATCCTCGGCGCCTACGGCCGGGAGCCGCTGCGCGAGCGCACCATGCAGCCGGTCCTTGTCATCGGCCCCACCGGCTCGGGCAAGACCACCACGGTCGTCCATCCGACCCTGCTGGCGGCGTGGCGCGAGAGCGCGGTGGTCTGGGACTTCAAGGGCTCGGTCACCGAGGACACCAGCCGCGCCCGCACCCGCTTCGGCGACGTCATCGTCCTCGACCTCGCCCGGTCCGGCGGTCCCCGCTACAACCCGCTGATGGCGGTGCGCCCCGAGCCCTACCTCGTCCCCGACTGCCAGCACGCCGCGCGCATCCTCACCGAGGGCGAGCAGGAGGGGCACTGGCGCAACGCCGCCTTCTCCTACCTCACCGGCGTCTTCGTCTTCCTGCTCACAGCGGCGGCGGATTCCGAGAAGTCCCTGGCGGGTGCGCGCCGGCACATCCTGCTCGGCGACGACGGGCTGGCGCTGATGCTGGCCGAGGGCGTCCACCCGACCGCCCAGCGCGCCGCCCAGGAGCTGTGGGACAAGAGCCTCGCCGCCGCCGACACCGCTGACCGCGACGAGGCCGCCGGCAAGCCCAAGGGCGGGCGGGGCGGCGGCGCCGACAAGAGCCTGCATTACCGCAAGTCGGTCTACGTCACCGCCTCGGTGCTGCTCGCCGAGTTCGAGGACCCGGTGCTGGAGGCCCAGACCGCCGTCAGCGACTTCTCGATTTCCGACCTCGTGGCCGGCGAGCGGCCGGTTACCCTCTACATCGTCGCCCGCCCGCTCGACGCCCGGCGCCTGAAGCGCGTGTTCAAGCTGATCCTGACGCAGATGGTGGATTTCCTCACCATCGACCGCAACCTGGCCGACGACGGCCGGGCGCGGCGCTGGCGGCTGCTGGTGGCGCTCGACGAGTTCCTGCAGTTCCACCTGCGCGAGGCGGCGGAGTGGATCAAGTACGT
Organism: uncultured Rhodospirillaceae bacterium; assembly: GCA_937887565.1. Taxonomy (GTDB): domain Bacteria; phylum Pseudomonadota; class Alphaproteobacteria; order Rhodospirillales; family Magnetospirillaceae; genus CALABS01. The sequence goes on along the minus strand of CALABS010000039.1, from coordinate 7,213 downwards.
CCGCGAGTACGGCATCCGCCTGCTGCTGCTGGCCCAGAGCCTGTCGGAGGTGGAGGAGGAATACGGCCGCGGGCTCACCGCCAACTGCCGGCTGGTGGTCTTCCGCCCGAACTCCTCGGACGAGGCCGAGCGGATCAGCCGCATGGTCGGCGAGGCGATCGAGGAGGTGCCGACGCGCTCGACCTCCAAGGGGCTGCTCGATCTCTTTCCCACCGTCAGCCGCGGTGTGCGGGTGGACCGCCGGCCGGTGATGCCGATGCACGCGGCGCTGGAGATGGACGGCAACGACCTGATCGTCTTCGGCTACGGCAAGCCGATCCGGGCCGTCCGCCTGCACCCCTACGCCGATCCGCTGTGGCGCCCGCTCTACGGCCGCGCCGAGGCGGTCTGGACTCCCAACCCCGACGCCAACCGCTGGTTCGGCACGGGTCACCCCGCCGGCACGGCCGACCGCGCACCCGCTCCGCCGGCGCCGCGCCGTCCCGGCATACCCCCGAGGCTCTGGCCATGACCGACACTCCCGACGACCCGGCCACCCGGCCGATCTCCGCCCGCATCCCGGCGCTGCTCGCCGATCAGCTCGCCCTGGTGCAGACCCGCCAGGGGCTGCGCACGCTCAGCGATGCCCTGATCCATGTGCTCGACAAGGGGCTCGACGCCATCGCCCACGAGCGGGCGAAGACCGAGCGGCTGGAGGCCACCGTCGCCCGCATCGACGACCTGCTGATCACCGTGGTCGCGGTGCTCAACCTCGTGCACGACCTCGACCCGGCAGACGTGGCTGCGACCAAGGCGGCGATCCTGGAACAGCTCGGCCATCCCCGCCGCACGGTGCCCAGCGTGCGCGACGGCTTCCACCCGAAGGAGGCCGACGCATGACCGAGCTGGTGGTGATTGACGAGCCGGCACGGCGCGAGATGCTGCTGCTGGCCCTGCGCCGGCTGATGGACGGGCTGTTCGGCGACCTGCTGTCCCGCGAGGACGTCGCCAACGTCCTGGTGCTGCCGCCCCTGCGCGGGCAGGGGGCCTGCCGGGTGCTGGTCAAGAACGGCCCCTCGCCGGAGTTCGTCCGCGAGGCCGATCCCGATCAGGTGCGCCGCTTCCTCGCCTACGTCGCCGGCTTCCAGCGCAAGGAGCTGCGCCGCGACCGCCCGACCCTCGACGTCACCCTGCCGGAGACCGGCGAGCGCATCCACGCCGACATCGAGCCGGTCACCACCGGCCCGGCCTGCTCGATCCGCAAGCCCTACCGCGGCCGCATCACCCTCGACGACTGGGTGCTGTCCGGCGCCGCGACAACACTCCAGGCGCGGCTGATCCGCCGGCTGATCGCCGGGCGCCGCACCGTGGTGATCGCCGGCGACGTCGACACCGGCAAGACCACGCTGCTGCGCGCCTGCCTGGAGGAACCGGCCTTCCGGGACGGCCTGCCGGCGGTGTTGCAGGACCCCTACGAGTTCGAGCCGCCGTGCCCGCACGCCTACGCCATGGTCGCCGACCCCTGGGCCGACCCGCCGGTCACCCTGGAGACGCTGGTCGCCAACGCGCTGCGCGTGCCGATGACGCATCTGGTGCTGGGCGAGGTACGCCGGGCCGAGGCTAGGGCGATGGTGGTCGGCTGGACCACCGGGCATCCGGGGCTGTGCACCGTGCACGCCGGCTCGGCCTGGGACGCGCTCGACCGCATCGCCCAGATGGTCGGCCTCGGCGGTGTCGCCATGGACGCCCTGCAGATGCGCTGGATCGCCAAGGCGGTGCACGCGGTGGTGCACCTTGCCCGGGACGGCACGGGCAAGCGCTTCGTGAACGAGATCGTCCGGGTCGAGCGCTTCGACCCGGACCGCGGGTTCGTCCTCCGCCCGCTGGGGGCGGGGGAGCTTGACGGTGGAGGTGATGATGCGGAGCAACGGTAACGCGCGCCGGGGATTGGCCCTGGCGCTGGTGCTGGCGTGGACGGCGCTGCCGGCGCACGCCCAGGTGATTGCCAATCTGGGCGCGGAACTGCTGTCCTGGCAGGCGGTGTTCGACACCAACTTCGTGCCGATCGCCGTCACCGCCGGGCTGCTGCTGGCGCTGGTCGCGGCGATGTTCTCCCGCATCGCCGGGGTGGTGGTGTTCGTCTTCACCGTGGCCGGGGCTGCCGCCTACGGCGCGCGCGACGCCATCATCGCGCTGGCGGGGGGCTGAGTCGTGGAGACCCCGCTGCCGCCGCCGTCCGTTCCCGACGGCTGGGAGAAGCCGGTGCGCCGCACCTCGGTGCGGCCGACCAAGATGCCGCTCGGCGTGCCCATGGAGCTGCTGGCCATCGCCGTCTGGCTGGCCGCGGAGCTGTGGCTGGCGCTGGGCGCCATCCCCCAGGCGGTGGCGGGGTTCCTGCTCGTCTTCCTGACGGCGCGGTACCTGACGCGCCGCGATCCCTGGTGGCTGGAGATCGTCCGCCAGAACGCCTCGGCCTGGCTGCTGCGGGCGCTGCGCACCCGCGGCCGCTCGCTGTCCCTGTCCTCCTACCGCGCCCCGAGGTGAGGCATGCTCGACCTGACCGCCTTCGACGACGGCTTCGATTCCCTGTCCCGGCACCTGCCGTGGGACTGCTTCGTCTGGCCCGGCGTGGTGCTGCTGGAGGAGGACGGCGCGCTGATGGCCGTGGTCGAGTACGGCGGGCGTGACCAGGACGGCCAGGACCCGGCCGAGCGGATGCAGACGGCGCTCGCCGCCGGCAACGTCCTGTTCCCCTTCACCGGCGGCTGGACCTTCCACTTCGAGATGCAGCGGCGCGAGGCCGGCGGCTACCCACGCTCCACCGGGGCGCACCCGGTCTCCGAGTTGATCGACGGCGAGCGCCGGGCGCGGCTCGACCAAGCCGGCCAGCAGCTCCGCACCTGCACCTTCGTGGCGATCACGTACACCCCGTCCCGGCCGACCACCCGCACCGTGGCGTCCTGGTTCACTCGCAACCCGCCGGAGCGCGCCCGGCCGGATGTGATGCGCGACCACGTCGAACCGTTCCGGCAACTGGTGCTCCAGTTCGCCTCCCTGCTCGGCCGCGCGGTGGGGTGGGCCAGGATGCTGGACGACGATGGCGTGCAGACCCTGCTGCACAACTGCGTCTCGCCCCTGTACCAGCGCCATGTCACCGCCCCCGACATCCCCGGCTTCCCGATCAAGGCCAACCTCGTGGACGTCGGCTTCAAGCCCGGCTCCTTCCCGGCCTGGAGCAATGGCGGGGCCGAGTGGCCGGTCCGCATGATCGGCATCGGCGGCTACCCCAAGGTCAGCCACCCCGGCCTGCTCAACGTGCTGGACAAACTGCCGTTCGAGTTCCGCTGGTCGGTGCGCTTCGAGGCGATGGACCACGTGCAGGCGCGCGGCGTCTTCGCCGCCCTGTGGCGCAAGCACGACGACACCTCCTACGACTGGCGCTCCGTTCTGCTGCGTGCCGTCGGTGGTTACGCCGCGCTGCGCCATGACCCGGTCGGCGTCATGGAGGCGCTGGAAGCGGAAGCCGCCCGGCTGGAGGCCGAGCAGGCCGGCACAAGTTCGGGCTGGATGACCCCGACCGCCGTGCTGTGGGGCCGCAGCGTCGAGGAGGTGGAGGAACGCCGCGACGAGCTGGTCAAGGCGCTGCGCACGCTGGGCTTCACCGTCATCGAGGAGACCTGGGGGGCCGAGCGCGCGTGGTACGGCACGCTGCCCGGCCATGTGCGGCCGAACCCGCGCAAGGTGCCGCTGACCCAGGTCCAGCTCGCCGACTTCCTCATCCTGTCGTCGGCCTGGGGCGGGCCGGAGCGCAACCCGCACCTCAAATGCGATCCGCTGATGCAGTTGGAGGCCGAGGGTGGCACGCCGCTCATGCTCGATATCCACCAGGGCCAGGACGGGGCGGCGCTGGTGATCGGCCCGCCGCGCACCGGCAAGTCCACCGTGCTCGCCGTCCTGGGCCACCAGTTCCTTGCCCGTGCGGCCGGTGCCCGCGTGGTGTGGATCGACGTGGACGCCACCGAGAGCACCAGCCTTGTCGCCACCTGGGCGGCCGGCGGCGAGTTCCTGTCCATGGGCTCGGGCGACGGGGCGCTGGGCGATCTCGCCTTGCAGCCGCTGGCCGACGTCGACACCCCCAACGGCTTCGCCTGGGGCCATGGCTTCGTCATGGACCTGCTGCGCCTGCAAGGTGTGCTGGCGCCGGGCAACCTGTCGGCCGCCGAGGCCGGCGACGCGGTGGACGTGGCGCTGCACCTGCTGACCGTCTCGCCGCCGTCCGAGCGCACGCTGTCGCACCTCGCCCATCTGGTGCAGGACAACGCCATCCGCGTGGCGCTGGAACCCTACTGCCGCGGCGGCCCCTACGGCGACCTCGTCGATGCGGCGGAGGATCGCTTTCTCGGCTCCGCCTGGACCACGGTGGACATCGGCGCGCTGATCGACCGCGGCCCCGGCGCCGCCCCGGTGATCAAGGCGCTGTTCCGCCGCTTCTACCGGCTGTTCGAGGACGGCCGGCCGACCCTGTTCCTGGTGGACGAGGCGTTCAAGGCGCTGAAGCACCAGCCGGCCGATCTGGACGAGCTGCGCCGGCGCGGGCCGAAGAAGAACGTCGCCCTGGTGCTGGCCACCCACCAGCTCGACGACATCGAGGGCTCGGCCATCGCGGCGATGCTGAAGACCATCCAGGTCCTCGTGCTGCTCGCCGACCCCAACGCCGCCAAGCGCTCCATCCTGCGCGACTGGGGACTGAACGCCACCCAGGCCGGGCAGGTCGCCCGCGCCATGCCGCGCCGCGACGTCTTCTTCAAGACGCCCGAGGGCAGCCGGCTGGGGCAGCTCACCCTTGACCCTGCGGCGCTCGCCGTCTGCGGCTGCGGTGGGGCCGCCCACAAGCGCCGCGCCTTCGAGCTGATGGCCGACGTGGGCCCGCAACGTTTCGCGGCCGAGTGGCTGCGCCGCAACGGCCTGGATGAGGCTGCCGACACCCTGGAGACGACCTATGAAGGAGACTCCCCATGAGAGCCAAAACCCTGCGCGCCGCCACGGCGGCGCTCGCCCTCACGGTTGGCCTGACCGCCGGCCCGCCTCCGGCCCACGCTTTCCTGGGCGGGCTGCTCAACAGCTTCTTCGGCGGTGGTGGCGGAGGCGGCTGCTTTTCCGAGGAGGGCGACGGGCTGTTCGGCACAGCGCTGTCCGTCGTTGCCGGTTATGTCACCGGCGGAGCCGCCGGTGCCGTCATGGGGGCCGCATCCGGCGTGACGGGGAGCGGTGGCTCCCAGGCGCCCGGCTGCCCGATCGTGGAGAGCCGGCCGCGCGTCGTCGAGGAGATGGTGCAGCGCCAGGAGGTCGAGATCATCGCCCAGACCGCGCACATGCTCACCCAGATCGACAACATGATCCGCATGCGCGCCCTGGCCGATCTCGACACCCGCGTCGCGGTGGCCGTCCGGCTCGGCGACGCCCGCCGGGCGGCCGGTCTGGTGGACCGGGTGCTGTGGAGCCTGGACGGGGTCGGCCAGCAGTTCGCCGACCTCTACCCCGACGCCTTGCCGGAGGGGATGAGCGCCGCGGCCCTGGCGGAGCACCAGGCCGAGCAGGCTCGGCTCGCCCGTGACGCCAGCCGGGCGAGCAAGCTGGTCTCGGCCGACGTCATGACCGGGATCGAGGATTACCCGGCGCGCGCCCGGGCGCTGATGGCGGCGCTGAAGGCGTGCGACGGCCAGACCTGCGCCATCGACGCCGGCACCCAGGCGACGCTGCTGAACGCCGAGGTTGCCGGCCAGCTCCTGATGATGCAGGCGGCCCACCACCGGGCGGCGGAAGCCCAGCTCGACTACGAGCAGGCCGCCGTCGAGCGTGCCCGCCAGCACACCCGCATCAACTGGCAGGGCCTCGACACCTACGGCGCACCGGGGAGCTGAGCCATGGGACTCCGGCACATTCTCCTCGCCCTCGGCGCGATGCTGGTCGTCAGCGTCATCGGCGCCGTGGCCCTGGTGCTGTACGTCCGGTCCGACGACGGGGCGTCCGCCCTGGAGCGGCTGGAGCGCAGCAACCCGGCTTGGAAGGGCATCGGTACATACACCGCACCGGAAAGGTGACCGCCATGGACGTCAGCGCCCTCTCGGTCGTCCTGCACCAGCTCACCGCCGCCGTGGTCACCGGCCTCGGCCTGCTCGGGCCCGACGTGCAGGCGGCGCTGCGCCTGCTGATGATGCTGTCCTACACGCTGGCGCTGCTGCTCTGGCTGTTCGAGGGCAAGGCGGCGGTGCACGGCCCCTTCCTGCGCATGCTGCTGAAGTTCGCCGCCATCGGCGCGTTGGTCGAGTGGTTTCCCGCCGGCTCCGCCGCGCTGATGCAGGCCGCCGCCCAGCAGGGACTCAACCTCGGCCCTGGCGGCGGCTTCGCCCTCGACGACCCCGGCTACATCGCCCACCTCGGCATCCAGGCGGTGATCCCGCTGATGCAGCGCGTCAAGGAGATGCTGGGGCCGGTCGATTTCTTCCTGAACTTCGTCGAGATCGTCATCTTCCTGCTGGCCGCCCTGGTGGTGATCGTCAGCTTCTGCATCCTGGCCATCCAGGTGTTCCTCGCCTTCCTGGAATACCGGCTGCTGTCGCTGGCCGCCTACCTCGCCATCCCCTTCGCCGTGCTGGGACCGACCAGCTTCGTGGCCGAGCGCGCCATCGGCTACATCGCCGCCACCGCGCTCAAGCTGCTGGTGCTCGGCTGCGTCATCGCCATGTGCAGCGCCACCCTGCTGGCGCTGACCTTCCAGGGCACCCCGACGCTGGCCCAGGCCTTTGGGGTGGCGGTGCTGGCGGCGGCGATCTTCGTGCTCGCCATCAAGGCGCCGCGCGCCGCCGCCGGCCTGGTGAACGGCGGCCCGGTGATGGACGGCATGACGGCGCTAGCCGCGCTGTGGACCGCCGGGTGGCTCGGCATGCGCACCATGGCCGGGGCGGCGGCGGCCACCACCGGGGCGCCCGGCAGCCTCGCCGTCGGTGCGTCGGCGCTGTGGAGCGGCCTTCGTCATGTGACGACGGGTGCAACCGCGTCCGTCGGCAGCACCGGCGGGACCGGTGGCGGCGCTGGTGGCGGGACCGGCGGTGGTTCCGCCGGCGCCTCGGCCGGGCGCCGTTACCCGGCCGGCCGCTTCGGCGGTTCTCGGGCCTCGGCTCCGCGCGGCAGCGGCTGGGACCAGCCGATGACCGACGCCCAGCGCGGCGAACTC
>CALABS010000038.1 GCA_937887565.1 uncultured Rhodospirillaceae bacterium | reverse complement strand
CCCTCGATGGGCCGCTCCAGGAAAGTGGCGATCTTGCCGTCGATCTCGGCGCACATCGACGCCCTCGAGCGGCAGTTGGCCGGGGGGCTTGCCGATGTGACGCCCGAGACGGTCGAAGCTTTTGGCCGCTTGTTGGCCGACAGCCTGCTCAACGGCCCGCCGGCATTCCGCAAGGCGTACCTGCGCCTGCTGATCGAACGGATTGAGCTGGATGACGATGAAGTGCGGATGACCGGGCCGATCGGCCAACTGGAGCGCGCCTTGGAAACCAAGGATTTCCAAGCTATGCCTGCGGTGCCCAGTTCTGTACGAGAATGGCGTCCCGGAAGGGATTCGAACCCCTGACCTACGGTTTAGGAATGCGTATAAGGGTTCAGTCAAGACAAAGCTGATGTGGCTGTTTTCCGCCATTTCATGGCGGAAAACATGGAATATCGTTGTCTTTTGGTACGCTCATGGTACAGTCAGAAGGAAAAATGGCTGCAGGTGTACCATGGCGGCGTTTCAGAAAAGGTCCGGAAATTGGCGGGCAATTATCCGCCGCAAGGGATACCCGGTTCAGACCAAGACGTTCGACAGCAAGGCTGACGCGGAAACCTGGGCCGGGATCATCGAGAGCGAAATGCGACGCGGCGTCTTCGTCGATCGCACCGAGGCCGAGCAGACCACGCTCTCCGACGCCCTCGACCGCTACGAGCGGGAAGTCACCCCGCGCAAGAAGGGTGCGAAGCAGGAAAAGCTGCGCATCCGCGCGTGGAAGCGCGACGATCTGGCGCAAAGGTCCCTGGCGTCGATCCGAGGCGCCGATATGGCCTCTTGGCGCGACAAGCGGCTGGCTGCCGGCGTCAGCCCCACTACCGTCCGCAATGACCTCGCGCTGATCTCCCACCTGTTCACCGTGGCCACGAAGGAATGGGGGCTTGAATCCCTGGCCAACCCAGTCGAGAAGATCAAGGTTCCGGCGCCCGCCCGGGCGCGGGATCGGCGCCTTGATCCCAAGCCCGATAAGGACGGCAAGACGGAAGAGGTGCGGCTAATAGAGGCCTGTAAGGCGTCGGCCTGCGCGTGGCTGGAGCCGTTGGTTCGTCTGGCATTGGAGACGGCGATGCGCCAAGGAGAACTCCTGGCGTTGAAATGGGAGAATGTGGATTTCGGGAACAAGGTCGCCCGGCTTGAGGACACGAAGAACGGGGATCGGCGGTCTGCGCCGCTATCCACGGCGGCTCTCAAAGCGCTCCAAGATTTGAAAGGCGATGTGGAAAGGGTTGGCCGGGTCTTTCCTTATCGGCAGGAACATTTGGACGACCATTGGCGGAAGGCGCTCAAGAAAGCTGGCATTCAAGGTCTTCGGTTCCACGACCTTCGCCACGAAGCGACTTCTCGGCTGTTTGAAAAGGGATTGAACCCTATGGAGGCTGCGACGGTAACCGGCCACAAAACCCTCCAGATGTTAAAGCGATATACGCATTTACGAGCGGAAGACCTTGTTCAGAAACTTGGTTAGAAAGGGGGATTGCGGTGGAATTTTTTGGTTTTCGCGATGAGTCCATCTCCAGTTTGCTACCAACTCCGCACGCGAACGAAGAGATTCTATACATCGCTTTGAAGATTGATGGCCCTCCCCATCCCAAGCCACCCTCAGCCATCGCAATTGATGTATGGCGGCACTCCACCTGTCGGTTGGATCGTCGATGAGCGAGGAATAACATTCTCGCTCAAAGCGCGGATATGCCACCACTCGGACGCGCCGCCTCCCTGGACAGCATTCACCCTTACGCGCATACTCCCTTTGCGCACACAGGAAGGGGGTTACGCTCATGAGCGCTGGCGAGGGCATCATTCAAGACAGGAAGAGTACCGGAGGGCTGATCCTCGGCATTCTTTCGCTGATTACAGGAACAATCAGCATCTTCTTCCTTGCGCTGCTTTTTGGATCGATAGGGTTCCTCACTGGTGCCATCGGCACATTCACCAGCTTCCGGAAGAAATACACGGTCGGCACGGCTCTTGGGGCGGTCGGCCTCATTCTTTCACTGATCGGCTTCGCGACATCACCCATGTTTTGGTGGATGGTCGGGAGCAGCGCACTCATCGCCAGCGCCAGTTCCAGCAAGCCAGGGCCGGCCATTGCCACAGCCCCGAGCCAGCCACCGCCCGCCCCGAAGCGCGAGCCGCTGGAAGGGCAAGGTACCGTTGTTGATACCGCGACCTTGATGGTCGCGGGGGTCAAGGCACCGCTCCTCGGTACCGCCGCCACCAACCGCGCGCAAGCGGAAGTGTTGCAGGACTTCCTGCGCCTCCAGGGCAGCCGGGTTCGTTGCACGCCGGAAGGCAAGGCGGCGTATGTCTGCCTGACGGATCAGGGGGTTGACGTGGCCGAAGCTGCAATCCTGAACGGCGCCAGCAAGGCTGCGGCCAATGCGCCAGAAAAATACCGCCGTCGCCAGGAAGAGGCGCAGGCAAAAAAGCTTGGAATCTGGGAGAAGTGAGGGGGCTATGAAGGCGAAACGTACGACGGCCATTGTCCTGGCCACCACATTGCTCACGGCAAGCTGCGCGACCACCAACGGCCCGAGCAACAACCAGATGGCCGGTGCCGGTGGTGGCGCGGTCATCGGCGGGATTGCCGGCAGGCTCCTTGGCGGCGACAACAAGGGCATGCTGATTGGCGCGCTGATTGGCACGGTTGCCGGTGCGATGTTCGGCACATGGCTGGATGACCGCGAGCAGCAGGCGCTGGACCAAGCGACCCGCGATGCGGCCGAGAAAGCGAAAGTCGGAGAGCGCATCGCATGGTCGACGCCGCCCGAGCCTGCACCGGAGGCTAAGGGCACCGTGGAGGTTGCATCGGCGCCGGCACCCCAGCCCCAGGCCTCCACCTCGACGGATACCCGGGTCGTGCGTACCAGCACAACAGCGACAACGTCCCGGCCAGTATCGCGCCCATCCGTTCCGCAGCCGACGACCACTGCCGGCCCCAGCACCACGAAGGCCAGCCAGCCGGCCACCACGACTGCACCCGCCCCGCAGGCGCCGGCCGCGACCGCCAGCGGCTGGATCATCCCGACCTCTGAAACGTACAAGACCGCTGACGGCCGAACCTGCCGCGATCTCAAGCAGGTTGCCACCAAGGACGGTCAGACCAAAGAGCAGGACGTGACCACCTGCCGAAGCGCTGCCGGAAATTGGGAAATCCCGAAGGCCTAGGCGCCGCCCAAGGAGAGCGAGGGTGTTCCCCCTCGCGCTCCCCCGCGCCCACCAAGGTCATGACCGCAGAGCCGCCTGCAAGCCGGTCTACACCGGGGCAGGTGCGCCGCAAGGGGCCGCTTCGCTAGACCCCTTGCCCCGCCCCTCAGCGCCCCGGTGTTGCCCTTGCTTGCGCGGCTCCGAGGTCATGACCCCAGCGCTCATTGCCTGTTCAGGCATATCCGAGGATGTCGTGATGGATAGCCATGACCTTGAGGACCGGTTGATGGAGGCTCCGGTACCGGTCCTTCGCTACATTTGGCAGCACGCCTGGGAGGTCGCGGACCGCACGTTCAAGCTGGTGGGCTGGATGGCTGGCATTGCAGCTTTTCAGAGTGTCGCCAAACACCAGGAACGGCCAGAACTGTTGGTAATAGCGTTGTCGCTGATATTGCTCTGGTGGCTTGCCGTTTTTGTCTCGTTGATGACGGGCGTCGGCCATGCGGTAGACACTGTTGGCGGAAAAATGAAGGCGATTAGACCTGACGGGCTAAGGCTTTTCTTGGCGCTCTGCGTCGGGATGGCAGCCGCCGTTGCAGCGATGCTTTTGCTTAGTGCTTTCGGTACTCTTTTTACGTTCCTCTTGTTCGATACTCAGTCAGTCGGGGCTGGTCCTGCTGTGCCAGGACGGCCCTAGCCGTCCTGGCATGCAAAGCAATCAGCGCCCGGCCGAGGGCGGGTCAAGGCTGGCCGCAGGCCACCGCGATAGCGGCGCGCAGCGGCCTTGACGCGGCCGAACCGGGTGCTACCCCTTATCAATCCCGTTCAAGCTGATTCCTTGAAGAGCGCGTGCGGATCTCGATGAGGCCGCGTCGGATGCCCTCGGCCTCGAGGATCTCGGCACCGGTTTTTGCGAAGAGGCGTCCGACCTGGTCGCCGGCTTGATAGCGCTGGGTCATCTCGGACCTGGTTGCCGTTAGACCGTCGAGCACCTGGTTGTTGGTCAGCAGGCGCGCCTTCTGCTTCCCTCCTTCCCGTTCGGCGGGATCAACGAGGAACGGGGGATGCCTCGGAGCGTCTGTCGCAGACGGTTGCGCTTTCTTGCAGTCACCGTCTGTCACAGACGGTGCGGAGACAGTTGAACCGGCCGGCGCTGGTTGCTGTTGGCCCAGCCGCGGCACAGTCATCAGGTGGCGGATCGTCGCCCCCACGGTGCCGACCGTCATGGGCACCTCCTCATCGATCTGCATCCCGCGCTCGTGCGCCATCGCGAGCAACGTCTCGACCTGCCTCGCAGTGGCGGGCTTTTGGTCCTCGGGGAGTTCCACCGGCACCGGAACCTGCTTCACGATCTCGACCAGCTGGGGCGGCTGACGCTCCAGCTCCATTACTTGCCGCCTCATCTGGTCGCGCTGGGTGCGTACACGATCCAATTCCCCGACCGGCGCCAAGCCGGCCAGTGTCATCCGCTGACCGCGCCGCCGCTCCCGTTCTGCCCGCCTGTTCGCGGCCTCCTTTTCGCTCAAGAGATACCGGCTGCGCGCTTCAGCCTGTGCTTGAGGATCAATGTCCTGCTGTCCGCGCAGGTAACGGGCCTGGGGTACGCGCTTCTTGGCCCTCCTTTGGATACCCACATCCTTGAGATTGCCGGGATGAAAAACCGGGCATGTGATCCCCTGCTGGGCCATGGTTTCGTTGACGATCCTGGCGACTGCGGCTCGTTCTGACTTCACGGCTGCGCGGTTCTTCAACGGGCGGGCCTCGGGCGAGTAGTTCACGCGCCAGCCACCATCGCCGTCGCGGGCTACAGGCCGACTGGTGAAGGCGAGGTGAATGTGGAAGTTGAGCCGACCGTCGGGCTTTGGCGGTGGCGCGTGTACAGCGGCAACGGCTTCATGCCCTTTCGATTGCCAGTATTCCACCAATCGCTCGGCAACGAGTGCCCGCGCCAGGGGAGTCGATTCAGGCGGAAGCTCGGTGACCATGGTCAGCATCACTCGTTCGTCACGACGCCGCGCGGTGTTGTGGATTTGCATGACGGCCGCGTTGACCGTGGCGGTGTCGCCCGCGAGATACTCCAGGTCCTGTTCATCGGCCTCACGGTGGTAGTCGCCTTCGCGTGCAAGGTAATCGACCGCCTCGCCGGCTCGTCCCTCCTGGTTCCGCTTCACCGGGGTGAACGTGCAATGGAAGGTCTGCGTGGGACGTCCTCCGACCCGGCCAATTCGTCCACCGAAAATGGCGCGGCCGGCTCGTACCGCGTCGTCATTTTCATGGAGTCGCCCCATGCTGGGTTTCTCGTCATCGCGCCGAATATTCATGTCGCGCACCCCTGAAATGAGGAAAAGGGGTGGGGGGTAGCCTAAATAGCAACCGATCCGGTTGCTATTTAGGCTACCCCCCACCCCAACATTCACTTAGGCGCCGCCGCCATCGCCGATGAACTGGTTGGAAATGTCACGGTCGCCCGAGTTCTGGCCGCCGCCTTTTCCGCCGCCCCGCAGCGCCCCGAAAGCCGAGTTCGCTGCCCGATAGCCGCTCTTTGCCAATCCGGGCACCGACTTCGCCTTGTTCCATCCCATTTCAAGGGTCTTCATCATCCCGGCGACCGTGGCACCTGCGGCGGCTGCCGAGTCCTGCGCGCCGCTGATATTCGACGCCAGGGACGCCGCTTTCAGGTGTAGGAGGATCGCAACGAAGCCGACGATCACAAGGGCGAGGTATTCAGCGCCGAAAACATAACTGTAGAAGTCCTCGACACCGCGACAGGCAAGCTCGCCGGGATTCCGGATCGTCGATGCGCAATCGACGACAAGACGGAGTTTGTCGCCATAGTCTCCAACCATTTTGATTGAGAATGCCATGGCGAAGGCGGCGAAGATGACGGTGAGGCTGGCGCCGAGCAGAACACGCAGGGCGGCAACTGAAAACGGGCGCAAGAACGGGAATACCCACGCTCCAACAAGGAGAGGCGACAGCATCGAAATCGCATAGTACTTGAAGAGTGCCTCAACGAGGTACGCAGCAAAGATACCTGCCACGAACACAAACGGCGCGATGATTCCGATGGCTGCGATGATGCCGATGAATTGACTTAGACCAATCTGTAGAAGGCCGACCTCTTCGCCGCGAATACCGTAGGTGAGGTGCCAAGCCGCCTGCACGACATGGAAGATGCCTTTCTCAACGGTACATGCCATCGACCCGTACACGCTTCCGTTGCCCGCATCGGCATCGATTTCGGCCTGCTGGAAGACGAGCAGCCCGATGTTTGAGGCCAACCTCTCCAGGGGGCCGATGATGAATTCCTGTACCGCCGGCACTGCCCCGGTGGTACTCAGCGCCGCGCTGATGATCGTTGCGGCAAACAGAACCCTGCCGGCTTTGATGACTCGGTCGCGGAAAGTTCCCGGCTCTACCATTACCAGAATGCCGACGAACACCAAGTAAAGGATCAGCCCCTTGGAGACCAAGGGAACAATTTGAGGAGCAATGGCGTCATAAAATGATGTGGACAAGCTCTCCTTAACGCCCTCAAGGCGTGCGAACATGGGGAGTGAGGCGCATTTGTCGGCCATTGTCAGCCCTCCTTGTTCCGATGACTGCGAAGCCACAGCACAAGGGCCGCAACCGGTCGGACGGTCAAAGCTGCGAGAACAAGCAGAGGCAGGCGCAGCCACATTGGAGGGCGGATCAGGCCCAGACTGGCGGCGACAGCGGGTGGAATTAGCGCAGCTATGACAGTCAACGTGACCATGTCGAGACGGACTTCGCGGGTCCATGTCCAGTGCGCCCAGATGAGACTTCCCATCGCAATCGTCGTCGCAACCAAGAGCAGGAACAGAATTGGAGTGGGATTCTCAAGATTGTTGTCGCTCATGCGTCTGTTCCATCTTCTTGAGGTTGGCGGGGTGTCTCGGGTGCTCGCGGCCGTGATTGAACACGTCGAAGACCGCAACTTCCGTCTCGTCGTCATCGTAGTGGGTGAGGTCGGCGCGAAAGCGCTGGAACGGGACGAGTTCTCCCATTGCTGAGCCCTTTCCTTTTTTATTTGTTTGGGTGGGGATACCGCAGGGAGGTTTTGGGCTCATGGCCGCAGTCTCCCTGGCGCTTCGCTGGAATGATTGTTGTGAGAGCCACAACTGTCCGGGTTGGACTCACAAGCGTTGCCCGAACCAAGCACCTGAGTTCGGAAGGCCTCGACCGCAGACGCGTGGTGATGCTGATCGACCTTCCCCCGATACGCGCCCTCGGGGTTGACGTGGATGACCTTGGTACGTCCACGGCGGCGCCGATGAATGGCTCCAATTCCCTCCAGCGATGCAAGGGCTCGGCTCACGTCGGCTGGCTGAACGCGGAGTTCACGCGCGATCTCTGTCGCCGTTACGTCGGATTGGGAGCTTCCCCATCGGAGGTGCCGAAGGACTTGCCCCAGGACGGCAACAACCGTTCCTCGTCGGCCTTGTGAGTAGGGGAGGTTGGCGATGCGCCGGCTGACCTGATCCCAATACTGGTTGCCAATGGACCAGTTGCCGGCGAAGAAATTGAACTCAAGCTGCTCCGGCCGACGTGCAAGTTCCTTGGCAATAGCCGATGCCTGCCGGGCTTTAGCTGCCCGGGTCGGGTCCTCCTCCTGAAGAGCCTGTTGATCGAGCAGCAGAGCCGCTTGGCCATACCGACCACGGCGGGCCAGTTGGCGCTCGGTCAGGTCCTCGGGCTTGGGGCTTCGGTTCGGCGCTGGCACCCCTGACAGGATCGACCGGAGCGAATCCACCTTGACCCCGACCCGCCGCTGCTGCTCCTGGTGGCGCCTCGCTATGTCGATGTCCTGGGCCGAATAGCCCAAGGCCCGCAGGTGCTTGATCGAGGTGGACATGGAGCGTGCCTAACGGGCGTCTGCCACCTTTCGGGGGCGGCCTCGCGGCCGGCGCGGCGTCAGCTGGACCGCGCCAGCGGCCGCATAGGCATCCAGATCGTCGCGGCGATAGCGGATCGCCTTCCGGCGACCCTCGCCGCCGATCTCCACCCAGCGGGGGCCGATCAGTCGGCCGGCACGACGGGACTTGCTGCGCCAAACGCGCAAGGTATCGGCCTCGAAGCCGAGGAACGCGGCGGCTTCGATCTCGGTCAGGAGCGTTTTCGGGAAGTTGGTCAGCTGGGCGGTTGGTCCGCCAGCCGCGAGGCTGTTCGGGTCGGGCATGCCTGGGCTCCATCAATCGCGGAACCCGGCGCTTCGCCCCGGAAAGTCCAAGTCGTATTGCTCGGATCGATGGCAGTCATGCCCCCTGCCACTGGGGCGCGGTACTCTCCCTGACCCTATCCGCTAGGTCTCACCCATGGGCACTTGGTGTCGGCCCCCGGTATCACCGGCTAACGAATGGAGTATGGCGAGGAGACGGTTGGGGGTCAAGCTGCCCGTGGTACGCTGATGGTACACTGGCTCGCCGGTTTGCTGGTAACGTTGGCACCCGCTCCAGTAACATCCAGTAACGTAAAGCGCTGTTTTTGCTGGATAATCGAATGGGCGAGATGGCGTCCCGGAAGGGATTCGAACCCCTGACCTACGGTTTAGGAAACCGTTGCTCTATCCTGCTGAGCTACCGGGACGCAAGCCGGCCGATGGTGGACGGGAGGGCTTTATAGCACTTCGACGGTCGGGGGACAAACGCCTCTCGCGAGGGGGGTGGCGGGCGCGAAATGCCTCTTGCGCGGGGCGCCTCGTTGGGTCATGGTCCGCGCCCCAATTCGTGGAGGAGGACCATGAGCGGCTTTCGCACCCATGACGGCCAGCATTCCGACCGCATGCCCATCAAGCGTTCGCTCGACGAGAAGAAGCGCCTGCTCGCCCAGCTCAGGGAGCAGCAGGCGGCGCTGAAGCCGTGGGTGGCCGGCGCGGTCAAGGACTCCCTGGCCCGGCGCATCGCCGAGCTGGAGGCCGATCTCAAGGCGGCGGCCAAACGCTAGAGCACTTTCCTCTCAGTCACGGTCATAGCCGGCAGCAGCGAAGTAATTGACGCACTCGGCCGGGGTGAAGGCGTCAATGCCTTGGCCGATGGCGGCCCAGAGGTCCTCCTTGGTGCGTGCGGCGGCCTTTTTGAGGAAGGCCTTGAGCTTGGAGAAGGCCATCTCGATGGGGTTGAAGTCGGGGCTGTAGGGGGGCAGGTAAAGCAGCTTGGCGCCTGTGGCCTCGATGGCTGTCCGGACCCCGGCGAGCTTGTGGGCAGGCAGGTTGTCCATGACGACGATGTCGCCCGGCGTCAAGGTCGGCACCCCTATGCGCCGCCGATCCGCATCCCCCTGCGGGGGCCCGGTTCCGCGCCTGATCCCCGCGATCCGTTCCCGGGCCACGACATCGACGAGATTGGTGCCGCCGAGCACGACCGCTATGCCCAGTCCCTGGTCAACGACAGCGATCCCAGCAAGACGGCCGGCTACCTCAAGAACGTCACCGAGTGGTACGGCGACCGGGGCCGGGGCGACGTCGCCGATCTGCTGGGCCGCTTCCACAAGGTCGATCCCGACAAGGCCCGCCACCTGCAGGACGAGGTCTTTCGCCAGACCGGCCAGCGGATTCCCTTCCGCGTCGCCCCGGTCCGTCCCAACACCGGCGGCCCCATGGCCGATCTGGAACAGGACTCGGACTCCGTCCAATTGCCGAAGGCCAACCCCTGGGGCAGCGCCGAGGCCGCCGACCGCTGGGAGGCCGGCAACATGGCCAAGGTACTGCTGGGCCGCACCGACTACAAGGACGCGGTTAAGCACTTCGCCGGCGAGTTCAAGCGCGATCCGGGCATCGCCAAGCCCTACACGGCGGCGGTGTTCGAGGAGATGGCCAAGGACAGTCCCAAGCAGGCGGTGCAGTTCGTCAGCCAGATGAAGGCGGCGGGGCTGGTGGAGGAGAAGAAGCGCGCGCAGACCGAGGACCCGGAATCCCAACTCCTCAATGGCCCCGAACGAGACCAGGGCAAGGAGGGCATCGACTGGGGCAAGCTGGGTGCCACGGCCAAGGACGTCGCCAAGGAGCTCATCGGCATCAAATCGGCTGGTGCCGCCGAAGCGCCGAAGGCGGCACCGGCTCCAACGTCAACTCCCACATCGGCTCCTGCGCCAGCGCAAAAGCCGCCGGTCCAACCGGCGCCCACTCCGGCACCTGTACCGAAGCCCAATCCAGAACCGACACCTCCTCCGTCCGGTTCCGAGACCGATGGTTACGATGCTTGGCCCCCGCAATCGTCCACTTCGAACACCGAAAAACAAAGTGGGGGCAAGGATGACGATAAGGATCAAGTCGAGTGGACACAGGACAAGGGCTTCCACGATTCAGGATCCCATTCCGTACGCGTGAATGGGCCTGTTCGTGTTGATCTAAAGAGCATCACAGCGGGCGTTGATGGCCTGCGGTACCACGTGCAATGGTTCCCTCTTGACGAAAAGGGAAATATCGAGACCCATATCCGGAATGAGGGTATGGGGCCGGCATACGGAGGGCACGTCATGCCTGGCCGGCCTTGGCCGCAGGTTTTCAAGCCTCCTTACGAAAATCCGCACGGCTGGGAAGTCAAAGTAACCGTACCGCCCCAACCTGGATACAATGACAACTCGTCAAAACCATGGTTGGACATCATGGTTCCCAGTGGGAGCCGCCGAAAGAAATAGGAGATATCCATGAAGAGAGGTGGCATCGCATCCTGCTTGGTGGCCTTCGCGATCTCACCTCTCTTCATTTTTTCCAGCCCCGCGCGAACGCAGGAGCTACCCCTGCGGTCAGAGTGCATAGTCGGTATCGAGAATGATGGTCCATTCAAGAGCGGTGAAACGGACATAGTTTTCCGATTTTTCACGAGATGGCTTTCAGAGAACCAGCCGAATGCACCATATTTTAGTTGGACTGCTCATCCGGATGGCAGGGTATTCCTTCTGTTTCCAGAAAACTGTGACAATAGATTTTCTTTCACAGCGAAAATGGTGAGGCAGTTCAACGAGAGCCAGAGCGATCTGCATCTTCGATTTGATCCGCGCCCCGTCGAGCCATCGGACAATACGATCAATACTTATGGCGACCATTGGCGCGATGGCGCGGTGCCGTCGCCTTACGGGAAATAAGCCAATGGCACTCTTCCACTGTGCCTGTTGCGCCAGTAACTGCGGCCCCCCAACGGCTGGATGGTGGCGGTGCCTGATGATCGTCGCTGTCTGCACCATGACCGCGGGCAGGGCGCTGGCAGAAATTCGGTGCCAAAACCCTTCTATTGCACACGACCTCGACACTTTTCGCCCGGCAGTCGTTGTCGGCGACCAAGGCGCGCGCGCGTATTTCGGTCGCGTCCCACCGAGTGGTGTAGCAGCGTTCGCCTGGGGATGATGGCGTAGCGCGTAGCGGCCGGAGGCATCATCCCCAGGCGGCCCCGAAATCGGGGTGGTCATCGTCGATCTTCGGTAGGGTTTGGTTGCGAACGTCAACCGAACCAAGGACCAGAACGATGACCAACGAGATGATGAAGCCTACATCCAGGGCATCTCGACCCGCTCGGTGGGCGATCTGGTCAAGGCCATGGGCATGACCGGCATCTCCAAGAGCCAGGTCTCGCGGCTGGTCTCCTGGATCGTCGTCAATCGGGCACGCGCACGATCAAGGCGGTCCTTCAGCCCCGCATCATCGAGAGAGAGCACACCCGTTTCGATGGCGCTGAACAGGCGATCAATGCCTCTCTGGGCTTCGGCCTGCTCCTTTTTTGCCGTTTCCAGCCGGGCACGGCGGTCGGCCAGGCCGGAAGCACTGCTGTCGAGCACCCCCTGGAGCAGCGGCAGCAACCGGGTCGGCGCCAGGATCTTGCGGCAGAACTCTCCAATGACAAGAGAGTCGAGTTTTTCCATGGGCACGCGGCGCCCCCGGCAGACCGTTGTTCCGGAGCATTGGCGGCGCGAGCACGCATAGTATCTGTACTGCCCGGACTTTCCGGTGCTGATGGTCATGGCGCCACCGCACGACGCGCATTTCAGAATGCCGGTCAACAGCGTGGGGCCGGCCAGAACGCGAGGAGCGCGTTTCTTCGGGCTGTTCGTGGACAGGATATCCTGGAGACGCAGGAATTCCCCTGGATCGATGATGGCCGGAACACTCGCCTCCACGATCTCATCGGCAGGCTTCAACTGCCCGGTTTTGGCGCACCGAACGTTGAAGCGGGCTGTTCCGCTGTACACCGGGTTGGTGAGGAGTTTGTGAACGAAGGACGTGTGGAACCGCTTGCCACGGTGTGTCAGCCCCATGGCGTTCAGCGTCGCGGAAATCGCCTGGACCCCGAGGCGTCCCTTTTCAGGCGTTCCCTTCAGAGCCATTTCAAACATCCATTTCACCAGCGGCGTTTCGTCCGGATCGATCTCGAGCTTCTTCTTGACCTTGTCGCCGCGCCGTTCCGCCTCGACGACCTGGTAGCCGAAAGGAGGCCGTGAACCATTCCAGAAGCCCTCAGAGGCGTTCTTTCGCATCGCGCGAAGGGTGTGCTTCGAGTTCTCCTTGGACGAATATTCATCGAAGAGAAGGATGATCCGCCTGATCAGGTCGCTCATCGGATCGTTGCCCATCTCCTGGGTGATGGACACCAATTGGACATTGACCTTCCTCAGCCTCCGGTAGTGAAATTCGGCGAGATAGGCATCGCGCATGAAGCGCGAATACGAGTGAACGACGAGGCCGTCCACCGGGCGATCACGATCCGTCGCCCAGTCCATCATCTCCTGGAACACCGGCCGGCCATCGTCAGTGGCGCTGTCGCCCGGCTCGATGAACTCCTTGACGATCTCCCAGCCGCGACCAGCACAATAGTCCTTCGCCTGCTTGATCTGATCGGGGATCGACAGGTCGGCGACCGCCTGGCGCGGGGTGGAAACACGAACATAGACGGCAACACGCATTTCAGAGGTTCCTTTGTCCCAGGAGTGAAGTCACCTGCGATCCGAGGAAGGTTGCGACAAGGTCGATTTCGTCCGCCGTAACGGGGAGGGACGTGGCCGAGATCTCGGATCGAGAGCCAACAGTTTCGCGCGACGTAGCCGTCCCGTTAGGGCGGTCCGAGTGGTTGCAGTTTGGGGGCGTCGCGGCAGTCATGTATGGCTTAAAAGATTCGCCACCGTGACCTGCCATTATCCAAAAGGTTAATGGCGCCCTTTATCGATGCTCTGCTGTGGAAACGAGACCTGTACGTCTTGATAAACTAACGTACACAAGGACCACCTGAACCGCAGACTTCAGTGAACACCTTGCTCCGGCACCGCGAGCGCCCGTTCGAGGGCGGCCCGGACCTGCCGCAAGGATGCGCCGCGGGCGAAGCCGCGTTCGAGATAATCGCGGGCCGCAGGATGCAGGCGCGGCAAGCGCTCGGCCTCCAGCCCGAGTTCGGCCGCGATGTCGCGAAGCATCGCGTCGAGCACGATCCCGAGGTGAGCGGGCGCGGGCCGGTCGACCTGGACGATGCCCAGGCGGGACCGCAACGGGCCGGGGATGGGCCCGAGGTCGTTGGCCAGGAAGATCCAGTTCAACGCGGTGAGATCCACCGGCCGCCCCAGGCATTCATCATACCAGCGCACGGCGGTCTCGGGTTCCAACATCGCCAGGATGACGTCCGGAACCCGCCCGTTGTGCGCAGAACTGGCGACCTTGTCGATCTCGTCCAAGACCAAGAGAGGGTTGGCCTGCAGGGCTTCAAGCATCAGGCGGACTGGTGCGCTGGGAATGGCCGAACTCCACCCCCGGGCGGTGCCACCCATTTCCCGCGAGTCCGAAGATCCCCCGACGCTCATCATCCGCGTATGCAGCCCAACGATCTCTCCGAGACGGCGTGCGAACCGTGACTTTCCGCAGGACGGTGGCCCCAACAGCAACATGGGCCGAAGGTGGAACCAAGGCTCCCCGGCGGCCCGCTGGCGCAATGCCAGTTCGGAATCGATCCGGCCAATCGCCGCCTCCATCCAAGGAAATTCCTGGTGCAGGGTCGCTATGATGGTCTCCCGGAATGGGCCGGACAGCAGGGGCAGCGGGCGCGCCAGTCGGTTCCAGCGCTCTGATTCTTCTCTTTTCTCGCGGCTGGCATGGGCGGTGACGTCGATCGGTGACGCCATCACGATCCGCGACGGACCGGCGATGGGTGCTCCCTGGACCGGGGAGGACTCGGAATTCGCCTGCGGGCGCGACTGGCGAGAAATCCGGTCTGCCAGCGACGAGATCCATTCGTCGGTGATGCCATCGCGCAGCCATCCGAGCGCCAGACGCTGGTAGGTACGCCGTTGCTTCTGCCACGCTCGGACCTCGGCCCGCTGCTCGGGGCTGCGCAGGTGCCGGGGCGTCTGCATGATTTCGCGACTGGGCGGCGGCAGGTCTTGCGCCCAGGCAGCCAACCCGGCGGCCATCAGGATGCGCGCCAACGGGTGCTCCCGTCCTTGGAACCAATTGTGGCCATGCTCCTGGTGGATCACCGAGTGGTCCGGCGACAAGGGCCGTGGTGACGTCGCCGATCTGCTGGGGCGGCTCCACAAGATCGACCCGGACAAGGCGCGCAACCTACAGGATGAAGTCCATCGCCAGACGGGCCAGCGGATTCCGTTCCGCATCGCCCCCACCCGCGCCGATACCGGCGGCCCCATGGCCGATCTGGCCAACGGAGACTCGGACTCCGTCCAGTTGCCGAAGACCAACCCGTGGGGCAGTTCCGAGGCCGCCGACCGCTGGGAGGCTGGCAACATGGCCAAGGTCTTGTTGGGCCGCACCGACTACAAGGACGCGGTCAAGCATTTCGCCGGCGAGTTCAAGCGCGATCCCGACAAGGCCAAGCCCTACACGGCGGCCGTCTATGAGGAGATGGCCAAATCCAGCCCCAAGCAGGCGGTGCAGTTCATGGGCCAGATGAAGGCGGCGGGGTTGGTGGAGGAAAAGGCTGCCAGCGGTGGCAAAGTTCTTTCCGCCCCAATTCCGCCTGCCGCCAATCCAGGACAGTTGCCTCCTGCCAAGCCGGGCGAAACCGATATTCGCATTCCGGCCGATTCACCCCCATCGCATCCCAGCGGTCCGGGTGGCGCCGTTGGCATTGCCGCCGGCCAAACGGGCATGCCGACAGTCACGAAAAACGGCGGTATTGCAGGAGGGGGGAAAAGCGGGAAGGTTACATCACCAGCCTCTGCTATATTGCGCGATGCGACAGGAGGAGCCCGGGCGCAAGGATTGAAGCCGATTACAGGAACGACAAGCGTGGGAGGATCTGCGGCGCGAGCCATACCATTCCTTGGGACGTTCGCGACCTTTCTGGACTTCCTGAATTTTATGAACTCCCCGAAGCCGCCTCCGCCGTCTGCTTAGAGCGCTATGACTTTGGACGTTGGCAGGATATGCCGAGCGTTTAAATGGACCTGGACCGTGTATGGCGCAAGCTTACGTGGGGTCAGGCTGGCCTGTAATCACACGGCCGTCGCCTCATGTGGCTTCGCGGAATAATCGTTTAGAATGGTGTGCTGACGTAACCACCGTCACCCTTGAGCTAAGGCCCAGGGCGACGGTGGTTTTCGCGGCGGAGCAGATCCAGCGAAATCCACTTCCAAAGTCCAGAGGAGTAGAAAATGGACAGAGAGATTCTTTACTCTATCATCTCAAAAATATCTGGACCCCCTAAGGGAATTTCCGACTCGACTCGGATTTACCATGATCTTTCCATCTCTGGAGACGATGCTTACGAGTTGCTTGAAAAAATACGTGATAAATTTGGAACAAACTTCCATTCATTAAATTTTGCGACATATTTCCCGGATGAATCTGAGTCTTTGATCTGTTATTGGGCTATGCGCCTCGGATTTAAGGGCAGAAAAAAGGAAATAACAATAGGCCATCTACTGGATGTGATCAAAAAAAAGGAATGGTTTGATCCGTGACATTTAATGCGCGGTCACTTTCATGGCGGCAATTGGCGAAACTGAGCGAAACGAATGCAAAAAACGGGCACGGCCCATTTCCCGTGAATTGTGCAATTGCGACGGCACGACAATGGTGTTGCCGAGAATCATCGCAGCCGACGGCGCCACTTTCCTTGGCCAGATAGCGGCGATGCCGGCCGGCTACGGTGTCTGCTGCAGTCATTTCGCCTTTGGGTGATCCCCCAGCTGGTAACTGAGGTGGAGCAGCATGGCGAAGAGGCCCTGTACCAGAGCAAGCCCGCGTCCCTGCGCGGTCTCCTTGACAGTTCCCCTTGAACGGGCAGAGATTTCTGGTCATCGCAGACCGGCCTGCCCAGGGCTGCCGAAAGGAGTGGAGCAATGACGGAGTGGCAGGAGCGCCGAGCCGGTTGGACGGCTCAGGCCGAGGACGCCAGGTCGGAATTCGATGTCGATTACGCGCGCGTCATTCACTCCGCCTCGTTCCGGCGCCTTCAGGGCAAGACCCAGATCCTCAATCTCGGCGACAGTGATTTCTACCGCACGCGCCTGACCCATTCCCTGGAGGTTGCCCAGATCGCAACGGGGATCGTGCGACAATTCCATGCTCTCGCCGGGCACCCGGCTGTTCCGTATCTCCCGGATCACAGCCTGATTCAAGCCATCGGGCTGGCGCACGACCTCGGCCACCCCCCGTTCGGACACGGGGGCGAGGTCGCCCTGAACTACTGCATGCGCGACCACGGCGGCTTCGAGGGGAATGGTCAGACGCTCCGCATCCTGTCACGCCTCGAGAAATTCTCAGACAGCCACGGGTCCAACCTGACACGCCGGGCCATGCTCGGCATCATCAAGTATCCCGTCGCCTACGGCAAGGCGAGCAACCCGTCGCTGAGGCCCTGCCTGGATACCGGCCCAACGGCGATCAGCATCATCCGCCGTTGCATGTCGCACCCGCCCAAATGCTTCCTGAACAGCGAACAGGACGTCTTCGACTGGATCGTCGCTCCCCTGACCCCGAACGATCGAGACAGGTTCCTGGAGTTGGTGCCAAACGAGGATGGCCATGCCAAGACCGTCCACAAGTCGTTCGACTGCAGTGTCATGGATCTGGCGGACGACATCGCCTATGGCGTGCACGACCTCGAAGACGTCATCGCCCTTGCCCTGGTCTCCGAGAACGACTTCCGAGCCTCCGTCACCGAGGACGCATGCGGCTCATTCCTCGACGCGCTGAAGGCCAAGTACCCGGGTGAGTCCGGCAACGATGTCTACGAACGCTTCGTCGGTCAGCTCTTCGCCGACGGGGGCTCGCGCAAGCGCTTCATCGGCCGTCTCGTCCACCACCTGGTCACCAATGCGGAGATCCGGACCGACGAGGCATTCGTCGAGCCACTGCTGCGCTACCGCGCTGATCTGCCGGAAGGCCCGAAGAAACTTCTCAAGGCGCTGAAGAACCTCGTCCGGGACAAGGTCATCCTCAGCCCCCGGGTGCAGCATCTGGAGTTCAAGGGGCAGAGGATGGTTGTCTCGGTCTTCGAGGTGTTCCAGTCGGAACCCAAATCATTCCTTCCTGAGGACGCTTACAGGCGGTACGCCGATCACGGCAACGACCTGCGCGTCATCTGCGACCATGTCGCAGGAATGACCGACACCTTCCTGCTGAAAACCTACGAACGCCTTTTCAGCCCGCGCATGGGGTCGGTGTTCGACCGGCTTTGACAATTCACACCTCGCTGTGGACGAGAACCAACCTGCCGGAATTTCCGCTCCCAACCGTCCCCCAGACCGTCGAGCCCTTCAACAGTTAGACTGGCTGCCAAGCTGAGCCAGGATTTCCGGCCACTGTTCGGTCGGTATTGCCCAAGCCGTCAGGAACTCGCGCAACTGCGCGCTGGCGCCGACGGGCAGAACCGCATCCTGGCCGGCGCAGACATAGGTCCGCGAGCGCGTCCGGATATGGATGGCGCCGTCCTTTTCCGCGACCTCAAGGGCGGGCGACGACAGTCGGAACTCCTCCCTGCCCGGTCGATCGAGCCGACCGAAGGCATGCGCCTCGCCATCGATGAACAGGACGCGGGAGGGGCGCAGGGTGACCGTCGATCCGTCCGCAGAATTCAGCCAGGTGGCCATTGCAATTGCTCCTTGTCGGTCAGATAAATGATGGGTTCGGGACGGATCACCCGCACCGCCCGGCTGGCCACAGCTCACCCGAGCTGCTCCAGTCATACGGATTCCGGCTGATTCATTCTGACGGCCACCAGTGAAATCGGCTGTTG
>CALABS010000037.1 GCA_937887565.1 uncultured Rhodospirillaceae bacterium | reverse complement strand
TCAATTACTTCGCTGCTGCCGGCTATGACCGTGACTGAGAGGAAAGTGCTCTAGCCCATAATCGCGGGTTTCCAGGGTGCGGGTCAAATGGCTGCCGAACAGCGGCGCGAGTTGTGCCGGGATGCGGATCCGCAGATACCACCCAGCCCGTCGTCTGATCAGGAATGGCGCCGCCATCTGGCGTTCCCGTGTGTATCACAAGCGTGTATCACACGGGAGCATCTGGCTTCGAAAAGCCGTTTAGTTTCAACGCGATGCGGAGAAATGGCGTACCAAAGGTAACTCCCGTCCAACCCTCTCTCCTGAAAAATCAACAGGTTAACGGACAGCGGCAGACAGAACAAAATGGCATTGACGGCATTGCCTGTTCCTGGTAAGTTGCTTCCACCAACACGCGAATTGTCCCTGGAAGCTGGTGCGCGTTTCGGACGCTGTGCCTGCCGCGGATGTGTGTCTGAAAAAAAGCAAGCAGGCGTTGTTGCTGCCCCAACGCTACGGAATGCATCGCGGCTGAGCGATGAGGTCTTGGGCGATCAGATCGCGGAACCATTGAGGAACATCTTCCGCGCGGACACGACGCCAGGGACCTTCGTCCTTGGTGACCCCATGCTGACTGTATTTTTTTAGCGCCTGCACCATCGGTCCGACGTCCGCTGTCATGGCGTCGGCCGGAGGATCTATACGTGTGGCGAGATCGGCTTTCAGATACTCGTTTTCTCCCTTTTGCCAGATGGAAACCTCGCGGTAAAGGTTGTGCTTTTCCCCCATCAGGCTAGGCGGAAGGGAGGGAAAGCACCATTGCTCATCCGTCACGACGGCGATCACCTCGAGAGCTTCGTACGGATGAAGACGGCGGATAAGGCGCCAACGACCGGCCATGGTGGTAACCTCACCATCCTTCCAACGCTTGGCCTGAAGAATGCCTTCGCGGCGGGTGAACACGAATTCATCCCCCTGATCGTCGGCCCAATAGCCGCTGATCGCATCCCACCGCACCGCCGTCTGCTCCGCCTCGGGCAGCGACCACCGGGCATCGTCCTCGTCCGCCGTCGCCGGCTTACCTGAGACCAGCGCCACCAGCAGCACCAGAATCCATAACCTTCCGCTCACGTGCCACGGCATGTGGCGGGAGAAGGGAGCGACTGACGCCGTGTTCACGCCAGCTCTGGACATGGCTTTCTCCACACCACCGGGGCTGCGCCCCACACCCCATTCTCACAGTGCGGCCCACGGCCCGTTGAAACGTTGCCGCCCCGGTATTGTCCGGGATCGGCGGCCAGTGTTCGCTCCCCTGGCCTGGAATCCAACAAAACGCAAACGGTGGGGCGAACCAGGGTGATGGTTTCCATCATCACCCCGACAGCGCGAGCAATCGCATCATCTGCACACTATAGAAACAGGAGAATTCTCATGGATGATACCCTCAAACAGCGCATGCGCAAGCACATCAAGCTCAGCGAAGGCGTCGAAAGCAGCCCTTATAAGGATACCAACGGCTATCTGACCGTGGGGGTCGGCTTCAATGTCGATAGCAAGGACACGTTCAGTGCCCTGAAGCTCCAGGTCAAGGACGCCAAGACCGGCGCGATGCGTGACGCCACCAAGGAGGAGAAGGAAAAGGAGTTCGACCGCCTCAGCAAGATGGCGACGGCTAAGGTCAATAGCGATGACGATCGCAAGAAGTTCACACTGCCGGATTCCGAGATCGACACCAAGCTCGACGGCGAGATCGAAAGCCGGATCACCAAGATCAAGGGTGAAATCGGCGATGCGGACTGGGACAAGCTGACCGACGGCCAGAAGACGGCTGTACTGGACGTGCATTACGCCAACGGCAGCCTGTCCAGCTATACCAGTTTGAAGGACGCTATCAAGGCCGGCGACGGTGAGAAGATGGCCAAGCAGAGCGATTTCGCTGGCGGTAAGATCCTGGGATCGACCTACAAGGTCCGCAACTTCGACCGGCTGCGCCGCAACCGGGCGGCGTTCCGCGGCATCGACGAGAACAGCCACGAGGCCTGTCGCGACATCGCCGACTCCTTCCGGGACCACCCCAAGCTGCCCGACGTCTACAAGACGCATCAGACTCCGGAGAACGCCGCCCAGGCCAAGGGCGACGGCAAGGATCCGAAGTCGCCGGGTCAGGGTCCGGGCCAGCCGAAGCCGAGCGGCGAGGCCGCGACGCACGACAAGGGGGCGTTCCTCACCCCCGAGGACGCCGCCAGGGCCAAGGCGGCCGGTGCCGAAGACAGCCCCTGGGACAAGGTGGCCGAGGTGGTGCACGACATCGGCGATACTGCCGGGACACTGGCCTCGGACATTTTCGGCATCCACTCCGCCGCCGCGGCCGAGCCAAACCATCCGCTGGGACCCCCGGCCCTGCCGCAGACCGTTGATGATGCCGCGGCCAAGGCGGCCGAAGCCCCCGCCACGCCGGCCGACCCGCGGGTGACGCAGATGCAGGAGATGGCCGCCACCCCGGTGACCAACAAGGGGCAGTCGGCCATGCTGAAGAGGACCGAAACCCTGACCCAGCCCGAGATGATGGACCTGATCCACCATGCCCAGGGCGACTATCGCGGCTGGCGGTCCGGGGATCCGCTCAAGGCCCACGCCTACGAGAAGGTGCAGGACTGGCATGTCGGCATTTACGGCGACGACCCGCAGCAGACCGATGGCGGTAAGCCGATCGAACCCCATCCGATCCGCCCGATTCCAGAGAAGCCTTCGCCGCACACCACCCCGCAGGGGGAGGACCTGTGGCAGGCCACCAGCCGGCTGGGGCAGAAGGTGGCCGACGCGGCGCAGACCGATGGCACTACCAACGCCGTCAAGGCGTTGCAGCAGGGCCTCAACCTCGTCAATCAGGCCAACCCGCTGGGCCAGCGCTCGCCCGCCTACGGTCCCTACACCAAGCTGGGACCGGTGGAGGAGGACGGCAAGTATGGCCCGCAGACCGACTTCGCGATGAAGCACGCCACGGCACGGCTGGGTCCGACCAGGGTCGAGGAGGGGCTGGCGCTAGGCCGCTTCAACCAGTTCGCCCGCAACGCCCAGAAGAGCGGCTCTCCCGAGGGGCTTGAGGACAAGACCCACAATATCTTCGGGTCACTGTTCCGCGCTCCCACCGACACCAAGGCGCCCAAGGTCGAGGCCGGTGTGTTGCAGGAGGCCCTTAACGCCCTCAAGCCGGACGACCAGCCGCCATTGAAGGTGGACAACTGGATCGGCCCCAAGACCACCGAGGCCTTCGGCACGGTGCTCAAGAGCGAGGACGCCGACGAGGTCACCCGGCGCTACGGACGGGCCCTGGGCATGCTGGCGTGACGGAGGCGGCGGGGAGGACACCAGTTCTCCCCGCCGCGGCGGAGACAGTTGGATGCCGGTTGCCTTTGGGTGGATGGCGTCCCCAAGGGGATTCGAACCCCTGTCGCCGCCGTGAAAGGGCGGTGTCCTAGGCCTCTAGACGATGGGGACGTGTCGAGGCGAGGGCGACTAGATAGCGGCTTGGGGGCGCGAGGTCAAGCGTTGTCAGCGACCGCTGGTCAGCGCGCGAAGGCGGCGTCGTCGACGATCAACTGGACGCTGGTGTTGCCTTGCCAGGTGTCGGCGCGCAGCGTCCCGGCCAGGTGGAAGCTCCGCCCCTGGCTGGCCAGCAGCGCGTGGCCGATCTCGCTGTCGGCGGCGCGGAAGGCGATGGCCTTGAGGCGCTGGCCGCCGGCACCCGCCAGGATGAGGCGGACGTGGCCCGAGCCCACCACGTCCGACTTGATCACCCGGGCGGCGACCACGGCGAAGCGAGGCTCAGGATTGCCCGAGCCGAACGGGCCCAGCTGCTCCAGGGTCTCCACCAGATCGAGGCCGCAGCCGGCGCAGTCGACGGCGCCGTCCAGTTCGAGGAGCGGCACCAACTCGCCGCTGAGCTGGGCGTGCAGGCGCTCGGCGACGAAGGCGCGGAACTCGCCCAGGCGGGCGCGCTCCACCGTGAACCCGGCCGCCATGGCATGGCCGCCGCCGGCCGCGAGCAGGCCGGCCTGGCGGGCGGCGATGACGGCGGCGCCGAGGTCGAGTCCGGCCACCGAGCGACCGGAGCCCTTGCCGACGGTGCCGTCGAAGGCGATCACGCAGGCCGGGCGGCCATACCGCTCCTTGAGCCTTCCGGCGACGATGCCGATGACGCCGGGGTGCCAGCCGTCGCCGGCCGCCACCAACAGCGGCAGGCCGTCGTCGGGACGGGATTCCACCTGCTCGATGGCCTCCAGCAGCACGGCGGCCTCGATCTCCTGGCGGTCCTTATTGTAGCTGTCGAGCAGGCGGGCGATCTCCATGGCCTCGACCGGATCGTCGGTGGACAGCAGGCGGGTGCCCAGCTCGGCCTCGCCGACGCGGCCGCCGGCATTGACGCGGGGGCCCAGCACATAGCCCAGGTGATAGGCGTCGGGGCGTTCCTTGACCCCGGCCACGTCGGCCAGCGCCGACAGCCCGACGCTGGAGCGCCGCCCCATCACCTTGAGCCCCTGGGTCACCAGGGCGCGGTTGACGCCCCGAAGCGGCACCACGTCGCAGACCGTGCCCAGCGCCACCAGATCCAGCCAGCGCAGCAGGTCGGGGGCGGGGCGGGTGCCGTACCAGCCGGCCGCCTTGAGCCCCCGGTTGACGGCGACCGCCAGCAGGAAGGCCACGCCCACGGCGGCCATGTGGCCGTGGGGGCTGTCCTCGTCGATGCGGTTGGGGTTGACCACCGCCAGGGCGCGGGGCT
The DNA here is from genome assembly GCA_937887565.1 of uncultured Rhodospirillaceae bacterium. Taxonomy (GTDB): domain Bacteria; phylum Pseudomonadota; class Alphaproteobacteria; order Rhodospirillales; family Magnetospirillaceae; genus CALABS01. The sequence continues at coordinate 16,573 of CALABS010000037.1, read as the reverse complement.
GGCGGGCCTCGCCCTCGTGGTGGTCGACGACGATGACGTCGAGGCCGGCCTCGGCGGCGGCCTCCAGCGGCTCGAAGGCGGTGGTGCCGCAATCGACGGTGACCACCACCGTCACCCCCTCGGCCCTCAGGCGCAGCAGGGCGGGGGCGTTGGGGCCGTAGCCCTCGGCGATGCGGTCGGGGATGTGGACCCGCACGGTGGCACCGGCGGCGACCAGGAAGTTCCTCAGCAGCGCCGACGAGGTGGCGCCGTCGACGTCGTAGTCGCCGAACACGCCGATGGTTTCGCCGGCCATCACCGCCCGCGCCAGCCGGTCGGCGGCGGCGTCCATGTCCCTGAGGTGGCTGGGATCGGGCAGCAGGTCGCGAAGCGTCGGGTTGAGGAACACCTCGGCGTCGTCAAGCCCGATGCCGCGCGCCGCCAGCACCCGGCCGACCACCTCGGGCAATGCCAGGCGCTGCGACAGGGTCAGCGCCAGGCGCTCGTCGCCCAGCCGCGCCTGCCACCGCCGCCCGGTCAGCGACCGTTCGACGCCCAGGAAGGCGGTGGCGGAGGCGGTCGGGGACGGGGCGGCGACGATGCTCATCCGTGCTCGGCTAACGGTGTTCGACGGGGGCGCTCTTGGCGAAGTCGTGGTGGACGGTGAGATAGCGTATGGTTCCGGTCAGCGACCGCATCACCAGCGAGTGGCTGATGCCGCGGTTGCCGCGGGTGCACACGCCGTCCAGCACGTGGCCGTCGGTGATGCCGCTGGCGGCGAACATCACCTCGCCCTTGACCATGTCCTCGATGTCGAACCGCCGGCCGCAATCCAGCCCCGAGGCGCGGCAGCGGGCGCGGTCGGACTCCGAGCGGAGGATCATGCGGCCCTGGAACTGGCCGCCCAGGCATTTCAGCCCGGCGGCGGCCAGAACGCCCTGGGCGGCGCCGCCCGAACCCATGTAGAGGTCGATACCGGTCTGGGCCAGGCCGGTGGCGATGGCGCCCGACACGTCGCCGTCGTCGATCAGCACCACGCGGGCGCCGGCGTCGTAGAGGCGGCCAATCAACTCGGTGTGGCGCGGGCGGTCCAGCACGCAGACGGTCAGGTCGGTGACGTCCAGGCCCTTGGCCTGGGCGACGCGGGCCAGGTTCTCCTCGGGGGTCGAATCGAGGTCGACCACCCCGGCCGGCAGGCCGCCGCCCACCGCGATCTTCTCCATGTAGACCGAGTCGGGCACGTGCAGGAACGACCCTTCCTCGGTCAGCGCCACCACCGACAGGGCGTTGTGGCTGCCCTTGGCGCAGATGGTGGCGCCTTCCAGCGCGGTGAGCACGATATCGACCTTGGGGCCCTGGCCGGTGCCAACCTTCTCGCCGGTGTGCAGCGGCACGGCCTCGTCGTCGCTCTGGCCGTTGACCACCACGCCATCCATGACCAGGCTGTTGAGCGCCTGGCGCATGGCGGCCGAGGCGGACTCGTCGGCGGCTTTCTCGTCGCCGCGTCCGATCCAGCGGGCGGCGGCCAGGGCGCTGGCCTCGGTGACCCGCACCACTTCCAGGGCGAGGTTGCGGTCCAGGGCGGCCGGCGGCGGTGTCACGATCTGGCGATGCGGCATCACAGGTGCTCGATACGGATGATGCGGGGCGCCTCGACCACCGCGTCCAGCTTGGCGATACGGGCGATGGCGCGGTTCATGGCGGCCTCGTCTGTGTCGTGCAGGGTCATCACCATGGGCACCGGGTCGCCGGGGGCGCGGGCGTCCTGGATCATCTGCTCGACCGAGACCTGCTCGTCCCGGAGCGCGGCGGCCACGTCGGCCAGCACGCCGGGCCTGTCCACCACGGTCAGGCGCAGGTAATAGGCACCCTGGCGGCGGTCCATGGCGGCGGCGGGCAGGGATTTCAGGGCCGTCGCCGGCACGCCGAAGGTGGGCGCCTTGCAGCCGCGCGCGATATCGACGATGTCGGCGGCCACCGCCGAGGCGGTGGGGCCGGCACCGGCGCCCCGGCCTTCGTAGATGGAGCGGCCGACGAAGTCGCCCTCGGCGACGACGGCGTTGAACACGCCCTCGACCTTGGCGATGGGCGAGGCCAGCGGCACCATGCACGGATGCACCCGCTGCTCGACGCCATGGTCGGTCATCCGCGCGATGCCAAGCAGCTTGATGCGGTAGCCCAGCCGCTCGGCGAAGCGGATGTCGTCGGCCGACACGTTGCCGATGCCCTCGACGTGCACCGCCTTGAAATCCACCGGGGCGTGGAACGCCAGGCTGGTCAGGATCGACAGCTTGTGGGCGGCGTCGATGCCGTCGACGTCGAAGCTGGGATCGGCCTCGGCGTAGCCCAGCGTCTGCGCCTCGGCGAGCACGTCGGCGAAGTTGCGGCCCGTCTCGCGCATGGTGGTGAGGATGTAGTTGCAGGTGCCGTTGAGGATGCCGATCACCTGGCTGATGGCGTTGCCGGCCAGGCCTTCCCGCAGCGCCTTGATGATGGGGATGCCGCCGGCCACCGCCGCCTCGAAGGCCAGGCTGACGCCCTTGGCCTCGGCGGCCCTGGCCAGCTCGGTGCCGTGATGGGCCAGCAGCGCCTTGTTGGCGGTGACCACGTGCAGGCCCCGCGCGATGGCGGTCTCGACCACGGTCTTGGCGATGCCGTCCGAGCCGCCGATCACCTCGACCACCACGTCGGCATCGGCCTCGGCGGCCATGCGGGCGGCGTCGTCGAACCAGGCGACCGAGGCGGGGATGGCGATGCCGCGATCGCGCGAGCGGTCACGGGCGGAAACGGCGGTCACCACCACCGGCCGGCCGGCGCGCAGCGCCACCAGTTCGGCATTGTCGGTCAATAGGCGGACCAGTCCGGCACCCACGGTGCCCAGACCGGCGACGGCGATCTTCAGAGGTTTCATCGTCCTGCCAATGCTCGTTGCTTTTCGGACTCTTCCAGCACCTTGTCGTAGTTGGCGAGGAAGGTCTTGATGTTGCGGACCGCCTGGCGGGTGCGGTGGCGGTTCTCCACCAGGCCGATCCGGACGAAACTGTCGCCATATTCGCCGAAGCCGATGCCGGGCGCCACCGCCACCTGCGCCTCGCGCATCAGCAGCTTCGAGAACTCCAGCGAGCCCAGATGGGCGAAGGCGGGCGGGATGGGCGCCCAGGCGAACATGGTGGCGGGCGGCGACGGCACCTGCCAGCCGGCGGAGTCCAGCCCCTCGATGAGAACGTCGCGGCGGGCCTTGTAGGTCTGGCGGATCTCCTCGACGCAATCCTGGGGGCCGTTCAGGGCGGCGGCGGCGGCCACCTGGATGGGCGTGAAGGCGCCGTAATCGAGATAGCTCTTGATGCGCCCCAGCGCGGCGATCAGCGTCTTGTTGCCGGCGGCGAAGCCGATGCGCCAGCCGGGCATGTTGTAGGTCTTGGACATCGAGGTGAACTCGACCGCGATGTCCTTGGCGCCCGGCACCTGCAGGATGGAGGGCGGCGGCTCGACGTCGAAATAGATCTCGGAATAGGCGAGGTCGGACAGGATCCAGATGCCGTGGTGGCGGCAGAAATCCACCACCTGGCCATAGAAGTCCAGATCGGCCAGGAGCGCCGTCGGATTGGACGGATAGTTCAGCACCAGCGCGATGGGCTTGGGCACCGAATGGCGCACGGCGCGGTCCAGCGCCCGCAGGAACTCGGCGTCGGGGGTCACCGGCACGTAGCGGCACGAGCCGCCGGCGATGATGAAGCCGTAGGGATGGATGGGGTAGCTGGGATTGGGCACCAGCACGATGTCGCCGGGGCTGGTGATGGCGTTGGCGAGGTTGGCCAGGCCCTCCTTGGAGCCCAGGGTGACGATGCACTCGGAATCCTGGTCGAGATCGACCCCGAAGCGGCGCTGGTAGTAGGCGCACAAAGCCTTGCGCAGGCCGGGGATGCCCCGGCTCATGGAATAGCGGTGGGCGCGCGGGTTGCGCGCCGCCTCGACCAGCTTGTCGACGATGTGGGACGGTGTGGGCTGGTCTGGATTGCCCATGCCGAAGTCGATGATGTCGTCGCCGGCGGCCCGCGCGCGTGCCTTCATGGCGTTGACCTCGGCGAAGACGTAAGGGGGAAGCCGCTTGATCCTGTGGAAGTCCTGATCGCTGCCCATCGCCTGGTCCGTCATCTCGAAAACGGGGAAGACACCATATCTAGCGCGCCGGGGGGCGAGAATCGACACCTTTTTGGGTATTCCCGGCGGCGTGCGGTCAGGCCGCGCGCTGCAGGACGGCGGCGAAAAAGCCGTCGGTGCCGTGGGCCAGCGGCGACAGGCGCAGCCAGGGTCCGTCGACCGGGCAGGGCGTGCCGACGAGCTCGGACCACAACGCCGGCACGGGGACCGCCGTGAAGTCGGGATGGGCGGCCAGGAAGGCCTCGATCTGGCGCTCGTTCTCCTCGGGCAGGATCGAGCAGGTGGCGTAGACCAGCCGCGCCCCCGGCCCGGCCAGGCGGGCGGCGCTGGCCAGGATGGCCTTCTGGCGCTCGACCAGCTCCAAGAGGTCGGTCTCGGTCAGCTGCCACTTGGCGTCGGGATTGCGGCGCCAGGTGCCGGTGCCGGTGCATGGCGCGTCGACCAGCACGCGGTCGAAGCTTCCCGCCGAGCGCTTGATCCACTTGTCGGACTCGCCGCCGATCACCCGGCGGGTCACGTTGTGGACACCGGCGCGGCGGAAGCGTTCGGCGGCCTTGTCCACCCGCCATTCGGCGACGTCGCAGGCCACCAGCCGGCCCTTGTTCTCCATGGCGGCGGCGAGCGCCAGGGTCTTGCCGCCGGCGCCGGCGCAGTAATCGACCACCGCCTGGCCGGGGCGGGCGTCGGTGAGCAGGGCCACCAGCTGCGAGCCCTCGTCCTGGACCTCGACCAGCCCGTCGCGCCACGCCTGCAATTGCACCAGGGCGGCGCGGGCCTTGAGCCGCAGGCCCAATGGCGACAGCGGGGTGGGGGCGGCCTCGATGCCGTCGGCGGCCAGGGCGGCGACGGCGTCGTCGCGGCTGGCCCTGAGCGTGTTGACGCGCAGGTCCAGCGGCGCCTCGTCGCGCATGGCGCCCATCTCGGCGGCCAACCTTTCGCCGAACAGCTCTTCCAGGCGGCCCTGAATCCATTCCGGGTACTCGCCCCGGACCCAGTCCGGCATGTCGTGGTGGAAGATCGAGCGTCCGGCCAAAGCCTCCATCATCCGGCGCTCCTCCTTGCCCGGCGGCCGGGCCGAGTGGGCGCCCTGGAACAGGTCGCGCTCGGGCGCCACCCCCTGGAAGGCCAGGTCCGCGAACACCCGGGCGCGGGCCTCGGCGGGAAAGTCCAGCCGCGCCAGCCACCAGTCGATGCGCGCCTTGGACCGCAGCACCCGCCACACGATCTCGGCGACGGCGCGGCGGTCCTTGGAGCCGATATAACGCCGGCCCTTGAAATAGAACGAGGCCACCTGGTCGGCGGGACGGTTGGCGGACTCGACGGCTTCGAGCACCTCGATGGCGGCCTGGAGGCGGGCGGCGGGGGTCATGGGCGACCTGCGGGTGAATGAGAGTGGCCGGACCCTAAGGGCAAAGCCGGCGAAACGCAAGCGGAGCGCCCCGCAAGTAGTTCCAAGGTTGTATGCGCCATCGTTCCAATGGAGCCGAGGTTGTTGCTGCACTATGCAAGGTAAGGGTGATAGGGTGTCGGAAGCCGTGGTGAATGCGCGGGCCGGCACAACGATAACGGGAGGCGGGGAAGGGCGATGGCACGGCAGTTCATCACCTTCACGATCGGCGCCGAGGAATACGGCGTCGACATCATGGCGATCCGCGAGATCAAGGGATGGGCTCCGGCGGCGCCGCTGCCCGACATGCCGGGCTACATGCGGGGCGTCATCGACCTGCGCGGGACGATCGTCCCCATCCTCGATTTGCGCGCCCGCTTCGGCGGCGCCGTCACCGAGGCGTCGGCCCGTCACGTGACCATCGTGGTGTCGGTGGGCGATCAGGTCGCCGGCATCCTGGTCGACGCCGTCGCCGACATCCTGGCCGTCGACGAAGCCGCCATCCAGCCCATCCCCGAGATCGAGCACGGGGCGGGGGGCGCGTTCCTGTCCGGCCTGCTGACCGTCGACGGCCGGATGGTGGCCCTGCTCGACCTCGATCAGGTGTTTCACGCCACCATCGTTCCCGACGCCGCGTAGCCGGCCAGGAGGGTCCCATGTTCGGTTTCATTTCGCAGATGGAGCGCGCGGATCTCGTCGGCCAGATGGCCGCCATCCGCAAGTCGCAGGCTGTCATCGAGTTCAAGCTCGACGGCACCGTCATCACCGCCAACGAGAATTTCCTCGCCGCGTTGGGCTATACCCTCGACGAGATCCGGGGGCGGCACCATTCGATGTTCGTCGAGCCGGCCTACAAGGACAGCGTGGAATACCGGCAGTTCTGGGAGACGCTCAACCGTGGCGTCTACCAGGCCGCCGAGTACAAGCGCATCGGCAAGGGCGGCCGCGAGGTCTGGATCCAGGCATCCTACAATCCGATTCTCGACGCCGGCGGCCGGCCGTTCAAGGTGGTCAAATACGCCATCGACGTCACCGAGCAGAAGCTGCGCAACGCGGATTTCGCCGGACAGATCGACGCCATCGGCAAGTCGCAGGCGGTGATCGCCTTCGACATGGCCGGCACCATCCTCACCGCCAACCAGAACTTCCTCGGCGCCGTCGGCTACGGATTGGACGAGATCAAGGGCCGGCATCATTCGATGTTCGTCGAGCCGGCCTATGCCTCCGGCCAGGACTACAAGGACTTCTGGGCCAAGCTGAACCGCGGCGAGTACATCGCCGCCGAGTTCAAGCGCATCGGCAAGGGTGGTCGCGAGGTTTGGATTCAGGCGTCCTACAACCCGATCCTCGACCTCAACGGCAAGCCCTTCAAGGTGGTGAAATACGCCACCGACATCACCGAGATGGTCGCCAACCGGCTGGAGAACGAGCGCGGCATGACGGAGGCCGTCGGCGTGCTCAGCGCGTTGGCCGACGGCGATCTGACCCGCCGTATGACCCAGGACTACAAGGGCACCTTCGGGCAGATCAAGGCGGCCCTCAACCAGACGGTCGGGCGGCTGTTCGACATGGTCAACAGCATCAACGACGTCACCGGCGCCATCGCCTCCGCCACCCGCGAGATCGCCGCCGGCAACACCGACCTGTCCGAGCGCTCGGAACAGCAGGCCAGCGCGCTGGAGGAGACCGCGGCCTCCATGGAGGAACTGGCGGCGACGGTGCGCCAGAACGCCGCCAACGCCCAGCAGGCCAACCAGCTGGCGGCCGGCGCCCGCGAGGTGGCCGCCTCGGGCGGGCGGGTAGTGGCCGACGCGGTGGCCGCCATGGGCCGCATCGAGGCCTCCAGCCAGAAGATCGGCGACATCGTCGGCATGATCGACGAGATCGCCTTCCAGACCAATCTGCTGGCCTTGAACGCCGCCGTCGAGGCGGCGCGGGCCGGCGACGCCGGCAAGGGCTTCGCGGTGGTGGCCCAGGAGGTCCGCAACCTGGCCCAGCGCTCGGCGCAGGCGTCCAAGGAGATCAAGACCCTGATCACCCAGTCGACGGCCGAGGTCAAGCAGGGCGCCGACCTGGTTACAGGCGCCGGCACCACGCTCGACGAGATCCTGGGCGGGGTGAAGCGGGTGGCCGACATCGTCGCCGAGATCGCCGCCGCCTCGTCCGAGCAGGCCGCCGGCATCGACCAGGTCAACGCCGCCGTCAGCCAGATGGACGAGATGACCCAGCAGAACGCCGCCCTGGTCGAGGAATCCGCCGCCGCCGCCCAGGCCCTGGAGCAACAGGCCGACGAACTGGGTCGCCAGATGGGGGCGTTCAATGTCGGCGTCCGGGCGGCCGCGCGAACCGAGGCGGCGCCGAAACGCGAGACCGGTGCGGCAAGGCCGGCCGTCAAGCCGGTGGTCAAGCCCGCGGTCAAGGCGAAGGTGGCGGCGCCCGCCGCCAAGCCGGCGGCCAAGGTTGGGGCCGACGGCGGCTGGAAGGAGTTCTGACGCGCGGCGCCCGGCGAGGGCAAGAAGTATGATGGCCATGCCGTGATGCACATTCAGGGCGTCGTGGCATAGGCGATGAACCATGAAAAAGCCCCCGGTGGTACCGGGGGCCTTTTCGCGACCGAACCGGCGGCTCAGTCGCTCTTGTAGTTCGGGGCTTCCTTGGTGATCGACACGTCGTGGACGTGGCTTTCCCGCAGGCCGGCCGAGGTGATGCGGCGGAAGCTGCAATTCCTCTGCATCTCGGGGATGGTGCGGTGGCCGGTATAACCCATGCCCGAGCGCAGGCCGCCCACCAGCTGGTGGATGATGTTGGCGCACGGGCCCTTGTAGGGGACGCGGCCCTCGACGCCCTCGGGGACCAGCTTCAGGTTGTCGGACACGTCGGCCTGGAAATAGCGGTCGGCGGACCCGCGCGCCATGGCGCCGATGGAGCCCATGCCGCGATAGGACTTGTACGAGCGGCCCTGGTACAGGAAAACCTCGCCCGGGCTTTCCTCGGTGCCGGCCAGCAGCGAGCCGACCATCACGCAGTCGGCGCCGGCGGCGATGGCCTTGGCGATGTCGCCGGAATACTTGATGCCGCCATCGGCGATCAGGCAGATGCCGCGCTGGCGGGTGACCTCGGCCACCTCCATCACCGCCGACAGCTGCGGCACGCCCACGCCCGCCACCATGCGGGTGGTGCAGATGGTGCCCGGGCCGATGCCCACCTTCACCGCGTCGGCACCGGCGTCGGCCAGGGCGCGGGCGGCGTCGGGGGTGGCGATGTTGCCGCCGATGACCTGGGCGGAGGCGGACAGCTTCTTGATGGTCTCGACCGCCTCGATGACGCCGCGCGAATGGCCGTGGGCGGTGTCGACCACGATCACGTCGACGCCGGCGTCCAGCAGCGCCTCGGCGCGGCCGATGCCGTCGGGGCCGACGCCGGTGGCGGCGGCGACCCGCAGGCGGCCCTGGTCGTCCTTGCAGGCGTTGGGGTGGGCCTTGGCCTTCTCGATGTCCTTGACGGTGATCAGCCCGACGCAACGGTAGCTGCCGTCGACCACCAGCAGCTTTTCGATGCGGTGCTGGTGCAGCAGGCGCTTGGCTTCTTCCTTGTCGACGCCCTCGCGCACGGTGACCAGCTTTTCCTTGGTCATCAGCTCGGCGACCGGCTGCATGACGTTGGAGGCGAAGCGGACGTCGCGGTTGGTCAGGATACCGACCAGCTTGCCCGAGCCGTGCTCGACCACCGGGATGCCGGAGATGCGGAAGTCGGCCATCAGCTTCAGGGCGTCGGCCAAGGGCTGGTCGGGATGGATGGTGAGCGGGTTCACCACCATGCCGGATTCGAATTTCTTGACCTTGCGCACCTCGGCCGCCTGGGCGGCGATGTCGAGGTTCTTGTGGATGACGCCGACGCCGCCGGCCTGGGCCAGCGCGATGGCCAGCCGGCTTTCGGTCACCGTGTCCATGGCCGCCGACACCAGCGGGATGCCCAACTCGATGGAGCGGGTGATGCGGGTGCGGGTATCGACCTGGGTCGGCAGGACGTCCGAGGCCGCCGGGACCAGCAGCACGTCGTCGAACGTCAGGGCTTCCTTGATTTCCATGCCACCTCCGGGGACGGCCCGCGCGGCGGGGAGGGGCTGCGCGGTTCCTACAGATTGGCGCGCCATCATACACAAGATGGAGGACTCCTCAAGCACGCCATGGCAGCATTTTGCGCTTCATCGTGGTATAGTGGGCATGCTGGAGTGTCGTAACCGGCAACCGCGCCGATCTCGGCCGGGCCGGGCCCCCGCTGGGGCCGGACACAGGAGGTTCGCATGAAGGCGTCCGATACCTGGGTGTGCGTGGCCGACGGCGAGAGGGCGCAGTTCTTCCAGTGCGACGGCGGGCGCAATCTCGAACCGGTGCTCGATTTCGCGGTTCCCCGTGCCGGGCCGCGGCCCTTCGCCGGGCGCCTCGCCGGCCAGCTCGACCGCGCCGCCCGCGGCCATCGGTTCGAGCATCTGGTGCTGGTGGGACCCAAGGCCTTCCTGCGCGAACTCGAGGACACCATCGCGCCCACGACCCGCGACCTGATCGTCGCCGACGTGGTGGACACCAATCTGGCCCGGGCCACCCCCCGCGAGGCGGTCATCCACCTCGGCTGCATGCTGCCGCACTGAGGTTTCCCATGGCGCCGTCGCGCGCCTAGGCCGGGCCGCCCTTGAACCCCGTCGCCACCACATAGGTCTCGGCCGATTCGGCGCGGCTGGCCGGGGGCTTGGCATGGCGGACGGTGGCGAAATTCCTTTTCAGCAGGTCCAGCAGCGTCTTTTCGGTGCCGCCCTGGAACACCTTGGCCACGAACACGCCGCCGGGGGCCAGGACCTCGAGGGCGAAGTCCAGCGCCACCTCGACCATGCCGATGATGCGCAGGTGGTCGGTGGGCGGATGGCCGGTGGTCGGCGCCGCCATGTCGGAAATGACGACGTCGGCCAGGCCGCCCAGAGCCTCCTTCAGGCGGTCGGGCGAATCCTCGGCCAGGAAGTCGCCCTGCATGCAGATGGCGCCGGGCACCGGGTCGTATTCCAGGATGTCCATGCCGACGACCTTGCCCTTGGGGCCGACGCGCTCGACCGCCACCTGGGTCCAGCCGCCGGGGGCGGCGCCCAGGTCCACCACCCGCGACCCCTTGGCCAGGAAGTGGAAGCGGTCGTCCAGTTCCTTGAGCTTGAAGGCGGCGCGCGAGCGGTAGCCCAGCTTCCTGGCCTCGTGGACATAGGGATCGTTGAGTTGGCGCTGCAGCCACCGCGTGGACGAGGTGGTGCGCTTCTTGGCGGTCTTGACCCGGGTCACCAGCATGCGGCTGCCAGAACCGGATTTGCCGCCGGATTTGCCGGTCTTGCTCACGTCAACGCCCCCGCGGCCTGCATGTCGTCCCTCATCATGGCGATCAGGATGCCCTCGCGCACGCCGCGGTCGGCGACGCGCAGCCGGCCCAGCGGCCAGGTGCGGCAGATGGCCTCCAGGATGGCGCAGCCGGCCACCACCAGATCGGCCCGCTCGGGGCCGATGCACGGGTGGGCGGCGCGCTGGCCGGCGGTCATGCCGCCCAGGCGGCGGGTGACCGCCGCGATGTGGCCGAAGTCCAGGTCCAGCCCGTCCACCCGCGACCGCTCGTAGCGGTCGAGGTCCAGGTGCAGCGCCCCCAGCGTGGTGACGGTGCCCGAGGTGCCCAGCATCTGCACGCCGCCCCGGCCGATGGCGGCGGCGATGCCGTGGGTGGACTCGAAGCCCCGCAGGCGCTCCGCCACCGCCGCCACCACGCGGTCGTAGCCGTCGCGGCGATGAAGGTCGGCGCCGTGCTGCTCGGCCAGGGTGACCACGCCCAAGGGCAGCGATTCGATGCCATGGACACAGTGGCCGCCGCCGCCGCCGGTGGCGACCCAGACCAATTCGGTGGAGCCGCCGCCGATGTCGAACACCAAGGCGTGGCGTGCCGACGGTTCCAGCAGCGAGGCGCAGCCGGCAAGGGCCAGGCCAGCTTCCTCGTGGGCGGCGATGGTGTCGAGCGCCAGACCGGTGGCCGCCAGCACCCGGGCCGCGAACTCGCCGCCATTGGCGGCGCGGCGGCAGGCCTCGGTGGCCACCAGACGGGCGCGGGTGACGCGGTTCCTGGCCATCTTGTCGGCGCAGACCTTGAGGGCGTCGATGGTGCGCGCCATGGCCTCCTCGGCCAGGACGCCGGCGGCGGCCAAGCCCTCGCCCAGGCGGGTGATGCGCGAGAAGGCATCGACCACGCGGAACGCGCCGCCAAGGGGGCGGGCGACCAGCATGCGGCAGTTGTTGGTCCCAAGGTCGAGGGCGGCGTAGACCGGCTCGGTGGGGCAGGGGGCGGGAACGAAACTCAACGATGGACTCTGCGATGGGCACGGGCCAGAACTGGCGCGATGTTATCCGCCCCGGCGGCCGTCCCCAAGGGGAATCCGCGCCGCCGCCGGCCCGCCGGCGCCATCGGCGGGGGGCGGCGATTTTTCCCTACACAAGCCGAAACCGATGTGATAGAAGGTGCGCCTCTCGCGGCGGACCAGCCCAATCCGGGCCCCATACACCGCCCGCCGCGCCCCTGCTGGGGGATCGTCTAACGGTAGGACAGCGGACTCTGACTCCGCCAGTCTAGGTTCGAATCCTAGTCCCCCAGCCATTTCCTGCGGCATTATGTAGCAAGCTCACCTTCGCGCGGGACGCCAACCCGAAGGCGCGCCGCTAGAATGTGGGCATGGCCGAACCCCACGCAATTACCATCCTCCGCAAGAAACGCGACCGCATCCGCGATACCATCGCGAAGTATGAGGCGCGGCTGAAAGAGGCCCAGGCCGACTTGGCGCATGTCATCGCGGCCATGCGGCTGTTCGAGATCGACAGCAATGCCGACGACTTCCCCGCCTACGTCGATCTGAGCCGGGTGTTCCGACGTGGCGAAACGACCACGTTTTGCCTGGAAACGCTTAGAGCCGAAGGGCCGCTGGATACCCGAGAGCTTACCGCCCGCCTCATGCAGCGAAAGGGCCTGGACGAACACGACAAGGTGTTGTCGCAGGCCATCGCGCTCAGGATAGTCCAGACGCTGCGATCCCGCGCGCGCCGGGGGCTGGTGGATGGCACCACACGGCGCAGGGGCGTTTGTGTTTGGCGGCTAACCGAGTAGCGGGGACTCTCGCGTTTTCCTCAAAGGGCGATGCCAGTCCGCTCCTCAACCTGCTTTTTAATGAAGCCTTTGGCGAGGGCCTTAAGTAGGTCGAAGGTGAACCCTCCAGCGGACTTGATGCCATCCTTCGTTTTTGCCCAGACCACAGGATCGCGAATGCTGTCCAAGAAATCGTGCCCTTCCCATGTGATGGCTTCAACTTCCGTAACGCCACCAATATAATCAGTTACTTCAATGAAGCCGCCTTTCACGAGAAGGTCAAGGTGGTATCGGAGCTTTTCGGCTTCTTCGTGAGTTCGTGCTTCCTCTGTCGGCACGCCGATAGCTGCGGCAACTTCATGGGAGAGAACATTGAAAATCCGGTCCCCTCCCTCGATCTTGAGCATCAGTTCGCGAATCAAGTCCATGTCTCGAATGAGCGGCGTCGTCATCTTCACCTGCTTTGCGCGAAATACGGTCCAGCGGGACGCCCTTGGCCGGGGTGTCCGCGCTGAATGATAGGCCGGTGGATGAGCCTTATCGAGCAGAAGTTAAGCCCAGCGCTCCAAATAGCCTTTTTACTGGTGGCTTACGGGATCGGCCTACGGCGGCGCGGCCACCATCGTCAAATATGTGCAGGCCTATTCAAAATAGGCGGCGCGTTCGGCCCTTACGGCTTCAATGTGGTTTTTCAAGTCTGCGAGGAGCGACCGTATTGTTAATGCGGCAACTCCAAGAATAACAAAGCCGCCGAACCACCCTGGAAGAAGACCAACATCAAGAACGAAAGCCGCCGTGAGGCCTGCCAACAGAATGGCCCAGGCGAGAAGGCCTGAAACAAAGCATCGTTTCTGGGAGTGCTGTTGTAGCTCGCCCCAGCGAGAAAAAACTCTTGCCTGCTGTTCTGTTCGGTCGGCGGGCTTCTGGTTATGGCGTATCGCCGCTTCGCGGTAAACGGCAGCATCTGCCAAGTACCAATATCCATAGGCGGCGGCGCTTGCCACCAGCGCGAGGACGAAGAAAGCCGAATTGGGGTCCACACCGAGCTTGTAAAGAACCGCCGTGGCTACCGCTGTCGAGGCGTGAAGGATCGTGACGACCTTCTTCCCTTCCTGCTCCTTGTAATCTTTGAAATATGGATCCATTGCGTCGCCAAGAAGATTTGTCGTTGGCCGCAATGGTGAGTTTCCCCGATCAGCAAGTCAATGTCCGGTCGCCTCGCTGCCAATACCCCTTCCACTGTCGGCTGACCGGATGGCTGGCGGCGGCGGCCACCACCAGCATGAACTGCTCGCCGTTGCTGACGCGGCGATGGTCTTCCCGCCAGTCCATTTCGGCGGCATAGGCGGCCAGGTACGGGCCAGCAACATGATGGTAGGTGCCGAATTCGGCGCGGCGGAGGCGGCTGAAAAAGCTCTCGGCCTGATTGGTGCAGCTTTCGCCGTCGCTGTAGACCTCGGAATGATTGATCCGCTTGGTCAGGTAGCGAGCGTGCAACTGGTCCCAATGCGGGGCCTCGTCGGCATGGATGGTGCTGCCGGGCGCCACCCGCTCATGGATGGTGGGAACGGCGGCGTCCTCGCTCTTGACCACGAAGGTCAGGGTCTTGCCGTTGCGCTCGCGGGCGACGATCACCACCCGGCGCTTGCCGTTCTGGTTCTTGCGCAGGCGGCGGTCGCGCCGGTTTTCTTTCCAGTTGGCCGGCTTCACGTAACCGCCGAAATAGGCCCCGTCGATCTCCACCTCGCCCGAGGCCACGGCGCCAGCATCCTCGGCCGCCATCGCCTCACGCAGCTTGTGGGCCAGGACGAAAGCGGTCTTGTACTGGACGTCGAGATCGCGGCTCAGTTGGAGGGCCGAAACACCCTTGGCGCCGTTGCAGAAAATGGCGATAATCAGCAGATAGTCGCGCATCGCCAGCTTGCGGCCGGCGAAGATGGTGCCGCTGGTGGCGCTGAACTGATGGCCGCAGCCCTTGCACTTCCACAGGCGACGGGTGGTGTAGCCGTAGACAGCCACGCAGCCACAGCGCGGGCAATAGGGCTCGCCGGCCGTGTCCGCCCAACGGATTTGGCGGAACGCCTCGTGCGCTTCCTCTTCGCTCATGCGCATGACCGTTTTCAACGAAAGCGTCTTGGCGGCTGCGGAAAGGAGAAAGTGCTGAGCCATAGTCTCATATCTGCCAGAAAGTTCTCAGATATGATATCTCGGCAGGGCTGATTGTCAATGCGAAAGCCATCAGATATGATAACTCATCATCGGATTTGAGAGGTTATCATGGTGACCCAACCGGACTGGAACGAGCGGGCGAGCCGATATCTGAAAGCCGAATTGAAGCGCCAGGGCGTGACCTATGACGACCTAGCCGCCCGCCTGAATGCCATCGGCTTCCAAGAAACCAAGGCGTCGATCTCCAACAAGATCAGCCGAGGGTCGTTTACGGCAGCCTTCTTCCTGGCGAGCCTTAAAGCTGTAGGTTGTCAAACTGTGCGAATGGAGGATATTTGATTTAGCGGATGAGGACTCGGGAGGTCGCGGTGAGGGAGGGCAAGTCTCACGGCGGTGATGATCAAGGTAACGCTGATCAGAAAGAGCGCCAAGGCGACCACACCTCGACGGCGAGGGCTCCACAAGTGGACGCTATACCTGTCGAACCACCATCCGAATTTGATGCCTTTTGGGACAGCGACGGCAAACAAGAGCCAAAAATAAGCGAAAAGCATCAGGGCGAACGAACATACCCCGAGAAGGGCCACCGCAGAGTATTTCCAAAACTGAATCTTCCAGAGTGGATTACCGCCATTTCCGGCGTCGTTGCGACACTTGTCGCTTTCTCCGCGCTCGACATATCCAGAAACGGTGTGCGCGTTACCGAAGCCCAACTGGAAGAAATGCGGTCGTCCTCCACGCAAACCGACCAAATTGTTGCAACGGCCATCAAGCAAGCCTATTGTCAGAAACGCTGCTTCAACTGGACAAGAGGTAACAGCAAGAGTGAGGATGAAGAAAGGAAGCCGTGCGGTAAGGAAGCATCTTAATAAGAATTACGTTAAAGATGATATTGGTGATGCCGATCCCAAGCAGGATGCGAAGGGCATAATAGGTACGCTACGAAATCTGTACCATAAGGTTCGCAGATCCGATGCCGACCAAGGCTAGAATGCCGTCATTTTGGGTTTGGTTATTCTTTGGAACTGGCGGAAGGGCTGGTTGGAAGAATCTCATCCAGCCTTGGCTTATCGTCGATCTTGTGTTTGGGTTGGTTTTAGGGTTCGTTGCGGAGGTTAATATCCTGGAGGCATCCAGAGCGGTACTGTTTCCTCTAGTGTCGATTTTGTAGCTGTTTCGGTGGCTTGGGCTGGTAATGCGCATTCGCTAATTTTATCTAGAGAGATAAAATCAATTTCATTGATGCATCCTGGTGGGTTCGTTGAGTATGTTTATCCGTTTCAGTTGGGTTTGTTTGTAATCCTAGGGACCATTGCCTTTTGGGCTATTGCGGCGCTTGGTATTGAAGTATCGTTGATACCAAGCGATGTTAGACATGGAATAGCTAAAGCGTATGCGTTTCTGCTTTTCTTTGTAGTATCGCTCTCGGTTCGCGTAACATGGCAAACGGTTTGTCTTGTGCTGAACCTACTTATTTATGGCGATCATGTTCGTTCAATCACCGCGAAACGTGAGCAACAGGTTGTTCGTCAACGGGCTCGGCGGAAGGGGCGTACGCCCCGTTCTCCTTGAGCGTTGTGCTCGGCCATAGGCTGGGTTCAGAAATTTGTTTCCTTGCCGCCAAGTGGGGCGTACGGGTTAATCGGCTGCCGTTAAACGGGATGCTTTCTGTATCCGTCCGGTGAAGGCCGTGGAAATCAGCTCTTGCGTTTGGCGTAGGCAGCC
>CALABS010000036.1 GCA_937887565.1 uncultured Rhodospirillaceae bacterium | reverse complement strand
CGCCAACAGCCGATTTCACTGGTGGCCGTCAGAATGAATCAGCCGGAATCCGTATTAGAACGCCATCTGGTGGGCTGGCATCGTGTCTGCGGTGGTGAAATTCCAGCCGACGAAGCCACCACCGGGAGCCGGGTCGAACACGGCGCTGTAGACCGGCGGTTCGTCGGTCGGAAGGTCGGGGAACTCGTTCGAGCCCAGCAGGTAGTCGACCACACCGTCATCGGCCTCGACGGCCTCCAGGACGACGCGCCGGGCCATCATGCCGGCCAGCCAAAGCGGGCGCCCCTCGACGATGGCCAGCGGCAGGGACAGGCGGGCAAGGTTCTTGGTCATGCTTTTCCCCTTTCATGGTGGATGACGTGTTCGGCGAGGTCGATGAAGCTGGCCAGGGTTTGCGGTGTGGTGCCGGGATAGTGGGCACCGGCCCGGATCGCACGGACCACCGTCCGCAGGCTCGAGGGTGGCCAAGTGGCCAGCATCAGCAGCCAGGGGACTCGCGGCGGGTCATCCGCCTCGTCATCGTCGTCCCTCGGGTCTGGAACCGGGCACAGCCCTTCCGCTTCCAACGCGGCGGCAATCTCGCGTGCGGTCTGGCGACCGACGTTGGGAAGCCGCTCCAGGTCGTCGGCCGTCAATTGAGCGACGTCGGCCAAGGTGGCGCATCCCGCCCAACGCAGGGCGTTCCGGGCTCGGGCCGAGAGCCTGCCCGCCGCATGCAGGGCGGCGATGGTGGGAACGGCGCCCATGTTCACCACCCCGCCCGCCGGCGGGCATCGTCCGTGACCACGGCGGCGGCGGTGCGGGCGATCCCTTCGGCCGTCCGCCGGTCGATCCCCAGGGCGGCGATCTCCCGAGCGATGGCGGCAGTGGTGGCGCCTTCGGCCATCCCGGTCGCGATGGCGCGCTCAATGGCGCGGGCGGTGGCCACCGGCAGCTTGGCCGTAATCGAGGCCAGCAGAGGGTGACCGAGCACCTGGCCCGATCCGGCGGCCTGCATCATGGCGGGCGCGGGGCGGCGCGTGTTGAGGGCGACGACGATTCCCATGCTCCCCTCCGTCACCAGCAGCCGACCACGTAGGACCCCAGACGCGCGTTCCGGCGGGCGACGGCGGCGGCACGGTAGGGATTGGAGTTCCACCAGTCGGAGAAGGCGTTGCGCTCCGGCTGAACCGGCTTCGCGGGACGGCGGGCCTCTTCGGCCACCAGCGCCTTGACCAGCCCCCAGACGCGGCGCAGGGCGGCGGCAAACGCGGCTCGCAGATTGCGATAGCCGGTCACGGTGCCCTTGGCGGACTTCCAGGCGAGGGTGAAAAGCTGGCGGCGGTCGATGGTCATGGCGTTGTGTCCGTCGTCGAATGTTTGTACAGTGTACACGAGCGCATGGACTGCGTCAATACACAATCAACGCCAATGTGGACGGTGTACAAATGATCACCCGTGAACAGGTCAAGATGGCACGTGCCGCGTTGGGCTGGGGCGTCCGGGAACTCGCCGAAAAGGCAGGGACTACCGCCAACACCGTGAGCCGATTCGAGAACGGTGCCGATGCAATGGGAGGGACGCTCGGCAAGATAGAAGCTGCACTGACGGCCGCCGGGATTGAATTCATCCCCGCCGGCAGTTATCAGGGCAATGGAGGACCAGGGGTTCGCCTGAACAGGGGGGAGGAATGAGCCGGCCAGGCTGCGATATCTGTCGCTTCTGGGATCACCAGGGGCCGCGAGCCGATGCAACGTCAGGCTTTTGCCGACGATATGCACCAGCACCTTCCAATGGTGGGAAGTACGTCCAACAAGCAAATTGGACGGAGACCACTTGCGATGATTGGTGCGGTGATTTCGTCCAGGCGGACGGGATCGACACTGCCGCGATCCGGGGCTGAACACGGGCAGGTATCGGGCCGCACAAGCTGCGTGTTTACGGGGAACTCAGACGCTCCCTGCCACATCACGGCGCGGTGTTGATCTGCTGGGAAATCCACTGGCTGAGGCTGATCCCGGCCGCCGCCGCCCGCAATGCGGCCTTGCGGTGAAGCTCCGGCTCGGTGCGCAGCAGGATCTTCCCGTTGAACGGCTTGTCCGGCTCGTCGCCGCGCTCGGCACAATAGGCCAGATAGTCGTCGATGCTGTCCCGGAATGCCCGCTCCAGGTCTTCCGCCGTCGAGCCCTCGAAATGGATGACGTCCCGCAGCCCGGCCACCGTCCCCGAGAAGGTCTTTTCCTCGGGATCGAAGTCGATGGGGCCGGCGACGTAGCCCTTGTATTCCATCATGGCCTGATACCTGCGTTGCTCAGAAACTGGCGAACCGCATCCACGGCGCCCTTCTTGGTGTCGGGCTTGGGATGGGGGCGGTGGAAGATGGCGCGGACCCCGTTCAGGGTCATCGCCACCCGGCTGCCCTCCCGCTTCCCGTCCACTTCCCCGCCAAGGGCGATCACCAGGGCCTCAATGTCAGCCCACCGGATGCCCGCCTGTGTCGGGCGCGAGAAGATCGCAGCGAGGGTTTTGCGGTGCGCGTTGTTCATGAGGAAAGATAGCGCCTTGCGCTATCACATTCAAGTGGCCAGACCCGAGCCGAACCGGGCAACCGCGTCGATCACGTTGTCGGCAAGCACCCCTTTCTCCACCAGCCCCACGACGATCGTTTCCGCCGATGCCATACGGACCCAGACCTCCCCATCGGAGCCGGGAAGCCAGGTCGTGCCCTTGGCTTTCCCGGCCATGCCCTTCTCGACCCGCCGGCGAATTTCACGAGCAAGGGGCAGGGCCTTCAGGAACGGCCGGAGTTTCACCCACTTGTCATCCTTGGCCAAGGCGATGGGGACTGCCGAGCCGAGGAAAGAGCGATCCCCGATCGAGGAGAGAATGGACGGGATGGGCTTGGCCATGATCAGCTTCTCCGTGTGCCTTGTCGCTTCGGACCCCAGGTGTCCGACATGGTGCCGTCGAACCGGCCCTGACGCGCCTGCCGATCCCAACTGTCGGCGATGAGCACGTCGATCACCTCGGACCCATCCGGTCCGCTACGGCGCTGAACCTGGGCCGGCTGAGAATCGCCCGTCCGCTGGTCAATGAGGTTGACCACCACGCCGGAGCTGTTGCTGTTGGCCGCACCTTGATTCCAGCGGTGGCGTGGATTGTCCCGGGTGAGCACTTCCTCGTCATCTTTGAGGATCGCGGCCACCTCGCCGGGGTAGAGGGAGGGCGCCTTGCCGGTGTGGAAACGGGGCGCGCCGATGAAGATGCTGGGATCGACAGGGCGATACAGCCCGCCCATGCCGGCCATGCCGCCGAAGTGGTTGAGCGGGGCAAGCGACTCGACCTGGATGCTGCTTCCATAGTCGGCCCAAGTCTGCGAACTGGCATGCAGTTGGGCTGCCCCCTCCGAACCTGGGACGCTACTGCCCCCGAACAGGTTCTTGCTGATTCCCGCCGTGAAGGCATCGAACAGGCTACCGAGGGGGCCGATGATCATCTTCTGGGCCTGAATGCGGATCAGACCTTCGATGATGGTGTTGAACAGGTCCGTGAACTCCAGCTTGCCCGTGCGCACTGCCTTGATGATGCTGTCCTCCATCGACTGGAAGACGTCGCGGGTGAAGCGGTAGGTCTGGCGGGCCGCGTTGGTGGCCTCCCGCTCATATTCCCGGAAGGCGAGGATTGCGCCGTCCTGCCAGACGTCGGAAGCCGACAGCATGGCGTCATAGGCATCGTCCCAGGCAGCGGCCATCGCCTTGGCGCTGGCGCCTCCCTCCTGCTCAAGGGCTCGCAGGGTCTCCATTTGCCGCTGGGCTGCCTCTGCCGCGCGCACGTCGGCAAGGCGGGGGCCATAGCCCATGAACCCGTCGCGGACCTTGGCGAGCTCCGCGTCGACCATCTTGTCGGACACCATGTCGGGGGCGGCGGCCTGGAGCTCCTTCATCCGGTCGTGCGC
Source organism: uncultured Rhodospirillaceae bacterium (assembly GCA_937887565.1). Taxonomy (GTDB): domain Bacteria; phylum Pseudomonadota; class Alphaproteobacteria; order Rhodospirillales; family Magnetospirillaceae; genus CALABS01. Next base: position 322,291 of record CALABS010000036.1, on the reverse strand, counting down.
GGCCCGGCTCGCGGCCGATGGATCGTACCGCTCCAGGAGCGCCTGAGCCTCAGTCCGCGCCCGCGCATCGGCCTCCAGTTCCTCCCGGAACTGCCGCTGCAGGTCGGTGGCTTGATGCAGCGACAGGATGACGCCCGCGAGCGCCCGCTCATGGCCGTTCAGCCCCCGGACAACCTCCCCGGTGGCGCCGATATCGTCTCCGGCAAGATGAACGCCGGCCTGCCGCAAGCCGTTGAGGACCGCCGCCTGTTCCGCCGTGGCGTAAAGTTGGCGTTCCTCGATCTGGAGCTCCCGCGTCTTCTCCCCGATCTTTAGGGCGTCGATCTGGCGCTGGACGGCAACCAGGCGCTCGACGTCCTCGGGGGTAAACACCATTTCCCCGGTGTCGTCCTTGCGCTGGCGGGACAGCTTCAGACGCAGCGAATCCGCCTCGCTCTTGCCGATGGTGTCGCGGACCAGTTCAAGCTGGGTAAGGGCCTTCTGGAATTCGGACAGGGCCTGCATGGTCGTCCGCCCGCCGGCGGCTGCCGCCTGCCCGATCCCGAGCAATGCCCGCTGGGCGTCGGTGGCGGTGCCGTTCAGCACCGCGAGCGCGGCCTCCGCTTCTGCCAGCTTGGCGATCATGTCGAGAAGGGGCGCCCCCAGGTTGGCGAATTCGGCCGCAAGGGGCTGAAGCCGCTTGTCCCCGTTGCCGAGCTTGGCGATCTCCTCCAGCATGGCGGACGCCTCCAGCCGGCCGGCCAGGAATTGCCGGTGAAGATCCCGGACGGGTGCAACCAGGGCCTCGACTTCCGCCTTGGGCAAGCCGGTATCGAAGGCGAAGCGGTCGATCCGGAACTGCCCAGCCCGGAGGGTGGATTCCTCCTGTGCGACGGCCCGCTTGCTGGCGTCCACCGATTCCTGCAACTGGAGGCGCCGCAGCTCGCGCATTTCGTCCGCCACCCCCCGGATTTTGCCGGTGGTGACGTCGAGGACGGCATTGAATTCGCGCATGGCCTTGGCGTGCTGATCGGCCGCCCGTTCGGCTTCGGTCTGGCGGGTGGCCAGGACATAGACGGCTGCCGCCGCCGCGGTGATGACGAAACCGACCGGCCCACCGAAGAACGCCATGACCGACTGCAATCCCTTCATGGCGCCGCTGGCCAACGTCGCGGCCAGGGTGGTCTGACGAAGGGCCGCCGCATGGGCGGCAGTGGCTGCGGTGGCACGGGCTTCAGCGGCGGCAAGGCTCGCTCCGCTGGAGTTCAGCAATGCCTGAGCGGCAGCCAGGTCCCGCGACTTGGCGGCAAGCTCGTTGACCATCAGGGCACGGCCCCGCGCGGTGATCTGTGCCCCCAGTTGGGCATTCGCCAGCGCGATTTCGGCCTGAATGCCCGCCACCAGGGTTTGGTTGCTGAGGTGCTGGGCCTGAGCCCCGGCAAGGGCGCTGGCAGCCGCTTCCTTGGTGGCCAGGGCTTGCGCGGCTGCGGCTTGGGCGCTCCCCAGCATGACGGCGGTGCCGCGCATGGTGGCGGTGCTCAGTTGCAACTGAGCGACGGCGAGGGCGCCCGCCCGCTCGACGGCGGGTCCGAGCCCCCTGGCTACCAGGACCGTCCCCACCGCGCCCGCCAGGGCGATGGCCGAGTCCGCCACCGTATTGAAATTATCGCCAAGCGACTGGACACCCGCCGCCAGCGCCCGCGTCGTCCCGAGGGCGGAATCGGTGGTGCCGATGTACCTGAGCGTGCTGTTCTCCACTGTTCGCCATGCCTGCGACAGGGTGACGGGCAGTTGGGAGAATTCGCGGTCGATGACGGCCCGTTGGGCGATCAGGGCGTCGATGACGGCCTGCGAGGTGATCTTGCCTTCGGCCCCCAGGGTTCGCAGTTGCCCGATGGTCTTACCCATGCCGACGGCGATGGCTTCGGCGAGGCGTGGGGCTTGCTCCAGCACCGACCGGAGCTCGTCGCCGCGAAGCTGCCCGGAGGCCAGACCTTGCCCAAGCTGAGTGATCGCCGCTGCCGCTTCCTGAGCGGTGGCGCCGGAGACGGCCATCGTCTTGTTGACGGTCTCGGTGACGTCCAGCAGCGTTCCCTGGGAAACGCCAAGGTCACGGGTGCTGCGAGCCAGCCGGGCATAGAGGTCCACCGTGCCGCCGAAATCAGCCCGGGTTCGCTGGGATGCGGCGAACAGCTCATCCTGGGTGCTGCGCAGTTCCCGAGCCGACTGCGTGACCAGCCGGAGGCGGCCCTCCAACGTTTGCCAGCGATCCGCCGCATCCGCGATCTCCCGCAAGGCCAGCGCCCCGCCGATGCCGGCCATTGCCCCGGTCACCATGCCCATTACCGCCTGGAGGTTCCGTAGCGGGCCGAGCATGGCATCGACATGGCGATTGAGGCCAGCCGTGGCGGCTTCGGCCCGTGCGCCGGCGGCGGCGAAGCGATCCAGTGCCCCGTGGGCTTGGACGATCTGGGTGAAATCGACGGCCAGGGCGAGCGTGGCGATATCGACGGTCATGCTGGCGACTCCTTCAGCATGGTGATAATGGCTTCCTCCAACGCCCGCGCCTGCCCGCGCGCGTCACAGACGGGCGAACCGGCAAGGCGGGCACGGAGGGAGCCGCGAAGCGCGGACAGGCGTTCGGGGGCTCGCGCAAGCGCAATGGCGGTGGCGACGTAGCCCTCGGTGTCGGTGGCCACCAGGTCAGACAGGCCGGCGGCGGAAAGATGGGCGGCGGCATGGCGGGCATGCATTCCGTCCCCGGCCATAGCCACCACCGGAATACCGGCCCACAGCGCCTCCAGCGTCGTCAGCCCACCGGAGTACGGCCAGGTGTCGAGGGCAATGTCGATCCGCCCATAGGCGGCCAGCAGGTCCGGGTGTCGTTTCTCCCGCTCAAAGCGGATGCGGCTGGGGTGGACGCCATGAGCGGCCATAGCCGTGGCGATACGCTGGCAGGTTTCGGGCTCGAGATAGCCCAAGCCCGCCATCAGCAGCATGGATCCCGGAACCGCGGCCATTATCCGCCCCCAGGCGTCGAGGGCGGCAGGCGTGATCTTGGCCAGCCGGTTGAACACGCCGAAGGTGACCATGCCACTGGCCAGCGACGGCGGCGGGCAGATTGGCGGGGCGTAGGGCGCCGGGGCGAACGTGACGGCCGCCGGCAGGCGCACCAGATGCTCGCTGAACTGCGCTTCGGCGCCGGGCGGCACATGGGCGTCGTCCGCCACCAGGAAGGCGCCCGGAAGCCCAATGGTGGCGAACCCGCAGGCGGTGCCCACCAGGGGAGCGGGGCGGCGAGCCAGAACCCCCAGCCGATGCCGCCCGCTGTGCCCGTTCAAGTCGACCAGCACATCGATTCCGTCCGCGGTGATCGTGCCCGCAAGAGCGGCATCGTCGATGCCCGACGCGAAGCGTTATTCCCTTCGGTGTTGCAACCCATTCCCCGCCGCCCTTGTCGGCGTAGACGCGAATGCCGATCAGGTCGTGGCCTTTGAACTTGGATAACTCGACGTGTACCCGCTCGCGGGCGTTCTTCTCGATGATGGCGACCACGTCAGTCATGGCGGCTCTCCCGCTCGACCACGCGCACCTCATCGTGAAGCACGTAGCGGGCATGGCTGCCAGCGAACGGCCCGCCGTGGGGTTCGTCCACCGTCTCGATGTTCAAGCCGTAGTCATGCCGCAGGCGATGGACATAGGCGCTCCACCGTGGGCCGGGAACGTCGATAGGAGTGCAGCCACGGTGCCCGGCTTGGATTAGGTTTTCCAGCGCCCAGGCATTGCGCCCGATAACCCCGAAGGTGCGCTCGCTGCCATCGTCGGCGCGGACGGCAGCGCGGATGTGAAGTTTCTTCATCAGCGCGCCTCCATCGCAAAGCCCGCCAGTTCAGCCACCAGGGCGGCGCGGGCAGGCGGGACACGGTAGCGGCTGGAGATGATGCGAGCGGCATAGCCGACCGGCCTGTGGTGCCTTGCGGTGCGGGCATCCGCCCATTTAAACAGGGGAAGGCCGGTGGGATTGCCGGGAAGATTGAAATGGATTAGATTGGGCATGGAGTAGGTTCCTTTGGATGGGAACGAACGAGAATTGCCCCGGTGGCCGTTGGCGCGGCGCCGGGGTTTTTCGTTCTCAGGGATGGTTGGAATTGGCCGGCATGATGCCGGGCTGGTAGGTGGCAAGGCTGGCGAACCAGCGTTCGGCCTCTTCCACGGGAACGCAAGTGCGCGCCCCTATCTTTACCGCCGTCAACTCACCAGCGGCGAGCTTGCGGTAAACGGTTGCCCGCGACACGTGGTAGTCACGGCAGAACTGATTGAGTGGGATAAGACGTTGCGACACGGCGACCTCCAGTTCGGGATACCTGGAGACCCTAGCGCCGCTTGCTCACCGGCTGTTTGCACGCCTTTCCATTTATTTCGACCGAATGGCGCTCAGTTTGCGAGCAAGCGTGCTTGCAAGGTCATCAGCCGCCAAGCGCACCGTGATGTGGACACCTTCCGTCCCATCCATGACGTTCTTTGCGTTGGCATTATCGATCTGACGACGCCAGCCTTCAATGTGGCCGCCGCCTGCAAGAGTCCACAAGTGGGTGATAAATAGTTCAAAGTCTTCTTGAAAACGCGGCTTCTGAGCATTACGGGCAACTTGGAATAGGTATTGCGCGTAGATGACAGCAGATGTTTTTGCCGACAGCTGGTACCCAACCCACGAACCGACTGAACCACGCCTGCCAGCAAGCACGGCATTATCAATGGTTTCATTAAAAAGCTTGGAAATATTGGTCAATTCTTGTTTCATGCTCTCAATTTGGTGTTCGAGCCCAGAGCCAGTTTCCAAAATTACCGTTCGCACCTGTTCATTATTCAAAATTTTGCGGAGCGATTGTGCAAGGCTAACCCCCTCCGCGAGCTTTTCGCGAAGGTCCTCCCTACCCCAACTCCGCTCTTGTGAAATGCGGAGGCGACGGATTTCCTTGGCGGCCTGACAAATTGCACGAGAGACAGCCAGCCGAGTACGAATGGCAACCCTGTCACGCTTCCGCTTACCACCAAGAATGTCCACCGTCTCCCGCAATGCGTCGAGGCCAGCACGGAAGCCATTTTGATCCATTGCCCCCCCCAGATGCCCGCAGGGTGACGACGGGGAAGGCCGGTGTCTGCCGTTCGACCCCAACGCCGCCCACTTGTTCTTCCAACTGGTGTCGCGCCGCTACGAGAAGGGCGCCATGCTGGTGACCAGCAACCGCTCGGTCGGCGAATGGGGCACCGTGTTCGGCGACCCCGTGGTGGCCACCGCCATCCTCGATCGCCTGCTCCACCACAGCCACGTCATCACCATCCGTGGCGACAGCTACCGGCTCCGCGAAAAGCGTCGGACCGGCCTTCTGCAGAAGGCCGGTCCGACGATCGAGGCCATGTCATGACCATCGACAGGGGCCAGTTCTTCGTGTCGCCAGGGGGACAGTTCCTGGTGTCGCGTGACAGGCCATGCGGGGGCGGCTGTTTCTCCAATGACGTTCGCTCATTTTTCCCTCCTATCATCCCTCGACACAGCACAGTGCGCCGCGCGCACTAGTGCTCGTGTATATTGCGCAAAGCTGGCTCTGCCGCTTTGATGCCGGGGGCGGCAACACCGCACGATGCCTCGCTTGCAAGAGGTCATGGGGTGCAGGGCGCAGCCCTGCGGATGCCCATTGGACGCGTCTTCGGATGACGGCGTTTGACCCGCGCGACGGGCGTTCCCGCACGCAGACCGCGATCAGCTTGCCGAAGCCGTTTATCGCGCCGGGGTGAAGGCCAAGGCGATCCTCTGAGCGAACTGTTCGGACTTTCCGACCAGTTGCCGTTACGGTTCTTCGCTCGGATAGGCTTGAGCGCCCTGGAGCAGACGCAGGATCACTATGGTGCTGTCGGTGATGGTGTAGACGGCGATCCAGGGCAATCCCGCCAGCACCAATTCGCGGGTTCCTTCGACGCGACCAGCGCGACCGCGATAGGGGAGTGCTCCCAACCCTTCGACGGTCGCGAAAATCTCGGCACCGATGCGGGCAGCCAGGGCAGGATCGTCCTTGGCGATGTGGTCGCATTGATCGGTGAGATCGGCTTCCGCCCGTTGGGTCCAGCGAATGATCACTCACCCGCCCCAAAGCGCGAGCGAAAACGGGAAACCACCTCGTCATGCGGGACGGCGCGACCCTGGTGCAGATCGGCAAGGCCATCCTCGACCGCCTCGACAAAGGCGAGTTCGGCATCGAGATAGGCTTTGAGCGCCTTGCCCACCACCCATGATTTGCTCCGCCCCTGAAGCGCCGATAGACGGTTCAGCCGGTCGGACAGTTCGGATTCGATCCGGGCGGTGATGGTGACATCCTTCTGCATGGCGGAAAGCCCTCATGAACACAACCGAATACAATGTAGTGGCGGGCGCGATCCGAAGCAAGCTCGCCCGCCCTCCCGCTCCTCGGACATTAGCTGGTTATTCGGTTCGAATCCCATGCTGGGAATCGAACGAAGGATTTCGCTCTTCTCCACACCACGCGACATGATCCAGGTGACCAGCGGGGTCTCTGTCAGGGCATCGAATGGCAGCGACCTGTGTCTGCCAACTGACCCGCGTGTGGATTGCCAATGTGCTGGCCGAATATGCTGTCGAAGTGAAGCTCAAGGGGGCCGGCGGCTCCCTTGAGCCCTTTCACATCTATGTCGGCGCTCCGGAAATCCGGGAGGGCGTGCATGCATGCCTTCTTTGGTGCTCCAGTTTCAGCCACTCGATGTGGCAGGGTGGCCCTTCCCCAGAAATAGCTTATCGGGAAGCTTTCTTGACCTTGGGGCGGATGATCGAGGACCTTGATCTTCTCAACGAAGGCGGTACCCCCTTTGCCCTTCCAATCCCGGAAAAGCCGAATGGCTAGGGCAAGCCTCTCCGCCCCTTTCCTCAAGCGCATCACGGTCCTGCCGGAGAAAGCCGACGAGAGCAGCTTCCCCTTCAACTCCCTCCCTTTCCTGCGCAAGGGCGATTTCAGCCTCGATCTGACCGCTCCCGTCACCATCCTGGTTGGCGAAAACGGTTCAGGCAAATCCACCTTGGTCGAGGCCATCGCGGCGGCGGCGGGCTTTCCTGCCCTCGGGGGCAGCCAGGACCACCGGCCGGGAAGCGACGGGGCCGAAAACGCGCTGGCAAGGGCATTGCGGCTATCGTGGCTGCCGAAGATTTCCAACGGCTTCTTCTTCCGGGCCGAGAGCTTCTTCGGCCTTGCCAGCTACATCGACGAGGTGGCGGATCTCGGCAATTACGGCGGCCGGCACATGCATCGCCAGAGCCATGGCGAGTCTTTTCTGGCCCTGTTCGACAATCGGCTGGGGGCGAACCAACGCGCCCTCTACCTGATGGACGAGCCCGAGGTGGCGTTGTCGCCGACCCGGCAACTGGCCTTCCTGCGCATCCTACGCGACTGGCAAAGGACTGGGCGGGTCCAGGCGATCATCGCCACCCATTCCCCCATCCTCATGAGCCTGCCGGGGGCGGCGCTCCTGTCGCTGGACGGCGGCGACATCCACCCGGTGACTCCGGAAGAGACCGAGCATTACCGGGTGATGCGAGATGTCCTGAGCGACGACTACCCATATTCACGAGGCGGATTGTAGGGAGCCTCCACGAACGAGGGCAAACGCGAAGACGGGTTAGGACGTTGAATTGACTGCCAAAACGAACGGATGCGAGGGCTGGCGAATTTGTCGGAAACAGGCACCCTCTCCGCCAATCCCCCCAATTCCAGCCCACCAGCCCCCACCGTCACCGCCTTGCCGGAACTTCCACGCGAATATGGACGGCGGCGCGGCGATTGTCGGTGTCGATGGCGACCAGGTGGGCGTACCCTTCGCCGTCGGGATGCCAGAAGGCGGTGTCCGGGTCCAACAGGTGGCCGTTGGCCAACCAGCGGAATGGTGGGCGGCCACCGGTGGCGGTGAGAGCGATTCCGTCCGGGAGGCTTTCAACCGTGGCGCCGTCGGGCGGAAACAGGATTCGCGGCGGCCCGGCTCCGACGCCCGACCCACTCGGGGGGGAGGCCTCCAGCCGCGCCAGGGCGGCCGGCGGCCGGCCCTGGAGCAGCACGTGGTCGGGCCGCCCGGGTGGCGGGCGTGGGCCCCGGTCCATGGGCAGCAGGTCGAAGACCTTGAACATCAGGGGGGCGGCGGTGCCGCGCCCATGGGCGCCCGGCCGGGGGGCGCCGTCGGGCCGGCCCACCCACACCGCCACCGTGTAGTCGGCCGACGCGCCCACCGTCCAGGCGTCGCGGAAGCCGAAGGAGGTGCCGGTCTTGAAGGCGATCCGCCGCGGCCGCGACACCCCTCGGCCAAGGGCAATGCCGTCGGGCGCCGGACTGCCCTCCAGGATATCGATCACCGCCCGGGCGGCCTCGGCGCCGACCAGCGGACGGGCGGGCGCGGGGGCCGTGCCGGCCAACACGCGCGGCGCGGCCACCCGGCCCCCGTCGGCGAGCGCCGCGTATAGCATGGCAAGGTCGGTCAACCGCACGCCGACCCCGCCCAGGGCCAGGGGCAGGCCGGGATCGCCGTAGGCGGGGAAGGTCAACTCGGCACCGGCCCGCCGCAACAGCGCCGTAAGCCGCGCCGGCCCCACCTTCTCAAGGGCCAACACCGCCGGAATGTTGAGCGACCGCTGCAGCGCCTCGCGCGCGGTCACGGTGCCATGGAAGTCCTGGTCGAAGTTGTCGGGGCGCCAGTCGCCGAAGCGATGGGGCAGGTCGGCGATCAGGGTGCCGGGATGCAGGGACAGGTCATCGAAGGCGACGACATAGATCAGCGGCTTCAGCGTCGAGCCCGGCGAGCGGACCGCCCGGCTGAGGTCGAGCTGTCGCGTCAGCCAGTCGCCGCTGCCCAGATGGGCGAGCAGGTGGCGGTCACGGTGGGCGAGAACCACCACCGCCAGATCGGCTCCGTCCTCCAGTCGGTCCCGCCACGCCCGCCCCAGGCGTTCGAGGGCGCGCTGGATGCCGCCGTCGATGGTGGTGCGAAGGATGGCCCCCGTCCCGGCATCTGCGGCCAGCCGCTCGGCGAGATGGCCGGCATGCAGTGGCATCGGTCGCAACGCCGTCGGCACCGGCTCGGCCTTGGCGGCGGCGGCGACGTCGGCGGCGATGACCCCGGCCGAGACGGCGCGGTCGAGGACGCGGTCGCGGGCGGCCCGCGCCACCTCGGGATGGCGGTCGGGGCGCAGCCGTTCCGGGGATTGCGGCAGGGCCACCAGCAGTGCCGCCTCGGCCGGGGTCAGACCCTTGGGGTCCTTGCCGAACCATGCCAGGGCGGCGGCCCCGACTCCCTCGATGGCGCCGCCGAACGGCGCCAGGGTCAGATAGGCCTCCAGCACGCCGCCGGTCCCCAGCCGCGCCTGCAACTGGATGGCGCGCAGGGATTCGGCCACCTTGGCGGACAGGGTGCGGGGACGGGGCGACAGCAGCCGCGCCACCTGCATGGTCAGCGTCGAGGCTCCCGATACCACACGGCCGTGGCGGATCGCTTGGCCGGCGGCCCGCGCCGCCGCCAGCGGATCGACGCCGGGATGCCAGCCGAAGCGGCGGTCCTCCACCGCCGTCAGCATGGCCAGGTAGAGAGGATCGACCTGGTCCGGGCGGGTCGGCAGGCGCCAGGTGTCGGTGGCGGTGGGAAACGGCCGCAGCAACCCGCCCTCGGCATCCAGCACCACCGTCGAATGGCCGCGCCACCGGCCGAGGTCGGGTGGGGACAGGCGGTCGAACGCCATCCCGGCCGCCACCATGGCGGCCGCGATCATTGCCAGGTGGCGAAGCCTCTTCACTCGGCGACCGCCGTCCGCCCCATCTCGGTGCGCGCCTTGACCAGGGGCAGGTACATGTGCTCGGCGACGGCGGCCGGCAGGACGAAATCCCCCGGCGTCACCGCCCGCACCACATAGGCGACCTTGAATTCCCAATCCTTGGGGTCGTCGGTCCAATAGGACTGCCGGTCGGGCAGCGACAGGGCGGCGGCGAAGCGGTCGTCGCGGGCCTCGCGCATGCGGGTGTCCGACAGGCGGCCCAGCCAGGCGAAACCGGCGTCGCCGGCGCGCACCATGCCCTCGATCTCCCATCCCGCCGGCAGCAGGTCGAGGATGGCGTAGTCGCCCCGCGCTTGGCCGGTGGCGGCGCCGGCCACCTCCACCACCAGGCGGTCGTTGCGGCGGATCGCGCCGAGGTCGGCCGATCGGCCGTCGAGGGTGTATACGCGCTTGGCGAGGGTGACGCCCTCCGCCGAGGCGGGCAGCGGCGCATCCGCGATGCCCTCCACCGAGACGACGCGGAACACCTCGCCGTCGCCGGCATTGTGGAGGGTGGCGCCGCGCACGAGGTCCGCCGGCGCCATTGCCAGGGAAGCCGGATCGCCGGATCCCAGCGGATGGCCGTCCAGGTCAACCGCCAGGCGGCCGCTGTTGCGGGCCATCTCGGCGGCGGCCAGCAGCATCCAGGCCTTCTCCTGGGTCGTGGTGCCCTCGGCGCGGGTGTCCAGCACGCCGGCCGAGTCGAGGACGGCCGGCGTCTCGCCGGCCCGGCCCCCGCTGGCCATCAGCGCCGCGACTCCATAGGTGTCGCGGAGCAGGCTGCCATAGGGGGCGACCAGCACCGCCGCCGCCTTCGAGGACCGGGGTAGCGCGGCGAGCTTGGCCAGGGCGTTCCGCGCCCTGCCGTAGGCCTCGGCGGCCCGGGCCCGCTCGCCGACGGCGTCGAGCGCCGATGCCAGATGCGCCAGGCCGATGGCGGTTTCGGGCGCGCGGTGGTCGTGGGCGTAGCGCAGGTCGCCGGCATTGGCGAGGCCCTTGCGGGCCAGGATCGCCATGGCATAGGTCCGCACGTCCGCCCGGTCATGACCGGAGGCGGTGGCGGCCAGCCAGCGCCGTCCCCTGTCCATGGTCGCGCGGGGAACGTCGAAGCCCTTGCCGTCGGCTCGATCCAGGAAGTCCAGGGCGAAGACCGAAAGCCACGCATCGGCTTCGCCGGGCCACCCGCCCCACATGCGGAAGCCGCCGTCCGGATCCTGCATGGACGCCACCCGTTCGACGGCGTCCTGGACGCGGTCGGCGATGCCGGTGTCGGCGCGCTGGCCCGCCAGCAGGGCGACGTCGTTGAAATACAGCAGCGGCAGCGCCCGGCTGGTGGTCTGTTCCAGGCAGCCGAAGGGGTAACGGTCGAGCCAGCGCAACAGGCCGGGGATGTCGAGCCCCTGCCAGCGCGATACGCTTACCGTCACCGCGCCGGTTCCCGGCACCAGCCCGTCCAGCAGCTCGGGACCCAGGGTCTCGGTCTCGCCGGGCGCCAGGGCACGGACGGTCTGGCGGGTTTCCGGAAGCTGGGGCGGCCTCACCTGGATGGGCCAGGCGCGGGCGACGGCGAAGCCCCCCGGTCCCGCCACCGCCAGTTCCACCGAGCCGATGCCGGCGGCGGCGCCCTCCAGCGGCACGGTGAAGACCTCGCGCCGGCCGGCGGGCAGCGGCAGCGTGACCGCCTCGCGGCCGCCGCTCACCGTGTCGCGGGCACGAACCGCCACCCTGTAGTCGCCGGCGGCGCCGTCCACGTTGTGCACCAGGACGGTGGCGCGGCCGCTGTCGCCGGGGGCCAGGAAGCGGGGCAGGATGAGCTCGGCCACCAGCGGATCGCGCACGGTCAGGCGGCGTTCCGCCGAGCCCGTCCGATCGGTGTCGAAGGCCACCGCCATCAGGCGCAGTTCACCCTGGAAATCCGGGATGTCCAGCGGGACGACGGCCCGTCCCGACGGATCGGTCCGCACCAGACCCGAGAACAGCGCCACGGTACGGGTCGGCACCACGTCGAGCCCGGCGCCGCCGAAGGAATCGCCGCCCTGACCGTCGCCTTGCCCGGAAAGCCCCCGGATCAGGCGGCCGTAATCGTCGCGCATGGCCACGCCCAGCCGGCGTTTCGACAGGTAGTGGTCCTGCGGCGACGGAGTCTTGAACCGGGTCAGCTGCAGGATGCCCTGGTCGACGGCGGCCAGGGTCAGGAAGACTCCGCCGGAGCCGCCGGTCACGGTGACCGGGATGGCGAGCGAGCGGCGCGGCTCAACCCGGTCGGGGGCGGCGATCTCGACGCCCAGGGTGCGGGCGGCGGGGTCGAGGCCCAGCCACGCCACCCCCACCGCCCGCACCGGCGCATGCCCAAGCTCCGCGGTCATCGGCCGGTAGAGGGTCACCATGGCATAGGCGCCGGGGCCCCAATCCCGTCCGACGGCCACCGTCACGTCGCTACCTCCGGCCGGAATGCGGAGGGTGCGCGTTTCGTGGATGCGTTCGTTGGCGACCACCAGCAGGGCCTCGCCCGCACTGTCCGTTTCTACGTGCAGGCGGGCCGTCTCGCCGGGCCGGTAGCCGGGCTTGTCGGCGGCGATGCGCAGGCGGTCGGGCCGGTCGGCCGAGGAGTCGCCGTACCAGCCGCTCCAGAACCGCACCGAGGTGGCGCCGCCGGTGGCCTGATCGTCCACCACCAGCCGGTACTGCCCCCAGCCCACCGCCTGGCGGATGATGGCGGGGGCCGACGCGCCCACGGCCAGGGTGCCGGCGGCGATCTCGCGCTCGCGCGCGACCCGTTCGTAACGCCAGCGTGACCCCGAACGGTACCATTGCCAGGTGGAAACGTCCCTGAGCAGGCGATAGCGGAATTCGGCTCCCACCCGCGTCCCGGCGCCATCGACGGCGATCACGTCGAAGGCGGCCTCGTGGCCCTCGCGGACGCTGCCGTCGAAATGCGGCCGGATGCCCAGCGCCAGCGGGCCGGTGCGGATGGGGATGCGGACATGCTCGCCGGTGGCGCGGCCGCCGGGCTCGCGGATGGCGATGGAGATGTCGGCGCGCAGCGGCAAGGTGGACCGGATGGCGGCGGGAAGCGCGCCGGTCACCATCGTCCGCCCCGACTCGTCGGTGTCGGCGATGGACAACGGCACACGGTCGCCCGCGAAGCGCTCGTCGGCCATGCCCCAGCGGAAACCCTTGAAGGCGGGGAACGGAGCCGGGTCGGGTTCGATGGCCAGCTCCGCCTCGCCGGCCAGGGCCGAGGCCGGGGCGCCGTAGAGGAAACGCGCCTCGACCGGGATCGCCACCTGCTCTCCCGGGGCCAGGGCGGCCGGATGGGCACCGACGGTCAGGCCCAGGCGCTGGGGAACGAAGTCCTGGACCTCGAAGCCGACGCGGCCGACCGCCGGGCCCTCGGGGTCCAGATGGGCGCTGGCCTCCCAGGCGCCGCGCGCGGCGGCGGCCGGCAGGGCGACGGTCAGGCGGCCCGCCCCGGCGCCCTGATCGCGCACCGCGAACCGCCGGTACTCCTTGCCGTCGGGGCGGGTGAGCCGGATGGTCCAGGACTGGCCGGTGATCGCCCGCGCGGTGGAGTCGCGCAGCATCGACACCAGCTCGACGTTCTCGCCGGGCCGGTAGATGCCGCGTTCGGTATAGAGGAAGGCGTCCACCGGTCCGGCCGGGTCGCGGCCGTCGACGCCGCGATCCGACAGGTCGAAGGCCGGCCGCCGCAGGTCGAGGAAGTTGAAGTCGCCGCCGCCATAGGCCATCACCATCACCGGCGCCGCGCCGCCGGTTCCCCGCATCAAGCCGGGCGCGAAGCGGGCCATGCCGTCGGCGTCGGTGGTGCGTTCGGCCAGGATCTCATTGTCGCGGGCGATCAGGGCCAGGCGGATGCCGCCGGCCGGCCGGGCGGTGTGCAGCGAGCGCACCGCGATCGCCAACCCGTCGTCGCCGACGAAGGAGGTCAGGCCCAGATCCGATTGCACCACCCATTGCCCCGACCATGGGCGGTAGTCGCCGTCCTCACCGTCCTCGCCGCCGGCCGCGCGGGCCACGACGGCGTAGACGCCGGGCTCGCTCTTGCCGATGGCCTCGGACAGGGGAAACAGGCTGACCACCGCGTCGTTGCGCGGGCCGGAGACGGGCATCTCGCCGCTCCACACCAGCCGTCCGGAATCACTTTCCAGTTCCCGCTCGCGGTAGGCATGGAAGGTCCGCTCGTCGACCAGGTCTGACCGCATCCGCGCCAGCAGCCGGTCTCCGATCCGGTAGACCTTCACGTCCAGCCGGTCCACGTTGACGGTGGTCACCGGCAGGCCTTCCGAGGTCTCGCGCGGCAGCACGAAGCCCGGGCCGAACGACACCGAGGCGGGGCGGTCGCCGAATTCCACCGTCACCTCCACCGGCTCGGCGAGCTTGGTGTCGCCGGCGCCGGGAAGGCCGGCGCGCAGGGTCAAGCGGTATTCCGACCCGAACGAGAAGCCCGCCAGGCACAGGCGTTTGCCATCGACCCGGAATCCGACCCGCGCGCCGGCCGGAAGGTCCACGTAGTCGGCGTAGCGGAGGGCGCCGTCGTCGCGCAGCCCCGCCGAGAATACCAGGCAGGCTTCGGGGATGTCGCCGTCGGTCTCGACCGCCAGCCGCCGGTAGCGCAGTTCGCCGTCGGGAACCGCCTCCAGGTCCGATGCGGGCCGGCTCGCCACCGGCGCCAGCGCGGCCGGCGGCGCGCCCTCGGGGGTGGAGGCCGCCGGAGGCAGACGCGGCGGCGCCTGGAAGCGCGGCAGGTCCTTCACTCCCCAGACTCCCACCGCCATCGCGCCGGCCACCAGCGCCGCCGCCAGACCCACGACACTCCTGCGCATGGAGACCCCCTTTCCACGGATGGACGCCGTCCACTATCGCCGAGACTTGGCCGCGCGGCAATCGTTGGGCGATGGTCATGAAACCGCCTTTCTGCAATGGTTGTCACGGCGCGGTTTTGCGTGCACGATGCCGGGTCATGACCGTCCCGTCGCCCAGCCCCGTCCTCGCCCCCCGTCCGCACCGGCCCAAGGCCGGCGCGGTGGTCGCCGGGCTGGCCGCGGTCGCGGCGGTGGTCGGCGTGTGGACGGGCTTCGCGCCCGGTGGCGGCGACGCGGTGCCGCCCGAGCGGGCCGCCGCCATGGCGGAATCGTTCCGCGCCTTCTCCGGCACGCTGCCCGCCGTGGATCTTGGCGATCCCGACGAGCGCGGCCGCGCCCAGGCGGCCCTGGACCTGCCCGAGCCGCAGGCCCGCGCCGCCATGGCCGACGCCATGGGCGGGCGGGTGGGGATGGCCTGGCTGACCTTGTGGGACAATTTCGACAATGACGGCGACGTGGTCCAGGTGACGGCCGGCGGCTACACCCGCACCGTCCAGATCTGGAACGAGCCGGTGACCATCGCCCTGCCGCTGCCGCCGGGTGCCGCTATCGTCCTGGCCGGGGTCCGGGACGGCGGTGGCGGCATCACGGTGGCGCTGTCCACCTCGGGCGGCGAGCTGGCGGTGCCGCCGCTCCAGCCGGGCCAGACCGTCGTCCTGCCGGTGCGCTGACATGGCCGCCGGTCCCTGGCTCGTCCGTTTCTTCGCCCTGACGCTGTTCGTCGGCGTCGCCAAGGGATTGCCGTTGCTCGGCTGGCTGATCGTCGTCGGCGCCTTCGCGCTGGCGGCCGGCAAGCTGATCCTCGAAGCCCGCCTGTTGCCGAGGTTCCTCATGGACGCACTCGATCGCCTGACCAACCGCGCCGCCCTCGAAGAGCGGCTCAAGCAATCCCGCGCCGCCGCCCCGGCGGTCGTCGACGCCCGCGAACTGGCCGCGCACCTCAAGGCGCGGGTGGTCGGCCAGGACCGGGTCGCCGACGAGGTGGCGCAGCAGATTCGCCGCCGCATGGCGGCGCGCATGCGCGACAAGCCCATCGCGGTGTTCTGCTTCGCCGGCCCGCCCGGGGTCGGCAAGACCTATTTCGCCAAGGTGCTGGCCGAGAAGCTGTACGGCGACGCCAAGGCGCTGCAGTTCTTCGACATGAGCCAGATGGGCCAGCCCCACGCCGCCGCCACCCTGTTCGGCCAGGCCAAGGGCTATGTGGGCTCGGACACCTACGGCGCCTTGACCCGGGCCCTCAGGGACCAGCCGGCCAGCGTCGTGCTGCTGGACGAGTTCGAGAAGGCCCACGGCGAGGTCCACAAGCGCTTCCTGACCGCCTGGAACGACGGTTTCGTCACCGAGACCAGCGACGGCAGCCGCATCGCCACCAACGAGGCGGTGTTCGTCCTCACCACCAACGCCGCCGCCAAGGAGATCGGCGAGCTGGCGCGGCGCTTCGCAGACGATCCCGACCAGCTTCAGCACGCCAGCCGGCAGATGCTGGGCGAGGCCGGTTTCGCCCCCGAGGTGTTGTCGCGCATCGACCAGATCTTCGCCTTCCGGCCCCTGGAGGGCCTGGACGTGGCCCGGGTGGTGGCGCTGGAGATCGAGAAGCTGGTCCGCCAGTTCGACCTGGAGCTGGCCGACCAGGGCATCGACCCCGAGATCCTGCTGACGGCCATCGAGCGCGACGAACGGTTCCGGGGCCTGGGCGGCGTCCGCGAGACGGCGCGGGCCATCGAGCGCCAGGTCACCGACAGCCTGATCGACGCCAAGGCGGCCGGGATCGCCCGGATCGCCCTGGTCACCGAGGACGGCCGCGTCGTCGCCCGGGCCGCCGAGGCGCGGCCCGATCTGCCCGCTCCGACGGAGTGACGGCGTCGTGGCGGCTCCCCTTCCCGGAGGCGCGACCGGCGGCGGCCGACCGGGGCTGCTGGCCACCGCCGCCCGGCTGTACCGCCACGACGCGGTCTGGCGCGGCGCGGTCGACGTGGCGGCCATCGGCGCCATCGTCATGGCCTTGGCCGCGCCGGCCCTGAACCTGCCCTTCCCGCGCCTGGGCGGCGGCGGGTCCCCGGCCGGCCCTCAGTCGGCCAGCTATCAACCGGCGGCCGGCGGCGGCTTCGCGGCCCGCCAGCCTTCGGCTACCCTGCCGGCCGGCCCGGTGGACGCCGAGGTCGAGCGTCTCCACAGGGCCGCCCGCGCCGGTGACGCCATCGCCCAGTTCGGTCTCGCCGAGGCGCTGCGGTGGGGGCGCGGGGTCGGCCAGGACAAGGACGAGGCCGAGGCCTGGTACCGGCGGTCGGCGGAACAGGGCAATCCCGACGCCATGGCGGGGTTGGCCCAGATGCACCGCGTCGGCGACGGCGTGCCGGTCGACTACGCCGAGGCCGGCCGGTGGTACAGGGCCGCCGCCGATCTCGGGGACCGCCGCGGTCATGCCGGGCTGGCCGATCTGCTGGTCGAGGGCAAGGGCGTCGCGGCGGATCACGCCGAGGCGGCCCGCCACTACCATCAGGCAGCCAAGGCCGGCGATCCCAAGGCGCAGCTGGCCCTGGGCCGCATGCTGCTCGAGGGCGTCGGCGTCGCCGCCGACCACTTCGCCGCCGCCTTCTGGCTGGAGCTGGCCCGCGTCGGCGGGCAGGCCTCGGCCGCCGATCTTGCGGACAAGGTGGTTTTGGACAAGGCCGAACGGGAAACGGCGCTGACGGCGGCGCGGGCCTGGGCGCCGGGTGGCGATGCCCCCCGCCGGCCCTCGGCCGAGGAAGCCCGGCGCGGCCGGGTGGTGGTGGCCGATCTGGCTTATTCCCTGCGCCGTCATGCCGAGGCGGCGCGGCTCGTCGAGCCGGCGGCCAAGGCCGGCGACGCCACCGCCCTCTACATGCTGGGACGCATGCAACGGTCGGGACGGGGGGTGGTCAAGGACCTGGCGGCCTCCGAGGAGTCCATCCGCCGTGCCGCCGAGAAGGGCGAGCCCCGGGCCATGGTGTGGCGGGCCTCGACCCTGAGCGAATCGGCGGCCACCGTCGCGGACGCCCGCGACATGCTGGCGCGGGCGGCGGCCACTGGCGACGTCTACGCCCGCTCGTGGTACGGCATCTTCCTGGCGCGGTCGGACGACGGCCCGCCCCGTGACGCCGCCCAGGCCGTCAACGTCCTGGCCGAACTGGAGGACGTGGCCGACGCCGAGGCGTTGCAGAGCCTGGGCGCGCTGGTCCGCGCCGGCCTGGGAACCGCCAAGGATTCCCGCCGCGCCAGCCGGCTGCAATACGTCGCCGCCGACCTGGGCAACCGCGACGCCCAATACGCCATGGCGCGGGCCTATCGCGACGGCGACGGCGTGCCGCACGACCCCAAGTGGTCGGCCTTCTTCCTGAGCTTGGCCGCCGCCGCCGATCACATGATGGCCAAGGAGGAACTGGCCGCCCTGCGCAAGACCGACCGCGCCCTGGCCGACCAGGTCCAGGGCGCGGCGGGGACGTGGCGGCCGGGCCTGCTGACCCGCGCCAAGGCGACCCTCCCTCCCGACGCCAAGGAACGCGCCGCCCTGGACGCGGCGGCGGAATTGGTGCGCCAGGGCGACGCCGCCTCGGCCCGGGCCGCTTACGGACGCCTCGCCGAGTCCGGACTGCCGGAGGCCGAGAACGCCCTTGGGGTGCTGCATGAACTGGGCCTGGGCGGTCCCAAGGATGTCTCGCTGGCCCTTCGCTGGTATCGCGCCGCCGCCGGCCATGGCGATCCCCTCGGCGTCGCCAATCTGGCCCGCTTCTACCTGACCGGCACGGCGGTGGGCCGGGATGTGGAGATCGCACGCGACCTGTTGCTGGTCGCCGCCCGCGAGGGCGTTGGCGAGGCCATGGTGGAGCTGGCGCGCCTTCACGACACCCCCGGCTATCGCCTGCACAGTCCCTTGGCCGCCCAGGTGTGGGCGGCGCGGGCGGCGGATCTCGGCACCGCCGACGGCGAGGCCATGGCCCGCGCGCTGGCGCCGACCCTGGCGCCGGCCGACCTGGACCTGGCAGAACAGGCGCGCGAGTGGCTGGTGTGGGAGTCCCTGTCCGAGGAGGAGCGCCCGCGCGACGACGCCCGCCTGCCCCAGGACGTGGAGAAGCGGCTGGATACCGCTGGCGTCCATTGGGAAAAGGGCGACCACGCGGCGGTGCTGGAGATCGTCCGGCCCCTGGCGGCGGCGGGCGAGTCCCGGTCCCAGAATACCTTGGCGGAGATGTATTTCCGGGGAACCGGCGTCGAACGCGATCTGGGCAAGGCGGCGTTCTGGGCCCGGCGGGCCGATGCCCAGGGCCATCCCAACTCGACCGCGCTGCTGGGCCTGATGCACGAGGGTGGCCGAGGCGCGCCGGCCAATCTGGCCGAGGCGGCGCGCCTTTACCGCAACGCCGCCGACACCGTTCCCTGGGCGGCGCGGCGGCTGGGGATGCTGTACGAAGGCGGGCGCGGCGTCGTCGCCGACCCGGGCCAGGCGGTGCGGTGGTACCGCGTCGCCGCCGAGGGCGGCGAGCCGGCGGCGGCGGCGGCGCTGGGGCGGATGCTCCAGGCCGGGCAGGGAACCGCGCGCGACTACGCCGAGGCGGCCCGATGGTACCGTGCCGCCGCCGACGGGGGCGAGGTGGCGGGCATGGTCGGCCTGGGCATGCTTCACCGAACCGGACTGGGCGTGGCAAAGGATGCCGCCGTCGCGGCCGCCTGGCTGGCCGAGGCCGCCCGGCGCGGCCATGCCGGCGCCCAGGAGACCTATGGCCGCATCCTGCGGGACGGCGACGGCGTGGCGGCGGACCCGGTCGAGGCCTATGCCTGGCTGGTGCTGGCCGAGAAGGGCGGCGCCGCGACGGCCGCGAAGGATCGGGCGGAGCTGGACGCGGTGCTGACCGGAGTGCAGCGGGAACTGGCCGGCCGTCGCGCCGCCGAACTGGAGGCCTCACGGCCATGAGGCGGGCGGCCCTGACGCTATTGGCCCTGTTGGCCGCCGCCCCGGCGCGGGGCGACTTCATGACCGGCTGGGAGGCCTATGAGCGCGGCGACATGGCGACGGCCATCGCGGAATGGACCCGCGCCGCCAAGGCCGGCGACGCCAAGAGCGCCTACAACCTGGCCCAGAGCCACGCCCGTGGCGTGGGCGTGCCGCGCGACGAAAGCAAGGCGCTGGCGTGGTACGAACGGGCCGCCGAGGGGGGGCTGGCGTCGGCCCAGTACAATGCCGGCATCTACCACCTGGAGGGCCGGGGTACCCGCCCCGACCCCGACAAGGCGACGGTCCATTTCGAGAAGGCGGCCGCCCAGGGGCATGCCGGCGCCGCCTTCGCCCTTGCCCGGCGCTGGTCGGAAAGCGATCCGCCGCGCGACGATCTGACGGTGGCGTGGCTGCGCCGGGCCGTCGAGGGCGGGCACGGCGAGGCGGGGTGCATGCTCGGGCAGTACGTGCTGGCCGGACGCGGGATTCGCCAGGACTTCGCCGAGGGACTCCGTCTGCTCGAGGACGGTGCCACCGCCGGGGAGACCTATTGCCAGGGGGCGCTGGGATACCTCCATCAGGAGGGTGCCGCCGGCGTTCCCCGGGACCTCGCCAAGGCGGCGCGCTGGTTCCGTGCCGCCGCCGACCGCGGGAATCCAAAGGCCATGGCGGCGCTCGGAGACGTCCTGCTGCGGAGCGCGTCCGGGGTGGACGGCCTGCGCGAGGCGGCCGAATGGCTGCGCAAGGCGGCCGAGGCCGGCGACGCGGCCGGCGCCTACCTGTTCGCCGTGATGCGCGAGCGCGGCGAGGGCGTCGGACGCGACGTCGCCGACGCCCGACGGTGGTACCGGCGCGCCGCCGACGCCGGCGACCGGCGGGCGGTGGAGGCGCTCGACCGCCTTGCCGGCAAGTGACGCCCGGTCTTGTCAGGGGGTCGCCCTGGCGGCCGCCAGCAGTCGGGTGCCCGTCCAGCCCGCCAGCGGCAGGGTCAAGCTGGCGGCGAACGCCCACGCCAAGCCGTTCTCGGCCGCCTGGGCACCGGCCCAGGCCAGGACGGCGGCCACACCCGCATTGGCGAGGCCGGTGACGGCGAGCACACGGGGCAGCGGCATGCCGACCATGCCGGCGGCGATGACGCTGGCCTCGGCCAGCACCGGCACGGCCCGGGCCAGCACCAGCATCCCGGCGCCGAAACGGTCTCCCAGGGCGGCGGCGCGGACAAGGTCGGACTCGGACAGCAGCCGGCGGGCCAGCGGCGACGCCGCCCGCCTTCCCAGCCAGTGCGCCACCCAGCAGCCCAGGGTCAGGCCCAGCCACACCGCCGCCGCTCCCCCCAGCGGGCCCAGCGCGGTGCCCGCCGCCACCCCGACCAGGCTGGACGGCACCGGCAGCAGCACGTCGGACGACAGCAAGGCCACCACCGCCACGAACACGCCCGCTCCACCGGCCGTCGCCAGCAGGCCGCGCACGGCGGTGGCGAACCACTCCTCCATGACCAGGAACGGCAGCAGCACCGCCGCCACCACCACGGCGCCCACGACGGTCCAGCGCATCGCCCGGCCCATCACTGCCGCCAGAAGCTGGGGACGAACAGCACCAGGATGGTGAACATCTCCAGCCGTCCGAACACCATGCCACCGGCCAGCAGCCACTTGGCCAGGGCGGGCAGCGGCGCGAAGGTGCTGTCGGGGCCGATGGTCGGGCCCAGGCCGGGGCCGACATTGGAGATCGCCGCCGCCGCTCCCGAGATGGCGGTGACGAAGTCGAGGCCCAGGAAGGCGAGCGCCATGGCCAGACAGGCGAAGCCCAGCACGTAGACGAACAGGAACCCCATCACCGATTCCAGCACGTCCTCGGGGATGGCCTTGCGGTTGAAGGTGGGGATCAGCACCGCGTGGGGGCGCAGCAGGTGGCGCACCTGCACCAGGGCGTTGGCGAACAGGAACTGCAGCCGGAACACCTTGATGCCGGCGGCGGTCGATCCGGCGCAGCCGCCCACGAAGGTCAGGAAGAACAGGATCGCCACCGGCATGCCGACCCAGTCGCTGTAGTCCACCGTCACCAGCCCGGTGCCGGTCATCACCGAGGCCACCGTGAACGCCGCCTGGCGCAGCGCCGTGCCGGGGTCCTCGCCCAGGCTGCGCACCATCCACGCCGCCACCGCCAGGGTGCCCAACACCAGAAGTGTCAGGTACCAGTGGACCTGCTGGTCGCGGGTCACCGTGCGCCAGTTGCCCTGGGCGAGGTGGAAGAACAGCAGGAACGGCATCCCGCCCAGCACCATACCCCCCAGGATGATGGTCTCGATGGTCATGTCGTCGAAATGGGCGATGGAGGTGTCGTAGTTCGAGAATCCGCCGGTGGCGATGGTGCTCATGGCATGGACGACGGCGTCGAAGCCGCTCATCCCGGCCAGCCACAGCAGCACCGCCAGCAGCACGGTCAACCCCCCATAGACGCCGATGATGCCCACGCCGATGCGCGCCGCCCTGGGCGCCGCCCGCTCGGACGGCGACACCATCTCGATGCGGAACATCTGCATGCCGCCGATATTGAGTACCGGCAGCACGGCCAGCGCCATGACGATGATGCCGATGCCGCCCAGCCATTGCAGCAGCCCACGCCACAGCAGCATGCCCCTGGGCAGGCGGTCGAGTCCGGCGATCACCGTCGAGCCGGTGGTGGTGATGCCGCTGGCGGATTCGAACACCGCGTCGGAGACCGACAAGTCCAGCGGGCCGAAGATGAACGGCAGCGCCGCGAAGGGAATCGGCACCAGCCAGGCCACCGTCGTGGCCAGATAGGCCTGGCGGACGGTCAGGCCATGCCATTCGGCGCGGGTCCCCAGCACCAGCGCCATGCCCACCAGCAGGGTCCCCCCGGCGGACCCCAGGAACACGCGCCATTCGGGATCGCCGGTGGCGGCATCGAGACCGGCGGGAACCAGCATGGCGGCGGCCAGCACGCACAGCAGCCAGCCGGAGACCTGCAGGATGGGGCGGAAGTCGATCATGGTCCCTACTCCCGCCAGAACGACCGGGTGAACATCACCAGCACGGTGAACAACTCCAGCCGTCCCAGCAGCATGCCGAAGGCGCACAGCCACTTGGCGCTGTCGGGTAGCGGCGCGAAATTGCCGGCCGGGCCGATCACCTCGCCCAGGCCGGGGCCGACGTTGGAAATGGCGGTGGCTGCGCCGGTCAGGGCGGTGACGGTGTCCAGCCCGGTCATGGTCAACAGCAGCGCCAGTACCGCGAAGCACAGGAAGTAAAGGACCATGAACCCCAAGACCGAGTCCACCACCTGATCCGAGATGCGGCGCTTGTTGAAGTCGATGACGAAGATGCCATGCGGGTGCATCAGGCGCTTGAGGTGGACGCCGGCCATGGCGAACAGCACCTCCCAGCGGAACACCTTGATGCCGCCCGCCGTCGAGCCGGTGCAGCCGCCGATGAAGGTCAGGATGAAGAACACCACCTGCGGAAATCCGCCCCACAGGCCATAGTCGGTGGACGCGAAGCCGGTGGTGGTGACCACCGAGACCACGTTGAACAGGGCGTGGCGGACGGAATCGTGGACCGACCAGTCGTTGACCGCCCACTGCCACAGCGCCAGCAACAGCGCGAAAAATCCCAGGAAGCTCAGGTACCAGCGGACCTGGGAGTCCTCGAAGATCGCCCATCGCTTGCGCTTCCAGGGCGTGATGAACAGGACGAAGCTGGTGCCGCCGATGGCCATGAACACGATGATGATCCAGTCGATCAGCGGGTTCCGGAAATGACCGACCGAGGCGTCCGAGGTGGAGAAGCCGCCGGTGGACAGGGTGGCCATGGAATGGTTGGCCGCCTCGAACGGGGTCATGCCGGCCAGCCACAGCAGGACGGCGCAGGCGACGGTGAACGCCACATAGGCGGTGGTGATGCCGCCGGCCACCTGGCTGATGCGCGGCCGGATCTTCTCGGTCTTGTCCGAGGATTCCATCTTGAACAGCTGCATGCCGCCGATGCGCAGGATGGGCAGGATCGCCACCGCCATCACGATGATGCCGATGCCGCCCAGCCAATGCAGGATCGACCGCCACAGCAGGATGCCGTGGGGCATGGCATCGAGGCCCGACAGCACGGTCGAGCCGGTGGTGGTCAGCCCGGACATGGATTCGAAGAAGGCGTCGGTGACGTCGATCCTGAGCGCCGAGAACGCGAAGGGCACCGCGCCGGCCACCGCCGCCGCCAGCCAGATGGCGGTGGTCAGCACGAAGGCCTGGCGGATGCTGAGCTGATCACGGGCGCCGGTGCGGGTGCCGAGGATGAGGACCAGCGCCACGAAGCCGGTCACCAGGCTGGAGGCGACGAAGACCCGCCAGTCGAGATCGTCGGACACCAGGTCCACCGCCGCCGGCACCAGCATGGCCGCCGCCATGGCGGCCAGGATCAGACCGACGATCTGCAGGATGGGGCGGAAGTCCATCATGGCCCGGTCAGCCTCGCCAGAACGCGCGGGTGAAGAGGACGAAGACGGTGAACAGTTCGAGCCGCCCCAGCAGCATGCCGGCCGAACACAGCCACTTGGCGGCGTCCGGCAGCGGCTGGTAGCTGCCGGCCGGTCCGATGACGTCGCCCAGTCCGGGGCCGACGCTGGACAGGGTCGAGGCGGCGCCGGTCACGGCGGTGACGAAGTCGACCCCGGTCATGGTCAACAGCAAGGCCAGGACCGCGAAGGTCAGGAAATAGATGATGACGAAGCCCAGCACCGACTTTACCACTTGGTCCGAGATGCGGCGGCGGTTGAAGTCGATGACGAAGATGCCGTGGGGATGGATCAACCGCTTGAGGTGGACGCCGGCCATGGCGAACAGCACCTCCCAGCGGAACACCTTGATGCCGCCCGAGGTCGAGCCTGTGCAGCCGCCGATGAAGGACAGGATGAAGAACACCACCAGCGGCAACCCGCCCCAGGCGTTGTAGTCGGTGGAGGCGAAGCCGGTGGTGGTGACCACCGAGACCACGTTGAAGGTGGCGTGGCGCACCGCGTCATGGGCCTCCATGCCTCCCGCCGCCCATTGCCACAATGCCACCACCGAGGCGAAGAACAGCACGAACAGCAGGTACCAGCGCACCTGGCTGTCGCTGAGGATCGCCCACTCGCCCCGCTTCCACGGCGTGATGAACAGGATGAAGGTGACGCCGCCGGCGAACATGAAGACCGCCAGCAGCCATTCGATCAGCGGGCTCTCGTGGAAGCCGCCCGAGGCGTCGTGAGGGGCGAAGCCGCCGGTGGCCACCGCCGAGAAGGCATAGCATACCGCGTCGAAGAAGGTCATGCCGGCCAGCCACAGCGCCGCCACCGCCAACACGGTCATCGACAGGTAGACGGTGGCGATGCCGGTGGCGACCTGGGTGACGCGCGGCTTGACCTTCTCGGTCTTGTCCGAGGATTCCATGCGGAACAGCTGCATGCCGCCGATGCGCAGCATGGGCAGGATGGCCACCGCCATGACGATGATGCCGATGCCGCCCAGCCAGTGCAGCAGCGCCCGCCACAGCAGGATTCCCCTGGGCATGGCGTCGAGCCCGACCAGGACGGTGGCACCGGTGGTGGTGATGCCGCTGGTCGCCTCGAACACCGCGTCGGCGAGGCCGATGTCCAGTTCCGCCATCAGGAAGGGGGCGGCGCTGAACCCGGACACCAGCACCCAGGCCGAGCCGGTGAGAAGAAACGCCTGGCGCAGCCCGAAATCGAGGGCGCCGTCGGGGCGCGCGCCCAACACCAGGCCCAGGGCGGCGAAGGCGGTGATCATCGCCGCCGACGCAAAGGCCCGCCAGTCCCGGTCCTCGTAGGCGAAATCGACCAGGGCGGGCACCAGCATGGCGCCGGCCAGCACCAGCAGCAGATAGCCGTTGATGAACAGCACCGGTCGGACGTCGATCACTGGGCTCCCCCTTCTCGGGCCGATCATTGGCGCGGCCGGGCGGGAGAGTCCAGCGATTCATGGTACAAGAAGGGCATGGTCCTCGCCCATTCGCCGTCCGCGCTGCTGTCGCCCGCCTGCGTCCTGTGCCCGCGCCGGTGCAAGGCCGACCGCGCCGCGACGCCAGGCAAGGCCGCCTGCGGCATCGGCCGCCATGCCCGGGTGGCGGCCGCCGGACCCGCCGGCATGGCCGGGGCGATCGTCTTCGCGGGTTGCGCCTTGCGCTGCCTGCATTGTCCGACGCCGGGCGCCGCCTGGAACGCCGAGGGCGAGGAGATGCCGGCCGGGCGGCTGGCGGACCTGATGGCGGAGCTTGCGGGCGGAGGCCGCCGGGAGCTGGTGCTGGTCAATCCCGGCCACGTGGCGACGCAGGTGCTGGAGGCGCTCGACATCTCCGCCGCGCACGGTTCGCGCCTGCCGGTGACGTGGCGGACCCATGGCTACGAACTGGCGTCGACCATCGCGTTGCTGGAGGGGCGGGTCGCGGCCTATGTGGCCGAAGTCAAGCTGGCCGACCCCGTCAAGGGGCGGGTATGTCTGGGGGTCGCCGACTACCCCGCCGTCAACCGGGCGGCGGTGCTGGAGATGGCGCGGCAGGTGGGTGGGCGGCTCCTGGTCCGCCACCTGATCTTGCCCGGCGGGCTGGCGGGGACCCGCGAGGCGCTTGCCTTCCTGCCGGCGGGGACGCGGGTGCGGCTGGTCGCCGGCTACCGCCCCGCCCACCGCGCCGACCGCCATCCGCTGCTGCGCCGCCCGCCGACCCCGGACGAGATCGCCCAGGCGCGGGTGGCGGTGCTTGAATTGGGGTTGATCCCGGAGGATTAGCGGGCGGCGGAAAAATGCTGATTTGGCCTCCACCCGCCCTTTCCCGTCGTGTGCGGGCTTGACCCGCGCATCCAGCGTCCGCGAAATTCAACGCTTTCCGGGGGGGCGGCACCGCGTGGATGGCCGGGTCGAGCCCGGCCATGACGAATCGAGCCCAATGACGTGGGTATCGGGTTGTTCCGCGGCCTGTCAGACGTTGGACAGGCCGGCGCCGTGCTGGCCCTGGATCAGGGCCATGAACTCGCGCCGCGTGGCCGGGTTGTCGCGGAAGGCACCCAGCATGCGGCTGGTGACCATGGTGACGCCGGGCTTGTGGATGCCGCGCGTCGTCATGCACTGGTGGGCGGCCTCGATGACCACCGCCACGCCCTTCGGCTGCAATACCTCGTTGATGGTGTTGGCGACCTGCGAGGTCAGCTTTTCCTGGATCTGCAGCCGGCGGGCGAAGATCTCGACCACGCGGGCCAGCTTCGAGATGCCCACCACCCGGCGATCGGGCAGATAGGCCACGTGGGCCTTGCCGATGATGGGGACCATGTGATGCTCGCAGTTGGACTCCAGGCGGATGTCGCGCAGCACCACCATCTCGTCGTAGCCGTCGGTCTCCTCGAAGGTGCGCTGGAGGATTTCCACCGGGTCCTGGTCGTAGCCGGCGAAGAATTCCTCGTAGGCGCGCACCACCCGATCGGGCGTGCCGACCAGTCCCTCGCGGTCGGGGTCGTCGCCGGCCCAGCGGATCAGGGTGCGCACGGCCTCCTCGGCCTCGGCGCGCGAGGGGCGGGCCGGCGGGCGCAGGCTGATGGGGAGGGTAAGGTCGTCGGTGTTCACGGCGGCTTGTCCTTCGCTTTTCCCGTTGGAGGTATCGCCTCCGGGATGTGGCGTCGCGGTCGCCCCGATGCAAGACTAGTTCAGTCGCACCGGTTCATGGGGGCTGTCGAGGGAAAAGGCGGGGATGGTCACGTCGAAGCAGCCGCCGTGCTCATCCTCCATCTGGTACTCGCCGGCCATGATGCCCGACGATGTCGGCAGCGGCGTGCCGCTGGTGTACTCGAAGGATTCGCCCGGATGCAGGACCGGCTGTTCGCCCACCACGCCGGCGCCCTGAACCTCCTGCATGCGCCCCAGCGCGTCGGTGATGCGCCAATGGCGGCGCTTGAGCTGGACCGTCTGGCCGCTGTGGTTCTCGATGCGGACCCGGTAGGCCCAGACATAGTGGTTGTCGGCCGGCGACGATTGGTCGTCGAGATAGAACGGCTTGACCGTCACGGTGATGCCGCGGGTGGTCTCGGTGTACATAGTGCCATCCTGAACACGAGTGCGCGTCGCTGAACGGTCATTCTAGACCGCTTGGCGGTGATGTCCACTCCTGCCCGGGGGCGGCTATCCCTTCGCGCGGCGGGGCGGGACGCGGCCCGCCCGCCGGTGGGGGTCAGTCGAAATCGATCACCGCACGCCGGTTCTGCGGCTGGCGCACGTCGTCGGGGGTGGGCACCACCGGGTCGCGTTCGCCCCGGGCCTGGGTCTCGATGCGGTCGGCGGGGATGCCCTGGGCGACCAGCACCTGCTTCACGGCCTGGGCCCGTTGGGCCGACAGGCGGCGGTTGTAGTCGTCGTCGCCGGCCCGGTCGGCATGGCCGATGACCTCGACCTGGCTGGCGTTCTCGCGGCGGATGTCGGCGGCGGCGGCGGCGATGACCCGCTGTCCCGACGGCGACAGCTGGGCGGAATCGAACGGGAAATAGACCTGGAACCGCTCCATCTCGGCCGGCACCTGGGGCGGCAACTGGGCCACCGGGCGCGCCTCCAACTGCCCCATGGCGGTGCGGTAGGCGCCGCGGCAGCGTTCGATGTCGTCCTTCTGCCAGCCTTCCTCCAATTGCTCGACCCAGCAGTCGTAGGCGACCTGGGCGCGGGCGGCGGCCTGGGGGTTGCGGCCGGGCGCGTCGCCGGCCAGGGCGGTCAAGAGGCGCTGGCGTTCCTGGATGGCCTCGGCACGCTGGGTGTTGCCGTAATCCACCTCGGGGTGAAGCTGGACGCCGGTGCCGACGCCGCGCTGGGCGGGGTCCTCGGGGGCCGGAGGGAAGCCCCGGGCGGCGGCGGCGGCCTTGTCGCGGAACAGGGCCTGGTCGGGCCAGTCGAGTTGCAGGTATTCCGAGCGGGCGTACTGGCGGTATTCCTGGGCCAGGGCCTCGGTGAAGGGGGAGCCCCCGGTGGAGGCGACGGTCTCGCGGGGCGGGGTGGGACCGGCGCACGCGGCCACGGCCAGCGGCGCCAGGATGACGGGTACGAGCTTGCGCATCGGCGGTCTCCGCTTGTGACGGTCTTCCAACCAACGGGCACTCATGTCGGGCCGGCGGGCGCCAACCTCCAGTGCGAAAGGTCGCCCGCCTCCCTTATCGTTTCCCCGCCTCGGCTTAGGGGGAGGCGGCCAGGGACCGTTCGAGATCCTCGATCAGGTCGAGCGGATCCTCGAGTCCCACCGAAAGGCGCAGCAACCCCACGCCGATGCCCATGGCCTGCTTGTCGGCGGCGGGCACCCGCTGGTGGGTTGTGGTCCAGGGATGGGTGATCAGGGACTTGGCGTCGCCAAGGTTGTTGGAGATGTCGATCACCGACAGGCCGTCCTGGACGGCGAAGGCGGCCGGCTTGCCGCCGACCATGGCGAACGCCACCATGGTGCCGAATCCGGCCATCTGGCGCGTGGCGAGATCGTGCTGCGGGTGGCTCTCCAGACCGGGGTAAAGAACCTGGGCGACTTCGGCCCGCCCCTCCAGGAAGCGCGCCACCGCCAGCGCCGACTCGCATTGCTGGCGCACGCGCAGGTCCAGCGTCTCCAGGCCCTTGAGCAGCAGCCAGGCGTTGAAGGGCGACAGCGCCGGGCCGGTATGGCGCAGAAAGGGGCCCAGGACATCGGCGCAGAATTCCGGCGAACCGAGTACGGCGCCGCCCAGACAGCGCCCCTGGCCGTCGATGTGCTTGGTGGCCGAATAGACCACCACGTCGGCCCCCAGGGCCAGCGGGCTCTGCAGAAGCGGCGTGGCGAAGACGTTGTCCACCACCACCCGCGCCCCGGCCCGGTGGGCCAGCTCGCACACCGCCGCCAGGTCGATGATTTCCAGGGTCGGGTTGGAGGGCGTCTCCAGGAACACCGCCGCCGTCGGCCGCGACAGCGCCAAGGCCCACTGGTCGAGATCGGTGCCGTCGACGAAGACCGTCTCGACGCCGTAGCGGGGCAGCAGATCGGCCAGGATCCACTGGCACGAGCCGAACAGGGCGCGCGACGCCACCACGCGGTCGCCGGCCCGCACCTGGCACAGCAGCGCCGCGTGCACCGCCGCCATGCCGCTGGCGGTGGCGCGGCAGGCGACCGGGAGCCCGGCGGGGGCGCCCTCGACGGCCGCCAGCCGCTCCTCGAACATGGCCACGGTGGGGTTCTTGAACCGCGAATAGACCATGCGGTCGCGGGTGCCGTCGAAGCTTTCCTCGGCCTCCCGGGCCGAGTCGTAGACATAGCCCGAGGTCATGAACAGGGCTTCGCTGGTCTCGGAAAAGCCGCTGCGGGCAAGGCCGGCGCGGACCAGGCGGGTGCGGGGGCGAAGCGGGATGTCGGGCATGGATTCCTCCGGGCAAGAAAAACCCCGACCGGGCGAGGGTCGGGGCCGGAGCGGGTGTCCAAGCGCGAAACCTCTTTAGCGGTTGTTTTACGTGGCCGCAAGCCGGTCGGTCAAATCACCACGGTTCAATCACATTGACATCAGGGGTGGGCGGCGTCAAGTCTCCGGAAACAACAAAAACAATATGTGGTTTGATTCTTGACCGTTCGGGGAAATCGGTTCAGCGGTGTTGAGCGCCTTCCGCCGCCGCGCTATGCTGCATCGCAACATTACCTCGAAGGGATCTCCCCCATGTCGGACAGCAGCAGCGTCACCCCGGTCGGCACCATGAATCTCGCCGGCAAAAAGGGCCTCGTGGTCGGCATCGCCAACGACCAGAGCATCGCCTATGGCTGCGCCCGCCACTGCCGCGCCTATGGCGCCGAGTTGGCCGTCACCTATCTGAACGAGAAGGCCGAGAAATGGGTCCGCCCGCTGGCCGATGGCCTGGAGGCCCCCATCGTCCTGCCCTGCGACGTGCGCGCCGAGGGCGAGCTGGAGGCGGTGTTCGACAAAATCGCCCGGCAGTGGGGCAAGCTGGATTTCGTGATTCACTCCATCGCCTTCGCCAACCGCGAGGATCTGCACGGCCGCGTCACCGACTGCTCGCGCGACGGCTTCGCCCTGGCCATGGACGTCTCGTGCCATTCCTTCATCCGCATGGCGCGCCTGGCCGAGCCGCTGATGACCGACGGCGGCTGCATGATGACGGTGTCGTTCTACGGCGGCCGCAAGGTGGTCGAGCACTACAACGTCATGGGGCCGGTCAAGGCGGCGCTGGAAAGCGCCACCAAATACATGGCCCATGAACTGGGTCCCAAGGGCATCCGCGTGGTGGCGTTGTCGCCCGGCCCCCTGAAGACCCGCGCCGCCTCGGGCATCGACCGCTTCGACGAATTGATGGCGCTCGCCGCCGACAAGGCGCCGACCCACCAGCTGGCGACCATCGACGACTGCGGCGCCATGGCCGCCTTCCTGGTCAGCGACCAGGCCAAGGCGATCACCGGCACCACCTTGTTCATCGACGGCGGCTATCACATCGTCGGATAAGGTCAACGCCACCCAAGGCCGTGGGCGCGATTGACCGCCAGCGAGCGGCCAAGCGCGTCCAGCCGGCGGTCGCCGGCGGCATCCGCCGCCGCCAGCCGGGTGCGGCGGGCGGCGATGGCGGCACGGTCGTCGCCGGCCAGCCGCTCGAACAGGCGCGCGCGGGCGCCCGCCGGGGGCAGGGCGGCGAGGGCGGGGTCGGCGGGCGGAATGGGGCCGTCGTAGCGGCGCTCCAGCGCATCCAGCCGGCCGAACGGATGCGGGCGCGGCGGCATGGGTATGTTCTCCTTGGGGCGAAGAAGAACATACGGTGAAAATGTTGTCAAGCTATTGGCTGGCCCACAGGATGCGGGCGACCCAGGCGACCTCCTCGGTGGCGAGGCTGCGACCGGAATGGGCGGGATTGAGCGAGGCCAGCTCGATCCGCTTGGCCGTCTGACGAAGCAGCTGCTTGACCAGCACCTCGCCCTCCATCGTCTTGACCACCACCCGGTCGCCGCGCCGCACGCTGGCCGCCGGCGACACCACCACGAGGTCGCCGTCGCGGTACAGGGGCTCCATGGAGTCGCCGGAAACCTCCAGCGCATAGGCGTGGGGGTCGCCGATCTCGGGGAAGGGGATCTCGTCCCAGGCGCCGCCGATGGGATAGCCGGCGTCGTCGAAGAAGCCGCGGTCGCCGGCCTGCGCGAAGCCGATCAGCGGTACCCGCACCGACGGCTTGGGGGCCTGCCCGCCGCCCTCGATGTACCCCACCAGGTCGGACAAGGACGCGCCGGTCGCCTCGAGCACCTTGGCCACGCTTTCCGTCGACGGCCAGCGGGGCTTGCCCTCGCGGGTGATGCGCTTGCTCTTGTTGAAGGTGGTGGGGTCGAGTCCCGCCTTGCGGGCGAGCGCGGAGGCCGTCAGCCCGTTGTCGCGGGCCAGTGCGTCGATGGCGGCCCAGATCTCGGCATGCTTCAGCATGGGAAGATGGTCTCGCAATTCCCTTTCGTGCGCACTAGGAATATCAAGACGTGCACTCTTGACTCAACACCCCGCTCGCGGGTTATATGTTCCTACAATGTTCGATAGCGCGTGGGAACAAAAATGCGACGCGGAAAATACGTGGCGAGGCCGCTGACCGACCAGCCGACGCAACCCTTCTGGTCGGCCGAGGAGGCATGGTTGTGGTTCTGCCAATGCCAGATCGCCCGGCGGGACGGCGTGCGCTTCGGCGCCGGCCGCGCCGACGTGGATCGGCCCTGCGATCCCGACGACATCTATCGCGCCGTCTTGGATCTCCACCGCCGGGGGGTGATCGGCCAGGGCCATCTGGCCGTCCTCGGACGTTTCGGCCGCCGCTTGACTCCGCCCGATCCGTGGGCCGAGCCGGGCTCGGCATCGTTGTGGGCCGAGGCGCTCGACCGCCTGGAAACGGTCCTGCGCGCCAAGGAGATACTCGAGTGACCGCCGGTCGCCGCGCCGTGGTGGCGTTCTCGGGGCAGACGCAGCTGTGGTGGTTGCGCCTGCTCCGGCCGGGCTTCCGGCACTGCCTGGTGGCCGTCGAGGATGCCGCCGGCTGGATCGTCATCGATCCGCTGTCCCATCGCACCGAGATCGCCGTGCTGCCGCCCTCGCCCGGGTTCGATCCCGCCGCGTGGTTTCGGGCCGGCGGCCTGGCGGTGGTCGAGACCCGCATCCGCGACGTCCCCCGCCAACCGGCGCCCTGGCGGCCGTATTCCTGCGTCGAGGCCGTCAAGCGGGTGGTGGGTGTTCCGGATGGGCGCATCCTCACGCCGTGGCAACTATTCCGGTTTTTCCAGCGTGAAGGAAAAAATATCTTGACTTCGGCGACAAAATAGGCGTAAGGTCCGTTTCACCAACACCAGAACTGCGCCCGGACGCCGCCGAAGCACCAGCATCGGCGGCTTTTTTTGCGCATGCGAGCGGAACAAAACGCAATCATGCGATGGCGCGTGGAGCAGAAGGAGACAGACATGGGTGGTTTATTCTCAACGCCGTCCCCGCCACCGGTCGCCGCGCCGGCCCCGGCCCCCGATCCCGAGGAGGAGGCCCGCAAGCAGCGCCTGGAGACCATCGCCCGCAATCGCCGCGGTCGCCAAGGCATGATCGCCACCTCGGAGCGGGGCGTGCTGGCCCCGGCCGAAGGCGGCCTCAAGTCGTTGCTGGGGGAGTGACGCCATGGCTACCGAAGCCCATTCCGACCCCACCGGCGGGCGGCCGCGGGACCGCCAAGCCGACCTGCTGGGGGCCGACCGCGATCCGGCGCACCTGCTCAAGCGTTTCCGCAAGGCCAAGGAGCGCCGCGCCGCCTGGGAGTCCCACTGGCAGGAGTGCTACGACTATGCCCTGCCGCTCAGGGACGCCGTGCTGCACCAGCCGACGCCCGGCGAGAAAAAGGGCGACCGGCTGTTCGACGGCACTGCCCCCGACGCGGTCGACCAACTGGCCGCCAGCCTGCTGTCCGAACTGACTCCGCCCTGGGCCCAGTGGTTCGGTCTTGCCGCCGGCCCCGACCTCGAAGAGGACGAGCGTCTTCAGGCGGCGTCGGTCCTGGAGAAGATCGCCACCGTGCTGCAATCCCATTTCGACCGCTCCAATTTCGCGGTGGAAATGCACCAGTGCTACCTGGACGTGGTCACCGGCGGTACCGCCTCGCTGCTGTTCGAGGAGGCGCCGCCCGGCGAGCCCTCGGCCTTCCGCTTCACCGCCGTGCCGTTGGCGCAGGTGGTGCTGGAGGAAGGTCCGGACGGCCGCCTGGATGTCAGTTTCCGGCGCTCGGAGTCCACCCTGGCCGGCCTGCGGGCCCGCTTTCCCGACGCCGAGCTGCCCGAACGCCTGTTCAAGCAGGCCGAGGAAGACCCCGAGCAGCGCTTCGGGGTGGTCGAGGCGGTGGTGCCGGCGCCCAACGGCCACGGCTACCAGTTCGCCGCCGTCCTCGACAGCGACGGCGACGACTGCATCCTGGCCGAGGGCCGCTTCGGCCGGTCGCCGTTCATCAACTTCCGCTGGCTCAAGGCGCCGGGCGAGGTCTATGGCCGCTCGCCGGTCATGAAGGCCTTGCCCGACATCAAGACCGCCAACAAGGTGGTCGAGTTGGTGCTGAAGAACGCCACCATCGCGGTCACCGGCATCTGGCAGGCCGACGACGACGGGGTGCTGAACCCGGCCAACATCAAGCTGGTCCCCGGCACCATCATCCCCAAGGCGGTGGGCAGCCAGGGCCTGCAGCCGCTGGAGTCGCCCGGCCGCTTCGACATCTCGCAACTGGTGCTCGACGACCTCAGGGGCCGCATCCGCACCGCGCTGCTGGCCGACAAGCTGGGCCAGCCCGACGCGCCCAGGATGACCGCCACCGAGGTGCTGGAGCGCTCCGCCGACATGGCTCGGCTGCTGGGAGCCACCTACGGCCGCCTGCAGTCCGAGCTGCTGACGCCCTTGATCATGCGGGCGGTGGCCATCCTGCGCCGGCGCGGCGAGATCGCCGACATCGTCGTCGACGGCCACGTGGTCGACCTGCAGTACAGGTCGCCGCTGGCCCAGAACCAGGCCCAGCGCGACGCCCGCAACATGCTGCAATGGCTGGGCGCCCTGGCGCAGCTGGGGCCGGCCGGCCAGCAGGCGGTGGATGCCGTCCAGGCCGCCCGCTGGTTGGGCCGCGCCTTCAACGTGCCGGCCGAGCTGATGCAACAGGGGCAGCCGGGCGACGGCCCGGCCGGCGCCCCGGCCGACCCCGCCGCCCTGGCCCGGCTGGCCGGGGCGCTGACCCAGCCCATGGCCGGAGCCGGCGCGCCGCCCGCCATGCCCCAGCCGACGGAGGCCGGCCATGACGGCGTCCTCTGACCGCGGCTGGTCGTGGTTGGAGCCGGCCCCGCCGCCGCCGGTCGGCGACGACGAACGCCTCCAACTCGCCCGCGCCTTCGCGCGGGTGTTCTCCGGCTCCGAGGGGGAGTGGGTGCTGGGCCATCTCAAGGCCATGACCCTCGACCGCTGCCTCGGGCCGGAGGCTTCCGACGGCGCGCTGCGAGCCCTGGAAGGGCAACGCCAGCTCGTCCTGCACATCCTCTCGCTGGTCGCTCGCGGCCGCGAGGGGCGCTGAAACGCCACATTCAGGAGAACGAAACATGTATTACGAAGATTCCCTCGACCCCGGGCCGGATCTGCCCGAGATGCCGGCCAAGTTCCGCGACCCCGCCACCGGCGGCATTCGCGCCGACGCCCTGCTTCGGGCCTATCTGGAGCTGGAGAAGCGCCAGGCCGGCATGGTGCGGGTACCGGCCGCCCAGTCCACGGCCGAGGAACTGGCCGCCTTCCGCCGGGCGCTGGGCGTGCCCGACAGCCCCGACGGCTATTGCATCGAATGCCGCCACGAGATGCTGACCTCGGATGCCGAGGTCAACCGCCGCCTGCACGAGGCGGGATTCACGCCCCGCCAGGCGCAGTTGGTCTACGACCTCGCCCACGAACGGGTCGTGCCCATGCTCGATCAGATGTGCGAGGAGTTCTCGGCTCGTCAGAGCCTGGACCGGCTGAAGGACTATTTCGGCGGCGATTCCCGCTGGGGCGAGACGGCCCGCCAGGTTTCGGCCTGGGGCAAGGCCAACCTGCCGCCCGAGGTCTATGCCGCCCTGTCCACCAGCCCCGAGGGCATCATCGCCATGCAGAAGATGATGGCCTCGGGCGAGCCGGCCATGGGCCGCACCCGTGGCGGCGGCGACGAGCCGCTGTCGGAGGAGGGGCTGAAGAAGATGATGGCCGATCCCCGCTACTGGAAGAAGCGCGACCCGGCCTGGATTGCCAAGGTCCAGGACGGCTTCACCCGGCTCTACGGCGAGGACTGAGCGAAAAAGGGCGGGGACCGTAATCCCCGCCCGCCTTTTTCCTACCGGCCCATGGCCTGCAGCGTCTCGATGCCCAGGCGGCGCAGCGCCTCGACCTTGTCCAGCGCCCGCCGCACGCCGTCGGAGGCCTCGTCGATCATCTTGCGCAGATCGTCCACGTAGCGCCGCATGGTGTCGGACACCGTGCGGAATTCCTTTTCATGCACGCCCGCCGCCGCCGCCTCGATGGCAATGTTGGTGGCGATGGAGTCGGACTGGCTGACCACCTCCTCGACGCCATGGGCGCGGCGCGACAGGTCCTCGACATTGACCGACAGCGCCTCGAGCTTGTCCACCAGGTCCCGCATGGCCTCGGACATCTGGGCGGCGGAGGCGTCGGCGTCGGCCAGTTCGCGCAGGCGGGCGAGGTCGGCCTGGATGCCTTCGGACAGGCTGTCGGTGTTCTTGTCCATGCGCTTCATCTCGCCCTGGATCTGGGCGAGGCGGTTGACCAGCTCGCGGGTGTACTGGGTCAGCGCCCGCACCGCCCGGCCCTTGTCGCCGGCGCGGCCGGCCGCCAGCTCGGCGTTCAGCGACAGGATGCGCAGGTTCTCGGCCAGTTCGTCCAGTTCGCCGAAGGCCATGAAGGCGCGGCGGCAGTCCTCGAGCAAGGCGTTGGCACGCGCCTCGATGCGGCTGGTCTGCTCGTGCCCCGAGCCACCACGCGACGATGTCGCAACTTGATTCATGGATTTCGACTGCTCCCCAGGCGCGCCCCACCGATCCGGGCGCCGCACGGGATGATAGCGGTTTTCCCCGCTCCCGGCAGCGGGATTTTTCGTGACCAGTCAGACCTCCCTGGCCGGCCCCCTGGCCGCTCCGGCAGTTGCCTTCCTGCCGTCGAGCGCCGGGGCCGCCCCTCCCCGCGCGGGTACTTCCCGGCCCGCGCGGGGAGGCCCTGTGACCCACTGGATTCCGCCCCCGGAGAACCGGCCCGCGACCTGGTCGCGGACGGCCCGGGACGGCGGTGCCGCGCGTCCCCCGACGGCGGCCGCCCGAGTTCGCGCGACGGGCGGCCAGAACCGGCCGGGGGCGCGCTCCCGAACCCAAGCGAAACCAACCTCTTCAAAGGAAATGCGACCATGTCCACGAGCATCGTGAACACATATTCCAAGCAGTACGGCGCCGAGGTCCATCTCGCCTATCAGCGCCAGGGCACCAAGCTCCGCAACACCGTGCGCACCCGCAACAACGTCAAGGGCGCCATCGCGGTGTTCCAGAAGGTCGGCAAGGGTGCCGCCAGCACCAAGGCCCGCCACGGCAAGGTGCCGGTGATGAACGTCGACCACCAGGCGGTCGAATGCCAGCTGTACGACTATTACGCCGGCGACTGGCTGGACAAGCTGGACGAGATCAAGGTCGAGCACGACGAGCGCGCCGTCCTGACCAATGCCGGCGCCTACGCGCTGGGCCGCAAGACCGACGAGCTGATCATCGCCGAACTGGACAAGTCCACCAACTACGTGCTGGACGGCACCACCGGGCTGACCAGGGACAAGGTCCTGGCCGCCTTCGAGATGCTGGGCGAGGCCGACGTTCCCGACGACGGCGAGCGCTATGCCGTGGTCGGCTGGAAGCAGTGGTCGGACCTGCTGGCCATCCCGGAATTCTCGGACGCCGACTATGTCGGCGACGAGGATCTGCCGTGGAAGGGCACCCAGGCCAAGAAGTGGCTGGGCACCCTGTGGATGCCCCATTCCGGCCTGACCCGGTCGGGCACCACCCGCTACTGCTACTGGTACCACAAGACCGCCATCGGCCACGCCTGCGGCCACGAGGTCAAGTCCGAGATCACCTACCACGGCGACCGTGCCGCCTGGTTCGTCAACAACATGATGTCGCAGGGCGCGGTGCTGGTGGATCCCACCGGCGTCATCTCGCTCCGCTGCCTCGAGTCCTAAGGAGGGGACCATGGCCTATCAGTCCAAGGATCTCAGCGTGCTGGCCTACGCCAACGGCTTCACGCTGTGGCACTACGTCACCGCCGACGCGGCCGCCGACGTCGACACCGCCGGCTACTTCAACCCCGCCGTCGACATGCTGCGCGCCGGCGACATCGTCATCGCCAATGTGGAGACCGGCGGCACCCCCAAGGCCGGCCTGTTCTTCGTCAGCCAGGCGGCGGCCGGCGTCGTCGACGTCAACGACCTGACCCAGGTCGGCGCCGCCGACGCCGACTAGGGCGGCCCGATCCCTTCTCCGTCATGGCCGGGCTCGTCCCGGCCATCCACACGCTTCCGCCCACCCGAGGATAGCGGAGCACGCGGTGTGGATGCGCGGGCCAAGCCCGCGCATGACGGAGAAGGGGCATCGCTCAGGGAGGCAATCCGCCGCAGCCCTCGCAGATCATTGGCCGGCCCGACAGGCCCGCCAGCGTGATCCAGATTGCCGGTTTGCTTCCCTCGACGCGCTCGATCTTTTCCACCCGGTAGCCTTCCCAGCCACCGAGCCATGCCGTAGCATCCCCCTCGGACAACGGTACCCCCTGGCAGTCTGTTTGGTTTGGCGACTACCAGTGTGTCAGAAGGAACCGTTGTCCGCCCCTATGTGGGCTTCATCCCGGAAATCGGCGATGAACCAAAAAAAGCGTATCTAATGCTTGCCTGGAAAGAAGCACTTTGCGACACCCACCCGGATCGCTTTCCGGGCAAGGTCGTCCTGATGTTCGGAGAGTGGGGAGAAGAAAAATTCCGCATAGAAAAGCCAGCTGATTGATTAGGTCATATTCAGTGGCCGTGGCCGGGTTGACACCCCGGCCTTTTTTTGTGTCCATGGAGGAGATCATGAGTGAATACAAGATGGTCATGCGCCTGTGGAAAGGAAGGATCGGCCACATGGCGGTGGAACTGCACGGCCCCGACGGCGAGCGCCGGGTGGTCGGCTTCGGGCCGGCCAATGGCGGCGTGGCCGTGACGGGGGGTTGACAGAACTTTGCCGGCCTGTCGCCGCCTCATCCAGCGCCTGGGTGAGATACCTGCGGGCATCCCCGTATCCACGCAGGACTGCCCGGCGGAGCCAGTAGACGGCCTCGGTCAGGTCCTTGGCGACACCGGTCCCGGTCATGTACATGACGCCCAATTGTGCTTCGGCTTCCTTGTGGCCCGCGTGGGCCGCCGCCTCGACCAGCGGAACGGCTTCCGCCGCCGTGCCCACTTCCTTCCCAGAAAGAATGCGCCATGCGCGGTTGTAATCGGCAACCACGTCCTTGCCGACCGCTGTGGCGCAGGTGGCGGAATGAGCCGAGGCAGCGCATCCTTGGCGCAAGCTGTCCCCTCGCCGCCGCCACATCGCGGCAGCCTCTGGATCGCGACGGCCGAGGATGTCGGCCAGTTCCAAGGCTGCCTGATAGTTTCCGCCCGCTGCTGAACGCTTAAGCCACCGAATCGACTCTTCCGCGGGCCGCGCCTGATCCGAGAGCAGGCGCGCGTGAAACAATTCAGCGAGAGGGCTGCCCCGTTCGGCCGCGTCGTTGACCAATCGCGCACCCTCGCCGGGATCTCCGGCGATTCGACCCCGGGCCAGGAGCCAGCCGAGATTGGCCATGGCATCGACCACGCCCTGGTCCATCGCCTTTCGATACCATTTGGCCGCCTCCTGGAAATCCTGGGGCAGTCCCGTTCCTGTTTCGAAACAGGTCCCCAACAGGTATTGCCGCGCCGGGCTTGCCGTGTCTGCCCCTTCACGGGCGGCACGACATGCCCGGTCGAAATCGCCACGGATGAGCGCTCCAGACACTGGGTCGACGACAGCGTCGGCCTGAACGACCGCTGATGCCATCACAGAAGACATCAGCATGGCACCAAAAAAGGAGAAATTGAGATGACGCAGCATCAGTCGCCCCCCACTTGGCTCACTAAGCTGTTGAAAGGGCTGAACCCACTCGATCCAGCCGGTACTGCCGTCGATACCGTGTTCGGTATCGGACGGCCAACCACTCCCTTGAGCATGCCCATCATGGGGCCAATTACGGAAGCCAACAAGCCGGAGGCCCTTGTTAAAGTCGTACGTGACAGCCTTCCACAGGGATGGGATGTCAAAGCCAAAGCCGATGTCGAGTTCAAGGGAATTTCAAGGGATGTCGTGGATGGTTTGAATGGCGGCCTGAGCGAAGATGAAATCGTCAGGTTTGCCAGGGAACGATATCTTGATCGCACAGGGCACCCCGATTTCCGGGGCCGCACGGGTGCGTCTCAAACCAAGGGCGGCGGCTCCCACCTCCCCATCGAACAATATCTGAACCGCTTTCCCACCCCGGTTCCGCCCTCGTCGCGGCCGCCGAAGCCGGAAGCCGGCTTCCCGGTCGCGTTGCCGCCGTCGCCGGTCCCGCCGGTCGAGACCCGGCCGTTCCCGGTCGGGATTGCGCCCGCCGGCGACGTGCCGCAAGGCCCACCCGAGGACCCGACGCCGTCGGCCCCCGCCCAGGCGCCGGCGCGAAGGCAGTCCGACGCGGGTGACGCCGATCCCGGCCTGGCCGCCTTCCGCGCCCGGGTGGCGGCGCCCGTCGCCGACCGGGGGCTGGCGGCGCTGCTCAAGCCCGAGTCCCGGATCACCGAGGGCGAGTACCGGGCGCTGATCGACGCGGCGGCGACCCGCAAGCCGGGCGATCCGTTGCGCCATGCCCTTTACGACAAGTCGTGGGCGGTCGCCGGCCACGTCTACGGCGACGGCCCGCAGACATTCGACGGCGGCAAGCCGGTGGAGCCCCGGCCGGTCAATCCGTTTCCCGACACCGAGACGCCGGTGGACCTGTCGGGGATGGCCCGCGTCGCCCGCGCCGTCGAGGGCGCCGCCGCCACCGACGGCCTGCCCGAGGCGGTACGCCACCTCCAGCGCGGCGTCAATCTGGTCAATCCCAAGGCGCCGCTGAAGGAGGACGGCGTCTACGGCCCGGTCACCGACTTCGCCACCAAGCGCCTGGTCGCCGCCAAGGGCCCCGAGGCGGCCGAGAACGCCGTCGCCCTGGGCCGCTTCAACATCTTCGCCCGCGCGGCGCGGCGGGACGGCAAGCCCGACGGCCTGGACCGCGCCACCCAGGCGGCCTTCGGCCCGCTGCTGCCCCAGGGGGCCACCGCCCATGCCGAGGTGTTGCAGGAAACCCTCAACCGCCGGGGCGCCGAGCGCCTCGACGACTGGACCGACCTCAGGGTCGACGGCCGCGTCGGCCAGAAGACCACCGCCGCCTTCGGTCGCCTGCTGGCCGAGGACGATCCCGACGACCTCACCCGCGACCTCGGCCGCGGGATGGGGATCGCCTGACGCCTCCCCCCGCGCGAAGCGTGGGGGGAGGTCGTCCACTGCTGAAACCCGCCGACCTGCTGGGGCCGCCGTTCCGGCGGCCGTCCTGTCACCGCTCCTTGGCCGCTTCGGCCATGACCTGGTCGAGGTGCCCGCGGGCTTCCTCGCTGCCGTGCAGTGACGCGCGGCGGAGCCAATAGACGGCTTCGGTGAGGTCGCGGGGCAGGCCGGTTCCATGGTAGTGGAGGTAGCCCATTTGCGCCTCGGCCTCCGCGTAGCCGGACCGGGCGGCCCGCTCGGTCAGGCGAACCGCCTCCTCGACCGTGCCGGGCGCCTTGCCCATGAGGATTTCGCGGGACCGAATATACCCTTCGCGTGGCGTTTCACCGCTGCTCTTTTCGTAATTTCCCGACAGGTAGGCCTTGAGCATCTCCGGGTATTTGGCGCGCTCGGCCGTCATCGCGGCTCCCTTGTCGCGCCATGTCGCGGCCTCCCGGTCGTCCTTATTGCGGCGGTAGATCTCCGCCAAGTCGAATGCGGCATCCTCGTTTCCGCCGGCCACGGCCCGCTTGAGCCAGCGGATCGACTGTTCGCTCGGCCGACCGTCCAGATACAGCATGTGGGCATGGCGCTGTTCGGCGAACGGATCCCCCTGTTCGGCGGCCTCGCGGATCAGGCGTGCGCCCTCGGCCTTGCCGCCGGCAATTTGGCCCTCGACCATCATGCCGCCCAGCCAAGCCTGAGCGGTGGTGTCCCCCTCGGCCATGGCCTTGCGAAACCAATGGGCCGCCTGTTCATGGTCCCGTGGAAAGCCGGTTCCGGTCTGGAAGCAGGTTCCGATACGAAGCTGCGCCGCCAGGTTTCCTTCCTGCGCCGGCCTCAGCGCTGCCCGACAGGCCTTCACCTGGTCTCCCTGCGCTAAGGCCTCCAAGACTGGGGTATTGCCAAGGTCCGCCCCGATTGCCGCTGGCGACGCAACTGTCGTCAGCGTCAGCATCAACCACAAGCATGAGGAGCGTTTGAAATGAGCAAGCGTCATTCCGCCCCCACTTTGGCCGGGACGATCGCCAAGCAAATTAATCCGTTGGACCCCGGCGGCATTGCCGTTGATGTAGTTTATGGCTTTGATCAACCTACTGAAGGTAGCGTACCCCTTCTCGGTCCCATCAAGCAAGCCAACTGGGAC
This sequence comes from uncultured Rhodospirillaceae bacterium, assembly GCA_937887565.1. GTDB lineage: Bacteria > Pseudomonadota > Alphaproteobacteria > Rhodospirillales > Magnetospirillaceae > CALABS01. Next base: position 279,828 of record CALABS010000036.1, on the reverse strand, counting down.
GAAGCTCTAATAGAGGAAGCGGCGCGCCGACTTCCAAACGGATGGGACGTTAACGGTCCAAAAGGCCGAAAGGGAATGCGGGACGACCTGCGTCTGATTCTCAAGCAAGGATACAAGAACCCGGAGGAAATCGTCACTATTCTGAAAAACAACGAGTTGGACAGGCTCGGGAAAAAGCCGCCAGGCTGGGCCAACCCTCTCAAGGTTGATGAAAGCCTTCCCGGTCCGCCCATCGAGCAGTATCCCGGAACCTTCCCCACGGCCGTTCCGCCCTCGGCGCAGCCTAGGAAGACCGATCCGGGCTTCCCGGTCGCGTTGCCGCCGTCGCCGGTCCCGCCGGTCGAGACCCGGCCGTTCCCGGTCGGGATTGCGCCCGCCGGCGACGTGCCGCAAGGCCCACCCGAGGACCCGACGCCGTCGGCCCCCGCCCAGGCGCCGGCGCGAAGGCAGTCCGACGCGGGTGACGCCGATCCCGGCCTGGCCGCCTTCCGCGCCCGGGTGGCGGCGCCCGTCGCCGACCGGGGGCTGGCGGCGCTGCTCAAGCCCGAGTCCCGGATCACCGAGGGCGAGTACCGGGCGCTGATCGACGCGGCGGCGACCCGCAAGCCGGGCGATCCGTTGCGCCATGCCCTTTACGACAAGTCGTGGGCGGTCGCCGGCCACGTCTACGGCGACGGCCCGCAGACATTCGACGGCGGCAAGCCGGTGGAGCCCCGGCCGGTCAATCCGTTTCCCGACACCGAGACGCCGGTGGACCTGTCGGGGATGGCCCGCGTCGCCCGCGCCGTCGAGGGCGCCGCCGCCACCGACGGCCTGCCCGAGGCGGTACGCCACCTCCAGCGCGGCGTCAATCTGGTCAATCCCAAGGCGCCGCTGAAGGAGGACGGCGTCTACGGCCCGGTCACCGACTTCGCCACCAAGCGCCTGGTCGCCGCCAAGGGCCCCGAGGCGGCCGAGAACGCCGTCGCCCTGGGCCGCTTCAACATCTTCGCCCGCGCGGCGCGGCGGGACGGCAAGCCCGACGGCCTGGACCGCGCCACCCAGGCGGCCTTCGGCCCGCTGCTGCCCCAGGGGGCCACCGCCCATGCCGAGGTGTTGCAGGAAACCCTCAACCGCCGGGGCGCCGAGCGCCTCGACGACTGGACCGACCTCAGGGTCGACGGCCGCGTCGGCCAGAAGACCACCGCCGCCTTCGGTCGCCTGCTGGCCGAGGACGATCCCGACGACCTCACCCGCGACCTCGGCCGCGGGATGGGGATCGCCTGACGCCTCCCCCACCCCAGCCCTCCCCCGGCGGAGCCGAGGGAGGGGGAACCCGAACCGCACATCCCGTCACCCAAGGAGAACCGCCATGGCACTGTCCGCCATCGCGCTGTGCTCGCGCGCGCTCATCAAGGTCGGCGCCGCGACCATCGCGTCCTTCGAGGAAGGCACGGCCGAGTCCGAGGTCGCCGCCAACCTGTATCCCGCCATCCGCGACGCCATGCTGTCGTCGCATCCGTGGAACTTCGCCACCGGCCAGGCCACCCTGCCGCGCCTGATGGCCGAGCCGGTGGCCGATTTCGCTTATGCCTTCCAGCTTCCCGCCGATTTCCTGCGGGCGCTGTCGGCGGGCGTGTCGGGTGCCGGCGCCGGCCTGGTCTACCGCATCGCCGAGAACCGGCTGCACACCGACGCCGAGCAGGTGGTGCTGACCTACGTCTTCCGCCCCGACGAGCTGTCGTTCCCGCCGTTCTTCGACCAGGCGCTGATCGCGCGGCTGGCGGCGGAATTCTGCATTCCGCTGACCGAGAGCACGACCCGGGCCGAGTTCCTGTACCGGCTGTCCGAGGACGAGTTCCGCCGCGCCAAGCTGATCGACGGCCAGCAGGACATTCCCTCGGCCATCACCCACTTCCCGCTGGTCGAGGTGCGGTCATGAGCAAGGTCACCCTGTCCAAGTCCAACTTCACCGCCGGCGAGCTGTCCCTCGACATGATGGGGCGCGGCGACCTGTCGGCCTATGCCAACGGCGCCATGAAGCTCCGCAACGTGTTCATCTCGCCCACCGGCGGGGTGTCGCGGCGGTCGGGCCTGCGCTACGTGGACACCGCGTCGGGGCCCGGACGGCTGATCGCCTTCGAGTTCAACACCGAGCAGACCTATCTGCTGGTGGTCACCGACCTCCGCATCGACGTCTATGCCGACGGCGCCAAGGTGGCCGATTTCGCCACCCCGTGGACCGCCGCCCAGATCCGCCAGCTCAACTGGACCCAGACCGCCGACACCTTGCTGGTGGTCCATCCCGAGGTCTCCCCGCGCCGGATCACGCGAACTTCGCACGCGGACTGGACCATCGTCGAATGGACCTTCTACGAGAAGGACGGCGTCATCCAGCAGCCCTATCACAAGTTCGCCGACGACAAGGTCACGCTGACGCCGTCCACCACCTCGGGCGCCGTCACCCTGACCGCCTCGGCCGATGTCTTCCAGGCCGGGCATGTGGGGCTGCGGTTCCGCCTCCAGCAGAAGGAGGTGAGGATCACCGCCGTCGCCTCGGCGACCCAGGCCACCGCCGAGGTCAAGCAGACGCTGGTGGGGACCGCCGCCACCGAGGACTGGGAGGAGCAGGCGCTGTCGGCCCTGCGCGGCTGGCCGGTCTCGGCGTGCTTCCACCAGGACCGTCTGGTGATCGGCGGCTCGCGCGACCTGCCCAACCGGCTGTGGCTGTCCAAGTCGTCGGACCTGTTCAATTTCGACCTCGGCGAGGGTCTCGACGACGAGGCCATCGAGTTCGCCCTGCTGTCGGACCAGGTCAACGCCATCCGCGCCGTGTTCTCGGGCCGCCATCTGCAGGTGTTCACCTCGGGGGCCGAGTGGATGGTCTCGGGCCAGCCGCTGACGCCGACCCAGATCCAGCTGACGCGGCAGACCCGGGTCGGCTCGCCCGTTGACCGTACCGTGCCGCCGCGCGACGTGGACGGCGCCACCTTGTTCGTGTCCAGGAATGGCAAGGATCTGCGCGAGTTCCTGTTCGCCGATGTCGAGCAGGCCTACCAGGCCACCGACCTCGCCATGCTGGCCAAGCATCTGATGGCTGCGCCCGTCGACATGGACTACGACGCCGGCCGCCGCCTGTTCCACATCGTGATGGGCGACGGCGGGCTGGGCACCCTGACCATCTACCGCGCCGAGAAGGTGACCGCCTGGTGCAAGCATCACACCGACGGCGCCTTCCGGTCGGTGGCGGTGGTCGAGGGCGACGTCCACGTGCTGGTCGAGCGCCAGGGCGCGTGGCAGATCGAGGTGTTCGACGATGCCGTCCACCTCGACTCGTCCATGACCGGCAACGTTGCCACGCCCATCGCCACCTGGGCCGGCCTCGACCATCTGGAAGGCCGTGAGGTGACGGTGGTCGCCGATGGCGGCGCCATCTCCACCCACGCGGTGGCCGGCGGCGCCGTCACCCTGGCCGAGCCGGCGGGTTCGGTCCAGGCCGGCCTGCCCTTCCTGCTGGAGATCGAGCCCTTGCCGCCGGTCACCCAGGGCGGCGGCGCCGGTCCGGGCACCATCGCCCGGCTGGTGCGGGCCTGTTTCCGCCTGCTCGACACCCAGGCCTTGGCCATCGACACCGGGCGGGGACTGACCTCGATCCCGTTCCGCCGCTTCGGCCGCGACCGCTTCGACGCCTCGCCGGCCAATTTCTCGGGCGACGTGACCATTCGCGCCATCGGCTGGAAGCGCGACGCCTTCCAGCCCCTGTGGCGGATCGCCCAGGACGTGCCGCTGCCCTGCACGGTTCTGGCGGTGTCCACCGAGATGAAACTGACCGAATAGGAGAACATACCATGACCGAACACATCCAGATCAACGACATCCAGCCGCGCATTCATTACGTGGCCGATGGCGTCCAGAGCGCGTTTTCGTTTCCCTTCGCCATCTTCCGCGACGCCGACCTCGAGGTGTGGCTGGGCGACGGCAAGCAGACCACGGGCTACACGGTGTCGGGCGCCGGCATCAGCACCGGTGGCACCGCCATCTTCGCGCCGCCGCCGCCTCCGGGCACGGGGGTGACGCTACGGCGGCGGCTGGCGTTGGCGCGCACCACCGACTACCAGGTCGACGGGTTGATCCGCGCCAAGACGCTGAACGACGAGCTCGACTTCCAGGTCGCCGCCGTCCAGCAGGTGGCCGAGGAATTGGAGCGGACGGTCAAGCGCTCGCCCACCTCGGCGTCCACCGCCGACCTGACCCTGCCTGAGCCGGCGCCCCGGCGCGGTTTACGCTGGAACGATGACGGCACCGCCCTGGTCAACACCACCAACGACCCCGATGCGATGGGCGACGCCACCCAGGCGGCGGCGGAGGCCATCGCCGCGCGCGACATCGCGGTGGTCTCGGCGGGCGGCGTGCGGGTGTCGCCCAACGACACCCTGGCCGGGCCGCTGACGGTCAAGCTGGTGGCCGGCGAGGGCATCACCCTGACCGAATCCACCGATGGCGGCGACGAGCGCCTGACCGTCGCCACCATCCTGTCGACCTCGGTTCTCGACCGCCTGGCCTTCCTGGAGACCAATTTGGCCGTGAACACCTTGCGCGACCAGATCGACGCCGGCTGGTCGGTGTTGAAGATGGTCGACGGCTGGGCCGACGAGTTCGAGGACGAGAGCGGAATTCTCAAGGGATACACCTCCGATCTATGCACCGGAGGAACCGCCATCTCTGGCGGATACTACACTATGTACTTGCCGTCACTGGCGTTCGACAACGCCCTTACCGGGGCTCAGATCAGCCAGTGGGTTGCGGTACAGCAGGGCGCTGCCGCCGTCAACACGGCGTGGATCGGGTATGACTTCGGGGCTGGCAACGCAAAAGCCGTCCGACAGGTCACGCTGCAATTCTACAGCATCTATTACACAACCGGCATGAAGGTGCAGTACTCCGACGACGCCGTGGCATGGTTGGATGCGACAAGCATCAGTCCGGCGCCAGTCAGCACCAAACAGACCTTCGCGCTTCCTTCCAGGGGATCGCACAGGTACTGGCGGCTGCTGTGCACCGCCGCCCCTCCAAATTCTTACCTCGAAATCGACGAGGTCGAGATGATGGAGCTGCCGCAGGGCTCGTCGGACGGTCAAGTCTACGACTCCGCCACCGATCGCTATCGGAACGAAACCTCCACGACCGCCACCAACTCCAGCTCCTCCGGCTGGGGCGGCGCCTACGTATCGCGCTTCGTGTTCGCGGCCAATGGCGACATCTTCCGCACCGACGCCAGCTGGAATTTCGGTGTCTACCGGTCCTCGGCCGACCTGACCGGCGATTTTGAGTACAGCTTCACCCAGCGCAGCGAGACCGGCAACGGCGGCGCGGGTGCAAACGCCTCGTTCCAGTTCGGCGTGTCGCTGGTGTCCGGGTTCGTCGGCGGGTGCCCCTACAACGAGAACGTATCCAACCTGTTCTTCCTCACCCACAGTGGCGTCGGCGCCAGCCAGACCATCACCTTCTACCGCCAGCAGACCGCCCAGGCCTCGGTGGTGCGGGCCATCGCGGCCGGCGATGTTTTCACTCTGCGCCGGCGCGGATCGACGCTGACCGCCGAACACAACGGCGTCACCCTCCACACCTTCGCGGGCTTCGCCACCACGGCACCGTGCTTTCAGGCCCTCGGTCACGGCGGCACCGCCAACGAGAACCCGAAACCGACCTTCGGGGAGGTGCGCTGGTCCGTCAACCAGACGGTGACCAACATGACCCTGGCCTCGCAGGGGGTGCTGGCGGCCTCGACTCCCCCCGTCGAGGCGCGGCTGGTCCTGCTGCATCAGCCCGTCGACGCGGTGACGCCGAACACCGACCTGATCGCCGAGGTCAGCCGCGACGGCGGCGTCACCTGGACCGCCGTCGAGTTGGCGGACGAAGGCGCCTTCGACGCCACCACCACCATCCTGGCCGGCACGGCCAATATTGCCGACCAGCCCACCGGCACTGCCATGAAGTGGCGTGTCCGCACCCTCAACAACAGACTCCAGAGCCTGCACGGCGTCTGGATCCAGTGGCGATAAGGAGACATGACCATGCCCCCGTTCCCCATCAAGCCCGGCGACAAGCCGGTGAGGACCCCCAAGCGGCCGGACCCCGTTCCGGCCGCCTGACCCCCGCGAAAGGCCCCGCTTCGGCGGGGCCTTTCGCTTTTCATCCCTGAAAGGAAGACACCATGAGCATCACCACCATCATCGCCGACGGCTCGACCCGTCTGTTCGCCTATCCCTTCGCCATCTTCAGCGAGAAGGAACTCGAGATCCGCGTCGACGGCGCCGTCGTCACCGAGGGCGTCACCATCACCGGCGAGGGCGCCAGCGACGGCGGCCACGTCACCTTCGTCAATCCCCCCCTGGCCGGCGCCGTCGTCACCTTGCATCGTCTCGGCAAGGTCGAGGTGTCCGGCCACGACATTCCCGGCTTCCTGGAGGACAAGCTGGTGGCCGGCGACAACGTCGCCATCACCCGCCAGACCGTCGCGGGCCGCGAGACCCTGGTGGTCTCGGCCACCTTCGACGGCGACGACTATCTGCGCAAGGACCAGAACCTGGCCGACCTGCCCGACGCGGCGGCGGCGCGGGACAACCTGGGCCTGGGCTCGGCGGCGGTGCTGGACGCCGGCACCGATGCCGGCGACCTGGTCCGGTTGGACGCCGAAGGCCGCCTGCCGGCGGTCGATGGCTCGCGACTGACCGACATCCCCTTCGGCCGCGTCAAGGTGTCGGACACCGACACGGTGGCCGACTTCCTGGCGGCCAAGCTGGTGGCCGGGGATGGGATCAGCCTCACGCCCCAGATCGACGCCGGCGGCCAGTCCCTCGTCGTCGCTCGCAGTTCCGACAGCAGTGAAACCTGGATCGATCTGGGCAGTGGCACAAGCCTGGTCCTCGACGGTGCCGCTGGTCCGAATCTCGTCTTCACCATGATCGGCACAACGAGCATTTCCGCCGTCAACCTGATGGCAGGGCGCATTCACACCTTCATGATCCGGCTGCACCAAGATTCGGCCGGTGGCCATGACTTCACCCTACCGGCCAGCACCAAATGGCCCTATGGGGAAGTTCCGCTGTGGCCGACCGGAGCCGAACAGTATGCGCTGTTCACCCTGTCCACCTGGGACCAGGGAGCGACGTGGCTAGCGTCGTTCATCGGAGCGGAGTATGCGTGATGCGATTCTCATCCCTGCATCTGAGGGCGGGCCTGCCGGGGCGTCTTGACCCGGTCGGCAGCAAATATGTCTTCACCGGCGATTTCGGCCAGCCGCAGCGCGGCCGGTTCGCCGCAATGCACATTTACAGGACCCGTGGCACCGGAACCCTGGGCATCAAGCTCTGGGGCGGCGGCGCCACCTGCAACGGCGGTGACGGCGCCTCCGTCAGGGGGGCGTTGGCGAAGCCGACCAGCGTCGTCATTCGTCTCGGACGTGGCGGCGATGCGACGGTCGAACCCTCGCCGGGCGATGGCCAGGGCGGCGGCGGCGGCTTTGTGGCGTCCTCCTATGCCGCATCCAGCGGCGGCGGTGGCACCAGCCTGCGTCGGTCTTCCGGCACGTTGCTGGCGGTAGCCGGCGGCGGTGGCGGCGGCAACTTCGGCGATGGTGGCATGGCGCCGTATTTCACGGCCCAGGGCGCTCACGCTGGCAACGGCGACGGAAGTGGCGGCGGCGGCGGCGCCAATTCCTTTTCCGGCGGCGGTGGCGGTGGCGGCACCATCACCGCGGGCGGGGCCGGTGGAAACGGCACGAGCCTCCGCCACTCCAGCGCGGGTGGTGGAACCGGCTCGCCGGCTCCCGGAGGTTCCGGCGGCACCGGAGGAACCGATGGGGAAGATGGCGGCTTCAACGCCACGAACCTCTCCTACGGTGGTGGTGGCGGTGGTGGCGGTGCCGACGGTTCCGGTGGCGGCGGCGGTGGCGGGGCGCTGGCGCAGAGCCCCGTGCCCCTTCCCGCCGGAGGAGGGCGTGGACGAAGCGCAGGCGGCCATGGTGGTCACGGCGGCGGCTCCGGCATCACCTCGAGCGGTGCCGGCGGCGGCGGCGGCTATGGCGGCGGCGGCGGCGGCGGTCTCTACGCCTCCGCCGGCGGTGCCGGCTCGTCCTTCGGGCCGGGCTGTATCATCGGCCGGGCCTCCCAGGATGCCGACCCCGACCGAGCCGGCGCCGGAGATGGACAGATCCTGCCCACCACACCCGGCGCCGATGGCCGCGCGGTCCTGATCTACTGACAGCGGACAAATTGCGGCCTGACCCCCTCGGAAGGCCCCGCCTCGGCGGGGCCTTCCGCTTTTTCGGAGACATTCCATGCCCGAGGATCTCGAAACCCTGCGACGGCGCCTTCAGGCCGTGCTGCCGGCGCGCATCCAGGCGGCGCTGGACGGCTATGGCCGTTTCGCCGCCGACGAGCCGCCGCCCGACGCCAAGGGCTTCGCCGCCTGGCACGCGGCGGCCAAGGCGGCGCTGGCCCATGTGGAGGTGCTGGTGAAACTGGCCCGCTGGGCCGAGGGCAAGGCCGACGAGCCCGAACCCGATGCCGTATCCGGCCTCGACCGCCTGCTGGCCGACGCCCGCGCGGCGCTCGACGGCCTGGAGGAGGACGAATGAAGACACCCGACTTCCCCGAATTCGTCTGGATCTGGAACCAGCGCCTGGGCCAGGGCACCCCCCGCCACCACCTGCGCATGGCGCGCTGGCTGTCGGCCGGCTGGCGCGGCACCCGGCGCGAGCTGCTGCTGATGGCCTTCCGCAATTCCGGCAAGTCCACCATCGTCGGCCTGTTCTGCGCCTGGGTGCTGATGGCCGACCCCAACCTGCGCATCATGGTTTTGGCCGCCGACTTCGCCCTGGCCAAGAAGATGGTCCGCAACGTCAAGCGCATCGTCGAGCGCCATCCGCTCACCGCCGCCCTCAAGCCCCGGCGGCGCGAGCAGTGGGCGAGCGACCAGTTCACCGTCAACCGCCCCGGCGAGCTGCGCGATCCCTCCATGGTCGCCAAGGGCATCGGGGCCAACATCACCGGCTCGCGCGCCGACATCGTCCTCTGCGACGACGTCGAGGTGCCCAACACCTGCGACACCGCCCCCAAGCGGGCCGACCTGCGCGAGCGGCTGGCCGAGATCGAATACGTGCTGGTGCCCGGCGGCCTTCAGCTCTATGTCGGCACGCCGCATTCCTACTACACCATCTACGCCGCCGAGCCCCGGCTGGAGGCCGGCGAGGACCGCCCGTTCCTCGACGGTTTCGACCGCCTGGAGATTCCGCTGGTGGATGCCCGGGGCAAGAGCGCCTGGCCCGAGCGCTTCCCCGCCGAGCGGGTGGGCGCCATCCGCAAGCGGACGGGGCCCAACAAGTTCGACAGCCAGATGATGCTGCGTCCCGTCAACATCGCCGACGGCCGCCTCGACCCCGACCGCCTGCGCCTCTACGAGGCCGAGTTGGTCTACGCCGAGGGCAACCGGCTGCCGGTGCTGTCGCTGGCCGGCCAGCGGCTGGTGTCGGCCGCGTGCTGGTGGGACCCCAGCTACGGGGCGCCCGGCAAGGGCGATTCCTCGGTGGTGGCTGCCGTGTTCACCGCCGAGGACGGCGGCTATTGGCTGCACCGGGTGAAATACCTGACCCACGACCCGGCGCGTGCCGACGTGGACGAGGCCACCCAGCTGTGCCGCCAGGTGGCCGCCTTCGTGCGCGACCTGCATTTGCCGGCGGTGACGCTGGAAACCAACGGCATCGGCCGCTTCCTGCCCGGGCTGCTGCGCCGCGAGCTGGCGGCCCAGGGCACCCCCTGCGCCGTGGTCGAGCAGGCCAGCACGCGGTCCAAGGACCAGCGCATCGTCGACGCCTTCGACGCCGTGCTGGCGGCCGGGGCGCTCTATGCCCACCGCTCGGTGTGGGCGACGCCCTTCGTCGCCGAGATGCGCGAATGGCGGCCCGGCGGCAAGGCCCGCGACGACGGCCTCGACGCCGTCGCGGGGTGCCTGTTGTCCCAGCCGGTCCGGCTGGGCCGGCCCAACGTGCCGCTGTCGGAGCGCCGCGACTGGCGCCCCGGCGGCGGCGGGCTGAAGGCGGAAACCGAATTCGAGATTTGACCGACCAGACAAGGAAAGGAGTTTCGTCATGGGTGGATTCGAAGAAGTCATGTTGGCAGTGAACGCCGCCTCCGGCCTTGCCGGCCTGGCCGCCCAGGACCAGCAGGCCCGGGGCAACGCCAAGGCCCAGGCGCAGCAGGCGGAGGTGCAGAACAAGATGCTGTGGCAGCAGCACGAGCAGCAGACGAAGCGGCAGCAGGATCTGCTCAAGCGCCAGCTCGCCTCGTCCCGGGCGGCGCTGGCCGCCGGCGGCGTCGGCTTCGCCGGCGGGTCCGGCCAGGCCCTGATGCAGGGCATGGCCCGCAACGCCCAGCAGGGCATCGCCGATTCCTACGCCGACGCCAGCCTGCGGCACGAGGCCCAGTCGGCGGGCCAGTCCGGCGGATCGTCCGCCGCCGGCCTGGCCCAGGGCCTGCAGACCATCGGCCAGGGCATGAGCATCCTGAAGCCCTGGATCACCAAGTAGCCCGCGCCGCCCGCCCGCCGTTCCGGCGGGCGGGCGGCCGTCATCCGGAATGTCCCTGGCCCCGCCCCCCGCTCACCCCGAGCGACGACCGAATGGTCAAGCAGGCGGAATAGGGCGACGTACGGTGGCGCTTGACGGGTGCTCACTCCGGTTGCACGCTTGCCGAACCGGAGCCGAAGGAAATTTCCATGGTGAGAACCGCTCTTTGGGCCAAAGCACGGTGGATTGTGCGGGCATTGGCAATCCTCGTGGGCGGTCTGCTTTTGGCGTGGGGAGGGCTTTTCGTTTATCTCGGCTATTGGCACGACTGGGGTGGTTCCATCCGAGAGGCCGCCATCCGGCAAAAATTAGCTATTCCAGACGATGCTATGGAAAGCTTGTGTCAAGGAGAGCACGTCTCTTCTCAAAACCCAGCGTGCCGAATACCGAAGTTTGTCCCCAAGTTGGCTTATTGCCCGTTGTTTGAATATTGTGAGGCTTTCGCGTTCAACGCAGTTGTGCTGGAAGATCGTGTGGTTATATCTCGGCTAATTGAAGCTACGTTGAATCCATGCGGCATTGTCGGAGAACAAGCGGCTTTTCAACGAGCGTGTGAGGACCAGAAAAAATTTTTTTCCGGTTACTCTTGTCTTCAAAGGAACTGGGCCAGACAGAGTGATAACTATCCGTTAGCCAATAATCCTGTTGGTGCCGCAACAAGAGGTCGCAATGAGGCGGCCTCTTTTTTTGGTTCATCACGGAACTCAGGGGAAAGCGGCCCGGATTTTGAGGAAGAAGTAGGCGTCGTCGCGGTAGCCGTAGGCCATGCGCTTGATGACCTTGATACGGTTGTTGATGCCCTCGAGGACGGTCATCTTGCCTGCTTTTTGGACCGCACCATCGTCGCACTCGGGCGACCACGTCCCCAGGAAGGCTTTCATCCCCATTCGGCCGGGAATTTCCGGCCATTCCTCATCACCCGGCTGGGTCTCCAAATAGGCCCAGGCCGGTTGACCGACGGCAACAAGAAACACCGCCACAAATCCGGACATCATCGTGCGTAATAGCATGGCTGATACCAACGACCACCCCAATACGGGCTGCTCCATGACTTCTCAGTCAGGGTTGGGTGGCAGAATTTGTTAGTTTTCCAAAACGTGGTCAATTCAGCGTCGCTGAAATTCCAGATCTCCTGCTTGCGCGCCTCGTCGCCGTAGACCAAGCACTCATTGATGCCGATGGTGGTCATTTCGGTCCAGCCGCGGGGTCGGAACGATTTGCCCAAGGGGCGGAAGGCCCAGAAATAGATGTCGCCCTCGGGCGTCCGTACCAATGTCACAACGTAATACGGCGTTTCCTCGATCACCCGATAGCCGGTCGGAAGATAAGGCTCCCGCGCCTTATAGGTAATCCGCCCGCCCTCATGCACGGTCATGTCGCCGTTCTCTTGGTACGCACCGTGATCGCACTGGGGTGACCAGGTGTTCAGGAATGCCTTCATCCCGTTCCGGCCAGGAATTTCCGGCCATTCCTCATCACCCGGCTGGGTCTCCAAATAGGCCCAGGCCGGTTGACCGGCGGCAACCAGAAACACCGCGGCGAGAGCCAAAATCAACGGGCGTAGTAGCACGCCTGCCCCCAGTCACCGCCCCAGTACGGGCTGATCCTCGCCTTTTCAGTCAAGGAGGGATGGCAGAACTTATTGGTCTTCCAAAACTCGACCAATTCGGTGTCGCTGAAATCCCAGATCGCCTGCTTGCGCGCTTCGTCGCCATAGATTGGGCATTCATCTATGCCGATGGTTGTCATTTCGGTCCAGCCGCGAGGGCGGTAGGACTTGCCCAAGGGCCGGAAGGCCCAGAAATCCAGATAACCGCCGGAGTATTGGACAAGCGTCACCACGTAATGGGGCGTTTCCTCGATGACACGGTAACGCAGCGGCATCACCGTTTCTTTGTCATAGCTGAATTGACCTCCCTCGAGGACGGTCATCTTGCCTGCCTTTTGGACCGCACCATTGTCGCACTCGGGCGACCACGTCCCCAGGAAGGCTTTCATCCCCATTCGGCCGGGAATTTCCGGCCATTCCTCGTCACCTGGCTGGGTCTCCCTGTAGGCCCAGGCCGGTTGACTGGCGGCAAGAAGAAACACCGCCACAAATCCGGCCATCAACGTCCGAAACGACATGCCTGCCCCCACCGGCCACCCCAGTACGATCCGCCCTCGACCTTTTTCGTCAAGGCGGGATGGCAGAACTTGTTGGTCTTCCAGAATTCAACCAGTTCGGCCTCGCTGAAGTTCCAGATCGCCTGCTTGCGCGCGTCATCGCCATAGACCCGACATTCGTTGATGCCGATGGAGGTCATCTCGGTCCAACCGCGGGGGCGGAATGATTTGCCCAAGGGCCGGAAGGCCCAGAAGCGAAGGCCCCCATCCGAAGCCCGAACCAATGTGACGACGTAATGGGGGGCTTCTTCGATCACCCGATAGCGGGTGGGAAGATAGGGCTCCCGTGCCTTGTAACCGATCCGTCCCCCCTCGTGCACGGTCATGGCGCCATTTTCGTGAAAGGCACCATTGTCGCACTCGGGAAACCAGGTCCCCAGGAATGCCTTCATCCCCATTCGGTCGGGAATTTCCGGCCATTCCTCATCACCCGGCTGGGTCTCTGTCCAGGCCCACGCCGGTTGACCGGCGGCAACCAGAAACACCGCCAACAGCACCGCAAGAAATCGCATTTTCCAACCCCTCAGACGACCATCAGGAGAATACCATGGATAACAAACTTTCGCAGCGCATGCGCAAGCACATCACCGATAGCGAAGGCACGGAATTCGCTCCGTACAAGGATACCAAGGGCAAGCTGACCGTCGGCACCGGCTTCCTTGTCGATGACGAGAAATCGTTCGTCGCCATACCGTTCGAAATCCTTGACCCACATTCCGGTGAATTGCGCGCGGCGACCGAGGCCGAGAAAAAGGCCGAGTTCAAGCGGGCCAGGGGGCTGTCGAATAAGGAATTGCAGAGCGACAAGGGCAGAAGCCCTCTGTCCCTCCCCGAGTCGGAAAACCGTCGCCGCCTCGACGCCGAGATCAACACCCGGATCGGCAAGATCAAGGGCGAGATCGGCGAGGCGGATTGGAACAAGCTGACTGACGGTCAGAAGACCGCCGTGCTCGACATCCATTACGCCAATGGGAGCCTGAAGAACTTCCCCAGCCTCAAGCAGGCGATCAAGGACGGCGACGCCAAGGCCATGGCCGAGCAATCGGATTTCCATGGCGGCAAGATCGGCGACACGGGGTTCAAACACCGCAACTTCGGCCGCATCCGCCGCAACCGCGCGGCCATGCTTGGCATCGACCCGGAAAGCCCCGAGGCCTACCGCGCCGTCGCCGACAAGTATCCGAACCATCCCAGCCTGAAAGATGAGTACAAGAAACACGGATCTCCGGGCGGCGGTGGGGCCAAGTCCGTCCAGGCCCGCCAGGGGGCGAAGACGTCCGCGCCCGCCAATGGCGGCGCCACCATCCAGCCGGGCGACACGCTGTCCAAGATCGCCGCCCGTCACGGCGTCTCAGTGGCCGATCTCGCCAAGGTCAACGGCATCACCGATCCCAACCACATCCGCACGGGGCAAAGCCTGGTCATTCCGGGGCAGTTTCCCTCCCCGGAAGCGATCGAAAGGCGCATTCTCTCCGGTGCCGTGAAGCCCCCCGGCGGGCCGGTGAACGCTCCCTGGCCCACCCGGAGCGAATGGCCCAAGGTAGATCCCGCCGTCTTCTCCGGTGCCCAGCCGCCGCAAGGCCTTCCGTCCGATCCTGCGCTCCAGGCCCCCGAAGCGCAACTCCTGTCCGGCCCCGAGCGAGACCACGGTAAGGAAGGCGTCGATTGGGCCGCGCTCGGCCAGAAGGGCCTGGACATCGCCAAGGAATTGGTCGGCATCAAGTCGGCGGCGGCGGCCGAGATAACAACGGAACAAAAAGCGCCCATCGACCGCCGCGCCACCGCCATCGCCGAGAGGGCGGCCACACCGCTGGCCAATCCCGGCGAGGCCGCGTTGGTCAAGCCGGTGGAGGCCTGGACCGAGGGCGAGATGAAGGACGTGCTCGGGCACGCCCAGGCCGGCTTTCGCGGCTGGCGGTCGGGCGATACCCAGAAGGCTCTGGCCTACGAGAAGGTCCAGGACTGGCACACCCACGTCTATGGCGACGACGAGCAGACATATGACGGCGGCAAGCCGGTCGAGCCGGTGGCCCGCGTCGTCCTCCCCGAACAGCCGACGCCGCCGCGCACCCCCCAGGGCGAGGACCTCTACCAGGCCTCGGGCCGCATCGGCCAGAGGGTGGCCGATGCCGCCGGGCTCGACGGCGTGGTGGACGCGGTCAAGGGGCTGCAGCGCGGCCTCAACATGCTGGGCCGGCAGCCCATGCCCAAGCGCAGCGAGGCCTGGGGCCCCTACACCAGGCAGGCGCCGCTGCTCGAGGACGGCCAGTACGGCCCCAGGACCGACTTCGCGCTCAAGAACGCCGTCGGCCGCGTCGGCGCGCCGAAGGTGGAAAACGCCCTGGCGCTGGGCCGCTTCAACACCTTCGCCCGCAACGCCCGGAAGACAGGCAATGTGGACGGGCTGGAAAAACAGACCCATGCAATCTTCGGCCCGCTGTTCCGCGATCCCGCCGACACCCGGGCGCCCAAGGTCGAGGCGGGCGTGCTGCAGGAGACCCTGAACGGCCTGGGCGCCGACCTCAAGGTCGACCACTGGATCGGCCCCAAGACCACCGCCGCCTTCGGTCGCGTCCTGCAGGACGAGGACGCCGATAGCTTCACCTCGGCCTTCGGCAAGGGGCTGGGGCTGGCGTAGCCCCGCTCCCGTCCCCGTTTCCCCCGAGCGGCCCGAGGGCCGCTTTTTTCATGCCTATAGGAGAGAGACATGGACCATTGGACCCTGGATTTGATGTGGTGGGTGACCGCCGTCGAGTTGCCCGCCCTGGGCGGGCTGTTCTGGCTGATCTGGCGCTCGCGCGCCGAGGCCGATTCGCGCCTCGACGAGATGGCCCACAAGCTGGAGGTCGGCATGGCGCAGGCCCGCGAGCACCTGGCCGCCTACAAGCTGGAGGTGGCCAAGTCCTACGCCACCACCGGCTATCTCAAGGACGTCGAGCGCCGCCTCACCGAGCATCTGGTGCGCATCGAGGCCAAGCTGGACACCGTCAACGGGGTGCGGCCATGACCGCGCCCGACAGCCATGACGCCGAGCTCGACGTCCTTGCCCGCACCATCTGGGGCGAGGCGCGCGGCGAGGCGCTGGCCGGCAAGCGGGCGGTGGCGGCCGTCATCCTCAACCGCGTCCGTCGCGCCCGCGACCATGGCGGCCGCTACTGGTGGGGCGCGACCATCGCCGAGGTCTGCCGCCGTCCGTGGCAGTTCTCGTGCTGGAACGATGCCGACCCCAACCGCGCCAAGCTGGAGGCCGTCGGCCCCGACAACCGCGCCTTCCGTCAATGCCTGCGGGTGGCCGAGGAGGCGGTGGCCGGAGCGCTGGCGGACGCCACCGGCGGCGCCACCCACTACCACGCGGCCGGCGTCTCGCCGCCCTGGGCGCGCGGCCGCGCGCCCTCGGCCGAGATCGGCCGCCACCTGTTCTACAACGACGTGGAGTGACGACCATGATCCCCGCATTTCTCGCCTCGGTCGGGCTGCCGCTGCTGGTCAAGGCGGTGGGCTCGGCCCTGTCGGGGGTCGACCATCCGGCCGCCAAGGCGGCCGCCGGCGTCCTCGCCGACATGGACGGAGCCCTCGCCCCCGAGCAGGTCGCCGAGGCCAACCGCCACCTGGAACGCATGACCGAACTGGACACCGCCCAGGCCCGCGAGGCCCTGGCCCAGGTCAACCAGTCGCTGCGCGCCGAGGTGGCGTCCGAGGATTGGTACGTGCGCCGCTGGCGCCCCACCTTCGGCTACGCCATCGCCGTCACCTGGACCGCCACCATGGCCGCCGTCGCCTGGGCCATCGTCGCCGAACCCGCCCAGGCCCCCGCCATCATCACCGCCCTGGTCAACACCAGCCCCATCTGGGGCATCGCGCTCGGCGTGGTGGGGGTCAGCGTGGTCAAGCGCAGCCAGGACAAGGCGCGGGGCCGCTGACCGCCCCCTTCTCTCCTCCCGGTGCCGCCGACGGCCCGGGATTCTTCATCCCCCGAGCAAAGGACGTGCATCATGTTCGACACCATCAGAAACCTGTTCCGCTCCCCGGCCACGACATCGACGCGGACGGCGCCGCCGAGCACGACCGCTACGCCCAGGCACTGGTCAACGACAGCGACCCGACCAAGACGGCGGCGTTCCTGAAGAACGTCACCGAGTGGGAGGGCGAGCGCGGCCGGGGCGACGTGGCCGACCTGCTGGGCCGCTTCCACAGGATCGATCCCGGCAAGGCCACCCATTTGCAGTCGGAATTGCACAAGCTGAGTGGCGGGGCGGCCACTTCAAACCCAACGACATGACAGAGGAGGAGTGGAGGCGACTTCTGGACGAATATGGAGACAAGAGCAATCCTCCAAAACTGCCGCAATGGCTCAAGGACATCATCAGATCGCTTCCGGAATCGGGCCCGCCCTTGACTCCTCCGCCCCACCAGCCCCCGAAAGGAGGAACGCGCGGACAGTTGTGAAGTTTCGGCGGGCGCACCGATTGCGCCCGCCCACTCTTTCCCACATAGTCAGGAAATGCTCGATTATTTGATCGTCCTTTCCTATTGGATCTTGGATTTCCTGCCTGTCCCACGCGGGGATGCGTGGCTGCTGGTGGATTATTGTCAGCGCCTGATCGTGATCGCACTGCTGCTGGCATTGCCGCGATTTCGCGGCCTTGTGACCGCTTCCGACCCTTTCCGGTGGCGGCCTTCCGACATATGGCTTGCCGTCATCCTGGGCGGATGGACGATCTTGGTCTTCAAGACCGCCTATCCCTGGGCGTGGCACTTCATTTCCTATGCCCCGCGACCAATTGCCCCTATCGACAGTTCCGTGCTCTGGGCGGTCGACAACTCCATTGGCCTGATGCTAGTGGCATGGTCCGAGGAGCTCCTCTATACCGTCGCCTTCCTCTCGGTCGCAAAGAAGTGGCCGGCCAGTACCGCCATCCTGGCAGGAGCGGCGCTGTTTGCCCTCGACCATTTCGGACGAGGGCCGGCCCTCATGCTTGCCGCGTTCCTCTCCCACATTCCATTCCTCGTTGTCTACCGCCACACACGATCCTTTGCGCCCATCTTCTGGGGCCATTATTCGGCCGACTTATTGCTGCTGGCGTGAGCCTGCGATCTGGCCGATGCCCCGGGCTACCAGCTCCTCGCCGGTCCCGAGCGCGACCAGGGCAAGGAGGGCGGGGGCCTGGGCGCAGCGGCCTGGGGCGTCGCCAAGGAGCTCGTCGGCATCAAGTCCGCCGCCGCCGAGGGGCCGAAGACGGCTCCCGCACCCTCTCCCACGCCAGAACCGCCTGCGGAACCCGCCCCGGCCCGGGCGCCTTCCGCTCCACCGACGGATCAAAAAGACCAGCACCCCCCCAAGGATGCAGAAAAGTCCTTTTTGCCTTCGCCGGCAAACAAGCCCATTGATCCGCAGGCGCTGTACGAGCAATTGGGCTATCGACATGAGGGAAGTGGTGACTATGGACACGCCATCAAACGCCCATTTGATGCTTTGAAAACGAAGAAGGCTGCCGACGACTCGTCGAGGCGGTGAGGCGCGACGGCGAGACCGCCCTTCACCAACGGGACGATTGCGGAAGGCTGGAGCGTTCAAGCATCGGTGGCTGACAGGCATCGCGCTCCTTATCGCTGCCTACGGAACGGTGTGATTGGCCGAGGTGCTGCCGGGCCGCGCCGACGACACGGACACCGTCACCCACGTCGCCGGCGAGGTCCGCCGCGACCCCGCCAAGCCCCCCATCGCCGCCGTCCACGAGAAAATGGCGGGCTCGGCGTGGCGCCTCGGTGTGCCCACATGAGAAGGGGACACCAGCAGCGGAGGGCCGCCATGACCGACGACCACGTCTACAAGATCGTGCACCTGGCCGGCAGTTCGTCGAAATCCTTTGAGGACGCCATCCAGACCGCCGTCGCCAAGGCGGCCGGGACGCTCCACAATCTGCGCTGGTTCGAGGTGATCGAGACCCGCGGCCATATCGAGGGCGACCGCGTCGCCCACTGGCAGGTGGTCCTCAAGCTGGGCTTCACCCTGGATTGATCCAGGAGCCGAAGGGGACCACCTTGTTGCCGGAATCGTGGCCGATGTCGGCACGGCCGAGGAAGGGGATGCCGGCGCGGGCGCACCAGTCCCGCGCGATTCCCTCCTCGTCCTGGCCGAACTCGGGGTCGTTGGCGACGATGTCGCCGCAGCGGCCCAGCATGATCCCCGCCACCCGCCGCAAGGCCGGCGTGCTGGTGATCTGGCCCAGCGCGCGGTCGATGCGGTACAGCGGCTCGGACACCTCCTCCAGCATCAGCACGTGGCCGGCGAGGTCCGGCAGATGCGGCGTGCCGATCAGATGCGCGAGGATGGTGATGTTGAAGGCCGCCATGGGGCGGCCGGTCGGCACCGTCGGCTCAAGCGCCTCGGGGTCGACGTCGGTCAGATAGGCCAGGGCGCGCCGCACCGCCGCCTCGCCGCCGGCCCGGTTGAGGTCGGCGGGCATGGGGCCGTGGACGGGGCGGCCGATGCCGGCGGCATACAGCGCCCCCAGCATGGCGCCGGCGTCGCTGTAGCCCATGTAGGTCTTGCGCCGCGCCGCCGGGCCGAGCCCGGCCAGCACCGCCTCGGCCAGCCGGAACGAGCCGTAGCCGCCGCGCCCGAACCACAGCGCGTCGAGGCGGTCGTCGTTGGCGGTCTCGATGAACGCCCGCGCGCGAACCTCGTCGGTGCCGGCGAAATGGCCCCAGGTCTCGAAGCACTGGGGGTGGACCACGATCTCGGGCCGGCGGGCGGCGGGAAGCGTCGCCACCAGCGCGGCGAGCCGCTCGCCCAGGCCGGGGGACACGCGGCTGCTGGGCGCCACCACGCCGATGCGCACCGGGGCTGCCTTGGTCACGGTCTATGTCCTTATTGTTCCTTGCAAAAGCCGGCGGGGCGATTGTAGCTTCCGGCGATGGAACCCGACAGGCCCTATTTCTTCTGCGGCATCGGCGGCAGCGGCATGATGCCGCTGGCGCTGATCGTCCATCAGCGCGGCCACCGGGTGGCCGGGTCGGATCGCGCCCTCGACCAGGGCCGCACCGCCGACAAGTTCGACTTCCTGCGCGCGCGCGGCATCGCCCTGTTTGCCCAGGACGGCAGCGGCGTGACCGACCCGGCCACGATGGTGGTCACCTCGGCCGCCGTCGAGGAGACGGTGCCCGACATCCGGGCGGCCAGGGCGCTGGGCGCCGCCTTGACGACCCGCGCCCAACTGCTGGCCGGTCTGTTCAACGCCGCCCCGCGCGCGGTGGGGGTGGCCGGCACCAGCGGCAAGTCCACCACCACCGGCATGATCGGCTGGCTGCTGCGGCAGGTGGGGATGGACCCCACCGTGGTCAACGGCGCGGTGATGACGGATTTCGTCACCGCCGACACTCCCTTCGCCAGCGCCCTGGTCGGCGGCGGCGATCCGTTCGTGGCCGAGGTCGACGAAAGCGACGGCTCCATCGCTCACTACGCGCCGTATGTGGCAGTGGTCAACAACGTCGCCCTCGACCATAAGAGCCTGGACGACCTGCGGCGGCTGTTCGCCGACTTCACCGCCAAGGCCAGGGTGGCGGTGCTGAACCTGGACAACGGCGAGACGGCGGCGCTGGCCGCGTCGTTGCCGGCCGCGGGGAAGGTCACCTACTCCCTTGCCGATTCCGCCGCCGATCTGCTGGCCTCGGACGTCGCGCCGGCCCCCGACGGCATCGCCTTCACCGTCCGCGAGAGGGGCGGCGGGCCCGTCCCGGTGCGGCTCAAGGTGCCGGGGCGGCACAACGTCGCCAACGCCCTGGCGGCGCTGGCCGCCGCCCGCACCCTCGGAGTCGGATTGGCCGAGGCCGCCGGCGCGTTGAGCGGTTTCTCGGGCATCCGCCGCCGCCTCGAGGTCGTGGGCACCGCCAACGGCGTCACCGTCATCGACGACTTCGCCCATAACCCCGACAAGATCGCCGCCACTTTGGCGACGCTGCACGACTTTCCCGGCCGCCTGCTGCTGCTGTTCCAGCCGCACGGCTTCGGCCCGCTGCGCCTGATGAAGCGCGACTTCGTCGATTGCCTCGCCGCCAACCTGGCCCGCGACGATGTCCTGGTGATGCCCGAGCCGGTCTATTTCGGCGGCACGGTGGATCGCAGCGTCGGCAGCGCCGACATCACGGCGGGAGTGCGAGCGGCGGGGCGGACGGCGCTGGACTTCCCCGACCGCACCGCCTGCGGCGCCCACCTGCTGTCCCTGGCCCGGCCCGGCGACCGTATCGTGGTCATGGGCGCCCGCGACGACACCCTGTCCAGCTTCGCCGCCGACCTGTTGCGGCGACTAAGCTAGCTGTGAAGTCTCAGGAGGTTGCCCGAGTCCTGGCTTGGGAAATTCCGTTTCGCGATATATCTTCTCGCCATGACCGATGCCGCCCAGCCCGCACCCTATCGCGTACTCGCCCGCAAGTACCGGCCGACCGACTTCGCCGGATTGATCGGCCAGGAGGCGATGGTGCGCACGCTGACCAACGCCATCCAGTCGGGGCGGCTGGCGCACGCCTTCGTGCTGACCGGCGTGCGCGGCGTCGGCAAGACCACCACCGCCCGCATCATCGCCCGCGCGCTCAACTGCGTCGGCCCCGACGGCCAGGGCGGGCCGACCATCGATCCCTGCGGGGTGTGCGAGCACTGCAAGGCCATCGCCGAGGACCGCCACGTCGACGTCCTGGAGATGGACGCCGCCAGCCGCACCGGCGTGAACGACATCCGCGAGATCATCGAGGGCGTGCGCTATCGTCCCACCTCGGCGCGGTTCAAGGTCTACATCATCGACGAGGTCCACATGCTGTCGACGGCGGCGTTCAACGCGCTGCTGAAAACGCTGGAGGAACCGCCCGAGCACGTGAAGTTCGTGTTCGCCACCACCGAGATCCGCAAGATCCCGGTCACCGTGCTGTCGCGCTGCCAGCGCTTCGACCTGCGCCGCGTCGACATCGACGTGCTGGCCGCCCATTTCGCCGGCATCGTCGCGAAGGAGAGCGCCCAGGTCGAGGAGGCCGCGCTGCGCCTGATCGCGCGGGCCGCCGACGGCTCGGTGCGCGACGGCCTGTCACTGCTGGACCAGGCCATTTCCCACGGTGCCGGCCTGGTCACCGAAGCGCAGGTCCGCGACATGTTGGGCCTGGCCGACCGCGCCCGCGTGTTCGACCTGTTCGAGCTGGTGATGAGGGGCCAGGTGGCGCCGGCGCTGGACCAGATCGGCGAGCAGTATTCCCTGGGCGCCGACCCGGCGGTGGTGCTGCAGGATATGCTGGAGCTGACCCACTGGCTGACCCGGCTCAAGATCAGCCCCGACGCCGCCGACACCGCCGGCACCGCCTCGGAGACCGAGCGGGTGCGTGGCCGCCAGATGGCCCAGACGCTGGGCATGGCCCACCTGACCCGAGCCTGGCAGATGCTGTTGAAGGGGCTGCAGGAAACCCGCTCGGCCCCCAATCCGCTGCAGGCCGCCGAGATGGCGGTGGTGCGGCTGGCCTATGCCGCCGACCTGCCCACCCCGGCCGAGGCCATCGAGCAGTTGCGCGCCAACCCGCCGGCCCCGCGCGGCCCCGGCGGCGGTGGCGGCGGTGGCGCCGGCCCGACCTCCATGGCGGCCGCCCCGCCACCCGGCCTGAGCGGCAGCCCCGGCGCCGGCCCGACCATGACGGCCGCCCCCAGCCTTGGCGCCACCGCCTTGAAGATGGAGGCCTCCGCCACCGTCCAGTTGCCGCCCATGCCGGCCACCTGGGCCGAGGTGGTCAAGCTGTTCAGCGACCGGCGCGAAGGCATCCTGGCGGCGCAGATGCGCACCCAGGTCAGCCCGGTGCGCTGCCAGCCCGGCGTGATCGAGTTCCGGCCGCACCAGAACGCGCCGCACGACCTGTCGTCCAGGGTGGCCCGCCTGCTGTCGGAGTGGACGGGGCGGCGATGGACCGTGACCGTGAACGCCATCGGTCCCGCCGAGCCGACCCTGGCCGAGCAGGAGATCATCGCCGAGACCCAGCGCCGCGAGGACGCCGCCAGCCATCCGCTGGTGCAGGCGGTGATGGCCGCCTTTCCGGGCGCGGTCATCGAGGCCGTGCGCGACGTGGCGGCGGACGAACCCGACGAGGCCGAGCTGGCCTTCGACGCCGACACCCTTCCAGGAGAAGAGGAATCATGAAGAACCTTGGCAACCTGATGAAGCAGGCCCAGCAGATGCAGGCCAAGATGGCCGAGATGCAGGAGAAGCTGCAGCAGATGGAAGTCACCGGCGCGTCCGGAGCCGGCATGCTCCAGGTGACGCTGAACGGCAAGTTCGAGCTGAAGGGCATCAAGATCGACAAATCCCTGGTCGATCCCGACGACGTGGAGGTCCTGGAGGACCTGATCGTCGCCGCCTTCAACGACGCCAAGGCCAAGGCCGAGGCCGGCATGGCCGAGGAAATGGCCAAGATCACCGGCGGCTTGAACCTGCCGCCGGGCTTCAAGATGCCGTTCTGATCGCTGGTGGCCACACCGTGAAAAAGGACACGGATGGACATGGATGCCCGCTGACGCGGGCACGAGGATGGATGGGAGAAAATCATTCCCCTCCCTCCCAACGGCCGCGCAGCGGCCGAACCCTGTCCATCCGTGTTCCATTTTCCCGATGCCGGGCGTGACGTGATGGTCGGACCCGAGATCGAGCGGCTGATCCAGTTGCTGGCCCGCCTGCCGGGGCTGGGGCCGCGCTCGGCGCGGCGGGCGGCGCTGGCGCTGGTGGGCAAGCGCGAGGCGCTGATGCTGCCGCTGGCCGAGGCGCTGGCCGAGGTCGCGGCCACGGTCAGGACCTGCGCCGTCTGCGGCAACTACGACAGCGTCGATCCCTGCTCGATCTGCGCCGATCCCCGCCGCGACGACGCCGTATTGTGCGTCGTCCAGGACGTCGCCTCGCTATGGGCCATGGAACGAACCGGCGCCTTCACGGGGCGCTACCACGTGTTGGGCGGCCTGCTGTCCGCCCTCGACGGCGTCGGCCCCGAGGATCTTGGCATCGGCCGGCTGGTGGAGCGCGCCCGCCGCGCGTCCGAGGTGATCCTGGCCACCCCCGCCACCGTCGAGGGCCAGACCACCGCCCACTACGTCGCTGATCGCCTGCGCTCGGCCGGCGTGACGGTGTCCGGCCTCGCCCACGGCGTGCCGGTGGGCGGCGAGCTGGACTATCTGGACGACGGCACCATCAGCGCCGCCCTGCGCGCCCGCCGCTCGCTCTGACCCGCCGGCGGTGAGGCAATCCGCACGAAAGTCGTTCCTTCGGACGATGGACTCGATTCCTGTGATCATGGGAATAGCCTTTTCCCGCATGGCGGGTCGCTCCGAACACCTGCAGTATTGCACACACCGCAACCGCTGGTACCGGAGTCGCCGCCATGCAGAATTACTCTCTTTGCGCCCTGGTCCACGACGGCCGCCAGGCCGATCCCAACACATTGGCCGCCAATGCCCGCGCCTGCCTGGCGGACCTTCGGGTGACGCTTGTCCGCCACGGCTTCGTGCGCGCCGCCGCCGCCATGGCCCTGGCCGCCCTGGCGATCGAGGACGACCTGGAGGCCCACGCCATGGACCGCCTGCTGGCGGGCCAGGCGGCGGAGTAGCGGGACGGCGGGAAAACCGCCTTCGCAGGGACGCGGAAGGCTGCTAGGGTCGCCGGAGAGATCCTGTCGCCCCGGGTGAACCGATCCATGGAGTCCCTTCCCGACGACCTCCACCTCGCCGAACTCTTGTGCGCCCGGCTGTGCCACGACCTCGCCGGCCCGGTGGGGGCGGCGGCGGCGGGCGCCGAACTGTTCGAGGACCTGGCCGAGGCGGCCGATCCCGAGACCATCTCCCTGGTGGCGGCCAGCGCCGCCGCCGCCGCCGCCCGGCTGCGATTCTTCCGCGCCGCCTTCGGGCCGGCGGCCACCACCCCGCAACCCGCGGCCAGCCTGCGGGACGCCATCGAGGCCTATCTCCGCACCCAGGTCTCGGCGGCCTCGCCCGGCACCTCGGTGGACTGGGACAGCGACTCGCCCGGCTTCGACGGCGAGACGGCGCGGCTGATCCTCAACCTGGTGCTGCTGGCCAAGGACGCCCTGCCGCGTGGCGGCGTGGTCGCCGTGACGTCCCGGAAAGGCCAGCTGACGGTGGCGGCCCAAGGCGAGGCCACCGTCCTCGGCGACGAGGCGCGGGCGGTTCTGCTGGAGGGCGCCGAACCCCAGGGACCGCGCGGCGCACAGGCCGCCTTGGCGGCGCTTCTGGCGCGGCGGCGCGGGTCCGGTCTGGGGGTGGCGTTTACCGCCGGTGGTCTTGCCTTCGCCATTGCTTCCAATGCTACGCATGCGAAGGGTGAAAGACATCGTTCGGACGGTTAGGCGTCTTTGAAAGCACTGCCGACCGTGTTATGAGTCGGTACCGTCGTCGGAGTGGCTTGGGGGCCTCGGGAATTTTTTTGGGCTATTTGCGGCGGGCTCAGGTGCGAAGCTGGAGTCGACCATGGATGATCTCCTCTCCGAATTTCTGACCGAGACCTCGGAAAGTCTTTCCGTGCTCGACGTCGAGTTGGTGAAACTCGAGCAGAACCCCGACCCGGGAATTCTGCAAAACATCTTCCGCCTGGTTCACACCATCAAGGGCACCTGCGGCTTCCTTGGCCTGCCCCGCCTCGAGCATGTGGCCCACGCCTCCGAGAACGTGCTCGGCAAGTTCCGTGACGGCGAGTTGGAGGTCACGCCCGACGCGGTGACCCTCATCCTCCAGGCCATCGACCGCATCAAGTTGATCCTGGGCCATTTGGAAGCCACCGAGAGCGAGCCCGAGGGCAGCGACGAGGACCTGATCGCCAACCTCAACGCCATGGCCGAGGGCCGCTACACGGCCGCCGCCGCGCCCGCGCCGGAACCCGCCGCCGCCGACACGCCGTTCCCGGTCGCCGCCGACCTGCTGGCCGAGGTGGAAGCCGCCTATGCCGCCGGCAAGAAGGCCGCCTCGGAGGCCGAGATCCTGGCCGAGATGGAGAAGGAGCGCCAGAGCGAGGCCCCCGAGCCCGCCGCCGCCGAGCCGGCCAAGGCCGCCGAACCGAAGGCCCCGGAGCCGAAGGCGCCCGAACCCAAGGCCCCCGAACCCAAGGCCAGCGTCCCGGCCGCGCCGCCGTCGCCGCCGGCCGTCACCAAGGCCGCCGAGCCCCCCGCCCCGACCGCCGCGCCCGCCGGCGAATCCTCGGTCGCCAACCAGACCATCCGCGTCAACGTCGAGCTGCTCGAGAACCTGATGACCCTGGTGTCCGAGCTGGTGCTGACCCGCAACCAACTGCTCCAGATGGTGCGCGGCCGCGACGACAGCGAGTTCACCGCGCCGCTGCAGCGCCTGTCCCACATCACCACCGACCTCCAGGAAGGGGTGATGAAGACCCGCATGCAGCCCATCGGCAACGCCTGGGCCAAGCTGCCGCGCATCGTGCGCGATCTGTCGGTCGAAATGGGCAAGAAGATCGACCTGCAGATGCTGGGGGCCGAGACCGAGCTGGACCGCCAGGTCCTCGAACTGATCAAGGACCCGCTGACCCACATGGTCCGCAACTCGGCCGACCACGGCCTGGAAGGACCCGAGGAGCGCAAGCGGGTCGGCAAGCCCGAGATCGGCAAGGTGGTGCTCAACGCCTTCCACGAGGGCGGCCACATCATCATCGAGATTTCCGACGACGGCCGCGGCCTCAACCTCGACCGCATCAAGCAGAAGGCCATCGCCAACGGACTGGCCAGCGAGGCCGAGCTGGACGGCATGACGCCGCAGCAGGTCTACCAGTTCATCTTCAAGCCGGGCTTCTCGACCGCCGAGAAGGTGACCAGCGTGTCGGGGCGCGGCGTCGGCATGGACGTGGTCCGCACCAACATCGAGAAGATCGGCGGCACCGTCGAACTGAAGTCCCAGCCGGGCCGGGGCTCGACCTTCGTCATCAAGATCCCGCTGACCCTGGCCATCGTCTCGGCCCTGATCGTCGAATGCGCCAACGAGCGCTTCGCCATCCCGCAAATCAGCGTGCTCGAGCTGGTGCGCACCACCAACAGCTCGGAACACGGCATCGAGATGATCAACAACGCGCCGGTGCTGCGCCTGCGCGACCGCCTGCTGCCGCTGGTCAGCCTCAAGAAGCTGCTGCGCCTGCAGGGCGACACCGCCGACGAGCGCGAGGAGACCTTCATCGTCGTCACCCAGGTCGGCACCTACACCTTCGGCATCATCGTCGACCGGGTGTTCGACACCGAGGAGATCGTCGTCAAGCCGGTGGCCCCGATCCTTCGCAACATCTCCATGTTCTCGGGCAACACCATCCTGGGCGACGGCTCGGTGATCATGATCCTGGACCCCAACGGCATCGCCGGCGCCACCGGCGAATCGGGCATGCTGGGCGGTGCCCAGGCGGCCGAGAGCGGCGTGGTCCGCGAGGGCCGGGGCGACGCCAAGACCTCGCTCTTGGTGTTCCGCGCCGGCGGCGAGGACCTCAAGGCGGTACCGCTGGCCCTGGTCGCCCGCCTCGAGGAGATCGACGTCGCCGAGGTCGAATACAGCCACGGCAAGCCCATGGTCCAGTACCGGGGTCACCTGATGCCGCTGGTCTCCATCGACGGCTCCACCCAGTTCCGTGACGAGGGCCGCCAGCCGGTGCTGGTGTTCTCGGACCGCGACCGCACCATGGGCCTGGTGGTCGAGGAAATCGTCGACATCGTCGAGGATCGCCTGAGGGTGGAGCTGTCCACCGGCGACACCCCCGGCGTCATCGGCACCGCGGTCATCGCCGGCAAGGCCACCACCATCGTCGATGCCGGCTACTACCTGCCGCAGGCCTTCGGCGACTGGTTCGGCCGCCCCGACCAGGAATACGGCGCCGACGACCACCAGGCGCCGCGCATCCTGCTGGTGGACGACAGCCCGTTCTTCCGCAACCTGCTGACCCCGCTGTTGTCGGTGGCCGGCTACGACGTGCTGGCGGTCGAGGGGCCCGACCGCGCCCTGGCGCTGCGCGAGCGCGGCGACGACTTCGACATGATCATCAGCGACATCGAGATGCCGGGTATGAACGGCTTCGACTTCGCCCAGGCGGTTCGGTCCGAGGGCCGCTGGCAGACCACGCCGATGATCGCGCTGTCGTCGCACGCCACCGAAAAGGACTTCGAACGCGGCCGCCAGGTCGGCTTCAACGACTACGTGGCCAAGTTCGACCGTGACTCGCTGTTGCAGACCATCGCCACCATGCTTGCCGCCACCAAAGGTGCCGCATGAATCAGATCGTTCCCGCCAAGCGCCAGGGCACCGACCTGGCCAATCCGGAGACGCAGGACTACGTCACGATGTTCATCGAGGGGCAGCTGTTCGGCATCCCCGTCCTGACCGTCCAAGACGTCCTCGGTCCCCAGAAGATCACCCGCATTCCGCTCGCCCCGCGCGAGGTGGCCGGCAGCCTCAACCTGCGCGGCCGCATCGTCACCGCCATCGACGTCCGCCTGCGCCTGGGCCTGCCCAAGCGCTCGGAGGAAAACAAGGGCATGAGCGTGGTGGTGGACATGGCCGGCGAGTTGTATTCGCTGATGGTCGACCAGGTCGGCGAAGTGCTGTCCCTGCCCGAGGCGAAGTTCGAGCGCAATCCGCCCACCCTCGACCCCATGTGGCGCGAATTCTCGGCCGGAATCTACCGCCTGGAAGACAAGCTGCTGGTCGTCCTTGACGTGAGCAAGTTGCTTGATTTCAGCAAGAGCGATTAAGATGGCCCCGCAGAGGGCGGTGTCGGTTGGGAGGCAAGCGCGGGCATGAGGTCCTGTCTGATCGTCGACGATTCCAAGGTCATCCGGATGGTGGCCAAGAAGATTCTGCATGAGCTGTCCTTCGAGACCGTCGAGGCCGAGGACGGCCAGCAGGCCTTGGACCGCTGCCTGGAACGGCTGCCCGACGCCGTCCTGTTGGACTGGAACATGCCGGTGATGAACGGCATCGAGTTCCTGCGCGAGTTGCGCAAGCTGCCCGGTGGCGAGAAGCCGGTGGTGGTGTTCTGCACCACCGAGAACGACATCGAGCACATCCAGGAGGCGATCACCGCCGGCGCCAACGAGTACATCATGAAGCCCTTCGACAGCGAAATCCTGCAGGCCAAGTTCTCCCAGGTCGGCCTGCTCTAGGTCCGCTTTCCGCGCGCCCCTTTCAGGATAGCCGCCTCCATGGCACCAGAGTCCGCCCCAGCCGCCACCGGCACCGCCACCGACCAAGTCCGCGTCATGCTCGTGGACGATTCGGCCGTGGTCCGCGGTCTGGTGACCCGCATGCTGGAGGGGGATAGCGGCATCGTGGTGGCGGCGTCGGTGGGCAACGGCCAGATGGCGCTGTCGGCCTTGGAGCGCCAGGACATCGACGTCATCCTGCTGGACATCGAGATGCCGGTCATGGACGGCATGACGGCGCTGCCGCAGCTGCTCAAGATCGATCCGGCGGTGCGCATCATCATGCAGTCGACCCTGACGCTGAAGGGGGCCGACATCAGCCTGCGCGCCCTCGAGATGGGCGCCGCCGACTACATCCCCAAGCCCAGTTCGACCCGCGACCTGGCCGGGGGAATGGATTTCAAGACCGAGCTGCTGGGCAAGGTCAAGGCCCTGGGCCAGGCCCGCCGCCGCGATCCCAACCGCAAGCAGCGCCCCGGCGTCCAGACCGCCGCCCGGCCCCTGCCGGCCGCCGCGCCGCGGTCCAGCCTGCTGCACCCGGCCGCGCCGCCGGTGCTCCGCACCCATACGCCCGAGCCCCCCGACATCATCGCCATCGGCTCGTCCACCGGTGGCCCGCAAGCGCTGTTCAACGTGCTGGGGACCATGCGCGTCGGCACCGTCCGGCAGCCGATCCTGATCACCCAGCACATGCCCGCCACCTTCACCACCATCCTGGCCGAACACATCAGCCGGGTCTCCGGGTGGGAGGCGCGTGAGGGCCAGGACGGCGAGGCGATCCGGAGCGGCCGCGTCTACATCGCCCCGGGCGACTTCCACATGCTGGTGGACACCAAGGGAACCGACAAGGTCATCCGACTGAGCAAGGACCCGCCGGAGAATTTCTGCCGGCCCGCCGTCGACCCCATGCTGCGCTCCATCGCGGCGGCCTATGGCCGGCGCGTGCTGGTGTGCATCCTGACCGGCATGGGATCGGACGGCGCCAAGGGGGGGCAGGCGGTGATCGGCGCCGGCGGCACCGTCATCGCCCAGGACGAAGCGACAAGCGTGGTATGGGGCATGCCCGGAGCCGCGGCCCAGGCCGGCATCTGCTCGGCGGTGCTGCCGCTTCCCGAGATCGCGCCGTGGATCATCAAGCAAGCGGCGAGGCGCTGAAGTCATGCGACCGGAAGACTTCGACTTCATCGCCAAACTGCTCAAGGACCGCTCGGGCCTGGTCATCACCCGCGACAAGTCCTACCTGCTGGAAAGCCGCCTGACGCCGGTGGCCCGCAAGCGGGGCCTCAAGGGGCTGGACGACCTGGTGGCCAGCATGCGCACCGCCGGCGAGGACCTCCTGCGCGAGGTCACCGAGGCGATGACCACCAACGAGTCCTTCTTCTTCCGCGACATCAAGCCGTTCGACCAGTTCAAGGCCATGGTGCTGCCGAAGCTGCTGGAGAGCCGGGCGGCGCGCAAGAGTTTCCGCGTCTGGTCGGCGGCCTGTTCGTCGGGCCAGGAAGCCTATTCTCTGGCCATGATCCTCAAGGAGGAGGCCGCGCGCCTGGCCGGCTGGAAGATCGAAATCGTCGGCACCGACATCTCCAACGAGATGCTGGAGAAGGCCAAGGCGGGCCTCTATTCCCAGTTCGAGGTACAGCGCGGCCTGCCCATCCAGCTGCTGGTCAAGTACTTCAAGAAGAACAACGAGATGTGGCAGATCGACCCGGCGATCCGGGCGATGGTCCAGTATCGCGAATACAACCTGCTGCACGATCTCAAGCCGCTGGGCCAGTTCGACGTGGTGTTCTGCCGCAACGTGCTGATCTATTTCGACCAGCCGACCAAGGGCCGGGTGCTGGAGAACATCTCCCGCGTCATGCCCGACGACGGCCTGTTGTATCTGGGCGGCGCCGAAACGGTCCTGGGCATTTCCGACCGCTTCAAGCCGGTCCCCGAACAGCGCGGCATCTATGCGGTCTCCCGGGCCGGGGCGCCGTCGGCGCTGAGGCCGGCGGCGCCTCTGGGCGCGCGGTAAATCTCGTTCATCGCCCTCGCCGCCGGGCGGGCGTCATCCGCCGTTCCAGATCAGGCCGCGATCGGGTTGGCGGCGACCGCGAACACGAAAAGGGCCCGTGGTTCCCCACGGGCCCTTGCGTTTGAAAGCGGCGGCTTACGCCGAGGCCTGCCTGGAGGCGACGGCCTTCTCGACGCGACGCTTGATGCGGCGGGCTTCCACCGACAGCTTGCTGTCCGAGGTGCCCAGCAGGTAGGCGTCGAGGCCGCCGTTGTGCTCGATGGTCTTCAGGCCGCGGGTCGAGACCCGCAGGCGGACCAACTGGCCCAGCGCGTCCGACAGCACGCCGGTCTCCTGCAGGTTGGGCAGGAAGCGGCGGCGGGTCTTGTTGTTGGCGTGGCTGACGTTGTTACCGGTCAGAACGCCCTTGCCGGTGATGGCGCAGCGACGGGCCATGGCGGAAATCCTCTCTGCTCTTCAATGCGTGCGAAGGACCCCTTGGCCCCGCGCCTCGCGAAACTGGAAGCCGCGTTTTTACGGATGGAAGCCCGGCGCGTCAAGGGATGAATCGAACCGGGGCCGAGAATCGGCTAGCCGAACAGCTTGTCGATCTCGGTCTGGGCCAGCATCGTGTCGACCTCCGCCTGCGACACGCCCTGGCCGGGAAGCTGCGGGCCGTGCAGCAGCTTCTTGTCGGGGTCCTTCTCCTCCTTGATCTCGACCACCACCTTGGCCAGTTCGTCCTTGCCCCAGGTGAAGATGATGGTGTTGATCCGCTCCTCGACGAATTTCAGCGAATTGACCACCTTGGTGACCCGCTGGCCGGTGATGTCCTGGAACGAGCAGGCCTCGAACACGGCGTTCACCTTGTCCGTCACCTGATCGAAGAGGCCGCCCAGGGCGGGATCGTCGGTGGCGGCGCGGGCCTGGTTCATCAGGTCGTCGATCCCCTCGACGCTTTCCATGATGGTGTTGGTGGCGCCCTCGGTGGCGGAGACGATGGCGTCGAGCTGCTCGGACATGCTCCCGAAATGATCCGAGGCGCCCGGGGTATTCAGTGCCGCCAGTTCCTTGCGGATCTTCTGGAGGTGGCCGAACAGGCCCACCAATTCCTTCTTCAGGACCAGAACGTCTTGCATCGTGTCATGGGGCATTGGCTACCTGGGGTCACGGTCATGGGGGTGGGTGACGAGAGCTTATCCTGACAGGCGTCCAACCGCAAATCGACTATGGAAATCGTATACGGCTAATGATGATCACGGAACGCCCCGACCAGCGAACGGGCGGCGGCGCCCGGCGCCAGCTCGCCCCGCGCCACCCGCCGCTCCAGTTCGGGCAGCAGCAGCGCCACCCGGGTGTCCGCCTTCAACGCCGCCAGCAGGGTCTCCGATATCTCGTTCCACATCCAGGCATGGGCCTGGTCGGCCCGGCGAGCGGCGAACCGCCCCGACGATTCCATGGCCTGCTTGTAGCCGCCCACCGTGCCCCACACCTCGCCGATGCCGGCGCGGTCCAGCGCCGAGCAGGTC
Source organism: uncultured Rhodospirillaceae bacterium (assembly GCA_937887565.1). Classification (GTDB taxonomy): domain Bacteria; phylum Pseudomonadota; class Alphaproteobacteria; order Rhodospirillales; family Magnetospirillaceae; genus CALABS01. The sequence goes on along the minus strand of CALABS010000036.1, from coordinate 247,325 downwards.
AGCACCGGCACCGTCCAACCGCCGCCGGGCGGCGCCAGCAGATGCAGGGCGTTGCGGTAGTCGCGAGCCGCCCGCTGGGCGGCGGTGGCCAGATCGCCGTCGGCCTTGTTGACCACGATGGCGTCGGCCAGCTCGACGATGCCCTTCTTGATGCCCTGCAGCTCGTCGCCGCCGCCGGGGACCAACAGCAGCAGGAACATGTCGACCATGTCGGCCACCGCCGTCTCGCTCTGGCCGACGCCGACGGTCTCGACCACCACCACGTCGAAGCCGGCCGCCTCGCAGACCAGCATGGCCTCGCGGGTCCGGCGCGCCACCCCGCCCAGGGTACAGCCCGAGGGGCTGGGCCGGATGAAGGCGCGGGGGTCGCGGCCCAGCTCTTCCATGCGGGTCTTGTCGCCCAGGATCGACCCCCCCGAGCGCGGGCTGGACGGGTCCACCGCCAGCACCGCCAGGCGGTGGCCGGCGGCGACCACATGCAGGCCGAAGGCCTCGATGAAGGTGGACTTGCCGGCGCCCGGCACGCCGGTGATGCCCACCCGCACCGAGCGCCCGGTATGGGGCAGCAGCTCGTGCAGCAGCGCCTCGGCGCTGGCGCGGTGATCGGGACGGGTGGATTCGATCAGGGTGATGGCGCGGGCCAGCGACCGGCGGTCGCCGGCCAGCACGCCCTGGGACAGGGATCGGGGATCGGTCATTTCTTCTTCGTCTTGATCTCGTCGGGCGGCGGCTCGCGACCTTCGTTCATCAGGGCGGTGATGGCCATGGCCACCAGCTTGGCGCGGTCCTCGTCGGACAGGTCGTCGAGGATCTTGCGCTTGGCCCGATGCACCGCCATGGCGTCCTTGATCAACTGCTGGCGCTTGGGGGTCATCTTGGGGGCCGGGGGCGGCGGCACGGCGGCGGCCGGCTTGCGCACGGCGGCCTTGGCCCTGGCCTTGGCGTCCACGGCCTTGCGCGCCTTCTCGTCGAGGAACAAAGCCTTGAGCCAGCCGAACATGGCGCCACCCTACCCCGACTTGGGCCGGCCGAAAAACGCTTTCTCGGCCGCCTCTGCCAACTTGCGGCGGTCGTCGGGCGACAGCGCGTCCAAGGCGCCCTGGCGCAGGCGGTGGACCGTCATGGCCGAACGCACCAGTTGCGCCTTCTCGGGCGGCAGGCGCTTCATGCGCTCCTCGGCCTCGGCCAGCGCCTCGGCCGGGGTGCGCTCGCGCACCGGCGGCGGGTCCCGGGGACGGCGCGGCGCCGTGACCGGCGCGGGCTCCAACGCCCGCCGGGCCCGCTTGTCGAGGAACAGGTATCTGAGCAGGCGGAACATGCCCCACACTGGTCCGGCCGCCTTCCGGGCGCAAGCGGGAACTATTCCGCCGCCTCGCCCTCGGCCTCCTCGAGGCGCTCGTGCAGGCGGGCCGCCTCCTGCTGCTTGGCCCACATCTCGGCGTAGCGGCCGCCCCGGGCCAGCAGTTCGGCGTGGCGGCCGCGCTCGGCGATGGCGCCGTGCTCGAGCACGATGATCTCGTCGGCGTCCACCACCGTGGACAGACGGTGGGCAATGACCAGCGTGGTGCGGTCGCGCGACACCTGCCGTAGGGCGGTCTGGATCTCCTTCTCGGTGTGGGTGTCGAGCGCGCTGGTGGCCTCGTCGAAGATCAGGATGCGCGGACCCTTGAGGATGGTGCGGGCGATGGCGACCCGCTGCTTCTCGCCGCCCGACAGCTTGAGTCCGCGCTCGCCCACCCGGGTGCGGTAACCGTCGGGCAGCGAGGCGACGAAATCGTGGATGGCGGCCAGCCGCGCCGCGCCCTCGATCTCCTCCTGCGAGGCGCCGGGCCGGCCATAGGCGATGTTGTAGAGGACGGTGTCGTTGAACAGCACGGTGTCCTGCGGGACGATGCCGATGGCGGCGCGCAGGCTGGACTGGGTGACCTCGCGGATGTCCTGGCCGTCGACGGTGATGCGGCCGCCGGTGACGTCGTAGAACCGGAACAGCAGCCGCGAGATGGTGCTCTTGCCCGCCCCCGACGGGCCGACGATGGCCACCGTGCGGCCCGGCGCGATGGCGAAGCCGACCCCCTTCAGGATCTCGCGCTCGGGCTGATAGGCGAAACGCACGTCCTCGAACCGCACCTCGCCGCCGCCCACCGCCAGCGGCCGGGCGCCGGGCGCGTCCTCGACCTCGGCGTTCTCGCCCAGCAGGCGGAACATGGCCTCCATGTCGGTCAGCGACTGCTTGATCTCGCGGTAGACGAAGCCGAGGAAGTTCAGCGGCAGATACAGCTGGACCAGATAGGTATTGACCAGCACGAAGTCGCCCACGGTCATGGAGCCGTCCACCACGCCCCGGCCGGCCATCAGCATGATGGCGGTCAGCCCCACCGCGATGATGGCGCCCTGGCCGATATTGAGGAAGGACAGGGTGACCTTGCTTTTCACCGCCGCCGCCTCGTAGTGCTCGAGCGCGCGGTCGTAGCGCGAGGCCTCGTGGGCCTCGTTGTTGAAGTACTTGACGGTCTCGAAGTTGAGCAGCGAGTCGATGGCCTTGGTGCTGGCCTCGCTGTCCTTCTCGTTCATGGCGCGGCGGAACTTGGTGCGCCATTCGGTGACCGTCAGCGTATAGGCGATGTAGACGGCGATGGTGGCGAAGGTGACCACCGCGTAGGTCCAGTCGTACAGCCCCCACAGCACCGCCGTCACCAGCCCGATCTCCAGCAGGGTGGGCAGGATGTTGAACAGCATGAAGTTCAGCAGGAACTCGATGCCCTTGGTGCCGCGCTCGATGGCGCGCGACACGCCGCCGGTCTGGCGGTCGAGGTGGAACCTGAGCGCCAGACCGTGAAGGTGACGGAACACCTGCAGCCCCACCGCGCGGATGGCCCGCTGGCCGACGCGGGCGAAGGCGACGTCGCGCAATTCCGAGAAGGCGCCGGCCAGGGTGCGGGCGACGCCGTAGCCCACCAGCACCAGCACCGGCACCGCCAGCACGGCGGCACCCGGCGCCGCCGTCAGCGCGTCCACCGCCTGCTTGTAGAGCAGCGGCACCACAACGGTGATCCCCTTGGCGGCGGCCAGGCACAGCATCGCCAGCACCACCCGCAGCCGCATGCCGGGCGCGTCGCGCGGCCACAGATAGGGCAGCAGCGTTCGGATGGTGCGCCAATCGGCGCGGGGACCGGAGGGGGTGGCGTTGTACTGGGAGGGCTCTCGGCGTCGCATGGGCACTAAGATGAGGGCTGCGGCCGTCCCGCGCAACGCGCGCCGGCGCCTACCAGCCCTGCCTGAGCCCGTTCACGATGTCCACGTAGTCGGGCTCGTCCTCGGGGTCGAGCAGACCGTGGCGGATCAGGAAGTCGGTGATGACCAGATTGACGTTGTACTTGAAGCGATCGGTGTCGCGGACGAGGCGGCCGGCAAGGGCGGCATCCATCAGCTCGAAACGCGCCACCTCGCCGTCGGTGTTGACCGGGGTGAAGTCGGCCGGCACCTCCAGGTCGAAGGTGAACATGGTGTCGGGCTTCAGCCCCCACTCGTCCTCGAGGCAGTAGCTGATGGCGCCGACCGGGCGGGCGCAAAGCGCGATGGCGCGCGGCAGCCCGGCCTCCTCGGCGGCCTCCTTGACCAGGTTCTCGGTCAGGCTGAGCGCATAGGGCTGGCCGCCGGCGATCATGTTGTCGAGCTTGCCAGGAGAGACCGGACGGTCCTCGGCACGGTGGCCGATCCACAGCTTGACGCCGTCGGGCGCGTCCACCCAGCCGTTGACGTGCACCCCCCAGGCGCGGACACCGAACAGCGACACCACGCCCCGGTCCAGGGTCATCAGCGGCGCCTCGCCCCAGCGCGGCGCCACCAGATAGCGCTCGCCGCGCAGCGCCGGCCCATGGCCGGCGGCGGCCAGGGCCACGCAGGCCCGATCCGCCGCCTCGGAACGCCGTTCGGGGGTGTCCAGGCGCGGATGCAGGCTGACGGCGTCGTCGGCGACCCGGAAGGTGTCGGCGAAGGACGCCAGGCGTTCGGCGGTGTCGTGCCGGACCCAGCCCACATGCCGGCGCTCCACCAGCAAGGGGCGGAACTTGCCGATGTCGTGGGCGTTGCAGGCCCGGATATGATCGAGGAAGGCCATGGGGGAAAGGTGACGGCGGCCCCGGCGCCCGTCAAGGGCCGCGCGTCGGTCCGCCCTTTGGGCTAGACTGGCGGTACCCAGCCGAGGAGCGCCGCCCATGCCGTCCCGCCGCCGACCGGAAAACCCCGAGGCCCAGCCCAAGCTGGTGGTCCGCCGTGCCGAGCCCAAGGACGTGGGCGCCATCGTGACGTTGCTCAACGCCGTCTACGGGGCCGCATTCACCTACAGCCCGGCCATGATCCGGGGCCAGATGCAGATGTTCCCCGAGGGGCTGTTCGTCTGCGTCCTCGAGGGCGAGATCGTCGGCTTCTGTTCCACCTTCCGCATCTCGGCGGCCAAGGCGCTGGCCCGGCACGGCTGGGAGGAGATCACCGGCAACGGCTATTCCTCGCGCCACGATCCCGACGGCGAATACCTCTACGGCGTCGACGTGGTGGTGGACCCCCGCCATCGCCGCCTGCGCATCGGCCAGCGCCTCTACAACGAGCGCAAGCGGCTGTGCACCTTCCTGCGCCTCAAGGGCATCGTGTTCGGCGGCCGCATGCCCGGCCTGGCCCGCCGCGGCCGCAAGGCCAGCCCCGAGGACTACGTGGAACTGGTCCGGACCCGCCAGATCCGCGACACCGTGTTGTCCTTCCAACTGCGCAACGGCTTCGAACCCATCGGGGTGCTGCCCGACTACTTCCCCGGCGACCGCGAGTCCAAGGGCTATGCCTGCCACCTGCTGTGGCGCAATCCCGACATCCTGGACCTGCCGGCCCCGGCGGCCCGCGCCCAGCGCGGCCGGCTGCCGGCGACGGTGCGCGTCGGCGCGGTGCAGTACCAGCAGCGGCGCATCGCCTCGTTCGAGGAATTCGGCCGCCAGGTGGAGTACTTCGTGGACGTGGTCGCCGACTACAAGGGCGATTTCGCGGTCTTCCCCGAGCTGTTCACCCTGCAGCTGCTGTCCATCGAGAACCGCGCGCTGCCGCCGGCCGAGGCGGTGGCGTCGCTGTCCGATTACGCCCAGCCGTTCAAGGAGCTGATGAGCGGCCTCGCGGTGCGTCACAACATCAACATCATCGGCGGCTCGCTGCCCACCCGCGACGACGACGGGTTGGTGCGCAACGTGTCCTACGTGTTCCTGCGCGACGGCTCGATCCATCGCCAGGCCAAGATCCACCCCACCCCCAACGAGCGCGACTGGTGGAACATCTCGGGCGGCGACCAGCTGGACGCCGTCATGACCGATTGCGGACCCATCGGCGTGCTGGTCTGCTATGACGCCGAGTTCCCCGAACTGGCCCGCCACCTGGTGGACCAGGGCGCCAACATCCTGTTCGTGCCCTTCTGCACCGACGAACGCCAGAGCTATCTGCGGGTGCGCTATTGCGCCCAGGCGCGCGCGGTGGAGAACCAGGTCTATGTCGCCATGGCCGGCAACGTGGGCAACCTGCCCTCGGTCCACAACATGGACATCCAATACGCCCAAAGCTGCATCCTGACCCCGTGCGACTTCGCCTTCGCCCGTGACGGCGTCGCCGCCGACACCACGCCGGACGCCGAGATGGTGGCTATCGCCGACCTGCGCCTGGAAAGCCTGGCCGCCGCCCGCAACGCCGGCACGGTCCAGAACCTCAAGGACCGCCGCTTCGACCTCTACGCGGTGAAATGGAAGGGCAAGGGGGGATGACGGGCGGCCCGGCGCGCGCTAGAACTCGGCGGTCAGGCGAAGGAGGGCGCGGCATGTCCAGGCGGAAGGTCAGGGGGGTCAAGGACCAGTACGAGGTCTATCCCTATCCCCACCGCGACTCCGCCGACGAGGCGACGCGGCTGGTGCGCACCCTGGGCGGCAACCTGGACGGCATCAGCCACTTCCTGTTCGGCGGGCGGCGCGATTTCGCCAAGCCGTTCCGGGTGCTGGTGGCCGGCGGCGGCACCGGCGACGCGCTGATCTATCTGGCGCAGCAGCTGGCCGACCGCGGCTGCCCCAGCCGGGTGACCTATCTCGACCTCTCCGAGGCCTCGCGGGCCATCGCCGCGAAGCGGACCGCCATCCGGCGCCTGGACATCGACTTCCACACCGGCTCGCTGCTGGACGTGGCGGGCATGGGGCTGGGGGAATTCGATTACATCGACTGCAGCGGCGTGCTGCATCACCTGCCCGACCCCGACGCCGGCCTCGCCGCGCTGGCCGGGGTACTGGCCCCCGACGGCGGCATGGGGATCATGCTGTACGGCACCAGCGGCCGGGCCGGCATCTACCCCATGCAGGAGATGCTGCGCCTCGTGGCCCCGCCCTCCCTGCCGGCCGGGGAACGGCTGGCGGTCGCCAAGCGACTGCTGGCGGCATTGCCGGCGACCAACCTGCTGCGGCGCAATCCCGGCCTGGCCACCGCCACCGACGACGCCGAGATCTTCGATCTGCTGCTGCATTCCCGGGACCGCGCCTATTCGGTGGCCGAGATCGGCGCGCTGGTGGCGGGGGCTGGGCTGTCGCTGCGCGCCTTCGTGCCGCCGGCCTGCTACGACCCGGCCAGCTATTGCGCCGACGCCGAGGTGCTCAGGCGCCTCGATACCGCCTCGCCCCTCGGGCGGGCCGCCTTCGCCGAGGGGCTGGTCAGCATCCTGCCCAAGCACATCTTCTACGTCGCCGGCGCCGGCAACACCCACACGCCGCCGGCGCCGTCGGACGCCGCGATCCCGGTGTGGCACGACGGTTTCGCCTTCCCCGCCGACAAGCTGGGCCAGACCTTCCAGTTCGGCAAGAACCGGGGCCCGGTGGCGGCCCAGGTCACCGTCACGCCCGAGGTGGCGGCGGTGGCCCGGCTGATCGACGGCGCCACCCCGCTGGGCGAGATCCGCCGGCGCTGCGGCCTGACGCCGGCCGGCTTCCAGGCCGGCTTCAAGCCGTTGTGGAGCCTGCACGGCCTGTTCTACCTTTTCCTCGCGGCGAGCCCCTGACGCATACCCATATGCGCAATGATGTTTCGCGCGTGCATGGACGCGCGAGGCGGCCATCGCTATACTCCCGCCCTCCCGGGTAGCATGACGGGGTAGAGAAGGAGAGGAAGATGTCCGAGTTCGCCAAGAAGACCCTGGCCGACTGGGAGGCGCTGGCCTCCAAGGATCTCAAGGGCGCGCCCGCCGAATCGCTGACCTGGGAGACCCCAGAAGGGATCGCGGTCAAGCCCCTCTACACCGCCGCCGACCTGGAGGGCCTCGAACACCTGGGCGGGCTTCCCGGCTTCCCGCCCTTCGTGCGGGGGCCGCGCGCCACCATGTACGCCTACCGCCCGTGGACCATCCGCCAGTACGCCGGCTTCTCCACCGCCGAGGAATCCAACGCCTTCTATCGCCGCAACCTGGCCGCCGGCCAGCAGGGCGTGTCGGTGGCCTTCGACCTCGCCACCCATCGCGGCTATGATTCCGATCACCCCCGCGTGGTCGGCGACGTGGGCAAGGCCGGCGTCGCCATCGATTCCGTCGAGGACATGAAGATCCTGTTCGACGGCATCCCGCTGGACAAGATGTCGGTGTCGATGACCATGAACGGCGCCGTGCTGCCGGTGCTGGCCGGCTACATCGTCGCCGCCGAGGAGCAGGGCGTCAGCCAGGACCAGCTGTCGGGCACCATCCAGAACGACATCCTCAAGGAGTTCATGGTCCGCAACACCTATATCTACCCGCCGGCGCCGAGCATGCGGATCATCGCCGACATCATCGAGTACACCTCGAAGAACATGCCCAAGTTCAACTCGATCTCCATTTCCGGCTACCACATGCAGGAAGCCGGCGCCACGGCGGTCCAAGAACTGGCCTTCACCCTGGCCGACGGCCTGGAATACGTGCGCGCCGCCCTGGGCCGCGGCCTCAAGATCGACGACTTCGCCGGGCGGCTGTCGTTCTTCTGGGCCATCGGCATGAACTTCTTCATGGAAATCGCCAAGATGCGCGCCGGCCGCCTGCTGTGGGCGCGCATCATCAAGCAGTTCGATCCGCAGAAGCCGTCGTCGATGGCGCTCAGGACCCACTGCCAAACCTCGGGCGTGTCGCTGACCGAAAAGGACGCCTACAACAACGTCGTCCGCACCACCATCGAGGCCATGGCCGCCGTCCTCGGCGGCACCCAAAGCCTGCACACCAACGCCCTGGACGAAGCCATCGCCCTGCCGACCCCGTTCTCGGCCCGCATCGCCCGCAACACCCAGTTGATCATCCAGGAGGAGACCGGCATCCCGCACGTGGTCGACCCGCTGGCCGGCTCCTATTACGTCGAGTCCCTGACCGCCTCGCTGGCCGAGGAGGCCTGGAAGCTGATCCAGGAGGTCGAGGCCCTGGGCGGCATGACCAAGGCGGTGGAATCCGGCATGCCCAAGATGAAGATCGAGGAGGCCGCCGCCCGCCGCCAGGCCCGCATCGACCGGGGCGAGGAAGTGGTGGTCGGCGTCAACAAGTACCAGCCCGCCGAGGAAGCGCCGATCGAGATCCTCGACGTCGACAACGCCAAGGTCCGCGAATCGCAGATCGCCCGCCTCGACCACATCAAGGCCTCCCGCGACCAGGCCAAGGTCGACGCCGCGCTGGCGGCGCTGTCCAAGGCCGGCGAGACCGGCGAGGGCAACCTGCTGGAGCTGGCCGTCGTCGCCACCCGGGCGCGGGCCACCGTGGGCGAGATTTCCGACGCCCTGGAAAAGGCCTTCACCCGTCACCGCGCCGTCAACCGCACCATCTCGGGCATCTATGGCGGCGTCTACCAGGGCGACGAGGGCTTCGCCAAGCTGAAGGCCGACATCGACGCCTTCGCCGCCGACGAAGGCCGCCGGCCGCGCATGCTGGTGGTCAAGATGGGCCAGGACGGCCATGACCGCGGCGCCAAGGTCATCGCCACCGCCTTCGCCGACATCGGCTTCGACGTCGATGTCGGACCGCTGTTCCAGACCCCCGAGGAAGCCGCCCGCCAGGCGGTGGAGAACGACGTCCACATCGTCGCCGCCTCGTCGCTGGCCGCCGGCCACAAGACCCTGGTGCCGGCGCTGATCGACGAACTCGCCAAGCAAGGGGCCGGCGACATCTTGGTGGTCACCGGCGGCGTCATCCCGCAGCAGGACTACGACTTCCTGTATCAGGCGGGCGTGGCGGCGGTCTACGGCCCCGGCACCAACATCCCCAAGGCGGCGGCCGAGATCCTGGAGCTGCTGAAGAAGCGGTCCAGGGCCGCGTGAGCGGACGGGGCGCCCCCCGGCGCCCCCCATCCGCCCCCTATTCCACCCGGCAGGCCTCGTCGAATTCCAGCCGCGGCCCGCGCGGATGGAGGCCGGCGGAGTCGCCGTGGCCGATATTGATCAGGAAGTTGGACCGCACGCTGGTGCCGGCGAAGAACTCGGCATCCACCTGGGCGTTGTCGAAGCCGCTCATGGGGCCGCAGTCCAGCCCCAGCGCCCGGCAGGCCAGGATGAAGTAGCCGGCCTGCAAGGTGGCGTTGCGGAAGGCGGTGGCCTGGATCAGCGCATCGTTGCCGACGAACCACGACCGCGCGTCGGCGTGGGGGAACAGACGCGGCAGCCTCTCGAAGAATTCCAGGTCCTGGCCGATGACGGCGGTGACCGGGGCGGCCATGGTCTTGGTGAGGTTGCCCGCCAGCAACGCCGGCTTCAGCCGGGCCTTGGCGGCGGGGCTCTTGACGAACACCACCCGCATCGGCTGGCAGTTGGCCGAGGTCGGCCCCATGCGGGCCAGGTCCCAGGCCTGGCGCAGCAGCGCGTCGGGGACCGCTTCGGCGGTCCAGGCGTTGTGGGTGCGGGCGTCGTTGAACAGCGCGTTCAGGGCCTGTTGGTCGAGCATGCGTGTCGTTCCTGCGTTGATGGTCCTTGAGCCTCACCACAGGTTGCGGCAAGGTGGGGATGGGGTTCGTTCGGAACAGTTTAGGCCAGTCGGGGAAAAGGGGTAGGGGTGATGTGGCGTTTGCGACCGGGGTTGGCGCTGCTGGCGGCGCTGGCCTGCCTGGGCTGGTGGGGGCCGGCGTGGGCACAGGCGTCCCGAGTGGGGGATTCGGCGGTGGTGGTGATGTACCACCGCTTCGGCGACGGCCGCTATCCGTCCACCAACATCCGCCTCGACCAGTTCGAGGCCCATCTGAGCGAGCTCGCGGCGGGCGGCCACACCGTCGTGCCACTGCCGACGCTGGTCGAGGCCTTGCGCGGCGGCGCGCCGCTGCCCGACAAGGCGGTGGCGATCACCATCGACGACGCCTGGGCCAGCGTCTACACCCAGGCCTGGCCCCGGCTGAGGGCGGCCAAGCTGCCCTTCACCTTGTTCGTGGTCACCGACGAGACCGACCGCGGCGGCCCCGAGATGATGACCTGGGACCAGATTCGCGAGCTGGCCGCTTCCGGGCTGGTCACCATCGGCACCCAGGGCGCCGCCCATCCCCACATGGCGGGGATGCCGGCCGCCGACATCGCCGAGGATCTGAAGCGGGGTCGGGCCCGCATCGCCGAGGAACTGGGCGGCAAGGCCCCCGAGCTGCTGGCCTGGCCGTTCGGCGAGGCCAGCGTCGAGGCCATGGGCGCCGCCGGCGCGGCCGGCTTCACCGCCGCCTTCGGCCAGCATTCGGGGGTGGCGTGGCCGGGCGGCGAACGCTTCTACCTACCCCGCTTCGCGCTCAACGAGACCTACGGCGAGTTGCCGCGCTTCCGGCTCGCCGTCCGGGCGCTGCCGCTCCGGGCGGTGGACGTCACCCCCGCCGACCCCTTCCTCGCCGGCGCCAACCCGCCCGCCTTCGGCTTCACGCTGGCCCCGGAAAGCCCCGAGGACGTCCACGTCACCTGCTACGCCTCGCATCAGGGACCGGTTCGCCACGAGCATCTGGGGCCGCGCGTCGAGGTGCGGCTCGACAAGCCCTTTCCGTCGGGGCGCGGCCGCATCAACTGCACCGCCCCGGCGCTGGACGGCCGCTGGCGGTGGTTCGGCTGGCAGTTCACCGTTCCCTGAGCCCCCATCCGGGCGCATGATGGCGGGGCCATGCTGAAGCTTCGCCGCATCCCCATCGACACCCACCGCGAGGCGGTGGCCTATCTGTCGCGCGGCTGCACCGAATACCGCGCCGAGGGCTTCCGCGCGCTCGACCGCATCGAGGTGCGCGCCGGCGGCCGGGTGATCCTGGCGACGCTCAACATCGTCGAGGAAGACCACCTGATGAAGGTGGACGAGCTGGGCCTGTCGCCGCAGGCGTTCGGCTGGCTGGGGCTGCCCGAGGGCGCTCCCGTCGCCGTCGCCCAGGCCAGCCCGCCGGCCAGCCTGGAGGCGGTGCGGTCCAAGATCAGGGGCCGCACGCTGACCCCCGACGACTACCGCGCTGTCATCGCCGACGTGGCCGGCCACCGCTATTCCAAGATGGAGCTGGCCGCCTTCCTGGTGTCCACCGCCGGCTTCATGAGCACCGACGAGGTGCTGGCGCTGACCCGCGCCATGGCCGAGACCGGCACCTGCATCACCTGGCCGTGGCCGCTGGTGGCCGACAAGCATTGCATCGGCGGCATCCCCGGCAACCGCACCACCCTGGTGGTGGTGCCCATCGTCGCCGCCTCCGGCCTGCCCATCCCCAAGACCAGCTCGCGCGCCATCACCTCGCCGGCCGGCACCGCCGACACCATGGAGCTGTTCGCCCGCGTCGATCTCGACCTCGACCGCATGCGGGCGGTGGTGGAACAGGCCGGCGGCTGCCTGGCCTGGGGCGGCCACATGAACCTGGCCCCGGCCGACGACGTGCTGATCTCGGTGGAACGGCCCTTGGCCATCGACACCCCCGAGCAGATGGTGGCCAGCATCCTGGCCAAGAAGAAGGCGGCGGGCTCGACCCATCTGGTGGTGGACATCCCGGTCGGCCCCTCGGCCAAGGTGCGCAGCCCGGCCGAGGCGGTGCGGCTGAGAAAGCTGTTCGAGCATGTGGGCGACGCCCTGGGGCTGCAGTTGGAGGTGGTGGTCACCGACGGCGGCCAGCCGGTGGGACGCGGCATCGGCCCGGCACTGGAGGCCCGCGACGTGCTCAAGGTGCTGCGCGGCGACGGCGACGCGCCGGCCGACCTGCGCGAGAAGAGCCTGATGCTGGCCGGGCGCATCATCGAGTTCGACCCCATGGTGCGCGGCGGCACCGGCATCGCCCGGGCCCGCGAGCTGCTGGACAGCGGCGCCGCCCTGGCCCAATTCGAGAAGATCGTCGCGGCGCAGGGCGCCGCCGGTCCCCTGCCCGAGCCGGCGCGGCTGGCCGCCGACATCCGCAGCCCCCGCCCCGGCCGCGTCGCCGCCATCGACTGCTGGCGCATCGGCCGCATCGCCAGCCTCGCCGGCGCGCCCATGGACAAGGCCGCCGGCCTCGACCTGTTCAGGAAAGTCGGCGACGCGGTGCGCGAGGGCGAGCCGCTCTACCGCCTGCATGCCAGCTTCCCGGCCGATTTCGGCTTCGCCATAGCGATGGCCAACGAGGATTGCGGATATACGATAGGTTGACAAACATGCATCTCGATGTCGGAATGAGGGTATCTCTCCCAGGAGGCCGCCGACATGACGATTGCGCGTCACGACACTTACATCCATAAGTCGCGACCCCGCTCATCCCTCTCCGATCCCGGCAGTTTCGCTGGCCGGTGGGTGAACGAATATGGGTCGACCATGGATCTGACCGTCACCGGCAACCAGTTGACCGGATCCTATACAACCGCCGTCAGTTCCACCGGGCAGCCGCTGACCGCCCCCTTGACGGGCACGGTCCAGGGCGACCTCGTCTCGTTCACCGTCAATTGGACGCCGCTCATGTCCATCACCGCATGGGTGGGCCAGATGGTGGACGAGGCCGCCGGCACCCCCCGCATCGTGACCTTGTGGCAGATGACCACGGAGGTTCCCGACGACCAGGAGCCCACCGGCCTGTGGACCTCGATCCTGGCCGGCACCGACACCTTCCACCGCTGACCGTCACCGGACACCGGGGCCGCGGGCGACCGCCGCCCCGGGCGGATTCAGGGCCGCAGCTCCCGATGCGCCGGCCATTCGGCGCCCTCCCTCCCTCCCGACAGTTGCGGCATGGTGGCGCAAATGCACCCACGACGCGGGTGAGGGCTGACGCCCCGGTTTGATATGGTTCCCCGGAGAACGAAGGGGAGCCAGATGACCAGTTTCACCGTATCCGCGCTGGTGGAGCGCCGCCGCGAGGTCCAGCGAGAGATCGCTTACCTGGAGAGCGAGATCAAGCGCGCGGAAGAGGCCATCGGCCATATCGACGCCACCATCCACCTTCTCGATCCCTATTACGATCTGACGAAGCTCAAGCCCAAGAAGTTCGTGACTGAGGACAGCCTGTTCTACCCATGCGAGACACCTGTACTGGTACTGGACATCCTGCGGGGTGCGAACCAGCCCATGACCACGCCCGAGATTACGCAAGCCATGCTGGCACGCAAGGGTTCACCCGAGCTGACGAAGCTTCAATACGAGCGGCTGAATGGCAAGGTCAACGCTGGCCTAAACACCAAGTTCCGGCAGCGCCTAGTCAAGAAAACCGGGGGCGTGCCGGGGGGCCTGCGGGCCATCACCTGGGAGCTGTTAAGAGAGGCTGGGAAGAGAGGAAGGCGTTAGCTCGGTTCATCGTCCTCGCGGAGCAACTCACGCAACGCTTTTTCCGGATTGCCCAGAAAGGAGCGCATGACCCTGTGGTGCTCGGTTTCTTCCGGGGTCGTCGGCCCGATTTGGCCGCCATCAAGCGACAGGAGGGATGCGCCAGGCAGGCTCATTAGTATGGGAGAATGGGTTGCGATGATGGCCTGGACCCGGCCGCTGCGCTGCCACTCCCACATTAGGCGTAAGAAGGCCATTTGCCGCGTTGGAGACAGTGCAACCTCGGGTTCGTCCAGGAGATAGATGGCCCGTTGATGACCGCCCAGGCGGTTGGAAAACAGGGCTAAGAATGATTCGCCGTGGCTCTGGTGGTGCAGATTGCGTCCGCCTGAATAGCCGACATCCCCCACCTCGTCGATATAGCTGGCAAGGCTGAAAAAGCTCTCCGCCCGAAAAAAGAAACCGTTAGATACCTTGGGAAGCCAGGAAAGGCGAAGCGCGGATGCCAGCGCGTTGTGAGTGGTGCCAGATCCCGGGCGGTGATGCTGGCTACCGCCCAACGAGGGAAAGCCTGCGGATGCCGCCAATGCCTCCAGAAGGGTTGATTTCCCAGAACCGTTCTCGCCGACCAGGACCGTGACCGCTGAGGTGAAATCCAGCGTGAACGGGCCGTCGTGTAGGAATTTCAGAGTGCGAAAAGGATGGGCACCCCAATCCGCCTTGTCAGTGATTAGCGATATTCTGCGGAGGAATGGCGATGAAACAAGGGAACTCATGATTCGGGAACTTCTGGAAAAGCGATCGGATTTCCATTCACATCGACCAGGGAGGCCTCGGCGTATTCCACAAGGCGACGGATAAATAGCCATGCGTCGTAACGCGCGGCTTCCGGTGAGACTGAATAGATAATCTTTGGCGAACTGGTAAGAGAACAGGTGGTTCGGCAGCCGAACTGATGCTCGGCTGCCCGAACCGCTGGATCGATCACCGCGTGAAATTCCCGAAGCGAGCCGTTCGGCCCCTTCAGCAAAGCGGAAAAGGTCCAGCCAGCTGTCATCACCATCCTCCTGATAGGGGCGGCTCGGGACGCCCAGCAATGCACGCGGCGTAGCGCTCGTTGGCCGAGCGCCAGCAACGAGCGCCGGCTTCCTTCCCCAGACGTTCGGTTACGCTGTTGCAAGTCCGACCATCGTCAGCATATTGCGCGTCACAGTCGTCATCGCCACTGGGGCGCGGGCATTTTCCACCGCCCTTGCCGCCCCCGTTTCCGAAGATACCCCAGAGCGGCAAACCGCCCGCAGGCTGGGCACAGGATTCTTGATCGGGTTCCTTGTTGGCGCCCCCGCCAACAGCGGCCAATTTCTGGTTAATGGTTTTCTCGGTCGGCCCCTCCGGGCGCATGAAACCATCGACCTTGAGGGCATGGTCCTTTTGAAACGAACGGATGCCGTTGAACATGGCATCGTCGGTCCAATCGTCGATGCCGCGCTTGGGCGGTCGTACGCCACCGCATAAACGAAGCAGCCGAAAATACGCTTCAGGCGCGTCAGAGCCTGGAAAAGCGCCTCTGCGTCGTTCCGAATATAAACCATGCACCGAACCTGCTGCCCATTGTGGTCGAAGATTTCCGTCGAAAAGCCGTGTGGGCTCGGGAAAACGAAGCAAGGGTCGAAAGCCTCATTGTCATCGGTGAACTGCGTGGCTTAGGCCATGGCCCCAAAAGGACCGCTGTACAGCTCCATAATGACCATCGATGTGGAATGCGGCTTTTCTGTAGCCATGCCTTGGAGATCTCTTGGCGCCGCAGGTTCCCAGATTGCGCCCGCCAGCTCGGGAATCAAGATCGAGGGACCCGGATCATAGCAATTCTGATCGTAGAGCCTAAGGCCGAGACCAATACGGTGTTCGGTGATGTCGTTGCTGGTGCGTCTATGCTCACCACCACGGAATTTATCCCAATCAGCAGCTCATACGAGCACACGGTTGCTCGATTACTGATCGATCAACGAAGGGTTTTTGAGAAGCCACTGCGATACGACGCACGAGACCCTGTGTTCCCCGACTTCGTGCTCTGGGATACTGCTGTCGGCCCACGTCCCATGGAAGTCTATGGCCGAGACGACGCGGAATACATTCGCCATCGAGAGGAAAAGCGGAGGATATACACAGCTCTCTACGGCTCAGGCTGGTGTTGGGAGTGGGAAGTCGATCCCGCACGGCCCCACGATATCCCCGAATTTCCGCAGAAAACTTGACATTGAGGCCCGCTTTCCGGCGTCGTGCCGGCTTGGGAGTGTTTGCGCCACCATGGCCGACAGTTGCGGCCTCCCCAGGCCACCCTATATAACGCCGGTGTGACGCATGGGCGTCGCGCAACTCGTTGATCCATTTCACTCGAAGGGGGTCCGGCGGTTGCCGTTGATCGTGGACGGCCGGAACCCGCCGCATCGGAAGAGGAAGACATGAGCAAAGTCATTGGCATCGACCTGGGCACCACCAATTCCTGCGTGGCGGTGATGGAGGGCAAGAGCGCCCGCGTGATCGAGAACGCCGAGGGCATGCGCACCACGCCGTCCATGGTCGCCTTCACCGAATCGGGCGAGCGTCTGGTCGGCCAGCCGGCCAAGCGCCAGGCGGTCACCAACCCCACCAACACCCTGTTCGCCATCAAGCGCCTGATCGGGCGGCGCTTCGACGACCCGATCACCAGGAAGGACATGGGGCTGGTGCCCTATCACATCGTCAACGGCGACAACGGCGACGCCTGGGTCGAGGCGGGCGGCTCCAAGCATTCGCCCAGCCAGGTCTCGGCCTACATCCTGATGAAGATGAAGGAGACCGCCGAATCCTATCTGGGCGAGAAGGTCACCCAGGCGGTCATCACCGTCCCGGCCTACTTCAACGACGCCCAGCGCCAGGCCACCAAGGACGCCGGCCGCATCGCCGGCCTCGAGGTGCTGCGCATCATCAACGAGCCGACGGCGGCCGCCCTGGCCTACGGCCTCGAGAAGAAGGGCGCCGGCACCATCGCCGTCTACGACCTGGGCGGCGGCACCTTCGACATCTCGGTCCTGGAGATCGGTGACGGCGTCTTCGAGGTCAAGTCCACCAACGGCGACACCTTCCTGGGCGGCGAGGACTTCGACGCCCGCATCATGGACTACCTGGCCGACGAGTTCAAAAAGGAGCAGGGCATCGACCTGCGCGCCGACCGCCTGGCGCTGCAGCGCCTCAAGGAGGCGGCCGAGAAGGCCAAGATCGAGCTGTCGTCCTCGATGCAGACCGAGGTCAACCTGCCGTTCATCACCGCCGACCAGACCGGCCCCAAGCACCTCAACATCAAGCTGACCCGCGCCAAGCTGGAGGCCCTGGTCGAGGATCTGGTGGCGCGGACCGTCGAGCCGTGCAAGGCGGCGCTCAAGGACGCCGGCCTCAAGGCCAGCGAGATCGACGAGGTCATCCTGGTCGGCGGCATGACCCGCATGCCCAAGATCCAGGAAGTGGTGAAGGAATTTTTCGGCCGCGAGCCCCACAAGGGCGTCAACCCCGACGAGGTGGTCGCCATCGGCGCCGCCATCCAGGGCGGCGTCTTGAAGGGCGAGGTCAAGGACGTCCTGCTGCTGGACGTCACCCCGCTGTCGCTGGGTATCGAGACCCTGGGCGGCGTGTTCACCCGCCTGATCGACCGCAACACCACCATCCCCACCCGCAAGTCCCAGGTCTTCTCGACCGCCGAGGACAACCAGAACGCCGTCACCATCCGGGTGTTCCAGGGTGAGCGCGAGATGGCGGCCGACAACAAGCTGCTGGGCCAGTTCGACCTGATGGGCATCCCGCCGGCGCCGCGCGGCATGCCGCAGATCGAGGTCACCTTCGACATCGACGCCAACGGCATCGTCAACGTCCACGCCAAGGACAAGGCCACCGGCAAGGAGCAGACCATCCGCATCCAGGCCTCGGGCGGCCTGTCCGACGCCGACATCGAGAAGATGGTCAAGGAGGCCGAGGCCCACGCCGCCGAGGACCGCAAGCGCAAGGAGGCGGTGGAAGCCCGCAACCATGCCGATTCGCTGGCCCACACCACCGAGAAGAACCTCAAGGAATACGGCGACAAGGTCCCCGCCGACGTCAAGTCCGAGGTCGAGCGTGACCTCGCCGCGCTGAAGGAGGTCATGGAGTCCGGCGACGCCGAGACCATCAAGGCCAAGACCGACGCCCTGATGCAGTCGTCCATGAAGCTGGGCGAGGCCATGTACAAGGCCCAGGAAGCGGCCGGCGCCGCCGGCGGCGACGAGGCCGGCCCGGGCGCCCAGGGCGGTGCCGACGAGGGCGTGGTCGACGCCGACTTCGAGGAAGTCGACGGCGACAAGAAGTCCAAGTAAGGCGGGCCGGCCCGCCCGATGATGATCCGCCCCGGAGGGAGACCCCTTCCCCGGGGCGGTGGCCTGTTCCCCGGATGGTCATGACGGCATGAGCAAGCGAGACTACTACGAGGTTCTGGAGGTGGCGCGCACCGCCACCGCCGACGAGCTGAAGAAGGCCTACCGCAAGCTGGCCATGCAGTACCATCCGGATCGCAATCCGGACGACCATACCGCCGAGGCCAAGTTCAAGGAATTGAACGAGGCCTACGACGTGCTGAAGGACGAGCAGAAGCGCGCCGCCTACGACCGCTTCGGCCACGCCGCTTTCGAGGGCGGCATGGGCGGCGGCCGCGGCCCCGGCGGCGGCTTCGAGGGTTTCGGTGGCGCTGGCGGCTTCTCGGACCTGTTCGAGGAGATGTTCGGCGAGTTCATGGGCGGCGGCCGTCGCGGCCAGTCCAGCGGCCGCGGCGCCGATCTCCGCTTCAACATGGAGATCACCCTCGAGGAGGCCTTCGCCGGCAAGGCCGCCACCATCACCGTGCCGTCCTCGGCGCCGTGCGACTCGTGCAAGGGCAGCGGCGGCAAGGACGGCGCCCAGCCGGTGGCCTGCCCCACCTGCCACGGCGCCGGCAAGGTGCGCGCCCAGCAGGGCTTCTTCACCATCGAACGCACCTGCCCGGCCTGCCAGGGCATGGGCCGGGTGATCAAGGACCCCTGCCGCACCTGCGGCGGATCGGGCCGGGTGCGCAAGGACAAGACGCTGTCGGTCAACATCCCCGCCGGCGTCGAGGACGGCACCCGCATCCGCCTGGCCGGCGAGGGCGAGGCCGGCATGAGGGGGGCGCCGGCGGGCGACCTCTACATCTTCCTGACCATCGCGCCGCACCGCTTCTTCCAGCGCGACGGCGCCAACATCTATTGCCGGGTGCCCATCCCCATGGTCACCGCCGCGCTCGGCGGCACCGTCGAGGTGCCCACCATCGACGGCACGCTGACCAAGGTCACCATCCCCGCCGGCACCCAGGGCGGCAACCAGTTCCGCCTGCGCTCGAAGGGCATGAGCGTGCTCAGGAGCCCGGCGCGCGGCGACATGTTCATCCAGGCCATGGTCGAGACCCCCATGAACCTGACCAAGCGCCAGGAAGAGCTGCTGCGCGAGTTCGAGAAGGAAGGCGAGGGCCACGCCGACAAGCACAGCCCCGAAAGCCACGGCTTCTTCGCCAAGGTCAAGGAGCTGTGGAAGGACCTGACGGAGTAGGCTTGAACCCCCGCCCGCCATGCGCATATCCTATGCGCATGATCCATGGGAGTTCGCCATGAACGCGCTGTTCGATCCCAAGTCGCCCAAGAAGGCCTGCAACGTCAGCGTCAACGAGGACCTGCTGCGCCAGGCCAAGGAACTGGGCATCAACCTCAGCCAGACGCTGGAGGAGGGACTCCAGCGCCGGGTGCGCGAGGCCAAGGCCAAAGCCTGGGCGGAGGAGAACCGCGAGGCCATCGAATTCTACAACCGCCATGTCGAGAAGCACGGTCTGTGGAGCGATGGGCTGCGGATGTTTTGATGGCTCAGTTCGACATCCACCGCAACCGCGCCGGCACCTATCCGCAATACCTGATGGTGCTCAGCCACGAAATCGTGGAGACGCTGCCGACCGTGGTGGTGGCGCCGTTGGTTCCACTTGGGGAGCTCGGGAACCGCCCGATGTCGCGCTTGCTCCCCGCATTCGAGATCGATGGCGTGCAGCATGCCCTGTTGAGCATCGAATTGGCCGGCGTTTCGCGCACGGTACTTGGAGATCCGGTGATGTCGGCCGCCGATCGCCGGTATGACATTCTGGGGGCTTTGGATTTCCTGTTCACCGGCATCTGATTGCATACAAGGGAATGAGACCAATGAAGATCGGAATCGTCGGCTGCGCCGGGCGCATGGGACGGATGCTGGCGGAGGCGGTGCTGGCCGCCGAGGGCTGCGCGCTGGCGGGCGGCACCGAGCGGCCGGGCGGCGACGCGGTCGGCCGCGACATCGGCGAGCTGGTCGGTCGCGGCCCACTGGGCATCCCGGTGATCACCGACCCCGGCCAGCTGATCGCCGCCTCGGACGCGGTGATCGACTTCACCACTCCGGCCGCCACCGTCTCGCACGCCATGCTGGCCGCCAGCGCCAAGAAGATCCTGGTGGTCGGCACCACCGGCCTGTCGGCCGAGGACGAGGCCCAGCTGCGCAAGGCCTCGGACAGCACGCCGGTGGTCTACGCCCCCAATTTCAGCGTCGGCGTCAACCTGCTGATGGCGCTGACCGAGCGCGCCGCCGCCATCCTGGGCGATGATTACGATATCGAAATCGTCGAGATGCACCACCGCCACAAGGTGGACGCGCCGTCGGGCACCGCGCTGGGCCTGGGCCGCGCCGCCGCCACGGGGCGCGAGGTGGGGCTGGACCAGGTGTGGTGCAAGAGCCGCGACGGCCATACCGGTGCGCGGCCCCGGGGCGAGATCGGCTTCGCCACCCTGCGCGGCGGCGACGTGGTCGGCGACCACACGGTGATGTTCGCCGCCGACGGCGAGCGGGTCGAACTGACCCACAAAGCGTCCAGCCGCGCCGTCTTCGCCAGGGGCGCCGTCCGCGCCGCCCAATGGGCCCACGGCAAGCCGGCCGGCCTGTACACCATGCGCGACGTGCTGGCGCTTTAAAGCGGCGCGCCTTTCATCTGACGCACGCCGCTCCTGCGAGCATTGAGCGAGCGGCCAAGCGGCCGGGGCCCACGCCCGGCGAGGGCAGGATCAACAAGCGTAGAACCTGTTGCACATTTTGGGCATCGGGCTTTACGCCAACACCTCGGCCGTCACCGCGTTGAGCACCAGCATGCCGGCCGCCGTCGCCCGCAGGCCGCCAGGGGTGCGTTCGACGAGGCCGCCCTCGGACAGCCGCGCCACCCTGTCGGCGTCCACCGCCTCCCACAGCGAGAGACCGGACACCGCGAAAAACGTTTCGGCATCGATGCCGTCCACCAGCCTGAGGCCCATCATCACCAACTCGTCGGCGCGGGTGGCCGGGTCGAGGGACTGGCGCTCGCGGGTGGCGTGGCCATCGCGCTCGACCCGCTCCACCCACGCCGCCGGCGCCCGGTGCTGGCGGAAGGCCTCGCCGTTGAGGCGGCCGTGGGCGCCGGGGCCGATGCCCACATAGTCGCCACCGCGCCAGTACAGCAGGTTGTGGCGGCTTTCCGCGCCGGGGCGGGCATGGTTGGAGATCTCGTAGGCCGGCAGCCCGGCCTCGGCGCACAGCGCCTGGGTGGCCTCGAACATGGCCGCCGCCGCGTCCTCGTCGGGCAGGGTGAAGTCGCCACGGGCATGGGCGGGGGCGAAGGCGGTGCCCTCCTCGATGGTCAGCTGATAGACCGACAGATGGTCGCCGGCCAGCTCCAGGGCGCGGGAAAGCTCGGCCTGCCACGCCGTCACCGTCTGCCCGGGCCGCGCATAGATGAGGTCGAAGGAGAAGCGGGGGAATGTTTCGCGTGCCAAACGGAATGCCGCCAGCGCCCCGGCGGTGTCATGGCGGCGGCCGAGGAATCTCAGCGCGGCGTCGTCCAGGGCCTGCACCCCCAAGGACAGCCGGTTGACCCCGGCGGCGCGGAAGCCCCTGAAGCGCCCGACCTCGACGCTGGTGGGATTGGCCTCGAGCGTGATCTCCACGTCCTCGGCCACCGGCCACAGCGCCGCGACTCGCTCGATCAGGGCGCCGGCCGTGGCCGGCGCCATCAGGCTGGGAGTGCCGCCGCCGAAGAAGACGCTGGTCACCGTCCGGCGCGGCGCGATGTCGGCGAACCACGCCAGTTCGTCCAGCAGCGCCGCGCGCCACGACGACTGGTCGATATGGCCGGCGACATGGCTGTTGAAGTCGCAATAGGGGCACTTCGACAGGCAGAAGGGCCAGTGGACGTAGATGCCGAAACCGGGATCGCGCATGGAAGGACTCACCGCCAAGACACCAAGGCACCAAGATAGCCGGGTTGACCCATCGGCGGTGCCACAAAGTCGGCACCTTGGCGTCTTGGTGGTTAGTGACTCAATCGAAGCACGCCGCCACCAGCTTGCGGAAGGCGTCGGCGCGGTGGCTGATGGCGTGCTTGGCGGCGGGGTCCATCTCGCCGAATGTCACCGCATGGCCCAGGGGCTGGAAGATGGGATCGTAGCCGAAGCCGTGGGTGCCGCGCGGCGGCCACACGATCTCGCCCCCGACCACGCCCTCGAAGGTCTCGCACCGGCCGTCCGGCCAGGCCAGGGCCAGGGCGCAGACGAAGCGGGCGGTGCGCCCGGCCTTGTCGCCGGTCTTTTCCGCCATTCGCCGGTGGACCAGCGCCATGGCCGCCGCGAAATCCTTTTCGGGGCCGGCCCAGCGGGCCGAGAAGATGCCCGGGTCGCCGCACAGCGCGTCCACCGCCAGCCCCGAATCGTCGGCCAGGGCCGGCAGGCCCGAGGCCAAGGCGGCGGCCCGCGCCTTCAGTTCCGCATTGGCAACGAACGTGATGCCGGTCTCCTCGGGTTCATCGAGGCCCAGGGCGGCGGCCGAGACCACCTCGGCGCCATGGGGCGCCAGCAGCTCGCCGATCTCGCGGACCTTGCCGGCATTGTGGCTGGCGATGACCAGCCGGCCGCCCTCGAACCGGCGGGTCATGCGATCCCCAGCGACTGTTTCTGGAGCGTCACCAGCCCGATCACGCCCTTCTCGGCCAGGCCCATCAGCACCGCGAACTGGTCGCGGGAGAAGGGGCGCTCCTCGGCGGTGCCCTGGATCTCGACGATGCCGCCCGACCCGGTCAGCACGAAATTGGCGTCGGCCTGGGCGGTGGAATCCTCGGCGTATTCCAGGTCGAGCACCGGCTCGCCGTCGAAGATGCCGCAGGACACGGCGGCGACGTGGTCGATCAACGGCACCGCCGCCAGCAGCCCCTGCTCGACCAGCCGCTGGAAGGCCAGGTGCAGGGCGACGTAGGCGCCGGTGATGGAGGCGGTGCGGGTGCCGCCGTCCGCCTGGAGCACGTCGCAGTCGACCTTGATCTGCCGCTCGCCCATGGCGGCGAGATCGGTCACCGCCCGCAACGACCGCCCGATCAGGCGCTGAATCTCCTGGGTGCGGCCCGACTGCTTGCCCTTGGCGGCCTCGCGGTCGGTGCGGGTGTGGGTCGAGCGCGGCAGCATGCCGTATTCGGCGGTCACCCAGCCCTTGCCGGTGTTGCGCAGGAACGGCGGCACCCGTTCCTCGACCGAGGCGGTGCACAGCACGTGGGTGTCGCCGCAACGGATCAGGCACGACCCCTCGGCATATTTGGCGAAGCCCGGTTCCAGGGTGACGGTGCGGAGCTGGTCGAATGCGCGGCCGGAAGGTCTCATCGGTCTGTCCTCGTGTAATGTCGGGCCGAAACTAGCGACTCCGCCGGCCGCCGTCCATAAGTTGACGACCCCCCGAGCGGTCACTAGATTCCGGGGCACACTCTGGTGGTCCGATACCGGCGAGGGGTGCGGGCAGCACCCTTCACCGGCTGAATCGGCCCACAAAATCAATGGATCGCGCGCCCACTCCGTCCTTCGGAAGGAGTCGGCGCGCTAGGGGCTGACGGATGCTGAGGGGCCGCAACCCGGGCATAACCGAGCTGAACGAGCGCTCGCGGGAGATCTTCCGCCATATCGTCGAGGCCTATGTGGCCACCGGCGAACCCATCGGCTCGCGCACCATCTCGCGCAGGCTGCCGGTCAGTCTGTCGCCGGCCACCATCCGCAACGTCATGGCCGACCTCGAAGACCTCGGCCTGCTCTACGCGCCGCATACCTCGGCCGGGCGGCTGCCCACCCAGGCCGGCATGCGCATGTTCGTCAACGGCCTCCTCGAGGTCGGCGGGCTGCCCGAGGCCGAGCGCACCCAGATCGACGTCCAGTGCCGCGCCCAGGGCAAGAGCGTCGAGCAGGTGCTGACCGAGGCCATCGGCGCCCTGTCCGGCCTGTCGCGCTGCGCCGGCATGGTGATGGCGCCCAAGATGCAGCGGACCCTCAAGCAGATGGAATTCGTGTGGCTGGGCCGCGGCCGCGCCCTGGTGGTGCTGGTCACCGAGGACGGGCTGGTGGAGAACCGCCTGCTGGAACTGCCGGCCGACGTCGAGCCCTTCGCCCTGGTCGAGGCCACCAACTTCCTCAACTCCCGCCTCGCCGGGCGCACGCTGGAGCACGTCAAGGAGGAGGTCAATTCCGAGCTGGAGCGCCAGCGGCACCAGTTGGACGAGCTTACCCAGCGCGTGGTCAAGGCCGGCCTGGCCACCTGGGCCGGCGACGACCACGCGGTGCTGATCGTGCGCGGCCAGTCGCACCTCCTGGACGACGTCACCGCCGTCGAGGACCTGGAGCGCATCCGCGCCCTGTTCGAGGCGCTGGAGACGTCGGAGCAGTTCCTGCGCCTCCTGGACCTCACCGCCGAGGCCGAGGGGGTGCAGATCTTCATCGGCGCAGAGAACGAGCTGTTCGGCGTCACCGGCTGCTCCATGATCGTCGCGCCCTACCGCAACGCCCGCGAACAGATCGTCGGCGCCATCGGCGTGATCGGCCCGCAACGGCTGAACTACGCCCGCATCATTCCCATGGTCGACTACACCGCCAAGGTGGTCGGCCGGCTGATCGGATAACCCAGAGGCAGTGAAAGACCAAGGATGACCCAGGACCAGAACAACGAGCAGACCGGCGCCGAGATCAAGACCGACATGCCCGAGCAGCCCGCCGAAGCCGCCGCCGTCGCCGCCGAGTTGGAGAAGGAGGCCGAACTCGCCAAGCTGACCGACGAGGTCAACAAGCTGAAGGCGGAAATCCTCTACGCCAAGGCCGAGACCGAGAACGTCCGCCGCCGGCTGGAGCAGCAGGCCGAGGACCGCGGCAAGTACGCCGTGGCCAATTTCGCCAAGGACATGCTGACCGTCGCCGACAACCTGCGACGGGCGCTGGACGCCACCCCCGCCTCGGCGCGCGAGGGCAACGACATCGCCAACACGCTGACCGTCGGCGTCGAGATGACCGAGCGCGAGCTGCTGGCCGCGCTGGAGCGCTACGGCATCCGCCAGGTGCCGGCCATGGGCGAGCGCTTCGACCCCAACCTGCACCAGGCCATGATGGAGATGGAGGACGTCACCCAGCCCGAGGGCACGGTGGTGATGGTCATGCAGCAGGGCTACCAGATCCACGACCGCCTGCTGCGTCCCGCCTTGGTGGGCGTTTCCAAGGGCGGCCCCAAGGCTCCCCCCGGCGAGCAGGTGGACACGTCGGCATAGGGGGCCCTCAGGCGCCGGGCGGGCGCGTCCGCGCCCTTGGCTTACGCTCCGCTCGCGCTTCGCGGGGCCTCAACGGCCCAGTCCTCGCTGCGCTCGTCCGGGTCGCCCTCGGTGCTGCCCGGCCATTGGGCACATGCCGCAGGCGCCGGAGGCGCAGGACGGCATCGGGGCCGGGGCGGGGGCCTTGTCCTGGCCCGAACCCTTGACGTTGGGAGCCATGATGGCCTTGCCGACATCCGTGTCGCCGCATTCAGGGCACACCAGGGCGCCGGCGTCCTTCTTGGCGTCGTAATCGGCGGAATTGTCGAACCACTGCTCGAAGTGGTGATCGTGCGAGCAGCGCAGCGTGTACAGGATCATGGTCGTCCTTGCCCGATGGATGGTGCGTTGACGCCGTTATATGGGCGCGCTCGCGAATATGTCTATTTCTTCCCCAGCCCGGCCAGCGGATGGGCGGCGCGGACCAGCGCCGCCTTGGGCTCGTCGAGGACGTGGGTGTAGATCTCGGTGGTGGCGATGTCGGCGTGGCCCAGCAGCTCCTGCACCACCCGCAGATCGGCGCCGTGCGCCAGCAGATGGGTGGCGAAGGCATGGCGCAGCACGTGCGGCGACAGCCGGCGGGGATCGATGCCGGCGCCCATCCCCACCCTGAGCAGCATGCGGGCGAAGCCCGAGCGGGTCAGATGGCCGCCACGGGCGGGGGACGGGAACAGCCACCTCGACGGCTTCTTGCCCAGCCGCGCCTCGCGGGCGGATTTCCACGCCCTCAACGCATCGCGGGCGGGACCGGACAGCGGCACCATCCGTTCCTTCGCCCCCTTGCCGCGCACCACCAGCATGGCCGGGTCGCGGGCCACCGCCGCGAAGGGCAGCCCCACCAGCTCGGACACCCTGAGCCCGGTGCCATAGAGAAGTTCCAGCAGCGCCGTCATCATCACCCCGTCGTCGCCGGGCAGGGTACGGCCGGCGGCAAGCAGGGACTCCACCTCGGCCTCGGAGAGCAGCTTGGGCAGCACGCGGCCCAGCCGCGGCGCATCCAGGCGGGCGGTGGGGTCGTCGGGTCGCCAGCCCTCGGCATAGGCGAAGGCGTAGAACTGCCGCAGACAGGACAGCCGCCGCGCCTGGGTTCGCGTCGCCAGCCCCGACAGCGCGCGCAGATAGGACCGCAGGTCGCCCTCGGAGGCCGCCACCACCGCGCCGCCGCGCAGATGGCCGGCGAGGTCGGCGAGGTCGCGACGATAGGCGTCGAGCGTGTTGGGCGCGGCGCCGCGCTCGACGGCCATCATTTCCAGGAAGGCCTCGACGTGGCGCGACACCTCAGATCCCGTTGGCGGCCAGCGCCTCGACCGCCAGCTTGCGGGCGTCGTCGGCAAGCCCCACCACCATCAGGGCGCTGACCGCTTCCGACAGCGCCAGCGGCTCGGCCTTGTCCAGCGGCACGTCGCCGATGGCGGCCAGGGCCGACAGCACCGTGATGCCGGGCCGCGCGTCCAGAGCCCCGCCCTGCATCAGCGCGAACAGGCCGGGCCGGGGCCCGCCGGCGGGCAGGGCCAGGGTATCCAGCCAGGCGGCATCGGGGACCCGCGCCCCCAGCCCGGCCAATGCCCCCAGCACGATGGCGGCGCGGCGCGCCGCCAGTTCGGGGGCCACACCCTCCAGCGACGTCCGCCAGCCGGCATAGGCCGGGCCGGCGATGGGCTGGCCGCCACCGGCGGCGGCGATGGCGGCATAGGGCCACAGCGCATGGGCGGCGGCCGGCTGGGGCCCCATGCGGACCACGTCCAGCCATTTGGCGGCCGCCTCGGCGCGGCCGAGAACGTACAGGGCCCGCGTCGCCAGCGGCGCCAGGCGATGTTGTTCCGGAACCGGACGGATCGCCTCGACGAGGGGGCGGAACACCCGCGCGGCGGAGCCGAGCTCGCCCTTGGCGGCGGCGAGCCCCAGGGCCTTGGCGACGATCTGGGCGCGGACGCCTTCGTCGGGCATGTCCTGGGCGGCGCGGAACAACAGCGCGCGGGCCGCCGGGCCGCCGGCTTCGGCCTGGGGAATGGCCGCCGACAGGTCGGCGGGGCCGAACGGCTGCTCGCCATAGAGCTTGCGCACGGTCTCGGCCTCGACGACGCCGAGATATTCGGCCCGCTCGGCCGCCGCCAGGCGCTGGCTGGCCGGCAGCGAGGACAGCGCCATCGCCTTGAGCGCGACGGGGCCGGCGGCGGCCGGGGCGTCGGCGGGCAGCGGCTGCCCGGCGGCGGCGAAGGCGGCCACATGCACCGGCGCCGGCCTGGGCAGCGACAGCTTGTCGACCGGAACCGGCGGCAGGCCGGCCATCACCTCGGCGGCGGCGACGAAGGCCGGGTCGGCTTCCTTCCGCTCCCGTAACAGATCAAGCGCCAGATTGCCCTGAAGCGTGTTGCCGGCGGCGAGGGTGCAATAGACCTGGACCATGGCCAGGGGGCCGTCATGGCCGGCGGCCAGGGCCGAGGCCGCGCCGGCGCAGGCCTTGTCGACGCGCCCGGAGGCAAGGTCGGCCTCCACCGCCATGCGGGTCAGGCGGGGACCGGCCGCGGCGCCGGGCGCCACGGCGGCCAGCGCCGCCAGGCCGTCGGTATCGCCCAGGGCCATCAGCCGCTCGGCCCGCATCTCCACCAAGGTGGAGCCGCCGCCGGCGGCGGCGGCATCGGCCCCCTCGGGGGCGGTGGCGGCGGTCAACAGCAGGCGGCGAGCCAGGTCGCGCATGACGTGGGAGCCGTTGGCGGCCGGCAGCAGCGGAAGCAGCGCCCGCACCACCGTCGCCGGCGTGCCCTCCCACATGCGCGGACCCAGGCCGCCCTGGCGGCTGTCCAGCACGCCCACCGATTCGACGCTCGGCGCCTTGAGGTCCTGCACCTGGATGCCGCCCGACGCCCAGCCGCCGGCGCGGCCGGCATCGGGGGCCTCCAGCGGGCGCGGCGCGGCCCCCGGGGCGATTTCCAGCGGCCGCCCTGTCGTCGCGGGGGGGTCGAGGGGAACCAGCCGCAACGGCTGCTGGGCCAGGGCCGGCGCGGCGGCGATGGAGAAAAGGCCCGCCGCCACGACGCGGAGGGCCCTGCGATCAGCGCGGCAGCCGCTCATCGGGGATCACTTTCTCGACGCGGGCGGTGGGCGGCGGCACATCCCAGGTCGCCAGCACCGCGCCGCCGCCGAGCACGACGACGACAAGCAGGACGACCAGCACACCAACAACCTTGCTCATGGGCGTTCACGTTTCCTTGTACGGCGATGGGGACACGCCCGGACTGGACAGGGCCGGGCCCGGGCGGATAAAAGCGGCGGGACGGAGCCCGAACCGAACCTAGGCAGACCGATGCTAGGGGCGGAGCGTGGCGAAACTGGGGCAAGTGTATCGGCGACACCCCGGGCGATCAACGAACCAATGGCGCGGTGGATGAAGCCTTTGGGTGACGACGCGGCCGCCGGTCTGGACCGGTCGGTGGTACTGGTGGGACTGATGGGGGCCGGCAAGTCCTGCGTCGGCCGCCGCCTCGCGGCCCGGCTGGGCGTGCCCTTCCTGGATTCCGACCACGAGTTCGAGGCCGCCGCCAACTGCGCCATCGGCGACTATTTCGCCCGCTACGGCGAGCCCGCCTTCCGCGAGGGCGAGCGGAGGGTGATCTCGCGCCTGCTCGACGGCGCGCCATGCGTGCTGGCCACCGGCGGCGGCGCCTTCTGCGACCCCGACACCCGCGCCCGCATCAAGGCGGCGGCCATCAGCATCTGGCTGCGCGCCGACCTCGACCTGCTGGTCAAGCGCACCGCCGGCCGCGACCACCGGCCGCTGCTCAAGACCGGCGATCCGCGCCAGATCCTGGCCGGGCTGATGGACAGCCGCTATCCCCTGTACGCGGAAGCGGATATCGTGGTCGACACCACCGACGAACCGGCCGACATGACCGTCGGCAAGGTGGAGCAGGAACTGGCCCGTTACCTGGAGCGCACGCGGACATGACCACCGACATCCTGAGCGTCGAATTGGGCGAACGGTCCTACGAGATCCATATCGGCCAGGGCCTGATCGACCGCGCCGGCGAGCTGATGACGCCCCTGATGCGCTCGCGGCGGGCCTATGTGGTCACCGACGACCACGTGGCGCCGCTGTTCCTCGACCGCCTGGCGGCATCCTTGGACCGGGCCGGCATCCAGCATGCCGAGACCGTGCTGCCCAGCGGCGAGCACAGCAAGGATTTCCCCCATCTCGAGGCGCTGCTGGACGCCATGCTGGACGCCCGCGTCGAACGCTCGACCATGGTGGTCGCCCTGGGCGGCGGCGTCATCGGCGACCTGACCGGCTTCGCCGCCGCCATCCTCCAGCGCGGCGTCGACTTCGTCCAGGTTCCCACCACCCTGCTGGCCCAGGTGGACAGCTCGGTGGGCGGCAAGACCGGCATCAACACCCGCCACGGCAAGAACCTGGTCGGCAGTTTCCACCAGCCCCGGCTGGTGCTGGCCGACACCGGGGCGCTGGCCACCCTGCCCCGCCGGCAGGTGCTGGCCGGCTATTCCGAGGTGGTCAAATACGGCTGCATCGACGACGCCGACTTCTTCGCCTGGCTGGAGGAGCACGGCCCCCAGGTGGTGGTCGGCGACGAGGCCGCCCGCCGGCGCGCCGTCGGCGTCAGCTGCCGCGCCAAGGCCCGCATCGTCGCCGCCGACGAGCGCGAGGGCGGCGTCCGCGCGCTCCTGAACCTGGGCCATACCTTCGCCCATGCCCTGGAGGCCGAGGTCGGGTATTCCGACGAACTCCTGCACGGCGAGGCGGTGGCCGTCGGCATGGTGATGGCCTTCCGCCTGTCGGCGCGCCTCGGCCTGGCGCCGGTGACCGACGCCGAACGGCTCGAACGCCACCTGGCCAAGGTCGGGCTGCCGACCGGGCTGTCGCGCCAGCGCAAATGGGATGCCGAACGCCTGCTGCACCACATGGCCGGCGACAAGAAGGTCCATGACGGCCGCGTCACCTTCGTCCTGGCCAAGGGGCTGGGCCAGGCCTTCCTGACCCGTGACGTCCCCGCCGAGGCGGTGCGCGCCCTGCTGGAGGATTTCGCCCGCCACGGCTGACGGGACGCGCGCCATGGACTCGACCCTCATCCTCTCCCTCGCCGCCATCGTGCTGCTGCTGGTGCTGTCGGCGTTCTTCTCGGGCTCCGAGACGGCGCTGACCGCCGTGTCGCGCCCCTATCTGCACCAGCTGGAGCAGGACGGCAGCCGCGCCGCCCGGCTGGTCAACCGCCTGATCGCCGCCCGCGACCGGCTGATCGGCGCCATCCTGCTGGGCAACAACCTGGTCAACATCCTGGCCTCGGCCCTGGCCACCCACGCCCTGACACTGGTCTTCGGCGAGGCCGGCATCGTCTACGCCACCGCCGGCCTGACCGCCATCGTGGTGCTGTTCGGCGAGGTGCTGCCCAAGACCTACGCCATCTACAACGCCAACAAGATGGCGCTGGTGGTGGCGCCGCCGGTGGCCGCCATCGTCTGGCTGCTGTCGCCGGTGGTGCGCGGCATCGAGGTGGTGACCCGCCTCATCTTCCGTCTGTTCGGCGCCAAGTTCGCCACCGAGGCCTCGATCGAGACCGCCATGATGGAGCTGAGGGGCGCCATCGAGGTCCACGCCACCACCGAGGAGATCAAGGAGGAGCGCCGCATGCTGCGCTCAATCCTCGACCTCAACGACGTGGAGGTGAACGAGGTGATGACCTACCGCCGCAACGTGGTCGCCCTCGACGCCACCCTGCCGGCCGCCGACATCGTCGACCAGATCCTGAAGAGCCCCTACACCCGCATCCCCATCTGGCGCGACACCCCCGACAACATCGTCGGCGTCGTCCACGCCAAGGACGTGCTGCGGGCGGTTCGCGCCCTGTCCAACGCGGTCGAGCGGCTGGACATCGTCGAACTGGCCTCGCCGCCATGGTTCATCCCCGATTCGACCACCTTGCTGGAGCAGTTGACGGCCTTCCGCCAGCGGCGGGAGCACTTCGCCCTGGTGGTGGACGAATACGGCGCCCTTCAAGGCGTGGTGACGCTGGAGGACATCCTGGAGGAGATCGTCGGCGACATCGCCGACGAGCACGACGTCGCCGTCGCCGGCGTGCGGCCGCAGGCGGACGGCTCGTACGTGGTGGACGGCGCGGTGACCATCCGCGACCTCAACCGCGAATTCGAATGGCGCCTTCCCGACGAGGAGGCGGCCACCATCGCCGGCCTGGTCCTCCATGAGTCCCGCCAGATCCCCAGCGTCGGCCAG
This sequence comes from uncultured Rhodospirillaceae bacterium, assembly GCA_937887565.1. GTDB lineage: Bacteria > Pseudomonadota > Alphaproteobacteria > Rhodospirillales > Magnetospirillaceae > CALABS01. The sequence goes on along the minus strand of CALABS010000036.1, from coordinate 215,666 downwards.
ACCTTCCTGTTCCACGGCTTCCGCTTCGAAATCCTGCGCCGTCACCGCAACCAGATCACCTCGATCCGCCTGACCCCGCAGACCGGGGCTCCCGCCGCCGGGGAAGACTGATTGCGCACAGGCCGGGGCGGAGTCATCATGACCTCATGCGTGCCAAGATCATCCCCGACGTGGTGGAGCGGCGGGACCTGCTGTCCGTGGACCCCGGCGCCAGTGCGCGCGAGGCCGCGCGGCTGATGTCCGCACATCATGTGGCGGCGCTGTTGGTGATCGAGCGCCGCGGCCTGGTGGGCATCGTCACCGAGCGCGACGTCACCGTCCGGGTGGTCGCCGCCGGCCGCGATCCCGACCGCACCTCCGTCGAGGCGATCATGACCGCCGATCCCCGCACCCTGGCCCCCGACGACAGCCTGCCCGAGGCGCTGGAACTGATGCGGCTGCACGGTTTCCGCCATCTGCCTGTGGTCGAGGGCGGCAGGCCGGTGGCCATGGTGTCGGTGCGCGACCTGCACGCCGCCGTCCAACGGCAGCTGGAAACCGACCTCGTCAACCGCGACGCCTGGATCATGGGCCTGTCCGACGCCTGGGGCGACCTGTAATCGAAGGTTGATGACCTAACGTATGTTTTACGTAATTAGTGCTGTCTGATTCCATGACCTCCTTCTAAACTGGTTGCGCCGACACCCGGGGGGGAGGCAGCCATGCGCATCCAGTCACGGCTGATCGCCGCCATCTTGTTCGCCTTGTTGACGACCATGGCCGTCGACGGCTGGCTGGCGTTCCATCACGAACGCGAGGCCGCCATCGCCGAAGTCCGCGCCCAGGCGGAAACCCTGCGTACCGTGCTGATGTCGGTACGCCGCGTCTACCACAACGAGTTCATCGCCTCGGGGCTGGAGGTCACCGACCGGACGGTGGGGCTGTTGCCGGCCCACGCCATGACCGAGGTGTCGCGAGACTTCGTGAATTGGGACCGGTCGGGGATCACCTTCAACAACGTGTCCGACCGGCCGCGCAACCCCCGTCAGCGGGCCGACGCGGTGGAAATGACGGCCATCGCCCATTTCCGCGCCAACCCGGACGATGAGTTGGTCTTCCGGCCCTTCACCGCCGCCGACGGGCAGCCGTATTTCCTGTATGCACGGCCCATCCTGGTCGAGGAATACTGCCTGGGCTGCCACGGCGCCCCGGAGGACGCCCCCCAGGCGGTACGCGATCGCTACAACGATGCCGCCTTCGGCTACCGGGTGGGTGAGCTGCGCGGTATCCTCAGCATCAAGCTTCCCGTCGCCAACCTGGACCGCCAGGTCTGGACGCGCTTCCTGGTGCATTTCACCTTGCACTGCTTGGCCTACGGCGCGTTGGCCATGATCGTCGGGGTGCTGTTCCGGGTTTACATCCACCGCCCCATCGGACGCCTTCAGGGCGCCATGGCGGCCGTGGCCGACGGACGGCTGGATACCCGCCTGATCGGCATGGACGGCGAACTGGGACGGCTGCAAAGGAGCTTCAACACGCTGGCGTCGCGCCTGGAGGGGCAAACCGCCGAATTGCGTCATCTGTGGCGGGCGGTCGAGCAGGCGCCGGTGTCGGTGGTCATCACCCGCCCCGACGGCACCATCACCTATGTCAACCCGTTCTTCGAGACCATCACCGGCTATGGCCGCGACGAGGCGGTGGGCCAGAAGCCGAGCGTCCTGAAGTCGGGCCAGATGCCCGAGGAAACCTATCGCGATCTGTGGCGGACGCTGACGGCGGGCAAGGTGTGGCACGGCCAGTTCGTCAACCGCCGCAAGGACGGCAGCCTGTACTGGGAGGAGGCCGTCATCTCGCCGGTGCGCGACGACAGTGGGGCGATCGTCAACTTCGTGGCGGTGAAGGAGGACGTCACCAGGGCCAAGCAGCGCGACGAGCAGTTGCTGCGCTCGCTCACCGAGCTCAACGGCGCCCATGGCCGCCTCAGGCGCTTCGCCTCGGTCGCGGCCCACGACCTCCAGGAGCCGCTGCGCACGGTCATCAGCTTCGCCCAACTGTTGTACCGCCGCCACCATGGGAAGTTGGACCCCGATGCCGACGACCTGCTGGAGCACGCCATGGCCGGCGCCCACCGCATGAAGGACCAACTGCTGGGCCTGATCCGCTACCTGGAGATCGACGCCACCGAGCCGCCGGCGTCGGCCGTCGACCTCGCCGAGGTGGCGGCCGAGGTCCTGCGCGCCTATCGGGCCATCCTGGCGGAGGCGGGCGCGGTGGTCTGCCTGGAAGCCCTGCCGACGGTGCGCGGCGATCCGGGCCTGCTGACCGACCTGCTGACCCAGCTGATCGACAACGCCGCCAAGTTCCGGGCGCCGGATCGCCCCTGCCGCATCTGGATCACCACCAGCCGCCTCAACGGCGCCTGGACCATTCGCATCGCCGACACCGGCCTCGGCATCCCGCCCGAGTTCCGCGAGGCGGTCTTCGACATCTATGTCCGCCTGCACCCCGAGGGCCGCTATCCCGGCGCCGGTATCGGCCTCGCCCTGTGCGCCCGCATCGTCGAACGGCACGGCGGCGGCATCCGCCTCGAGTCGCCCGCCGACGGCGTCGGCGCCGTGGTGGCGTTCACGCTGCCGGCGGTGTGACCCGGACCCAAAAAAGACGACGGCCGGCGCGAGGGGGACACGCCGGCCGTCCGGACCCGTCCGCCGGTGGATAAGATGGGGGCAATCCAACCGACGGTATCTGAGGGGGCCTGATGGTGGCATCACACCCTCCAAATGTGGCGAATTTAAGGGATATTTGAAGGACGGGGTCCGCCCCGCCCCGGGGAGGGGGGTGGCGTCCTACCCGCCCGAACGGATGGTAAGGCTGGACTCGCGCTGAAAATTATGGTGTAAGCGCTCGCGCACCCGCCACTATGGCCCTTCTCAACTCGACCAAGCGGAGGATGACCCGTGCTTGAAGCCTATCGCCAGCATGTCGCCGAGCGTGCCTCTCTCGGGATCCCCCCGCTCCCTCTGTCCGCCCCGCAGACCGAGGAACTGGTCGGCCTGCTGAAGGCCCCGCCCAAGGGCGAGGAGGATGCCCTGGTCGAGCTGCTGACCCACCGGGTGCCGGCCGGCGTGGACGACGCCGCCAAGGTCAAGGCCGACTTCCTGGCCGCCGTCGCCACCGGCGAGCAGCCCTGCGCGCTGATCTCCAAGGTCAGGGCCACCGAGCTTCTGGGCACCATGCTGGGCGGCTTCAACATCGTGCCGCTGATCCACCTGCTCAAGGACGCCGAATGCGGCGCCGCCGCCGCCGAGGGCCTGAAGAAGACGCTCTTGGTGTTCGACTATTTCCACGACGTCCAGCAGCTGGCCGACGCGGGCAACGCCAACGCCAAGGCGGTGATCCAGTCCTGGGCCGACGCCGAGTGGTTCACCTCGCGCCCCGAGGTTCCCGCCAGCCTGACCGTCACCGTCCTCAAGGTCACCGGCGAGACCAACACCGACGACCTGTCGCCGGCCCCCGATGCCTGGAGCCGCCCCGACATCCCGCTGCACGCCCTGGCCATGCTGAAGAACCCGCGCCCCGGCATCGAGCCCGAGGAGCCCGGGGTGCGCGGCCCCATCAAGCAGATCGAGGCGCTGAAGGCCAAGGGCAACCTGGTGGCCTATGTGGGCGACGTGGTCGGCACCGGCTCCAGCCGCAAGTCGGCCACCAACTCGGTGCTGTGGTTCACCGGTGAGGACATCCCCTTCGTCCCCAACAAGCGCTTCGGCGGCGTCTGCCTGGGCACCAAGATCGCGCCGATCTTCTACAACACCATGGAGGACGCCGGAGCGCTCCCCATCGAGCTGGATGTCGGCCAGATGGACATGGGCGACGTGGTCGAGCTGCGCCCCTATGAGGGCAAGGCGCTCAAGGACGGCAAGGTCATCGCCGAGTTCACCGTCAAGTCCGAGGTGATCTTCGACGAGGTCCGCGCCGGCGGCCGCATCCCGCTGATCATCGGCCGGGGACTCACCGCCAAGGCCCGCGAGGCCCTGGGCCTCGGCCCCAGCACCCTGTTCCGCCACTCGGCCGCCCCCGCCGACACCGGCAGGGGCTTCAGCCTGGCCCAGAAGATGGTCGGCCGCGCCTGCGGCCTGCCCGAAGGCCAGGGCGTCCGCCCGGGCACCTATTGCGAGCCCAGGATGACCACCGTGGGCAGCCAGGACACCACCGGCCCCATGACCCGCGACGAGCTGAAGGACCTGGCCTGCCTGGGCTTCTCGGCCGATCTGGTGATGCAGAGCTTCTGCCACACCGCCGCCTATCCCAAGCTGGTCGACGTCAAGACCCACAAGGAGCTGCCGGCCTTCATCTCGACCCGCGGCGGCGTGGCGCTCAGGCCCGGCGACGGCGTCATCCATTCGTGGCTGAACCGCCTGCTGCTGCCCGACACCGTCGGCACCGGCGGCGATTCGCACACCCGCTTCCCCATCGGCATCTCGTTCCCCGCCGGCTCGGGCCTGGTGGCCTTCGCCGCCGCCACCGGGGTGATGCCGCTGGACATGCCGGAAAGCGTGTTGGTCCGCTTCAAGGGCGAGATGCAGCCGGGCGTCACCCTGCGCGACCTGGTCAACGCCATCCCGCTCTACGCCATCCGCCAGGGCCTGCTGACCGTCGAGAAGAAGGGCAAGAAAAACATCTTCTCGGGCCGCATCCTGGAGATCGAGGGCCTGCCGGACCTCAAGGTGGAACAGGCCTTCGAGCTCAGCGACGCCTCGGCCGAGCGCTCGGCGGCGGCCTGCACCGTGCGCCTGAACAACGAGCCGATCATCGAGTACATGACCTCGAACATCGTGCTCATGAAATGGATGATCGCCAACGGCTACGAGGACCGCCGCACGCTGGAGCGCCGCATCAAGGCCATGGAGGCGTGGATCGCCAAGCCCGACCTGCTGGCCCCCGACGCCGACGCCGACTACGCCGCCGTCATCGAGATCGACCTGGCCGACGTGCGCGAGCCGATCGTCGCCTGCCCGAACGATCCCGACGATGTCAAGCCGCTGTCCGAGGTCGCCGGCGACACCATCGACGAGGTGTTCATCGGCTCGTGCATGACCAATATCGGCCATTTCCGGGCCGCTGGAAAGGTGCTCGACGGCAGGACCGACATCCCCACCCGGCTGTGGATCGCGCCGCCCACCAAGATGGACGCCATGATCCTCAACGAGGAGGGCTACTACTCCATCCTCGGCAAGTCCGGCGCCCGCATGGAGATGCCCGGCTGTTCGCTGTGCATGGGCAACCAGGCCCAGATCCGCAAGGGCAGCACGGCGATGTCCACCAGCACCCGCAACTTCCCCAACCGCCTCGGCATCGACACCCGCGTCTATCTCGGCTCGGCCGAGTTGGCCGCCGTCTGCGCGCTCTTGGGCCGCATCCCGACGGTCGCCGAGTACCTGGAGCAGGTCCAGGTGGTCAACGCCAAGGCCGCCGACATCTACCGCTACATGAACTTCGACCAGATCGCCGAGTTCCGCGAGGTGGCCGACACGGTCGCGGTCTGACGTTCTCCCCCGTCATGCCTGGGCGTGGCGGACAAGGGGGCGCGAGTACAATAAGAAGAGCGCTCAACCTCGACCCCCCGCCGGGACGCCGGCGGGGGTTTTGTTTGTCAGCTGGCAAACGCTCACACCAATCTCGGCCCATCCCCGTCCGCGCCCGGCGGGGTGATCAGGTACTCCGCCTCGGGATCGTGCGCGCCGTACCGCCGCTTGGCCGTCGTCCGCGACCCCACCGCGTAGCAGTAGGTGCAGCCGTGGGGACAGGTGTCGTAGTCGCCGATATCGCGGCTTTCGAAGCAGTCGCAGCCGGGCCGGTTGCCCTTGCGGCGGGCATGGATGGAGCGCGGAACGCCCCAGTCCCGGGCCACGTCTTCCAGGCGGTGGGCGTCGACGCAGGCGGCGGGTTTTGTTCCGCACACGGTATAGTCAGCCTGGGAGCACACGGTCAGGGCCATGCGCCGCACCCGCGCCAGTTCCGACAGGTGGGACGCCAGCACCCGCTTGTCCTCGGCCGGCGGGTCGGACCAGGTGAATTTGGCGGCACGGGCGGCGGCGGCCAGGTTGCGCTCGGTCTTGCGGTAGAGGGTGGCGAAGGAGATCACCGCCTCGTCCACCGCGCCCTTCAGCGCCTCGGCCAGGCGGTCGAACGCCTCCAGGTGGACCTCCGCCGGGGTCAGCGAGGTGACCAGGATGGGGTCGTAGCGCCACACCACCGCGCGCGGGCCGAACTCCTGGGCCAGGGAGCGGATGTCGTCCGCCGCCCGTTCCCAGTCGATCACCGAGGTCTCGAGCGCCCGGGGATAGCCGGTGACGGTATAGGTGACCATGAACGGGATGCCGGCCCGGCGCACCTCGAGCAGGGCGTCGCGGAAAGGGCGCGCGTTGCGGGTCCAGAACACGAAGCCGTCGACGCCCTGCCGCAGCGGCACGGTGGAGGGCTTGCCGCCATAGGGGTTGACCACCTTGGCGTAGCCGGCGCGGAAGCGGTTGAGGAACCACTCGCCGTAGAAGGCCGGGATGTCAGTGCGGTAGCTGGCGGAGACGATCACGCCACCATGTTACGGCGTCTGTTCCGCCATCGCAACCGTCTGGCGGGGCAGGGTGGCGGCGCGGCCCCTGCCGGTGCCCAGCCGGGCGTGGTCGAAGCGCAGCAGGCTGTTCTTGCGGATCAGCGCCCGGATGCCGTCCACATAGGCCTGTCCGCGTTCGGAATAGGCGGTCAGCGCCCCGGCCAGGGTGTGGCCGTCGGGGAAGGCGCCGCGCGCCCGGACGGCGGCGCGCAGGCGGCGCAGCGGCTCGTAGGCGCGGTGGGTGTTGAGGTTGTGGACATAGGCCGCCACCGCCTCGTAGAGGCTGGCGAACTGGGCCAGGCGGCGACTGGAATCACCGGCGGCGACCAGGCCGTCGCCGCCGGTGGCGGCGTAATGGCCGAACAGGTTGTTGGCCTCGAGCGTGAAGCGCGAGGTGCCCCAGCCGGATTCCTCGGCCGCCTGGGCCAGGGCCAGCGACGCGGGGACCACATCCACCCGCTTCAGCAGATCGGCGGCCGAGGCGCCCTCGGCACCGTAACGGGCGGCCACGGAGGCCAGCCACTCGCTCTCGTCGTAGGTGACGTATTGTCCCGTGGCCCGCTTGCGGGCGATGGCGTCGAGCCGGCGGCGGTCGGCGGCCACCGACTCGTTGACCACCAGCACCAGCGGCAGCATGACGCGCAGGAACACCCGCTTCTTGGTGTCGACCACCGGCAGCTGGGCGAGGTCGCCGGGCACCGCCGCCAGGAACACCGGCGGCACCTCGTGTCCCGAGGCCACCTTTTCCAGGCGGTAGCCCATGCGGGCGAATGCCTCGTCCAGGCGGCCGGCCGAGGTCACCTCGTCGCCCGACAGCGCCGTCTCCAGCCCCACCGGCGCGCCGCCCAGATAGCGCGACAGCGGCGACATGCCGCCCACCAGCACCACGCCGTACAATCCGAGGACCGCGACCACGATCGCCGTCAGGCTGAGAAAGGACAATGCGCGCTGGCGCGGGGAGGTCACCGCCATTCCGGCCCCACCGGTCGTTGTCGATGCGGCACCATATAGAAACGGAAACGGCGCCCGCAACCCTTTCGGGGGATGCGCGGGCGCCGTTTGGGGAAGCGCCTTACTGGACGGCCTGGACCGAGACCACTTCCGGCACGTAGTACTTCAGCATGTTCTCGATGCCGTGCTTGAGCGTGGCGGTCGAGCTGGGGCAGCCCGAGCAGGCGCCCTGCATGTGCAGGTACACGATGCCGTCCTCGAAGCCGCGGAAGATGATGTCGCCGCCGTCCTGGGCCACCGCCGGGCGGACGCGGGTGTCGAGCAGCTCCTTAATCTGGCGCACCACCTCGGAGTCGGCCTCGCCGCCTTCGGCCGGGCCTTCGCCGGTGACCACCGGGTCGCCCGACGAGAAATGCTCCATGATGGCGGCCAGGACCTGCGGCTTGAGAACCGACCAGTCGGAAGCGTCGGCCTTGGCGACGGTGATGAAGTCGCCGCCCAGGAACACGCCGGCGACGCCGTCGATGCCGAAGATGCGGGTGGCGAGCGGTGACCGGCGGGCGGAATCGCGGCTGGCGAAATCGGCGGTGCCGCCGCCCATGACGTCGCGGCCGGGCAGGAACTTCAGCGTGGCGGGATTGGGAGTGGGTTCGGTCTGGATGAACATGGGCATTCCTCTGGTAAGCGGGCGGCGGTCCGAAAGAGGTAAATGGCGCGGTGCGCGGCGCGAGTCAAGGCAGAAAGACCCACCACCCTGCTAGGTGATGGCGGCGATCTGGGCATCGGTCAGCGACCCCGGCACGATGGTGACCGGCACCCGCAGCCGGCCGACGAACCGCCCGGTCAGCGCAGCCACCAGCGGCCCAGGACCGCCCGCGCCGGTGGCGGCGCCCAGGACCAGGATGGAGATGCTCGGCTCCTCGTCGATCAGGGCCAGCAGCTCGTCACGGGGCGATCCCTCGCGGACATAGAGAATGGGCAGATGGCCAGAGGTCTCGTTGACCTCGGCGGCGAGCCGGTGCAGCAGATCCTCGGCGTCCTGGCGGGCCTCGGCTCGCATCAGGTTGCCAATGGTGGCGAAGTGCTGGAACTCGGCCGGCTCGACCACCCGCAACAGCGCCACCTGACCGCCGCTGTTGCGGGCCCGCAGGCAGGCGAAGCGCAACGCCGCCCGCATCTCGGCGGTTTCGTCGACCACCACTAGGAAGACACGGTGCTCGGCGTCCATGGGCTCTCCTAGTGCATCGATTCCGTGGGCCGACTCACCAAACGGAAGGTTCAGGCCCCCGAACCTTCCGTTTGGATCGGACCATTAGCGCCGGAACGCCACCGCCGCCGCCCAGCCGGACGCCGCCGCCACCGCGACGGCGATGAGTCCGTAAAGGGCCGCGTGACGGTGGGCGAAGTCGCGGATGTCGGCGCCCAGCCCGATCTGGGACACCACCAGCGGCGTGGTCTCGAAGCCGGCCACGCGACCGTCCCGGAACAGATAGACCTCGACCGAGTAGGTTCCCACCGGCACATTGCCCGGAAAATGGATGTCGGTCCGAAACAGCCGTTCGCCCAGCAGCCCGATTCCGGCCACGTGGCGCCCGTACAGCCCCCGGCGGCGTTCGATGCGCACCAGCGCCTCGCGGACGGCTCCGCGCGCCTCCAGATCCAGGTGGCCCAGGCCGATGCCGTGCCGCTCCAGCACCGCCGGGGGCGCGATCTCGGCGAGCGGGCGGGTGGCCGCCACGTGATAGAACGACGGCGCCGTCACCCGGGCGCTGGCGGCGTTGACCCAGAGCCCCCCCCGGCGCGCCTTGCGGCGGACGACTTGCTCCCGGGGCGGCCCGCGCACCACCACCACCATGTCGCCCTCGCCCGTCACCGCCCCGAACAGCAGCAGGTCGGCGCCGCCGAAGCCGGTGGTGATGGCGACCAGGTGACGCGACAGATCGGCCACCAGCACCTCGGCGGCCAACGGCGCGGCGACGGGGGCGAGATGCGCCGACAGCAGCGCCAGCGCCACAAGCAGCGGGCGGAGAACGGCCATGCCCCCCATATGGGCCCTGGCCGGCGCCGGATCAGCGTGGGGGAAGGATTACTTCGCCGGTGGTCCGATGCAGACGGAAGGTTCCGGCCCCTGAACCGTCGGTCTGGTGAATCGGCCCACAATATCAACGAATTGTGCACTGATCCATTCAGATGGTCGGTGCACCATCTGAATGGATCAGTGCCCTAGGGCGGCCATGATGCCGGCGATGCGGGCGCGGGCCCGCGCCAAGTGAAAGCCCTGGCCGGCGAGATGGCTGGGCAGCAGCAGGGAATCGGCGGTGCCGTTGATCACCGCCGGCGGGTCGAGACGGGCCGCGACGGCCAGCGAGTCCAGCATCTGTTGCCAACGATCGTCCAATGCCCGCTCGGACAGCGGCTGGGCATGGTCCCAGCCCAGTTCCCGCAGCAGCAGGCAGTAGGCGTAGAGACGGCCCTTGGTGGCGTAGAACAGGTCGTCGGCGGCGCCGTCGATCACCCCGCCCTCGGCGACCATCCGCTCGGCCTCCACCGAGGCGGCGTCCAAGTCGTCGACCACCCGCGCCAGCACGGCGCGCAAGGCTTCCGCCCGACGCTCGAACACCGCGTCGCCGGCGGCGAGGCGGGCGTTGTAGCCATCCAGCCATCGCGTCGCCAGGCGGTACTGCTTTTCGGTGGACGCGGTGGGCGCCCACGACGTGGACGGGTCGAACATCCACACGGTGGCGGGATATTTCAGCAGCCCGGCTGCCCGCTCCAGGTCGCGGTCGCCACCCATCGCCATTTCGCCAGCGAAATGGGCCACGGCGGCGACGATGCCGCGTTGATAGTTCGGCATGTCGTCCAACGCCCAGGACGGCTGGAAGAAGGGATCGTTGGCGGTCCAGTGATGGACGTCGACCTCGCGCCGCACCAGCAGGGCGGCGATGGCGACGGCACGGCTCTGGCCGGCCTCGACCGAACCGGGCGGCGGCGCGAAATCGAGATCGTCGTCGATTTCGTGCATGGCCAGCATGCCGAGCGGGTAGTAGAGCAGGATCAGGGCCGCCGCCACCGGCGCCAGCCACCACCAGCCCAGGCGGAAGCGGGCACGGAGGCTGTCGGGTGGCGATGGCGGGGTGGGGTCGGTCATGGCCGGGAAGCCTGGCGATCAGGGGCGGAGGAACCCGACGATGTCGTAGACGTCGCGGATGATGGGCCCGGCGATGGCGTTGGCCCGCTCGGCACCCGTCCTCAGCACCGCGTCGATATGGCCGGGATCGGCCAACAGCCGTTTCATCTCGGTGTTGATGGGGGTCAGCACCGACACCGCCAGATCCACCAGCTCCTGCTTGAATTCCGAGAACTGGCGGCCGGCGAACTGGTGCATGACCTCGGCCTTGTCCTTGTCGGAGAGCGCGGCGTAGATGCCGACCAGGTTCGAGGCCTCGGGCCGCTCGTCCAGCGCGCCCATGGTGTCGGGCAGCGGATGGGGATCGGTCTTGGCCTTGCGCACCTTCAGCGCGATGGTGTCAGCGTCGTCGGTCATGTTGATACGGGAATAATCCGACTCATCCGACTTGGACATCTTCTTGGTGCCGTCGCGCAGGCTCATCACCCGGGTGGCGGCGCCGAAGATCAGCGGCTCGGGCTGGGGAAAGAAGTCGACCCCGTAGTCGCTGTTGAACTTCTGGGCGGTGTCGCGGGCCAGTTCCAGATGCTGCTTCTGGTCCTCGCCGACGGGGACGTGGGTGGCCTTGTAGGCCAGGATGTCGGCGCTCATCAGGTTCGGGTAGGCGAAAAGACCGACCGAGGCGTTCTCCTTGTGCTTGCCCGCCTTCTCCTTGAACTGGGTCATGCGGTTCAGCCAGCCGATGCGGGCGACGCAATTGAACACCCAGGCCAGCTGGGCATGGGCCGGCACCATGGACTGGTTGAACAGGATCTGCCGGTCGGCGTCGACGCCGGCGGCGATCATGCCGGCCGCCACCTCGCGGGTGTTCTTGATCAGCTCCTTGGGGTCCTGCCACACGGTGATGGCATGCATGTCCACCATGCAGAAGATGCACTCGTATTCGTTTTGAAGCCGGACCCAGTTGCGGATGGCGCCGAGATAGTTGCCGAGATGGAGGTTCCCGGTCGGCTGGACGCCGGAGAAGATGCGGCTCATTCGAATGCTCCCGGTGTGGACCCGTGGTGAGAAAAAGTGCGTCAGCTACGCCGAAGCGGGGCGGGCTGTCAAGCCTGCCGCCGCTGCATCATCTTGCGGATCTCGGACAGCCGGGCGGCCCCCAGCAGCTGCGCCGCCAGCACGAAGCTGGCCAGTCCCGCCGCCACCAGCGCCGCCAGTACCGCCACCGCCGCCAGCTGGCCGTGGGCATAGGGACGCGAATAGTGTTCGGCCGCGGCCAGCACGGCGCCCATCGCCACCGCCGCCAGCAGGATGCGCGGCGCCCGCGACCTGAGCCGGCGGTCGACGGCGAAGAAGCCGCGCCGCCGCAGGATCCAGGCCAGGATGGCGGCGTTGAACCAGGCGGCCAGCGCGGTCGCCAGCGCCATGCCCACATGGCCCAGCGGCACCACCAGGATCAGGTTGAGGATGATGTTCAGCACCACGGCGCCGCCGGCCACCTTGACCGGCGTGCGGGTGTCCTCGCGGGCGAAGAAGCCCGGCGCGATCACCTTGATCAGCACATAGGCGGGCAGGCCGGCGGCGAACGCCACCAGGGCGGCGGCGGTCGCCTCGGTCTCGGCGGGGCCGAAGCTGCCGCGCTGGAACAGCACCCGGATCACCGGCTCGGCGATGGTCATCAGCGCCGCCGCCGCCGGCAAGGTCAGCAGCAGGGCGAATTCCATGGCCCGGTTCTGGCTCTCGCGCGCCGCATCCATCTCGCCGGCCTTGAGCTGGCGCGACAGCAAGGGCAGCAAGGCGGTGCCGATGGCGATGCCCACCACGCCGAGCGGCAGCTGGTTCACGCGGTCGGCGTAATTGAGGTAGCTGACGGCACCGTTGGCGACCGTCGAGGCGATCATGGTGTTGATCAGGATGTTGACCTGGTAGACGCCGGCCCCCAGCGCGCCGGGCACGATGCGGGCGCCGAGCAGCCTCACCTCGGGGGTCAGCCTGGGCAGGCGCGGGCGCAGCGGCATGCCGGCGGCGCGGACGCTGAAGGCCAGCCAAGCGAACTGCACCACGCCGGCGGCGAAGGTGCCCCAGGCCAGGGCGTGGCCGGGGGTCTCGGTGTGGGGGGCCAGCGCCCACAGCCCGGCCATGGCGGTCAGGTTCAGCAGCACCGGCGTGCCGGCGGCGGCGGCGAAGCGGCCCAGGGAATTGAGCACGCCGGCCTGCAGCGCGGTCAGCGAGATGAACAGCAGATAGGGAAAGCAGATGCGGCTGAATTCGGTGGCCAGTTCCAGCTTGCCGGGAACGGAGTCGAAGCCGGGCGCCAGGCCATAGACCGCCCACGGCATCGCCAGTTCCATCACCGCCACGAACGCGGCCAGCACCAGCGCCATCACCGCCAGCGCCCGTTCGGCGAAGAAGCGCGCCTCGGCCTCGCCCTCGGCCGTCAGCTTGCCGGCGAACAACGGCACGAAGGCGGCGTTGAAGGCGCCCTCCGCGAACAGCGAGCGGAACAGGTTGGGAAAGCGAAACGCCACGAAGAAGGCGTCGGCGATGGCCCCGGCCCCCATGTAATGGGCGATCATCATCTCGCGCGCCAAGCCGGTGACCCGCGACAGCATAGTGAAGCCACCGACGGTGGCGATGGACCGGAACAGGCTCATGGAGGATGGGTGTACCGGAAAATAGGTTAATTCACCACCAAGACGCCGGGACACCAAGGGAGCCGGTCCGGCGCCACCGCCTTCGCCCCGATCCCGGTGTCTTGGTGGTTCGTCTACTCCGCCGCCTTGGCCGGCGGGGCGGGGTCGGCCAGGGCGCGGGTCAGCTCGTCGCGCACCTGGTCGAGCTTGCGGTCGTGGGTCACCTTGAGGCCGAAGACGTCCTTGACGTAGAAGACGTCGACCACCCGCTCGCCATAGGTGGAGATGTGGGCCGAGCTGATCTGCAGACCCAGCCCGGTCATGGCGGCGGTGACGTCGTAGAGCAGCCCCGGCCGGTCGCGGCCATTGACCTCGATCAGGGTGTGGGTGGCCGAGGCCTTGTTGTCGACGATCACCCGCGGCGGCACCTTGAACACATGCGCCCGGGCCGGCAGCTTGGAGCGCCGGGCCGCCAGCTCGCGGTCCACCCGCATGCGGCCCGACAGCACCTGTTCGATGGACGCCGACAGCTTGTCCAGCTTGGGCGGGCTGTCGAAGGCGCCGCCGTCGGCCTCCTGGACGCAGAAGGTGTCCAGCGCCATGCCGTTGGCCAGGGTGACGATCTTGGCGTCGACGATATTGGCCCCCGACACCGCCATGGCCCCGGCGATCTGCGAGAACAGGCCGGGGTGGTCGCCGGTATAGACCGTTATTTCGGTAACGGAACGCTTGCTGTCGACACGGCTGTCGACGGTCAGCGGCACGCCGCCCGCCTCGGCCTCGCGCACCAGCCGGGCGTGACGCAGATGGGTGGCGGTGTCGAAGCTGGTCCAATAGGTCGGATAGCCGCGCGCCATATGGGCGTCGATGTCGGCGGGCGGCCACCCTGCGGCCACCAATTCGGCCCGCAATGCCTCCTGGGCTCCCTGGACCCGCGATTCGCGGGCCTGGACCATGCCGCCCAGCATGGTTTCCTCGGCCCGCAGATAAAGCTCCCGCAGCAGGCCGGCCTTCCAGCCGTTCCAGACGCTGGGACCGACGGCCCGGATGTCGGCCACCGTCAGGCACAGCAGCAGCCGCAGGCGTTCGGGGCTCTGGACCAGGGACACGAAATCCGAGATCGTCTTGGGATCGTCGATGTCGCGCTTGAAGGCGATGCGGCTCATGGTCAGGTGCTGGCGCACCAGCCAGGCCACGGTCTCGGTCTCGGCGTCGGTGAGGCCGAACCGCGGCCCCAGCTTCAGCGCCACCTCGGCCCCCAGTTCCGAGTGGTCGCCGTTGCGGCCCTTGGCGATGTCGTGCAGGAACACCGACAGATAGAGCACCGCGCGGCTGTCCACCTTGCCGATGATGGCGCTGACGATGGGCGCTTCCTCGCGCAGCTCGCCGCGCTCGATGGCGTGCAGGATGCCGACCGCCCGCACGGTGTGCTCGTCGACGGTGTAGACGTGGTACATGTCGTACTGCATCTGGGCGACGACGCGCCCGAAATCGGGAACGAAACGACCCAGGACCCCCGATTCGTTCATGTGCCGCAGCGCCACCTCGGGATTCCTGCGGCTGGACAGCATGGCCATGAACAGGCGGTTGGCCTCGGCGTCCCCGCGGACGCGGGCGTCGATGCGCTTGAGGTTGCGGTGCACCAGGTCGAGGGCGCGGGGATGGATGTCGAGATCGCTTTCCAGCGCGGCGTGGAACAGGCGGATCATCGCCACCGGATCGGTGGCGAACTGATCATCGGCGGCGACCGTCAGGCGATCGCCGTCGAGCACGAATCCCTCGATGTTGGAGCGCTTGAGGAACAGCATGCGTGCCAGGCGCAGCTTGGGCTTGCGCTTCTGCTGCTCCTCGGCGAGGGCGCAGAACAGCCGGGTCAGGTCGCCGACATCCTTGGCGACCAGGAAAAAGTGCTTCATGAAGCGCTCGACGCCCCGCGAGCCGGCGCGGTCGCCATAGCCCATGCGCCGCGCGATCTCGGGCTGGACGTCGAAGGTCAGGCGGTCCTCGGGGCGGCCGGTCAGGTAGTGCAGGTGGCAGCGCACGGTCCACAGGAAGGCCTGGGCCTTGGCGAAGCGGCCGGCAGCCTCGCGCGAGATCAGGCCCATGGGCACCAGATCCCCCACCTCCTTGATCCGGTAGAGGTACTTGGCCAGCCAGTAGAGGGTGTGCAGGTCGCGAAGGCCGCCCTTGCCCTCCTTGACGTTGGGTTCGAGCACGTAGCGGGTGTCGCCCATCTGGCCGTGGCGGGTGTCGCGCTCGCCCAGCTTGGCCTCGACGAATTCCTCGGCGGTCCCGGCGACGATTTCGTTCCGGAAACGGTTTTGTAGGTCGAAGAACAGGTCCTGGTCGCCCCACAGCCAGCGCATCTCCAGCAACGCGGTGCGGATGGTCAGGTCCGCCCGGCCCTGGCGGATGCATTCGTCGGCCGAACGGGTGGAATGACCCACCTTGAGCCCCATGTCCCACAGCATGTAGAGCAGGTATTCCACCACCTGCTCGTGCCAGGGCGTGCGCTTGTAGGGGGTCAGGAACAGCAGGTCGATGTCGGATTGCGGGCTCAGTTCGCCGCGCCCATAGCCGCCCACCGCCACCAGGCTCATGGCCTCGCCGGCGGTCCGGATCGACTGGGGGAATTCGTGCTCGGCGGCGAAGTCGTGGACGATGCGGATCAGCTGGTCGATGAAAAAGCAGTTCTCGCGCACCGTCTGGGTGCCGTCGCCATGGGCCTCGAACCGCCGCTGGACCTCGGCACGGCCCAGGCCGAGGACCTCCTTGAAGATTTCCAGCACCTTGGCGCGGCGCTTGTGACGCGGCAGATCGGACGCCGCGACCTCGGCCAGGCGCTGGGTGAGAATTCGGCGGTCGATGATGGCGCGCTGGTCGCGAATCTGGGTCATGGTCCGATTATAGGCCGGCCGACGGCCGGTTCCACTGGTTTACGCGCTGCACAATCGGCGTGCATCCGTGCCCAATCACGGGGCAGGCAGGCGGCCGGGTCTTCTCATCCGCCCCCATCTATGGTCATCTGTGGCCCCGCTTTCCCCGACACAATGGTCCGATCGATGCCTCCCAGGACGAACCCGCTCAAGCTGAACCCGCTCCAGCTCAAGACGCTGACCCTGTTCCAGGAACTCGCCCGCCATCCCGAGACCTCGCACCGGCTGGAAACCGGCGAGGTCGTGCTCAACACCCTGCCGCATCCCCATGGCGACCATTTCCATGTGGGCCGGCGGGTGGTGCTGTCCAAGGACGCCACCGGCCTGACCAACCAGGCGGTATGGGTGGTGCTGGAGCGCAAGGGATTGATCCGGGGGACCTTCCCGCACGCGCTGACCCTGACCCTGGCCGGCCTCGACTACGATACCGGGCTCGCCGACGCCATCCTGCACGGCTCGGATCACTGAGCATGTCCTACGCGGTCAAGGAAATCTTCGCCACGCTGCAGGGCGAGGGCGGCCAGGCGGGCCGCGCCGCCGTGTTCCTGCGCTTTTCCGGCTGCAACCTGTGGAGCGGCCGCGACGAGGACCGCGACGGCGCCGCCTGCCCGTTTTGCGATACCGATTTCGTTGGCGGAACGAAATTCCCTGACGCCCCAGCCGTGGCCGGGGCGGTGGCGGCGGCATGGCCGGCCGGCAACGACGGCCGCTTCGTGGTGGTCACCGGCGGCGAGCCGGGGCTGCAACTGGACGACGCCCTGGTCCACGCGCTGCACGAGTTGGGCTTCGAGGTGGCGGTGGAGACCAACGGCACGGTGGCGCTGCCGGTCGGCGTCGACTGGGTGTGCGTCAGCCCCAAGGCCGGCACCGACCTCGCCGTCACCGTCGGCCACGAGCTGAAGCTGGTCTATCCCCAGGCCGGACTCGACCCGGCCCGGTTCGAGGGCATGAATTTCCGCCACTGGTACCTGCAGCCCATGGACGGCCCCGACCGCGACGCCAACACCACGGCGGCGGTGCGCTATTGCTTGACGCATCCGCGCTGGCGGCTCAGTTTGCAGACCCACAAGCTGATCGGCATCCCCTGAGACGACCATGACGGCGCCCTATCGCGTTTCCCGCCGCATCGAGATCGATGCCGGCCACCGCATCATGACCCACGGGTCGAAATGCCGGCACATCCACGGCCACCGCTACGCCATCGAGGCGGTGTGCGAGGCCGCCGACCTGCACCATGACGGCGAGCAGACCGACATGGTGGTCGATTTCGGCTTCCTCAAGGAGGAGATGCTGAAGGCCATCGACGCCCCCTGCGACCACGGCTTCATCGCCGCCGCCGCCGACACCGAGCTGCTGCGGATGTTCGCCCCCATGGACGGCGACCCGCTGGCCTGGGTGCTGGCGATCCGCGCCGGCGTCGCCCGCGATGGGGCGGTGACCACCACCGACACCCGCCTGGGCACCAAGCTGACCGTGGTCCCGTTCCAGCCCACCGCCGAATGCCTGGCCAAGTACTGGTTCGACAAGCTGGCCGAACCGGTCCGCCAGCGGTCGGGCGGCACCGCCCGGCTGGTCCTGGTCCGCATCCACGAGACGCCAAACTGCGCGGCGGAATACGGGCTATAGCAATGGCATTTGATCGATCGTATCAAGCCGAAGAATGCCAATGAGGAGCCACTGTGGGCGCCTCGAATGTGTCCCCATGACGAATGCCATACCTTGCCGGGGATATCGTTCGCCAAACTCGGACCTCATGTGGATGAGTGCCTGTTCCTCCCCATAGCGCGTGCTTAGATTCCAATAGGTTGCAGCGGTCTCCCAGTCTCCGCAGGAACAATCGTGCCGACCGGCTTGATCACAGAATCTGTAGCGAAAATCATAGGGACACGGACTGAGCGCTTTGAGCTCCTCATGGAAAAAATGAAGTCTGAGCAGCAGCCGCAGCGTAGGCGGCACGCTCTGCCGAAATCTGCTGGTCCGTTTTTGTTTTCCAATAAAATTCCGCCTCGGTCGGCCGAATGAGGGTCAAAGAACGCCCCGCGTCTTCGGCCGTGCGGTAGCACGGCTCTATCAACCGATTGAGGAATGCCGCCTTCTCCCTTTCTGGGATAAAGGCCTTTGCTACGATTGAAGATTCCTGGACCCGTCTGCTCTCGACACGAGGGTCGTCCTTTGGCTTCCGCCAGTCGTATTCGACCCATTGCCATCGTGCGAAACGGGCCTCATCTCGTAGGTGACAGAACCTGATCGGGTACTGCCTTCGCCATTGAAGGTCACGTGTCACCCCGGCACAGCAGACAGTCTCTCCAAGTTTACCCGTTTGCGGAAGCGCCTTGACCAGGATGAGCGCCTCTGCCCGTCCCTCTCCAATCATCCATTGCTCTCCCCGGCTGAACACCCAGGTGCTGGACATCGAGAGACATAATATCAGAAAGAGCTTTCACTACCAATGAGCGATGGCAATGCTGCGGGTTTCTCTCATAACAAAGCAAACAGGTGAGGCTATCCTGCACAATGGATGCCGCTTGGGAGAGATCGCTCTTGGCCCCCTCCGTCGCCAAGTGAGCGCAGAATATCGCCTTGAACTCATCATGTCGGCCGGCCCTGGCGGCATCTCGCCCGGCCTTGGGGTCGCCTAGCCCCTTCAGATGCAAGTAACCAATTCCGGCGTGCCCCAGGGCTTGTGAAAAAGCGGTCTTGGAAAAACCCCTCCGACGCGACGCGGCGATCTCGCGCACGTCCAGAAGCATCTGGACGCCAGCCATCTTCAGCGTCGCGATGAGATCTTCGACGCTCGCTCCTTCATAGCCGATAGTCGCGACCCTAACCAATTCCGGTATCACCCTGTTGCCACCACAGGGAATCAGACCGCCGGCCGGTCGGTCAACATCAATCACCACACATGTTCGACACTTACTCCGGAACGATCAGCTCGACCGTCTCGGCGGCCACGGCCAGCTCCACCGGCAGGCGGGCGACGATGTCGCCGTCGCCCTGGACCGGGGCGCCGCGCGGGCCCTGGATGACGATGGTGTCGGCCGAGATCACCCGCACCTCCGGCAACAGCGCCAGCTTGCCCATGGGCAGGGCCAGGCCGTAGCGCATGACGCCCGCCGCCCCGGTCTTGGGCAGGATGCAGACGTGAAGCTTGGGGTCCTCGAGCTTGGCGCCGGGGGCGGCCAGGAAGGGGCCGCCGTAGAAGCGGCCCTTGCAGGCCACCGCCATGCGGCCCTCGTAGGTGACGCCGTCGGCGCGGATCTTGAGTTCCGGGAAGTCGTAGCCGAAGGCCTGCTTCACGCTTTCCACCACGTAGGCCAGCTTGCCGGTGCGGCGCTTGAGCGCGATGTTGACGCCCTCGACCACGTGCGCGTCCAGGCCGGCGCCAGCCATCAGCACGAAATGGCGGCCGTTGGCGGTGCCCAGGTGGACGCGCCGCGCCGGGCCGTCGGCGATGGTGCGGGCGATCTGCTCCACGTCCTTGGGATCGAGGCCGATCTCGCAGGCCAGCACGTTGGCGGTGCCCAGCGGCACCACCGCCAGCTTCAGCCCGCCCGGGCCGGCCACCAGGCCGTTGACCACCTCGTTGACGGTGCCGTCGCCGCCGGCGGCGACCACCACGTCGAACTCTCCGGGGGCGGCGTCGCGGGCGAACATCTCGGCGTCGCCGCGCCGGCGGGTCTCGCGGGCGGTGACCGCGCAGCCCAGCCGCCGCAGCCGCGCCAGCACGGCATCCAGGCGGCGCTTGCGGTTGCGGCCGGCGGCCGGGTTGTGGATCACCAGCACGCGGCGGGGCGAGGTGGCGGGACGCGCCGATGGAGTGGGGTGTGTCATCGCTTGGGCCAGCATGGAGGGTCGTATAGCCAAAGTGCTGCGGAAAAGATCGTGAATTAATTGTTACGCGACTGCTTCATTTCGATGAATTCTGGTCCATCGACCCACAAAGTATATGTACATCATGCGCCGATGAACACTAAAAGGCGGAAGTGCAACTCGCCGAGCGCCGCATGTGGACGCCGAGGACATGAACGCCGAATCCGAGATCACGCGCCGCTACCGCGCCATCTGGATTTCCGACGTCCACCTGGGAACCCGGGGCTGCAAGGCCGAGTTCCTGCTGGATTTCCTGAAGAAGACCGATTCGGACAGCCTGTATCTCGTCGGCGACATCGTCGACGGCTGGCGGCTCAAGCGGTCGTGGTACTGGCCGCAGGCCCACAACGACGTGGTCCAGAAGCTGCTGCGCAAGGCCCGCAAGGGCACCCGGGTGATCTTCGTTCCCGGCAATCACGACGAGTTCGCGCGCGAGTACGTGGAGCATTCGTTCGGTGACGTCCAGGTGATGGAGCACGCCGTCCACGAAACCGCCGACGGCAAGACGCTCCTGATCCTCCACGGTGACCGCTTCGACGGCGTGGTGAAATACGCCAAATGGCTGGCACATCTGGGGGATTGGGCATACACGCTGGCGCTGACCCTGAACCACTGGTTCAACCTGGTCCGCCGCCGGCTCGGCTATCCCTACTGGTCGCTGTCGGCCTATCTCAAGCACAAGGTCAAGAACGCCGTCGCCTTCATCGCCGACTTCGAGGCCGCCATGGCCGAGGAGGCGCGCCGCTTCGGCGTCGACGGCGTGGTGTGCGGCCACATCCACCACGCCGAGATGCGCATGGTGGACGGCGTGCTTTATTGCAACGACGGCGACTGGGTGGAGAGCTGCACGGCGCTGGTCGAGCATTTCGACGGCCGGATCGAGATCGTCCGCTGGCTCGAGGAGAGCCCGCTCAGTTTCGCCCCCCGGTCGCTGAACGTCCCGCCCGGCAAGGAGAAGGCATGCGAATACTCGTCGTCACGGATGCGTGGTTCCCTCAGGTCAATGGTGTCGTTCGCACGCTTGACACGCTAAGGAGCGAGCTGGACCGCGACGGCCACGAGGTGGTCATGGTCACCCCCGACCGCTTCCGCTCGCTGCCCTGCCCCACCTATCCCGAGATCCGGCTGGCGCTGAAGCCGGGCCGCAAGCTGGCCCGGCTGATCGAGGAGGCGCAGCCCTGTGCCATCCACATCGCCACCGAGGGCCCGTTGGGCTGGGCGGCGCGGCGCTATTGCCTGCGCCGCCAGATTCCCTTCACCACCGCCTACCACACCAAGTTTCCCGAATACATCCAGGCCCGCTTCCGCCTGCCGCTGTCCATGTCCTACGCCGTGATGCGCCGGTTCCACGGGGCGTCGTCGCGGGTGATGGTGGCGACCCAGGGCATCGAGGACGAGCTGACGGCGCGCGGCTTCACCAATATCGGCCGCTGGAGCCGCGGGGTCGACACCCAGCTGTTCCGTCCCCGCCCGGAGATGAGGGGCGACGCCGGTCCCTTCGCCGACCTGCCCCGCCCGATCTTCCTCTATGTGGGCCGGGTGGCGGTGGAAAAGAACGTCGAGGCCTTCCTGGCCCTGGATCTGCCCGGCTCCAAGGCGGTGGTGGGCGACGGCCCGCTGCTCGACGAACTCAGGCGCCGCCACCCCGAGGTCCGCTTCGCCGGCGCCCGCTTCGGCGACGACCTGGCCCGCCACTACGCCGCCGCCGACGTCTTCGTGTTCCCCAGCCGCACCGACACCTTCGGGCTGGTGCTGCTGGAGGCCCAGGCCAGCGGGCTGCCGGTGGCGGCCTATCCGGTCCCCGGCCCGCTGGACGTCATCGGATCGTCGGGAACCGGGGTACTGAGCGAGGACCTGCGCGCCGCCTGCCTGGAGGCGCTGTCCATCCCCCCCGAATCCTGCCGCGCCCACGCGCTGGAATTCTCGTGGGAATCCTGCACCCGGCAATTCCTCGACAACCTGCGCCCGTTCGAGACCCGCGTCTGGAAGACGGCCGCCGCCGCCTGAGGCGCGCCCGCCTCAGTGGCTGGGGCGGTCGCCGTCGGCGATGAGCGGCTGCAGGGCGGCGGTGAGATAGGCCTGGACCTTGCCGCCCTGGCCGGCCAGCATCAGGTCGATGGGGCGGCCGGCGAACAGGTCCACCTGCCCGCGCAGCCACGACCGGCGGGTATCGGCGTCGGGGAACAGCCGCTCCAGGCCGCGATGGATGCCCACCACCGTCTTGAGCGCGTCCAGCACCTCGGCCGCGATCATGGTGGGCGCGGCGGCCCGCCAGCCGGCCACCTCGTCGGCCGGCAGGCCGGTGACGGCGGTCTGCTCGTCGATGGTCAGGTCGAGGTCGGCGGCGGCCTGGAGATACATGGCGACGAACTGGTGCAGGCCGATGCGCTGCCACAGGGCGTTCTTCTCCTCGGGGCCCAGGCAGTCGGCCAACGGCGAGTTGGCGCGCAGCAGCCCGCCCCGGGCGGTGTCGGCCAGCACCGCCTCGGCCAGCGCCTCGAAGGGTCCGTCCAGCAGCTCGGCCCATTCGGCCGACACCCCGTGGGGATCGGGCCGAACCGCGTGGCGGCGCGTCATCTCCGCCCGCGCCCGCTCCAACAGCGCCGGCGAATGCCGGGCCTCGCCGACCAGGAGGCGGTGGAAATAGAGCATGCGGCTTTCGTTGACGGCCAGGCGGTCCATGGGGCTCTCCCTACTTGAGAGAACCCTTATACACCGGCCGGCGGTCCGGGGGCGACCCCCCCTACTTGACCAGGCCCTTGAGCTCGTAAACCAGATCAAGCGCCTGGCGCGCCGTCATCTCGTCGGGACTGACGCCGCGCAGGCGCTCCTCCACCGCCGATGGCGCCGCCTCGGGAACGCTGGGCTTGGGTTTGGCCAGGGCGGCGAACAGCGGCAGATCATCGGCGAGCCGCGCCACGGCGCTGCCCTGCTCGCCCTTCTCCAGCGCCGCCAGGACTTCTTCCGCCCGCGCAACGACCTGCGGCGGCAGGCCGGCCAGCCGGGCCACGTGGATGCCGTAGGAGCGGTCGGCGGCGCCGGCCGCCACTTCGTGCAGGAAGACCACGTCGCCCTGCCATTCCTTGACCCGCATCTGGTGGCAGGACAGCTGCGGCAGGCGGGCGGCCAGGCTGGTCAGCTCGTGGTAATGGGTGGCGAACAGGGCGCGGCAGCGGTTGACCTCGTGCAGGTTCTCGACCACCGACCAGGCGATGGACAGGCCGTCGAAGGTGGCGGTGCCGCGACCGATCTCGTCGAGGATGACCAGGGCACGGGGGCCGGCCTGGTTGAGGATGGCCGCCGTCTCGACCATCTCGACCATGAAGGTGGACCGCCCGCGCGCCAGATCGTCGGCGGCGCCGACCCGCGAGAACAGGCGGTCGACCACGCCGATGCGGGCATGGTCGGCGGGGACGAAGGACCCCATCTGGGCCAGCACCGCGATCACCGCGTTCTGACGCAGGAAGGTGGACTTGCCGGCCATGTTGGGGCCGGTGATCAACCACAGCCGGTTGCCGTCGCCGAGATCGCAGTCGTTGGCGACGAAGGCGCCGGCGCGGCTGGCGACGAGCGCCGCCTCCACCACCGGATGGCGGCCGCCCCTGACGTCGAAGGCGGTCGAGGTGTCCACCGCCGGCCGCGTCCAGCGGGCCGACACCGCCAGTTCGGCCAGGGCGGCGGCGACGTCGAGCGCGGCCAGGGCGCGGGCGGCAGCGGCGATCTCGGGGGCGCGGGCCACCGCCTCCTTGACCAGATCCTCGAACAGCTCCAGCTCGAGGGCCAGCGTGCGGTCGGCGGCGCCGGTGATCCGGCCGGCCAGCTCGATCAGCTCGGTGGTGGTGTAGCGGGCCGAGTTGGCCATGGTCTGGCGGTGGATGAAGCGCTCGTCCAGCCGGTCGGCCTGCTTGCCGGGGACCTCGACATGGTGGCCGATGATGTTGTTGTGGCGGACCTTGAGGCTGGCGACGCCCGTTTCGTCGGCGTAACGGCGCTCCAGGCGGGCCAGCATGCCGAAGCCCTCGGTCCTCAGCGTCTTCAGCTCGTCGAGCCCGGCATGATAGCCGGGCTGGATGAAACCGCCGTCGCGGGCGGCCAGCGGCAGGTCGGCGGCCAGGGCCCGCGACAGGCGGTCCACCAGCACCGAATGCTCGCCCAGCGACCGCGCCACCCGCGCCAGCCCCTCGGGCGGCGTGTCGGCCGCCGTCGCCAGGGCGTTGCGCAGGCCCGGGATCTCGGCCAGGGCGTCGCGCACGGCGGCCAGGTCGCGCGGCCCGCCGCGCCCCAGCGACAGCCGCGACAGGGCGCGCTCCACATCCGGGCAGCGGCGCAGGGCATCGCGGACGGCGGCGCAGACGGCATGGTTGGCGACGAAGAACTCCACCATGTCGAGCCGGCCCTCGATGGCCGCCGGATCGGTCAGCGGCGCCGCCAGCCGGGCCGCCAGCAGCCGCGCGCCGGCGCCGGTCACCGTGCGGTCGATGGTGGCCAGCAGCGAGCCCCGGCGGTCGCCGGCCAGGGTCTCGGCCAGTTCCAGGTTGCGCCGCGTGGCGGAATCGATCTCCATCACCGCCCCCTCGGCCAGCCGGCGGGGGGGCGAGAGGCGCGGCAGCCGGCCCTTCTGGGTCAGCTCAACATAGTCCACCAGGGCGCCGCCGGCCGCCAGTTCGGCCCGCTCGAAGCCGCCGAACCCGTCGAGCGTGCCCACCGCGAACAACGCCTCCAGACGGCGGCGAGCATTTTCGCTGTCGAAACGAACTCCGGGCAGGGGGGTGAGCACCGATTTCCAGTCGCCCCACACCTCGAACAATCCGTCGGCCTGGAGCAGGCGGTCGGGCACCAGCAGCTCGCCGGGGGACAGCCGGGCCAGGGCGGCGGCGATGGTCGCGGGCCCAAGCGCCTGCATCATGAAGTCGCCGGTGGACACATCCACCCAGGCCAGCCCTAGTATGCCCTGGGCCTCGGCGACGGCGGCCAGGTAGTTGTGGGCGCGGGCGTCGAGCAGGTTGTCCTCGGTCAGCGTGCCGGCGGTCACCAGCCGGATGACGTCGCGGGCCACCACCGCCTTGGACCCGCGCTTCCTGGCCTCGGCGGGGTCCTCGGTCTGCTCGCAGATGGCGACCCGGAAGCCGGCGCGCACCAGGCGCGACAGATACATCTCGTAGGAGCGTACCGGCACCCCGCACATGGAGATGTCCTCGCCCAAATGCTTGCCGCGCTTGGTGAGCGCGATGTCGAGCGCGGCCGAGGCCTTGACCGCGTCGTCGAAGAACAGCTCGTAGAAGTCGCCCATGCGGTAGAACAGCAGGCAGTCGGGATGGGCCTGCTTGATGGCCAGGTACTGGGCCATCATGGGCGTGGCGTCGGGCGGAATGGCGGGGACGTCCGGGGTCTCGGCGGTCACGTTTCTGCTGCGGCTGGTGGTGGGTGGCCTCTATATAGCGGTTTTTCACCACCAAGACACCAAGACACCAAGGATGTCGGATCAGGCGGGGCCTTCTTGGTGTCTCCGTGTCCTCGTGGTGAAACTTCACCTCCGCCCTCTTTGCATCCGTCCCGGATCGGCGCAAGATGAAGGGCTGTGGAACCTTTGGAGGGGCAATGACCACCGATCCCCATGCGCCCACGATCCGCGAGGTCGTCGGCACCTTTTCCGACCGCGACCATTTCATGGCCGCCGTCGACGCGCTGACCCATGCGGGCTTCACCCGCTCGGACCTGTCGGTGCTGTCGTCGCACGATTCGCTGGACGTGACGGTCGGCCGCGAGGGCAAGCCGTGGCGCGACGTGCTGACCGCCGTGGCCGGCGACGCCAAATACGAATGGCCGCTGGTCACCGCCGGCATCATCGCCCTGTTCGCCGGCCCGGTGGCCGCCGCCGCCGCCGCCCTGGTGGCGGCGGGCGTGGGCGGCGCGGCGGCCAAGGAACTGCTGGACGAAATCAGCACCATCCCCGATTCCGACGATTTCGGGCGCGCCCTGGCCGCCGGCAGCGTCATCCTGTGGGTGATCGTGCGCGACCAGCTGGAGGAGGAGAAGGCGCGGGCGGCCCTGCAATCGGCCGGCGCCGCCAACATCCATGTGTTCGACCGCAAGGCCTGACCACAAGGGCCAAGTCACAGGGAAGACGCGCGATGACCGACCACACCCGCGGCAATGGCGGCAAGCAGGCCGACCTGGAGCGCGAGACGCTGCTGATGCACTCGTCGGGCCGCCCCGGCAAGATCGAGGTGGTGCCCACCAAGCCGCTGACCACCCAGCGCGACCTGTCCCTGGCCTATTCGCCGGGCGTCGCCTTCCCGTGCCTGCACATCGCCAGGGACCCCAGCCTCGCCTATGACTACACCGCCAAGGGCAATCTGGTGGCGGTGATCTCCAACGGCACCGCCGTCCTGGGGCTGGGCGACCTGGGCGCCCTGGCCGGCAAGCCGGTGATGGAGGGCAAGGCGGTGCTGTTCAAGCGCTTCGCCGACGTCGATTCCATCGATCTCGAGGTGGACACCCGCGACGTCGACGAGTTCGTCAACTGCGTCCGCTTCCTGGGGCCCAGCTTCGGCGGCATCAACCTCGAGGACATCAAGGCGCCCGAGTGCTTCGTCATCGAAAGCCGGCTGCGCGAGATGATGGACATCCCGGTCTTCCACGACGACCAGCACGGCACTGCCATCATCACCGCCGCCGGCCTGATCAACGCGCTCGACCTGACCGGGCGCGCCATGGACGAGGCGCGGGTGGTGGTCAACGGCGCCGGCGCCGCCGCCATCGCCTGCGTCGAGCTGATCAAGGCCATGGGCATCCGCCACGAGAACGTCACCCTGTGCGACACCAAGGGCGTGGTCTTCCAGGGCCGCGAGAAGGGCATGAACCAGTGGAAGTCGGCCCACGCCATCCCCACCGACGCCCGCACCCTGGAGCAGGCCATGGCGGGCGCCGACGTGTTCCTGGGCCTGTCGGTCAAGGGGGCGGTGACCGCCGATATGGTGGCCGCCATGGCGGCGCGGCCGATCATCTTCGCCATGGCCAACCCCGACCCCGAGATCACCCCCGAGGAGGTCCGCCAGGTCCGCCAGGACGCCATCGTCGCCACCGGCCGCTCGGACTATCCCAACCAGATCAACAATGTGCTGGGCTTCCCCTACATCTTCCGGGGCGCCCTGGACGTGCGGGCGCGCACCATCAACGACCGGATGAAGATCGCCGCCGCCGAGGCCATCGCCCAGCTGGCCCGCGAGGACGTGCCCGACGAGGTGGATGCCGCCTATGCCGGCCGCCGACTTCGTTACGGACCCGAATACATCATCCCGGTGCCCTTCGATCCCCGCCTGATCGCCGCCATTCCCCCCGCGGTCGCCAAGGCGGCCATGGACACCGGCGTCGCCCGCAAGCCCATCGTCGACATCGAGGGCTACCGCAAGGAGCTGTCGGCCCGGCTCGATCCCACCGCCGCCTCGTTGCAGGCCATCGCCGAGAAGGTGCGCGCCAACCCGCAGCGGATGGTCTTCGCCGAGGGCGAGGAGGAAAAGTCGATCCGTGCCGCCCTGGCCTTCAGGAACGCCGGCTACGGCACGCCCATCCTGCTGGGCCGCGTCGAGCGCATCCGCGAAACCATGCGCGCCAACGGCCTGCCCGGGGGCGAATCGCTGGAGATCGTCAACGCCCGCATCTCGGACAAGCGCGAGCATTACACCGAGGTGCTGTACGGCCGCCTGCAGCGCAAGGGCGCGCTGCTCCGCGACGTCCAGCGCCTGGTCAACCAGGAGCGCAACATCTGGGGCTCGCTGATGGTGGCCGAGGGCGACGCCGACGCCATGGTGACGGGCCTGACCCGCAACTACTGGCAGGCGTTCGAGGAGATCAAGCGGGTCGTCGACCCCAATCCCGGCGAGCTGCTGTTCGGCCTGACCATGCTGGTGGCGCGCGGCCGCACGGTGTTCCTGGCCGACACCACCGTCCACGAAACCCCCCATCCCGGGCAGTTGGCCGACATCGCCATCCAGACCGCCCGCAAGGCGCGGCAGATGGGCCACGAGCCCAGGGTGGCGCTGTTGTCCTATTCCACCTTCGGCAACCCCGCCTCGGACCGGGCCGAACGGGTCCGCGAGGCGGTGTCCATCCTGGATGCCCGCAACGTCGATTTCGAGTATGACGGCGAGATGGCGGCCGACGTGGCGCTGGACCCCGAGCTGCTGGCCCACTATCCGTTCGCCCGCCTGTCGGGGCCGGCCAACGTGCTGGTGATGCCCGGCCTCTATTCCGCCAACATCAGCTGGAAGCTGATGCAGAAGCTGGGCGGCGGCTCGGTCATCGGGCCCATCCTCATGGGGCTGGCCAAGCCGATCCAGATCACCTCCATGGACGCCACCGTCAACGACATGGTCAACATGGCGGTGCTGGCCTGCTACGACGCCATCCGGGACTGACCGCCATGCCCCGCCGCGCCGTTTCCCCGCGCCGTCTCGCCGCCGCCGTCGCCATCCTGTCCATTCCGCTGGCGGCGGTGATGCTGGTGCTGGTCGCCGGCGGGCAGTTGGCGATGCTGCCGGCGCTGGGCGCCGTGGTGGTGTCGGCGGCGCTGATGGCGGTGGTGGTGCTGCCGTTCCTGCGCGACATCGCCACGGTGTCGGCATGGACCCGCGAGATGGCCGACGGCGTCGATACCGGCCCGCCGCCGCCGCCGCGCAGCGAGAAGCTGATGGACGAGACCGTGGGCGCGGTGGCGCAGCTGCGCCGCGCCTGGCAGCAGCGCCAGGGAGAGCTGGCCGCCGCCGCCCGCTGGAACGAGGCGCTGTTCGACGCCCTGCCGGTGCCGCTGGTGCTGCTGGACGAGTTGCGGCGGGTGACGCGGGCCAATTCGGCGGCGCGGCAGGTGTTCGGCCGCGACATCACCGGCCGCGACATCGCCGCCGTGCTGCGCGACCCCCAGTTGCTGGAAGCCACCGACGAGGTCCTGGCCGGCGCCCGCGGCCGCGAGACCGAATTCACCCTGCCGGTGCCGGTGGAGCGCGTCTTCCGGGCCCTGGTCGAGCGCGTGGACGCGGCCTCGGCCGACGGCACGCGGGCGATCCTGGCCCTGCACGACCTGACCACCGTGCGCCGCATCGAGCAGATGCGGGCGGATTTCGTGGCCAATGCCAGCCACGAGCTGCGCACCCCGCTGGCCACCCTCTTGGGCTTCATCGAGACCCTGCGCGGCCCCGCCCGCGACGACGACGAGGCGCGCGACCGCTTCCTCGACATCATGCACGAACAGGCCGGACGCATGTCGCGACTGGTCAACGACCTGCTGTCGCTGTCGCGGATCGAGCTCAACGAGCATTTCCAGCCCAGCGAGACCGTCGATCTCGGTCGGCTGGTGAGCCGGGGCGCCGCCGCCATCGAGGCGCTGGCCCGGCCCAAGGGGATGGAGATGCGGCTGGCCGTCGATCCCGCCGCCCGGCTGGTGGTCGGCCAGGAGGACGAGCTGGCGCAGTTGGTGCAGAATCTCCTCGACAACGCGGTCAAATACGGCCGCGACGGTACCGCCGTCGAGGTGGAGCTTTCCCCCGCCGCCGCCCTGCCCATGGCCGCCGGCACCGCCTTGAAGGACGGCGCCGTGGTACTTGCGGTGCGCGACCATGGCGAGGGTATCGCCAAGGAGCACCTGCCGCGTCTTACCGAGCGGTTCTACCGCGTCGACACCGCCCGCTCGCGGAAGCTGGGCGGCACGGGGCTGGGTCTGGCCATCGTCAAGCACATCGTCAACCGCCATCGCGGCGCGCTGGTGGTGGAGTCGGAGGTGGGCCGGGGTTCGACCTTTTCCGTCTATCTTCCCGCCGCCGCCGCCGGGCACGACCGCGCCGTCGGGTAGTCCGTCACAAATCTGTCACGGTTTTCCGGTTGCGGGACGGCCCGGCACGGAGTTACCTGCATGCCTAACAGCTGGAATTCCGAGGATTTCCCATGCGGGATGACACCCAGACCGAAACGCCGACGATGCTCACCAAGATGAGCGCACGGGGGGTGGAGGTGCATTACGGACCCAAGCGGGCGCTGAACGGTATCGACCTGGATATCGGCACCGGCGACGTCACCGCCCTGATCGGCCCGTCGGGATGCGGCAAGACCACCTTCCTGCGCTGCCTCAACCGCATGAACGACACCATCGCCAGCGCGCGGGTGTCGGGCTCGGTGACCCTGGACGGCGACGAGATCTACGGCTCCCAGGGGCTGGACCCGGTGCTGCTGCGCATGCGGGTGGGCATGGTGTTCCAAAAGCCCAATCCGTTCCCCAAGTCCATCTACGACAACGTCGCCTTCGGCCCCCGCATCCACGGCCTTCACCAGCGCAAGGACGAGCTGGACCACGTCGTCCACATGGCGCTGGAGCGCGCCGGCCTGTGGCAGGAGGTCAAGGACCGCCTGGATCAGCAGGGCACCGGCCTGTCGGGCGGCCAGCAGCAGCGGCTGTGCATCGCCCGCGCCATCGCGGTCGCCCCCGAGGTGATCCTGATGGACGAGCCGTGCTCGGCGCTGGACCCCATCGCCACCGCCAAGGTCGAGGAACTGATCGACGAGCTGCGCGAGAACTTCACCATCGTCATCGTCACCCATTCCATGCAGCAGGCCGCCCGCGTCTCGCAGCGCACCGCCTTCTTCCACCTGGGCGACGTGGTCGAGGTGGGGCCCACCGAACAGATCTTCACCGCGCCGGCGCACCGCCTGACCCAGGGCTACATCACCGGCCGCTTCGGCTGAACAGGAGTCCGACCCCATGTCCATCGGCGAACAGCACATCGTCAAATCCTACGACGAGGAACTCAGGAAGCTGGACGATGCGCTGGCCCGCATGGGCGGCCTCGCCGAATCCCAACTGGCGGCGGCCATCGAGGCGCTGACCAACCGCGACAGCGCTCTCGCCCAGAAGGTGATGAACGACGACGGCAAGGTCGACGCCTGCGAGGAGTTCATCAACGAGCAGACCATCCGCGTCCTGGCGCTGCGATCCCCGGTGGCCGACGACCTGCGCACGGTCATCTGCTCGCTGAAGGTGGCCGGGGGCCTGGAACGGGTGGCCGATCACGCCGCCAACTGCGCCAAGCGCTCGCTGGTGGTCAACCAGATGCAGCCGGTGGCGCCCATGCGGTCGCTGGTGCGCATGGGCCGGCTGGTCACGGAGCTGCTCAACGAGGTGCTGGACGCCTATCTGAACCGCGATGCCGAGCGGGCGCTGGCGGTGCGCGACCGCGACCAGGAGGTCGACGACCTCTATTCCAGCCTGTTCCGCGAGATCCTGACCTACATGATGGAGGACCCGCGCACCATCACGGTGTGCTCGCACCTGATGTTCATCGCCAAGAACATCGAGCGCGTCGGCGACCACGCCACCAACATCGCCGAGATGACCTATTACCTGGTGACCGGAAAGTCGCTGAAGGACAAGCGCCCCAAGCGCGACACCTCGCCCTTCGAGGGCGCGACGGAATAGACGGCGCCCCCTCCCCCGGCCGGGCCGGGGGAGGGGGAGGATGCCTACTTCTTCTGGGCGTTGTCGATCGCCTGCTGGATGATCTCGGCCGCCTTGTCGGGGCCGCCCCAGCCGCGCAGCTCGACCCACTTGCCCGGCTCGAGATCCTTGTAGTGCACGAAGAAGTGCTCGATCTGGCTGATCAGCACCTGCGGCAGGTCGTCATAGCTCTTCACCTCCTCATAGAAGGGATGCAGCTTGACGTGCGGCACCGCGAGGATCTTCTCGTCCATGCCGCTCTCGTCCTCCATCATCAGCACGCCGATGGGGCGGCAGCGCATGACCGAGCCCACCGCCACCGGCACCCGGCCCACCACCATCACGTCGACCGGATCGCCGTCCTCGGACAGGGTGTGCGGGACGAAGCCGTAGTTGACCGGATAGTACATGGCGGTGTGCAGGAAGCGGTCCACGTACATGGCGCCCGATTCCTTGCAGATCTCGTATTTCACCGGATCGCTGCGCAGGGGGATCTCGATGATGACGTTGATGTCGTTGGGGGGGTTCTTGCCGATGGGGATCTTCTTGATGTCCATTGAATCCGTCTCTGGGCGCTAAGGGGGTTATGTCAGGAAAGCACGGCCTCGGGCGCGACGAAGTCGTACCCCAGGTCGTGGGCCACCGCGGCATGGGTGACCCTGCCTTGGTGAACGTTGAGGCCCGCCCGCAGGTGCGGGTCCTCGGACAGCGCGCGGGCCCAGCCCTTGTCGGCCAGGGCCAGCGCGAAGGGAAGCGTGGCGTTGTTGAGCGCGATGGCCGAGGTGCGGGCCACCGCGCCGGGCATGTTGGTGACGCAGTAGTGGACCACCCCTTCCTCCACGTAGGTGGGCTGGGCGTGGGTGGTCGGCCGCGCCGTCTCGAAGCAGCCGCCCTGGTCGATGGCCACGTCCACCACCACCGAGCCCCGGCGCATGCCCGCCACCAGGGTCCGGTTCACCAGCCTGGGGGCGGCGGCGCCGGGAACCAGCACCGCGCCCACGGCGAGGTCGGCTTCTAGCACATGCTTCTCGATGGAATCCATGGTCGCGTAGGCGGTCTGCACGCGGCCGGCGAACATTTCATCCAGTTGCGCCAGGCGTTGCAGCGACTTGTCGAGGATCACCACCCGCGCGCCCAGGCCCGCCGCCATGCGGGCGGCGTTGGTGCCCACCACGCCGCCGCCGAGGATGGTCACCTTGCCCGGGGGGACGCCGGGCACGCCACCCAGCAGCACGCCGGCGCCACCCTGCTCCTTCTCCAGGCAATGGGCGCCGACCTGGATGCTCATGCGGCCGGCCACCTCGCTCATGGGCGCCAGCAACGGCAGGCCGCCGCGGGCGTCGGTCACCGTCTCGTAGGCGATGGCGATGCAGCCCGAGTCCACCAGCGCCCGGGTCTGGGCCGGATCGGGCGCCAGGTGCAGGTAGGTGAACAGGACCTGGCCGTCGCGCAGCAGGGAGGTCTCGGACGGCTGCGGCTCCTTGACCTTGACGACCAGATCGGCGGCGGCGAAGACCTCGGCCACCGACCCCACCACCGTCGCGCCGGCGACGCCATAGGCGGCGTCGGGGCAGCCGATGCCCTCGCCGGCCCGGGTCTCGACCAGCACCTCGTGGCCGTGATGCGCCAGCTCGCGCACGCTGGCCGGGGTCAGGCCGACGCGGTATTCGTGGGTCTTGATCTCCTTGGGCACGCCGATGCGCATGGGCCACCTTTTTGCGGTGCAACAAGAATAGCCTAATTCAGGTTTGGATGAAACCAGGTCGCGGCCCTGCCGGGTCTCCTCGTCCGGACGCCCGGGCCCCGTCCATCCTCCCAAGATGGGGAGTCAGGCGGGCTGCCGCACCACCGCCTGCGGCAGACGGCGCATCATCCACAGCAGCAGCAGCAGCGAGGGAACGGTCGCCACCGTGGTCAGCAGGAAGAAGTCGACCCAGCCGACCATGTCGGCCAGCTTGCCGGACGCCGAGGCGAACATGGTCCGCCCCACCGCGGTCAGCGACGACAGCAGCGCATATTGGGTGGCGGTGTAGGCGACGTTGCACAGGCCCGAGATGTAGGCCACCAGCGCCGACCCGGCCATGCCGGCGGTCAGGTTCTCCATGGCGACGCAGAGCGCCAGGGCGTAGACGTTGTGCCCGGCCAGCGCCTGGACCACGTAGAACAGGTTGCCCACCGACTGCAGCACCCCGAACACCAGGAGCGCGCGCATCACCCCCAGGCGGGCGACCAGGGCGCCGCCGATCAGCCCGCCGGCGACGGTGGCGCCGAAGCCGAACACCTTGCTGACGGTGGCGATCTCGTCGAGCGAGAAGCCCAGCTCGACATAGAGGGTGTTGGCCATGGCGCCGGCCATGGCCTCGCCCAGCTTGTAGCCGATGACGAACACCAGCACCGCCAGCCAGCCCTTGCGGGCCATGAAGTCGGCGAACGGGCACACCACCGCGCCGTACAGCCACGCCGCCACGGCGGCCGGCGCGCCCCCGAGGTCGGGGCGGCGCTCCAGGAACTCGGCCGCGCGCCGCTCGCGCTCGATGGTGGCGGCGGATACCGTCACCGCCGGCTCGGGCCCGAACAGGAACACCAGCATGCCCGCCGCCAGCAGGGCCGCCATCAGCCCGTAGGCGGCGAACCAGCCGTAGGCCGAGGCGGCGTAGAGCGCGCCGGCCCCGGCCGCCAGCATGGCGAGGCGATAGCCGGTCTGGACCGCCCCGGCGCCCGGCCCTTGCAGGTCGGCCGGCAGGATCTCGACGCGGTAGGCGTCGATGACGATGTCCTGGCTGGCCGACAGGAAGGCCACCGCCACCGCCAGCGCCGCCATGCGGCCGAGGTCGGCGACCGGGTCGCTGGCCCCCAGGGCCAGGATGCAGGCCATCAGCAGCACCTGGATCACCAGCCCCCAGCTCCGCCGCCGCCCCAATGCCCGCGTCAGCACCGGCAGCGGCAGGCGGTCGATCAGCGGCGACCACAGGAACTTGAGGGCGTAGGGCGTGCCGACCAGGGCGAACAGCCCGATCGAGGTGCGGCTGATGCCCTCGGTCTTCAGCCACGCCGACAGGGTCGAGAAGGTCAAGAGAAGCGGCAGGCCGCTGGCGAAGCCCAGCAGCAGGACGCTGAGAATGCGCCGGTCCAGATAGACCGCGAAGGAGGCACGCCAGCCGTTGCTCATGAAATCCGTCCCCGGTGAACCGCCCGCCACTGTAACGCGGCCGGCCGCAGGAATCGTTAATGCGGAAGCACCACGACGTTTCCGCCGCTCAGAACTGCTCGAGCTCGGAATCCCAGTACAGGAAGTCGCGCCAGCTGTGGTGCAGGTAGTTGGGCGGGAACGAGCGCCCGTTCTCCTGCAGTTCGAAGCTGGTGGGTTCGAAGGGGATCTGGCGCAGGCGCATGCCGGCCTGGCGCAGCAGCATCGACCCCTTGCGCAGGTTGCAGGGCGCGCAGGCGGTGACGACGTTGGCCCAGGTGGTGCGGCCGCCGAGCGCGCGCGGAACGACGTGGTCGAAGGTCAGGTCGTGGGTGGGAAAGGGCAGGCCGCAATACTGGCAGCTGAAGCGGTCGCGCAGGAAGACGTTGAAGCGGGTGAAGGCGGGACGGCGGGCGGCGGGGATGTATTCCTTCAGCGAGATCACGCTGGGGAGCCGGATGCTCCAACTCGGCGAGCGGACCTCGCGGTCGTATTCCGAGACGACGTTGACCCGTTCGGAAAACACCGCCTTCACCGCCTCCTGCCAGGGCCAGAGCGAGAGCGGATAGTAGCTCAGCGGACGGAAATCCGCGTTGAGTACCAGGGCGGGATAGCCATCCAATGCTACCAATACCCACTCCATCGAAGGGTTGTCACAAAATATAGAAAGTGACAGCGCAAATCCATCCCCTGTTTGATGAAGCTTCGTTTACTTCTCGAGCCCGAACGCCTGCCGCAGGAAGGCCAGGGCGAGCGAGGCGCCGGCGCCGTCGATGGAATGGCCCAGGCCGGGCCGCAGATCCGACAGCACCGGCACCCCGGCGGCGGCCAGGGCCCGCTCGGCGGCGGGCAGGCAAGCCGGGTTGACCACCTCGTCCTCGGCGCCGTGGACCAGCAGGGTGCGCGGCCGCGCGCGCAACTCGCCGGCCAAGGCCTCGGGCTCGACCAGGGCGCCCGAGAACCCGACCACGCCCGCAGAGGCCCGCGGCCGGCGGTAGGCCACGTGCAGGGCCATCATGGTGCCCTGCGAGAACCCCACCAGCGCCAGGGCGGAATCGTCGAGCCCGCGCGTCGCCAGCTCGCGGTCGAGGAAGGCGTCGAGCAGCGGCGCGGTGGCGCGGACTCCCGCCGCCAGGGCCGGGGTGGACCGATCCTGCAGCGAGAACCACTGGCGGCCGAACGGCGCCATGTCGTAAGGCTGCGGCGCGTCGGGGGCGACGAAGGCGGCGTCGGGCAGATGGGGGCCCAGCACGGGCGCCAGGGCGATCAGGTCGGAACCGTCGGTGCCGACACCATGCAGCAGCACCACCAGTTGGCGGACCGGGCCGCCGCCGGCGGGAGCGGCCGAGGGGCCGGAAAGGGAAGGGGACGCCATGGCGGCACTCCGGGCAGGGGGATGGACAGGCCCTTGATTATGGTATGCTGGCGCCCATGCACCAAGCCCGGGAAACCACCCGCTTCGCCCCCAGCCCCACCGGGCTGCTGCATCTGGGCCACGCCCATTCGGCCCTGTTCGCCGCCCGCCAGGCGAATGGCGGACGGTTCCTGGTGCGGCTGGAGGACATCGACCCCGGCCGCTGCCGGCCCGAATTCGAGGCCGCCATCCTGGCCGACCTGGCCTGGCTGGGGCTGGACTGGGAACGGCCGCCGCGGCGGCAATCGGAGCATCTGGACGACTACCGCGCCGCCCTGGACCGCCTGCGGGCCATGGGCCTTGTCTATCCCTGCTTCTGCACCCGTCGGGACATCCAGGACGAGATCGCCGGCGCCGGTCACGCCCCCCATGGCCCCGACGGCGCCCTCTATCCCGGCACCTGCCGCCGCCTCGACCCCGCCTGGGCCGCCGACCGCCAAGCGGCGGGAGATTCGTTCGCCTTGCGGATCGATGTCGCCAAGGCGGCGAGAATGGCGGGGCGGCTGGCCTGGCACGACCGCGTCGCCGGCCCCCAGGCGGCCGACCCGGCGGCGTTCGGCGACGTGGTGCTGGCCCGCAAGGACACCCCCACCAGCTATCATCTGGCGGTGACGGTGGACGACGCCCTGCAGCAGGTCAGCCTGGTCACCCGGGGCGTCGACCTGTTCGCCGCCACCCACGTCCACCGCCTGCTGCAGGCGCTTCTCGGCCTGCCGACGCCCGCCTACCACCACCATCGCCTGCTGACCGACGAAGGCGGGCGCCGCTTGGCCAAGCGCGACCGCTCGCTGACCATCGCGGCGCTGCGGGCGGCCGGCCGATCGCCGGCCGAGGTGCGGGCGATGGCGGGACTTCCCGGCTGATCAATCCTCGTCGCCGCACGACTTGCAGTGGATGGCGCTGATCAACCCCAGCCAGCCGGCCCCGACGCCGCCGGCCCCCAGCACCACGGTCCAGTATTCCGCCGACGGCACCTTGGCGATGGCGCCCAGGGTGGCGACGCCGGCGACGCCGACCAGCACGAACAGGCCCGAGGACCAGAATAGGATGCTCTTGGCGTTCATGGCGCCCTCCCGTTCATTAATTCTTTCGCATATTCTACTCCATTCGACCGGCGGCGCCAGACGCAACTGGCGGCTTGCGCGGGGGCGCCGGTTGCTGCCAGCATCGGCACCCCAGACCAGCCACCGGAAGCGAGGCCCATGAGCGAGGACGTCGAGGCGCGCCACAAGGACAAGATGGCCAAGAAGAAGGCCAGCCGCGATAAGCTGATGGCCCGCAAGCAGGGGGCCAAGGGGCTGGTCATCGTCCACACCGGCCCCGGCAAGGGCAAGTCCACCGCCGCCTTCGGCATGGCCATCCGCTGCGTCGGCCACGGCATGCGGGTGGGCATCGTCCAGTTCATCAAGGGGGCGTGGGACACCGCCGAACGGCGGGTGATGGACTCCCTGGGCGACCTGGTGACCTTCAAGGCCATGGGCGAGGGCTTCACCTGGGAGACCCAGGACCGCGCCCGCGACGTGGCCGCCGCCGCCCGGGCCTGGGAGACCGCCGCCGCGCTGCTGGCCGACCCGGGCACCGCCATGGTGGTCCTGGACGAGATCAACGTGGCGCTGCGCTACGATTACCTGCCGCTGGACGAGGTCCTGGCGGCCATCGCCGCCCGGCCCGAGGGGCAGCACGTGGTGCTGACCGGACGCAACGCCCCGCCGGCCCTGGTCGAGGCCGCCGACCTGGTCACCGAGATGACCCTGGTCAAGCATCCGTTCCGGGAAGGCATCAAGGCCCAGCCGGGGGTGGAATTCTAGGCCCGCCGGCGGTACCCTGCGGACACGCGACGAAAGGACCCTCCGGCATGATGAAGACACTTCTGCTGGGCATGATCCTGCTGGCGACGGCTCCCGCGATGACCGCCGCCCAGCCGGTCACCGACCAGACCCGCCTGGTCGCCAAGGCGGTTTCCACCGTCGAACGCCTGCGCTCCGAGCGCAATCTCGCCGCCGACCTCTCGGCGGCCCTGGCCCGGGCCACGGCGGTGCTGGTGGTTCCGGACCTGGTCAAGGGCGGCTTCATCCTGGGCGCCGAATACGGCACCGGCGTGCTGCTGACCCGCGACGGCGACGGCCGCTGGTCCGGCCCCGCCTTCTATTCGGTGGCGGCGGGCTCGGTGGGCTTGCAGGTGGGCGTCCAGGACGCCGAGGCGATGTACGTGATCATGACCCCGGGCGGGCTGGCGGCGGTCATGGACAACCGCTTCAAGGCCGGCGCCGACGTGGGGGTGGCGGTAGCCACCGCCGGTGCCGGCGCCGAAGCCTCGACCACCACCAATCTCGACGCCGACATCGTGGCGTTCTCGAAGGCGGTGGGGCTGTTCGGCGGCGCCAGCCTGGAAGGGGCCGGCATCCTGCCCCGGCATTCGTGGAACGCCGCCTATTACGGAGGCAACCCCACCCCCGAGGACATCGTGGTCAAGCGCGCCGTCGACAGCCCCCAGGCCGACCGGCTGAGGGACGTCCTTGCCCGCTGACCGCCGCCCCCTCGCCCTGATGCTCCAGGGCACCGGCTCGGACGTGGGCAAGTCGCTGCTGGTCGCCGGCCTGGCCCGGGCGCTGACCCGGCACGGCCACCGGATCCTGCCGTTCAAGCCGCAGAACATGTCCAACAACGCCGCCGTGACGGCGGACGGCGGCGAGATCGGCCGCGCCCAGGCCCTGCAGGCGCGGGCCTGCGGCGTCGAGCCCCATTCCGATATGAACCCGGTGCTGCTGAAGCCGCAAAGCGACACCGGCGCCCAGGTGGTGGTGCAGGGTAAGGTGCTGGCCACCGCCGGCGCCCGGGATTATTACGCCCTCAAGGCCAGCCTGCTGCCCAAGGTGCTGGCCAGCTTCCATCGCCTGCGGGCCCAGGCCGACATCGTGCTGGTGGAGGGTGCCGGCAGCGCCGCCGAGGTCAACCTGCGCGCCGCCGACATCGCCAACATGGGTTTCGCCGAGGCCGCCGACGTGCCGGTGGTGCTGGTGGGCGACATCGATCGCGGCGGCGTCATCGCCGCCATCGTCGGCACCTGGGCGCTGCTGTCCGACACCGAGCGGGCGCGCACCAGGGGCTACGTGATCAACAAGTTCCGCGGCGACCCGGCTCTTTTCATTCCGGCCCTCGACATCATCAAGGCCCGGACCGGGCTCGACTGCCTGGGCATCGTGCCGTGGTTCGCCGACGCCGCCCTGCTGCCCGCCGAGGACGCCCAGTCCCTGACCAACCGGCGCGGCGCCGGGGCCTTTCACGTCGTGGTGCCGCAACTGTCGCGCATCGCCAATTTCGACGACTTCGACCCCCTGGCCGCCGAACCCGGCGCCCGCCTGACCATCGTCCCGCCAGGCCGGCCGCTGCCCGCCGACGCCGATTTGGTGGTGCTGCCCGGCTCCAAGTCCACCATCGCCGACCTTGCCTTCCTGCGCGCCCAGGGCTGGGACATCGACATCCTGGCCCATGCCCGGCGCGGCGGCCGGGTCCTGGGCATCTGCGCCGGCTACCAGATGCTGGGACGCTGGGTCTCCGATCCGCTGGGCGTCGAGGGGCCCGCCGGCGGCCGCGCGGCCGGGCTGGGCCTTCTCGACGTCGAGACGGTGATGGCGGGCGACAAGGTGCTGACGCGGGCAAGGGGCCGTTGCGGAAGCGTAACGGTTTCCGGCTACGAGATGCATATGGGCCGCACCACCGGCCCCGACGCCGCCCG
Source organism: uncultured Rhodospirillaceae bacterium (assembly GCA_937887565.1). Lineage (GTDB taxonomy): Bacteria > Pseudomonadota > Alphaproteobacteria > Rhodospirillales > Magnetospirillaceae > CALABS01. Next base: position 175,744 of record CALABS010000036.1, on the reverse strand, counting down.
GCCGATGCTGGCGCTGGAAACCGGCCCCGACGGCGCCGGCTCGGCCGACGGCCGCGTCATGGGCTGCTATCTCCACGGCCTGTTCGGCTCCGACGCCTTCCGCCATGCCCTGCTGGGCGGCGCCGGAATCGACCACGAGGCCCAGGTCGAGACCGTGCTCGACCACCTCGCCGACCATGTGGCGGCGGCGGTGGACCTGGACGCCCTGCTCGGCGTCATTCGGCCAAAGGCAGGGTGAAATAGAAGGTGCTGCCCTCGCCCGGCCGCGACTCCACCCACAGCCGGCCGCCATGGGAGTCGACGATCTTCTTGCACAGGGCGAGGCCGATGCCGGTCCCCTCGAACTCCTCGCGGCGGTGAAGGCGCTGGAAGATCTTGAAGATGCGGTCGTGGTATTGGGGATCGATGCCGATGCCGTTGTCGGCCACCGCCAGCCGCACCCAGCCGCCCCCCTGCGTCTCGGCCGACACCGTCACCTCCGTGGGGCGATCGCGGTTGCGGTATTTGAGGGCGTTGCCGAGCAGGTTCTGGAACAGGCAATGGATCTGCGACGGCACCCCGACCACCGCCGGCAGGGGGTCGATCCGCACCACGGCCCCCTCGCCGCCGCCCACCGTCGCCAGGGCGTCGCGGGCCAGGTCGGTAGTGTCGCAGCGCTGGGGAATCAGACCCGGCCGCCCGATCTGGGAATAGGCCAGCACGTCGTTGAGCAGGGTCGACATCCGCTGGGCGCCGTCGACCGCGAAGGCAATGTACTCGTCGGCCTCCGGCCCCAGCCGGCCGTGGTAGCGCCGCCGCAGCAGTTGCAGGAAGCTCGATACCGATCGCAGCGGTTCCTGCAGGTCGTGCGAGGCGATGAAGGTGAACTGGGCCAGTTCGGCGTTGGTGGCCGCCAGATGGGCGGTGCGTTCGGCCACCTGGCGCTCCAGGTCCTCGTGGCTCAGCGCCAGTTGGATCATCAGCCGCCGGCTGGCCTCGGCCCAGCGGTCGTAAAGGGTGGCCAGGACCAATATCGCCACCACCATGATCCCGTTGGCGATGCCTTCCTTGAGAACCTGGGCGCGCCAGTCGCTGAGGACGGTGCGGAAGGTGACGCCGATCGCCACCACCATGGGATAGTCGGCGAAGGTCCGGTAGGCGACGATCTTGTCGTTGCCGTCGGCGACGCCGGTGAGGTGGCCGACCCCCACCGGCCCCCGCGGCAGCAATTCGCTGAAGACGGCGCTGTTGGTCACCACCTTGCCCAGCCATTTGTCGTGGCCGGGAACCCGCGCCAGGAAGGTCGCGTCCGAGCGGAACAGGGCGGTCCCACCCTCCTCCTCGACCGCCACCGTGGTCAGCATGTCGCGCAGGACGCCGGCGTCGAGCCCGACCACCACCAGGCCGGCGAACCGTCCCTGGCGGTCGATGATCGCCCGCGCCAGCGGGATGCAGCCCTCGCCGTTGGCGCTGATCACCGGCGCCCCGATCACCGGCGTCGTGACGGGCTCCTGGCTGAGGCGGCGGAAGAAGTCGCGCTCTCGCGGCGCCCCGTTGAGGGTCAGCGGCGGCCGCCCCGAGGGCAGGATGATCTCGCCCCGCCGAACCCCGGCGGCATCGACGATCTGCATGGCCCGCACCTCGGGATAGCCGCCAAGGCGGGCGTGGAACCAGGCCTGGAGGGCGGGCTGCGGCCATTGCCCGGGATCGATGCGGTCGGCGGCCTCGTCCAGCAGCGCCGTGATCGAGCGCAGCGAGCTGGTGACATGGAATTCCAGCGAGCGGGTCAGCGACGCCACCAGCCGGTCGCCCTCCGCCACCGCCTGGGTCCGGCGCTCCAGGGTCTGCCAGGTCCAGTTGGCGCACAGGATGGCGGTCAGCACCAGGGCGACGAGCCGGCCCTTGTACCGCCAAAGCACCCCATGCTGCCGTGGCATCGTCATCCGCACCCCCTCCCGCCGGGCGCCCGCGCGTCCGAGTATCACTATCATTCGGATGATCGCGCGGGCCGTCAACGGCACGGAATGACGATTGTGCTCATCCTTTGGACTCAGCGCCGGCCGCCGGCCAGCCGGGCCGCCTCGGGCCGCTGCCGCAAAGCACCCATGGCCCAGGCGCCGAGGAAGGGTCCCGGCGCCAGCAGGGCGAAGGCCCACCGCCAGCCGACCGCCTCGACCGCCGCCGGAACCAGATGGATCGTCGCCAAGGTGATCAGGAAGCCGACACAGGTCTGGGTGGTGAGCATGGTGCCCACATGGGCGCGGTCGGACAGCTCGATGACGCTCGACGAGAACTGGGCCGAATCGGCCACCACCGTCACTCCCCAGGCCAGGCACACCGCCACCGTCAGCCAGACCGGCGCGCCGAAGGTGAGCCCGGCCAGCAGCGCCAGCGTGCCGCTGGACCCCATGGCCGCCATGGTCACCGTGGTCCGGCCCCAGCGATCGGCGAGCCAGCCGCCGCCCAGGCAGCCGACGGCGCCGCCCAGCCCCACCACCAGGAAGGTGGCGGCGCCGGCCCATTCGGCGGCGACGCCCCGGACCGCGAAACTGGCGGTCAGGAAGGCGCCGATCCACGCCCACATGGCGTAGAGCTCCCATTGGTGGCCCCAATAGCCCATGTTGGCGAGCCTGAGCGCCTTGTCGCGGAAGGCGTTGAGGACATAGGCGGGCTCGAAGGGCGGCGACTTGGCGAGATTGGGGCCCAGGCGGACGCGGCCGACCAACAGGCCGGCCAGCCCCGCCGAGACCGAGGCCAGCGCGACGGTCAGCCGCCAGTCCAGACCGCCCAGGGCGTTGAACAGATGCGGCGAGCCCGAGCCGAGGGTCAGGGCGCCGACCAGCAGCCCCACCAGCAGCCCCATGTCGCTCCCCGCGCCGCGATTGCCGGCAATCGAGGCGCGACCCGTCGATTTCGTGGCATGCTCATCCCCGGCATCATTCGATGCCGGGGGCAGGACACGTGCCCAGGTCGCGGCCATCTTCATGCCCACCGGATAGATCCCGGCCATGCAGAATCCGGTCACCAGGCGGCAGACCAGCACCCAGGGCGAGGCGGGATCGAACGCCAGCAGCCCCAGATTGGCCGCCGCCGCCACCCACGCCGAGGCGCGGAAGAAATGATGCAGCTCCCAGCGGTCGGCAAGGCCGAGGACGGCGCTGGTCAAGGTTCCGCAGACGAAACCGATCGCCACGACGCTGGTGAACAGCGACGACTGGAAGGCGTCGAGGCCGCCCTCGGCGCTCAGCGCCGGCAGCACCGCCGTGGCCGAGAACCACAGCGAGAACGCCATGACCTGACACGCGGCCACCAATGCGATGGCCCGCCACCTGCCGCTCATGCCTGGACCCACATCAGAGCCGCCACCAGACCGGCGTCCACGACGCAGGCCACCATGAACAGGTGGAGGGCGCGGTCGATGTCGGCAACCGTGGCCCGGGCACGGCCCGAGCCGATCCACCGCTCGTCCACGGTCAGGCCCGGATATTTGCGCGGCCCCCCCAGCGCCAGTCCCAGGGCGCCGGCCATGGCCGCCTCGGGCCAGCCGGAATTGGGGCTCTTGTGATGGCGGGCGTCGGCGGCCATGGTGCGCAGCGCCGCGATGGGCCGGGCGCCGGCCGAGAACAGCGCCGCGACGGCGAGGATCATCCCGGCGAGACGGGCGGGAACCAGGTTCATCACGTCGTCCAGCCGCGCCGACGCCCAGCCGAAGGCGCGGTATTTGTCGTTGCGGTGACCGACCATGCTGTCGAGCGTGTTCACCGCCTTGTAGGCCAGCATGCCCGGCAGGCCCAGCAGGACGTACCAGAACACCGGCGCCGCCACCGCGTCCGAGAAGTTCTCGGCCAGGCTCTCGATGCCGGCCCGCGCCACCCCGTGCTCGTCCAGGGCCTGGGTGTCGCGCCCGACGATGCGCGACACCGCGTGGCGGCCGGCCTCCAGTCCCTTGTCCTCCAGCGCCCGGGCGACGTCGTTCACATGGTCGAACAGGCTGCGCTGGGCCAACAAGGTGGCGACGACGAAGGCCTCGACCAGCCAGGCATGGGGAAGGGCGCGGGCCACGAAGGCGATGGCGGCCCCGGCGGCGGCGGCCGGGCCCACCACCAGCACCACCAGCAGCACGCCCCGCCGCCGGCGCGCCGGCTCGCCCCGCTCGGGCCGGTTGAGGCGCCTGTCCAGCGCCGCGACCAGCCGGCCAATCACCACCACCGGATGCGGCAGGACGCGGAACAGCGGCCCCATCTCCCCCAGCATGGCGTCGAGCGCGATGGCGAGGAACAGGATGAACAGCGCGTCGGGCGCGTGGCCGAATTGGGTGGCGAGCGGAAGCATGGGGCGAGCATACGGGCCGCGCGGGCGGCTGGCAACGCCACCCCCGGCGCTTGAGCGGGCGCGGCGAATGCGCCTATAGTCCGCGCTCGCACCGCCCGGCCGGAGGCACGGACCAGCCGGGGCAGAGACAACGCACGAAGGCAAGGACCACGCGCATGACGGTGAAGACGGGAGTGATGATCTGCGGCCACGGCAGCCGCGACGGCGACGCCATCCGGGAGTTCGACTCCCTGGCGACCCATCTGCGGGCACGGCTGCCCCAGTACGCGGTGGAAAGCGGCTATCTGGAATTCGCCCGCCCCATCATCCGCGACGGCCTGGACAAGCTGAAGGAGGCCGGGGTCGGCCGCATCCTGGCCGTGCCCGGCATGCTGTTCGCCGCCGGCCACGTCAAGAACGACCTGCCGTGGGAGATCAACACCTTCGCGGCCGAGAACCCCGGCATCGAGATCGCCTTCGGGCGCGAGCTGGCCATCGACCTCAAGCTGGTCAACGCCGCCGCCGCCCGCATCGAGGAGGCCGAAAAGGCCGCCAAGACCGGAATCGAGCGCAAGGACACGCTGCTGCTGGTGGTCGGGCGCGGCACCAACGACCCCGACGCCAATTCCAACGTGTCGAAGGTGGCCCGCATGCTGTGGGAAGGCATGGGCTTCGGCTGGGCCGAGGTGGCCTATTCCGGGGTCGCCTATCCCCTGGTCGACCGGGCGCTGGCGACGGTGACGCGGCTGGGCTTCAAGCGCATCATCGTCTTCCCTTATTTCCTGTTCACCGGCATCCTGGTCAAGCGCATCTACGACTGGGCCGACGAGGCGGCGGCGGCCCATCCGGGCGTCGAGATCGTCAAGGCGCCCTATCTCAACGACCATCCCTTGGTCATCGACAGCTTCGTCGAGCGGGTCGAGGAGATCCTGAGGGGCGAGACCCACATGAACTGCACGCTGTGCAAGTACCGCGAACAGGTGGTGGGCTTCGAGGCCAGCGTCGGCGCCGTCCAGGCCGGCCATCACCACCACGTGCGCGGCATCGGCACCGACGACGACCACCATCACCATGATCATGATCACCATCACGGCCACGGCCACGGCCATGGTCATCATCATCACCACCACCATCACCACGACTGAGGCGGCGCGGTGGAGCCGGTCTTCGACGCCTATGTGATGGTGGACTGGAGCGCCGCCCGCCGGCCGGTGCGCGGCGCCAACGGGGTGTGGTGGGCGTGCCTGCTGAGGGACGACCACAGCCTGACCGTCGCCAACCCGGCCACCCGGCAGCAGGCGGTCGAAGACCTAGCGGACCTTCTCTCGGACCTGGCCGCGCGCGGGCTGACCGTCCTGGTCGGGTTCGACTTCGCCTTCGGCCTGCCGCGCGGATTCGCGGGCGGGCTGGGCGGCGACTGGCGCACCGTCTGGCGGCGGCTGGCCACCGACATCCGCGACAAGGCCGACAACGACAACAACCGCTTCGAGGTGGCGGCCAGGCTCAACGCCGAGCTTTGCGGCCGGGCGGCGCCGTTTTGGGGCTGCGACGCGGCGGATGCCGGCGAGACCCTGGGCTGCCGGCGCCCCGACACCGCCTCGCCGTTCCCCGACTTCCGCCTGACCGAGGAGCGGGCGAGCCGGCGCGGGCTCAGGCCGCAATCGCCGTGGAAGCTGTGGACGGCGGGCAATGTCGGCGGCCAGACCCTGGTCGGCATTCCCCGCGCCGACGAGCTGCGCCGGTATCACGGCCTGGCCGAGGTGACCCGCGTCTGGCCGTTCGAGACCGGCCTCCGGCCCCTGCAAAAATCCTCCGACTGGCGCATCCTGCTGGCCGAGGTCTATCCGTCGATGGTTCCGGCCGCCCCCGTCGGCGGCGAGGTCAAGGACCGCGCCCAGGTCGTGGCCCTGAGCCGGCACTTCGCCGAGCTGGATCAGCGGGGCCGGCTGTCCGCCCTGTTCGCCGGCGACCCCGGCCTGACCGACGCCGAGCGGGCGGTGGTGGAGGGCGAGGAAGGGTGGATTCTCGGCGTCACCGGCGCGGCCCGCGTCGACATTCGCGCCTGGATCAAGGATCCGGCCGAGATCTACCGCCAGAGCTTCGCCACCATCCGCCGCGAGGCCGACCTGGCGCGGGTGCCCGACGACCTGCGCGACCTGGCGGTGCGGGTGGTGCATGCCTGCGGCATGACCGATGCCGTCGCCGACCTGGCCTGGAGCGACGGCGCCGGTGCGGCCGGCCGCGAGGCGCTGCGGCGCGGCGCCCCCATCCTGGCGGATGCCGAGATGGTGGTGCACGGCGTCATCGCGCGGCGCCTGCCACTGGCCAACAAGGTGATCTGCACCCTCAACGAACCGTCGGTGGCCCGCATGGCGGCCGAGCTGGGAACCACCCGCTCGGCCATGGCGGTGGAACTCTGGCGCCCCCATCTGGACGGCGCCGTGGTGGCCGTCGGCAATGCCCCCACCGCCCTGTTCCGGCTGTTGGAGATGATGGAGGAGGGCGCGCCCCGCCCGGCCCTGGTGCTGGGCTTCGCGGTCGGCTTCGTGGGCGCCGAGGAATCCAAGGAGGCGCTGATCCAGTCGGGCCTGCCCTTCGTCTGCATCCGCGGCCGCCGCGGCGGCAGCGCCATGGCGGCGGCGGCGGTCAACGCGCTGGCGGCGGGGAACGAGGAATGAGCTGGCTGGCGATCATCGGCATCGGCGAGGACGGGCTGGACGGCCTGTCGCCGGCCGCGCGCGCTATCGTCGCGTCCGCCGAGGTGCTGGTGGGCGGCGACCGCCATCTGGCCATGATCCCCGGCGCCCAGGAGCGTCACCCGTGGCCATCGCCCTTCGCCGCCGGCCGGGAGTTGTTGGAGAGGCTGCGCCCCCGCCGCGTCGCCACCCTGGCCTCGGGCGATCCCATGTGGTTCGGCGCCGGCGCCACGCTGGCGCGCTGGTTCGATCCGGGCGAGATCACCGTGGTGCCCCATCCCGGCGCCTTTTCGCTGGCCGCCGCGCGGCTGAAATGGCCGCTTCAGGATGTGGCGTGCCTGACCGCCCACGGCCGCCCGCTGGACGCCCTGGCCCTGCATTTCCAGGCCGGCCGCCGCCTGCTGGTGCTGTCCGAGGATGGCTCGACGCCGGCCGCCGTGGCCGCGCTGCTGGCGGCGCGGGGCTTCGGCGCTTCGCGCGTCACCGTGCTGGAACGGCTGGGCGGGACGGCCGAAAGGGTGACCGAGATCACTCAAGGACCGTTCGATCCCCTGAACGTGGTGGCGGTCGAGGTGACCGGCGGGACCGGCCTGCCGCTGGTGCCGGGCCTGCCCGACGACGCCTTCGAGCATGACGGCCAGCTGACCAAGCGCGAGATCCGCGCCGTCACCTTGTCGTCGCTGGCGCCGCTGCCCGGCCGCCTGCTGTGGGACGTGGGCGCCGGATCGGGCTCGGTGGCCATCGAATGGATGCGGGCCGGCGGCCGCGCCGTCGCCATCGAGGACCATCCCGCCCGCGCCGCCCGCATCGCGCGCAACGCGGTCACCCTTGGCACGCCCGGCCTGGAGATCGTCCAGGCCCGGGCGCCCGACGGGCTGCCCTGGTCCGACCCCGACGCGGTGTTCGTCGGCGGCGGCGTTTCCGCCCCCGGCGTGCTGGACGCCGGCTGGCAGGCGTTGCGGCCCGGCGGGCGGCTGGTGGCCAACGCGGTCACCACCGAGGCCGAGGCGGTGCTGCTGGCCTTCCACGCCGCCCATGGCGGTACCCTGACCCGATTGGCGGTGGCCCGCCTGGAGGCCACCGGCCGCTTTCACACCTGGGCGCCGGCCGCGCCGGTGACGCATTACGTGGGGGTGAAGCCATGACCGGCACCCTCTATGGCGTCGGCGTCGGCCCCGGCGATCCCGAGCTGCTGACCGCCAAGGCCATCCGCGTCCTGGGCGCCGCGCCGGTGCTGGCCTGGCCGGCGCCGCTGGAGGGCGAGGGCATGGCGCGGAGCATCGCCGCCGCCCACATTCCCGCCGGCCGTACCGAGATCGCCATCCGCCTGGCCTTCCGCCCCGAGCGCGACGACACCGATGCCGCCTATGGAAGCGCGGCCGAGGACATCGCCGCCCATCTCGCCGCCGGCCGCGACGTCGCCGTGCTGTGCGAGGGCGACCCGCTGTTCTTCGGGTCGTTCATCTATCTGATGGCCCGCCTGGCGCCGCGCTTCGCGGTCGAGGTGGTGCCCGGCGTGCCGGCCATGATGGCCGCCGCCGCCGCCCTTCGCGTCCCCGTCGCCACCCTCGACGACGCCGTCGCCGTGATTCCCGCCACCTTGGCCGAGGACCGGATCGCCGGCCTGCTGGCCGCCGCCGACGCGGCGGTGATCATGAAGGTCGGCCGCCACCTGGCCAAGGTGCGCAGGGTTCTCGACAGGCAGGGGCTGATGAACCATGCCTGGCTGGCCGAGCGGGTCGGCCATCCCGGCCAGCGCCTCGCCGCCCTCGCCGAGATCGATTCGGCTCCCTATTTCTCCCTCATCCTGGTGCATAAACCATGATCGCGGTCGTCGTCCTCACCCCCGCCGCCCTCGACACCGCCCGCCGGGTGGCGGCCGCCCTGCCGGGGGCGGCGATCCACGCCCTGGCCGGCCGCGTCGCCGCCCCGGATGCCACCATGATCGCCGAGACGGCGCCCCATCTGCGGGCGCTGTTCGCCGCCGGCACGCCCATCGTCGGGGTCTGCGCCGCCGGCATCCTGATCCGCGCCCTGGCGCCGCTGCTGTCGGACAAGCGGGCCGAACCGCCGGTGCTGGCGGTGGCCTCGGACGGCTCGGCGGTGGTGCCGCTGCTGGGCGGCCATCACGGCGCCAACGCGCTGGCGCGGCGGCTGGCCGCCGCCCTCGGCTGCCCGGCCGCCGTCACCACCGCCGGCGACCTGTCCCTGGGGGTGGCGCTGGACGAGCCACCGCCCGGATGGCGGGTCGCCAATCCCGAGGCGGCCAAGCCGGTGGCCGCCATGATGCTGGCCGGCGGGCCGGTGCGGCTGGAGGTCGAGGCCGGCGAGGCCGGCTGGCTGGACGGCCTGCCCTTCGCCGCCGGGGCGGAATTGGCGATCCGGATCACTGACCGCGCGGTGAAGCCCGACGACAACGAGCTGGTGCTGCATCCGCCGACCCTGGCCGTGGGGGTCGGCTGCGAACGCAGTTGCGACCCGGCCGAGCTGGAGGCGCTGGTCCGCGACACCCTTGCCGCCGAGGCGCTGGCGGCCGAGTCCGTCGCCTGCGTCGCCTCGGTGGACCTGAAGGCCGACGAGGCGGCGGTGCACGCGCTGGCGCGGTCGCTGGGGGTGCCGGCCCGCTTCTTCACCCCGGCCGAACTGAACGGACAGGCGGCCCGGCTCGCCACCCCCTCGGCGATCGTGATGCGGGAGATCGGCTGCCCCGGCGTGTCGGAGGGCGCCGCCCTGGCCGCCGCCGGCCCGGAGTCCGAATTGGTGGTCGCCAAGACCAAGTCCCGCCGCGCCACCATGGCGGTGGCCCGGGCCGGGCGCGGCATCGACCCGCTGGCGGTGGGCCGGGCGCGGGGGCGGCTGTTCATCGTCGGCATCGGCCCCGGCAGCGCCGACATGCGCACGCCCGAGGCCTCGGCCGCCATCGCCGCCGCCACCGACCTGGTGGGCTATGGGATGTATCTGGACCTGCTGGGTGCCGCCGCCGGCGGCAAGGCGCGGCACGAAAGCGGCCTGGGCGCCGAGGCCGACCGCGCCCGCATGGCCCTGGACCTGGCCGCCGAGGGCCGCACGGTGGCGCTGGTGTGCTCGGGGGACGCCGGCATCTACGCCCTGGCCACCCTGGCCTTCGAGCTGATGGACCGCGAGCGCGCGCCCGGCTGGCTGCGTCTGGACGTCACGGTGGTGCCGGGCGTCTCGGCGCTGCAGGCCGCCGCCGCCCGCGCCGGCGCGCCGGTCAACCACGACTTCTGCACCATCTCGCTGTCGGACCTGCTGACGCCCTGGCAGAGCATCGAGAGGCGGCTGAGGGCCGCCGCCGAGGCGGATTTCGTGGTGTGCTTCTACAACCCGGTGAGCCAGCGCCGCCGCGACCAGCTGGCCCACGCCCGCGACATCCTGCTGACCGGCCGGCCGCCGGAAACGCCGGTGATCCTGGCCCGCCAATTGGGCCGGCCCGAGGAAAAAGTCGAGATCATCACCCTGGAGGAACTCACCCCCGACCACGCCGACATGCTGACCATGGTGGTGGTGGGCAATTCCGAGACCCGCCGCCTGGACCTGCCGTCGGGGCCCCGGGTCTACACGCCCAGGGGATATGCCAGGAAGCTGTAAGGCGATCCCCAACCCTAATTCCGCCACGATCCGGCGCGAATAAGGGGAAGGCGCCTACTCGTTGGCGGCCTTGAGCACGGCGCGCGCCTCGTGCTCGTCGATCTGGTGGATGTCGGACAGGTGGATTTCCCAGTTCTGCACGAACTCCTCGACCGCGATGGTCAGGCACTCGTCGAGCGGCTTGCCGGTCTCGGAGGCGAGCGCCTCGAGCCGCTCCTTGAGCTCGGTGGAGATGGTGACCGCCAGGGTTTCCATGACCTTTTCCTTCACTGCCCGCCCGTTGGGGGTGGCGTCACCTTACATCCAATGCCCCGGCGTTGCCAGTTCCGAGACTCCCCCGCCCCATGCTAAAAGCCCCCATGCCCGCCAAGACACCCCGTTCGCGCGACACCCTCGCCGCCGATCCCTCGGACCGCCTGCCCGCCTCGGGCGGCGGCGCCCCGCCACGCCGGCCCAAGCGCGAGGGGGGCCGCGGCAAGGCGCCGCGCAAGGCCAAGGCGCCGCGCGGACGGTCGTGGTTCCGGCGGCTGTTGGCGTGGGGCGTGACGGTGTCGATCTGGATCGGCATCGCCCTGGCCGGGGTGGTGGCCTATTACGCCATCGACCTGCCCGACATCGAGCGGATGACCGCCACCAGCCGGCGGCCCAGCGTGCAGTTCGTCTCGGTGGAGGGCGAGACCTTCGCCGCCTATGGCGACATCTACGGCCAGCCCCTCGAGCTGAAGGACATCTCGCCTTATATCCCGCAGGCGGTCATCGCCACCGAGGATCGCCGGTTCTACAGCCATTTCGGCGTCGACCTGTGGGGCCTGGCCCGCGCCGCGCTGACCAACCTGCGTGCCGGCCGGGTGGTGCAGGGCGGTTCGACCATCACCCAGCAGCTGGCCAAGAACCTGTTCCTGACCCCCGAGCGCTCGCTGAAGCGCAAGGTGCAGGAGTTGCTGATGGCGCTGTGGCTGGAAAACCGCTTCAGCAAGGACCAGATCCTGGCGCTCTACCTGAACCGCGTCTATCTGGGCTCGGGGACCTTCGGGGTGGACGCCGCCGCCAAGCGGTTCTTCGACGTGTCCGCCCGCAAGACCACCCTGTACCAGTCGGCGGTGATCGCCGGCCTCCTGAAGGCGCCCAGCCGCTACAGCCCGCTCAATGACCCCGAGGCCAGCCACCGCCGCACCGTCGAGGTGCTGAACAACATGGTGGAGGCCGGCTTCCTCGACCAGAAGACGGTGGACATGGCGGCGCTGCAGGGCGCCGCCCAGGCCACCCGGCGGCCGGCCGCCACCGGCCGTTATTTCGCCGACTGGCTGATGGGCGAGATCGCCGGCATGGCCGAGCTGCAGGGCCGCGACCTCATCGTCCACACCACCTTGGACGCCGGCCTGCAGCGGGCCGCCGAAAAGGCGCTCAAGGAGCTTATCGACAAGCAGGGCACCAAGAGCAAGGTCGCCCAGGGCGCGGTGGTGGTGATGACCCCCGACGGCGCCGTCCGCGCCCTGGTCGGCGGCGCCGATTACGACGACAGCCAGTTCAACCGCGCCACCCAGGCCCGCCGGCAGCCGGGCTCGGCCTTCAAGCCCTTCGTCTATCTGGCGGCGCTGGAGCACGGCCTGGCCCCCCACGACGTCTTCGACGACGCCCCCATCAAGCTGGGCAACTGGACCCCCGGCAACTACAACGGCCGCTACGAGGGCCCGGTGACCCTGCACCACGCCTTCGCCCAGTCCACCAACACGGTGGCGGTGCGGCTGATCGACGAGGTCGGGCCGGCCAGGGTGGCGGCGGTGGCGCACCGGCTGGGGATTTCGTCACGCATGGGCAACGACGCTTCGCTGGCGCTGGGCACCAGCGAGGTCACCCTGCTGGAGCTGACCACCGCCTACGCCCCCTTCGCCAATGGCGGCGACGGCGTGGCCGCCTTCGGCATCGACCGCGTCACCGGTCCCGACGGCAAGGTGATCTGGCGGCGCCAGGGCGGCGGCTTCGGCCAGGTGACGGGATCGGACCCCCTGGCCGGCATGCACGAGCTGATGCGGGCGGTGGTCGAGGAGGGCACCGGCAAGGCGGCGCGGCTGGACCGGCCCGCCGCCGGCAAGACCGGCACCACCCAGGACTACCGCGACGCCTGGTTCATGGGCTTCACCGCCGACTACGTGGCCGGCGTCTGGCTGGGCAACGACGACCAGCGCAACGAGATGCGGAAGGTCACCGGCGGCGGCCTGCCGGCCCAGCTGTGGAAGACGGTGATGCTGGCCGCCCATCGCGGCCTGCCGGCGCGCGAGCTGCCGACCCCCGTCCAGCCCGCGCCCGAGATCTTCGCCACCGAGGGCACCGCCGGCGGCTGGCCCACCGCCGAGACCTCGGGCGGCGGCGATCCGGTGCGGGCGCTGGGCAACGCCATCGACGGCCTGCTGGACAGCCTGTTCGGACGCTAGTGGTCCGATCCAGACCGAAGATTCAGTGGCCTGAACCTTCGGTCTGGCGAATCGGCCCACAATATCAACGAATTGTGCACTGAATCATTCGGATGGTCTTTGTACCATCCGAATGATTCAGTGCACTAGGCCCTACATCCTCGGCGGCTGGGTGAAGGCCTGGGGGGCGGGATCGATCTCGCGGCTGCCGCCGCGGGCGATCTCGCGCACCGCCAGACCGCGCTCGCTGCCGCCGTCGGGAAGCAGGCGGAAGATGCCGTCCACCCCGGCGAAGCCGCTGGCGCTGGTCAGGGCCTCGGCGGGATAGTCGCCGCTGCCCTGACGGGCCAGGGTGGCGGCCAGGGCGGTGGCGTCATAGGCCAGCGACGCCACGCTGCCGACCTGGGCCGACGGCATCGGGCCGAAGGCGCGGGCGTAGCGCTGGGCGAAATTCTCGTGGTCGGCGGTGGGCGGCGCCGGGTACCAGCCGCCCTCCAGCGCCGCCTCGCGGGCCAGCCGGGGATCGTTCCACAACAGGGTGCCGAGGAATTTCACCGCCGTCGGATCGACCTCGTAATAGGTCACCAGCGCCGCCACCGTCCGCAGCTGGGTACCCGAATCGGGAATCAGCACCGCGTCGAAGGGCGGCGGCGGCGCGGGATCGTGGGAATCCTGCGGCCGCCCATGGGTGCGGGCGTCGTATTCGGTGAAGCGCCTGACCACCTGGGTGTGGTCGCGGGCGGTGGGATCGTAGAACTCGGCCTTGACCAGGCGGGCGCCGGTGGCCAACACCGCCCCCTTCAGGGCGTCGGCCACCGCGTAGCCGTAATCGTTGGCCGGCGCCAGCAGGGCGATGCGCTCGCGACCCTGCGAGCGGGCATAGGCCACCACCCGTTCCACCTGGGTGGCCGGCAGGATGCCCAGCGCGTAGACACCGTTGCCGACGGCGGCGCGGTCGGTGGTGAAGGCCAGCATGGGCACATCCTGTTCGCGCGCCAGCGGCCCGGCGGCCCGGACCTCGTGCGAGAACAGCGGCCCCAGCACGATGTCCGCCCCCTGGGCCAGGGCCTGGCGGGCGGCGGCGGCGGCACCCTCGGCGGTGCCGCGAGTGTCGATGGGAATCAGGTTGAAGCGATCGTCGGCGATGTCGAACAGCGCCAACTGCGCGGCGTTGACCATGGCCTTGCCCGAGGATTCGAACTGGCCGGACAGCGGCGCCAGCAGGGCGGCGCGGACCTGCCCCTCGCCAGTGGCCGGCACCGTGCGCGGAAAGCCGGGCGGCGGCGGCAACGGCTGCTGCTCCACCTGGGGAACCGGGGCGGGCGGCACCGCCACCGGCGGCGGCGCCTGGACCGGAGGCGCCGCAGGCGCGGGGGCCTGCGTCTCTGGCTTGGTTCCGCCCATCCACGGTGGTAAGTCTGCCTGCTGACATCCGCTCAGCATCAAGGCGGCAAGCAATGGCAAGGCAGCGACACGGCGCCACCGGATCGAGAACCCGCGCAACGGAACCCCTCCAGTCGGTGGACGAAAGCGAGGCAGAGGGTAGACCGGCACGGCTGGGAAGTAAACCGGCCCCCGGTCTGTATCTGGTGGCTACGCCCATCGGCAACATGGGGGACATCACCTTCCGCGCCGTGGAGACACTGCGGGCCGCCGACGTGGTCGCCTGCGAGGATACCAGGGTGACCGCCAGGCTGATGGCGCGGCTGGGCCTCGAGCGGCCGCTCACGCCCTATCACGAGCACAATGCCGACAAGGCCCGGCCGGCCCTGCTGGCGCGGCTGCGCGAGGGGGGGCGGGTGGCGCTGGTGTCGGATGCCGGCACGCCGCTCGTCTCGGACCCGGGCTACCGGTTGGTAGCGGCCTGCGTCGCCGAGGGCCTGGCGGTCACCGCCATTCCCGGCGCCTCGGCGGTGCCGACGGCGCTGCAGCTGTCGGCGCTGCCCACCGACCGCTGGCTGTTCGCCGGTTTCCTGCCCAGCAAGGCGACCCAGCGGCGCCAGACGCTCAGGGAGGTCGCGGCGGTGCCGGCCACGCTGGTGTTCTACGAATCGCCCAACCGCCTGGCCGACAGCCTGGCCGACATGATGACCGTGCTGGGCGACCGGCCGGCGGCGGTGGCCCGCGAGCTGACCAAGCTTCACGAGGAGGTGGCGCGGGGCCCCCTGTCCCGGCTTGCCGCCCGCTACGCGGCCTCGGGCCCGCCCAAGGGTGAGGTGGTGGTGGTGGTCGGCGCCCCGACGGACGCCGCACCCGCCGGCGAGGACGACATCGAAGCCCGGCTGCGGACGGCGGTGGACGGCGGCGCCTCGGTCAAGGACGCCGCCGCGCTGGTCGCCGCCGAAACCGGCCATCCCCGCCGCGACGTCTATGCCCTGGCGCTGCGGTTGTTCCGTGGCGGCAACGACGGATGAGCGGCCGCCGGCAAGCGCGGCGGCGCGGAGCCATGGCCGAGACGGTCGCGGCCTGGTGGCTGCGCCTCAAGGGATACCGCATCGTCGAACGCGGCTTGGTCACCGGGCGCGGCACCGGGGCCGGCGAGGTGGACCTGATCGCCCGGCGCGGGCGGGTGGTCGCCTTCGTCGAAGTCAAGGCGCGGCCGTCGCTGGCCGAAGCGCTGGACGCCATCCGGCCCCGCCAACGCTCCCGCGTCGCCCGGGCGGCCGAGACCTACTTGGCCCGCCGGCCGGACCTCGCCGGCCACGACATCCGCTTCGACGCCGTGCTGGTGGTGCCCGGCCGGCTTCCCCGCCACATCGTCGACGCCTGGCGGATGGATGCTTGAGGGCGCGGCGGCCCCGCCGCTACACTGTGCTCATCCATTGGACTTGCGAGGATTGCCGCCGTGACCAAGTTTCGCTCCGCCCTCACCCTCGCCGCCGCCCTTGGACTTGCCGGCGCGCTGTCGGGATGCGCCGGCGCGGTGGTCGGAGCCGGCGCCACCGCCGGCGTGGCCGCCGCCGAGGAGCGCGGCCTTGACGGGGCCGTCGACGACACCAAGATCCGGGCCGAGATCAATCACTACTGGTTCCAGCACGACGTCGAAATGTACCGCAAGGTCGGCCTGACCATCAGCGAGGGGCGGGTGCTGTTGACCGGCGTGGTGCCCACCGACGCCGGCCGCGCCGATGCCGTGCGGCTGGCCTGGCAGGCGGCCGGCGTGCGCGAGGTGATCAACGAGATCGCCGTCCGCCCCGACGGCACCGACCTGATCGACGACGGCCGCGACGTGGTGATTTCCCAGACCTTGAGGACGCGGCTGCTGTTCGACAAGGAGATCCGCAACATCAACTACTCGGTCGATGTGGTCGATGGCGTGGTCTACCTGATGGGCATCGCCCAGAACGAAGGCGAGCTGGAGCGGGTGATCGCGCATGCCCGCGATATCTCCAACGTCAAGCGGGTGGTCAGCCACGTGCGGCTGAAGACCGACCCCCGCCGCCATCAGGGCTGAAGGAGGCCGATGCCGTGAGCCTCGCCGTCGCCATCCAGATGGACCCCATCGAAGCCGTCGACATCAATGCCGATTCGACCTTCGCCCTGGCGCTGGAGGCGCAACGGCGCGGTCACGCCCTGTTCCACTACCTGCCCCAGCATCTGGCGCTGAAGAACGGCCGCGTCGCCGCCTGGGCGCGACCGCTGTCGGTCCGGCGCCAGCCCGGCGACCACGCCAGCCTGGGCGAGCCGCAGCTGATCGACCTGGCCACCATGGACGTGGTGCTGATGCGCCAGGACCCGCCCTTCGACATGGCCTACATCACCGCCACCCACCTGCTGGAGCACATCCACCCCGGCACCTTGGTGGTCAACGATCCCTTCCATGTGCGTAACGCTCCCGAAAAGCTGATGGTGACGCATTTCGAGGGCCTGATGCCGCCGACCCTGATCACCGCCGATCGCCGCCAGATCGTCGAATTCCGCAAGGAATACAAGGACATCGTGCTCAAGCCGCTGTTCGGCAACGGCGGCGCCGGGGTCTTTCACATCCGCCCCGACGACGAGAACCTGAACAGCCTGCTCGAGCTGTTCACCCAGCTCTACCGCGAACCGGTGATCGTCCAGCAATACCTGCCCGAGGTCCGCCAGGGCGACAAGCGGATCATCCTGGTCGACGGCCATCCGGCCGGAGCGGTCAACCGCGTTCCGGCCATGGGCGAGGCGCGCTCCAACCTGCATGTGGGCGGCAAGGCGGTAAAGGCCGAGCTGACCGCCCGCGACCGCGAGATCTGCGAGGCCATCGGCCCGACGCTGAGGGCGCGGGGGCTGATCTTCGTGGGAATCGACGTCATCGGCAGCCATCTGACCGAAATCAACGTCACCTCGCCGACCGGCATCCAGGAGATCGACCGCTTCGACGAGGTCCAGGTCGAGGCGCGCATCTGGGACGCCATCGAATTGCGCCGCGCCGCCACCGCTGCGGTTCCGTCGGCTTAATTCAACGATAACAATATGTTGTCGCGGCATCGCCTGCGCAGGACGTTTTCCATGGGTGGCGCAACTTCAAAGGTGGTTGCATCCCAACTGCAAATCGAGTTGCGGGGCCGGCTGCTGTTCCGCCGCTGCAACATCTCGGCTCGCGGATCACGCGGCCGGCAACGTGAAGCGGAAGGCCGATCCCCCGTCGGGGCCGTCCTCGACCCAGATGCGACCGCCATGGCGCTCGACGATCTTCTTGCAGATGGCCAGCCCGATGCCGGTACCGGGATAGCTGCCGCGTGGGTGAAGGCGCTGGAAAATAAGGAAAATCCGCTCCCGCGAGGCGGCCGGGATGCCGATGCCGTTGTCGGCGACGGTGACGGTCCAGCCGCCCTCGGCCTGGTCGGCGGTCACCCACACCCGGGGAGAAATCCCCGGCCGGCGATACTTCACGGCATTGCCCACCAGGTTCTGCAGCAGACGGATGAGCAGCGCCGATTCCCCCGACACCATCGGCAACGGCGCGGGCACCACCACCTCGGCCCCCGCCTCGGCGATGGTCACGGCCAAATTGGCCAGGGCGGCATCGAGGACCAGCCCGATGTCCACCTGTCCCCGCACCGGCTCGCCACGATCCACCCGCGAATAGTCGAGCAGGTCGTCGATCATGGTCTTCATGCGGTCGGCGCCCTCCGCCATATAGCCCAGGAATTCGCGGCCGTCCTCGTCGAGGCGGTCCCGATAGCGGCGGCCGATCAACTGGGCGTAGCCGCCCATCATCCGCAGCGGTTCCTGCAGGTCGTGAGACGCCACGTAGGCGAAATTCTCCAATTCGGCGTTGGACCGCCCCAGCTCGGCGTTGGCGGCGGTCAGTTCGGCGGTGCGGTCGGAGATGACCACCTCGCGGGCCGCCAGTTCCTCGTCGAGGCGGCGCCAGCTGTCGCGCAACCGCCAGAACAGCAGCAGCGTGCCGCCCGACAGCAGCCCGAATCCGGCCAGATGCAGCAGGACGGCGTGGCGGCGCTGCGGCACCACCTCTTCGTACACCTGAGCGGCGGGAACGCTGACGCTGAGGCCGCCCCGGATGTCGCCGACGCTGTAACCCTGGTTCTCGTGGCAGGCCAGGCAATCGTTCGTCGCCTCCAGCGGCGTCATGTAGCGGAAGGCCGGCCGGCCCATGAACTCGGTTTCCTCCATCACCTCCGCGGCACCGTCCTCGAAGGCCTGCAACGCCTTGGTCTCCCACGGGTCGGCGGCATTCTCGGGCCGGATCGGCCTCAGGCTGGTGACGTGGAACACGACGCCACGACGGCGCTCCACCAGCTCCGACAACTGGCGGGTCAGGTAGGCCGAGTTGATCTTGGTGTAGAGGCGGCCGTTGACGACGATGTCGCGGTCACGCCCCTTCAGATAGGGATTGGGCGGCGTGTCGGGGGTGGCGGCGACGTACAGGCCGCCGTGCTCGGTGGTCCACTGGCGGGTCGTTTCGATGAGGGCGAAAAGGACGCGGGCGCGGGCGATGGCGACCTCGCGCACCTGGGTGTCGATCAGCGCCAGGGTATGGGCGAGCGAGGCGCCGCTGAGCAACGCCCACAAGGCCACCAGGGCCGCTTCCGTCCATCGCCCGACGAGTCGCATGATACCGACTCCCAACCTTCGGATAGGTAGTCTAATTCAAAAGGTGCAAATTGCCAGCCCCCCTATGCGCGCCACGGGGCATGGCCGGGTCACCCCCCCTGGCGTCCCGGCACCAGGCGGCGGTAGGACAGCGCCTCGGCGACGTGGATGCGGCGCACGCCGTCGGCGCCGTCCAGATCGGCGAGGGTGCGGGCCACCCGCAGCACGCGATGGTAGCCGCGCGCCGACAACCGCATGCGCTCGGCGGCCTCGGTCAACAGCTGGCGGCCGGCAGCGTCGGGGGCCGCCACCGTCTCCAGCACCTCACCGTCGGCCTGGGCGTTGACCGTCCACCCCCGCCCGGGAGCAACGGCCCCGTAGCGCTCCACCTGCAGGGCACGGGCGGCAGCGACGCGGGCGGCGACCTCGACCGAGCCCTCGGCCGGCGGCGGCAGCGACAGATCCATGGGATTGATCGCCGGCACCTCCACGTGGAGGTCGATACGGTCGAACAACGGCCCCGAGATACGCGACTGGTACTCGGCGCCGCATTTGGGCGCCTTGGTGCAGGCCAAGCCGGGATCGCCGAGATAGCCGCAGCGGCACGGATTCATGGCTGCCACCAGCTGCACCCGGGCCGGATAGGTGACGTGGGCATTGGCGCGGGCCACGCTGGCGCGCCCGGTCTCCAGCGGCTGGCGCAGCGCTTCCAGCGCGCCACGCTGGAATTCGGGCAGTTCGTCCAGGAACAGCACCCCGTTATGGGCCAGCGAAATCTCGCCCGGCCGCGCCCTCATGCCGCCGCCCACCAGCGACGGGATCGAGGCCGAGTGGTGCGGATCGCGGAACGGCCGCCGGCGCAGCAGACGGCCGCCGTCGAGCCGTCCGGCCACGGAATGAATCATGCTGACCTCCAGCGCCTCGGCCGGGGCGAGCGGCGGCAAGAGGCCCGGCAGGCGGGCCGCCAGCATGGACTTGCCCGACCCCGGCGGGCCGATCATCAGCAGGTTGTGGCCGCCCGCCGCCGCCACCTCCAACGCCCGCTTGGCACTTTCCTGGCCCTTGATGTCCCTGAGATCGAGGTGGTCGGCGGCGGCGTCCTCCAGCAGCGGGCTGGGCCGCACCAGCACCTGGGTGCCCTTGAAATGGTTGACCAGGGCCAGCAGCGAGGCCGGCGCCAGGATGTCGAGGTCGCCGGCCCAGGCCGCCTCGGAGCCCTGGGCGGCGGGGCAGATCAGGCCGCGCTCGGCGGCGGTGGCGGCGATGGCCGCCGGCAGCACCCCGGCCACCGCCGCCACCGAGCCGTCGAGGCCCAGTTCGCCCAGGCTGACATAGCCGCGCACCTCGTCCGGCGGCAGTACCCCCATGCCGGCCAGGAGGCCGAGCGCGATGGGCAGGTCGAAATGGCTGCCTTCCTTCAGGAGATCGGCCGGCGCCAGGTTGACGGTGATTCGTTTCGGTGGCAGGGCGAGACCCAGCGAGTTGAACGCCGCCCGCACCCGCTCGCGGCTCTCGCCCACCGCCTTGTCGGGCAGCCCGACGATGGTGAAGGCCGGCATGCCGCTGGCGACCTGGACCTGGACGTCGATGTCGAGGCAGTCGATGCCGGAGAAGGCGACGGTGGGGGCGTGGGTGGTCATCCGCTCGGTCAGCCACGGTGCCGTGGAAAATGGTCGAAGGAGTCGCGGGGTCCGCGCGCGCCACGGCAGGCGCCCGGCCATCAATGCATGCAACCGGCCCGGTTGTAAATCCCCCCTGTCCCCGTTACGGGTCCCGGCTGGACCGCACCGGCGCATTCCGCTAGGGTCGGACAGGGATTACTCGTAAACGGGGCAGATCGATGACGATGGCGAACTCCCGCCGCGCCGCCAACCCGGTGGACCTCCACGTGGGCGGGCGGATGCGGGCGCGGCGCGTGGAGCTGGGCATGAGCCAGGAGAAGCTGGCCGAGGCGCTGGGCCTGACCTTCCAGCAGGTGCAGAAATACGAGCGAGGGCTGAACCGCATCAGCGCGTCGCGGCTGTTCGACGTGGCCCGGGTGCTGGACGTGCCGGTGGAGTTCTTCTTCGAGGGGATGGGAGGCGACCTGCTGGAGCGGGCGCCCGAGCCGCTGGTCCGCGCCCCGCTGCCGCCGGCGATGACCTTCGACGCCGAGTCCGCCCTCGGGCGCGAGATGCTGGACCTGGTGCGGGCCTATCACCGCATCCGCGATCCCCGGGTCCGCCACCGGGTGCAGGATCTGGCCAAGGCGCTGAGCGAGGCACAAGGCAGAAACTTGAAGTGTTCTTGACGCGCTTGCGAAGCGGCGCGAATTTACGCACAGTTGCCGGATGGAACCCTGCACCGGCACGCGCAGTTGCCACGCCATTTCCGCCATCGTCATCGGCGTCCTTCGGACGCTGATCCACGACCATGCCCGCGACGGCAAGGTCGCGGTGGCGGACATCGACCGCATGCTGGACCTGATCGGGCGCGGCACCATGGCGCTGGACCAGGCGTTCCAGGTCCAGGAAGACAAGTGCCGCAAGGTCCACTCGAAGCCCAAGGGCAATGTGGGCGCGCGCTCCAATCCCTTCCAGCGCCTGGTGGTGCGGCCGTTCGAGCACCTCTTGATGGGCGAGGGCGCCCCCATCGCCCGCGCCCATCTGCCCAACTATTTCGCCTTCGTGGAATTCGCCCTGCGGGAGTCCCTCGACGGCTACGAGGCCGAGTGCCGGGCGGTGATCCAGGCCTTGCTGGTCATCCACGGCAACAACCTGACCTGGGACCACTTCTATTCCGACCCCCGCACGCTCCGCATCCTACACGCGGCGCTCAAGGATCTCACCCGGGTGCTGGCCAGCGCCCAGGGAACCCGCGCCTGGGGAAAGCTGATGCTGCGGCCGGGCGGCGACACCCCCGCCCCCAACGTCGCCCAGGTCAACCAGGTCCGCGACGTCCTCATCGAGACCCACCGGGGCCTGTCGGCGGCCGAGTGACCGCCGCCCAGGTGAATCCCGGCCTCACTTGGCCAGCATCGGCCCCAGCTTGCGGCCGGCGAAGACGTGGATGTGCAGGTGGGGGACCTCCTGGCCGCCATGGGCGCCGGTATTGGCCAGCATGCGCCAGCCCTCGGCGGTCGCCCCGGTCATGGCCGCCACCTTGCCGACGGCGCGGAACAGGCCGGCGATCTCGGCCTCGCCGGCATTGGCGCTGAAATCCTCCATGGAGACATAGGCCCCCTTGGGGATGACCAGCACATGGGTCGGCGCCTGAGGGTTGATGTCGTGGAAGGCGAGGGCGAAGTCGTCCTCGTAGACCTTGTTGCAGGGAATCTCGCCGCGCAGGATGCGGGCGAAGATGTTGTTGGGATCGTAGGCCATGGCTCACCCCTTGCGGCTGTTCTTTTCCTCGATTCCCGACACCCCCGACCGGCGGCCCAGTTCCGCCCACACGTCCTCGGGGCTGACGCCCGCCTCGGCCCACAGGACCAGCAGGTGGTAGAGCAGGTCGGCGCTTTCCGACACCACCTTGTCGGGTCCCTGGGAGACGGCGGCGATCACCGCCTCCACCGCCTCCTCGCCCACCTTCTGGGCGATCTTGGCGCGGCCCTTGGCGAACAGCTTGGCGGTGTACGAGGTTTCCGGGTCGGCGCCCTTGCGCCCGGCGATGACGGCGAACAGCGCGTCGACGGCATGGGTCATGGTGCCTCTCCTCAGACCGGACGGACGGGGATGCCGGCGGCGGCCATGTGGGCCTTGGCCTGGGCGATGGAATAGAGGCCGAAATGGAAGATCGAGGCGGCCAGCACGGCGGTGGCGTGGCCGTCGCGGATGCCCTCGACCAGATGGTCGAGGGTGCCGACCCCGCCCGAGGCGATCACCGGGATGGTCACCGCGTCGGCCACCGCCCGGGTCAGCGGGATGTTGAAGCCCCGCTTGGTGCCGTCGCGGTCCATGGAGGTGAGCAGGATCTCGCCGGCGCCGTAGTCGGCCATGCGCCGCGCCCATTGCACCGCGTCGATGCCGGTGGGATTGCGGCCGCCATGGGTGAAGATCTCGAAGCGGCCCGGGCCGGTCTGCTTGGCGTCGATGGCCACCACGATGCACTGGCTGCCGAATTTCTCGGCCGCCTCGCGCACGAATTCGGGGCGGTGGACGGCCGCCGTGTTGATGCTGACCTTGTCGGCACCGGCCAGCAGCAGCTTGCGGATGTCCTCGACCTGGCGGACGCCGCCGCCCACGGTCAGCGGCATGAAGCACGCCTCGGCGGTGCGGCGCACCACGTCGTAGATGGTGTCGCGGTTCTCGTGGCTGGCGGTGATGTCGAGGAAGGTCAGCTCGTCGGCGCCAGCCCGGTCGTAGACCTTGGCCTGCTCGACGGGATCGCCGGCGTCGATCAGGTCGACGAAGTTGACCCCCTTGACCACGCGGCCGTCCTTGACGTCCAGGCAGGGGATGACGCGCATCTTGAGCATGGATCAGTCCCTCAGCAACGCCAGCGCCTCGGCGAGGTCGATGCGGCCGTCATAGAGCGCCCGCCCCGAGATCACCCCGGCGATGCCCGACGACGCCACCGCCTTCAACGCCCGCAGGTCGTCCAGCGACGACACCCCGCCCGAGGCGATGACCGGGGTCGAGATGGCCCGGGCCAGCGCCGCCGTCGCCTCCACGTTGGGGCCGGCCAGGACGCCGTCGCGATCGATGTCGGTATAGATGATGGCCGCCGCGCCGGCGTCCTCGAATTTCAGCGCCAGGTCGAGGACGGTCAGGTCCGAGGTCTCGGCCCAGCCCTCCACCGCCACCCGGCCGCCCTTGGCGTCGATGCCCACCGCCACCCGGCCGGGAAAACGCCTGCACGCCTCCCTGACCAGGGCCGGGTCGCGGAGCGCCACCGTGCCCAGGATCACCCGCCGCACCCCGCGCTCCAGCCACGCCTCGATGGTAGCCATGTCGCGGATGCCGCCGCCCAGCTGCACCGGCACCGGCACCGCCCCCAGGATGGCCTCGACCGCCGCGCCGTTCACCGGCTTGCCGGCGAAGGCGCCGTTGAGGTCGACCACATGGATCCACTCGGCCCCGGCCTCGGCGAAGGCGCGTCCTTGCGCGCCGGGATCGGTGTTGAACACCGTCGCCTCCTCCATGAGGCCCAGCTTGAGCCGCACGCAGGCGCCGTCCTTGAGGTCGATGGCGGGAAAGAGAATCATGGTCTTCCGTCCAAAAAAAGTTCACCACAGAGGCACAGAGATGTTGTCCAAAAGGCGACAGCGTGTCCGTCTACTCAGCCTCTCCGTGCCTCTGTGTCTCTGTGGTTAATCCTTCAGGGCATCCACTTCAGAAAATTCTCGATCACCTTCAGCCCCGTCGCCTGGCTTTTCTCGGGGTGGAACTGGGTGCCGACGATGTTGTCGCGCCCGACCACCGCCGCCACCGGGCCGCCATAGTCCACGCTGGCCAGCTGGTGGGCGGGATCGGCGCAGGCGAAGCGGTAGGAATGGACGAAATAGGCATGGGCGCGCGCCGGCAGGCCGTCCAGCAGCGGATGGGCGCCGGCGGCGAACTGCAGCTCGTTCCAGCCCATATGCGGCACCTTGAGGCCGGGATCGGCGGGGGTCAGCGCCACCACCTCGCCCGCGATCCAGCCCAGGCCGGCGTGCTCGCCGTGCTCGCGGCCGGTGGTGGCCAGCAGCTGCATGCCGACGCAGATTCCCAGGAACGGCCGTCCCTGTCCCAGCACCGCCCCGGTCATGGCGGCGACCATGCCCGGCAGGGCGTCGATACCGGCGCGGCAGTCGCCGAAGGCGCCGACCCCCGGCAGCACGATGCGGTCGGCGCGGGCCACCACCGAGGCGTCGGCGGTGACGGCGACCTCGGCCGTCATGCCCTGCTCGGCGACCACCCGCTCGAAGGCCTTGGCGGCCGAGCGCAGGTTGCCCGAGCCGTAATCGACGATGGCGACCAGCATCTAGAGCGAGCCCCCCAGCGTGCCCTTGGTGGACGGCACCGCGTCGGCCTTGCGCGGGTCGATCTCCACCGCTTCCCGCAGGGCGCGGGCCAGGGCCTTGAAACAGGCCTCGACGATATGGTGGTTGTTCTCGCCGTACAGGCACTCGACGTGCAGCGTGGCGCCGGCGGCGCCCGCGAAGGCCTGGAACCATTCCTTGAACAGCTCGGTGTCCATGTCGCCGACCTTGTCGCGCACGAAGACCACCTTCCACACCAGATGGGGGCGGTTGGACAGGTCCAGCGCCACCCGGACCAGGGCCTCGTCCATGGGCACCAGCGCCGAGCCGTAGCGGTGGATGCCCTTGCGGTCGCCCAGCGCCTTGGCCACCGCCTGGCCGACGGTGATGCCCGAATCCTCGGTGGTGTGGTGGAAATCGATGTGCAGGTCGCCGTCGGCCTCGATCTCGAGGTCGATCAGCGAGTGCCGCGACAGCTGCTCCAGCATGTGGTCGAGGAAGCCGATGCCGGTGGCAACCGTGTAGCGGCCGGTTCCGTCCAGGTCGACGGCGGCGGTCACGGTGGTTTCGGTGGTCTTGCGCTCGATGCTCGCCTGGCGCATGGGGGCCTCCTGCTGAATGCCCCCTGGAATAACAGGATTGTCACCGTCTTGCCAGCGTCGGCCGCCCTTTCCTTTCGCCGCATCCTCCTTATGTAGGGCGCACGGGATTGCGGCCCGCGCCCCCGGCTGCCATCATCCCCCACCCGATCCAACAACCGCCGGCACCCGCATGTCCGATTCCCCTCCCTCCTGGCACGGCACCACCATCGTCAGCGTCCGCAAGGGCACGCGGGTGGTGATCGCCGGCGACGGCCAGGTCAGCCTGGGCCAGACCGTCATCAAGGGCAACGCCCGCAAGGTGCGCCGCATCGGCGGCGGTTCGATCCTGGTCGGCTTTGCCGGCGCCACCGCCGACGCCTTCACCCTGCTGGAGCGGCTGGAGGGCAAGCTCGAGAAGCATCCCGGCCAGTTGACCCGGGCCTGCGTCGAACTGGCCAAGGATTGGCGCACCGACCGCTATCTGCGCCGCCTGGAGGCGATGATGGCGGTGGCCGACCAGGAGGTGTCGCTGGTGCTGACCGGGCAGGGCGACGTGCTCGAGCCCGAGGACGGCATCATCGCCATCGGCTCGGGCGGCAACTACGCGCTGGCCGCCGCCCGCGCGCTCATCGACGTGGACGGGCTCGACGCCGAGGCCATCGCCCGGCGGGCCATGAAGATCGCCGCCGACATCTGCGTCTACACCAACGGCAACATCGTCGTGGAAACCCTGTGATGACCGCCTTCTCCCCCCGCGAGATCGTCTCCGAGCTGGACCGCTTCATCGTCGGCCAGCACGACGCCAAGCGCGCCGTCGCCATCGCGCTCCGCAACCGCTGGCGCCGCCAGCAGCTGCCCGAGGGCCTGCGCGAGGAGGTGCTGCCCAAAAACATCCTGATGATCGGCCCCACCGGCGTCGGCAAGACCGAGATCGCCCGCCGGCTGGCCCGCCTCGCCCAGGCGCCGTTCCTCAAGGTCGAGGCCACCAAGTTCACCGAGGTCGGCTATGTGGGCCGCGATGTCGAGCAGATCGTCCGCGACCTGGTGGAGATCAGCATCGGCATGACCCGCGAGCGCCTCAAGAAGCAGGTCGCCGCCAAAGCCGAGGTAGAGGCCGAGGAGCGGCTGCTGGACGCCCTGGTCGGCGAGACCGCCGGCGCCGAGACCCGCCAGAAATTCCGCAAGATGTTGCGCGAGGGGCAGTTGGAGGACAAGGAGGTCGAGATCCACGTCACCGATACCGGCGGCATGGGCATGCCCACCATCGACATCCCCGGCATGCCCGGCGCTAGCATGGGCATGATCAACCTGTCCGACATGTTCGGAAAGGCCTTCGGCGGCACCCGCACCAAGCCGCGGCGCATGACGGTCGCCGACGCCGCCCGGGTGCTGGTGGACGAGGAATCGGACAAGCTTCTCGACCAGGAGGCCGTGGTCAAGGAGGCCATCTGGTCGGTGGAGAACAACGGCATCGTCTTCATCGACGAGATCGACAAGATCTGCGCCCGCTCCGAGGAGCACCGCGCCGGCGGCGACGTCAGCCGCGAGGGCGTGCAGCGCGACCTCTTGCCGCTGATCGAGGGCACCACGGTCGCCACCAAGCACGGCAACGTCAAGACCGACCACGTGCTGTTCATCGCCTCGGGCGCCTTCCATCTCGCCAAGCCCAGCGACCTGCTGCCCGAGCTGCAGGGCCGCCTGCCCATCCGCGTCGAGCTTTCCGCCCTGACGCGGGACGATTTCGTGCGCATCCTCACCGAGCCCGAGGCCAGCCTGATCAAGCAGTACGTGGCGCTGATGGGCACCGAGGAGATCGAACTGGCCTTCACCGACGAGGCGGTCGGCGCCATCGCCGACCTGGCCGCCGAGATCAACCGCTCGGTCGAGAACATCGGCGCGCGGCGGCTGCAGACGGTGATGGAGCGCCTGTTGGAGGACATCAGCTTCACCGCCCCCGACCAGCCTCCGGGCACCCGCGTCGAGATCACCCCCGAGATGGTCGGCGAGAAGGTGGGCGCGCTGGCCAAGAAGGCGGATCTGGCGAAGTACATCCTTTAGTACCGCCCTAGCCGAAGCGAGCCCGGTAGTCGCTGGGCGCGACGCCGAAGCGGCCGACGAATGCCCGGTGGAGATTGTAGAGGCTGCCGAATCCGGTCTTGCGGGCGATCGCCTTCAGGCCGGCGCCGCCTTCCTCGAGCAGGCGGCAGGCCAGTTCGAGACGCAGCTCGCGCAGAAGCCGGGCCGGCGAGGTGCCGGCGTCGCGCAGGCGGCGGTGCAGCGTCCGCGCCGACATCCCCACCGCCCGCGCCATATCCTCGACGCCGATGGACAGGTGCAAGCGGGAGCGCAGCCAGGCGGCCAGGGTCAGGTGGACCGGATCGGTCGCCGCCTGGGCCAGCAGCTCGCTGCTGAACTGCCGTTGCCCGCCGGGCCGCTTCATGTGAACCACCAACCGCTTGGCGACGGCCAGGGCGAGGGCGCGGTCGAGATCGGCCTCGACCAGCGACAGGCACAGGTCGATCCCGGCGGTCACCCCGGCCGAGCTGTGGAACCGGCCGTCACGGACGTGGATGGCGTCCGGCTGCACCCGGAGCCGTGGAAAGCGGCGCTCCAGTTCGTCGGCCGCCGCCCAATGGGTGGTGACCGTCCGGCCGTCGAGCCGGCCGGTGGCGGCGAGCAGGAAGGCGCCGGTGCACACCGAGCAGCACCGGCCCGCGCCGTCCGCCACCGCCGCCAGCCAGCCGGACAGGGCGGCGTCATCACGGGCGGCGAGCACCCCTTGCCCGCCGGCGACGACCACCGTCGCCCCGGCCAAGGCGGACGGCACGGGCAGGGGATCGGCCGCCAGCGCGAGACCGGACGAGCTGGCGACCACGCCGCCCTCGACCGAGACCAGCCGCACCCGGTAGGCCGGCCCGCGCCCCAACCGCGCCAGCTCGGTGTTGGCGGTGGCGAACACCTGGGCGGGACCGGTCGCGTCCAGGAGTTGGAAGCCGGGGAAAACAAGAATGCACACCTCATGCGCGGCCATGGCGGGTTCTCACATTCCTGTGGCGGCCATGCCAATTCTAGCCGGGCGATGATGGCCTTGAAAGCCCAGCCACGCGGAGGCCCGCCCATGACCCGCTTCGCCTTCCTGCTGTTTCCCGGCCTGACCCAGCTCGACCTCACCGCTCCCCACGAGGTGTTCTGCCGCGCCCCCGGCGCCGAGGTCCACCTGGCCTGGAAGACCCTGGACCCCGTCGGCACCGAGCACGGCCTGACGATGGCGCCCACCATCACCCTGGCGGCCTTGGACCGGGTGGACGTCTTGTGCGTCCCCGGCGGCTTCGGGGTCAACGCGCTTCTCGGCGACGACGACGTCCTGGAGCATTTGCGGCGGCTCGCGCGCGATGCCCGTTACGTCACCTCGGTGTGCACCGGCGCCCTGGTGCTGGCCGCGGCGGGCCTTCTGCGAGGCCGCCGGGCCACCACCCACTGGATGTCGCGGGAGTTCCTGCCCGCCTTCGGCGCCGAACCGGCCCCCGGCCGCTGGGTCGAGGACGACGGGGTGATCACCGGCGGCGGCGTGACCGCCGGGCTGGACTTCGCCCTGCACGTCCTGGCGCGGCTGCATGGCGACGGGGTGGCGCAGGCGGTGCAACTGGCCATCGAATACGATCCGGCGCCGCCCTTCGCTTGCGGCCATCCGGATCGGGCGCCGGCGGAGCTGGTCGACGCGGTCCGTGAGCGCGTCGCCCCGGCCCAGCGACGCCGCGCGGACCTGGTCGCCGCCGCCGCCGCGCGCCTTGGGGCGAGCCCGGGGCGGCACACGGTTTGATCGCACACCCCCGGCCGATGTATGATCGCGGTCATGCCAAGGGGGAAGCATGGCCGAAAACTGGATCAAGCTGCTGGGCGGCAGCGGCAAGCGGCGGCGCCTGGCGTCGGGGGAAACCATCTACCGGCTCGGCGATCCGGCCGACGCGCTGTACCGCCTGCTGCGCGGGCGGGTGCGGCTGCGGGCCGGCGGCCAGGCGCTGCACACCGCCCATCCCGGCGAACTGTTCGGCGAGGGGGCGTTGTTCCGCGACACCCATGTGGACGAGGCGGTGGCCGAGCGGATGTCGGTGGTCGAGGTGCTGCCGCGCCGGCCGATCCTGCTGTATCTGCGCGCCCATCCCGATCTCAACCTGGCCTTCTCGGCCTATCTCGCCAACCAGCTGGAGAAGGTCCGCGCCCGCGCCGAGCTGCTGCGGCTGAAGTCGGCCCGCGACCGCATCCTGACCTATCTGGCCCAGGCCGGCGCCGCCACCGCGCCGGTGGCGCTGGACCGCCCGCTGACCACCGTGGCCGCCGAGATCGGCCTCACCCACGAGGCCTTCTACCGCACGCTCAGGGCGCTGGAGGAGGAAGGGCATATCCGGCGGCTCGACCGGCGGACCTTCGCCCTCTTGCCCTGACGGGCCGCCATCGCCGATAATGCGGGTGCAACGCAATCGCAATAAGGGGTCGGCATGCGCAGTTCCGTCCTGATGGCGCTCATTCTTTCTTGCCTGTGGGCGGCGGCGGCGGCGGCCGGCGAGCGGGGCCTGCTGCTGCTGGCCCATGGCTCCCATTCCGCCGGCGGGCATGGCCAGCACGACGGGCAGGTCTCGCCTTGGAACGCCAATGTGGAGGCTCTGGCGGCCGGCCTGAATTCCGGCCGTCCCACCGAGGTGGCCTTTGGCATGGCTGACCCGCGCAGCATCCAGGCGGCCCTCGACCGTCTGGCCGGAAGGGGCGTCGACGAGGTGGTGACGGTGCCGCTGTTCGTGTCCTCGCACAGCCCGATCATCGGCAATTTCCGCTACATCCTCGGCCTCCAGGGGCATCTGGCGCCAACCACCGCGCTGAAACGGCTGGACCGGGCCGAGACCGGCGCCCGCATCGCCTTCACCGGCGCCATGGACGCCCATCCGCTGATCACCGACATCCTGATCGACCGGGCGCGGGAGATCGGCACCGATCCCGCCACGACCACCGTCGTGCTCATCGCCCACGGCCCCAACGACGAGGGGGAGAACCGGCGCTGGCTGACCGACATGGAGGCCCATGCCCAGGCCCTGGCGGTCAGGGGCGGCTACCGGCAAGTGGTGGCCCTGACCCACCGCAACGACGCGCCGGCGGCGGTCAAGGACGCCGCCCGTATCCGGTTCCGCGAGGTGGTGGCCGACGGGGGCCGCGACGGGATGGTGATCGTGCTGCCGCTGCTGCTGTCGGCCGGCGGCATCGAGCGCGAGGTGGAGGGCGATCTCGACGGCCTCGACTACCGCTTCGGCCGGCCGTTGATGCCCCATCCCAACATCCGGCGCTGGGTCGAGGCCCAGTTCACCGCCGCACCATCTCCAGCATCGCCGCCACCGTCTCCTCGGGCAGCTCCCTGATGCGGGCGGCGAGGCGGTTGGCCAGTTCGGTGCGGTCGGGGGGCAGGCCGGCGGTGTCGATGGCGACCTTGGGGTGGCTGAGCTCGGCCAGGGCCTTCAACTCCTCGGCCTCGTCCCAGATGCAGCCGAGATAGCCGGCGATCTGCATCACCAGCCCCGGCGCCGGCCGGCCGCGCCGGCCGTGCTCGAGCGCCGACAGATAGGCGGCCGAGACGTGCAGGTCGGCGGCCATGTCCTTCAACGCGATGCCCTTGGCGTCGCGCAATTGGCGCACCCGGGCGCCGAAGGGGGTCATCCCCGCCTCCGCCTGATCAGCACGTAGAGCGCCCCGTCGCCGCCGTGTTGGGGGCGAGCGTAAGAGAAGCCGAGGATGCGCTCGCGCAGCGGGCCCTGGTTCAGCCAGCGCGGCACCTGGGCACGCAGGACGCCGCCACCCGCCCGGCCCTTGCCGGTGATCACCAGCACGCAACGGCGGCCAGCCTCGTGGCTGTGGGCGATGAAGCCGGTCAGGGCGGCGTGGGCGGCGTCCTGGGTCATCCCGTGGAGGTCGATGCGGCCGTCGATGGCCATCTCGCCGCCCTTCATGCGCTCGGCGGTGCGTTTGTCGAGACCGATGGCGGCGCCGTGGGACAGGTCGGGCAGCGGCTGGCGCGGGCGCGGCGGCGGCGCCTCGGGCAGCGGCGGGGCGCCCGGAGCGGTGGCGACTGGGGCGGGGGCGACCGAGGGGACCGACGGCTCGGCCGGATCGGGCTCGTCGGGGACGGCGCGGCCGGGAAGGGGGGCGACGTCGCGCACCACCGCCTTCCATACCCGCGCCTCGTCGGGGGTGACCACCCGCCGGCGCGGGCGGTGGTCGGCAAGGTCGCGCAGCGTCAGGTCACGCGCCATCGACCAGCACGACGTGAAGCCGGCGGGGCCCGTGGGCACCCAGCAGCAGGGTCTGCTCGATATCGGCCGTCCGCGACGGGCCGGTGATCCAGGTCACCGTTCTTGGCCATTCACCGGCGGCTCGCAGGTCTCGCCAGGCGTCCTCGTAGGCGCCCACGACCTTCGACGCCTCGACCACCACCACGTGGATGTCGGGCAGGAAATGCAGCGTGGTGGGTCGGCCGGGAGCGGAGGCCACCACCATGGTGCCGGTCTCGGCCACCGCCCGGAAACACGGCGTCACCGACACCGGGTCGCCGGGCCGGGCGGCCCCGGCGCGCGCCTCGAGGCCGGCGCCGGCCCAATCGGCCCCCGCCAGGTCGGGCGACACCACGACGGTGGCGGGCAGCCCGGCCTCGGCCAGGAAGCGGGCGACGGCCACCGGCACGTCACCCGGATCTGCCACCCGTGCGAGGCTGGCCTGGGTTTCCACCGCCATGGCGGCGAACCGGTCCACCAGCGCCGCCGGTTCACCCTGGCCGCGCTCGGGCACCAGCACCGGGCTCGGCTGGGCGAGCCGGCGCGCCAGCGCGTTGCGCTCGGCGGGCGCCAGGCGGTCGCGGCGGAGCGAGCGGCGAATGCCGTCGAGAATGGCGGCGCGGGCGGTCATGGCGGCAGGATCTCCTGGACCGGGGTGTCGGCGGGCGGCGCCACGGTGTCGCCGTCCCACGGCTGGCCGATCTCGCCCGCCTCCTCAGGCGCCGGTTCACTCTCCTCGGGCAGGTTGCGGCGGGCGAATTTCCGCCAGTCGCCCTTGGGCGCCATGCAGTACTCGCTGGTGCCCTTGAGCACGATGACGATGCCGCCCAGGTGCCACAGCTGCTGCCAGTGGGCGGCGCTCTCGATCAGATAGGCGGTGGCGCGTTGGCGGATGCGCCAGGCGACCAGATACTTGATGCCGTAGACATGGGCGAAGACCCCCATGGTCATGGCGACGATGCCCACCGCCACGCCGGCGAACAGCAGCACCGCCAGGGCCAGGAACATCAGCCCCATCAGCGGCACCAGGTGGTCCCACGGGCTGTGCACCGGCGAGCCCTGGAAGTCCAGCATGCGCTGGTCGGTATGCACCTCGACGGTGCCGGCCAGGATGGCCGCCCGCAACTGGTCGTGCAGCTGCTCGTCCTCGCGGGCCTTCTTCTGGCGCCATTCGGCCATCACCGCGCTCATGCCATCACCGCGCTCATGCCATCACCGCGCTCATGATCGTCGTCTCTCGGTCCACTGCTGGACGAAGGTCTTGCCGGCGGGGGCGGGCAGGTCCCGGGTCCGTGTCCAGGCGCGCGCCAGCGGCAGGTCGGCGAACCGGCCCTTGCCGCGCGCCAGTCTCGCCAGCCCCCATGCCGCGATCCGGGTGCCCATACGATAAAGCGTCGGATGGCGCGCGGCAAATGCCCAGATTTTCAAGCCGATGCGATCGCGGGGCGGGGTCAGGTGGCGCTCGAACTCGCGCTCGCGCCAATGCCGCAACATGCGCGGCAACGGAATGCGCACCGGGCACACTTCCTCGCAGCGGCCGCAGAGCGTCGAGGCGTTGGGCAGGTCGCGCGCCTCGGCCAGCCCGACCAGGGCCGGGGTCAGCACACTGCCCATGGGGCCGGGATAGACCCAGCCGTAGGCGTGGCCGCCCACCGCGCCATAGACCGGGCAATGGTTGATGCAGGCGGCGCAGCGGATGCAGCGCAGCATGTCCTGGAACTCGCCGCCCAGCATGTTCGAGCGGCCGTTGTCGAGGATGACCACGTGGAACTCGTCGGGGCCGTCGAGATCGCCGGGCCGGCGCGGGCCGGTGGAGAAGGTGGTGTAGACCGACAGCTCCTGGCCGGTGGCCGAGCGGGCCAGGAGGCGCAGCAGCACCGCCGCGTCGTCGAGGGTGGGCACCACCTTCTCGATGGTGGCCAGCACGATATGCACCCTGGGCAGGGTCTGGGTGAGGTCGCCGTTGCCCTCGTTGGTGACGATGACCGTCGAGCCGGTCTCGGCGATCAGCATGTTGGCGCCGGTGATGCCCACGTCGGCAGCATGGAAATGCACCCGCATCTCCTCGCGTGCCTCGTCCAGCATGGCGCGCGGCTCGGTGAGGTCGCGGCCGGCCTGGCGCTGGCGGTGGGCCTTGAGGAACGCCTCCGCCACATGGGTGCGGTCGAGGTGGATGGCGGGCGCCACGATGTGGCTGGGCGGCTCGTCGCGCAACTGGATGATGTATTCGCCGAGATCGGTCTCCACCGGCCGGATGCCGTTGGCTTCCAGGAAGGGGTTGAGGCCGATCTCCTCGCCGACCATGGACTTGCCCTTGGTCACCGTGCGGGCGCCGGCCCGGCGGCAGATGTCGAGGACCGCCTTGCGGGCCTCGTCGCCGTCGCGCGCCCAGTGGACCTGGCCGCCGGTCTCGGCCACCTTGGCCTCGAAGGCCTCGAGATAGAAATCCAGGTGGGCGAGGGTGTGATCCTTGACGGCCCTGCCGGCGTCGCGCAGCGCCTCGAACTCGGGCAACCGCGCCACCGCCGCCGCCCGCTTGACCCGGAAGCCGGCCTTCAGCTTGGCCAGGGCGTCCTGCAGGCCCGGATCATGAAGCGCCTTGTCGGCGTTGGCCTTGAAGGCGTGGCTGGTGGGGTGCATGTCAGCCCTCCTCGCCGATGGCCGGCCCGTCGGTCATGCCGGCCAGCACCTCGGCGACGTGGCGAGCCGCGACCGGCGAGCCCCGCCGCTTCAGCTTGCCGGCGATGTTCATCAGGCAGCCGAGGTCGCCGGCCAGGACCGTGCCCGCGCCGCTGGCCTCGACGTCGGCGGCCTTGTCGGACACCATGCGATCCGACACCTGGGGATACTTGACGCAGAAGGTGCCGCCGAAGCCGCAACATTCCTCGGGCGCCGCCATCTCCTTCAGCTCCAGCCCGGCCACGCCGGCGAGCAGGGCGCGCGGCTGCGCCCTGACCTTCATCTCGCGCAGACCGGAGCAGGAATCGTGATAGGTCACCGACCCCTCGAACCGGGCGGCGACGCCCTTGACTCCCATGACGTCGGTGAGGAAGGACACCAACTCGTGGGTCCGGTCGGCGAGGGCGCGGGTGCGGCCGCCCAGTTCCGGATCGTCGGCGAACAGGGCGGGATAGTGGTGGCGGATCATCGCCGCGCACGAGCCCGACGGCAGGACCACGTAGTCAAAGCCGGCGAAGACGCGCAGCACGTTCGCCGCCAGCCGGCGGGCGTCGTCGCGGTCGCCGGAATTGTACGCCGGCTGGCCGCAGCAGGTCTGCTCCGGCGGCACCTCGACCTCGCAGCCGGCCTCCTCCAGCAGCTTGGCGGCGGCGAAACCCACGGCGGGGCGGAACAGATCGACCAGGCAGGTGGCGAACAGGGCCACCCGCGGCTTTTCGGACGTCATGGCGCCATTCCCTCGGTTGTCGGCCCGTGGTTGTCGGCAAGAGGATGGCGGTTCGCCGCCCGTCGCGCAAGTGGTATGACCACTCTTACCGCGCGGCGACGTTGGGCGTCCGGGTCCGGGGGATCAGCATCCAGTAGCGGCCCTGGCTCTTCATGCGGCCGGCCATCTGGAACGCCGCCTCGCCGGCCCCCCAGAAGAAGTCGCCGCGCACCACGCCCTTGATGGCGGCGCCGGTATCCTGGGCCATCACCAGCCGGCGCAGCGGCTTGCCGGCCGGATCGACGGTGTCCAGCCACAGCGGCATGCCCAGCGGCACGTGGCGGGTATCCACCGCCAGCGACCGCTCCGGGGTCAGGGCGACGCCCTCCGAGCCGACCGGCCCGTCGCCCTCGACCACGCGGTAGAAGACATAGCGCGGGTTCTCGGCCATCAGCGCCACCGCCTCGGCCGGATGGGCCTTGAGCCAGGCGCGGATGGCCGGCATCGAGATGTCGCCGTCGAGCTTGCCCTTGTCCTTGAGGACGCGGCCGATGCCGACGAACTTCTGGCCGTTGGTGGCGGCGACGCCGACCCGCATGACCGCGCCGTCGTCGAGCCGGATGCGCCCGGACCCCTGGATGTGCAGGATGTGGGCGTCCACCGGATCGTCCAGCCAGACCAGCGGCTGGGCGATGCCGTCCAGCGCCCCCGATTCGATCTCGGCCCTCGGCGGATAGGGTTCGAACCGGCTCCCCACCACCCGCCCGGCCAACTGCTCGTGGCCGAGATCGGGGCGGAACTTGCCCAGGTCCATGGTCACCAGATCCTTGGGCCGGCCCAGCAGCGGCAGCGTGAACCGCCCCTTGCGGCCGCGCGACCCGATCAGTTCCGGTTCGTAATAGCCGGTGAAGGTGCCGGTGTCGTCGGCCCCACCCCTGGTCACCAGCGCCGGCTGGAACCAGGTCTCGAAATAGGCCCGCGCGGCGGCGTCATCGCCGGCCGGCAGCCGGCCGGCGGCGGCG
Source organism: uncultured Rhodospirillaceae bacterium (assembly GCA_937887565.1). Taxonomy (GTDB): domain Bacteria; phylum Pseudomonadota; class Alphaproteobacteria; order Rhodospirillales; family Magnetospirillaceae; genus CALABS01. The sequence goes on along the minus strand of CALABS010000036.1, from coordinate 139,465 downwards.
CAGAGGCCGTACCAGTCGCCGACGGTGCCGCCCTGGCCATCGGCGCCGATGGCGCGTCCGGACGGCAGCTTGGCGAGCCGCTCGCACGAGCGCCGCAACGCTGGCAACGCGGCCGACACGGCATCGTCGCGCCAGCCCGGCAGGTCAGTGAAGGCGGCGGGGCGAAGGATCGCCCGGTCGGGACCGGTGGGCGGCGCCGGGGTGGGGACCGGTTCGGGCTTGGGCGCCGGAGCACAGGAGGCCAGGGCCAGCGCCAACATCCCGCCCGCGAGCAGACCGCGCATTCCCGCCTCCTACTCGGCGTTGCGGGGCTTGGCGTCTTCGGGCGCGCGGGTGGCCACCAGCTGCCAGTTGGGATCGCGCGAGCGGGTGTCGCGGGCGAAGGTCCATTCGTCGGTCACGTCGGTCACGCGGTCGGGATCGCCCTCGAGGATGACGCCCCGCACGTCCTTGACCAGGTTCACCTGCTCCGAGACGAAGCGGACGGTGACATTGGCGACGCTGCCGTCCACGTGGGCGTCGACGATCTCGGCCGAGCGCACCGCGATCAGCTCGGTGTCCAGCACCTCGCCGGCCCGCGCCCGGGCGTCGATGGCCTCGGAGAAGCCGTGATAGACCGGCGGCGACAGCAGCGGCTTGAGGACGCCCTTCTCGCCGGCGGCATAGGCCTCGACGACCATGGCGAAGGCGGCCCGGGCCCCCGACAGGAAATCCTCGATGGTGAAGGAGGGGTCCGCCGAGCGGACGGAGACAAGCCCGGCGCCGACCGCCCCCTCGGGGAGGTCTTCCTGGGTGGGCTTGCGGGCAGAGGCCAGATCGATCACGTTGTCGTTGGGGCGACCCCGCAATCCGCCTCCCAATTCCTTGGGCGGCCGCTCGTTGCCGGTGCGCCGGCCGAGCACGCCGCGCAGGCGGAACACCAGGAAGGCGGCGACCATGGCGAAGAAAACGATGTCGATGAGGTGGAAACCGTCGTTCATGAACCTACGTTCCGGAAGCTCGTCAAGAGATAAGCCTGGAAGGGGCAAAGAGCAAGCATGCCTTGGCTGATCGTCCTCGTTCTCATCGGCCTGCCGGTGGTGGAGATCGCGTTGTTCGTGAAATCCGCCCAATGGATCGGCGTGCTGCCCACCATCGCCTTGGCCATCGCCGCCGGCATGGCCGGCGTGGCGCTGCTGCGCCGTCAGGGATTGGATACCATGTTCCGTGCCCGCGCCCAGATGGATCGCGGGGAGGTGCCGGTGGCCGAGGCCTTCGACGGCATCTGCCTGGCCTTCGCCGGCGCGCTGCTGTTCCTGCCCGGCTTCTTCTCCGACATCGTCGCCCTGGCGCTGCTGCTGCCGCCGGTGCGGGCCGCCCTGCGCCTGTGGCTGGCCGGCCACCTGCGAGTGGTGGTGCCCGCCTCGGCGTCCGGCCCCGACCGCAACGGCGGGCCGCCGCCGGTCATCGAAGTGGACTATCAGGTCATGGACGACGACCGCCGGCCCTGACTCCCGGCCAGGGCGCTCCCCTCACCGGGCGAGCGATTGTGCGCCGTCGCGATCCGTGGTAGCCAGTCCCCCAGCGCGCCGACAGGCGATCCGCGGATAAGGAGCTATTGCCAGATGACGGAGAACAACGACGCCACCCAGCCGGCGCTGGTGGTCAACGGCCAGTATGTCAAGGACCTGTCCTTCGAAGTGCCCGGGGCGCCGGCCATCTATAACGAGATGCAGGGCCGCAACCCCGAAATCGCCATCCATGTGGACATCAACGCCAGCGGCGTGGCCGAAAACGTCTTCGAGGTCGTGCTGCATCTGAAGGTCGAGGCGAGCAGCGAGTCCAAGGCGGTGTTCATCGCCGAGCTGGCCTATGGCGGCGTGTTCACCCTGCACGTCCCGCAGGAGCACCTGCAGGCCATGCTGCTGATCGAGTGCCCGCGCATGCTGTTCCCGTTCGCGCGCGCCATCGTCGCCGACATGACCCGCGACGGCGGCTTCCCGCCGCTGATGATCCAGCCCATCGATTTCGTGCAGCTGTTCCGCTCGCGCATGGAAGCGGCGGCCCAGCAGCCGGAAGGCACGGCCTAGTGGTCCGATCCAGACCGAAGGTTCAGGGGCCTGAACTGTCGGTCTGGTGAATCGGCCCACAAAATCAAAGAATTGTGCACTGATCCATTCAGATGGTCGGTGTACCGTCTGAATGGATCAGTGCACTAGGAAACCTTGGCGTCCTCGGCCGGCTCCGGCTCGCGCAGCCAGATGGCCTTCTTCACCTTGGCGGTGACGAAGGCCAGATGCGCCTCGAGCTCGTCGGGAAGGGGGGCGTGCGGCCGGGCCTCGCGGCGCTGGCGGACCACCGGCGCCGAGACCTGCGCCACCGCCTTGGCCAGACCCAGCTCGAAGCCGGGCTGACGGCCACCGATGAGCTGCAGATAGACCTCGGCCAGCAGCTCCGAATCCAAGAGCGCGCCGTGCTTGGTGCGGTGGGTGTTGTCGATCTCGAAGCGCCGGCACAGGGCGTCCAGATTGGCCTGGGCGCCGGGGAACTTCTTGCGGGCCATCATCACCGTGTCGATGGACCGGCTCATGGGCATCTTGGGAAAGCCCAGCCGCTCCAGTTCGGCGTTGAGGAACTTCATGTCGAATTCGGCGTTGTGGATGACCAACGGCGACTCGGCGATGAATTCCAGGAAATCCGCCACCACCTCGGCGAAAACCGGCTTGTCGGCCAGAAAATCGGCGGACAGGCCGTGGACCTTGAAGGCCTCCTCCGGCATGTCGCGCTCGGGGTTGAGATAGCAGTGGTAGACCTGGCCGGTGGGCAGGTGGTTGATCAGTTCGACGCAGCCGATCTCGACGATGCGGTGGCCGGCATGGGGGTCGAATCCGGTGGTTTCGGTGTCGAGGACGATCTCGCGCATGCTGTCCGGTGGTGAGTGACGGTGACGCGGGGCGGCCACTGGCCGGGCCCCGGTTGCTCGCGGGTCAGTGTGACGGCATGGCGCAAGAGGCGCAAGGCCGGACCCAGGCCGCGCCCGGTGGGAACCACGAAATCGGCTCGGCGGCGCTTGGCGGCGTCGGGCATCTGCTGGGCGCGGACCGCCACCAGCCGGGCGGGCGTCATGCCGGGACGGCGCAGCACCCGCTGCGCCTGCAGGAAAGCGGGGCAGGTGACCACCGCCACCCGGTCGCAGCGGCGCTCGCCGCCGGTTTCGAACAGCAGCGGGATGTCGAGCACCACGAGGGGGACGCCGCGTCGCGCGTGCCGGCGCAGGAACGCGCCCTCGGCGGCGCGGATCAGCGGATGCAGGATGGCCTCCAGCCGCTTGAGCGACGCCCAGTCGCCGAAGACCCGCCGCCCCAGCTCGGCGCGGTCGACGGCGCCGCCGGCGGCGACGCCCGGAAACGCCGCCTCGACCGCCGCCACCGCCTTGCCACCCGGGCCCAGCAGGGCATGGGCGGTGGCGTCGGCATCGTGCACGGGGACGCGCAGGCGCCGCAGCATGGCCGCCGCCGTGCTCTTGCCCATGCCGATGGAGCCGGTGAGACCGAGGATCTTCATCACGAAATAGTCACCACAGAGACGTTGACGGTCGGGCCTCAGGGTGAGGCTAGTTGAACATCCGTCACCCCGCCAGAACCCAGTCGCGCAGTTCGCCGGTCACCTCGGGCCGCACGCCGAACCACGCCTCGAAGCCCGGCACCGCCTGCCACAGCAGCATGCCGAGGCCGTCGACGGCGGTGGCGCCGCGCGCCTTGGCCGCCCTCAGCAGCTCGGTCTCCAGCGGCGCGTAGACGATGTCGTTGACCACGGCGCCGTCGGACAGGACGGCCAGATCGATGTCGAGTTCCGGCTGGCCGGTCATGCCCAGGGTGGTGGTGTTGACCAGCAGCGCCGCCCCGTCCAACACCGCCGCCCGCCGCTCCCACGGCTCCACCCGCACCGGGCCGCCGATCTCGGCCGCCAGGCGCTCGGCGCGCTCCAGCGAGCGGTTGACCAGACGGATCTCGGGAACACCGGCATCGGCCAAGGCGGCGACCACCGCCCGCGCCGCGCCGCCGGCCCCCAGCACCGCCCCCGGCCCCGCCTGGGGCCGCCAGCCTGGGGCACCCCGGCGCAGGTTCTCGAGAAACCCGAAGGCGTCGGTGTTGTGGCCCTCGATGGCGCCATCGTCGCGAAACACCAGGGTGTTGACCGCACCGATCCGCTCGGCCAGGGGGTCCAGCTCGTCCACCAGGCCGAGGGCCGTCTCCTTGTGGGGCACGGTCAGATTGGCGCCGCGGAAGCCCATGCGGGGCAGGGCGGCGACCACGGCGGCGAGGTCGTCGGGCCGGACCGCCAGCGGCACATAGGCGCCGTCGATGCCCAGGCGGTCGAGCCAGAAGCCGTGCAGCCGGGGCGAGCGCGAATGCCCGACCGGCCAGCCGACCACCCCCGCCAGCCGCGCCTTGCCGGTGATGGTCATGGCGTCAGAACTCCATTCTCGCGCAGGAAATCCAGCAACGGCAGCAACGGCAGGCCGAGGATGGTGAAATGGTCGCCCTCGACCGCCATGAACAGCTGCGCCCCCAAACCCTCGATCTGGTAGGCACCCACCGAGGCGGTGGCCATCTCGCCAAGCCGGGCCAGGTAGTCGGCGAGGAAGGCGTCCGAAAAGGCGCGCATGGTCAATCTGGCGATGTCGGTGTGGTGCCACAGCCGCCGGCAATCGCGCACCGCCACCACCGCGCTGGTCAGGCGATGGGTCTTGCCGCGCAACGCCCCCAGCTGGGCCGCCGCCGCCCCGACCGACTCCGGCTTGTCGAACCAGATGCCGTCGCAATCCAGCATCTGGTCGGCGCCGATGACGATGGCGCCGGGATTGCGGGCCGACACCCGGGTGGCCTTGAGCTCGGCCAGCACCTCGGCCACCCGGGCGGGGTTGTTGGTTTCCTCCTTCATGGCCGCCTTGACCGCCGCCTCGTCGACGGCGGCGGTCTCGACCGCGAAGGGGATGCCGGCCCGGTCCAGCATGGCGCGCCGGGTCGCCGAGCCGGAGGCGAGAATGACGGTCACGGCGCATCCTCCATCTTGGCGGTGTGCTGGGCATGAAGCTGCATGATGGTCGCCGAGGCCTCTTCGATAGACCGGCGGGTGACGTCCACCACCGGCCAGCCGTGGCGGGTGAACAGCCGCCGCGCGGTGGCCACCTCTTCGCGCACCTTCTCGAACTGGGCGTATTCGGATTCCTCATCCTGGTTCAGGAACCGCAGGCGGTTGCGGCGGATGTCGGACAGGCTCTTGGGGTCCTTGGTCAGGCCCACCACCAGTGGTCCCTTCAACGTATCCAGCTGGACCGGCAACGGCACGCCGGGCACCAGGGGATAGTTGGCGCATTTGTAGCCGCGGTTGGCGAGATACATGCAGGTGGGAGTCTTGGAGGTGCGCGACACGCCGATCACCACGATGTCGGCGTCGTGGAGATCGTCGAGAAGCTGGCCATCGTCATGGGCGAGGGTGAACTGCATGGCGTCGATGCGGGCGAAATATTCGGCATCGAGCTGGTACTGGCGACCGGGCATGGGCGCGCTCATCTCTGCCTCCAGATAGGAGGACAGCGCCGCCATCACCGGATCGAGCACCGGAATGCACGGGATGTGGAGCTGGCGGCAGGCCTCCTCGAGCACCGCGCGCACGCCGGAATCCACCAGGGTGCACAGGACGATGCCGGGGTGTTCCTCGACGCCGGCGATCACCCGCTCCACCTGGCCCTGGGTGCGCACCAGCCACCAATTGTGCTGGATGGCATGCAGGCCCTCGAACTGGACCATGCAGGCGCGGGCGACCGAGGTGACCGTCTCGCCGGTGGCGTCGGAGACAAGGTGGAGATGGAAGGTGCGCATGCCTGTGGATCGCGTCCAATCCTGGGGATAACCGGGGGTGCCGGCGGGAAGGCGGAAAAACGCCCCCCGTTCCGGCACCGGTCATGAGTCGAACAGCCCCGTTGTCGAAAACGACCGGGGCCATGGGCGAGAATAGCGTGAATCATTGCATCCGCCACCCGCTTTCCCCGTTATCCACCTCTTTCGGAATACCTCTTCGGTGCAGGCGAACCGCCATCGCCGGATCGGTTGTCCCCGATCCGTCCACACCCCCGCCGCCCGCCCGGGGCCGATCCGGATAGGGTTGTGGACGAGCTGTGGACGGAGTCCGATCCCCGTCTTCCACAGGCACCCACAAGCTCAGCCACCTTTTCTCTCAAATCCAAACCCTGTATGACTTCCGACCGAACCCCAGCCAAAGGCCAAGCCCGTGACCAAGCCCGACAAGCCGTTTCTCCGCGCCCTCGCCGGCGAGACCGTCACTCCGCCGCCGTTCTGGCTGATGCGGCAAGCCGGCCGCTATCTGCCGGAATACCGCGAGACCCGCGCCCAGGCCGGCAGCTTCCTCGACCTGTGCTACAATCCTGACCTCGCCGTCGAGGTGACACTGCAGCCGCTCCGGCGCTACGGCTTCGACGCCGCCATCCTGTTCTCGGATATCCTGGTGGTCCCTGACGGGTTGGGGCAGCGGGTCGCCTTCCGCGAGGGCGAAGGTCCGGTCCTGCCGCCCATTTGCTCGGCAAGGGATCTGGATGCCCTGTCCATCTCGGGCTTCCACGACCATCTCGACCCCGTCTACAAGACCGTCGCCGGCCTTTCCAAGGCCATCCCCGCGACCACCGCGCTGATCGGCTTCGCGGGGGCGCCGTGGACGGTGGCCACCTACATGATCGAGGGCGGCGGCTCCAAGGATTTCAGCCACGCCAAGCGCATGATGTGGGGCCAGCCCGAGCTGTTCGCGCGGCTGATGGACCTGCTGACTGAGGCCACCGCCCAATACCTGATCCGCCAGATCGACGCCGGCGCCGAGGCCATCCAGGTTTTCGACACCTGGGCCGGGGCCCTGCCGGAGGAGGAGTTCCGCCGCTGGGTGATCCTGCCGGCCCGCAAGCTGGTCGAGCGCATCCACGCCGAGCGCCCCGGCGTGCCGGTGATCGGCTTCCCGCGCGGGGCCGGCATCCTCTACGAGACCTATGTCAAGGCCACCGGCGTCGACGGCGTGTCGCTGGATTCGACCGTGCCGCTGGACTGGGCGGCCGAGACGCTGCAGCCGCGCTGCACCGTGCAGGGCAACCTGGACCCCATCCTGCTGGTGGCCGGCGGCGAGGCGCTGGACGCCGGCATCGACCGCGTGCTGACGGCGCTGGGCAAGGGGCCGTTCATCTTCAACCTGGGCCACGGCATCATCCCGCCGACCCCGCCGGAGAACGTGGCGCGGCTGGCCGAGCGGGTCAAGGCGTTCAGGGGCTAGGGCCATGAAGACGGCCGTCGTCCTCTTCAATCTCGGCGGGCCGGACGAGCCGGCGGCGGTCGAGCCCTTCCTGTTCAACCTGTTTAACGACCCGGCCATCATCGGCGTCCCCACCCCCATCCGGTGGCTGATCGCCAAGCTGGTGTCGCGACGGCGGGCGCCGGTGGCGCGCGACATCTATGCCTGCATCGGCGGCCGCTCGCCGCTGGTGCCGGAGACGGAGAAGCAGGCGGCGGCGCTGGAAGCGGCATTGGGCGACGGCTTCAAGGTGTTCATCGCCATGCGCTATTGGCACCCCTTCACCGCCGAGGCGGTGGCGGCGGCCAAGGCATGGGGCGCAGAGCGGGTGGTCCTGCTGCCGCTCTACCCGCAATTCTCGACCACCACCTCGCGCTCGAGCATCCGCGAATGGCGCAAGCAGACGGAACGTCAGGGTCTGGCGGTGCCCACCGAGACCGTGTGCTGCTATCCCACCGAACCCGGCCTGGTCGCCGCCATGGCCGAGCTGGTGGAGGACGGGGTTCGTGGGTCGCGGCCCGGGGCCAGGGTGCTGTTCTCGGCCCACGGCCTGCCGAAGAAGGTCGTCGACGCCGGCGACCCCTATCCGATTCACGTGAAACAAACCGCCGCGGCGGTGGCGGCGGCGGCCGGCCTGACCGACTGGGCGATCTGCTACCAGAGCCGGGTCGGGCCGCTGGAATGGATCGGCCCGTCCATCGAGGCCGAGCTGGAGCGGGCCGCCCACGACAAGGCGCCGGTGGTGGTGGTGCCGGTGGCGTTCGTGTCCGAGCATTCCGAGACGCTCGTTGAGCTGGACATGGAATACCGCCATCGGGCCGAGGAACTGGGCATTCCCGGCTATGTTCGGGTGGCGGCCGTCGGCCACCATCCCGCCTTCATCGACGGGCTGGCGCGGCTGGCGCGCGATCCCGGTTCCGTGCGCGGCAAGGCTTGCGGCGCCGGCTGCATCTTTCGGGGAGAGGCGTCATGAGCGGCGAAACCTATCTGTGGCTGAAGGCCGTTCATGTGATCGCCATCATATCCTGGATGGCGGGGCTGCTGTATCTGCCACGGCTGTTCGTCTATCACACCGAGGTCGCGCCGGGGTCCGAGGCGTCGGAGAAGTTCAAGGTGATGGAGCGCCGCCTGCTCAAGGCCATCATGACGCCGGCGGCCGTGGTCGCCTGGGGTCTGGGGCTGACGCTGGCGATCACCGGCGGCCTGTTCCAGGACGGCTGGTTCCACGCCAAGCTGGCGCTGGCGGTGCTGATGACCGCCAGCCACATCGCCATGATCGGCTGGAAGAACGCCTTTGCCGCCGATCGCAACACGCGGCCGCAGAAGTTCTATCGCATGATGAACGAGGTCCCGACCCTGTTGATGATCGGCATCGTCATCCTGGTGATCGTCAAGCCCTTCTAGGTGCGGCGCACACCAGGATTCCCGTTTGACAGGCCCGGGCGCTTTGGCTTAATGGTGGCGCGTGACCTTGGGGCGGATGCCCCGATTCCACACATTCCGACCGCGCCGGATCGTTCGTCCAGGCCATCTGGACTGGGCCGCCAGAGCCCCATCCGCCGCCGCGGTGCGTAATTCCCTCGGCATCTTCCCCCCCCGCCCAGGTTTTCAACGGACGCCTCCGATGCATCTCCAGGAACTCAAGAAAAAGTCGCCGGCCGAGCTTCTCGCCTTCGCCGAGGAGCTTCAGATCGAGAACGCCAGCACGCTCAGGAAGCAGGACATGATGTTCGCCATCCTGAAGCAGCTGGCCGAGAACGACACCCCCATCTACGGCGACGGCGTGCTCGAGATCCTGCAGGACGGCTTCGGCTTCCTGCGCAGCCCCGAGGCCAACTACCTGCCGGGCCCCGACGACATCTATGTCAGCCCCAGCCAGGTCCGCCGCTTCGGCCTCAGGACCGGCGACACCGTCGAGGGCCAGATCCGGGCGCCCAAGGACGGCGAGCGCTATTTCGCGCTGCTCAAGGTCAATGCCATCAATTTCGAGCCGCCGGAGAATGTGCGGCACCGCATCAACTTCGACAACCTCACCCCGCTTTATCCCGACGAGAAGCTGAAGCTCGAGGTCGAGGATCCCACCAAGAAGGACCTCACCACCCGCGTCATCGACCTGGTCGCCCCGGTGGGCAAGGGTCAGCGCGCCCTGATCGTGGCGCCGCCCCGGACCGGCAAGACGGTGATGCTGCAGAACATCGCCCACGCCATCAGCCACAACCACCCCGAGGTCTACCTGATCGTGCTGCTGATCGACGAGCGGCCGGAGGAGGTGACCGACATGGCGCGGAGCGTGCGCGGCGAGGTCATCAGCTCGACCTTCGACGAGCCGGCCAGCCGTCACGTCCAGGTCACCGAGATGGTGCTGGAAAAGGCCAAGCGCCTGGTCGAGCACAAGCGCGACGTGGTCATCCTGCTGGATTCGATCACCCGCCTGGCGCGGGCCTACAACACCGTGGTGCCCAGCTCGGGCAAGGTGCTGACCGGCGGCGTCGACGCCAACGCCCTGCAGCGTCCCAAGCGCTTCTTCGGCGCCGCCCGCAACATCGAGGAGGGCGGCTCGCTGTCCATCATCGCCACCGCGCTGATCGACACCGGTTCGCGCATGGACGAGGTGATCTTCGAGGAGTTCAAGGGCACCGGCAATTCCGAGATCATCCTCGACCGCAAGCTCAGCGACAAGCGCACCTTCCCGGCCATCGACATCACCAAGTCCGGCACCCGCAAGGAGGAGCTGCTGGTCGACAAGGGCGTGCTGTCCAAGATGTGGGTGCTGCGCCGCATCCTCATGCCCATGGGCGTGATCGACGCCATGGAATTCCTGGTCGACAAGCTCAAGCAGTCCAAGACCAACTCCGACTTCTTCGAGGCGATGAACTCCTGACGGATCGGTCCCATATGGGGGGCATGGGCAAGCCGCGAGGTTGGCCGTGCTCCGCATTTCGGTGGACAAGGTCCGCAGCATCGTGACCCTGGCCCGCGACGCCTTTGGCCGCGAGCCGGAGGAAGGGACGGTCGTCCATGTGGACGGCGAGGCGGACGGCCTGCCGCTGCCGTCGTCCGAGGACTATGACGCCGCTGCCGGCGACGCCCTGTTCGACTATGTGGATGCGTTGAACGGCGACGAAGTCGCCGACCTGCTGGCGCTGCTGTGGCTTGGACGCGGCGATCACGGGCGCGGCGAATGGCCGGGGATTCAGTCCCAGGCCGACGAGGCGGTGGGTGATGGCGACGTCGTCGCCGAGGTCCTGCAGGATCCCTCGCTGCCCGCCGACCTGGCCGCCGGTCTGGAAGCCCTGGGCTACGACTGTCCCGAGGAATGATCGCCGGGATGGGCGATATGGGCCTGGGCGCGGGTCTTCCAGTCCAGGTCCTGGGGCGGCGGCGGCGGCTTGTCGATGGGAATGCGGCGGATCACCGCTGAGCCGAGCAGCCCGGCCAGCACCGCCGGCACGGAGACGATCGCCAGCCGCTCGATCATGTTCTGGAAGGTATCGCGACCCGATTCGATGACGATGGCTTCCTTGCAGTCGTAGCGCTGCTTGAAGCTGCCCTCGCATTCCCGCATGCGTTCCTTGACGGCGTCCGACCCGTGGTGCTGGATCTCGCCCTCCGGGATGTCGGAGAACACGACCCATGTGGAGGCGCCGACCCAGGCGAAGCAGGCGGCGGTCAGCAGCAGTTTGAGACGGTTGCGGTTGGCCTTGAGCATACCCCCGATGTTATACGGGTTTTTCCCGGTTAGGGAAGCAGGACCACCGAGGCGGTGGTCCGCCGGGCCTCCAGGTCGCGGTGGGCCTGGGCGGCATCGGCCAGGGGATAGGCCGCGCTGATCTCGACCGTGACGAAGCCGCGCTTGACCATGTCGAACAATTCGACGGCACTGGCCATCAGGTCGGGACGGCGGGCGGTATAGGTCATGATGGTGGGACGGGTGAGGAACAGGGACCCCTTGGCCGCCAGCAGGCCGGTATCGAGGGGCGGCACCTTGCCCGAGCTTTGGCCGAAGCTGACCATCATTCCCATGGGACGCAGGCAGTCCAGCGACCCGGCGAAGGTGTCGGCGCCGACGGAATCATAGACGACGGCCACGCCCTCGCCCTCGGTCAGCAGGCGCACGCGGGCGACGAAATCCTCGCGGGTATAGACGATCGTGTGATCACATCCGTGGGCATGGGCGAACGCGGCCTTGGCGTCGGAGCCGACCGTGCCGATCACCGTGGCCCCCAGATGCTTGGCCCATTGGCACAGGATCAGGCCGACCCCGCCGGCGGCGGCATGGATCAGGACCGTATCGCCGGCGCTGACCGGAAAGGTGCGGCGCAGCAGGTACTGGGCGGTCATGCCCTTGAGCATCATCGCCGCCGCCTGCTGGTCGCCGATGCCGTCGGGTAGCGGCACCAGGCGCTGGGCGGGCATGACGCGGCGCTCGGCATAGGCGCCCACCGGCAGGCTGGCATAGGCGACGCGATCGCCGGGCCGCACCTCGACGACGCTGTCGCCCACCGCCTCGACCACGCCGGCGGCCTCCATGCCCAGCACATGCGGCAGCGCGGGCAGGGGATAAAGGCCGCCGCGGTGATAGGCGTCGATGAAGTTCACGCCGACGGCGGTGTGGCGGATCAGGGCTTCGCCGGCCCCTGGCGACGGCACCTCCACCTCTTCCCACACCATGGCCTCGGGGCCGCCGGTCTGATGGATGCGGATGGCCTTCGCCATGGCAAGCCTCCTGTGCTTAGCGGGGAAGCGCGCCCTCCAGGGCGAGAAGGAAACGCTTGGTCTCGACGCCGTCCATGCCGGAATAGCCGCCCAGCGACCGGTCGGCCGCCAGCACTCGGTGACAGGGCACGATGACCGGGATCGGATTGCGGCCGCAGGCGCCGCCCAGGGCGCGCGGCGAGGTTCCCAGCTCGGACGCCAGCTCGCCATAGGTCCGCACCTGGCCGGCCGGGATGGCCGCCAAGGCCTGCCACACCTTGCGCTGGAACGCGGTGCCATGGGGTGCCAGGGGCAGGTCGAAATCCTTGCGGCGGCCCTCGAAATAGGCCTCCAGCTGGTCCCGGGCCTCCCGCAGCAGCGGCGTTTCCTCGCTTTCGGGGGGCCAGCCCCATTCCACGGCGACGATGGCGCCGTCCTCCTCGAAGACGGTCAGCGGTCCGATGGGCGAGTTGAAGGCGAGCGATGGCATGGCCACAGCTTAGCGCGAGGCCAATTCTTGGCGCAACCGCGACGCCTCGAAGACCGGTGGCGAACAGGTCCGGGCCCGGCACACATAGGCGGCGGCGCGGCCGCCGACCGGGCCCTTGCCGTGGGCGGGATGGCCGGGCGGCGGGCCGGACCCGTCCACCCGCTCCAGAACCCGGGTGGGCAGCGGTACGTCGGCGACGGCGCGCAGCAGTGCCTCGGTATCCGGGCCGGCCGGTCCCGCCACCACGATCTCGACGGGACGGATCAACTGTTCCCGGGCGGCCAGCAGGCTGGTCAGGTTGGGGAACTGGTCGCCGAACAGGCCGCCGAATGCCGCCACCGTTGCCTCGGCGCGGGCGCCGTACGAGTCCTCGCCGGTGATCTGCCCTAGCCGCGCCATGACCTGGGCCATGACCCCGTTGGCGGACGGGACCGCAGTGTCGTGCACCGGCTTGAGCCGGACCACCACGTCGTCGGCGTCGTCGGCGGCCTGGAAATAGCCGCCCGCCGCCGGGTCCCAGTGATGGCGGTCGGCGGCCGCCATCCAGGCGCGGGCCTGGTCGATCAGGGCGTTGTCGCCGGTGGCCTCGTAAAGGGCCACCGCGGCGCGGGCCATATGGGCCAGGTCGTCCACCAGGCCGACCGCCTTGACCTGGCCGAAGCGCATGGAATGGGCAAGGCGGTCACCCGGCAGGGCCATGGCCGCCCGAACCGTCTCGAAGGCCGTCCGCGCCGCGTCGATCCAGCGCGGCATGGCGTAGACGAAGCCGGCATTGGCCAGGGCGGCGATCATCATGCCGTTCCAGTCGGCCAGAATCTTGTCGTCGCGGCCAGGGCGGGGGCGGGTCTCGCGCTCGCGCCACAGCACCGCCCGGGCATCGGCCAGCAGGTCCTCGACGCCGGCCGGCTGCGGTTGGTGGTTGCGGTGGAGGATGGAGACGCCTTCCCAATTGCCCTCGGGGCGCACGTCATAGGCCTGCTTGAACCAGCGGGCGGCCTCGGTATCGAGCAGGCGGTCGATGTCGCCGCTGGTCCAGGTGTAGAAGCGGCCCTCGCCGCCATCGGAATCGGCGTCCAGGGTGGCGGCAAAGGCGCCGCCTTCGGCGGTCATCTCGCGCAACGCCCATTCCACCGTCTCGGCGACGCGCTGGCGATAAAGCGGCACCTTGGTGTCCTGCCAGACCAGGGTCAGGAGGTCGATCAGCTGGGCGTTGTCGTACAGCATCTTCTCGAAATGCGGCACCAGCCAGGTCTCGTCGGTGGAATAGCGCATGAAGCCACCGCCCAGGGCGTCGTGGATGCCGCCATGGCACATATGGTCCAGGGTCAGGGTGACGGCGTCCCGCAGCGCCGCGTCGCCGGTGCGCAGATAGGCCCGCCACAAGAAGTCGAACAACCCCGGTTGGGGAAATTTCGGCGCTCCTTGCAGGCCGCCGTGATCGGTATCCACCGCCCGCAGCACCTGGCGCGCCGCATTGTCCAGGCCTTCGATCGGCATCGACGCGGTCGGCGGCGGCAGATGCCGTTCGAGGCCCTGCCTCAGCGCGGCGACATTGTCCCGTACCCGATCGGGCTGGTCGGCCCAGGCGGCGGCGACCGCTCGCAGGACGTCGGGAAATCCCGGCCGGCCGTAGCGGCTGGTGGGCGGAAAATAGGTGCCGCCCCAGAACGGGTCGCCGTCGGGGGTCAGGAACATGGTCAGCGGCCAGCCGCCGTGCTGCCCCATCATCGCCAGCGCCTGCTGGTAGATGGCGTCGAGGTCCGGCCGCTCCTCGCGGTCGACCTTGACGGTCACGAACAGCGTGTTCATCAGCGCCGCGATGTCGGCGTTCTCGAAGCTTTCGTGGGCCATCACATGGCACCAGTGGCAGGCGGCGTAGCCCACCGACAGCAGGATCGGGCGGTGCGTGGCGCGGGCCTCGGCCAGGGCCTCGCGACCCCATGGCCGCCAGTCCACCGGGTTGTCCCGGTGCTGCAGGAGGTAGGGGCTGGTCTCGCCCGAGAGGTGGTTCGGCATGGGTGGTATTCCCCGCGTGTCGGCGTTGCGCGTTCGGTGTCAAAGGCTTAGTTTGGGTCGCCGACCTCCTTTCGCAAGCAGTGGGCCCGCCGCCATGAAGATCACCGTCGATGTGGATTGCACTCCCGAGGAGGCCCGCGCCTTTCTCGGCCTGCCCGACGTCAAGCCCATGCAGGATGCGTTGCTGGCCCAGGTGCAGGAGCGGATGACCGCGACCCTGTCGGCCATGGACCCCGAGACCATGATCAAGACCTGGCTGCCGGCCCAGGTTCAAGGGATGGAACAGCTGCAAAAGATGTTCTGGTCCCAGTTCGGCAGCGGCGGCCGCGGGCGGGAGCGCAAGGAATGACCAGCCGGCCGGGCGATCCGGCGCCCTATTTCCGCCTTCACCTCTTCGCCTGCACCAACCGCCGTCCCGAGGGTCACCGCCGTGGATCCTGCGCCGCCAAGGGCTCGGAGGCGCTGCGCGACTACATGAAGGCGCGGGCCAAGGAGCTGGGCCTCGACGACGTCCGCATCAACTCGGCCGGCTGCCTGGACCGCTGCGAGCTGGGGCCGGTGGTGGTGGTCTATCCCGAGGGCATCTGGTACGCGGTCCACAACTCGGCCGACGTGGACGACATCCTCAAGGCCCACCTCGTCGAGGGCGGCCGCGTCGAGCGGTTGATGCTCGAGCCCGGGGACGGGCCGGAGAAGAAATAGTCACACCACTAAGACACCAAGGCACCTAGGCGGCTGGGGTGGGGCAACGGCCCAGCCGATCTTCGCCCGTCTTGGTGCCATGGTGGTTTTCCTCGGTGAAGAACGTGAACGACGACACCATCTTCGCATTGGCCAGCGCGCCAGGCCGCGCCGGAGTGGCGGTGTTCCGGCTGTCGGGGCCGGGAGCCGGCGCCGTGCTGCGGGTGCTGACCGGCGCTGCCCTGCCTCAGCCCCGCAAGGCGGTGCGCGCGCGGCTGTCCCACGGCGGCGACGAGATCGACGACGGGCTGGCGCTGTGGTTTCCAGCCCCGGCCAGCTTCACCGGCGAGGACGTGGTGGAACTGCATCTGCACGGCGGCCGTGCCGTCGCCCAGGCGCTGACCGAGGCGTTGCTGGCGGTGGGGGCGCGGCCGGCGCAAGCGGGGGAATTCTCCCGGCGCGCCTTTCTCAACGGCAAGCTCGACCTGACCCGGGCCGAAGCCATCGCCGATCTGGTCGACGCCGAGACGGCGGCGCAGCGGCGGCAAGCCTTGCGACAGATGGACGGCGGCCTGGCGCGGCTGGTCGAGGAATGGCGGGCGACCCTGGTCCGCGCCATGGCGCTGATGGAGGCCGCCATCGACTTCTCGGACGAGGGCATCCCCGACGGGGTGGTCGAGACGGCGGCGGCGGCGGTGGCGACCCTGTCGGCCGATCTGCGCGGCCATCTGGTCGGTGACCGCCCCGCCGAACGGCTGCGCGACGGGATCCATATCGCTATCCTGGGCGCCCCCAATGCCGGCAAGTCCAGCCTACTCAATCGGCTGGCGGGGCGTGAGGCGGCCATCGTCGCGGCCACCGCCGGCACTACCCGCGACGTCATCGAGGTGCATCTCGACCTGCATGGCTGGCCGGTGGTGGTGGCCGACACCGCCGGGCTGCGCGAGGCGGCCGAGGAGATCGAGGCCGAGGGCATCCGCCGCGCCCTGGCCCGGGCCGAGATGGCCGACCTCAAGGTGGCGGTGTTCGACGCCACGGCGTTGCCGGGCCTGGACTCGGCGACGGTGGCGGTGGTAGACGACGCCACCATCGTGGTGGTCAACAAGCGCGACCTGGCGACGGCGCTGCCGGCCATGGTGGCGGGGCGGCCGGCGGTCGCGTGCTCGGCCCGGGACGGAGAGGGGATCGAGGCCCTAGTGGCCCGATTGGAGGCCGAGGTGGCGGCGCGCTTCGCGGTCACCGAGGCGCCGGCCTTGACCCGGGCGCGCCACCGGTCGGCGGTGGAGGAGTGCCTGGCGGCGCTGGGGAGCTTCGATCCAGGCGGCCCCATCGAGCTTGCGGCCGAGGAGCTTCGCCAGGCGGCGGCGGCGCTGGCGCGCATCACCGGCAGGGTCGACGTGGAAGATCTGCTGGACGTGGTGTTCGGGGAGTTCTGTATTGGCAAGTGATGGGGGTGTGTTTCACGTGAAACAGAACTGGCGTCATTCCGTGGATGTGGTGGTTGTCGGCGGCGGCCATGCCGGCACCGAGGCCGCCGCCGCTGCCGCTAGGGTGGGCGCCCGCACCCTGCTGGTCACCCAGCGCCCCGAGACCATCGGCGAAATGTCGTGCAACCCGGCCATCGGCGGCCTGGCCAAGGGCCAATTGGTGCGGGAGATCGATGCGCTCGATGGGGTCATGGCGCGGGCCATCGACCAGGGCGGCATCCAGTTCCGGGTGCTCAACCGCTCCAAGGGTCCGGCCGTGCAGGGGCCGCGCGCCCAGGCCGACCGGAGGCTCTATCGCCATGCGGTGCAGGCCCTGCTGGCGGACCAGGCCAATTTGGCCATCCTGGCCGGGGCCGCCGAGGATCTGGTGGTGGAGGCGGGCCGCGTCAGCGGGGTGGTGCTCGCCGACGGCCGCCGCATCGGCTGTGGGGCCGTGGTACTGACCACCGGCACGTTCCTCAGGGGCGTTGTCCATTGCGGCGAGCGGCAATGGCCGGCCGGCCGGGTGGGCGATGCCCCCAATTTCGGTCTGTCGGCGGCACTGGGCCGGTTGGGGTTTCCGCTCGCGCGCCTGAAGACCGGCACCCCGCCGCGTCTGGACGGCCGCAGCATCGACTGGGCCTCCCTGGACAGCCAACCCGGCGACGACCCTCCGCTGCCGTTCTCGTACCTGACCGACCGCATCACCACCCCGCAAATCTCTTGCGGCATCACCTTCACCACCGAGGCGACCCACCGGCTCATTCGCGCCAACCTGCATCGGGCGCCGATGTATTCCGGCCAGATCCAGAGCACTGGCCCCCGCTATTGCCCCAGCATCGAGGACAAGGTCGTCCGCTTCGCCGACAAGGATCGCCATCAGCTGTTCCTTGAGCCCGAGGGCCTGGACGACGACACCGTCTATCCCAACGGCATTTCCACCTCGTTACCCGAGGACGTGCAGCGCGACCTGCTCAAGACCATTCCCGGTCTTGAGCGGACGGTGATGCGGCGCCCAGGCTACGCCATCGAATACGACTTCGTCGATCCGCGTGAGCTGCACCGGTCGCTGGAGACCCGCCGGGTCCAGGGGCTATATCTGGCTGGTCAGATCAACGGCACCACCGGCTATGAGGAGGCCGGTGGCCAGGGCCTGATCGCCGGCCTCAATGCCGCCCGCGCCGTCGCCGGGTCGGCACCGCTGATCCTCGACCGCGCCGATGCCTATCTGGGCGTGATGATCGACGACCTGGTCACGCTGGGGACCAGCGAGCCCTATCGCATGTTCACCTCGCGGGCGGAATACCGGCTGGTGCTGCGGGCCGACAACGCCGATCTTCGCCTCACCGCCAAGGGAGTGGCGGCCGGGTGCGTCGGGGCGGAGCGGGAGCGGGCCTTCACCGCCAAGGGGGCGCGGTTGGAAGAGGGGCGGCGTCTGGTGGAAGCGCTGCGGGCGTCGCCGACGACGCTGCGCGAGGCGGGACTGGAGGTCAACCAGGATGGGGTGGTCCGATCCGCCGGCGACCTGCTGGCCTATCCCAGCCTCGATCTGAGGCGGCTGGCGGCAGTTTGGCCCGAATTGGCGGGCCTGGACCCGACCATCGCCGAGCAGTTGGAGATCGAGGGCAAGTACCGCGGCTATCTGCAGCGTCAGGAGGCCGACATCCGCGCCTATCGCCGCGAGGAGGAGCTGGGGCTGCCCGGTGACCTCGATTACGACGCCATTGGGTCGCTGTCCAACGAGGTGCGGTCGAAACTGAAGGCGGCGCGGCCGGAGACGCTGGCCGACGCGGGGCGCATCCCCGGTATCACCCCGGCGGCCCTGACGGCGCTGCTGGGCCATGTGAAGAAGAAGGGGGATGTTTCACGTGAAACACTACGGGCCTGATGAGTTCCGTCGCGACACCGGCGTTTCACGTGAAACGCTGGCCCGTCTGGGCGCCTATGCCGAGCTGCTGGTGAAGTGGCAGGCGCGGATCAATCTGGTCGGTCCGGATACCATCCCCAGCCTGTGGCACCGGCATTTCCTCGATTCGGCCCAGGTTTTCCCACTTCTTCCACAGCCCATCCACAGAGTTGTCGACATGGGCTCGGGGGCCGGCTTTCCCGGGCTGGTATTGGCGGTGATGGGGGCCCCCGACGTCCATCTGATCGAGAGCGACGCCCGCAAATGCGCCTTCCTGCGCGAGGCGGCACGGATCACCGGCACGGCGGTGACCGTTCACAACGCCCGCATCGAAAGCGTGCCGCCGCTGGGCGCCGACCTGGTGACGGCGCGGGCCCTGGCTCCCTTGGAAAAATTGCTGGGCTGGGCCGGGCGCCACCTGTTGCCGGACGGCCACTGCCTGTTCCTAAAGGGCAGGGGGCACGAAGACGAATTGACCACGGCCTCCAAAGAATGGAATATCACCTTCGAGCGGACCCCGTCGCGAACGGATGCGCTCGGAGCCATTCTTCACTGTCGAGAGGTACACCGTGGTCGAGCAAAGCGTTAGCAGCGCCCCCACGAAGGCCCGGATCATCGCCATCGCCAACCAGAAGGGCGGGGTCGGCAAGACCACCACCGCCATCAACCTGGCGACCGCCATGGCCGCCACCAAGAAACGGGTGCTGATCATTGACCTGGATCCCCAGGGCAACGCCAGCACGGGCCTGGGCATCGAGCGCGGCAACCGCGCGGTCAACTCCTATCACGTGCTGATCGGCGAGGCGGCCCTGTCCGAGGCGCTGCTGACCACCACCATTCCCGGGCTCGACCTGGTGCCGTCCGGCATCGACCTGTCGGGCGCCGAGATCGAGCTGGTGGAGATGCCCCGGCGCGAGACCCGGCTGTCCGAGGCGTTGCGCGGGGCGGCGGCGGAATACGACTACGTGCTGATCGATTGCCCGCCGTCGCTGAACCTGCTGACCCTGAACGCCCTGGTCGCCGCCCATTCGGTGATGGTGCCGCTGCAGTGCGAATTCTTCGCCCTCGAAGGCATCAGCCACCTCGTCAAGACCATCGACATGGTCAAGGCGGCTTTCAACCCCGGCCTCGAGCTGCAGGGCATCGTGCTGACCATGTTCGACAAGCGCAACAACCTGTCCGACATGGTGGCGGCCGATGTCCGCGGGTTCTTCGGCGACAAGGTCTACAAGACCGTGATTCCCCGCAACGTCCGCATTTCCGAGGCGCCGTCGCACGGCAAGCCGGTTCTGCTCTACGACGTCAAGTGTGCCGGGGCCGAGGCCTATATTCACCTCGCCAGCGAGGTGCTCAAGCGTGAACGAGAGGTGAGGGTGCGGGCGTGAGCATGGTTCCCGAGGAGAAGCGGCGGAATCTGGGCCGGGGATTGTCTGCACTTTTGGGCGATTCGGGGGCCGCCGTGGCGGCGTCGGTCATGGAGGGCGGGGCGTCGGGCGCCGCCGCCGACAAGCCGCGCGGCCTGCGCACCCTGCCGGTGGGCGAACTGAAGCCCGGCAAGTTCCAGCCCCGGCGGCTGTTCGACGAGGAGGCCATCGCCGACTTGGTCGAATCGGTGCGGGAGAAGGGCATCCTCCAGCCGATCCTGGTGCGGCCCCACGACGGCGGCTACGAGATCATCGCCGGCGAGCGCCGGTGGCGCGCCGCCCAGCGTGCCCAGCTGCACGAGGTGCCGGTCATCGTGCGCGAGTTCACCGACCGCGAGGCCCTGGAGGTCGCGCTGGTCGAGAACCTGCAGCGCCAGGACCTGTCGCCGCTCGAGGAGGCCGAGGGCTATCGGCGCCTGATCGACGAGTTCAGCCATACCCAGGAGGAGCTGGCCAAGGCGCTGGGCAAGAGCCGCAGCCACGTGGCCAACATGATGCGCCTCCTCGGCCTGCCCGATCCGGTGAAGGACATGGTCGCGCAGGGGAGGCTGACCGCCGGCCACGCCCGCGCCCTGCTGACCGCCTCGGACCCGGTGGGCCTGGCCCGCGCGGTGGTGGACAAGCACCTCAACGTGCGCCAGACCGAGAAGCTGGCGCAGGAGGAGGGCGGCAAGGCGACCAAGGCCGCCAAGGGGGGCCGGCCGCCGGCCCATGCCAAGGACCCCGACACCGCCGCGCTCGAGCGCGACCTCACCGAGCTTCTGGGTGTGCGCGTCACCATCAAGCCGCTGGGCAAGGGCGGCGAGCTGACCGTTCATTACGGCAGCCTGGAACAGCTCGACGACGTGCTGTCACGCCTCACCGCCGGCCGTGACTAGCTTATTGCGGACAAACAACGATCGGCCCGGCGCTTGGCGTTCGGGCCGTTTTTGTTGGACTCGACTTTGCCCGTGATCGACCCGTAGAATACGGCGCGGGCGAATCCCGCGGGGACAGCAGGGGGGCGACATGCCGACGACCGACGGCTCTTTCGAGATGCTGCTCGACCGTATTCCGGCCGAGGTGGCGGGGACCTTCACCGATGCCCAGCGGGCGGCGCTCTATTCGGCGGTCAAGCCCGCCACCTGGAAGCGCCATCCCATCAACATCCGCATGAGTTTTCCCTTCGTCGGCGGCCGGTACTTCATCACCGTGGTCGGCGGGCCCGAGAAGAGGGGCGCCGAGCGTTTGGCCCGCGAACATCGCATGTTTCCGCTGCGGACGCTGGGCAACATCATGTTCCTGCTGGGGGTCGGCGGCGCTTTCAGCTTCGCGACCCTGGCGATGATGGTGCTATTCTCCGGCATCGTCGAATTCTGACTCTCGAAAGGACCATCATGAGCGTTTGCCCCTGCGGTTCCGGCCGCGGATTGGACGAGTGTTGCGGGCCGCTGCTGAAGGGCGCCGCCGCGCCCACCGCCGAAGCGTTGATGCGCTCGCGCTACACCGCCTTCGTCCTCGCCGACCTCGACTACCTGGAGACCACCCTGGCCCCGGAGGCCAAGGAGGATTACGACCGGGCCGAGACCGAGCAGTGGATCAAGGATGGGCAGTGGCAGGGCCTCGAGGTCCGCTCGACCGCCCTGGGCGGCGAGGGGGACGATAGCGGCACGGTGGAATTCGTGGCCCGTTACAAGTTTCAGGGCAAGGCCTATGCCCATCACGAACTGGCCAGTTTCCGGCGGCTCGACGGCCGCTGGGCCTATGTGGACGGCACGCTCAACCCCAAGCCCCAGCAGCGGACGGCGGCCAAGGTCGGCCGCAACGATCCCTGTCCATGCGGGTCGGGCAAGAAATACAAGAAGTGCTGCGGCGCCTGAAAGTCGTTGCGGATATGAAAAGGCCGGCGGAAACGCCGGCCTTCGTCGTCAGGCGCGATGACGCTCGGGATCGTCGATCCCGGCCTCGCGGCATTCCTCGTCGAAGGCCTGACGGTAGAGCGGATAGGACCGCGTCTTGGTCATCGGCTCGCCGGTGCGGTCGTTGGTGTACTGGGCCCGCTCCAGCAGCGGATGGGCGGCCTTGTTGGGGCAGGCATCGCCCTCGGCGATGATGGCCTTGAGCTGCGCGGACAGGCCGGCTGCGTGGGCGGCGTCGAGATCGGCGTCCAGGCGCAGCTCGTCGATCTCGCGGCGCAGGCGCTCGTTCTCCTGCTTCAGCGCGGCGACGTCGTCGGTCATGGTGGTGGTCCTCGCATGGTCCAAAAGCGAAAGGCCGGCGCGAGGCCGGCCCTTTGGCTTGGAGATTTGGAGCGGGCGAAGGGATTCGAACCCTCGACCCCAACCTTGGCAAGGTTGTGCTCTACCCCTGAGCTACGCCCGCTTCCTTGGCGTTCCCGGCGCCGTGGCGTCCGGAGGCCCGGATAATTACGAGAAAGCGGCGGGCCGCGCAAGCACTTTTTCACGGCCGCGCGAAAAGCCCCGTTTGCCCTTGCCAGCCGGCCCGCCACGGTCCATCTATTGCGAGTCGAAAAATCTGGGACACAGCGACCATGGACCTCATCTTCGGCTCCGGCGGCAAGCCGCCGGCGAGCGGTGGCGCTCCCGCCGCCGGCAACGACCTGATCAAGGACTCGAACACCCAGTCCTTCGTGACCGACGTCATCCAGGCCTCCCAGCAGGTGCCGGTCATCGTCGACTTCTGGGCGCCGTGGTGCGGCCCGTGCAAGCAATTGGGCCCGGCGTTGGAAAAGGTGGTGCGCGAATTCCGTGGCGCCGTCCGCATGGTCAAGATCAATGTCGACCAGAACCAGGACCTGGCCGCCCAGCTGCGGGTCCAGTCGGTGCCCATGGTCTATGCCTTCAAGGGCGGCCGGCCGGTGGACGCCTTCGTCGGCGCCCTTCCCGAAAGCCAGATCAAGAGCTTCGTCCAGCGCCTGACCGCCGGCTCCGAGACCGTGTCCATCGCCGACCTGGTCGCCCAGGGCCGCGAGATGCTGGACCAGGGCGATCCGCAGTCGGCGGCGCAGCTGTTCCAGGACGTCCTCGCCGAGGAACCGGACAACGCCCCGGCCATCGCCGGCCTGTTGCGCTGCCTGATGGCGGTGGGCGACACCGCCGGCGCCCAGGCCATGCTAGGCCAGCTGCCGCCCGAGGTCGCCAAGCACGGCGACATCCAGGCGGTCAAGACGGCGCTGGAGCTGCAGGCGACGGCCGCGGTCGCGGCCGGCCAGGCCGCCGACCTGCGGCGCCGCCTGTCGGACGATCCCGGCGACCATCAGGCCCGCCTCGACCTCGCCATGGCCTATTACGCCAACGGCGAGCAGGAGGCGGCCGTGGATGAACTGCTGGAGCTGTTCCGCCGCGATCGCGCCTGGAACGACGATGCCGCCCGCAAGCAGCTGGTCAAGTTCTTCGACGCCTTCGGTCCCACCCATCCGCTGACGGTGTCGGCGCGCAAGCGGCTGTCGTCGCTGATGTTCTCGTAGGGCGGCCATGGAGCGGGCGGCCGTCGAGCTTCCGGGGACGCTGCCGGTATTCGCCGTTTCCGGCGCGCTGTTGCTGCCCGGAACCCGGTTGCCCCTGACCGTGTTCGAGCCCCGGTACCTGGCGCTGGTGGACGATGCCCTGGGGGCCGGCCGCATGTTCGCCCTGGTGCAGCCGCGCGACGATGGCGGGCTGGAAGCGGTGGGCACCGCCGCGCGCATCGTCGCCTTCGGCGAGACCGGCGACGGCCGCTATCTCATCACCGCGCTCGGCGTCAGCCGGTTCCGCTCGGCAGGCGTCGCGGGCGGCCGCGCCGGCTATGTCCGGGTGGTCGCCGACTACGCGCCTTATGCCGCCGACCTGGAGCCGGACGGGGCGGTGGTCGACCGCCACCGGCTGACCAACGCCGTCGGCCATTACCTGGCCCGGCACGGCGTTTCCATGGACGCCGGCCGGATGGAGGGCGCCTCCGATCCCGAGCTGGTTTCCGCCGTGGCCATGGCGGCGCCCCTGCAGCCGGCCGAGAAGCAGGCGTTGCTGGAGGCGGCCGATACCGTCGCACGGGCCCGCCTGATGATCGGCCTGTTCGAGATGGCCTTGCTGACCGAGGACGATGACGACGTGGCCCGTCGCGGCCCGCTGCACTGAGGAGAGGACATGACCGCCAATCGCGTTCCGGGCATCGCGCCCAAGCTGATGGAGATCCTGGTCGCGCCCGGCACCCATGCGCCGCTGCGCTTCGACCCCGAGCGCAACGAGCTGGTGGACGACCGCGCCGGCCTGGCCTATCCGATCCGCGACGGCATCCCCGTCATGCTGCCCGACGAGGCCCGCCAGATCGATCAGGGAGAATGACCGTGAGCACCGCCTATTCCATTCAGCACCACCCCCAGGAAATCAAGGTCAAGAAGGCGGAGAAGGTGATCGAGATCACCTTCGACGACGGAAAGGCCTTCCGGCTGGCGGCCGAGCTGCTGCGGGTGGAAAGCCCGTCGGCCGAGGTCCAGGGCCATGGCCCGGGGGAGAAGAAGCTGGTCTCGGGACGCAGCCACGTGGGCATCATCGGCGTGGAGCCGGTGGGCAACTACGCCGTCAAGATCGTCTTCGACGACCTGCACGACAGCGGCATCTACACCTGGGACTATCTTTATTGGCTGGGCGCCAACCAGGACCAGGTCTGGCGCGAATACGAGGCGGCGCTGGCCCAGGCCGGCCTCTCGCGGCACCCCAACGCCACCGCCGCCGCGGCGCCGGCGCCCCAGCAGTCGGGCTGCGGCTGCGGGTCGGGCGGCAAGGGCGGCTGCGGCTGAGGTGATATTCGCCCTCGGGCGCCGGGCGCGCGCCTCCGCGCGCTTGGCCCCCCGGCGCGCATAGTCCTCGTTGCGCTCGTCCGGGTGCCCGGGTTCGAGAGACTACAACCCTTCCCCCCGCATCATGCGGGGCAGGTCGCCGACCACCCCCATGGCGTGCCTCATGAAGAAGCGCTTGGCGGCGGGCATGCGCTCCACCGCCGCCAGGCCGAGGTCGCGGGCCAGCCGGATCGGGCCGACGTCGTTGGAGAACAGCCTCACCAGCGCGTCGGTCAGCCCCAGCATCAGCATGTTGTCGAAGCGGCGCCAGCGCTGGTAGCGCTCCAGGGCCTCGGGGCCGCCGATGTCCAGCCCCAGGCGGCGGGCATCCACCACCGCTTCGGCCAGGGCGGCGACGTCGCGGATGCCCATGTTCATGCCCTGGCCGGCCACCGGATGCATGCCGTGGGCGGCGTCGCCCACCAGGGCGAGGCGGCGGTCGATGGCGCGGTCGGCGATCTGCAGGGTCAGCGGATGGAAGAAGCGCGGCCCGGCCAACTCGACGCGGCCCAGGAAGTCGCCGAAGCGGATGCGCAGCTCGGCCAGGAAGTCGCCGTCGGGCTGGGCGACGATGGCCGGGGCGAGGTCGGCCCGCTCGGTCCACACGATGGACGACCGGTGGCGGCCGTCGCCGTCGTCGGTCATGGGCAGGATGGCGAAGGGTCCGGCCGGCAGGAAACGCTCGTGGGCGATGCCCCGATGCGGCCGTTCATGGGCCACCGTGGTGACGATGCCGCTCTGGCGATAGTCCAGCCGGCGCACGCCGATGCCCGCCGAGCCTCGGACCCACGACGGCCGCCCGTCCGCCCCCACCACCAGGGCGGCGTGGATGGTCTCGCCGGTGTCCAGTTTCGCTTCCACATGGGTGCCGAGGCGCTCCAGACCCACCAGCCGCGCCGGCGCCATCACCCGCGCCGCCGGCAGCTCCCCCAGCCGTTGGTGGACGGCGCGGCGGATGGTGGTGTGCTCGACGATCCAGCCGAAGGGCTCTTCGCCGATGGCGTCATGGTCGTAGTGGAGAAACAGTGGCGAATGGCCGTCGGTGACGCGGATTTCCAGGATCGGTTCCGCCTCGGCCTCCATGTGGGCCCATGCCCCGGCGCCGGCGAAGACCCGCTTGGCCGACAGGGCGATGGCGATGGCGCGGCCGTCGGTTCCCGGCCGGGCCAGCGAAACGGGGTCGGCGGCCTCCACCACCACCACCGACACGCCCGACTGGGCCAGCGCGCAGGCGGTGAGCCCGCCGACGGGCCCGCCGCCGACGATCAGCACGTCCGTCCGGAGGGGGGGGCGACGGGGCGGGGGCGAAATCTGGGGCGGTGGCGAAACTGGGGCGGTGGTCATGACCCCAGATGTGCCATCACCGGCGATGCCGCGCAAGCGCCGTCCCGTCGGCGCCCGGGAAACAGGCAGACGGCCCGGCAAGCGCCCATGATTTGAGCAGCCGCCGCCATGCCACGATGGCCACCGGCCCGAAAGCCGCCTTTTCCGCAATCGGCACGCACCTTGAAAGGGGAATCGGGCGCGCGGGCGCTTCGTCGGCTTTCCGCGCTCGGATCAACCGGCGGCATGCTCGGGCAGCGACCCGTAACCGCCTCTTGCATGGGGACCAGACGATGAAGCTGATCATGGCCATCATCAAGCCCTTCAAGCTGGACGAGGTGCGCGAGGCGCTGACCCCGCTCGGCGTCCAGGGCTTGACCGTCAGCGAGGTCAAGGGCTTCGGCCGACAGAAGGGCCAGACCGAGATCTACCGCGGCGCCGAGTACGTGGTGAATTTCCTGCCCAAGGTGAAGATCGAGGTGGCGGTCAACGACGACATCGCCGATCGCGTCATCGAGGCCATCCAGGGCGCGGCGCGCACCGGCAAGATCGGCGACGGCAAGATCTTCGTGCTCGACCTTGCCCAGGCCTATCGCATCCGCACCGGCGAGGCCAACTCGGAAGCGCTCTGAGCGTCGATTTCCTCCCTCCCTCCTCCTCTCCAGACGACTCCATGCCCGGAAGGCGCCCCCTTCCGGGCATTCCTTCGTCCGCCCCACCGTCCTGCCCATCGAGAATGCACATACCTATGGCACTGCCTAGTCGTTAGGCACCGACCCCCCGCGCTTGCGCGCCTTCGGGCCGAAAAGCGGCTCAAATCGGGGCTTTCATCGCTTGGCACGGTTCTTGTTACTCCCAAGGCGCCGGTCGGGCGCCCCTCTTCCTCCTCTCTGGGTGCCGGGCCGGCCGCACGACAAGCTGAGCCGCTTCGGGGGTTACACCATGAGCACTCTTTTGAAGAAGATCCTGTACGGCGTGGGCCCGGCGCTCGGCCTCACGCTGCTCGCCTCGGCGGGAATGGCCCAGGAGGCCACTGAGGCGGCCGCCGAGGCGGCGCCGACGCTGGACGCCGGCAGCACCGCCTGGATGCTCACCTCGACCGCCCTGGTCCTGATGATGACCATCCCGGGCCTGGCCCTGTTCTACGGCGGCATGGTCCGCAAGAAGAACGTGCTGGGCACCATGATGCAGAGCTTCGCCATCGCCGCCGTCATCTCGGTGGTGTGGATGCTGGTGGGCTACAGCCTGGCCTTCGCCGAGGGCTCGGCCTATATCGGCGGCCTCGGCAAGGTGCTGCTGGCCGGCATCGGCGTCGACTCCCTGACCGGCACCATCCCCGAGACGGTGTTCGTGGTCTTCCAGATGACCTTCGCCATCATCACCCCGGCCCTGATCACCGGCGCCTTCGCTGACCGCATGAAGTTCTCCTCCATGCTGGTGTTCATGATCGCCTGGGTGATCGTGGTCTATGCCCCGATCTGCCATTGGGTGTGGGGCGGCGGCTTCCTCGGCGGCGACGGCGTGCTCGACTACGCCGGCGGCACCGTGGTGCACATCAATGCCGGCGTCGCCGGCCTGGTGGCGGCCATCGTCCTCGGTCCGCGCAAGGGCTTCGGCACCGACAACATGGCGCCGCACAACCTGACCCTGTCGCTGATCGGCGCCTCGCTGCTGTGGGTGGGCTGGTTCGGCTTCAACGCCGGTTCCGCCGTGGCCGCCGACGGCCGCGCCGGCATGGCCATGCTGGTGACCCAGATCGCCGCCGCCGCCGCCACCGTGTCGTGGATGCTGGTGGAATGGATCCTGCGCAAGAAGCCCTCCGCCCTGGGCGCGGTGTCGGGCGCGGTGGCCGGCCTGGTGGCCATCACCCCCGCCTCGGGCTTCGTCGGCCCGTCGGGCGCCCTGGTCATCGGCCTGGTCGCCGGCGTGGTCTGCTATTGGGGCGCCACCGGCCTCAAGCATGCCCTCAAATACGACGACTCGCTGGACGCCTTCGGCGTGCACGGCATCGGCGGTATCGTCGGCGCCCTGCTGACCGGCGTGTTCGCGGTCGAGGCCATCGGCGGCACTCCCGGCCTGCTGGAGGGCAATGGCGGCCAGGTGGTCACCCAGCTCTACGGCATCGTCGCCACCATCGTGTGGTGCGCCATCGCCACCTTCGTGATCCTCAAGGTCATCGACGTGGTGATGGGCCTGCGCGTTACCGCCGAGGAGGAGCGCGAGGGCCTCGACATCAGCCTGCACGGCG
This sequence comes from uncultured Rhodospirillaceae bacterium, assembly GCA_937887565.1. Classification (GTDB taxonomy): domain Bacteria; phylum Pseudomonadota; class Alphaproteobacteria; order Rhodospirillales; family Magnetospirillaceae; genus CALABS01. The sequence goes on along the minus strand of CALABS010000036.1, from coordinate 111,071 downwards.
AGACCGTGCACTGAGGGACGGCAACGGCCGACGGGACGGGCGCCTTCGGGCGCCCTTCTTGTTTCCACCAAACCATTTGGGGGCGGCGGGGCGGTTGCGGTACAAAGGCGGAATGTTGAACGACCGCCTCGACCAGCTCGCCGACTATCCCTTCCAGCGCCTCGCCGACCTGTTGGGCGGCGCCGCCACGCCCGACGCCGTGGTGATGTCCATCGGCGAGCCCCAGCACCCGCCGCCGGCCATGGTCGCGCAGGTCCTGGCCGAGCAGGCGGGTCTGTGGGGCAAGTATCCGCCCGCCAACGGCAGTCCGGATTTCCGCCGCGCGGTGGCCGACTGGCTGACCCGCCGTTTCCGCCTGCCCGTCGACATGGTGGACTCCGATCGCGCCATCCTGCCGGTGGCGGGCACCCGCGAGGCCCTGTACCTGATCGCCCAGACGGTGGTGACCCCGCGCCACCGGCGCGAGGTGGTGCTGCTGCCCAATCCGTTCTATCAGGTCTATGTGGGCGCCGCGGTCATGGCCGGCGCCGAGCCGGTGTTCATGCCCGGCACCGACGGCGGCGTCGGGCAACCCGATCTCGACTCGTTGCCGGCCGATCTCTTGGACCGCACCGCCCTGGTCTATCTGTGCAATCCCGCCAATCCCCAGGGCAGCGTCGCCGGGCTGGAACGGCTCAAGCGGGCGGTGATGCTGGCCCGCCGCCACGGCTTCGTGCTGGCGGTGGACGAATGCTATTCCGAGATCTGGGACCGCGGGCCGCCGGCCGGGGCGCTGGAGGCCTGCGCCGCCCTCGGCGGCGGCCTCGACAACGTGTTGGTGTTCCACTCGCTGTCCAAGCGGTCCAGCGTGCCTGGGCTGCGGTCCGGCTTCGTGGCCGGCGATCCGCGCGTCATCGCCGCCTTCCAGCGGCTGCGGTCCTATGGCGGCGCCGCCACGCCGCTGCCCATCCTGGCGGCGGCGGCGGCGCTGTGGCGCGACGAGGCCCATGTGGACCGGAACCGCGACCTCTACCGCGCCAAGGTCGACATCGCCGAGCGGCTGCTGGGCGGCCGCCTCGGCTTCCGCCGTCCCGAGGGCGGCTTCTTCCTGTGGCTGGATGTGGGCGACGGCGAGCGGGCGGCCGTCGAGTTGTGGCGCCGCGGCGGCATCCGGGTGCTGCCCGGCAAGTACCTGGCTCGCGACGGCGTCGGCGACCGCTTCATCCGCGTTGCCCTGGTCCATGACCTGGACACCACCGAGCGGGCGCTGGCCCGCTTGGCAGAGATTCTGTAGGGGAGGGGGAATGGCGGCCAAGAGCGGGGCGGCCAGGAAGGGGACGGCCAAGGGCGGATTTCTGCCGCAGGGCGCGGTCGACGGGATGCGGCGCGCGGCCGTCCGCGCCGGCGGTGCCAGCCTGCTGGCGCTGGCGCTGGCGCTGGCGGTCGCCCTGGCGACCGCCGATCCCCGCGATCCCAGCCTGAACACCGCCGTCGACGGTCCGGTGTTCAACGCGCTGGGTCCGGTCGGCGCCGCCGTCGCCGACCTGCTGTATCAGTTTTTCGGGCTCGGCGCTGCCATCGCGGTCCTGGTGGCGGCGGCGTGGGGCGCGCGCTTGCTGCTGCGGGCCGAACCGCCCGGGCTGTGGGCCTGGCGGGTCGGGGTGTTGCCGCTGGCCGTGGTCGCGGCGGCGGTGGCGCTGGCGGCGTTGCCGTTGCCGGACTGGCGATTGATGCCGGCGGGCGGCGGCGGCGCCCTCGGCCGGGTGTCGCTGGCGGGACTGCGGAGCCTGATTCCCACCGATCTGGCGTGGACCGCGGCGCCGGTCGCGGCGCTGCTGGCGGTCGCCGGCACGGTGTTCGCCTTCGGACTGTCGGCGCGCGACTGGGCGTCGGTGGCCGGCGCCGGCCGTCGGTCGCTCGACATGGCGGTGGCGACCGGCAACAAGGCGGCGGCGCTCGGGCGCTCGGCCGCCGAGGCGCCGCTGCTGCGTCGCGAGCCGCGGGTGGTGTCCGATGACGACGGTCCCGCGCCTTCGCCTCCGGACGAGGACGATGGCGAGCTCGAGCATTTTCCCAAGCGCGGCGCGCTGGTCGAACCCAAGGCGCCGCCGCCGGCGGCCGGCAAGCGCGAACGCGCCGCCCGCCAGCCCATGCTGGACCTGGGCGGCCCCTTGGCGCCCGGCTACCAGTTGCCGCCGCTGATGCTGTTGGCGTTGCCGCCGGCCCAGACCCACGCGCAGGTCAACCAGGATGCCCTGACCCAGAACGCCAGGCTGCTGGAATCGGTGCTCGAGGATTTCGGCGTCAACGGCAAGGTGGTGAAGGTCCGCCCTGGCCCGGTGGTGACGCTGTACGAGCTGGAGCCGGCCCCGGGCACCAAGACCAGCCGCGTGATCGGCCTGGCCGACGACATCGCCCGCTCCATGAGCGCGCTGAGCGTGCGCATCGCCACCATCCCGGGGCGCAGCGTCATCGGCATCGAGTTGCCCAACGCGCGACGCGAGATCGTGTTCCTGCGCGAGCTGCTGGCGGCCGAGCAGTTCGAGAAATCCGGCGCGCGGCTGACCCTGGTGCTGGGCAAGGACATTGGCGGCGCCCCGGTGATGGTCGACCTCGCCCGCATGCCGCACCTGCTGATCGCCGGCACCACCGGCTCGGGCAAGTCGGTGGCGGTCAACACCATGATCCTGTCGCTGCTCTATCGCCTGACGCCCGACGAATGCCGGCTGATCATGATCGACCCCAAGATGCTGGAGCTGTCGGTCTATGACGGCATCCCGCATCTGCTGGCCCCGGTGGTGACCGAGCCGGGCAAGGCGGTGGTGGCGCTGAAATGGGCCGTGCGCGAGATGGAGGACCGCTACCGCGCCATGAGCCAGCTGGGGGTGCGCAACATTGCCGGCTATAACCAGCGCCTGGCCGAGGCCCGCAATCGCGGCGAGACGCTGACCCGCACCGTGCAGACCGGCTTCGACCCCGAGACCGGCAAGCCCGTCTACGAGGACCAGCAGCTGGACCTCAAGCCGCTGCCGTTCATCGTGGTCATCGTCGACGAGATGGCCGACCTGATGCTGGTGGCCGGCAAGGACATCGAGGCCGCCGTCCAGCGCCTGGCCCAGATGGCCCGCGCCGCCGGCATCCACCTGATCATGGCCACCCAGCGGCCGTCGGTGGACGTCATCACCGGCACCATCAAGGCCAATTTCCCTACCCGCATCTCGTTTCAGGTCACCAGCAAGATCGACAGCCGCACGATTCTGGGCGAGCAGGGCGCCGAACAGTTGCTCGGCCAGGGCGACATGCTGTACATGGCGGCCGGCGGCCGCATCACCCGCGTCCACGGCCCCTTCGTCTCGGACGAGGAGGTGGAGAAGGTGGTCGATCACCTGCGTGGCCAGGGCGAGCCCGACTATGTCGAGGCGGTCACCGAGGAGGAGGACGGTGAATTCGGCGCCACCGGCGGCGGTGGTGGCGGCTCGGGCGACGACCTCTACGATCAGGCGGTGGCGTTGGTGGCGCGCGAGGGCAAGGCCTCGACCAGCTTCGTCCAGCGCCACCTGCAGATCGGCTACAACCGTGCCGCCCGGCTGATCGAGCGCATGGAGGCCGAGGGCGTGGTCGGCAAGCCCAACCACGTCGGCAAGCGGGAAGTGCTGGTCCGAGGTGGCGGCGGCCGCGACGAGTACTAAATCCTGGGGGCATCCCCCAAGCGAGGTTCCTTGATGATGTTCCTTCACCGCGCCCTCGGCGCCCTGCTGGCGGTAGCCCTTCTCGCCGGTGCCCCGGCGCTGGCCGCCGGCCCCAAGCGGGCCGCCCTGTCCGCCCAGGACAAGGCCGACGTCGCCCGCGCCGAGAGCTACCTCAATTCCATCTCGACGCTGCGGGCCCGCTTCCTGCAGATCGCCCCCAACGGCAGCCAGGCCGAAGGCACCGCCTTTTTCTCGCGCCCCGGCCGCATGCGGCTGCAATACGACCCGCCCAGCCCCATGCTGGTGGTGGCGGACGGCAGGTTCCTGATCGTCCACGACCAGGAGCTGGGCGAGCCCAGCTATATTCCCCTCGATTCCACTCCCGCCGGCATCCTGGTGCGCGAGAACGTCCAGCTCGACGGCAAGGACGTGGTGGTCACCGGCGTCAAGCGCGGCCCGGGCGTGCTCAATGTGTCGCTGATGGAGCGGGACGATCCCGGCCAGGGTGAGCTGACGCTGGTGTTCTCGGAGGCGCCGTTCATGCTGCGCCAGTGGCGGGTGCTGGACGCCCAGGGCCAGACCACGGTGGTGTCGCTCTACGATGCCCAGGACGGCATGGCGCTGGACCCCAAGCTGTTCCGTTTCGTCGATCCCAAGTTCAGGGACCCCCTGCACGGCCGCAGCGGCTGAGCATGCGCCTCCCGCATGGGAGGTATCCCGTCCGAGTGGTTTCGAGCGGTCCCATCACGCCCCATCTCGGAATGAGAACGGCCGGGACTGCAATGGTCACGGACCGAGCAGGGTTGGTTTCCCCTGCCGACCCTGCGCTCCGCATCGGAGCAAAGCCCCGGGCGCCCGGTTACCCCCCTGACCGGGCGCCCATTTCATTCGAGACAGGCGGCCGATGGCCGCCGGGCGCCCGGTTACCCCCCTGACCGGGCGCCCATTTCATTCGAGACAGGCGGCCGATGGCCGCCGGGCGCCCGGTTACCCCCCTGACCGGGCGCCCCTCTTGTTTTGAGCAGGCGGCCCCAAGGCCGCCGGCGCCCGGTTACCCCCCTGACCGGGCGCCCCTCTTGTTTTGAGCAGGCGGCCGTCCGGTGTCCTGGTGGTGAAATCCCCGCCCATGGTGTAAGGAACGGGCCTCACCATCGGAGGCTCGCTGTGCGCCTGGTCACCTGGAACATCAATTCGCTTCGCCTGCGCCTGCCCCTGTTGCGGCGCGTGATCGACGAGCTGCGGCCCGACGTGGTCTGCCTTCAGGAGACCAAGGTTCCCGACGAGCTGTTTCCGCTCGCCGACTGCCGCGAGCTCGGCTTCCCCCATGTCGCCTTCCACGGCATGAAGGGTTATAACGGCGTTGCCGTCCTGTCCAGGCTGCCCATCGACGACCTGAGGACGCCCGGCTGGTGCGACCGCACCGACTGCCGGCACCTGATCGCCTCCGTCGGCGGTGTCGAGGTGCATTCGCTCTATGTGCCGGCCGGCGGCGACATCCCCGATCCCCGGGTCAACGAAAAATTCGCCCACAAGCTGGATTTCCTGCGCGAGGTCACGGACTGGTTCAGGGGGACCTACCGGCCCGACGCGCGGCTGGTGGTGGCGGGCGACTTCAACGTCGCGCCGCTGGAGACCGACGTCTGGTCGCACAGGCAGATGCTGAAGGTGGTCAGCCATACCCCGATCGAGGTCGAGCTGTTGAACGCCATGCAGGCCGCGCTCGGGTTCGTGGACGGCGTCCGCCGCTTCATTCCGGCAGAGCAACGGTTATACAGCTGGTGGAGCTACCGCTCTCCCGATTGGACCAGGAATGATCGCGGCCGCCGTCTCGACCACGTCTGGGTCACGCCGGCGCTGGTGCCATCGCTGCGGGCGGCATCGGTGCTGCGTGAGGCCAGGGGCTGGGAGCAGCCGTCCGATCATGTGCCGGTTCTAATGACCCTCGGCTAGGTGTGGAGTAGCAGGAGGTTGTCACCGGTCAGCCCGAGTCGGCTGATGGGTGGTCGTGCGTTCAAGCTAGCATGAGGCCGGTGCCAGTTGTAGCGGTGCAGCCATTGCGGCAGCGCGTCGGCGCGCTGGTCTGAGGTTTCGTAGGCTTGGGCGTAGGCCCATTCCCGCAACGCCGTCTGGATGAAGCGTTCGGCCTTGCCGTTGGTCTTCGGTGTGTAGGGCCTGGTGCGGATGTGCTTGATGCCGCGATCTGCGCAGGCTTTGCGGAAGGCCTTGGAGCGGTAGCATGAGCCGTTGTCGGCCGTCACCCGCTGCACGGTGATGCCCAGGCTGGCGTAATAGGCGAGTGCGGCCTCCGGGACGGAGACGGTGCTTTCCTTCTTCTCGTCCGGGCAAACATCAGCTTCCTTGGTTCAGACCGAGTGGGCAACCTCCTGAAACCTCACAGCTAGGCCGGCCGCCGCGCTACCACGTTGATCCCGCTGGCCACCATTTGGAATTGGCGCGTCAACAGACGGGCGGGCAGGGCCGCCTTGAGCAGGCGCATCAGCGGCGTCAGGGCCGGCACCGGAAACTTCTCGAAATGGCCGACGACGTAGGTCAGGGTCAGGACCTTGTGCCCGGGGGTGACGGCGATGTCGCCGAACCCCGACTCGCGCAATAGCCGCGAGATGGTGGCGCGGTCGAAATAATATAGATGCTCGTGCTTGAACTCGACCCACCAGCGGCCCATCAGCCGGGCAGACAGGCTGTCAAGGCTGGGGACGGTGAGGAACACCAGCCCGCCCGGGCGGACGAGGTCATGGACCACCGCCAGGAAGGCCCGGGGGTCGCGAACGTGCTCGATGACGTCGGCCAGGGCGACGACATCGAAGGAGGCGGCGGCCAGCCCCATGTCCTCCAGCCGGCCGGCGCGTGCTAGCGGCTCGCCCAGGGCGCGGTTGGCGGCCGTCACCGCGCTTTCCGACACGTCGATGCCGTTGACCCGATAGCCCCGCGCCCTGGCCTCCAGCAGGAAGTTGCCAAGGCCGCAGCCCACTTCCAGCAGCCTGCCGCCGGTACCGCCGGAATGGGCGGCGATCTCGTCCAGCTGCAGCCCGGCGGTGGCGCGCTTGAGGGCGTTGACTTCGCGGTGCATTTCCGGCGTGGTCGAGCCGATGAAATAGGTGGCGCCGTAGATGCGGTCCAGGGTGGCGTCATCCGGTTGAGGGTTGAGCATTGCCAGGCCGCAGGCCGGGCATCGGTCGACGTTGGTGTCGCAGGCGGTGAACCAGCGCGACAGGGCGCCTCCACACAAGGGACAGGCCGGCAGGTGCACCAGGTTTCCTCGTACAAGGTCTCGGAGAGGCCATGTTTACCTCAAGGCGCCGAGTCGGTCGAGGTTGACCGGCGGCTGTGGCTTCCGCATACCTGGGCTGACCAGGGACGGGGAGGCGGATGACACAGGCGGACATGCTATCGCGGTGGATCGGCGGGTTGGCGCAGCGTTACCGTCGGCTCACGCTCGTGATCCTAGTGGCAGCCTTCGTCGTCGCCATCGCGGGTGCTGCCCTGGCCGCCGCCGCGCTGGTAGCCGGGCCGGTGGGTCCCGAGCTGCTGAAGGGCTTCCGCGACTGGCCGCTGTCCCGCCTAGCGGTGGTGCAGATTGGTTCCGGGCTGTCGGCCTTGTCACTGGTGTTGGCCGCCACCGTGTTCCTATCCTGGGCGGGCGTACCCGGATGGTTGCGCGGTGTGGCGGAGACGCTCGCTCGCTCGGCCAGCGGCGACTGCGCTTTCTGGGTGCCGGTGCTGCTTGGCATGGCATGGGCGGCCTTCGCTATGCTGACGGTGGCGCCGCCGCTGGCCTGCCTCGAGCCTGACACGGTGGGCTATCTGGTGCCCAACGCCATCCGTTCGGCGGGCTACATGGTCTTCCTCAAGGCGGTGGTGGCGGCCACCGGCGACCTGCGCTGGCTGGGGCCGGTGCAGCTGGCACTGATGTTGGCCTCGTTCGTGGCCCTGGGCTGGTCGACGCGCCGGCTGCTCGACGGTCCCGTTGCCGGGGCGCTGGTGGCGATGGCGCCCATGCTCAGCCCGCCCCTGCTGATCCTGGCGCCGGCGGTCATGACCGAGGCGGTGTTCGTGGCGCTGATCTGCGCACACGCGGCGCTGGCGCTGCGGCTGCTGCGGCGGGCCAGCCTGGTGGACGCGGCGTTGTGCGGGCTGGCGCTCGGGGCCATGATCGTGGTCCGCCCCAACGGCATTTCGTTCCTCGCCGGCATTCCGTTGCTGCTGGTGCTGGTCACCCGCCGGCGGTTGGCGGTGGGCACCATGATCGCACTGCCGGTGGCGGTTCTGGTGCTGGCTCAGTGCGGCTACAACCAGGCGACCTTCGGCTTTTTCGGGCTGCACAGATTCGGCGGTATCTCGCTGGCCGGCAATGCCGCACCGCTGATTCGTGCCGACATGACGACCGCCCATCCCGCGCTGGCCGCCGCCCTGGACGACAGCCTGCACCGCTACTACGTGGATTTCCCGCCCGAGAAGATGCGGTTCCCGTTTCAGAAGGCCGACGCCGCCTCGCTGACCACCGTGGGGGCGATCTATGTCCAGATCCTGCCGGCCATCCGCCGCTCGCTGGGCCTGCCCGAGCCGCGCGCGGTGGCCCTGGAATACGATCCCCGCCTCGACGACATCGCGGGGTCCCTTGGCCTGTCGGCGATCCGGAACGACCCGCTGGGCTTCGCCGCGATTGCGGTGGCCAACTATGCCGCCAACTGGCGCGACACCCTGCCGGTCCGGGTGCCGATGGCCATCTACTATCCCCGCTGCCGAACCGAGTCAGTAGCCATCGCCGCCGACTTCGCCGACCTGGTGGGTCCGTTCGGCGACATCGCGATCTACCGGGCGCCCGAGGTGATCGCGGCCTACGATGATGTCGGTCGCGCAGGCATCCGCGCCATCGAGCTACCGCGGCTTGCGGCCGGCGTGTTCCAGCCCTGGCTGGCTGGCGCTGCCTTCGTGGTGTCGCTGGCCGGGCTGGCGGCGCCTCTGTCCGCCCGCCGGCGGGCGCGCCCCGAATGGCGGGCGCTGGCCTTCGCGGCGCTGTCGCTTCAGGCCGGGTACGGCCTGATCAGCCTGGGCAACGCCTCGTTCACCCGGTACACCGTGGTGTTCGACCCGCTCGCCATCCTGCTACTGACGGCCGGGGGCGTCGTCGCGGCCCGGTTCCTGCTCCAGCCGCGCGCCGAAGCGGGCGCGGATGGCGGCGAAGGCGGCTTCCGGGGTGGTTCCTTCCTGGCATAGCGGCGTCGCATGCCAACAGGCCAGACGCTTGCCGTGCTCCACGTTGATGCAGGGCGAGCAGTCCAGGCCGGTATGGAACACCAGGTGGCCCTCGCCCACTGGCCCGTATAGCACCGGCGTCTCGGGGCCGAAGAAGCCCGCTACCCGGGCGCCGACGGCGGCGGCCACGTGCAGCGGGCCGGAATCATTGGATATCGTCAGCAACGAGGCCCGGCATAGCCGCGCCATCTCGTCGAGTCCTAGCCGGCCGGCCAGGTTGACCGCTGTGCCGCCACGCCGGTTGACCTCGGCCACCACGGCTTCCACGTAGTCGCGTTCTCCAGCGGAGCCGGTGAAGGCGCAGGGCAGGCCGTAGGTGGCGGACAGCATGGCTGCCAGGGCGGCATAGCGGTCCGGCGGCCACCGGCGCTCGTAGGCCAGCTCGCCGGCGTTGACGTTGACCACCACCAAGCGGTCACCCAGCCCGTGGTCGGCCATCCGGCCGTCGGGCAAGGTGAGGGCGGGTGTCGGCACGTCATCACCGGCGGGATGGCCGAACGGGGCCAGCAGGTTGAGGAAGTTGCGGGCGACGTGCCAATAGACGTTGAACGGCACCCGGTGGCTGGGAATGTCGCCCCGGTAGACGCCTCGGGAATGATATCCCACCCGCACCGGCGCCCACGACGCCAGGGACACCACCGCCGAAGCACGGGTGTAGAATTCCATGTCGATCACCGCGTCGTAGCGCTCGCGGAAGGTGTCGCGCAGGCAGCCGGCATAGGCCGCCACCGCCTGGACCACGTCACGGCCCAAGTCGATGAAGCGCACCCGGTCGAGGCCCGGCAGCATGGGAGCCACCGCCTTGTTGCTGGCCAGGGTCAGCAGATGGATCTCGGCGTTGGGGAACACCTCGCGGGCACGGCGCAGGAGGGGAGTCGCCAGCACCAAGCTGCCGATGCCGAAGAACTTGATGACCAGCAGCTTGCGGACCCGAGCGGGATCCATGTCGGCGGGGGGCGCGATCAACGAGGCTGGCACGTGCAGCGCGGCGCAGGCTATACTCCCGCACGCCTTCTCGATCCGCTGCAGGGCCGCGAGGCTGACCCCCGTCTTCCCAGGTTCCCTGAATGATCCCGCCACGCCGTGTCCTGCTGCTCAATCCGCCCGGGGAGCACGTCTACATCCGAGACTATTATTGTAGCAAGATCTCGCGCACCGGCTATACGTTCCCGCCGGTGGACCTGTTGCAGGCCGGGGCGGTGTTCCGGGGGCGGGGATGGGAGGTAAGCGCGATCGACGCCATCGTCCAGGGCTGGGACGGCGAACGGGTGCTGGCCGAGATCACCCAACTCGCTCCCGATGCGGTGTTCAACCTGATTGGCGCGGTCAGCGTCGAGGAGGACGCCGTCTTCCTCGGCGAGATGCGCCGCCGCCATCCTGGCGTCACCTTGATCGGCAGCGGCGATGTGCTGCTGGAGCACGGTGTCGCCTGGGTGGAGAAGGGGTTGCTGGACGCGGTTGCGCTGGACTTCGCCTCGCCGTCGCCTGCCCGTTTCGCCGAGGGCGAGGGCGGCGCGCTGCCGGACCTGATCCATCGCCGCGACGGTGGAACGGTGGTGGTGGGGCCGCGCGGCACCGGCAAGAGCGTCGGCGTCGGCCTGCCGCCACACGAGTTGTTCCGGCCGCTTCCCTATCGGTTTCCCTTCGCCCGGCGGCGGCCCTTCGCCAGCCTGCTCACCGACCATGGTTGCCCCTACCGCTGCTCGTTCTGTGTGATGGCCACCCTGCACTACCATGCCCGCCCGATGGACGAGGTCGCCGCCGAGCTGCGCTCGCTGCAGGATCTCGGCATCCGGGAATTCGCGCTTTGGGACCAGACCTTCGCCATCAGCAAGCCGCGGGCGCTGGAGTTCCTCGCCCTGCTGCCCCGGGGACGGGATGCGTTCGGGTGGACGTGCTTCACCAGGCCCGATCGTGTCGATGCGGATCTGGCGTCCGCCATGGCCGGCAGCGGTTGTCACACCGTCATCATGGGGGTGGAAACCGCCAACGAGCAGTCGCTGCAAGACATTCGCAAGGAATTCACCACCGACCAGATGCGTCAGGGCTTCGCGGTGTGTCGCGCGGCGGGAATGGAGACGGTGGCCACCGTGATCGTCGGCTTGCCGGGCGAGACCGCTGCCGACGTCGAGGCCACCATGAACTTCGTCTGTCGGCTCGACCCCGACTACCTGTCCGTCCACACTGCTATTCCCCGCGCCGGCACGGCGTTGCGGACCCAGATGGTCGAGCAGGGACTGATCTCGCATGACCTTGCCAACATGGACCAGAGCGGCGAGGTGGCGGTGGTGTCCAGCAACGCCTTGACTGCCGACGAGATCGTGATGTTGCGCAAGCGGTTCAATCGCCGCTTTCACCTGCGGCCACGCTATCTGGCGCGGCGCCTGTTGCTTGCGCTGGGTGACCCGGCGAGGCTGGTCGAGCAGATCCGCCAGGGCCTTGCCCTGCTGGGGCGCTCGGCCTAGGGTCCGGTGACCAGGCGATAACCGCCGTCCTCGGTGACCAGGAATCTAGCCTGAGTCGGGTCGCGTTCGAGCTTGCGGCGCAGGCGGTAGATGTGGGTCTCCAAAGTGTGGGTGGTGATCGCCGCTGAATAGCCCCAGACCTCGGCCAGCAGACGTTCGCGGGTCACGGTGCCGTCGTGGTGGGCCAGGAAGGCCAAGATGGCGGTTTCCTTATCGGTCAGCCGCACTCGGGTGCCGTCGTCACCGGCCAGCAGGCGGGCCTCGACATCGAACCGCCAAGGGCCTACACGGACGGCGGTGCGGTTACGGGTCAGTTCAGCCACCTTGGCCCCCAAGGTGCCGAGCCGCAGAGGCCGTTCGACGATGGTATCGGCTCCGGCCAGCGAGGCGCCGATCGCTAGTACCACCCTAGTTCGGGCTTTGGCCGCGGCGCACAACGCGGGCGCCTCGGGGTGACGGTCGTCGACGACCGCCAGATCGGCAGATCCGGAGCCGGGCCATGGGACCACGGCATGGCCGGCGGCAGTCAGGTACTCAGTGATGGCGTCGCGCAGGACGGCATCATTGACGGCCAGGAGGATGCGGCGGGCGGGTGTCATCGTCGGCAAGGTATAATACGAAACTGTCGCCGCGCGGAAGCCGCGCCCCTTTTGCCGTCGGCCGAAAACCGCTATTGTGCCGCCCTTGGTTCGGAAAGCGCTCATATGACGAGACCCCTCCACGTCTCCCCCACGCCGGCCGCCGCCGCCCCCGCCCCCCTGATCGCGGTCGACCGCGCCGCCGCCGAGCTGCGGCGTGGCGGCATCGTCGCGGTGCGGGCAGGGGAGTGCATGGCCACCTATGTGCTGGCCGCCGAGGCCGCCACTCCCGAACGCCTGGCCGAGTTGGAGGCGCTGGCCGGCCGGCCGCTGGTGCTGGCGGTGACCGGGCGCCGGGCGTCGGTGCTCGGGCTGGTCGCGCCGTCGCCGACCGTCCATCAGCTGGCGGCCAGGGGTGGGTTCGACGCCGAGACCATCCACGTCCTGGCCGATCCCTGCGCCAGTGCCGACGCAGTTCCCGCCGGATTGGCGGTAGACGCGGCCACGGCGCCGGTCGCGGCGGCCGTGGCGCTGACCAAGCTGGCGCGCCTGCTGCCGGCCGCCGTGGTGGCGGAAATCCCGGCGGGGGTGGCGCCCGCCGCCGGCATCCTGGTGGCCGAGGCCGACGAGATCGCCGCCTATCAGCAGACGGCGGCACGGACGCTGACCATCGTCAGTCAGGCGCGGGTTCCCCTCAAGGGTGCCGAGAATGCCCGCATCGTCGCCTTCCGCCCCGCCGATGGCGGCGTCGAGCACTTGGCCATCGTCATCGGCGACCCAGATCGCGATGCGCCGGTGCTGGCCCGGCTGCATTCCGAGTGCTTCACCGGCGATCTCCTGGGGTCGCTGCGGTGTGATTGCGGCGACCAGCTCAAGGGCGCCATTGCCGAGATCGCCCAGGCCGGCAGCGGCGTGCTGTTGTACCTGGCCCAGGAGGGGCGGGGCATCGGACTGGTCAACAAGCTGCGCGCCTACACCCTGCAGGACGGCGGCATGGACACGGTGGACGCCAATCTTCAGCTGGGCTTCGACGACGACGAGCGGATCTATCAGCCGGCGGCCCAGATGCTGCGGCTGCTGGGCATCGGCCGGGTCCGGCTGATGACCAACAACCCGTTGAAGGTCGACGCGCTGGCCGCCCACGGCATCGAGGTCACCGAGCGGGTGCCCCACGTCTTTCCGGCCAACGACCACAACGAGGGCTATCTGCGGACCAAGGCCACCCGCAGCGGCCACCTGTTCTAACCGGCAGATTCTGCCTCTCGGAGCGCCGAGCCGGCGGTAACTGCCGGCCTGTAGGCGAAAACAGAAGCTAATTCAATGATCTGATGTTGGCATGGCACTTGCGATCATCCTGGGGCGCAAGCATTCGAGGTGATCCATGAGCATCGACGCCGCCGCCCAGACGGGGCACGTCTTTCCCACCAGCGACCACCTGTCGGCGGAGATCGGATGGGAAGTGCCCCAGGCCAAGGCGAAGGCCAAGGACATCGGCATGTTCGCCGAGGAAGAGCCCAGTTTTTGGGATCTGCTCGACGTCGTGAATCCGCTGCAACACATCCCCATCGTCAACACCATCTATCGCGAGCTCACCGGCGACGAGATCGGGGTGGCGGCGCGTCTGGCCGGCGGCACCTTGTTCGGCGGCCCCATCGGCTTCGCGGCGGCGGCGGTCAATGCGGCGGTCGAGCAGGATACCGGCAAGGATATCGGCGGCCATGTCCTGGCGATGTTCTCCGACGACGAGGTACCACCCGACGGCACGCCGTCGGAGACCGGGATCGCCGCCGTGCCGCCGGCTCCAGTGGCGGCCATCCCGCTCGCGGATGCTCCGGCACCCGACTACCTGCCCGATATAACGATGATGCAACAGTCCCCTGGCAGCATGATGTTTACGGCCTCCGGGCCGGTGTCGGCCGCTGCGCCGCCGCAGCCGATTGCCGTACCGGAGGCGGTGGCGCAGGCGGCCGAGCCAGCCCGGTTCTTCCCGGTGCCGCCGCGGGTGGCGGCCGGTTCCGGCCGCGACGTTCCGCAGGTCCGAGTGCCCATTTCCACATCGGGCAACCGATCGCATGTGCCGATCACCGGCCTGAATCCGGCCGCCAACGCCCCTACCATCGCCGTTTCCGAGGCGACGACCGTGTCTGATGGGCGGGAAAGCGCGGCTTGGTTCGGCTCGGCCATGAAGGCCGGGCTCGATAAATACGAGCAGGCGGCCCGGTTGAACCGGGGCAAGGATGCGGCCGAGCCCGTTTCGCTTCAGTAACGGGAGCCGAAAATAGCCGACCCGATCCGGACATGGGTTGCGCCTGCGCGGATGGCGGTCTGGTAGTCGCCGCTCATGCCCATGCTGACAACGGCAAGTCCATTGCGGCTGGCGATATCCGACAGCAGGCGGAAATGCCGCGCCGGGTCGTCGTCCACCGGCGGAATGCACATCACCCCCACGACCGGCAGGCCGTATTCGTCGCGGCAAAGGCCGATCAGCCGATCGGCTTGATCGGGATCGGCGCCGGCCTTCTGGGCCTCGCGGCCGGTATTGATCTGGACCAGGCAGCGCGGTCGCCGCCCAGCGCGTTCCATCTCGTCGGCCAGGGCGCGGGCCAGCTTGGGGCGGTCGACGGTTTCGATGACGTCGAACAGGGCCACCGCCTCGCGGACCTTGTTGGTCTGCAGCGGGCCGATCAAATGGAGCTCGACACCGGCGAACTCCTCGCGCATGGCCGGCCATTTGACCATCGCCTCCTGCACCCGGTTCTCGCCGAACACCCGCTGGCCGGCGGCCAGGACGGGGCGGATGGCGTCGGCGGAATGCGTCTTGGAGACGGCCACCAGGGTAACGGCGCCGGCAGGACGGCCGGCCGCCAGCGCCGCCGCATCGATGGTGGCGCGAATTCGGGTCAGGTTCTCGACGACGTCGGACACGGCCAGGGGTCTCCGCTACACTCGGCACATGACCCTAGCAAACGCCGCCCGAGGCCTCAACTCGGGCCCATCGCCGCGACTTTATCTGGTGACCGATCTCCGGCGCGTCGCGGACCCGGCCGGCGCGGCCGGGCGGCTTCCGGCCGGCGCGGCGGTGATCCTGCGCGACTACCATCATCACGAGCGTGCGGCGTTGGCCGCCCGCCTGGCGGCGGTTTGCCGGCGCCGGCGCCTGGTCCTGCTGGTGGCTGGTGACTGGCGGTTGGCGGCGGCGGTAGGCGCCGCAGGCATCCATTTGCCGGAGGCGATGGCGCGGGGCGGACGGGTGGCGCCGGCCGTGGGATGGGCGCGGCGGTCGCGGCGAATGGTCACGGCGGCGGCCCATTCGCCCCTAGCCCTGTCGGCGGCGCGCCGGTTGGGGGCAGATGTCGCGCTGCTGTCGCCGGTCTTCCCTACCGGCAGCCACCCGGGAGCACCTGTCATCGGGGCTGTGCGGTTCCGCCTGTGGGCGCGGGCATCGGGCTTGGCGGTGGTCGCATTGGGGGGCGTCACGGCCGTGACGGCGCGGGCGGTGGCCGGGTGGGCGGCCGGGCTGGCGGCCATTGGCGGCTGGGTGAAATAGAAAGGGCGGCCGAAGCCGCCCTTTCCGTTTAAGGCTTGGGTCCGACCGATTAGAAGGTCAGCGCCATGCCGGTCATGACCGCCCAACCTTCGTTGTAGTCGGGGTCGTTGACGCCGGTCTTGGCGACCTCGTCCTCGTACTCGGCGTAGCCGACGGTGGCCAGCAGGTCCACGCCCGGGCCGAGAGCGTACTTGCCGGACACCTGGTAGATGTCGGAGGTGTCCTCGCCGGCGACGGTCACGCTGCCGACCATCTCGGAGTGGAAGTAGTAGAAGCTGACGGCATAGGGGCCGGTGGCATACTGGATGCCGGCGTCCCACACCTGGGCGTCCATGCTGTCCTGCAGGTTGGCCGGGTTCTGCTTGAAGCCGTCGCGGTCGCGATAGGAACCGCCGACGGTGAAGCCGGCATAGCTGATCTGGGTGCCGAAGGCGTACTCGTTGACGGTGCTGTCACCCTGGGAGGTGGCGGTGGCGCCGCCGCCGTTGGCGTCATAGGTGGCCCAGCCGGCCGACACCTTGACACCCACGTCGCCGAAGGTGTTGGCGTACAGGGCGCCGACACCGAACACTTCGCCGACATTGGAGTCGAGGTCGCTCAGGCCGCGATTGTCCTCGGTCACGCTCGGCTTGTACGAACCGCCGACGGTCAGGCCATAGAAGGTCGGGGCGACGTAGGTGATGCCCTCGGCCTCGCCATCGGTGTCGATGGAGGTGCTGACCATGGTCGAGCCGCCGGCCTGGCTGATGGCGGCGCCACTGGTGATGACACCATCGGAGTCGATGTTGCCGGCCGCGTCGGGGGCCATCACGTGCAGCAGGACGGTACCGTTGGACTCGGAGCCGACGATGAACTTACCGAAGCCGGTCTCGACGAAGATGTAGGACTTGTCGATGACGTCGCCGTTGGCCTGCGAAGTCTCGGTGTTGCCGCCGGCCTCGAGCTCGATCTGGACGCCGACGGTCATGCCGTTGTCCAGCTTGGTCGAGCCGCCGAACCAGATCTCGTTGTTGCCCTTGACGTCGACGTTGTTGTAGTCGACGGTCGCGCCCTTTTCGTAGCTGCTGTCCTGCCACGCGCCGACGACCCACCAGGAAGAGAAACCGCCCAGCTCGAGCTTGATCTTCTCGGAAGCGGAAGCGGTGCCGGTCATCAGACCGGCAGCGGCCAGCGCGGTGCTGGCGAACAGAATCTTCTTCATCGAGTTTGCCTCTGTCTTGCAATTGTCATAAACGGGCGCCGATCTCTTCCGCCCAGTTTCAAGGCATCCTATGAACTGCATCCAAATGCGTCAATTGCGGGCGCAAGGGTGATAACGCTTTGGTGTTGCGGTGTTGCGGCACTGCAACAGTTTAGCAACACATGAAGTCTTCCCGGCCCAAGGCTCGGACAAAAAGAGAGGGCGGCCGAAGCCGCCCTCTCCCCAACCAGTTCCGATCGTTCGATTAGAACGACAGGGACATACCGGTCATGACGGTCCAGCCGTCGTTGTAGTCGGCGTCGTTGGTGCCGGTCTTCGGACGCTCGTCCTCGTACTCGGCATAGCCGATCGAGGCCAGGACGTCCACACCCGGGCCGAGGGCGTACTTGCCCGAAGCCTGATAGAAGGTGATCTTGTCCTCGCCGGCGTAGGTCACGTCGCCATTCGCCTCGGAGCGGAAGTAGGCCAGGCTGACGGCATAGGGGCCGGTGGCGTACTGCAGGCCCACGTCCCAGGCCTTGGCGTCGGCGGTGTCCTCGAGGGTGGTGGCCGAGGTGGTCTGGCGGATGCCCTCGACCTGACGATACGAACCGCCCAGGGTGAAGCCGGCATAGGCCAGCTGGGTGCCGAAGGCATACTCGTTCACGGTCGAGTCGCCAACCGACACGGTGCCGGTGGCGTCGCTGGTGGTGGTCAGGTCATAGGTGGCCCAGCCAGCCGACAGCTTGAAGCCGACGCCACCGAAGGTGTTGGCGTACAGGGCGGCGGCACCGAAGACTTCGCCCGCGTTGCTGTCGAGGTCGGTCAGGCCGCGATCGTCCTCGGTGACGCTCGGCTTGTACGAACCGCCGACGGTCAGGCCGTAGAAGGTCGGGGCGACGTAGGTGATGCCCTCGGCGTCACCGTCGGTGACGATGGCGGTGGTGTTGTTGCCGCTGCCCAGCGGGGTCACGATCGACACGTTGGTCGGCTTCGCGACGGCGAAGCCACCGGTCATGATGCCGCCTTCACCCCAGTTGCCGGCGGCGTCGGGGGCCATGACATGCAGCAGGTAGGTGCCGTTGTTCTCGGAACCGACGATGAACTTACCGAAGCCGGTCTCGACGAAGATGTAGGACTCGTCGATGACGTCGCCGCCCTGCGAGGTCTCGGTGTGGCCGCCGGCCTCCATCTCGATCTGGATGCCGACCTTCATGCCGTTGTCCAGGGTGGTCGAGCCACCGAAGTAGATCTCGTTGTCGCCCTTGACGTCGACCGAGTTGTAGTCGCGGGTGCCACCCTTCTGGATGTCGCTGTCGTTCCACTGACCGACGACCCACCACTTGGAGAAGCCGCCCAGGTTCAGCTTGATCTTCTCCGAGGCCTGCGCGGTACCGGCGGTCATCAGACCGGCGGCGACGAGCGCGGTGCTCGCAATAAGAACCTTCTTCATGTTATCTCCTCTCTTTGGCACGGGGATGCGACTGGGCATCCGCAATCCAAATGAACGAACGAGCCGATCCAGCCACATCGAATGGGTATGGGTCAAGCTACGGACGGGGAGGAGGGTGACGAAAGCCACGCACTGTGGCGACAGCGCAACACCCGGGGGTTCGGGCGAGGCGTCCGGTGCCAGCAATCGCTTGCCCCGCCGCGACGGAGGTTGCATTCTCTGCACCGGCGTCGCGCGGGCGCGAATATTCAGTTTGAGGGTGTCGAGACCATGAACAGCAAGTTGGCGAGGGGATTGGCGGTGGCGGTGATCGGCGTGGCCACCGTGCTGTCCGCCTGTGAGGGCGGCAAGGCGGTCTATCCGACCCGCAGCAAGACGGACACCGCTCCGCGCATGGGCGACGAGAAACGGGAGACGATCTTCGGCGCCGAGGGCCTGCTGGGAAAGGGCAAGAAGGACACCGAAGGCGTCGGCATCGGCGTCAACACCTTCCTATGGCGCGCCTCGCTGGACACCATCGCCTTCATGCCGCTGGCCGGCACGCCCGATCCGTTCGGTGGCACCATCATCACCGACTGGTATTCGCCGCCCGAGACACCGGCCGAGCGTTTCAAGGTCAACATCTTCATCATGGACCGGGCGCTCCGGGCCGACGGCGTCAAGGTGTCGGTGTTCAAGCAGCTTCGCGACAACACCGGCCAGTGGGTGGACGTCAAGGTCGACCCCCGCATGGCCACCGATCTCGAGAACGCCATCCTGACCCGTGCGCGCCAGTTGCGCATCGTCTCGACCGAATAGGGCCGGCCCCGGTTCATCCGCCGCCGCCGGCCGCAACCCGGCGATCCATGGATGCCCGACTCACGCCCGGGCATGACGATCTTGGTTTCAAGGGAAAACATGTCGCGCACCGACGACCGTTACAACGTCAAGGACGCCGAGGCCGGGTGGCAGCGGGAATGGGAAGACCGCGGCTCGTTCCGCGCCGTCGAGCGATCCGACCGCCCCAAATATTACGTGCTCGAGATGTTTCCCTATCCGTCGGGCCGCATCCACATGGGCCACGTGCGCAATTACACCCTGGGCGACGTGGTGGCCCGCTTCAAGCGCGCCAAGGGCTTCAACGTCCTGCATCCCATGGGCTGGGACGCCTTCGGCCTGCCGGCCGAGAACGCCGCCATCGAGCGCGGCGTCCATCCCGCCAAGTGGACGCGCGAGAACATCGCCGCCATGCGCGAGCAGCTCAAGAGCATGGGCCTGTCCTATGATTGGTCGCGCGAGATCGCCACCTGCGAGCCGGGGTACTACCGCCACGAACAGCGGATGTTCCTCGACTTCCTCAGGGCCGGCCTGGTCTACCGCAAGGAGTCTTGGGTCAACTGGGACCCGGTCGAGAACACCGTGCTGGCCAACGAACAGGTCATCGACGGCCGCGGCTGGCGCTCGGGCGCGTTGGTCGAGAAGCGGCTGCTGTCGCAGTGGTTCCTCAAGATCACCGCCTTCGCCGACGATCTGCTGGCGGGGCTGAAGGGATTGGACCGCTGGCCCGACCGGGTGCGGGTGATGCAGGAGAACTGGATCGGCCGTTCCGAGGGGGCGCGGCTGAGCTGGGCGCTCAAGGACCGTGCCGGCCGGCTGGAGATCTTCACCACCCGCCCCGACACCCTGTTCGGCGCCGCCTTCTGCGCCATCTCGCCCAACCATCCGCTGGCCGCCGAGCTGGCCACCGCCAATCCGGCGCTGGCCGGGTTCGTCGCCGAGTGCAACCGCATGGGGACCTCGGAGGCGGTGCTGGAGACCGCCGAGAAGAGGGGCTTCGACACCGGGCTGAAGGCCCTGCATCCCTTCGTGCCGGGCTGGGAACTGCCGATCTTCGTCGCCAATTTCGTGCTGATGGACTATGGCTCGGGCGCCATCTTCGGCTGCCCCGCCCATGACCAGCGCGATCTCGACTTCGCCCGCAAATACGGCCTGCCGGTCACGCCGGTGGTGCTGCCGGCGGGAGAGGACAGGGCGGGTTTCGCCGTCGCCACCGAGGCCTATTCCGGCGACGGCACCCTGATCAATTCGGACTTCCTCGACGGCAAGGACGTGGCCGCCGCCAAGGATGCCGCCATCGCCCGCATCGAGGCCGAGGGGTTGGGCGAGCGCACGGTCAATTACCGCCTGCGCGACTGGGGCGTGTCGCGCCAGCGCTATTGGGGTTGCCCGATCCCCATCATCCACTGCGAGGACTGCGGCGTGGTGCCGGTGCCCGAGGCCGATCTGCCGGTGCGCCTGCCCGAGGATGTCGCCTTCGACCGGCCCGGCAATCCGCTCGACCATCACCCGAGTTGGAAGCACGTCGCCTGCCCGACCTGCGGCAAGCCTGCGCGGCGCGAGACCGACACCTTCGATACCTTCTTCGAATCGTCGTGGTATTTCGCCCGCTTCTGCTCGCCCCAGCGCGAGGACGTGCCCTTCGACCGTGCCGCCGCCGACCATTGGCTGCCGGTCGACCAGTATATCGGCGGCATCGAGCATGCCGTGCTGCACCTGCTCTATTCGCGCTTCTTCACCCGCGCCATGCGCCAGTGCGGCTATCTGAACGTTTCCGAGCCCTTCGCCGGCCTGCTCACCCAGGGCATGGTCTGCCACGAGACGTTCAAGGACGCCAACGGCCAGTGGCTGTACCCCGACGAGGTCACCAAGACGGCCGACGGGGGCCTGGTCCACGCCGCCACCGGCGCGCCCGTGCAGCCGGGCCGCTCGGAGAAGATGTCCAAGTCCAAGCGCAACGTGGTGGACCCGGCCCACATCATCGCCACCTACGGCGCCGACACCGCGCGGCTTTTCATGCTCTCGGACAGCCCGCCCGAGCGCGACCTGGAATGGACCGAGGCGGGCGTCGACGGGGCCTGGCGCTATGTCAACCGCCTGTGGCGGCTGGTGGTCGGCATGGTGGACCAGCTGCCGCCGGCCGGCGCGCCGATGCCCGAGCCGGGCGAGGCGGCGCTGAAGCTGCGCCGCCTGATCCACAAGACCATCGCCCTGGTCGGCGAGGATCTGGAGAAATTCCACTTCAACAAGGCCGTCGCCCGCCTGCGCGAGATGACCAACGCCTTGGGGGAGGCGCAGCCGTCGGCGCCCGACCTCGCCTGGGTGCTGCGCGAGGGCCTGGAGGCCGCCGCCCTGCTGGCCGGCCCCATGATGCCGCATCTGGCCGAGGAGTTGTGGCGGGAGCTGGGCCGGGATGGGTTGCTGGTGGATGCTCCCTGGCCCGCGGCCGATCCGGCCCTGCTGGTCGAGGACAGCGTCACCGTGGCCGTCCAGGTCAACGGCAAGCTGCGCGCCACCGTCGAGCTGCCCAAGGACGTGGACGCGACTCGCGCCGAGCAAATCGCCCTTGCCCAATCCCAGGTGATCGCGGCAATGTCGGGCAAGCCCGCGCGCAAGGTGATCGTCGTGCCGAACCGGATCGTCAATGTGGTGGTCTAGAGCAGCCCTGATCCTCGTCGTCCTTACGCTGGGACCCGCCGGCTGCGGGTTCAAGCCACTCTATGGCACCGGTAAGGACGCGATGTCAGCCGACATCGCAGAGTTTTTGGCTTCGGTCCGGGTGCGCGCCATCGAGGACCGCAAGGGACAGCAACTCCGCAATTCGCTGGTCCAGCGCCTTAATCCCGGTGGTGAGCCCGCCCGTTCCCGCTATGACCTGATCGTCAAGACGACGACACAGCTGGAGGGCCTGGGTCAGCAGAAGGACGACCATGCCACGCTGGGCAGGATGCTGGTCGAGGCCACCTACGTCCTGGTCGCCCCGGGAGGGCAGGAAGATGGGCCTTCGCTGACCTCGGGCAGGACGCGTTCGGTGGTGAGCTTCAATTATCTGGGTGCCCGCTATGCCAGCGTGGTCATGGAGCGCGACGCCGAGGAACGCGCTCTCGAGGAAGTCGCCGAGAACATCCGCCGCCAGCTGGCAGTCTATTTCGAGAAGGAAAGGCCGTCGCGGTGAAGCTCACCGGCGCCAAGGCCGAAGCCTTCATCAAGGCGCCCGATCCGGGCATGCGCGGGATCTTGGTCTTCGGTCCCGATGGCGGCCTAGTCCGGGAGCGGGTCGGCAAGCTGGTGCGCACCGCTGTCCCCGATCCGTCCGATCCATTCCGGGTCGCCGAGCTGACGCCGTCCGTCCTCAAAGACGATCCTGCCCGCCTCGCCGACGAGGCGGCAGCGATCGCGTTGACCGGCGGCCGTCGCGCCGTGGTGGTGCGCGATGCCGGCGACGGCGTCGCCGTGGTGGCGGGCTCGTTCCTGGCCGACCCCAAGGGCGACGCCCTGGTGGTGCTGGAGGGCGGCGACCTGGGGCCGCGCTCCAGCTTGCGCAAGCTGTTCGAGGGCGCCGACAACGCCGTCACCATCGCCTGCTACGGAGACGAGGGCGGCAGCCTGGCGGCGGTGATCCAGGAGGAACTCAAGGCCGCCGGCCTCGCCGCCGATCCCGATGCCATGGCCTATCTGATGGACCATCTCGGTGGCGACCGTCGCCTCACCCGCGCCGAGCTGACCAAGCTGGTGACCTATATGGGCGGCCCGGGCCGGGTGCATCTGGCCGACGTGGTGGCATGCATCGGCGACACCGCCTCGCTGGGCATGGACGATCTGGCGCTCGCCACCGCCGACGGTGATCACGCCACCGCCCAGCGGGTGCTCGACCGCCTGTTGCGCGAGGGCAACCAGCCCGTTTCGATCCTGCGCGGACTGGCGCGCCACTTCCAGCGGTTGCATCTGGCCGGCGGCCTGGTGGCCAGCGGCAAGTCCGCCGACCAGGCCATGGCGGCGTTGCGGCCGCCGGTGATCTTCAAGGCCGCCGAGCGCTTCAAGCGTCAGGTGGCGCGGTGGCCGGTCGACCGGATCGGCCGGGCCCTGGAACTGCTGCTGGAGGCGGAAGCCGACTGCAAGACCACCGGCATGCCGGCCGCAGAACTATGCTCGCGGGCGGTGATGCAACTGGCCCGCGCCGCCGGGCGGACCCGCTGAGGAAGGACCATGATCCGCTGTATCGTCTGGGATTTCGACGGGACGCTGGTGTTGTCCAACGACATCAAGCGCGACGGCTTCCTGGCCCTTGCCGACGGCGTGCCGGGCGGGCGGGCGGTGATGGAGGACATCCTGGCGGCGCCACCCGGCGACCGCGTGGCGATCGCCGCTGCCTTCGCGTCTCGGTTCGGCGGCGATCCGGCCGACCTGGTCCATCGTTATTCCGTCTGGTGCGAAGACCAGATAGTCGTCTGTCCCGCGCGGGCCGGGGCCGGTGTCGTCCTGGCCGCCGCGCGCGAGGCGGGCCTGCGCCAGCACATCAATTCGGCGACGCCAACCGAACCCTTGTTGGCCGTGGTCTTGCGCCGATATGGCGCCCATGTCTTCGACGGCATTCGCGGCGGTCATGGCGCCAAGGTGGCCAATCTGCGGGCGATCGTGGCCCAGGAAGGCCTTGAGGCCCAGCAGGTCGCCATGGTCGGCGACGGTGCCGATGATCGTGCCGCCGCCCTGGAGGTCGGCTGCCGCTTCTTCGGCGTCGCCGGCGGCACCTTGTCGCGCCAACCCGATTGCGGCCCGCTGCTGAGCGACCTCTCCGACCTTATGCCCATGTTGCGCTGACGCCGGTTGTCATCGACCCGCCAATGAGGCCATATCGAAGTGGCACGGGCGGTAAGAGGGAGAGGCGGAGCATGACCCTGGGCATGGACGTGCTGCGGAACGGGATCGCCGACGACGTGGCGGCGTTGGCGCGGACCCGGCTGGAATCGGAGCGCGCTGGCCTCGTCGATCGGCTGGCACGGCCGTTCTTGGCTTGCATCCCTCCCGCCGACCTGGAAGGCACGGACTCCTTCGTTGTCTACGGCATGCTGGTGGGCTTGCTGGGCTTCATGCGCGACCGTCGCCCCGGCGAGACGCTGATTCGCGTGTTCCAGCCCGATCTGGAGGAGCACGGCTGGGAGTCTTCCCACTCGATCCTGGAGATCGACAATGACGACATGCCGTTCCTGGTGGATTCGGTGGCCATGACGTTGGCCGGCCAAGGCATTACCGTCCATCGTCTCCTCCATCCGATTCTGACCTTGCGCCGCGACGATGGCGGCCGGCTGTTGGACATCGCCTTGCCCGACGAGATGCCGCCGGACGGTCACGCCGAATCGGTGATGCACATCCAGATCGACCGCCAGGACCCGGCGGCCATGCCGAAGGTGGCGGCCAGCGTGGCCGCGGTGTTGGCCGACGTGCGGGCAGCGGTCGCCGACTGGCGGGCCATGCGCGAGCGCCTGAGGGCGGCGGCCGACGAGGTGGCAGACCTTCCCGGCGACGAGGCGCCGGATGTCACCGCCTTCCTCAACTGGCTGCATGACGACCATTTCACCTTCCTCGGATACCGCGATTTCACCTTCCAGGATGCCGAGGATGGCGCCCCCAACGTGGATTTCGATCCCGCCAAGGGTTTGGGCATCCTGGCCGACGCGCAGGCGCGGGTGTTCGACGCCAACGTGCCGTTGGCTGCCATGCCCGCCGAGGTAAGGGGCTTCCTGCGGCGGCCGGCGTTGCTGTTGGTGACCAAGTCGGCCCGCCATTCCGCCGTCCACCGGCCGGTCCACATGGACGTGATTGGGGTCAAGCGTCTGGGGCCCAATGGCGCCGTGGTTGGGATGCACGCCTTCCTAGGGCTGTTCACCTCGGCTGCCTATACCCGCAATCCGGCCGGCATTCCTTTGCTGCGGGGCAAGGTGGCGCGGGTGCGCAAGCGGGCAGCCTTTCCGCCTTTCGGCCATGACGACAAGGCCCTGGTCCATGTTCTCGAGACCTTTCCCCGTGACGAGCTGTTCCAGATGTCCGAGGACGACCTATTGCGCGTGGCGAAGGGTGTGCTTCGGCTCCAGGAACGGCCCCGCGCCGCCCTGTTTGTCCGTCGCGATGAGTTCGAGCGCTTCGTGTCGTGTCTGGTCTTCATTCCCCGCGACCGCTATGACACGCCTTTGCGTCTGACGATCAGCCGCCTGCTCGAGCAGGCATGGAACGGCACCCTGGATGCCTACTACACCCAGGTCACCGACGCTCCGCTGGCGCGGCTGCATCTGATCGTCAGCACACACCCCGGCGCCATTCCGGAAGTGGACGAACGCGAGATCGAGGCGCGCATCGCCGAGGCGTCGCGATCGTGGGCCGACCACCTGACCGATGCCTTGGTGGCAGCCCATGGTGAGGCGCGCGGGCTGGTGCTGGCGCGGCGGTATCGTGACGCCTTCCCCGTCGCATATCGCGAACGTCACCAGGTAGCAGCGGCGGTCGCCGACGTCGACCGGGTGGAATCGGTGTTGGCCGGCCGGCCGTTGGCGATCTCGTTCTACCGCCCCATCGAGGCCCTCCCCCACGAGGCCCGCCTGAAGCTGGTGCACGAGGTGCGGCCGGTGGCATTGTCCGACGTGTTACCGGTTCTCGAGGCCATGGGCCTCAGGGTGATCGCGGAAATTCCCCACGAGATCCGCCCCGCCACCGACGTGATCCCGGTCTGGATACACGACTTCCAACTGGAAAGCCCGTCGGGCTCCGCCATCGATCTCGGCGGACGGGGTGCCGC
This sequence comes from uncultured Rhodospirillaceae bacterium, assembly GCA_937887565.1. GTDB lineage: Bacteria > Pseudomonadota > Alphaproteobacteria > Rhodospirillales > Magnetospirillaceae > CALABS01. The sequence goes on along the minus strand of CALABS010000036.1, from coordinate 85,303 downwards.
CTTCGAGGAGGCCCTGGCACGGGTCTGGGACGGCAGCGCGGAAAGCGACGGCTTCAACCGTCTGGTGTTGGAGGCGGGGTTGGACTGGCGCCAGGTAGTGGTGCTCCGCGCCTACGGCAAGTATCTCCGCCAGACCGGGATCACCTTCAGCCAGGCCTATATCGAGCGCGCGCTGGCCGAGAACGGGACGGTCGCCGCCGCCCTGGTGGCGTTGTTTGAAGCACGCTTTGACCCCGATGCAGGGCCCGGGGCCGCAGAAAAGGCCGCAAGTGCGTTTGACCGCGCGCTCGATGCCGTGTTGCGCGCCGACGACGACCGTATCCTCGGCCGCTATCGCAACCTGATCGAGGCGACGGTGCGCACCAACCGCTATCAGCCGGGGCCGGACGGCCAGCCCAAACCCTACCTTGCCTTGAAGCTCGCATCCCGCCTGGTCGAGGATCTGCCGTTGCCGCGCCCCTGGGTGGAAATCTTCGTCTACAGCCCCCGGGTCGAGGCGGTACATCTGCGCGGCGGCAAGGTGGCGCGCGGCGGCATCCGCTGGTCGGACCGCGCCGAGGACTTCCGCACCGAGATCCTGGGGCTGATGAAGGCCCAAATGGTCAAAAACGCCGTCATTGTCCCGGTGGGCGCCAAGGGCGGCTTCGTGGTCAAGCGCCCGCCCGCCGAGGGCGGCCGCGAGGCGGTGCTGGCCGAAGGGGTCGAGTGTTACCGCACCATGATGCGAGCCCTGCTCGACCTCACCGACAACCGCGTCGGCGGCGAGATCATTCCGCCAGACCGCGTGGTTCGCCACGACGACGACGACCCCTATCTGGTCGTCGCCGCCGACAAGGGCACCGCCGCCTTTTCCGATATCGCCAACGCGGTCTCGATGGATCACGGGTTCTGGCTTGGTGACGCCTTCGCCAGCGGCGGGAGCAGGGGCTACGACCACAAGGCGATGGGCATCACCGCCCGCGGTGCCTGGGAGGCGGTAGGGCGCCACTTCCGTGAGTTGGGCATGGACATCGACGCCGAGGACTTCACCGTCATCGGCGTGGGCGATATGTCGGGCGACGTATTCGGGAATGCCATGCTGCTGTCGCCCCACATCCGGCTCGTGGGGGCTTTCAACCACAGCCATATCTTCATCGATCCAGATCCCGACCCGGAGCGCTCGTTGGCGGAGCGCCGGCGGTTGTTCGGGTTGGCGCGCGCCTGGCCAGACTATGATCCGGCCGCGTTGTCCCCAGGGGGTGGAGTGTTCCCGCGGACAGCCAAATCCATCCCGGTCAGCCCGCAGATGGCCAATCGCTTCGGCATCGCGCGCACGTCGGTCACGCCTGGCGAGTTCGTCCGTCGCCTGCTCAAGGCGCCGATGGATCTGCTGTTCTTCGGGGGCATCGGCACCTATGTGAAAAGTTCCGACGAGACCAATGCCGAGGTCGGCGACCGCGCCAACGACGTCCTGCGGATCGACGGCCGAGAGTTGCGTGCCAAGGTGGTCGGAGAGGGCGCCAACCTGGCCATGACCCAGTTGGGCCGCATCGAATACGCCGCCCATGGCGGCCGCCTCAACACCGACGCCATCGACAACTCCGCCGGCGTCGACACGTCGGACCACGAGGTCAACATCAAGATCCTGCTGGACGGCGAGGTCGCCGCCGGCGACCTGACCGGCAAGCAGCGCGACGAGCTGCTGACGGCGATGACCGACGAGGTGGCGGCCCTGGTGCTGCGCGACAACTACCTGCAGACCGGGGCGCTGACCCTGATGGACGCCCAGGGGCCAGAGCAACTGGACGCCCAGGCCCGCTTCATGCGCCAGCTGGAAAAGGCGGGACGCCTGGACCGGGTCATCGAGTTCCTGCCCGATGACGAGGCGCTGACCGAGCGCGCCGCCAAGCACAAGGGCCTGCTGCGACCGGAGCTGGCGGTGCTGCTGGCCTATGCCAAGATCTGGCTGTCCGACGCGGTGATGGCGTCCGGCCTTCCCGACGACCCCTTCATGGCCGGCGACCTCGCCCGCTATTTCCCGTCGCCGTTGCGCGAGCGGTTCGGGGACCGCATCCTGTGCCATCGCCTGCGCCGCGAGATCGTGGTCACCACCGTGACCAACAGCATGATCAACCGCGTCGGGGTGGCCTTCGTAGCCGAGTTGACCGACAAGACCGGGCACGGGCCGGCTGACGTGGCCCGGGCCTATATCGTCGCCCGCGACGCCTTCGCGTTGCGCGAGGTGTGGACCAGCATCGAGGCGCTGGACGGCCTGGTGCCGGCGGCGGTGCAGACCGCCATGCAGACCGAGGCCAACCGGCTGCTGGAGCGGGCCACCGGCTGGGTGCTGCGCTGCGTTACGCAACCCTTCGACATCGGTGCCACCATCGCCGAACTGGCCCCGGGCATCCGCGCTCTGGAGGCGGCGCTCCCCATCATCCTGCCCGCCGACCTGCGAGAGGCAGTGGCCACCCGCGCCGCCGACTACGCCAAGGCCGGCGTGCCCGAGGACACCGCCGGCCGGGTGGCCAACCTGATCGTGCTGGCCTCGGCCACCGACATCGTCCGCATCGCCACCCGCCACGGCGCCACCGTCGAGGAGGCGGCCAGGCTCTATTTCGCTGTCGGCGCCCGTTTTGGGCTGGGGCCGTTGCGGGCGGCCGCCCAAAAGCTGGCGGCGCGGGGCCATTGGCAGAAGCTGGCAGCCGAGGCCGCCATCGACGACCTCTACGCCCACCAGCGCGACATCACCACCGCCGTGGCCGGCGACGCCCCCGGGCTGGCCCCGCCCGAGGCGCTGGACGCCTGGATCGCCGGCCGCACCGCCGCGGTGGATCGGACCGACGCGCTGGTCGCCGAGCTGAGGGCGGCCCACGCCATCGAGCTGGCCATGCTGTCGGTGATCAACCGCCAGTTCCGGGCGCTGGCGGAAAGCGGCGGCACCTAGGTTTTTTGCGGTTGCGAAGTCGCGGGGGCATGTCATAGCCTCTGCGCATCCTTTTCCGGGGGCTCCCATGACCGCAGCCACGCTTCTCGCCGACCAGTTTTCGCAGCACGCCGCCCTGATGGAGGCGACGCTGGCCGCCGTTCAGGCGCCGTTCTCCCGTCTTGTCGAGGCCTGCACCCGCGCCCTTGGCAACGGCGGCAAGATCCTGCTGTTCGGCAATGGCGGCAGCGCCGCCGACGCCCAGCATCTGGCGGCCGAGCTGGTGGTGCGCTACCGGGTCGATGGTGTCGCGCTTCCGGCCATCGCCTTGACCACGGACAGCTCGGTGCTGACCGCCTGCGCCAACGATTACTCCTACGAGGACATCTTCTCGCGGCAGGTCGAGGCCCTGGCCCGGCCCGGGGACGTGGCCATCGGCATTTCGACCTCGGGCAACAGCCCGAACGTGATCAAGGCGCTGAACGCCGCGCGGGCGCGCGGCGCGGTGGCCGCGGGTATGGCCGGCCGTGATGGCGGGGTCATGGCGGGATTGTGCGATCCGCTGATCGTGGTGCCGTCACCGGTGACGGCTCGAATCCAGGAGATGCACATCCTGATCGGCCACAGCCTGTGCGACGCGCTGGAGCAGGCCTGCCGACGCTGATCAGTTGGTTCTGCCGTAGACGTCTTCCAGCCGGACGATGTCGTCCTCGCCCACATAGTCGCCCGACTGCACCTCGATGATGCGCAGCGGCACCTTGCCGGGATTCTCCAGCCGGTGCGGGGTACCGGCGGGGATGAAGGTCGATTCGTTTGCACCCAGCATGAACGCCTCGTCGCCGCAGGTTACCAGTGCCGCGCCGGAGACCACCACCCAATGCTCCGAGCGGTGCCAGTGCTTCTGCAACGACAGCTTCGCGCCCGGCTTGACCATGATGTGCTTGACGCGATAGCGGTCGCCGTCGTCGATGGTCTGGAACCAGCCCCACGGCCGGTAGGTGCGAGTGGGGGCCGTGGCTTCGGGGCGGCCCTCGGCCTTCAACCGCTCGACCACCTTCCTGACGTCCTGGTCGCGGGACTTGGGCGCCACCAGCACGGCGTCGTCGGTGGCCACCACCACCATGTCGTCGAGGCCGATGGCCGCCACCAACTGGCGGTCGCTGCGGATGTATGAATTGCGGCTGTCCACGCTCAAAACATCGCCGAGCAGGGCGTTGCCGTCGTCGTCGCGGCTGCTCTCGCTCCACAGCGCTGACCACGAACCCACATCGGACCAACCCATGTTTACCGGCACCACGACCGCCCGGTCGGTCTTTTCCATCACCGCGTAGTCGATGGAGTCCCCCGGCACGGCGGCGAATTCGGCGGCGCCGAGGCGGAAGAAGTGCAGATCGCTTTGGCCCTTGGCAAGTGCTGCACGGCAACGCTCGACCATGGCCGGATGCAGGCGGGCCAGTTCTTCCAGCCAAGTGCGGACCGGGAACAGGAAGATACCGCTGTTCCAGAAGTATTCGCCCGTCCGCACGTAGTCGGCGGCGGTGGCGGCATCGGGCTTCTCGACGAAGCGGTCGACGGTGAAGGCGGTGCCCAGGGGCTGGCCGCGGCGGATGTAGCCATAGCCGGTGTTCGGCTCGGTGGGGACGATGCCGAAGGTGACCAGCCGCCCGTCGGCGGCCAGGGCGCCTGCGGCGTCGATGGCGGCGCGGAAGGCGTCGGGGCGACGGACCAGGTGGTCCGATGGCATGACCAGCATCATGGCGTCGGGGTCGGTCCCGGCGAGGATCATCGCGGCGATGGCAGCGGCGGGGGCGGTGTTGCGTCCCTCGGGCTCTATGACGATGGCGCGCGGCTCGATGCCGCGTTCGCGCAGCTGCTCGGCGACGATGAAGCGGTGCTCGTGATTGCAGACCACGATCGGCGGTCCGGCGACCCGCCCGGCGGTTTCCTGCAGCAGGCTGAGCTCCGAGGTCAGGCGGTGCAGCTGCTTGGGGAACAGTTCGCGGGACAGCGGCCACAACCGGGTGCCGGCGCCCCCGGACAGGATGACGGGAAAAATCTCGGGCATCACGGCATTCATCTTCGGGCCAGCATCGGTCGGTCCGAGTTAGCGAAGGCCACGGCCCAAGTCAAGCAAAGGGCGCCGGCGGCCCAAATTCCCCTTGCCTTGCCCGGCTCGGCTCCTGTAGCGGAAGGGTATGGAAGGCGCCACTCTTTTTCTGCTGGCCATTGGATGCTTCGCCACATCGGTGGTGGCGACGCGGTTCGTCCTCGGCTGGCTGCTTCGTCGCCGGATCCTCGACCTGCCCAACGAGCGGTCCAGCCATACCCTGCCGACTCCGCGTGGCGGCGGCCTGGCGGTCACGCCGGTGGCACTGGCTGGTCTCGGTATTGTCGGTTTTGCCGACTTGGCCCCGCCCGGCCTGATCGTCGTCGCTTCGGCGACGCTGGGGCTGTTCGCCCTGTCGTGGTTCGACGACCGCCGCAGCCTGCCGGCGGGGGCACGGCTGATGGCCCATCTGCTGGCGGCCGGCGCCGGTCTGGCTGCCGTCCCGGCCGAAGCGCTGGTGTTCCAGGGCCTGCTGCCGTGGTGGGCCGACCGCCTGGCGGCGCTGCTGGCCTGGGGCTGGTTCATCAACCTCTACAATTTCATGGACGGCATCGACGGCATCACCGGCGTCGAGACTGCGTCCGTGGGCCTTGGCCTGGGGATGGTCGGCCTCATTGCTGGCCAGGCCGACCTGTTGCCGCCCGGACTGGTGTTGGCCGCGGCCGCGTGCGGCTTCCTGGTCTGGAACTGGCATCCCGCCAAGTTGTTTCTGGGCGATTCGGGCAGCGTGCCGCTCGGTTACCTGCTGGGATGGCTGCTGTTGGTGGCGGCCGCCCGGGGACTGTGGGCACCGGCGTTGATCCTACCGCTCTACTATTTGGCGGATGCCACCATCACCCTGGGGCGGCGCGCGGCCAAGGGTGAGAAGGTGTGGCATGCGCACCGGCAGCATTTCTACCAGCGTGCCGTCGCGGCGGGAGCGTCCCACCATGCCGTGGCGCTGGGCGTGGGAGCGTGCAATGCCGGGCTGGTGGGTGCGGCGTTGCTGTCCGTTTGGGCCGGTTCGCTGCTCGGACTGTCGGCGGCGGCGGCGGTGACCTCAGGCTTCCTGATGGCTCTGTGGACCCGTGCGAGGCAGGACGGCGCGCAGGCCGTCTAGGACGTGGCGCGGACCGTACATCAGGACGGTGACAAGCAGGAAGATGACCAGCCCGTTCAAGAAGCCGGTGCCGCCGCGGACTAGGTTGAACATGTTCACGAAAGAGAAAAGCGCGATCGCGCGCGCCGCCGCGGGGGCGGTCGGATCGACCAGGAGGGTCCCCAGCCGCTTCAGCAACCAGCCCGTCATCAGCGCAAGCACCAGTGCCCCCGGCAAACCGAATCCAAAGAGGTAGTCGACGACGAGGCCGGGCGGCTGCGCTACCTGGGGAACATGACTCTGGAACAGCTCGGGGTAGAGGAATTCCTGCTGGGCGATGTTGCCGTTCGACACAGGTTTCGATGGCCAAACCGCTCTGGGCAAGAGGGACAAGCCGGCATTGAACAGCCACGATGTGCCGTGGTCGATCCCGGTCAGCAGCATGGAGGGGGTCGCCACCTGCCAGAGGCGCGCCATGTGGTCCACCCCTTCGAAGGTACTCGAGAATTGGTAGGCCATCCGTTCGGCTCCGGTGACGAAGTTCACCAGGGTTAGGACCGCCGCGTCCGCCAGTGACTTGCCGACGGCATAGCCGGCGAAGGTACGAGCGATGTCAAGGAGCGGGGTGCCAAGGATGGTTCCCAGGACCGCGACCGCCGCCAACTTCCATCGCCTGGGGGCGCCCAGTGCCACGGTCATGATGGCCACCATGGCCAGCAGGGCGATATGGCGGCGCGTGGACAAGTAGGGAAGCAACAAAAACGCCAGGACGACCACGGAAGCCACGGTAACCGCCGCCAGGAGGGCCGGGAATCCCCTGAGCGTCCGCCCGACGAACAGCGGTGCCGCCGCTGTCAGGGCGACGGTCGGCAGCTCCGGGATCAGGAAAAGCCACCCCTTGCTCATGCGTGCGGCGAAATAGCCGTGGCCCGGGGCACCCTGGGAACCGTCCATGATCGTCGGCGTGACTGCTATTCCAGCAATGCTCAAGGCGATCACCAGGATGCAGGGCCAGATGATGCCCGGCGGTGCTTCCGATGCTGGTGGACAGGAGGGTCGGGCGCGGGCGTAGCCGGTCCAGACCGCGGCCCAGACCACGATGGCAAGACCCAACGCGACGGCAAGCTCATCGGCGTCGAAGGTCCGCTGACTCTGCGTCACTATGGCCCCGGACCCGAGCAGCCATGCCCGCAGCGGGAAGGCCAGGACCCACAGAAGCGTGAAGTACCAGAACGGCGACACCCACAAGTCGCCGACGGAGCGGTGCTTGCGCCGGTCCCACGACAGCGCGACCGCCACGACGATTCCGGACAGCAGTACCATGGTCCACAGGAAGGTGGTCATCGGACCGCTCCTCGATTGTCGCCGTGGATTAGCACAGTCGAACACGGCGGCCAATAGCCGCGCCCCTCCGATCTGTACACGGTTGTCTGCACCGACTACGTTTGCGGTGTTTCCAGGTCGGACAGAGTAGTCATCGATGTGCGGGATTGCGGGGTTGGCGCTTGCGGCGTTGGCGGCATGGGAGAGGGGTGCGGCAGCCGCGATCGCGGAGGCCTCGCGCCATCGCGGTCCCGATGGGCGGGGGGAATGGGAATCGTCTGACGGATGGTTCCAATTGGGCCACGCCAGGCTAGCGATCCTTGACCTGTCGCCCGCCGGTGCCCAGCCTATGGCCAACGAGGACGGCACCGTCTGGGCGGTGGTCAACGGCGAGATCTACAATTTCCAGGACCTCCGCCGGGAGCTGGAGCGCCAGGGACACTCATTCCGCTCCCGTTCTGATTCCGAGGTAGTGGTTCACCTGTGGGAGCGCGACGGCGAGCGGTTGGTCGATCATTTGCACGGCATGTTCGCGTTGTGCCTTGTGGACTGGCGCCGGGGAGTGATGTTCTGCGCCCGCGACCGCCTCGGCAAGAAGCCGTTGGTTTACGCCGAGACACCGCGTGGCGTGGCGGTGGCCTCGGAGATTTCGGCCCTGACCGGGGTGCCGGGTGTCGACGTGTCGGTCGATCCGCAGTCGATCGGACTGTACCTCTTGCGCAATTTCCGCCACGTTCCCGAGCCTTTCACCATGTTTCGGGGAATGCGCCGCCTGCCGCCGGGCCACGCCATGACCGTGCGGTCGGGACGCATCGAGCGCATCTGGCGTTATTGGCATCCGCGTCTCGATCCCATCGAGGGCGGTCCGGCGGAGGTCCTGGGGCTGCTGGACCGCGCGGTGGTGCGACGCATGGTCGCCGATACCGAGATCGCCGCAATGCTGTCGGGGGGCGTAGATTCCACCGCCGTGGTCGACAGCATGTTGCGCCAAGGGGCGGGGCCGGTCCGCACCTACGCTCTGGGCCGCGATGGCGCCGACGAGGAGATCGTCCGGGCGGCGCGCGCCGCCGCGCTGCTCGGCACCGTCCATCGCGCCGTCTTCATGGAGCCTGACGCTCATTACGAAATGTTAACGGCGCTGGTGGCGCGCCATGGCGAGCCCATCGCCCTATTGCCGCTGGTCCATGCCTTCCAGCTGTGCCGCGCCATCCGCGCCGACGGCGTCAAGGTGGTTCTGGCGGGCCACGGTGCCGACGAGCTGTTCCACGGCTATTCCAGTCACCTGGACCAGGCGCGCCTGGACCGGCTGCTGCCATGGGTGCCGGCGCCGCTGGCCAAGGTGGCGGCGGCGTTGCTGCCGCCGGGGCAATGGCGCGGTGCGGCGGTGATCGCGGGCGCCCCGCCCGGCCGGCGCAAGGCCGCCCAATATCTCGACGAGGCACGCCATCTGTGGCCGGGCCTGATGCTGGCGGGCCCCGAGACCCGCCGCGCATGGGAGGAGCCGCTGGCCGCGCTGCTGTCGGCCTGGATGCCCGATCCCGCCCCGCGCGCTTATGTGGAAGAGGCCGCCATCACCGGGTTGATGGTGGAGAACGCCCACTCGGTGACCATCGCCGGCGACCTGCCGGCCATGGCCGCCGGCGTCGAGGTGCGGTGCCCATTCCTCGATCAGGAAATGGTGGAATTTGCTTGGCGGCTGCCCTGGCAAATTAAGCAAGCCGGCGGCGGAAAGGCCGTGCTCAAGCGGGCCCTGGAGGGCCGGCTTCCTCGCGATCTGCTATACGCGCCGAAAAATGGGTTCGGTACCAACATCCAGGAACGCGACCTGTATGCCGGCCCTTGGCGCGACCGGGTGGGGGCATGCCTGGATCGGCTGGAGGATGGGGCGGGGGTGCTGGCGTCCGGCGCGGCGGCGACGGTCTGGCGACGATTTCTCGCCGCTCCCGATGCCGCCGGCGCGGTGCTGGTGGCGAAACTGCATGCCCTGGCGCTGGCACTTGGGCGCGGCTGAGTGTATTGCTGGGGCGACCGCCAGGCCCAAGGCATCCGACGTGCGAGCATCCCTGACCAATGGCGCCTATCTACGCGCCCTGACCAGTAGCTACGGCCAGATCGGCGTGAGCCTGCTGATCCAGGTGCTGCTGGTTCCCATGTACCTCGATCATCTGGGGACCTGGCGGTTCGGTGTCCTGACCATGTTGCTGGCGGTGGTGAATTTCGCCGGCTTCGGATTGGTGTGGCTGTCGGGGGCCATGCAGCGGGCCATGGGCGAGGCTCACGCCACCGGCCAAGAAGGACTGTTCCGTCTGGTCCGGTCGGTCTCGGCCGGCATCTACCTGGGCTACGGCATCGTGGTGGCGGTGGGCGCGATCGCGGTGGCCGCCGCGCTGCAGGCGGCTGGACGGCTGGACGTGCCAACCGAACTGGGTCCGGACTTGTGGGGTGCCGTGATCGGGACCGGTGCGTATTTTGCGGTGTTGTCGATTCTCAACGTGGATCGCGCCGCTTTTGCGGCGCGCGGGCGTCAGGCCACCGGCAATCTACTCACCATTCTCGCCCAGGCGGGCTATGCCGTGGGAGCGGTTCCGGTGCTGATGGCGGGCGGCGGCATCGGCGCCCTGATGGCGTGTTTCGTCGCCGGGGCGGTGGTGGCGTTGGCGGTGTCGCGTTGGCTGCGCCGGTCCGAAGCGGCGACGGAGCCCTGCCAAACCACCGCCCGCGAGGTTTTCCGCCGCCTCAGCGGCCGCCTCGGCGGTGCCTACATGGTCTACGGCACCCTGGCCGCCTGCCTGCAAGCGGATGTGCTGATCCTGGGCCTGCTGACCGGCGGTGAGACGGTGGCCAAGTTCGCGCTGGTCTGGCGGATCGCCGAATGGGCAGCGGTGGCGCTGTGGCGGGTGCCCGAGACCATGATCCCGTTCCTGGTCCATGCCGACACTCTGGACGACCGCACCCGGCTGGCCGAACTCTACCGGCGGCTCCTGTGGACCGCCGGCGGCCTGTCTGCCTGCGTGGGCCTTGGTTACGCGGCTTTCGGGCCGTGGGTGGTCAAGCTGTGGGTCGGCGCCGAGTTCGCGCCCACCGAGTGGTGGGCCTACGCCCTGGCGGGCGGCGGCATTTTCTGGCTGGGGCTGGCGCGGGTTCCCATGGTATTCGGCTACGGCATGGTGCGGCTGCGGCGGATCAGCGCCACCATGGCGGTCGAATTGGCGGCGCGGATCGCGCTGACCGTCCTGTTGCTGCCGGCGGCGGGATATGCTGCGCCGGTTGCGGCGTTGAACCTCGCCCATGCCTTGGGGGCGGCGTGGTCCTATCTGGCGGCGGGCGGGCGGCTGGCGCGCCCGCAAGGAGTGGGGGAGGGCGGATGCGCGTCGGCGATCAGGTAGATTTGGCCTGCACCGGGCGGGTGCTGGGCGACGCCCACGGCCGCATCCTGGCCCTGGCCGCCGGCCGCTCGGTCCTCAATGTCGGTGCCGCCGGGGGCGTGGAGGGCTACCTGCCCGGCAACCGAGGGGCTTGGTTGCATCACCGCCTGGCTGAAACGGCGCGCGAGCTGGCGGGCATCGACGTGGATACCGCCGCCATCGCCCATGCCGCCCGGCATGGGGTGGCCCTCACCGCCGCGGATTGCCAGCGGGTCGATCTGGGCCGCCGCTTCGAGGTGATCGTTCTGTCCGACGTGATCGAACACCTTGATGCGCCTGGGCACGCGCTGGTGAATCTTGCCCGTCACCTGGAGCCGGGCGGCCGGCTGCTGGTGACCACCCCCAACCCCACCGCGCTGGGAGCGGTGCTCGCCGCCGTGCGCGGCGGCCGTCAGGGCATCTACTGGGACCACATGGCCGCCTTCCTGCCCGAGCATCTACAGGCGCTGTGCGACCGGCACGGACTAGTGATGCAGGCGGTGGGCTGGTTCACCCTGGCCGACCGGCGCACCGCTTCCACCCGGGCCAAGTCGGCCGTCCTGCGCGGGGTCGGGCGCCTGTTCCCGCAGCTCAACGCCGCCTTCCTGGCCGAGATCGGGGTGGCGTCATGAGACCGGCTCTCGTCGCCACCGGCTGTCTCGCGATCGCCGCCGGTTTCGGGGGGTTCGGCGTGCTGTACGCGAAGCGCGGCGACCTCTACGCCCTGACCGAGGTGCGCCCGGCGAGCCTGTCCGAACTCTATCCGGTGATCGACGGTGTTCACATACGCGATCTCCGGCTGGACGGCTCGCACCTCGTCGTCACGTTGGCCGGTGCGGACGGCTGCAATAGGTGGCGGCTGTCGGTGGACGGCAGGCCGGTATCGGACGTGGAGGTCTGGCTCGGTTCCCTGCGTCTGCCCCTGAGCGAAGGAGTACACGATTACCGGCTGGCCCCGGAAGAATGCAACGCGTCTGCGGTGGAAATGAACCTGCTGTTCGGCCGGGCCGCCGATTGGGGCGTGCAGAACGTGCCTATCGACCAGGTCCAGGTGAACGCAGCGACCGTGCCCTTCGCAGTGGCCACCTCCTCGCGGGCAATGGTGCCCGACATGGATTTCTATTCCGCCGCTGAGATCAGCCGAGCCCGCGCGCTGCTCGACGGCGCTGGCTACGACGCGAGGCGGCCGGTCCTTGAACGGGTTGCCTTCGTTCAGGGGTTCATCCACGACCGCGTCTCCCCCCGCCAAGGCACTCCGGCCGAGCGACTAAACCGACTGACGCCACTGGCGATTTTCGACGAGGTGGTTGCCGGCCGGGCGAAAGTAGCCTGTCGCCAATATGCCCTGCTCTATTCATTCTTCGCCAATGCGGCCGGTATTCCAACGCGGATCGTGGGGACCGGGGGGGTGCTGGCAACTGTGGACATGGGATCGCACGCCTTTGCCGAGAGCTTCGTCCGCGAGACCGGCCGGTGGATATATGTGGATCCTACCTATGGCGTGGCCTGGGTGAACGGCGAGGATGGCCAGCTGCTGGATGCGGCGACGGTCAAGGCGCATGTGGAAAGTGGTTCCGCCGCCGCGCTCACCGCTTGGATCCACGGCTCCGACGGCTATGGTCCGGTGAGGTACGACTTGGCCGCGGAGGGGATCGGTGCCTTCTTCAAGCGGCAGACCTACCTTGTCTACCTGGGCGCCCACGACGGGCTCTACCAAATGCCGGCCTCGGGCCCATTCGCGGCGGCGCGGAAGCTGTGGCGATTCGTGGCCGAGCCCAAGTTGCTCCACGGACAAGTGTCGCTGGAGAGTCGTCACTGGCTGCGTCCGGTGTCGCTTGGCCTGGGCGTCGTTGGAGCGCTTCTGCTGATGTCGGGCCTCCTGGTTGGCCGGAGGCGCAGGCGGCGGTGAAGGTCTATTTCTATCCCCACCCCTATCTGCGAGACCGCCAACTGGACACTATCCGCCGGTGGCCGGCGGAAGAGGTGGCCAATCCCCAACTGGCTTGCCGGACCGGCGCGCAGGTGCCGGCCGGCAAGGCGGTCGCGGCGACCCTGGGGCGGTCGTGGAAGCAGCAGTTGCCGCTGGTCAACATCAAGCTTCGCCCTCGGGGGGCACCCGCCGGGTCGACGGTCTACGTGTGGGGCGGTATCACCACAACCGGACCCTTCATCACCGACCTCGACAACCCCTGGGCGCTGGTCGGCTACAACATCGCGGCCATGCGGCTGTGGCGGCCGGTGCTGGGCGCGGTGCTGGCCTCGGAACGCTGCCTGGCCATCCGCTGCATGAGCGACGCCTGTCGCCAAGGGGTGGCGGCGCTGTTCGGTGCCGGGGTGGCCGCCAAGGCAAGGGTGTGCTATCCCCGCCTCGACTGTGCGTTGCCGACGATCGACACGGTTGCGCCGGACGGGCCCCGTTTCCTGATGGTCGGCACCCAGTTCGCCATCAAGGGTGGTCTCGCTCTTTTGCGCGCCTGGCCCAAAGTGCGCGCGGTGCTGCCCGGGGCGCAGCTCGATCTGGTGACCCATTTGCCTCCGGCCCATGCGGGCCTGGCCGCACAACCGGGGGTGACCGTGCACGAGGCGGACTTCAGCCGCCAGGACATTTGGTCGCGCTTCATGTCCGCCGCCGATGTGCTGGTCCACCCTACTTACGTGGAAAGCTTCGGCATGGTCGTGCTGGAAGCTCTGGCCCACGGGCTTGCCGTCGTGGCCACCGACGTCTACGCCCTTCGAGAGATGGTTGAACACGACCTCAACGGAGCCCTGGTGGCGGCACCGCTGTCTGTGTGGGACGGCATCTTCCCATCCCCGCATTACCGTGAATGGGAGGCGATGCCGGTCAAGGCCGAACTCGCCGATACTCGCGGATTCGAGCACAAGCTGGCGGAGGCGATGATCACGGTGGGCGGCGACGCAAGGCGCATGCTGGCTGCCCGGCGGGCGTCCCAGGTTCTGTTTCGTACCCGGTTCAATCCATGAGCGTGCGAGCCTCCATCACGTTCGTCATTCCCGTCTACAAAGCCTCGACCCTTGTCGCCGCCGCGTTGGCCTCGGTCTTCGGCCCCGAGGCAACCGTCCCAGTCGACGCGGTGGTCGTTGATGACGGCAGCCCGGATGGCGATGCCCTCGCCGCGCAGGTGTCCGCCTGGCCCGCCGCCCGCCTGATACGCCATGACCGAAACCGCGGGATGTGCGCGGCTCGCAACACCGGCATTCTGGCGGCGACCGGTGATCTGGTTGCGATCCTGGATGCAGACGACCGGCTGGTGGCCGACTGGCCCCAGGTGCTTGCGCGCGTGCTCGCCCGTTGGCCGGCGGGCAACCCGCTGTGTTTCACCGCCTGCCGCACCCAGACCGGAGCCTCGACCGTGGCCGAGCCCGATTACGATGGTCTGCTGTCCGCGGAGGACATGGTTCGTGGACGACATTCGGGGGAGTATTTGCCGATGATGGAGCGTGGCTGGATCGCAACTCACCTCTACCGTGATCTTGGCACGCGGCGTTCCTGCGGTACGCTCAGTTATCTCGCTTTCGCCCGCGAGACGCCGCTGTGGGTTTGTCCCGAGGTGATGCGGATCTATACGGTCGGCAGGCCGGGATCGGTGACGGCCGACACCTCTCGCGCCGCCGAGAGCGCCCGGTGTGCCGAGGCGGTGCTGGCCGAGCACGGCGACTTCATGCGCGCTGTCGATGCCGCCCGGTGGCGCGAGCAGTGGCTGCGCCTGGCCTACCATCGCTGGCGTGCCGGCTTGCCGGGGGCATGGGATGCCTGGGGCCGCGGCCTCTCCATCGCCACGATCCCAAAGGCGGTCGCGATGGCGGGGCTGTTTGCCGCCGGTCACCGCGTGGGTGATGGCTTGGTGGCGGCTTCGCGGGCACTGGGCCTGCTGCGCCGATTCGGCTGAGGGGGGGCTTGCATGTGCGGGATCATTGGATTGGTGGGGACGCCGGCCGATGAGGACTGGCGCGCCCGCCGCGACCAGCTTGCCGACCGGGGGCCGGACGGGGCGGGGGAGTGGAGCGACCCGACCGTCCCTGTGTGGTTGGGCCATCGCAGGCTGGCGGTCCAGGACCTTTCGGATGCGGGTGCGCAGCCCATGGCGTCGCCGACCGGACGCTATATCATCACCTACAACGGCGAGGTCTACAACGCTCCCCACCTGCGCCGGGAGCTGGATGACGTTTGCTTCCGAGGCCACTCGGATACAGAGGTGCTGCTGGCGGCGGTTGAGCGTTGGGGTGTGGCCGGCGCATTGGAAAGACTGGACGGCATGTTCGCCTTCGGCCTGTGGGACCGCGTGAGGGGTGAACTGTGGTTGGCTCGCGACCGCCTGGGCATCAAGCCGCTGGTCTATGCCCCGCGTCCAGGCGGGGGTCTTGCTTTCGCCTCGACACTGGCACCGCTGCGCGGCCTTTCCTGGCTGGATGGCGGCGTCGAGCCGGCGGCGCTGGCCTCCTACTTCCGCTGGCTGAATGTGCCGGCGCCGCTGACCATCGTGAAGGGGGCGCGGAAATTACCCCCGGGAGGAATGTTGCGATGGCGGAACGGCGCTTGGGATGAAATGCGCTGGTGGCGGATTGAGGATGCCTGCCTGTCGTCGCGCCGACGTCCCAACCTAGCCATGGAGGAGGCCGCCGAAGAATTGGAGGCCCTCCTCGGAGACGTGGTCGGCGGCCAGATGCTGGCGGATGTGCCGCTCGGGGTGTTCTTGTCGGGCGGAATCGATAGCTCGACGGTGGCGGCCCTGATGGCCCGTGGCGGGCGCCAGGTGAAAAGCTTTTCCATCGGCTTCGCCGATGGCAGCCACGACGAATCGCGCCATGCCGGACGGGTGGCGGCCGACCTGGGCATCGAGCATGCTAGCCTGCCGTTCACCGCCGCGGACATGCTGGCATTGCTGCCCGATGTTACGGCCAGCCATGACGAGCCCTTCGCCGATGTCGGCGCCTTGCCCATGCGCATGCTGTGCGCTTTCGCGCGTGAACATGTGACCGTGGCCCTGGCCGGTGACGGGGGTGACGAGCTCTTCGGCGGTTACCCGCGTTATTTCTGGGCCGGAAGGATCGCCGCGGCGCGGCGTCGCCTGGGGTTGCTGGCGTCTCCGCTGGCCGCGTGCCTGGTGTCATTGCCGTCCTGGGTGTGGGATGGTCCGGTGGACGCGCTTTCTGGTGGACGTTATCGGGGCAGCGACGGGCTTTCGCGTCGGGTTCGTCGATTTGCCGGCTATCTCGCGACTCCGGAAGAGCGGGTATACGACCACTTGGTCTCCGCTTGGCCTCAGCCACCCGTGGTCCAAGATGCTTCCGGTTCCGGCCCTGATCCCGCCTGCTTCGGCGGTCTGGACTGGCCCGAGCGGATGATGGCAGCCGATCAGGCGAGCTATCTTCCCGACGAAGTGTTGACCAAGGTGGATAGAGCGTCCATGGCCCGGTCGCTCGAGGTCCGCGTGCCACTGCTGAGCCACCGGGTCGTCGAATGGGCTTGGACCGTGCCGTCGAGTTTGAAGCTCACCGCGACGGGTGATCGGGGCAAGATGGTCTTGCGCGAGGTCTTGCGGCGCCACGTTCCCGATGCCTTGGTCGAGCGTCCCAAGATGGGTTTCGGTGTTCCCCTCGACGGTTGGTTGAAAGGGCCGTTGCGGGGTTGGGCCGAGGCTTTGATCGACGAGGCGGTATCGGATCCTCTGCTGGAGGGCGGCGCGGTCCGCGGCGCCTGGGACGCATTCCTTCACCGTCGGGGACCGGCCCTGCCGGTATGGACGGTTTTGGCCTACCGCGATTGGCTGACCAGGGTTTCGTATAGCGCCGCGTAGCGGGCCGTGATGGAATCCAGCGAGTAATGCTCCGCGATGCGCCGTCTCGCTTGCGCACCCAGTCGCGAGCGTGCCTCGTGGCCCGCGGCGACCATCGTGAGCATTGCCTCGGCGAGGGCGGCGGGATTGCGCGTCGGGACCACCAGCCCGGTGCCGGCGATGATCCGGTGGCAGTCACCGGTGGCGGTGGCGATGCAAGGAACGCCGCAGGCCATCGCCTCGCCAATCACATTGGGGAAACCCTCGCCATAGGCCGAGGCGGACACCAGTATGTCGAGCCCCGCGATGATGCTCGCTGGTGCGGGATGCACGCCGAGGCAGTGAACCTGTCCTCCCAGTTCATTCCGGCGGATCTGATCAGCCAAGTCCGGACTGTCGGTTCCGGCGCCGACGGCGACAAAATGGGTACCCGGTGCGCCATCGGAAACGATCGCCGCCGCGCGCAGGAAGTTGCGATGATCCTTCATGGGGTCATAACGGGCGACGTTGCCAACCACGACTGCATCCTCCGGCAGTCCTAGCTCGGCTCGCACCCGCTGTCTCGCAGTGGGATCGGGACGGCAGGTATCGAGGTCGAAGCCGTTTGGCAGGATGCTCGAGGCGCGAGGTCGATAGCCCAGCGCCAGATGCGCCTCCATGCCGGCATGTGAATTGAAGACGATGTACTTTGGCACTCTGGATCCCCGGGCCAGGAGGTGCCGGACAATGGCGGAGGACAGTGAATAGTCATCCATGTCCAGATTGGAACACCGGATGTTCCATACCAGCCGGGGCGCGTGAGGCAACAGCACCGCAGCCAGACCGGCAAGGTCGGCATGGTAGAGCCAGGTTTGAAGGACGTCGGGACTGTCCTTGATCAGTTGACGGGCCAGGCGGACCATGCCAGAGGGAGACAGTCGACCGCGTATCATGCCCAGCGACATCACCTCGATTCCCCGAGCGCGCAAGACATCGCCCAGGGGACCTTCCCGCATCAGCGAGATGACCTTGCACCGGAAGCGGTCACGCGGCAGCTGATCCACGAGCTTGGTCAGCATCCACTCGGCGCCGCCTCTTTCCAGACTGGTGATGAGGTGGGTAATGGTGATCACGCCGCGACTCCCCAGCGACGATGCCACGCCTGTAGCATCAGCACATTCCACAACCCGTATTGGAGATTTCGCCGCCCTGACAGGTGAGTGGCCCACGCCGCGCGCACCGGACGGGCATCGACCAGATTCGATGCCCCCAGGGCTTCAGGGGACAGCAGGTCCTCCGCCCAGGCCCGCAAGGGGCCGCGCAGCCATTCGGCGATGGGGACGCCGAAACCCATCTTGGGTCTCTCGATGAGTTCCTTCGGCACGTGGCGATAGAGAACCTGCCGCAACAGCCATTTGCCTGCCCCGCCGCGCAGGCATTGCCGCCTTGGCAGTCGCCAAGAAAACTCCACGACCCGATGGTCCAGAATGGGCACGCGCACTTCCAGCGCCACCGCCATACTGGCCCGGTCTACTTTTGTCAGGATGTCATCGGGCAGGTAGGTCATCTGATCGATCAGCTGCATGCGCCGGATCGGGTCGGAAACCACTTCTGCCAGGTTGGCGGTCCATGGCCTGTGGCCCCAACCATCCTGTCCCGGCATCAGCGCGGAGACATCCTGCCATTGCGAAATCAGGCGGCGGTAGAGGTCGTCGATGGTGCCGGCATCCAGAACCCCGGCGAACTTGTGGGCCTTGTCGCCGGCCTGTGGCGGCACCGGAAGCGGTGCCAGCAAGCGGCTCCACGCGGCGGGCGGCAGCGCCTCCACCGCGTTCCTGGCCAGAGAGCGCAGGCGGCGCGGCATCCAACCCAGGCGCCGCCAAAGGCCGGAAGCCAGCAAATAGCGGTTGTAGCCGGCGAATGCCTCGTCACCGCCGTCACCGGACAGGGCGACCGTCACATGCTCCCGCGTCAGTTGCGAGACAAGATAGGTCGGGATCATAGAGGAATCGCCGAACGGTTCGTCGTACCACTCGGGAAGGGAGGGAATCACATCCATGGCGTCGCTGGGGCGGACGGTTAGGGTGGTGTGATCGGTGCCCAGGTGGCGCGCCACCGCCTCCGCGTGCGCCGCCTCGCTGTAGTCGGCCTCCTCGAAGCCGATGGTGAAGCTGCGTACACGGTGGGGGCTGGCCTTGGCCATCAGCGCGACGACCGCCGAGGAATCGACGCCGCCCGAGAGGAATGCCCCCACCGGGACGTCGGCGACCAGCCGGCGGCGCACCGCGTCGCAGAGAAGTTCCTCCAGTTGGTCGGCCGCCTCGATATCGGACAGGTCCAACGGATTGGACAGGCCGGCTTGCGCCACGTCCTCGGGGCTCCAGTACGCGGTCAAGGACGCGGGCCTGCCGACCTCGATGCGCGCCAAGTGCCCGGGCGGCAGCTTGGTGATGCCGGCATAGATGGACATGGGCGCCGGCACGTATGCGAAACGCAGGAATGCCGCGGCCGCTGCGCGGTTGACGCGCGGCGTCCAGCCGGGATGAGCCGCCAGCGCCTTCAATTCCGAGGCGAACAAGATCGCGCCGCCATTCTCTCCCCAGTACAGCGGCTTGATACCCAGGCGGTCACGGCCCAGCCACAGGACACGCTCGGCGCGGTCCCACAGGGCGAAGGCGAACATGCCGATCAGTCTGCGGACGGTGGCCGCGATTCCCCATGCGGCACAGGCCTCGACCAGCACTTCGGTATCGCTGTGGCCGCGCCACGCAATTCCGGGAAGGTCGGCACGCAGGTCCTCGGCATTGAAAATCTCGCCGTTGTAGACGACCACATAACGGCCATCGGCCGACGTCATGGGCTGATGGCCGGCCGGACTGAGGTCGCGGATGGCGAGCCGGCGGTGGCCCAGGGCGACGCCGGCCGCCGGGTCGACCCAGGTGCCGCCGTCATCGGGGCCTCGGTGGGTCAACGCCGCCGTCATGGCGGCGATCGCGACCTGCGTGGGGTCGTCGCGACCAAGGATGCCGGCCAGTCCGCACATGTCAGCGAGACCTCTCGGTGACCCGGCGCCCATGCGACCGGAGCATCAACTGGCGGAACAACGCCTGGAACGATCTTTTCGGCAGCAGCCGGTGCAGGGAAAGCCAGCCGAAATAGAACACCAACGGGTAGGTGGACGGCCTCCGCCGCCAGCGTCTCCAAAGGGCGATCAGGGTCCGGGGCGAGAACAGCTCGCGGTTCTTGAGCTGAATCTGCCGCCACAGGTCGCCATGATGCTTCGTCGACGTCGACAGCAGCATGCCGCCACTGCTGACCCGGTAATGAAAAAGCGGCTCGGGAACGACCACGCCGGTACAGCCCGTGGCACCCAGGCGGATATTGAAATCCCAGTCCTCATACCCGCGGCGCATGCTCTCGTCGTAGCCGCCAATCTCGGCCCACAACGCCTTGGGCAGCATCAGGCAATACGGCATCTGGTTGAAGAAAAGCTGTTCAAAGAAATTGTATCTCTTGGCGAGAATTCCCTTGGCCTCCCCCTCCAGCTGCATGTGGCTGTAGGTGTAATGCGCATCGTTATTGGTGAGGAGCGCGTGCATCAATTTGGCGACCGCGTCGGGTTCAAGCCAGTCGTCGGCGTCGAGTGGCAGGACATAGCGGCTGGCGGCGGCCCGGAATCCAGCGTTGCGGGCCGATGGCAGACCTTTGTTCTCCTGGCGGACCACACGCACGTCGGAAAGTGAATCGACATAGGCGATGGTATCAGGATCGGTCGACCCGTCGTCGATGACGATAATTTCCAATGGCTGATAGGTCTGGATGCGCAGGCTGTCCAGGGTGAACGGCAAGGTGCGCCCACTGTTGTAGCAAGGGATGATCACCGTGACGGAGGGGTTGGTTGCCTGAGGAATCATGGACTCACCTCCGCTTGGCAGTCGGCCCAGATTTCTCCCCAGACGGTGAGCCTTTCGCGTATCGTGAGACCGGCGGCCTCGACCTCGGTCTCGAATTCGGCCAGGGTGTGCTCGATCTTGTGATCCTCGTCGGAGCGGAAATCCACGCCGAGCTCACGGCGCAGGGCCATCTGCCAGTCGCGCTCGAACAGTGGCACGCGGATCAGGAGACGCGCGGCGCCGGTGGTCGAGGCAAGAGCACGCAGGAAGCCTACGCGGTCGGTGATGTGTTCCAGCACGTTCGACAAAACGACGACATGCCAGCCGCCCTCGGGCACGGCCCGGGTGGCGTCGCCCTCGACGAAGGTCAGGTTGTCCGGGTTCCGCGAATTCCTCGCCTGGGCGAGGCGGGGGCCATCCATGTCGATTCCGGTGACCGTGCAATTCGGGTGGGCGTGGGCGATGGCGCGTGCCACCGCGCCGTAGCCGCAGCCGACGTCGAGAACCCGGTCGCCATCGGCTATGCGGTCGATGAAGAAGCGGTGATAGTCGGTGAGCCGGTGCTTGGGATGTTCACCCCGGCCATAGGCCATGGCGCGTTCATTGGTCACCAGATCAAGGCGGTCCCGGATCGCCAGCAGGCGGCGCAGCCCTTGGCCGGGGTCTGGGTCCCTGGAGTCGAGCACAAGCAGGCCGGTCACCAAATTCAGTCGCAGTCGCCCGGGAAGCAGGCGCCACACCACCGCCAAAAGATCGGCCGTCGCCAATATCGCGCGCTTCACGTCCGGTACTCCAGGAGCCGTTCGAACACCGTGCGGTGGCGGCCGATCCAATGCTCGATATCAAAGTGGTCGACGGCGCGGCGGCGCGCCTCCACGGCTATGGCCGGCGCGGTGGCGGCGATCTTCAACATGCCTTCGCCGATGGTGGCGGCATCGGGCATGTGGATGGAGGACCAATCCTCGGGCACGGGCAACCCCACTCCCCCTTCAGGCCCCACCAGCTCGGGGACCCCACCGCTTCGGGAATACAATACCGGCAGCCCACAAGCCAGCGCTTCAAGAACGGTGTTGGGACAAGGATCCAGGTACTTGGTTATGACGTAGGCGTCGGCGGCCTGGTAGATGGCCGGCGCCTTTTCTTGGGTATAGGGGCCGAGATAGGCGATCGAAGTCGCGACACCATGGCGGTCGGCGGCGGCTTCCAGGAGCGCGCGGGCACCGCTCTCTACCCAGCCCGCCACCGCAAGGCAGCAGTCAAGCCCGGCGTTGCGGGCGTGACCAAGGCCCGCCACCGTGCTCTCGAGCCGATAGGCCAGATGGTTGCCGATCTTTCCGGTCACCAGGAAGGTAAAGGGACGGGCAGGCCGATGTCCGGCGGGCCGGAAGTGACGGGTGTCGACGGCGTTGTAGAGAACCTCCCCCGGTCCACTCCGTTCGCCAAGGAAGCGGTCAGCCGCATCGCGGCAGAACGCACTTTGCCAGAACACATGGTCAGCGCGGTGATAAGCACGGGCCATGACACGGTTCTGGCCCTTCCAATCGCCGTCATACCAGCCGGGATAAAAGACGCCGTTCTGGTTCAGCACCACCGGCACCCGGCGCCACCGCAACCAGTCCAGCGCGGCGGCGGGCAGGTAGGGGGCGTTGGACAAGCAGTAGACCAGGTTGTAACGCCAGTGGTGCTCGGGGAAAAACTCCCGCAGCCGCTTTACCTTGACCAGGGGACCGCCGACGTTGCCGGCACGGGCGCCGCCATAGAAGACGCGGGGCGCGCCATTCCTGCCTCCCGACGTCACGGTCGACGCGAGCGCATGGGCCATCAGTGTCCCACGCCAGCCGGCGCGCAGAAAGGACTTGAGAAGGGGATCGCGTTGGCCGTGGGCACTCATGGCGCGGGCGCCTGACGGATGACGGCGTACATGGTCGGGCCCCACGGGATCACGGCGTCGGCGCGCAACGTCAGATCGACCAGTCTGGCGTAAGCCTTCGGGAACCGTTGTCTGACCTTTAGCCGCGACAACATCTCGCCGCAGGTGATGAGCAGGAAGTGCGCCAGGAAGCTCGGCAGCCCGCCGAACCCGTAGACGGTCACTCCGTCCGCGCCAAACCGCTCGCGAAGTGACACCGATGTATACTGCCGGTAGCCGTGCCAGAGATAGGCGGGAAGGCCGAGCCCCGACGGCACGATATGCAGCTCGATTCCACCTGCGGCCACCAAGCCCGGCAAGGCATTTATCAGGCGGCCATCATCCGGGATGTGCTCGAGGGCGGAGACCGAAACCACCAGGTCGAAGGGGCCCGTCTCCGCGAACGCATGGGCATCACCCAGGA
This sequence comes from uncultured Rhodospirillaceae bacterium, assembly GCA_937887565.1. GTDB lineage: Bacteria > Pseudomonadota > Alphaproteobacteria > Rhodospirillales > Magnetospirillaceae > CALABS01. The sequence continues at coordinate 62,486 of CALABS010000036.1, read as the reverse complement.
TGAAGCGTCGGTCGAAGCCGGGCACTTCGGCATGGTTGAAGCGGTCTTGGACATCCACGCCCACATAGGTGCCGCGATAACCCAGGTCGGCGAGCTTAGCGCAGAGGCTGCCGCTGCCGCACCCGATCTCGAGAACTTTCACCGGCCGGGGCGCCAGGATCGTCGGCAATTGATGCGCTATGAAGGCGTCGGTCAGGATTCGTCCCGGCGATGCCGTGTCGCCAGAGATCTCCGTCCGCCGCGACGTGTAGGGAACGACGCGGAGCCCCGGCCCGAGCCGGAGGTTGCGCCGCAGGTTGGTCACCAAATAGGCGAGCCGTTGCCGGATGTCGAGGCGATCGTCGCCGCTGAGTTCGCGCTGTTCACTCATCGTCCAAGTTCCGCCGCAAGTGGTGCGTAAACTTGGTGCCAATGCGCCTCGGCCACGTTCCGCCAGTCGCACGTGGCGACCACGTCCTGTCGTGCCACCGCGAGGATGGTGCCCAAACGGTCGCGATCCGCCAACAGATCGAGCGCGCGGTTGGCCGCGGCGGCGGCGTCTCCGACTGGGACCAGGGCTCCATTCCGGCCGTCGGCGATCAGGTCCGGTGCCATGCCACAGGCGCTCGCGACCAGCGGTGTCCCCGTGGCCATACTTTCCATGATCGCTTTTGGCCCGCCTTCCTCGCGGGACGTCATCAGGTAGAGGTCGAGCGCGTGATAGCACTGAACGATGCGCCGGTAATCGTCCAGGTACAGATGGCGGTACGGGACTCCCAGGCGTTCCAGGCCGGCCTTGACATAGCCCCGGGCTGGCCCGGTCAGCAGCACGTGGACGGGGTGCTCCTTGGCGATCCGTCCGACGGCTTCGATGAAGATGTCCGGACCCTTGATCATCTTGGGTTCCATGCCATCGCCCCACCCGACGCCGTCCTTTTGGAAGGAACCGATGACCACGGAATCGGCGGGGAGGCCGAGCGCCGCCTTGGCCGCCGCCCGGTCGGCGGAGCCGGCCATCGAGAAGGCACCGGTATCCACGCCGATCGGGATGCGAACCAGCCTTTCCCGGGGCACTCCGTAGGCCAGAAGCCTGGCCTCGGTCAGCGAGCAAGCAGTCAGCACCCTCCCGAGACGAGGAAGCGACTCCAGGAACTGGTCGACGTGGCGAGCCATGTCGGGTCCGTCTTCCCGCTTGCCGTGGAAAAAGGTCACCGCGAAGCGATTGCTCGAGGAAAGAGATTTCCACCACTGGGTCCACAGGAACTGAGACCCGAAATGCACCACCCGCCGTCGCAACGGTGCCGGGTCGGTGACGATGCCGGCGGTTTCCGGCCCGACCAGGTCGTTGACATGGTTGGTGATGTAAAGGCCGTCCCAACGGATGGACCAATCAGCCTTCTCGACGACGAAGGAAACGGGGGGGCTGGCGCCCTCGAACCCCAGCGCACCGGCAAGCCGCCAAGCCGTTCCCCGGATGCGGCGCAACGCCGCACCCGCCAGGGGGCGGAGCGCGGTCATCGTGCCACCCGCAGCAGTACGGCCATGGTCCACAGCTTGCGGTGATGGTCGCGGCGCCGCTCCTGGTGCTCCCGCCACAGCTGGGCGATGGTGGCCGGGTTGAACAGCCAGGACAACTGGCTGGTCCCGAACAGCGTATCGGCAACCCGCTCCTTCAGGGGACCCCGGAGCAATTCGGCCAATGGCGGCGCGAACCCGTGTTTGCGCCGGTTGACGACCGCCTCGGGCAGATGTCGGCGCGCCAGGCGGCGCAAAAGGACCTTGGTCGTCCCGCCGCGCAACCTGTCTTCGGCCGGCAACGACATCGCGAAGGAGGCGAACTCGGTCGCCAGGAATGGCGCGCGAACTTCGAGGCTGGTGTACATGGAGGCGCGATCGACCTTGGTGAGGATGTCTTCGGCAAGATAGCCGGTGGTGAAGAGATAAGACAGCCGGTCGAGCGGAGTGCGGCAGGCGGCTTCCGCCAGTTGGTCCTCGGCCATGCGGTGCAGGACGTGCTCGGGGCTCTCGCTCAACACGCCCGGTCGCCACAGCGCGCGCTGCTCCGTGGGGGAGAACGCCGCCATCCAATGGTAGGTCTGATGGTCGGCGGGATGGCCGAAGCCGTAGGACAGTTGCCGCAGCTTGAAGGCTTTGCCCATGTATCCCCGGGATGGGGGCAGCCGGTCGATCCCGGCCCTCAGCGCGGCGCCTACCGGTGCCGGCACCAGGGCCATCAGGCCGGCCGCCCGTCTGGCCTGGAAATTGGGATAACCGGCGAACAGCTCGTCGGCCCCGTCGCCACCAAGGGCGACCTTCACGCGACGTCGGGCGGCGCGGCATACAAGGTAGGTCGGCACCAGCGAGGCATCGGCCATCGGCTCGTCAAGTTTGTCGGCGATGGTGTCAAAGGCATCCAACAGGTCGTCCCGCTCCAGCGCCACCACTTCGTGGGAGATCCCCAGGTGGGCCGCGGTTTCGCGCGCCGCGGGGGTCTCATCGAATCCGTCCTCGGGCATTCGCACGCTGAAAGCCGTGACCGCGGGGGCGTGCACCCGCGCGAAGGCGGCAACCAGGGCCGAATCGATACCCCCCGACAGAAATACTCCCACTGGGACGTCGGCGATCAGGCGGTCGCGCACGGAGGCGGAGAACAACTCTTCCAGCCGCTCCAGCCGCTCGCCGTGCGGCATGGCCGCACTGGTGGGAGAGAACCGGGGCCGCCAATACCGCTCGACGCGGACCTGGCCATGGTCAAAGCACAGGATGCCTCCGGGGGGCAGCTTGCGAATCCCGACGTAGCCGGTCTCCTCGCCGGGAAGATACTGGAGCGTCAGGAAGCGCGACAGCGCCGGCAGGTCGAACCCTCCCGCGGCCATCAGCGGGTGGCGCCGCAGCGCTCCAAGTTCGGATGCGAAAGCCAGCCTGCCGTCGCGCAAGCCGTAGAAAAGCGGCTTTTCCCCGAAACGGTCACGGGCCAGCCACAGCCGGCCTTCGCGGTCGCGGAAGGCGAAGACGAACATGCCGTCGATGCGCCGCAAGGTCGCCATCACCCCGTCGCGGCAGAGCATCTGGAACAGCACCTCGGTATCGGAGTGGTCGGCCAGCGCGATGGCATCGCTGCGGAGGCCATCCGCAAGGGACCGATACCCGTAGATCTCGCCGTTGAAAACCAAGGCGACGCCACCATCCCCAAGGCGCGGCTGGGCACCCCCGGTCAGGTCGATAATGGCCAGCCGTACATGACCCAGGGCCAGCCCTTCATCGATGTGGATGCCGTCACCGTCGGGTCCGCGATGGCGGATGGACGCCATCATCGAGTCAAGCGTGGCCCGCGCTGCGGTGGCCGATTCCGGCCGGGTGAAACCGACGAAACCGCACACAGCGTTCTTCTCACATTCCCGACGGCGGCGGCTTGGTGCCGATCGCCGTCCAGGAAATCTGGTTGACCCAGTGAACCTGCACGTCAACAAGGCCCGCCTGCTCAAGGAGCGCGCGCGCTTCATCGCGGGTATAATACAGGGCGATCTTCGGAATCATGTGATCGAAGACGATCGCCTGCAGATGGCGGAACGAGAAGGTGCGAATCAAACGGAAGTATTCGAGCCGGTCAAGGCCCAGGCGCAGAGCCACCCACAGGATGGCCGTGAGCGCGCGCGAAAGGTGGAACATCACCGGCAACGGTGCCTTGGCGAACAGGAACCGACGGAGGGGATCAAACCAGCGGACTAGCCATTCGTTGTTCTCGCGGCCATATAGCCACACCAGTACCTTGCCGCCCGGCTTCGCCGCCGTGACCATCTGGCCGACGGCCGCCTCGGGCCTTTCAAGGTGGTGGATCACGCCGATGCTGTAGGCGATGTCGAACCGGTTTTCCTCGCCGATGTCATAAGCGCTGCGGAAAACCACCGTGGCGGCGGGAAAATCGGCGAGGTTGCGGCGCGCCGCCGCCAGCGACCGTTCGTCCACGTCGATGGACAGGCTTTCGGCGGCGCCCCATCGCATCGGCCAGAAGGTGTTGCGGCCGATGCCGCAGCCGACATCCAGGATGGCCTTGCCGCGCCATTCCTCCTCGGGCAGGCCGGTGGTCCACCGGCGGAACTGTTCCTCGTGGACGGGCAGGATCTCATTGAAGATGTGCCAGGAATACCCGAACCGGTCGGGTGAGCCCTGGGAAACGTCGGGAGCGTCGGAGGAAGAGGCGGTCACGGGCAATCCTTTCAAGCCTCCGGCTTACGGGCGCAGCCGACGACGATCAGGCCCGAGCGCGATAGGCCAGGCAGCCGGCAGGTGATGTCGTCCAGCCTTGCGAACGCGCGGGTCAGGGCGCGGATGCCCGGAAGGAACCGGAAAAGTCGGTTGAAATAAAGCACGTCACTATTCATGAACAGGCAGAACCCGATGAATCCGACCGTGCGCCAGGTCTCAAGTCGCATCCCCGCACGCTCCAGGACCGGTGCGGTTTCCGTGAATAGAAGCGGCCGTTCGGTTTCATGGTCGAGAATGGGAGACCACCGGTAGATCACGGCCCGAAGCGCGCGCCACAGCCAGAAATCGCTGACCGGCTCGCGCCAGATCAGCCGGCCTCCGGGCTTGAGGACTCGCCGGATCTCGGAGAAAAGCCCCAAGCGGTCATTCACGTGGTGGATGCCGCCCAGCATGAAGACCGTGTCGACCGACGCGTCAGCCAGCGGCATGTGGGTGGCGTCTCCCTGAACGAACATATACGGCGCATCTGGGAAGCGGCTACGCGCGACCGACAGCATGCGGGTGGAGATATCCACTCCGATGCCCAGCGGAATGTGTCCTCGGTAAAGCATGAATGCCTCGCCCGCTCCGCAGCAAATCTCGGCCGCCACGCCGACGGGCTGGCTGTTGACCACCTCGCTCAGGGCGCCATCGAGATAGGCGATGTACTCTTGGGTATGCGGGTAGCCGAGATTCTCGATGTAGTCCGCGGCGATGCGATCGTAATGCGCTTGCTGAACCCGTCCCTCGTCCGAGCAGAACTCTTCGGCGAACATCGGGATGCCGTCTTCATCGATCCGGTAGCGGTGGGCGCCATCCTGACTGACCAGGGCGCCGTCGGGAGCCTGGGAGAGCGGCTGCCCGCTACGTGGGCACCGGAGCAGGGGGAGGATCTGGTGGAGATCTGGGCGTGGAACGTGGTGGGTCATGATCTGTCAGAGATCCTGCTTCTTCCGCCTCATGGCATCCTTGAGACGGTGCTCGAGGACCGTGCTACTGTGATGATCGGAGAAAAGGTTGCGCAGCGTCCGCCAAATCCGGGTGGGGTGCAAGAGATAACCGATCGCATAGTTGGTCAGCATGAAGGCGAGCCGGTAGAAGGCCAGTTCTCGTGCACTCATGGTTTCGTTGACCGTCAGTGGGTTGACGGCGGTGTAGTCACTGTTGAGCGATGTCAGCCGCAGGAAGTAGTCATCTGACAGCGTGACCCGGCCTTGGTCCAGCAGTTCTTGGAACAGTTCGGTGCCGGGATAGGGCGAGAAAATGTTGATGGTGACTTCGTCCACGCCCCCCACCGCGAGGCGGAAGCCGTACAACACCGTGCGAGCGATATCGCCGCGGGTCTCGCCGGGGAAGCCGATGATCAGGTTGGTGCGCAGGACCAGCCCGAGTCGCTTCGCCGTCAGGGCGGACTCGGTGATCTTCTCCAATGAGATTTGCTTGCGAATGCGTTCCAGCGTTCTCGCCGACCCGCTTTCAGGCGCGAAGACCAAATAGTTGCAGCCGGTGTCGCGCAACAAGGTCAGCGTTTCCTCGTCGAGCGCCTCGCTACGGGTTCCCGATGGCAGCGACCACTTCAGATTGATTCCCTGGTCCAGCAGCTTGGTGCAGAACTCCACCGCCCACTTCTTCTTGGTGATGGCAGTAAGGTCGTAAAGCTGCACCGCGGTGATGCCGTAGCGGTCGATGTGGTGCTTGATCTCGGCGATGACGTCATCGGCCTCGCGCAGCACATACCGCGTGGTCCACATGTTGACGTTTGAACAAAAGCTGCAGCGGAACGGGCATCCACGCGACACCATCATCGGCATGTCGCGCTCGGTGGAGACGCCGTAGGACTTGCCGGCGGTCCAGAAGGCCTCGAGGTAGCCCTCGGGCCAATGCGGCCAGGGAATGTTGTCGATGTCGCGGATGCGCGGCAAGCCCTCGGTCTGGACATAGGCGCCCCTGTCCATGAAGGCGATGCCGTCGATGTCGGCCCATGGCCGCCGCTCGGCCCATGCCTCGCAGACCTCATACAGGGTGTGCTCACCCTCGCCCCGGACGCAAACGTCGATCTCGGGACAGTCACGCAGTGAAAATCCCGTTAGCGCGGTGATGTGCTCTCCACCGGCGACGATCAGGGCGCTGGGCAACCGGGCGCGGACGGCCTTGATGAGGTGCCGCATTACCGGCCATTCGCCGGAGAACATGGCGGAGAAGCCCACGACGTCCGAGTCCCCCGGGATCGCCGACAGGATCTCGTCGAAGGTCAGGCCCTGGCAGGAATAGCCGGGAATGTCGGCCAGTTCCCAAACTCCGTTCAGGCCCCGAGCGATGGCGTCCACCCAGGTTACCTGATAGCCACGCGCCATCAGGTAGGCGGATAGGTAGGCGAAGGCGACGCTGGGCGTGGCCTCGTTGTTGAGCGAACGCGACGCGAAGACGATCGGTCCGCGCACCAGTGTGACCTTGGGCTTACGCGCCGCGCCGGCTCCTGGCTGGGGCGCCCCGACGGTGCGGACGACGGGGGTGGCGCGGGCGGTCATGCAAGCTCCGGCTCACGGGCACCGGCCGAGCCCTGCTCCAGATTGATCAGGCGCCGGATGACGTAATTACGTTTTGCTTGGGATTCGAAATAGACCCGCATCTGCAATTCGGCCAGCACCCCGAGCAGCACGCAGAGGATACCGGTCAGCATGAGGAAAACCGCCAGCAGTGGCAGCGGGGTCGCGATCAGTGAGATTCCTTCCAGCAGCTTGAGGGCCAGGGCCCACGTGCCGGCGACCATGGCCAGCGCCACCGCGGCCAGGCCGATGGTGCCGAAGAAATGGATGGGGCGGTCGAAAGCCTTCTGCATGAAACGGATCAGCACCAGGTCGAGGATCACCTTGGCCACTCGGCCCAAGCCGTACTTGGACACCCCGAAGCGGCGGGGATTGTGGTTCACCTCCATCTCGGTGATGCGGGCGCCTTCCCAGGCGGCATAGATCGGGACGAAGCGGTGCATCTCCCCGTACAGCCGGACGTTTTCCAACATATCGCGCCGATAAGCCTTCAGCGTACAGCCGTAGTCGTGCAATTCGACTCCGGAGATCTTCGAGATCAGCCAGTTGGCGATGCGCGATGGGAGCTTGCGGGTGACGGCCTTGTCCTGGCGATTGCGACGCCATCCGGAGACCACATCGTATCCCTCGTCCAGCTTGGCCAGCAGGCGCGGGATATCCGCCGGATCGTTCTGCAGGTCGCCGTCCATGGGGACCAGGATGTCTCCCGACGCATGGTCGATGGCCGCCATCAGGGCGGCGGTCTGGCCGTAGTTGCGGCGGAAGTGGATGATCCTGAGGCGGGAGTCGCTCGCCGCCGCACGCTCGAGCGCCTCGCCGGAGCCGTCGGAGGATCCATCGTTGACCAGAATCACCTCGGCCTGATGGGGAAGCGTATCTAGCACGCCCAGCACCGCATCGCACAGCAGCGGGATGTTCTCCACCTCGTTGTAGATCGGGATCAGGACGGAAAGCCGCATGGGTCTTGTCCTCATTGGCCGCGGGGAACGGTGAGCCGGGAAATGACGACTTCCGGACCCAGGCGGTCGAGTTCAAACAAATGATGCAACGGGTAGGGAACCAGAGTGGTCGAGCGAAGGTAGGGGGCCCGGATTCCGGTCTCGGATGCCTGGAAACGGATGATCGGCTGCGAATGCCTCGATAAGACCTCGTCCATCCGCCCCAGTTCCTTCACGCTCGATTGGTCCGCCACGTAATAGCTGAATCGGGACGCCAGGGACATAACCTCTTCCGGCTGGGCCATGCGGTCGCGGACGGCGGGGGAAAGCTGCGACAGGTTGACGGAAAAGCGGCCGTCGGCGGGCTCTACGGCCATTTGGCGCCGCAGGCGATCGACCGCCTTCAGGCTGCCGGCTTCCAGGGCGACCTGTTCGTCGATGGCGGCGAGGGTTGGTTCCAGGCGTGACGCGGTGCTGACGATCAGGACGCGCTCCGTCGGATCGATGGATTTCATGAGCCAGTCCATGGCCATCTGGCGGGTGTCGGTCCTCGCCATCAGCTGGGCCGCCCGCGCGCTGATCGCCGCCGGATAGGCCAGGACGACGGCCACGACCACGGTGGTGACGGCCATCGCCCCGCGGCGGGGCAGCCGCGCATGGAGCTCGGCGAACGCAAGGCCGCCCGACAGCGCCAGCAACGGTGACAACGGCAGGATGTAGCGATCCTCGATTGGCATGAATTTGTAGAGGAAGAGGGTGTAGCCGACGACCCCGGCCAAGCCACCGCCCAAGATCCACCATCGCCGCCGGACGCCGGTGACCACGAGGCCCGCCGCAGCCAGGAGTAGCAGTGGCGGATTGGACCACCAGAGGGCACGGACATAGAACATCACCGAATCGATCCAGCCGGCGAAGGTCTTCGGCGCGGTGATGGGCAGCACGCCGAACAACAGGCGGAACATCGGCTCGGGGTAGAGCAGCGTCAATAGTAGCGCAATCGCCGCGAAGCCGGCGATCATAGCGAACAACGGCCTGCTGAAAAACCGTTGCCGCCCGTCCAAGGACAGACGCAAATGCGCGACGGCGGCAAATCCGCACCCCAGCGCACCGATATAGCTGACCCCGAAGCCGTACCCCCCCAACAATCCAATGGCCGCCGCCAAACCCGCCGATGGCCGTTGGAAGTACCGGTACGCCAGCCAAGCGGTCAGCCAGATGATGAAGACTGTCGCGGACCAGTGCCGCGCCACGTGCGACAGCATCGCGTGCATGTAATCGGCGCCGATCAGGGCGGCAGCCATGGCTCCCGCCGCCGGAGAGGTGGTCAGCGTGGCCCCAAGCCGGTAAATGACGATGATGGTCCCTCCGGCGAAGAGGACGCTGGACAGCCGCGCAGCCCCACTGATCCAGCCCAGGTTGTCGAGGACAAGCAGTTTGAGGGTCCCCATGTCCGGCAATCCGTGCGCCACCGCCAGCACCGCCGTCACCGGCGCGATGAGAAGGGCGTAGAGATAGGGAAGGCCTACCGGGTAATAGAGAATTGACATTTCCGGGGCGTGCAGCGCTGGCACCAGGATTCCCAGCTCGTACATCCGCATGGCGCCGCCAAGCATCACTTCTTCGTCGCTGACCAGGAAAAAGGGGAGCCCGTAGTCAATGCCCCACAGTCGGACGGCAAGAGCCGCCGCGAGAAGGACCGGAAAGACTGCTCTCATTCTTGATCCTCTGATCAGCCGCCGGATCATCGGCCTGCCCCCTGCTACCGCGGCTGCCTCCCCGCGCAGACGGCCGACTGTATAACACATTCGTTTAGGAGGGCACGAGGGGGGAAGCCGGCTTGCGGGCCACCGCGAGGACCATGTGAGCGACCCACCAGCCGGGCACCAGCGGCGCCAGGACAGCGGACAGGGCCTTGGTCAGCAGCCACTCGTACGGCAGGCCGAATTCGTGGTGAAGGGCACGCAGGACACCTTGCCGCTTATGGATCGGATGAAGCGAGACGGTCTCGAATCCCCCGGCCGCCAGCTCGCGCGCCAGCTCGGCGCGGGTGAATCGGTACTGGTAGAACCGCTCTCCGGGGTGCGGCGGGCGAGGGCGGGCGAAGGTGCCGAGGACGCTCTGGCGAAGATTGTCGAGGGGAACGGAGATGAACAGCGTTCCGCCGGGCTTGAGGACGCGCAGGGCCTCGCGGATGCAATCCCCGGGGCCGGCCTCGAAATGCTCGAACACGCCCCATGAGAAATAGGCGTCGACGCTCGACGTGTCCATTTCCAGCGAGCGAATGTCTCCGGAGACGAATCGGGCCTCGGGGAACTGCTTGTTCAGCAGGTCCACGGTCCGCCGGCTGAGGTCCACGCCGACCGCATCGAATCCATCGCGGGCGAGGAAAAGCACCCAATCCCCAAGGCCGCAGCCGGCGTCGACAATCCGCGCTCCCGCCGGCAGGCGCGCCAAGTGGGGTACCATCAGGCGGTATTCATCCTGCCGGGCGATGCGGTCGATGCGACCCTTGGGGCCACCCTCCCGTTCCCACACCTTGGTCCAATAGTCCTCGACGAACGAAGTCTCGTCGCCACTGTCTTGGCTGGTGGCGATGTAGTCCTTGCGCATGTCCGGCTCCTACAACGGCAACTGGTTGCGCAGAACCAGCCACGGATTCCGCCACAGCCGCCGGGCGGCGACGATGGCGTCATGACGCGCCACTAGGTCGTCGATGACGGCTAGATAGCCCGCGCACATCTTCTCGGCGGAGTTGGGATAAGCGGCCATGGCGGTGTGGTGCAGGCCGTATTCGGCCATCAGGCGCTCCAGCGCCGCGGGCAGATCGTCGGGGCCCGAGATGCCGATGCCGAATCCCGCGCAATACTCGGGCAGCGCACCGCTTTCCCGGTAGATCAGCGGCAATCCGCACAAGGCGCCCTCGATGTGATGCATGCCCGCCGGCTCGTTGACCGAGCCGGTGACGTAAGCGTGATGGGAGGCCAGCTCGGCCGCCAGGGTGGCACCGTCCATGGGCTTCAAATAGCGGGTATTGGGCAGCGAGACTCCGCGCGGCAAGTTGCCCACATAGGTGAATTCCAGTCGTCCCTTCCACGCCGGATCTGCCAGCATGCGGTCGAGGAACTCATAGACGTCGAAGCCTTTGAGGCGGTTGCCCCCCCAGTGGTGGGTCACCAGCCTGAGCGGCCCGACACCGCTCCACGGCACATGGCCCGACGGATTGAAGACGCGGGTGTCTCCACCGTTGAGGATCACCGACGAGGGGCTTTCCCGTTGCCACAGGTCGAGGTCGGCCAGCCAGCCGGCGATGAAGACGGTGTGGTCGGCGACATAGTTCGCCCGCTTGAGCAGCGGGTTCATGTGGCGCGTGCCCTTGCGTTCGTCGCATTCGTTGATGCGGTGCACGACGATGGCGCGGGGGTTGCGGAGCAGCAGGTAGCGAAGGATGGAACCGGCATGGAACGACACGTTTGGGCTGCGTCCGCGCGGGTCGGTCATCACCAGAACGTCGATGTCGTCGTCGTCGAGATCGAAGCGAACCTGGTCTCCGCGCGCCTCCAGGGCCTCGACCAGGGACCGGGCGAACTGGTTGCCGCCGCCCCAGGGCCCGTTCTGAATGTGGTAGCCGATGGCGACCTTCATGAGACGGTGTCCAGCAGGAAAAAGTGCCAATAAGGCCTTTCGACCATCCGGAAGTGGCGCGGGCGCCGGAACCCGGCCTTGGCGATTTCGCCCAGAATTCGCCGGACCGGATAGCCCTTCTTGCCGATTTCCCAGTGGTGCTGCCCGTGGGCCGCGAAATCATGTTCGGCCGGAAGACCCGGCAGGTCGATGCCCCGCCACAACCAGGGCAGCAGTCGCCGCAGGCCGGGTGCGCGCAAATAGACGAAGGGCGTCACGTCAGGAAGCGAGATTACCACTCGGTTGGAGGTAATCCGCCTCAGCTCGGTGAGGGCGGGGAGGAACTGGTCGAACGGCAGGTGTTCAAGGACCTGACAGCAGAACGACGCGTCGAATTGCCCGTCCCTGAATGGAAGCGCCGTCACGCTGGCGCAGACCTTGGGTTGCAGCGCGGGATCGATGTCGATGGACACGTATTCGCAGCCGGGAAAGGTGGCGGCGACCATGTTCGCGACTACGCCCGGCCCGACGCCGATCTCCGCGACCGCGCGGGGTCGCAGGTCTGCTATGCTCGTCACTTGGTAGACGAAGGACATCCAGCGTTCGCGGCTGAGATAGGCCGTGCCGTAGTGCAGGGGGCCTCCGTTGATCATCGGTCCTGCCATACGCGCTCAAGCAAGTCGATGAGGCCCTTGTTCATGCGCTCGACCGAGAAGTGCCGACGCGCGGTATCCAGTGCCGAGGCGCCGATGCGTTCCCGAAGTTCCGGATCGGCCTTCAGCGCATCGATCGCTTCGGCCATGCCTCGGCGGTCGCCGGGACGAACCAGCAGGCAGTTCTCCCCGGACCGGAAGATTTGCCGGTCCCACAACCCCCGGAAATCAGACAACACGACTGGCCGCCCGCAGCTCATTGCCTGAAGTGTCGCGCTGTAGCCCGAGGGTTGGTTGACGTCCTTGAGCGGCACCGCCACCGCCATGGCGTCAAGATACATGCCCCGCAATTCGCTATCCGAGATGGCCGACTGGTAAAAACTGCCTTTCAGCATGCGGACGTTGGAGCGCTCCGGTGGAACGGTCACATTGAGGCGGGTCAGGATGCGCACTTCCACATCGGTGGGGGCGGCGGCCAGAGTGTCGAAATCGCGCTGGTGGTCGGAACCGACGGCGAGCACGTGCTCGCTCGCCGGCCGGATTCCGTGAAGATGGTCCGGCGACCAGAACGCCGTGTCGACCCCGAATGGGAACAGGCTGGTGCGTTCCTCGTCCAACCCGTAGCGGCGGATCGCTTCGGCACGGTCGGCGTCGCCGAAGAAGAATACGTGGTCGAGGTTGGCGACGGCCCGCGCGGCCAGGCGTTCGTACCGGGGACGCCAGAGCGGGTGAGCGTGCGCGACAAGGTCGGTGAGTCCGTGGAACCCGCCGCACAGCACCGGCCGGCGCGGCAGCAAGTCGGCGTGCAGGCCGAGGGAAAGGCTGAAGAAGTCGGTGAAGGCCAGGGCGATGTCGAAGCGGGAGATTTCCTCGGCCAGTGCGGCGACCCGCTGGCGGCTCAGTCCGAAATGGCTGATGCGGTTGCGCAGGATCTCCCAGCGCAGATGGGCTCGGCTCAGGGCGCCCGGCGGGTCGCGGTGGGTATCGCCGATGACGGTCTGGTAGCCCGCTGCCTGGGCCGCCGGCATGCCGTAGAAGAAATCGATCGGCACCAGGCCCCGGTCTAGGTCGGGCAGGCGGGCCCGGCGGCTCTGGCCGGGAAAAAGGAACAGTGTCGACGGACGCGCCTTGGTGTCTCCGGATGCGAGGTCGGTCAATGGTGGTTCTCCGGCGACGGGAAGGTGGCACGATACCAGTCGATCATTCGGCCGATGCCATCGTCCAGCGTCACCTTCAAGTCGAGATCCCCCAGGATCGCGCGGAGCCGCTCCGACGAGGCGCTTTTGCAAAAACGTCCCTCCGGCTTGGTGGTGTCGGTCTTCAGGATCGGGGTCTTGCCGCCCCGGCGGCAGATCAGTTCCACCAGCTCATGGACGGTGATGGTTTCCTCGGTGCCGAGGTTGACCGGCGCGCTGGAATGGCCGGCCGCCACCAGACGCATCATCAAGCGGGCGCAGTCGCTGGCATGCATGTAGTTGCGGCGCTGCCGGCCGCTGCCCCACATGACGACGGGATCCTCGCCATCCATCACCCGCTTGATCAGCATGGGAATGGCCTGACTGTACTCGCCGACCCACAAATAACGTTCGCCATAGATATTGAAGGGACGGACGATGGTGACCGGGATCCCGGTCTCGCGGGACAGGATGACGGATTTCTGTTCCAGGAAACGCTTGGCCCAGCCGTAGCCCCAGTTGACCTTCTCGGGCTCGCGGTCGAACAGCGGCAGTTCGGGCATGGTCTCCGGGCCGTCGTCGTCGTAGACGCAGGACGACGACGTCATCAGCACATGGGCCGGCCGCAGGCGGGCTAGGGCGTCGATCAGGTTGGTGGTGATCCTCTCGTTGTGGTTCAGGATTTCCACATGGCGCCCGTTGCCGTAGCCGACACCGAAGGCGCGGCTGGCCAGGTGGAAGACCACCTCCGCGCCCTCGACCGCCTCGAAGGCGAAGCGCGCGTCTTCCAGGTCGCCCTCGCGGACCTCGATCCGGTCGGAGACGGCGGCGAGGTTCTCGCGCCGTCCCTTCGAGAAATCGTCGACCACGGTGACGCGCGCTCCGGCGGCCGCCAAATGCTCGACAAGATACGAACCGATGAGGCCGGCGCCCCCGGTGACCGCCACCCGGCGGCCGGTGAAATCAACACGCGCGCTCATCCCCTGCTCATCCTCCCTGAACGGTTCGTCATTATCCTCTCTCGCCGCTGTCGTGTCAGCCCTGATGGGTGGCCGTCGCATTGGCGAGGACGACGCAGCGCGTTCCTTCGACACGGATGATCAGGTCACATCGCGCCAGCGCAGTGTCCTGGTGGGCGATCACCAGGACCGTGCACCGCCCGCGCAGGGAGGTGATGGTGCCGAGGATGAACTGCTCGGTCTCGGGATCCAGGTTGGCGGTGGCCTCGTCCAGCACCAGCAGATCCGCCCCCTTGTAGAGGGCGCGGGCCAGCGCCACGCGCTGCCTCTGGCCGCCCGAGAGGTGCAGGGCCCGATCGCCGACCGGGGTGTCGACACCCTGGGGCAACGCGGCCACCATGTCCCACAGTCCAGCAAGCCGGATGGCATCCGCGAGCCTTTCCTCATCGGCCGAACGGTGGCCGAACACGATGTTTTCCCGGATGGTGCCATCGATGAAATTAGGGGTCTGCGGCACATAGCCGATGCGGGCATGCCATTGGCGCGGATCGATGTCGGACAGGTCGGCCGATCCGACCAGTATCCTCCCGGTCGTGGGCGCCTGGAGGCCGAGCAGCAGGTCGACCAGCGTGCTCTTGCCGGATCCGGACGGGCCGGCGATTCCATAGACGCCGCCGCGCTCGATGCTCAGATCGACACCGGTGAACACCGTGCGGTCGCCATAGGCGAAGCTCACCCCGTCCAGAATGATGGCGGGCCAATCGGGGGGCGGCGGCAGGACCCCCCGGTGGGTGGCGAACGCTTTCCTCGCGTTCTGGATATCGCGATCGAGGACGTGCAGTCCCTCGATCCACGGGGCGGCGTTGAACAACTGGGAGAAGGCGGTGGAGATCGCCCCCATGACCGGCAACAGCCGTGACGTCATCAGGAAGATGGTGGTTAGGCGGGTCATGGCTTCCTGGCCGTCCTGGTAGCGCAGGCTGAGCACCACCGCCAGCACCAACAGGGCGAGGTAGCCGGCCAGCGTCAGGGTCGCCGACGGGAGGTTGCCGAGCACCTGCATGCGGCCGCTGGCCAGGGTCATGTCGGCCACGTGACGGTTATGGTCGGCGGTGAAGGCCCGGGCGCCGTGGGACAGCTTGATGTCGCGGACGCCATTGAGCATTTCGGTGGTCTGCCGGAACAGCACCTCACAGGCGACCCGCTTGCGTTCAACCCATGCTCGCTGCCGTGGGCGGACCATGCGGATGGCGGCCGTCAGCAGCAACAGAGCCACCGCGACCACCATCAGGCCGTCCAGGGGCGCGGAGCCCAGGATGAAGGCGCCGGTCAAGACGGCCACCGGCACCATGGCGGCCATCCGCACCGTCCCCAGGACGCCGTCCCGGCTCCACGAAATCAGGTCGTTGTAAAGGATGCGGGCCAGCGCCGGCGCCGACTGCCCGCTCAGCCAGGGATAGGGCGAGTCCATCACCGAGGTCACGAGATGGTCGGACAGCCGGACATGGATGCGACGGACGAACGCCTCCCAGGCGGCTTGCCGCCATATCGTCCCCACCTGACCCAGCACCGCCAGCAGCCCGGCGGCCGCGGCGATCGCCACGATCAACGCAAGACGCGACAGGCCGCCGATATCGAGTGGCAGATAGGCCTGTAACCGTGCCGCCGTGTCGGGGTAGGCGACCACCGATATCAATGGCATCAACGCCATCATCGACCCCAGGAGCAGCAGTTCGACCGTCCCCGTGGCCACGGCCAGCAGGACGGCGACCAGACGCTCCTGGGGCAGCAGAAGACCCAAGGACAGCCGAACGGTCCGGAACAGTCCGTATTTCATCCGTCCCCGGGTCCCGCTGGTTTAGGCGCCGACGCGGCGAAGCTTCTCGATGATGGGCTTCTCGCTGTCGTAGACACGCTTGACGCCGTCACCAGTGGCCTTCTCGACGGCACGGATGTAGGAGACCAGGCGCGACATGCCCTGGGGCTCGACGGAAGCCGCCTGGTCGCTGCCCCACATGGCGCGGTCGAGGGTGATGTGCCGCTCGACTATGCACGCGCCCATGACCGCGGCGGCGAGGGTGGTCGGCAGGCCGACTTCGTGGCCCGAGTATCCCACCGGCACCTGGTACCGATCCCGCAGGGTCTCGATCATGCGCAGGTTCAGCTCTTCCAGCTTGCTGGGATAGGTGCTGGTGGTATGCATCAGGACCAGGTCCTTGGTGCCCAGCACCTCGACGGCATGGTCGATCTGTTCGACGGTACTCATGCCGGTCGACAGGATGATCGGCCGCCCGGTCGCGCGGTGATGACGCAGCAGGTTGTCGTCGGTGAGGCTGGCCGAGGCGATCTTGTAGCAGGGCGGAGCATACCGGTCGATGAAATCGACCGACGCCTCGTCCCAGCACGACGCGAACCAATGGATGTCATGCATCCGGCAGTACTCGGCGATCTCCTTGTATTCGGCGTCGCCGAATTCCAGTCCGCGCTTGAGATCGCCGTTGGTGGCGCCGAACGGGTTCTCGCGTGGACGGTCCAACTCCTCCTTGCTGTAGACCACGTCCACGGTGCGCTTCTGGAACTTCACCGCCTGGCAGCCTGCCAGCACGCTGGCCGAAATCAGGCGCCGGGCGAGATCCATGCTGCCGTTGTGGTTGATGCCGATTTCGGCGATGACGTAGCAGGCTTCGCCGGGTCCGACGAGCCTGCCGCCGATGTTGACGGGTTCGATAGTCATCAGAGTCTCCTTCAACGGCCATTAATTGGTTGAGGCGCCGATTGGGGTAGCCCGGCGAGATGGTTGGCGAGATGGTCGCAGAATTCGCGTACCGCGCCGTCGCCGCCGTTACGTGTGAGCACCCAGCGGGCGGTCGCGATCACCTCGGGGACCGCATCGGCGACGGCCACGGGAAGGCCGACCATCGCCAGACACCCGAGGTCGTTGGCGTCATTGCCCACATAGACCACGCGGGCCGGATCGGTTCCGCGTTCGGCCAGCAGGGCGGCCAGTGTCGCCGCCTTGTCCTTTTGGCCGTGGATCACTGGCATGCGCAACTTGCGCGCGCGCGCGGCGACCACCGGGTTGGTTTCGGTTGACAGGATCATCATCTCGACGCCTGCTTCCCGCAGGCGGTCGAGGCCAAGCCCGTCGGCACGGCTGCAAACAACGGCCTCGCTGCCGTCCTGGAATACCAGGACCCGGTTGTCCGTCATCACTCCGTCAAAATCGAAGACGACTAGATCAACCGATGGCGGCCAGGGGACGCGGGCGGTCACGGCATTCCCTCGGTCAAGCGGTCGGCGAGGTCCGCGAGGCGGGCGCCATAGGGCGGACCCGAGCGGTCGAGGTACTTGTCGGCGTGGTGGAACAGCGCATCCCGCACCGCCGGCCGGCCGGCCATGGTCATCAGCTGGCAGACCATCTCGGGGAGCTGTTCGATCTGGTCGCAGGCCAGGATACCTTCGGAGTCGATGAATTCGGCGAAATAGACCAGCCGCCCGATGACGTCCAGAAGGCGGGTTCCCTGACTGCCCGGCTCGGCGTCGACGAAAAGGGCAAGGGCGGGCTTGCCGTGCATGGCGGCCTCGAGAAGGATCGTCGACAGCGGCGACACCAGGGCGTCGATCAGCGCCATCAGCCGCCGGGTCACCTGGTAGTCGGCGAGATAGAGGGCCGGGCTGGGTGTGGTGACGACCGAGCGGTAGAACTCCGCCATGTGAGGATCGAGGGTCACGTTCTTGAGCCCCGCGTCGAACAGGCTGATCTCGCCGGCAACTAGGCGGCCGCGCCAGGGATGCGGCCGGTAGATGATGTGGCACGGGGGAATGGCGCCGCTCTCGATGGCGGCGTCCAGCCGCCGCAGATGTCCGGTTTCATTGAGGCTCTTCGACGCGCCGCCGTACAGAAGGATTGGCTTGTCCGCCGGAACGCCGAACATGCAGGCCAGTTCCTCGCGGCTCTCGGTGACCGGCTCGCGGTAGACCTCGAATTGGGCCGCGCCGAACATCTCGATGCGGTCCTCCGGCATGCCCAGATACTGCATCGCGTGTTTCTTGGTCTGCGGCCCCCAGACCACAAGCTTGGTTGGCATGCCGGTGGACATCGCCTTGTTGGACGGATTGTCCCACGAGTTCATCATCACGACCAGCGGCACACCGCGACGTTCGCAGCTGATCATCAGGTCGTTGATGAAAAAGCCGGCCAGCAGGCTGGGGTGCAGGACGATGTCGGGCTTTTCCTCGTCCAGCAGGCGCTCCAGCGGCTCGTAGCGGCCCAGGCGCAGCTTCATGCCGGCGATGAAGGCATGGCGGATACCGGGCTGGGAAAGCAGCCGGTAGGCGGTGACCATCTTGGGCGTGTGGTTCATGGCCACCTGTTCAAGTGTTGGGCCGTAGTTGCTGGTCCCCCGGTGACGGGCAAGCATGCTTGGGATGAACAGGTGGTACCAGGCCCCGAGGCGCGCGCGCGGGACGTCGAGCATGCGGGTGCGACCCAGGCCCAGGCCGGCGACGTCCACATGAACGGTTCGCTTGGAGGATGTGGAATCGGTATGGAAGACGTAGGTGACGTCGTACCGGCTCTCCAGCTCCTTCAGCACACCGCTGTGTATGAAGTGGCGGATGGTGATGTCGTAGTCGATGAAGACCAGGGCTTTCTTCATTGCCGTCCCTTGATGTCGGGCACGTTCATTTGCGCGGCGCGCAGAACGGCGGTGCGGGCGCGGTCGAGGACCGCGCGCGGGGTAAGCAGGCATGAGGTGTGCTTGAGCAGGCGGGCGGGCGCCATCCGTTCGCCCTCGACGGCGATCTCCTCCAGGCGCAGCAGACCGCCGCGGGCAATCACCTGGGCGGTGCCGTCGGTCTTCAGGGACACCACGCGGCCGGCCAGATAGGGATGATAGGCTATCGGAGACGGCTCCAGCGACGCCTCGGTGACGGCGAAGCGGGTCTCGCCGACGTAGGTATATGCGCCGGGATAGGGGGGGCCGAAGGCGCGGATGAAGCGTTCGATTTCGTCGGCGCTCCAGTCCCAATCGATGGCACCGTTGGTTTCTGTGTGAAGTAGGGGCAGGTAGGTGTTGTCGTCCTCGACCTGTGGGCGCGGCTGCAGGGGGCGTCCGTCCAGGACGGTGCCCAGGAAACGGTCCATGAGCCGGCCGTAGAGGTCGTTGGTCGCGATCAGGAAGTCGCGCGGCTTGGGACGGTTCACGGCGATCTCGTCGGCCTGCTGAAGGATCACCGGCCCGGTGTCGAGCCCCTCGTCCACCAGATGCAGGGTCGCCGACACCTCGCGCGAGCCGTTGAGGATGCGGTAGCTAAAGGTTCCGCTGCCGCGTTCCTTGGGAAGAAGCGACGGATGCAGGTTGAAGATCCGCTCGGGAAAGGCGTCGATCAGCGTGCGAGTGATGCGGCGCCGCCAGCTCAGGGAAAACACCGCCGAGCATCCGGCCTCGAGCATGCGGGCGACCATGGCGGCGTCGTCCAGCTTCTCGTCGACGACGGGGATGCCAAGGTGGTCGCACGTGTCGAACACGTTCTTGTAAAGGCGCGGGTCGGTCAGCAGGATACGGTCGCGTTCGTGCTCGACTCGCGGATAGGTGAAGACGAGCGGCCGGGGAAAGCCCGCTTCGACCAGCTTTTCCGCCAGGGTGCAAAGGTGCCAGCCCGCGCCCATCACGGCGAATCGGCACTGGTCCGGCGCCGGCAGCAGGATCGGCCCGGTCACGGCTGTGTCCAGAGATAGTGGCGGAACAGCGTCTGGCACAGGTCCAAGCCTTCCAGGTCATCGATCTCGAAGGACTGCCACAGGGCCATCTCGAAGATCTCGATGCGGCCGCCGAAGCGGTTGTTGGTCTCACGCAGGATGGCGGGGCGGAAGACGTAGACCGACCCGTTCTCCACGTAGCTCATGCCGTGACGCTCCTGACGCCGCTTGCGGGCGCGCCAGTCGTGATTGAGGCATTCCAGCGTATCGTCCTCGCGGTGCCAGACGATGAAGTCTTCGAGCTTGGCACCCGAGAACAGGGAGTCCGCGCCGCTGGCGCGGAAATGGCCGACGGCGCCATCGATGTCGCCCGGCTTGCGGAGCGGCGAGGTCGGCTGCAGAAACACGACCGCGTCGGGCTCGCCGCCGATGGTGTCGAGGGCGTGCAGCAGGGCCGATTCGGAACTGGCGGTGTCGCCTGACAATTCGTCCGGGCGGCGGATGGGCCGAGCCCCCCACGAGCGGGCGGCGTCCAGGATCTCGTCGCTGTCCGAGGTGACGTAGACCGCGTCCACCGACGTCGACTTCAGCGCCTGATCGACGCTCCACCACAGCAGTGGCCGGCCGGCGAAATCGATGAGGTTCTTGCGGGGTATGCCCTTGGAACCGCCCCGGGCGGGGATGATGGTGACGACGGACATGGTGGAAGGCCTCTGGTTTGCGGCGTATTACAAGACCGAGCGGCCGCCGTCGATAACGATGTTCTGGCCGGTCATGTAGGACGAGGCGTCGGAGCACAGGAACTGGACCGCCGACTGGTATTCGTCCGCCCGCGCCATTCGCCCCAACGGAATCAGGTTGGACAGGCGGGCGACGAATTCGTCGGGCTGGTTGTTGTATACTCCGCCGGGCGACAGCGCATTGCAGCGCACGCCCTTGTCTGCCCAGTAGGTGGCGAGATAGCGGGTCAGGCCGATCAGCCCGCTCTTGATCACCGAGTAGCTGACCGGCTTGACCGGCTGCTGGTCCTCGGGCAGTCCCGGCTTGCGGTACAGGCGCTGGTCGGGGGCGATGACCGCCAGGTCGGAGGCGATGTTGAGGATGACGCCGCCGCCCCGACGGGCCATGTCGGCGCCGAAGGCGCGCGCGCACAGCAGCGCGCCGGTCAGGCCCACCGCGACCTGATGGTTCCAATCTTCGAGGTCGAACGCCTCCAGACGCGACGAGTTCACGGGTCCCATGTCGGCCTTGACCTTGGGGTCGATGGCGGCATTGTTGACGAGGATGTCGACCGGCCGCCCCATCTCCGCCAGCATCGCGCGGACCTGCTCGACCGAGCGCGGGTCGCTGACGTCCATCGCGACGCCCATGGCGCCGTTCGCGGCGCCAATGGCCGCCGCCGCCTCACGGGCTCGGTCGGCATCGAGGTCCGCCAGCACGACGAAAGCGCCACATTCCGCCAGCGCCGTTCCGTGCCGGCGGCCCAGCAGGCCGGCACCGCCGGTCACCAAAGCGGTGCGGCCCGACAAGTCGAAGGGGGCGGAAAGAGCTGCGCTTTTCATTAAGATATTCTAATCAAGACCTGAGCTGACCACCGTCGACGATCAATATCTCGCCGGTGATGAAGGAGGCAAGCGGAGAAAGCAGGAAGGTCACGGCAGCGGCGACCTCCTCGGGCCGGCCCAGCCGCGCCAGGGAAACCTCGCTTGCGAGCATCCGTTCGACCGCACCCGCGTCCTCGGCCAGCTTGCGGTCCCAGACCGATCCCGGGAACAACAGGTTGCCGGGCGCGACGGCGTTGATCCGCACGCCGTCTCGACCCAAGGGGCGGGCGAGCCCGCGCACCGTCGCATCGAGCGCCGCCTTGGCCGCGGAGTAGGTCACCGGCGCGCCCAGGGCCGCGGAGCCGCAGATCGACGAGATGCACACGACGGCGCCTCGTGACCCCTTCAGGGCGGGCAACGCCGCTTCGATCAGGGTGGTGGCCGAGAAGAGGTTCAGTTCGATGACCCGCCGCCATTCCTCGGCGGTCTCGGCGCCCGGCGGGACCGACCGGCCACTGCCGACGTTGCAGACCAGGGCATCGAGCCGCCCCCAGGTGGCCAGTGTCTTCTCCACCAGGGCGCGACAATCCTCCGGCCGGGTCACATCGCCAGGAAGGCCGATGGCGGAATCGCCCAACCTAGCGGCCTGGGCCGCGGTCGCATGCGCATCCCGGCCGTTCACGGCGATCCGGCAGCCTTCGGCATGCAGTGTGTCGGCGATGGCCGCGCCCAGTCCGCGGGTCGAGCCGCTGATCAGGGCCACCTTGCCGGTCAGGCCGCTGTCCACGGGCTACTCCGCCGTCGCCGCCCACCAAGCGGCGGTCATGTCGCGATAGCGCGCCAGGGCGCCGGCATGGTCGCCATCAGTGGCGCGGGAGGTCTGAAGGATGAAGTCGCCGCCATAGCCCGCCTCGCGCAACAGCGCGAACACGCGCGGCAGGTCGGCGGCGCCGGTGCCGAGCGGAACCGTGGTGCCGCCCAGCACCCGGTCCTTGACGTGGACGTTGACGATCCGGGTCGCGTAGGCGGCCATTTCCTCCGCCGGATCGAAACCCAGGGCGGCGCTGTTGCCGATGTCGTAGTTGACGCCGAAGGCCGGGGCCGGCAGGTGGTGCATCAAGCCCGCAAGATCGGCAGGGGCGAAATCGGATTCGAAGGCGATGCACAGGCCGCGCGCCGCCAGGCCGTCGGCCAGGGGCAGCAATCCGTCCAGCAGCGCCTGCCGTTGGGCGGCATTCTCCAGCCGTCCGTTGTCGACCAGCGGCACCACGACGAAGCGGGCGGCGGCGGCGGCGGCGGCGTCGAGGATCGCGGCCATGTCGTCGAGCAGCGCGTCCCGTGCGGCGCCGGTCTCCTTGTAGAACGGGGCCTGCATGAAGCAATCGCCGGTGATCGAGGCCACCCGCAGGCCGTGGGCGGCGGCGAGGCTGGCGACCCCGGCGGGGTCGGCGAGCAACGGATTTTCGCGCAGGCGATCCTGGTCCAGCGTCCACTCGATCAGCGGAAAGCCGAGCTCGTGGGCGATGGGAAATTCCTCCCGCCAGTGGTCCCACGGGAACGCCTGGATGCGCCCGTTGACCAAGGGCGACAGGCGCCCCTGCATGAAGCCGACGCGCCCGCTCATTTGTTGCGGGCGAACTGGTAGGGGCTGGCGCCCGCGCCAGCTTCGGCAGTGCCGGCCCAGGACTGGATCTGGCCCACGATGTCCACTCCCACATTGGCGCTCCAGCGGTCGAGCAGCGCCCGCGTCACCTTGCCCATGCCACCGTCGCCCAGGGGGGTGCCCTGGAAAGAGGTGACCGGAAGGATGCAAAAGGGGGTGGCGGTCATGAATGCCTCGTCGGCTGTCATGACGTCATAGGGCTCGATATTGCGTTCCTCAATCGGAACGCCAAGATCGCGGGCCAATTCGATGGTGTAGTCGCGGCTGATGCCGCGCAGGATGTTGCGCGGTTCGGGGGTCAGGAGGCGGCCGCCGCGGACGATGAAGAAGTTGGACCCGGTGCCCTCGGCCACGAACCCCTCCGGGTCCAGCAGCAGGGCCCAGTTGTTCTGCCCTTTCATGCGTGACACCTCGACATTCGCCATCATGTAGTGGAGGCGCGACCGGTTCTTGACCTTCGGTTCCAGCAACTGGGCGGGGATGGTCCGCTGCGACGGGACGACGGCGTTGATGCCGACGTCGAACAGCGGCGCCATGCCCGATACCGTCCAGCGCAGCGGGAAGTCGGCGATGATGATGTTGGCGCCGGTGGGGGCATCCACGCGGCCGCCATAAATGGACAGCAGGCCCCGCGTGACGTTGATCATAAGGCGGTGCTCGTCATCGGGTGCGAACAGCGGGTCATTGGCGGCGATCACCGCCTCGCAGGCCTGTTCCATCTCGTCAATGGTCATGGGGATATCGATGGCCACGTACTTGGCCGAGGCATACAGGCGTTCCAGATGCTCGCGTAGTTTGAACTGTGCCTTGTTGAACGACCGGGTCATCTCGAACACCATGTCGCCGAACATCAGCGCCGAATCGTAGATCGAGAGCTTCGCTTCGGATTCCGGCACCAGAGCGCCGTTCATGAAGACCTTGCGTCCCTCGCGGTTGGTCATGGCTTCTTGGTCCTTTGCCTGAACTTTGAAAGTCTTGGAGGCGGATTCAGTGGACGGTCCGGGCCTGGAGCCACGCCCTGTAGCTGTTTGGCGCCGGGTGGTCCCAGTCGAAATAGCGACCATAGGCGTCCCGTATCTTCGCATCGGACAGCAAGTCGCCAAGAGTGGCGTAGACCGTGTCGCGTCCATCGAGGTTGCCGAGTTGCTCCTCGGCATATCCTTCAAGCAAGCGGGCCACCGCGTGGAAGGTGTGCAGGCGGTATACGTTGGCGAACTTCGCGCGGGCTCTTTCCAAATCCTTGCGATCGTCCTTGAACAGCCGCGAGCCGAAAAAATTGAGTCGGATGTTCGCGTCGTATTGGGTGTCCTTCAGCCATTCCGAGCTAAAATCGCCCGTATGCATCGAGACTTCCATGTACTTCATGTTCAGAATGTACTCTTCACCATTCACCAGCATTCCGTTGGCCTTGGCAATATCGTAGTATTTCGTGCCAGGGAACGGAGTGGCCAAGCTGAAGACAAAGCTGTCCGCAGTGAGCGTCGAGGCGAATTCAATCGTTTCCTCGATCTCCCTCTTCGTCTCTCCTGGACTGCCAATGACAAAATTAACAGTAACCGGAATGCCGACCGAAGTGGTGTAATTGATCATCTCACGCGCGTGATCAAGGTTGACCCGTTTATTCATGATTTCCCGCAAGACTCTTTGCGAGCCGGATTCGATGGAGATCACGATGCCGACGTTGTTCGTGGCCTTGCACAGGTCGACGAGTTCCTTGTCCATGGCATCCGAATTGAATGCGTTGTTGTCCCACCATTGGACGTTGTAGCCGCGATCCAGCATGCCGCGCAGGAAGCCTTTGGCATGGGCCTTGTTGACGTTGAATATCTCATCGACCACCCACATGAAATCCATGCCGTAGCCGTCGATCATCATGCCGACCTCGTCGAGCAGGCGCTCGGGGCTCTTTCGCCGCCACACCCGCCCGCCATACAACTGGGACGAACAATAGGAGCATGAGAAGGGGCAGGAGCGCGACGTCAGGAACGGGAACTCGCCGCGCCCCTGGATGGCGCGGTAGGTTTCCAACGGCAGCATGTCGAAGGCTGGCCAGGGAATGTCGTCGATGTTGCGGATGCCGAACTCGCGCGGCATGACGACCACCTGGCCATCACGGCGGTAGGCGATGCCGTTGATGCCCTCGAGCGGTCGCGAGGTGGTTTCCGAATCGAGAACGCGCAGGATCTTGTCCTCGGATTCGCCCAGGAACACCGCGTCGGCTTCGGGGATGTCCCTGAGCACCAGTTCGGGCGCCACGGTGGCGTAACCGCCCACGTAGATTCGGGTCGACGGCGCATGGCCGCGCACGATGGCGGCGAGCTTTTGGACCAGGTCGTGCTGGAAGGTGAACAGCGCCGAGAAGCCGACGATATCCGGCCGGTAGTCATCCACGACATCGAGCAGCCGCTTGGCCGCCTTTTCGACGATCTGACTTCGGCGGTGGGAATGGTGGACGTAGAATTCGTGATCAAGGGCGTAGAGATCAAGCAACTGGACGTCATGGCGGCCGGAGTCGCGGATGACCGCCGCCAGGTAGGGCAGCCCCAGCGGCACCATCAATTTCGTCACGGAGATACTGCGGTAATCAGTGTCGTCGGTGACCTGTTGGATCTCTGGCACCCGCACCAATAGTATCTTCTTGTGCATTCAAAAAACCTCGCTCGAGGTTGTTGCCGGTCGCTGCGAGCATTCCGGCGCACCCTGTTCACTTGAAGTAGTCGGCCACCCGGGGCTTGAGGAAATCGTACCCGCACTTGACGTTGATGCGTTCGAGTTCCGAATCAGGCGGGATCGACAAGTAGCCGATCAACTGCTTCTGCTCGGGGGTCATCCGGGAATAATACTCCTCGGGCAGCGTGCGAATCATGTTCACGTCCTGCTTCATCCACCACATGCAGAACGACGCGATCAGCGCCCACCGGCTCTTTTCGCCGTTGTTGCGCTGGGTGCCGTGCCACAGGCGGGAATCCCAGATCACCAGGTCGCCGGCCTTGGCGTGGACCGGAAGGACGTTCTCAAGCTCGCGATCGGTGTAGGCGCCCGATTTGTGCGTGCCGGGCACCACGACCGAGCAGCCATTGGTCTCGTCCATGTCCTCGAGCACGTAGATCACCTGCATCGAAACCGGCTTGTCCCGTATGATCGGCACCCGCGAATCGATGTGCAGTTCGAGCGCCTCGCCGCTCGACCGGGCATTGAAGTTCTGCAGGATGTAGTTTGGGACGTCGGCCGGCAGCCAACGATAGTAGGGGTCGTTCAGCTGATTCATCAGGACCCGGCGGATGAAGGCTTCACCCAGGATCTCGACGTAGATGAAGTCCTTGTTCTGCAGGTTGTAGACGCGCAGGTCCCTCGCGTCGCGGGCCGGCCGGCCGGCGTATTCGAAGTCCTTGGTCGCGGCGTGGCAGGCCCAGCTCCTGTCAAGCAGCATGGCCACCGTCTCCGGCGGCATGAAAGCCTCGACTCGCGTATAGCCGTAGGCATTCAGATTGCGCAGATGCTGATCGTATTCTTTGTCGGATACCTGGCGGAACACGGAGGAAGCTCCTTGGTCTACGGCGCCTTGGCGCCGCCGGTGACGGTGGGGCGGCTGATGTCGAAATCGGTACAGCCGCGGCACAGGTCGACTTCCTTGAGGCGGCAGGCGGATTCAAGCTCCAGTAGCTTACGCCGGCGCTCGCCGTTCCAGATGTCATAAATGGATTGGTCGCGGATGTTGCCCAGGAAATGCTCGCCCACGAATCGTTCGTCGGTGTTGTAGGCGAAATCGCAGAGCGTCATCGCGCCGTCGGCCGTGATGATGGCGCGGTTGTCGCGCAAGCGCGAGCAATATCCGGGCATTTCGCGGGGGCGGTCCTGGGTCTTGCCGAACTGGTTCATGGGCAGGTTGGCGTATTCCAGCATATTCACGCTGATAATGTCGACCTCATGGTAGAACCGCTCCAGGAATTCCTGGATTTCGTGGACGGTATTTTCCTGCTCGACCATCTGCAAGCGCAGGAACGGTGGCGTGCCCCGGCGGGCGCGCTTGTGGCCGGCGAGGCGGCGATAGTTGTCGAGCACGATGGCGAAATCGCCCTTGGGATCGACGAACTTGTAGGTTTCGGCCGTGGTAGCGTTGAGGCTGTAGTTCAGGAAAGTGATGCGCGAATCCAGGATGAATTTGATGTTTGACTCGTTCATCAAATGGCCGTTGGTGCTGAACCACAGGGTGCGGATGTCGGTCATGCCCTCTAGGAACCGCACGATCTTGCGGAAGTCCGGATGCATGAGCGATTCGCCCAGATAATAGAGCCACAGCCCGTCGACCCCATGCGAATTGATTTCGCTGACGCCCTTGAGATACAGCTCGGTGTCGATGTGCTTGGTTGGCCGCAACAGGTGGTTGCGGGGACACATCCGGCACAGCACGTTGCATTCGCTGGTCATCTCGAACAGGAAGCGCCGGGGAAAGTCCTTCCGGTGCATCAGGTGGTCGGTCGGTGCCCGGCGGGTCACCGGAACTAGTGCATGGCCGGCCGCTACCAGCGTTTGAAGGCGCTGGATGTTCGCGGGTTCCTCTATCAGCTTCAGCTGGTCGGTGATTTCCACGCGGGGAAGCTTGCGCAATTCGGCGAAGGGGGCGACCGTCGCGCGGCGGGAACGCTCTCCGGCCAGCAGGCCGACATCGACGAATTCCATGTCACTCCCCCATTTTCTTCAGGACGGTGGCCCGGCAGGGTTTGGAAAAGGCGTCGGGGCGGGCGATGGCCACGAGGTTCTCCCCCAGCCCCAGCCGGCCGAGAGCGGCTTCCAGTTGCCGCAACGCCGGGCCGGCATCGTGGCGACGGCTCGCCTCGCTGAACCGTCTCTTGCGCGCCAGAGCGTCTTCCAAGGGGGCATCCGCAGCCGCGCCGCCCAGCAGGAACACCTCGCGGGGCAGGTCACCGAAGAGGTCGTCCACCGCGAAAGCGCATCCCTCCAACAGGTCGGTCAGGCTCTGGCTGGTGAAACAGTTGCGCACCGCGGTCGCGTCGACCCACCATTCTCCGGCGGCAATCTCGGCGCGGGCCGCGAGTTGCAATGGGGTGAAGGTGTTGGGGACGCCGACCACCAGTGTTCCGCCGTCGGCGAGCAGGGTCTGGCGCACGGCATGGAGAACCCGTGAGGGGTCCTCGACGAACGGCAGCAGGTTGAACAGGGAGACCACGTCGTGACGCCGGCCTGTCCCGCCGCCGAGCACGGTGGACAGATCGTCCCCAAGGACCGTGAGGCCCCGCGCGGTGGCCGCGCTCGCCCAGTCAGGGACGTCCTCCCATCCCGTACCGTCCATGTCCCGGTCGCGGCACGCGGCGAGGAACCCGCCGTCGCGGCAGCCAAGGTCCAGCACCGTCTTGCCGGCCAAGTGCCCGGTCGCGGCCTCGAGATGGTCCAGGATGTGGGACGGCGGTACGTCGAAGGCCGCCGAGCCGGAGCGCGACCGAGGAAGCGGTGGGGGCGGCGAGACGCGCAGGAACCCGAATTCGCGGTCAATTTCGATGGTGTAGTCGGCCATGGGGATGCTCCGTGACGGGATCAGGCGGCTGGGGGCGCGGGCCGCACACCCGCGCGCATGATGGCCGCCGCGTCCGGTCCGTGGTTGAGGATCAGGTCGGCCACGGACAGATAAGGAACGAAGTCGCCGTGCTGTTGGCTGTAGGGTTGGCACTCGTAGGCGAAGTATTCGACCGAGACATTGACGTCGGTCATGGCCGTGGAGGCGTCCAGATAGTCCCGTGATCCGGGCGGCGACAAGTAGTGGTCGGCGCCCAGTTCGACGCAGATGGCCGCCAACAGGTCGGCCTTGCAGCCGGTGGCGGAGAGGGTGCTGCTGCGGAGGCACGGGGTCGAGATTCCCAGGACGGACCGAGCCCAGTCGATGATGTCGAGATTAAGGTCGACCAGCAGCCGGTGGCGGCGGGACAGGATGTCGAGGAGGGCACGCCCCGGCCCCGCGATGCAAGGGGCCTTGGCATACGCCAGGGCGATGGCGCGGGCGTGCTTCTCCAGCGGCGCGCCGTCATGGTCGATCTCGACCTCGGCGATCGTCTGCGCGCGCTTTCCCTTCTTGAACACGGGCACCGTCAGCATCTGCTCCCCGTCCTTGGTACGGATTCGGTTGCGCTGCTGCCAGCTGCGGCGGTCGAACTGCACCGAATCCAGGAAGACGAAGGCGTCGACCTGGCCCATCAACGCGAAGAACCCGACCCACGGAAGATAGGTCGGCTGCATGATCGCGATGGTCTTGCTCATTCCTCGACCGCCAACCCGAAACCGGCATAGCCGTAGTTGTTGCCGTTGTAGACCATGTAGCGCCGCCCTTGGCACAGGAACGGGAACCCGTAGCAGACCATCTCCGAATCCCATCCCTCGGTCGCCACATCGAGGCCCGCCAGGTCATCGCGCCGGACGAAAGTGACGCCATCAGCGGACTCGGCATATCCCATGCGGTAATTGTGGCCACGATCGAAGTCGGCGCCTTTCTGGGCGAACCACATCCGATAGACGTCGCCGTCCTTGATGACGGCCGGCCGGGCAAGGGCGTGCTCGCCGGGATGGCTGAAGCCGATGACGGTGTGTCCGTCGCGGTGCCAGGTTCGGCCATCGCGGGATTCGGCATACTTGATGTCGTAGCGCGGCAGGTCGGGATGGATCCAGCCCTCGCCGGAAACGTAGTACATGCGCCAGACGTCACCGTCACGGATGACCATGGGCGAGGCGTTGACGAAGGGCTCGCGGTCGGTCCGTTCGAGGATCGGGGCGCGGGAGTGGCGGACGAAGGTCTCGCCGCCGTCCCGGCTGATCGCCAGCCCGCTGTAGAAGGCGAATCGCACCGTCGCGCGCGGATTCCAACCCACGTAGTACAGCAGCACCTCGTCGCCGTCGCGCACCACCGAACATGGCATCACACCGTTGTCATCGAAGGTGCCCAGTTCGCCCAGGGTCAGGACCGGCCGCTCGGATTGGCGCAGGGTCTGCTGGGGGTTTTCCGGATCGAATTCCACATAGCCGATTTGCGAACGGTTAAGATGGTCCCGCCCGCCGAAATAGACCCTCACCCGCCCGGGACCCAATACCTCGGCGGTGGGAAGCGACATATGGGTCTGGTTCCAGGCGAGATCGATGCGCGGAGCCGCGACGCGGCCGAGCTTGCGCCAAGTGACGGGCTTGCGGAACAGCATCGGTTCTTTCCTTTAGTCCAATCCGAAATATTTCTTCTTCAGCATCCGCGCTTGGCGCGTGTCCGGCGTGAACACCGTTCCCTGCGCCCCCAGAACCACGGAACCCGCCGGCACGTCGCCGGTGACCGAGGCGTCCATCGCAATGAAGGAGTCCTCGCCGACCTTGGCGAAATCCCGCACCGTGGCGTTCACCCCCAGGAAACTCCGCTGGCCGATCTCGCAATGCCCCGACAGCACCACATGGGACGCCAGATAGACATGGTCGGCCAACCGGCAGCCATGGCCCAGGTGGTTGCCGCTCCATACCATGACGTTGTCGCCGATGACCACACCCGGCTGGATGGTCTGGTTCTCGAGGATCAAGCAGTTGGCCCCCACCGTCAGGTCGGGCCAGGTCACCGATTTCGAGCAGACGTAGGAGGGCAACTCATAGCCGGCCTGGCGGGCCATCTCGAACTTTTCCTGGCGGTTCCGGTTCAGCCGCCGGTACGAAAGCGCCACGAACATGGCGTACTCACCCGGCGGATATCGGCGCAGGGCCGTGCCGAAACCCACCAACGGAAGGCCGTCCAACTGATCCGACGCGACCTGGTTGTCGTCGACCACGTAGGCCGCGACGTCGAAGTCGCTGTCGTGGGTGAAATAGAACCGCGCCAGCGTCGCGATTTCGCCGCCGCCAAAGATGACGAGCTTCCGTGTTCCGGACATTCTACCGCCGTCAGCCTTTCTTGTTGCGCGCGACCGCCACCAGAAAGTCGAGCGGCCGGATCATCAACTGTTCCGTCACCCGGCCGGTCTCGACGTCGCCGAAATATTCTGACAGCTTCGCGTCAAGGTACTTCGTGTTGTCGAAATAGTAATACTGTTCGCCGTCACGGAAGTCGAAGTCCTGAACCAGGAAGCGGTGGTGGCCGACCACCTTGGCCTTCTTGTAGATGGAGTGCTCTGGGCCCACGGTCAGGAGGATCATCGCGCCATCGGGCTTCATCACCCGGCAGTATTCCTTGATGCTTGCGGCGATATCCTCGTCGGTTTTCTCGTAGTGCAGGACGTTGATGGAGAGAAGAAGGTCGAAGGTGTCGTCGGCGAAGGGCAGGCTCTGGTTGTAGCCATGCCGGATGTCGCAGGGGTAATCGCGCTCGGTCAGCAGATCCTGGGCCAATTTAGCGGTCTCGGCGGTGACTTCGGTGCCGAAACCCTCGCATCCCTTGTCGATGAAGGGCACCAGGTTGTTGCCAAACCCGCAGCCGACATCGAGCACCTTCATGCCCTCGACAATCTTGAGCGGATTGGCGAGATAGGCGCCGAAGGCCAGCTTCAGCATGATTTCGTTCGGCCACTTGGGATAGTTCCGCTGCACCTTCTCAACGTGGAAGGTTTCCCAATTCTTGTCAGCTTGCGACACCGTCGCCATGAGAACGTCCTTCTGAGCGAATAAGGGGGGTGGACGGGGCTGTCGCCCCGTCCGTCAGGCTAATTGGCGAGCAGTTCCTTCTGGCGCTGGACCACGTACGGCGACGAGATCGCGACGAACGTCTGCTTCACGCCGTCCATCGTGTCCAGGTCATTGAATCGCAACTGCATGGTCATCCGGGGCATCTTGCCATTGTTGTAGCCGCTGCGGTGCACCAGGAACTGGTTGAAGATCAAGATCTCATCCTTGCCGATGCTCGCTTCGACATAGGAGGATTCCGGATAGTCGTTGCGCATGGTGAAGGTGCAGCCGTCGGGGGCTTCGGAGAACGGCTGGAAGCCGTCCTTGTGGCTGCCCGGGACCACGCCGAGGAGGCCCATGTCTCGATCGATGCTAACCAGCGGAAACCAGATCACCACGGAATTGTCGCACAGCAGGCTGTACCAGTAGTCCTGGTGGGGGTTGGTCATGTATCGGGTGTTGCCGGGGCGGTCGACGCGGACCGCTGGCAGGGTGATCGGGATCGGTGAGGTGATGCCCACGGACTTGGCAAGCCAAGTGGGCAGGGGATGAGCGATGGTGGCGATGACCTCCGCCATGGTCGGATACATCTCGTAGAAAAGACGGGTGTATTCCGAGTCCTTTTCGTTGTCGTAGCACCACTTCACCAAGGCGTCGTAGGACATCCCCTCAAGCGGTCCGATGTCGACGCCGATCTTTCGCAGCAAGCGAAGAGAAATCTGACGGATGGTCTCTTCCATGTCTGCCTGGAAGGCCGAGACGGCAGCGGACTTCAAGATCAGGAAGCCCTGTTCGCGAAAATGTTCAAGCTGCTCACTGGTGAGCGGTTGGATCATGTCTTCGCGAAATTTCCGAACATACTCGGTCATTTGCCTGCTCCCCCTCATTGGGTTTCCATACGCGTCATGAACGCATAAAGTGAATCGCCGTAGTCAAGTTTTTCAGAAAGCCATCCATCGCCGAACGCGGCGGCCAACAGCCTTAGGGTGTCTGATCTGATGACCCGTCCGCTGGTTGGCTCTCTCCCCAGGATGTGAAGTAGAGTTCTTTGCATCGGCAAAGGCAAGTGGAAGAAGAAGGCGCCGCGGTTCGTGCAGCGTTGCACACTCAGCCCGTGGAGGGCGGCGAGCCGGTATAGGGAGGCCCGGTTGAACCAGACGATATGGCCGATCCGCTGCTCCTGGCTGTTCAGGGAATGCCATTGGGCACCTTGCTGCACGGCCATGGGGGAGTCGATGTCGGGAGTCGAGATGAACAGCACGCCCCCCGGCGCCAACAAGGATCTGGCACGTGCGACGTAGGCGTTGAAATCCAACAAGTGCTCCACCAGGAATTTCATGGTGATGATGTCGAACCGCCGGTCGAGGTCGAGAGTGAGGAAGTCGCCGGTTACGATCTTGTCGCGAAGGTCGGACGGTGCGTTGCGGGCCGCGCCGGGGTCGATGTCGAGGCCGGTGACGTCGGCCCTACCGCCCCCGTGGCGGAAGAACGCCCGAATCAGGTTTCCGGTGCTGCATCCGACATCCAGGACCTCCAGCCTCTCCTTGCGGGGCGCCAGCTCCATGCAGGTCTTCGCGACGAACCGCAGGTCCGAACCATAGCGGCGGTAGATCCGCTCGAGCATGCGTCTCCATGGCGATGGCTTGGGTGGGGGCTGGCGGGGGGGCGCCGAGAAGATGCCGCAGTCGACGTACAATTCCTCCAGGTCCCGTGCCGTCGGCCACGGATCCATGTGCGCCAGCCCGCAATCCACGCAACGCCGCACGGTGAAGGCGGTGATCCGAGAGTTGAAATTGGCCTCGGGAACATGCCGCAGCGATTTGAAGACAACACCCCCGCACAAGGGACAGGCAACGGAAGGGCACATCGTCACGAACCCCGTCCGCGGTCGCTTACACTGTTGGCGAGCCGGTACGCGCTGGCCTCGCGCATCTTGTCGACATGATATCCCTCCACCTTGCCGCCGTACCAGCGCCTAATCTCGGCGATTTCCCGCGCCAGTTCGCGCGGGGTCGAATCGAGCATTTCGGCCAGCTTCCAATAAAGATCGGTTCGTTCCGCATCATCGCCGCAGACGAGGTTTCCCTGCCATTCCGGGCACGCGAACAGCCATCCTGCGAAGATGAAGCAATTGCGCTGGGCGACCGCCATGTCCACGTCGCTCCACCACACGGTTCCCAACAGATCGATGTATTCCTGGCGGGTCCGCGCCGCCACGCAGAAGCCGGCGTCGTGGTACCAACCCTTGTCCGCCACCAGCACGGGCTTTCCGGCGCTGACGAACTCCAGGCCCGAGGTCCCATGGACGGTCGTCAAGGCATCGACGCTGCGGATGAGGTCGCGGGAACTGGCCGTCCGCGATGCCATGCCAATGTGCGGCGGCAGTGCCTTCGGCATGACCTCGTCCAGGGTCAGGCCGCCGTACCATTCATCGGTCGGGTGGGCCTTGAACAGCCAATTGGCGTGATCGGCCTTCACCGCCACCCGCAACACCACCTCGGTCCAGTCCAGGAAATCCCGGAAATTGCTCATGCCGAATGCATGGGGGTAATCGAACCAATTGGCGCCGTAAACCATGACGATGGGCTTGTCGGCATCCCAGCCGAACTGTCGGGCCAAGCCGGCGCGGTCGATGGGCGCGGTGCGGCGCTGATACGCGTAGATGGCGCTCAGTTCCGCGATCAGGCCCTTCTGGCGGCTGTCCAGATAGGCCTGGCCGACCGCCGCCATCCTGTCCCGCCGCTCCTCCGGGAGGCTCCGCAGAAGGGATGCCGGGGGACGATCGCCGCCGGCGAAGACGCGGTCGGGCGCCAAGCCCTTCTTGAAGCGTGGAACGCCGTTGTGCCCCGTGTTGACGATGATGGGAATGCCGCGCTTGGCCGCGACCCAGGCGAGCCCCCCTTGGTCGAAGTTCGCTGTCTGGCTGATCAATACCAGAGAGAAATCCATCTGGTCGATGAGCCGGTCCGCCGCGTGGAGCTGCTGCAGGCAGGTCACCAGGAAATCCTCGAGGGCGGGATCGGCCGCATCGACCTGGGCGCCGCGCTGCCATTTGAGGATTCGGTCGTAGGCCTGCGCCGCAGGAAAATCGAACGGCAGCCGCCATTCGAGCACATCCTGGGAACAGCGGGTGGCGGCGAGCAATTCCCTGGCGATTTGGCGCATTTCCGCCGCGGGTGGATAGTAGTCCCTGAACTGGACGACGGAACGCACACCCATTCGCTTCAGGCTGCGGACGCACTTGCCGGTATTGAACTGGCCGACGACTCCGATTTCCTCGGCGTGCGCCAGCCCCAGCGCCGCGCGCAGGAGGGTCCAGCGGTACCAGAAATTGGGGTTGTCGAACATCGCGTCGACCAGCACCCGGCCGGTGAACCTTTCGTCGCCGGACAATGCGATCTTGCGAAGCCTGTCCTCGACGACGCGCCTCTGGCGCGCGAGGGCGAGCGTGGCGCCCAGATGTCGCAGATCGTGGGCGGCCCTGCGGACGTTGCCGTACAGTTGCTTGAGTTTGCCAAGTCGCTTGGCGACCCAGACCGATCGCGGCCGCGGGAGGGTCATGATTGGCTCCTCGTCATCTCGCTTTCGATCGCCAGGCGCATGCGCCTGCAGGCGTCCTCGATGCAATGGTGGAAATTGGCCAACGTGGCCGTCGCCTCCGGCGGCCGGAACAAATTGGCCGCGGCCGCGGCCGCGAGGGCAGGCTCGGCGACGACGGTGATGCCTGGAACGGCGTTGATGGCCTGGTTCTGCAAGCGGTCGGGGTCGTTCGCGAACTGCAACGCCAACACCGGACGGCCCAGCAGGCTGGCCTCGATGAGGGCCATCGACGAGATGCCCGCTACGCCGTCCGACATGACCAGCAGGTCGGCGGAAGGCAGGGAGGTCAGTTCGAGGCAGCCATCCTTGGGGGGCGGCTCGGCCTCCGCCCAGCGCCGCCACGCCTCCT
This sequence comes from uncultured Rhodospirillaceae bacterium, assembly GCA_937887565.1. GTDB lineage: Bacteria > Pseudomonadota > Alphaproteobacteria > Rhodospirillales > Magnetospirillaceae > CALABS01. The sequence continues at coordinate 26,879 of CALABS010000036.1, read as the reverse complement.
GGTCCTCGCGCGGATGCGGCTTGACCCTGAGGACCAGCGGGCCGTGGGCGTCCAAGGCTCTTACCAGCACGGAAGCGGTCCTGAACTGATCGAAATGGGGACGGCGCAGTTGGCTTTGGCGCAGCACCGGGTTGCTGAAGAAGACCAGGTTGGGGATGGAACTGGGCGGACGGCGCCTGATCGCCTCGGTGGCCGATGACAGAAGCAGTTCGAGATTGGGATGACCGGTGACGTGGACGGACCCGGTGAAGCGGGAATCGGCGGCCAGGCGCTCGCGGCAATCGTCGTCGATGACACAGACCGCGTCCGGTTGGACGAAGGCACCATCGGCCGTGCGCTCGAAGCGCTCGGCGAAATTCACCCAGGCGTCGATGACCGCCACGGTACGGATGCCGATGTTGCGCGCGGCGCGCCAGCAATTCCGTTCGAAGTCCGAATAGTGGCCGGTGCCGGTGACCACCAGTTCCGGGCGCAATCGGTCAAGATACCCTCCCCACCAATCCTCGCCATCGCCGTCCGGGGAGAGCACCGGTGCGGGCAGTCTGTCCCACAATGCCGCCGCCGGGCCGGCGGCGGCCAAGGCGATGGCCTCGCCGTCGGCCACCATGTCCCGGATGACCGGCAGGAGCATGGCGGCCGCACCCTGGTCGTGACCGATGAACAACACTCGCGTCATTCCGTGGCGGCTCCCGGTCGCAGCTCGCCGGCGTGCTCCCAGACCTTCTCGAAAGCGTCCGCGACGTCGCCCATGTCGCGGGGGCCCATGGTGGGATGGATCAATTCATGGACCAGCAGGCTGCGATGCGCCTGTTCGGCGTTGGGGCACGATCCCGGGGCGTAATCCAGGGTTCCCGCGTAGTGGGGGCACTTGAAGGGGCAGCCGACGGACCCGTAGCCGACGAGATTCTGGTACATGGGCAGCATGTAGAGGGGGCGGACGCCGCCGAAGCCGATCAGCGGGCCCTCGGGCTCGCGGAGGGTCGTCGGCGGCAGCTCCGCCCGGAGCGCCTCGGCGACGCGGGCTCCGGGCACGCCCAGGACGGTTTCATCATAGGTCATGCCGTGGGTGTAGTAGACGTGGCGGACGCCTTCGGGGACGTGGGGCATGGTCAACCCGGGCAGGCGCGACAGCCGCTGTTCCAGGGTGCGGACATTGTCCAGCCGCCGCGCCACCAGGTCCTCCAGCTTGCGCAACTGCTGCTGGCCGATCGCGGCTTCGATCTCGCCCAGGCGGAAGTTGAAGCCCACGAGGTTGACTAGGCTGGGGACCTCCTTGCGCGCCACCACCGCCTCGGCATGATTGCGGATCAGCTGCAGTCGCTCGGCCAGTCCATCGTCGTTGGTGGTCACCACGCCGCCTTCGCCGGTGTGGATGTGCTTGTGGTAGTTGAGGCTGAACACCGCCATGTGGCCGAGGGTGCCCACCATGCGGCCCTTGTAGGTGGCCGACGGAGCCTGGGCGGCGTCCTCGATGACGGTGATCCCATGCTGGCCGGCGAGCTCCATGATCGGGTCCATGTCGGCGGGCTGGCCGAACCAGTGAACGGCGATGACGGCCTTGGTGCGCGGGGTGATGCGGCGGCGCACCGCCTCGGGGTCGAGGCAGAAGGTGCGCGAATCCACGTCGGCGAACACCGGCACCGCGTTGAAGGCCACAGCCGCGGTCGCCGAGGCGGCCATGGTCAGGGGCGGAACGATGACCTCGTCGCCGGGGCCCACGCCGGCAGCTCCTACGGCGGCGAACAGTCCGCTGGTGGCGGAGTTGACCGCCACCGCGTGGCGGGTGCCCACGTAGCCCGCCCAGTCGGCCTCGAAGGCGCGAACGGTGGGGCCGCCGAGGAAATAGTCGTGCCAGGCGCCCAGATAACGCGACAGGATGCCACTTTCCAGAACCCGGGTGGCCGCCTGGATCTCGGCTTCACCGATGGTGTTGTGGGCGGGGAAGGGGGCGGTGCGCACGGGGGTGCCGCCCAGGGCAGCGAGGGTCTTCACGGCGTGGCTTCCTTGGGGATCGGGGCCATTTCGGCCAGCGTTGAGCATAGGATCTGGGCGGTCAGGGCACTGTGGCCCGACGAAACCGGTTCGGCGCCGGTGGCGACAGCATGGGCGAGGTCGTCCAACGCCGCGAGGAACTGCGTACGCCATTCGGTCTCGGCGGTGCCGCCCGGCGCCAGGTCGGCTTGTCCGGGGACGAAAGGATTCGGCGCCGTCCGGCGGGTGCGCAGGACCAAGCCTCCCGATTCGATGGCCATGGCACCTCTTTCGAGAAGCAAGGTCAGCTCGAAGGTGGAGTATGCGCGGGCATCGCCACCGCACAAGTGCACCGGTGTTCCCTCGGCCGACAGCAAGAGGGCGTCCACGGTTGGGTCGTCGGACCAGTGGTCCAGCCGTGCACCGGTCACCGCGACCGGCGATAGCGGCCCCAGGAAGTACGCCAGCAGGTCCACCAGATGTCCGCCGTTGTGCCGGATGCCCTTGGTGTAAACCCCCACCGCCGACAACGGCCGCCCCCATTCCCCGCGCGCGATCTCTTCCTTCAGCCGCATGAAGGTGCGGTTCCAGCGACGGGTGAAGTTGACCAGCAAGGGCTTGCCGGCGGCGGCGTAGGCCTCGACGAGCCGGCGGCCGATGGCGGGGTCGCCGGTCAGCGGCTTCTCGGCGAACACCGCCTTGACCGGACTTGCGAGAAGCCGCTCCAACGCCTCCGCGTGGTGGTCGGTGGGGCTGCAAAGACTGACCACGTCGATGTCCGGGCCGGCGGCCAGCAGCGATTCGAGGTCGGCGAACGCGTGCCCGACCTTCCAATGGGCGGCGAAGCCGGAACGGCGCGCCGGGTCCGGCTCCACGCAGGCGGCGAGGACGAATCCGGGATGGGCCGCGTAGCTGCCGGCATGGGTCACGGGGTCCTGGCCGGGCCGTGCCTCGTCGATTTCTCCGCCGATGGCGCCGCAGCCGACGACCGCGGCGCGAAGCGGTTCAGACCTTGGTGCGCTGGACATTCCGGTTAATCGTCCGCAGCTCGGGGCGCTGGCGCAACAGGGCCAGGATGTCGGCGCAGGTGAAGTCCGGCTTTCCTGGATACAGCGCGTCGAAGACCGAGCTGATCAGCCGGAAGTCGTCGGGAGTGTCGAGCAGGAACTTGACGTCGGGGTCGAAAAGCTCGGGCGGCGCCTCGGCGTTGCTGCACCGGTAGATCTGCTGGTTGCGATAGATGAACAGGCTAACGTGCTCATGGTCGACGGGGTCGTCGGTGCGCCGCGCCACGTCCTCAAGAACCTTGGTCGAGAACACCTGCACGTCCATGCCGCCGGGATAGGTGGGGCGCATGTTGTTGCACACATAGTCGTCGTCGCGGTCGAGATAGCAGTCGACCACATGGTCGAGGATGGTCCAGTCGAGCAGCGGGCAGTCGCCGGGGGTTTCGACGATGACGTCCACGTCGAAGGCGTGGGCCGCCTTGAGCACCCGGTCGAGCACGTCGTCCTCGGAGCCGCGGAAGCAGCCCACACCCAGATCGGCGGCCAGGTCCTCGATCACGTCGTCGGCGGGGTTGGTGGTGGTGGCGATGACCACGCCGTCGAGGCGCCGCGACCGCTTCAGGCGCTCGACCATGTGGCCGAGCATCGGCTTGCCCTGGGTCTCGCGCATCACCTTGCCCGGAAGGCGTGACGACGACATCCGCGCCTCGACGATATCGACGATCCTCACGGTTCCAAATCCTCCCAGGTCAAGGGATTGCCGGCGACCAGATGGCCGCGGGCGCGGAACTTAAGCGCGTCGCCCAGGTTGCGGGCTCGGATGCCGAGGGCCGGCGACCGGACTTCGAGGTCATCGCGGCCCAGGGATTGGCCGGCGGCCACGTCACGCGCTAGGTAAATGCCGTCGCGGCGCCCCCATTTGCGTTCGTCGGGCAGCAGGTCTTTGTCGGGGGATCCCAACGCGGCATGGGCCTCGCGGATCATGGCGAACATTTGTTTCAACTCGGCCGGTTCCAGGGCGTAGAAGTGGTCGGGTCCGCTGCTGGTCTTGTCGAGGGTGAAGTGCTTTTCGATGATGGCGGCGCCGCGGCCGACGGCCGCCACCGGCACGGCCAGTCCCAGCGTGTGGTCCGAATAGCCCACCACGCCCCCGTACCGGGCGGCCAGGACATCCATCACCCGCAGATTGGCCTGTTCGGGGGGCAGCGGATAGACTGAGCCGCACTGCAACAGCGCGACCTTGTCGTTTCCGGCCCGCAGGCAGGTGGCGACGGCTTCCTCGATGTCGATGAAGTCGCACATGCCGGTCGCCAACAGGATCGGCTTTCCCTTGGCGGCCATGTAGGCGACCAGATCGGGCTTGGCGGCTTCGGAGGAGGCGATCTTGTAGGCCTCGACCCCTACCGCCTCCAGAACGTCCACCGATCCGCGGTCGAAGGGCGATGCAAGGAAGTGAATGCCGGCGGCACGGCTGTGCTCGGCCAGGGCGGGAACCCAGTCGGCGTTCAGCTCTACCGACTTGAAGACTTTGTGCAGTTCGGTGCCGGGCTGTTGCAGCGCGTCGGCGCGGAACAGCTGGAACTTGACCGCGTCGGCGCCGGCTTCGGCCGCCACGTCGATCAGTTTCTTGGCCTTGTCGAGCGACTGGTCGAAATTGGAGCCGGCCTCCGCGATGACATAGGGAGAGGCCGCCCCTCCGACGGCGCGAGAGCCGATGGTCAGGCTATTGGCGAGCACGTGGTGCGACTCCTATGGCTTGCAATAATTGGGCGGCGCCTTCGCCGCTGATCGCCTTCTTGCCGGCATTCGATTGCCGTTCCCGCAGGGGCGGGTCGTCGACGAGTCGGCGGATCGCCAACGCGATGTCAGCCGCCGTGACCCTGTCGACCACGCCGAGATGCGTCGCCGACCCAAGCGCGGCGAATGCCTCGTTGGCCCGTGCGTGGGCATCGTCCACAGAAAGCTGGACCGATGGAATGCCTGTCAAGGCCAATTCGTATTTGGTCAGTCCGGTCGCGGCGACGACGATGGAGGCCCACGCCAGATGGTCGAGCAAGCCGGCCGCTCCGTCCACCAGGTCGATCCCCGCTCCGTGGGCGCGCGCCGTCAATTCCGAGCGGGTCGCAGGTTGGAAGCCGGGTCCGATGACCAGCCTGGTTTCCATGCGGCGCCCCACCAGGGGCAGCGCGTCCAGGACCCTGAGGCTGATGCCGTGGGGATCGGACCCTCCAGCGGTGACCAGCAGGCGGGTATCCGGCCCGGTCCGGTCGAGTCCGCGCAGGCGGTCGGCCCGGTTGATCAGGTCCGGCGGAAAGATGGCATGGGCGGGGCCGATCCATTGCCGGAACCGGGCGCCGTCGATGTGCTCGCCGCCTGCATAGGGAACCACCAAGCCGTCGATCGGGAAATCGGGGGCGGTCACCAGACGGAGGTCACCCAGGCCGTCGATCAGGATGCGATCCACGGCGCCCGCCCCGAAGGCGTCCAGTTCGGTGGCGATGTCGCGTTGCCGCGTCAGGCTCCCTCCGTGGGTCAGATCATGAATCACCACCGAGGCTTCCGGCACCCGCCCGGGCACGAAGGGTCCCCCGACGAGGAGTGGGTGGTTCGCCGCCCTCACCAGCCGCTCGGCATCGGCGTCGGGCCAACCGAGCCAGAATACCGCGGCGCCGGGCTCGGCGATCCAGGCGGCCAGCGCGAGGGCGCGGCTGAGATGCCCGAATCCCACCGGACCACCCGCCTCCAGGCGGAAGACAACCGTCATCGCTCACCGTCGTCGGGCCGGGATTTTTGGACGACATGGGCGTTCAGGCGCTGCCACTCGGGATGGGCGTCAAGGAGGGCGATGACGTCGGCCACGCTGAACAGCGGATCGCGGATGTAAAGCGTCTCCAACACCCGCGAGACGAGCGCGAGGTCGTCCTGGGTGTCGACCGTGACCCGCAGGCGGCTGTGATCGCTGGCCAGGGCCATGCCCCCGCACTGGAATCGAGCCTCGGGGCGTTTGATGTAGGTGGTGACATGTTCGCGGTCCCAGCGGTCGGTCGCCTCGGCCAGGGCGCGTTCGAGCGCCGCCCGGGAAAAGGCTTCGCAGCCCAGCCCGTTGGGATAGGTCACGGGGGCGATCCCAGTGGACACGTAGTCGTATCCGCCTTCACGGACCATGCGCGCAGCGGCGTCAACGGTTTCTGGTGAAAGCAGCGGGCAGTCGGCGGTGACGCGGACCACAATGTCGGCACCGGTCGCTTCGGCGGCCAGCCCGAAGCGGGCCAGCACGTCGTCGACCGGGCCTCGCACCACGCTCACCCCCCGGTCGCGGGCGAAGGATGCAACCAGATCGTCGGACGCGTCGGTGGTGGTCGCCACCGCCAGCTCCGCCGTTTCGCGACAGTGGGAGAGCCGGTCGAGGAGATGGGCGAGAAGCGGTTTGCCGCAAACCTCGCGCATGATCTTTCCGGGCAGGCGCGTGGAGCCCATGCGGGCCTGGATGATGACGACCGCGCGGTCGGTCATGCTCGGGTTCCCGTGTTCGCGGTGGCCTCGTCGGCGACATGATGCGGCAGCGAGCGGGCGCCCCTGACGTCGAGGCGCCATTCGCCGGTGCCGGCAGCCACGAATCCCAGGCGGCCATAGAGGTCGGAGACCACCTTGTTCTTGGGCGTTTCGCTATACAGACCCACGATTTCCCCGACCTCGCGCGTTCGGGCCGCCTCGACGATGGCGTTCAGCACGAATTGTTCCAGTGTCCGCGAAAACACGCGGCAGCTCATCAGCCAATTCTCGATCACCAGCCGCCGGCCGTCGCGGCGCGCCACCACCGACGACACCAGGCCGTGATCAGCGAAGCGGTCACGCAGGCGCACGGCCAGAACGAGATGGTCGGGGGAGGCCAGGAAGGCTGCCAGATGATCCTCGGTGAAGCGACGAGTGGTCAAATTGAACTGGTTTGTTTTCGATTCCATCTGGGCGAGGCGAGGCAGGTCGGTCGCCTCGGCCGGGCGAACGGACCCGGCCATGCCCAATTGCCGCAGGTAGTCGTCGATGTCGTCGCTGTCGCGCTGGAGGGCGGCGGCCTCGGCCCGCGCCGCGTAGGACTGGCTGCGCCGGATGTCCTCGTCGGTAAGTGCCCTGCTCTCGAAGAGGCGCAGCTGGTCGAGCTGGTGAATGAAGGTGGAGGGATCCCCTTGGAGGTTCACCACCGTCACTTCCGGAAGACGATCACGCACGAGCTCGCACTCGGCGGGATTGTCGTCGACGAAGACCATGTGTTCGGGCGAGATGTCGAGTTGCCTGGCGATGCCGACGATGTTGCCAGCCTTGTCGTCCCAGTTGCAGACGAACGCCGCGAAGGAGTCCTTCTTGAGGGGCATGCCGGGATGGCGTTCGAACACCTCGCCGGCGATGGCGGGGTCGTTCTTGCTGCAAACCGCCAGGATCACGCCGCACTGGCGCAATCGATCCACATAGGCCGCGAAGCGCGAGAAAGCGACGCCCTCGCCGCCGCCGTCCCCCAGACGAATGCCATCCAGGCCATCGTCGCCGATGACGCCGCCCCACAAGGTATTGTCCAGGTCGAGCACGAGAGCCTTCTTGCCGCATGCCTGGGCGCGCCGGAAAGTGGCCGAGAGCACCTGGGCATAGGCTGGCAAGGCCTGCGCAGAGAGGGACATGCGCGCTTGGTTGTAGAACCGCTCGTCGCGCCATGCCCGCCGGCCGAACATGGCGGCGGCGCCATCCGTGTCCACCACATGCACATGGGCGGGTGCCTCGGCGAGAACGCGGTGGTTGATCGCGGCGGCCAGGGAAGCGGGCGAGCACGGCAGGACGCGGTCAAGCACTCCCATGGCGGCTTCGGGTGGCGGGCAATATAGGTCGAACAGCACCTTGGCGCCCGCTTCGCCCAACCGTGTCCACAGCGTCCGCAGGCCGGCGATCACTCCTGACACCGCCGCCTGCGCCGCATCGGCATCGGCGGTGATCGGCGGCAGGCCGGGCAGGTCCTCGAAATCCTGGTGGAACAGGACCAATTCCGGGCCGAATTGATGAAGAGGGCTGCCGGGGTCCAGGATCTCCTGGTGGATCGTGCCGTAGGGGGACTCGTGAATTTCAGCCACGAACCCTTCGGCGAGGGCGACGCAACGAAGCGCGGTCACGAAGGGGTCGGCGGTTGACGACGACAGCACCGCCGCCTTGAGCCGCGGTCCTGCCCCATCCAGCTTGGCCAGCCTCGCCCCGATCGCGGCGAGACGCGTCATGTCGGGAAAGGCTGGAAATCGGGGGCGAAGCGCCAGCCGGGCGGCACGCGCCGCCCCGGCGGCGTCGCCGGCGTCGATCGCCCGGCGAGCCAGGGAAAGCGGATCGTTGGCCGCAGCGGTCATATCAGAACTGCTTCTGGTCCGCGGGAAGGGCCCGGTAGTCGTCGCGGAGAACGGCCACCAGGTGGATGTCCTGGAAGGCGCCGTCCTTGTAGACGTCCTGCCGGAGCACGCCTTCCTCGCGGAAGCCGAGCGTCCGGCAAAGCAGCAGCGCCCAGTCGCGCGCCAATGTCCCGCCGTGGATGCGGCGCAGGTTCAAGGTATCGAACCCGTGCTCGATGGTCAGCTTCATGGCCTCGAGCGTGTGGCGCATGTTGCGGTAGTTGGGGTTCCCCATGACCAGCGCGATCTCGGCCTTCTGGTTGAGATGGTCGATACGGCTCAGGCTGACCACGCCCACCAAATGATCCTCGCCGCTTGGCACGACCCCGAGCTGGAGCTTGCCCGGATTGCCCACGACCTCGCGGCGGTAATAGTCCAACTGCTGTTCGGGCGTGTTGGGGTGATAATGCTTCTGCATGAACCGAGTGACCTCGGCATCATTGAACCATGCGAACCAGTCCGGGCCGGCGGCATGGGCCTCGGTCAGGGCCACCAGATCAATATGCTTGCCGTGAAGGAAGACGCTTACCGGCATTCCAGCTTGGCTTCCAGCAGGGCGCGGATGGCGCCGATCGAATTGAACTTCAGCAGTTCGTCGGTCGAAAAGGCCACTCCGTGCATGACTTCCAGCGCCATGGCGATGCGTAGCGTGGCGAGACTGTCCCAATTGGCCGTGTCCACCGGTGAACTGTGTTCGCTCAATCCCTCTGCGGGCCAGTCGAGCTGCTGGGCGACGATTTCGATGAGTTCATCCATTACCAATGTTCCGTGGTTTTCTTGACGGCGATGACCCCGAGAGAACGCGGCAGGAATTTGAAGCGGGGGTCGGGAGCCGGCGCGGCCGACTTGGCTTCGAGAATGCGGAAACCCGCAGCCTCGATCAACCTGAACACCTCGCCCTCGTTGCGGAATTCGTAGATATGGTCCACCTCGGCGGCGGTGATGGCCGCCGTCAGAAAGACCGGGGCGCCGGACTTGACGTTCCGGGCGAGGTTGGCGACCAGGTTTTCCGGCTGCTCCAGATGCTCCAGGAGGAAGCAGGACAGGCCGGCGTCGAACGGTGTCTCGGATTCGTAGGTCAGGGCGTCGGCGACAGTGAACGAAACCCGGTCGCCCACTTCCGCCGCCGCCGCGACGCGGGTCGCGATGTCCAGCGACGACTTGCTGATGTCCAGGGCCGACAGCCTGCAATCCGGCCGAGCCCGCGCGGTGATGGCGGTCCAGATGCCGCTGCCCGATCCCATCTCGACCAGAGACGCTTTCTCGGCAACCAGGGGCAGAAAGCTGTCCCGATAAAATGCGTAAAGTCTAAGGTGGTGGCGCCAAAGAAAAAGTGTGGCGAACACGCCCCAATGATAGAAAGTCATATAGCTGTCGTTATCGTATACGCTATCATATACTTCCTTGTACGTCTTATTTTTGTATCTTCCTCTCAGGCAATACTCGATATGCTGCCTGTTCACGTCGGTGACGAAATAGCCGTAGCCCCTGGCGATCATCTGGCAGGCATCGGTTCCCAGGGCGGATTCGGCCCAGCCCATGGCAGCCCCGCCGAGCTCCACGAAATCGTCGGGCTCATGCTCGGCGGTTGCCTTGACTGCGGCGAGAAAGGTCGGGTAGTCGGCACGCAACGTCTCGTACAGGCGGGCAAGGGCCGGAGCCCGTCGCATCAGGTTGGAATGGTGATCTTGCAGCATAACCGGATCAGCCTGTCAGCAAGGAGGTAAGTTCGCCGGCAACCCGCTCCACGTCTCCGTCGGTCATCGAGGGAAACAGCGGCAGGGAAAGGGTTCGCGAGTAATATCGCTCCGCCCCCGGCAGTTCGAGTTCGCCATAGCGGTGGCGGTAATAAGGTTGCCTGTGCACGGGGATGTAGTGCACCTGTGTGCCGATGCCGCGCTTATGCAGGCGCCGCATCACGGTGGCGCGGTCGATCCCCGCCTGCTCGAAGTCGATGGCGACGCTGTAGAGATGTCGGCCACTGACGCCGTGGCCTGCATCCGGCACGGGGTCGAGGATGCCGGCTAGCGGAGCGAGCAAGCTGTCGTAGAGCGACGCGAGGTGGTGTCGCCGTTCCAGGAAGCGATCCAGTTTCCCAAGCTGGCTCAGTCCCAGTGCGCAATTGATGTCGCTGACGCGGTAGTTGAAGCCCGGTTCGGACATCTCGTAATACCAGGGATTGGGCGCGCCCGAGGTGTCGAACGCCAGATCGGTGTTGACGAAATCGGCCGGATCACGGGTCATGCCGTGGCTGCGCAGCCGCGCCAACCGGGCCGCCAAGACATCGTCGTTGGTGGTCACCGCCCCACCTTCGCCCATCGCGATGGCCTTGACCGGGTGCATGGAGAAGCATGCCATCGCCGAATGAGCGCATGAGCCGGTGGGGGTGTCGGCATGCGTGCCGCCAATGGCATGACAGGCGTCTTCAACCACCCACAGGCCTCTTTCGCCGGCCAGGCCCGCGATGGCGGCCATGTCACAAGGCTGCCCTGCCAAGTGGACGGGGATCACCGCCCGGGGGCGATCCAGCCCCGCGCGGTCCAGCGCCTCGGCGAGGTGATCGGGGCCCAGCAGACCGGTTGCGGGGTCGACGTCGGCGAACACCACCTCGGCTCCGACGAACCGGACCGCGTTGGCGGTGGCGAGAAAAGTGATAGCAGGGACCACCACCGCGTCGCCCGGCCCCAGGCCGAGCGCCAATGCCGCCAGATGAAGCGCCGCCGTGCCGTTGGTGCAGGCGACCGCGTGGCGGGCCGACAGCCGCTTCGCCAGCGCCGCCTCAAACCGCGCGACTTCCGGTCCGGTGGTCAGCAGGTCCTGCCGGAGGATGCGTGTGACCGCCTCGACGTCGTCGCCGTCGATGACCTGGCGGCCGTAGGGAAGATAGGGGTGGGTGGGCACGCGCCGACACCTGTTCAAAAGGGCGTGTCGAGCGACGTGATCCATTCGCCGTTGGTGTCGCTCGCGTAGCGGAAGCCATCCGGCAAGGCCGAGCCCCCCGACCCCAGGTAATCCTGGTACAGCTGAGCGTTGAAGGACGGGCATATGACGTAACGGTCGTCCAGGGAAACGGTGGTCCGGGCGTCGTCCTCGGTGATCATCACCTCGTGAAGTTTCTCGCCGGGGCGGACGCCGATCACGTGCTGGTCGAGACCGGGGGCCATCGAGCGCGCTAGGTCGGTGACCTTCATGCTGGGGATGCGCGGCACGAAGACCTCGCCCCCCCGCATCATCGCCAGCGAAGACAGCACGAAGTCAACGCCTTGGTCGATGGTGATCCAGAACCGCGTCATGCGGGGGTCGGTGATGGGCAGGCTGGTGGCGCCCTTGTTGATCAGGTCGCGGAAGAACGGGACCACGCTACCCCGAGATCCGATCACGTTGCCGTATCGGACCACCGAGAAGCGCGGTCCGCGGAAGCCTGCCAGATTGTTGGCGGCCATGAAGATCTTGTCCGATGCCAGCTTGCTGGCGCCATAGAGGTTGACCGGGTTGGCGGCCTTGTCGGTGGACAACGCGATCACCTTCTTGACCGAGCCCCGCAGCGCCGCCTTGACCACGTTCTCGGCACCGTGAATGTTGGTCAGCACGCACTCGATCGGGTTGTATTCGGCGGCGGACACATGCTTCAGCGCGGCGGCGTGGATGACGTAGTCGACGTCCCGCATCGCCATTTCCAGCCGGTCGGCATCGCGAACGTCACCGATGAAATAGCGCATCGCCCGGTATTTCTCGACGGGCAGCTCGTGGGCCATCTCATACTGCTTCAACTCGTCGCGCGAAAACACGATGACCCGCTTGGGATCGTACTGGTCCAGAACGCGACGGATGAAAGCTTTTCCGAACGACCCCGTTCCACCGGTCACCAGGATGCTCTTGCCATCCAGGTCGGCGCGGGGTTCGTCGAAGGTGCGCGAAAGCAGCGAAGGCTGGCCGGCCTGGCCGGTATGACTATCCGCAGTCATCAGAAGCAAGAGTCTCCGGTTACGACGAATGGGCAGGCTACCGCAGGCCGGGTGAAATTACCACCTCCAGCCAATGCCAATTCGGGGGGAATGTTCATCACGCGAACGACGGAAGTCAAGCGTTTGTTTTTCTGCGGTTGTTGACGTTCATCGCGCGAACGTGATACTGGTTCGACACCAATTCGCAGAGGCGTCATGAGTGACAGGGGTATCACGCGGCCACGTCTTCCGGCCCGCGACGATGAGGAGGCGCGATCGGCCGAGGAGGTGGCGATCACCCTCGGTTTGCTGACGGCGGTCGAGGCGCATGAATTCCATACGCAGCGAACGTTGGCCGCCGAGTTGGGCGTTGCCCTGGGCTTGGCCAACGCCTACATCCGCCGTTGTGTGAAGAAGGGCCTGATCAAAGTCGGTCAGGCACCGGCCAAGCGTTATGCCTACTACCTTACGCCCAAGGGGATCGCGGAGAAGGGTCGGTTGACCGCCACCTATCTTCGCCACTCCCTCGGTTTTCTCCGGCGTGCCCGGCTGCAGTGCGAGGATGTTCTCCGCCACTGCCAGGCCAACGGTTGGACGACGTTGATGTTGGTCGGGGACAGTGAACTGGCGGAGATCTTCCTTTTGTGCGCGGCGGATAGCGCCGTCGAGATCGTGGCGTTGATTGCCGATTTCCCGAGGCGGCCGCGGCTAGGTGGCGTGCCGGTGCTCGGTCCCTCCGACGACCGGCCTTCCACCGACGCGGTGGTCATTACCGCCGTCGACGACGCGCAGGACCACTACGACCGGTGGCGGGACGTCGCCGGGCCGGAAAAGGTCCTGTTCCTGCCCCTCCAACGCCTGCGAAAGCGGTGAGGCCATGACCGGGTCATGGTACGTGGTCAACAGCCACCCCCGCGCCGAGTTCGCGGCCGCCGAACAGGCGGAACGCGCCGGCTTCGACGTCTATGTGCCGCGCTGCATGATCGAGCGACGCCATGCCCGGCGGCGGGAGACCGTTCCGGTGGCCTTCTTTCCCCGCTATTTCTTCGCGGGCGCCGAACCCGGTCGATCGGCAAGGGTGCTCAAATCCATCCGGGGCGTCACGGACGTGGTGACTTTCGGCGGCATGCCGGCCTTGCTGGACGATCTGGTGGTTCGCGACCTGCGGGCCCGCGAGGACGATCGGGGCTACCTGCCAACGCCGCCGCCCCCCTCCCTCAGGCCGGGAACGTGCGTCCGCGTGACGGAGGGTCCTCTGAAGGGCGTCGTCGGGGTGCTGGCGGTGGCACGCGGCGAGGACCGCGTGGCCCTGCTGCTGAGCCTACTGGGACGTCCCGTCCGGACCTGCCTTCCTGCTGCCGCGGTGACGGCCTGTTCCTGATCACGCCGGGCTGGGGAGGCCGGCCGTGAATTCCGGAACCATGGCGCGCAGGGTGGCCAGCGCGCCCTCGGTGTCGTAGCGGTTGGCGAGGACCTCGAACTCGCCGATGGCGGAGCGGCACGCAGTCAGATCCACCGCCCGCGGGGAGGCCAGCAGAACCCCGTCGACGCCGGTGCGAACCAGGGGCTCGGAGCCGTGGAAGATCTCCTCGAACAGCTTTTCGCCGGGCCGCAGGCCGGTGATCTCGATCCGCACGTCCACGTCGGGCTGCAGGCCGGCCAACCGGATCATTTGGAGGGCAAGGTCCATGATGCGGACCGGCTCACCCATGTCCAAGACGTGAATCTTGCCTTCGCTGTGCGTGGTCGTGCCGAGCACCGAGGCCTGCAGAACCAATTCAACCGCCTCGCGGATCGTCATGAAGTACCGCACGACGTCGGGATGGGTCACGGTCAACGGTCCGCCGCGGGCCAGTTGCCGCTGGAACAGGGGCACCACCGACCCTGTCGAGCCCAGCACGTTTCCGAAGCGGACGGTGACGAAGCGGGTGTCGACGTGCACCACATCCATCGCCTGGCAGTACATTTCGGCGACGCGCTTGGTGGCGCCCATCACATTGGTGGGGTTGACCGCCTTGTCGGTGGAAATCATCACCATGGCCCGTGCGCCGAATTCGGCGCACGCGTCGGCCACGTTACGACTACCGACCACGTTGGTGAGAATACCCTCGAGGGGATTGGCCTCGACCATGGGGACGTGCTTGAGGGCCGCGGCATGGAAGACCAATTCGGGCCGATGGCGGCGGAAGATCTCTCCGATCCTGTCGCGATTGCGGACATCGCCGAGCAGGGAGACCCGGTGGACGTGCGGGGCGGTCTCGGCCATCTCCAGATCAATCTGGTACAGGGCATATTCCGATGAGTCGACCAGAAGGACCGCCGAGGGGTCCAGGCCGACGATCTGCCTGACCAACTCGCTGCCGATGCTGCCTCCGGCCCCGGTGACCATGACGCGCCTGCCGCCGACCATGGCGCTCATGCCGTCGCGGTCCAGGACGGTCTGTGGACGGCCCAGCAAATCCTCGATGGCGATCGGGCGCACCTGCACCGGCTTGTCACCGATGGCCTGGAAGTCGGTGACCTTGGGCGCCCGGGCCAACGGTAATCCGTGGCGCTCGGCCTTTTCCAGCAAGCCGCGGATGTCGGTGCCGACAAGGTGCTCGTCGGCCAACACCACCTTTTGCGGCCGCTCGGACCGCGCCGCCAGCCGCTCGATGATCGCGTCGAGCTGGTCGATGGTGCCCAGGACTTCCACGCCGTGGATATTGCGCCCCACCCGGCTGCTGGTCTGACTGACCATGGCCACGGCCCGGTAAAGCGAATGGGGGTTGCGTTGGGTCGCGCGAATGAACAATTCCGCGTCGTCGTCGCAGCCGACTAGCAGGACTGGGAGGCGTCGGTCGGCAGCCACCGCCCGGGCCTCAGACCGGCGGTCCTTGAACCTGCGGTACAGGAAACGCGGTCCGCCCAAAAGGGCCATCAGGACGAACCAGATGATCACCGGGAGCGAACGCGGAAAGGAGTCCAGCCGATTGACCAGGAACATCGCCGGCAGGAAGAGAAGCACCGTCAGGCTGACAGCGCGGGTGATGGTCATCAGGTCATTGACCGAGGCGTATCGCCAGACGCCCCGGTACATGCCCGACATCCTGAACACCACCGAGGCGATGGCCGTCAGTACCAGGGTGCCCGTCGCGAGGACAGGCCGGTAGGATCCTATGTCGTCGCCCACGCG
Source organism: uncultured Rhodospirillaceae bacterium (assembly GCA_937887565.1). Taxonomy (GTDB): domain Bacteria; phylum Pseudomonadota; class Alphaproteobacteria; order Rhodospirillales; family Magnetospirillaceae; genus CALABS01. The sequence continues at coordinate 11,365 of CALABS010000036.1, read as the reverse complement.
CAGGTACAGCGCCACCAACACCGCCGCCGCCGCCATGGCGAGGTCGTGGAAATAGGTGAGTCGAGCCTTGCTGAGGCGGTAGCCGAAAAGGGTCATCTGCCGACCAGTCGAGGACGCATGGCAGGCATATACCCGAAGGCCCGGGCCGAGTTAAGGGAAAACCTTGCCTCTGAGGCCGGCATAAAGGTCGAGGCAGGCGCGCACCACGACGGCATCGGAATAATTTTTCTCCACATCGTGGCGTGCCGCCCGGCCCAAATGGTGTCGCAATGCGGGGTCGACGGCCAGCCGGCCAAGGGCCTCGGCCAGTTCCTCCACGGACCGCACCGGCACCAGCAGGCCGTTGACACCATCCTTCACCAACTCGCGGCAGCCGGGAGCGTCGGTCGCCACCATTGGGCGGCCTGACGCCGCCGCTTCCAGCAGGGCCTTCGGCAGCCCCTCGCGATAGGAGGGAAGCACCGCGATGTGGACCTGTCGCCAGAGGGCGGCCACGTCCTCGACATGGCCAAGCCACTCCGCCGCGCCCTCGTCCTGCCACGCCCGAAGCTGCTCCTCGGTGATTGTGCGGGGATTGTCGGGGTCGGGAATGCCGGCCAGAAGCAGCCGGAAGGGGATGCCTTTTTGCTTCAGCAATCGGGCGGCGGAAACCGCCTCTCCCACGCCCTTGTCCCACAGCATGCGCGCCACCAGCGCCGCGGTCGGCACGCCTTCGGGTTCAGGCGAGGGGGCGAAACGGTTGGTATCCACCCCCGATCCAGCGATCAGGGCGACACGGTCCCGCGCCACCAGCCCGCGCTCGGTGAACATGACTTGATCATCGCGGTTCTGGACGATCACATGGCTGCCGTGCCGATTGAGCAGCAGGCGAAATCCAAGAACCAGCAACGGCCGCAGCAGGCGTGCCTTGAGCGAGCGGTTGATGAACACGTAGCCGAGACCGGCGACGGTGCTGACCACCCGCGGCAGGCCGGCCAGGACGGCGGCGACGGCGCCGAAGGTCACCGGCTTGAGGGCGAACTGGTGGAGGACGTCGGGCCGCTCGCGGCGGAAGACTCGCGCCAGCTCGGCGATGGCGGCCAGATCCTTCACGGGATTGGCGAGGCGGCGCCGCAGTGAAATTGGGATGACGCGGACGCCTTCGGCCTCGATGCGCTCGCGGTCACGGGTTACCCGGCAGGCCACCACGACCTCGTAGCCGGCGGCGATGGCGGCACGCGCCAGCGACAGCCGGTGCGAGACGAAATACCAATCCTCGCTGACCAGGAACATCAGCTTGGGGCGGGCCTTCACCGCGAGGGCTCCGCAGGGGCAGTGGCCGCGACCACCAGGAGCAGCAGGAACGTAAGCTGCCACCAGACCGACCAGAACGACGTATTGAACAGGGCGGCCCCCCACCAACAGCCCATCAGCCCCGCAAGTGCCGGTGCGATCGGCGCCATGGCCGAATGGCGCAGCAGGCGCTGCATCATCCACCCCAGCCAAGCCACCACCGGCAGCGTGCCGAGCAGTCCTGTTTCGGCGAGAAGTTCCAAGAGCCAGTTGTGCGGATGCGAGGGAACGAATTCCACATTGTAGCCGGGAACGCTTTCATGGGCGCCCGGCAGGAAGTTCACCACGTTGATGCCGTGGCCGACAAATGGCGACTCGGTGAACTTTCCCGCCACGAATTGCCAGATGGCTTGGCGGTGCTGGTCGACAAGCCAGACCGGGAAATAAGTATCGAGGGCGGAGTTGACGCTCCGGGGGCCCATCAACAACAGCCATTTCAGAACGATCACCGCTACCGCGACCGTGCTCACGGCCCCGATCCACCAGCGGCGGGTCCTCGCGGCAAACACCGCCCCTGCCAAAATGCCTCCTGCAGCCAGGCCCGCCATGGCCGAGCGGCTTGATGTCAGGGCGATCACGCCGATGCACAGGATGGCGGCGCTCACGGCCGCGTACCGCCACCGGCCGCGAAGCCGCGTGGCGCCCCACAGCAGGACAGGCGTCAGGCAGCCGGCGGCGGAGGCGGCGGCCTTGTAGGAGTTAAGGACGTCCCTGGTCAGCACGGCCGCCGGAGCATCCCCCACGAAGCCGATGGTCATCGTCGCCACGGCCCACCCGGCGGCGACGGTCGTGACGGCCACCATGGCCTTGACGGTCGCCGCGTGCAGGTCTGGTCTCTCGCGCAGCCATGCCCCCAGAAGCCCGGTACCGGCGAGGATCAGCGCGACACGGCCCCAGGTCTCTGCGGACTTGATGGGATCGAAGGAAAGCATCACGGCGGGGAGCCACGCGGCCAGCACGACCGCCATCCAACGAGATTGCGGATCCGACAGTAGTCCCGACGGCCACGATCGCCGCCGGGCGGCGAGCACCAAGACCAGGACCAGTGCTGCCGCTGCCGAACCCTGCATCCACCCGCGCCCAGCGAGCATCATGGGAACGGCTGCCCCGAGGATCACGGCGGCGATTGTGTCGGGACGGATGGGAATGGCAGGCGATTCCGTCATTCGTCCTCCAGGCGTGCCTTGAGGTAGGACAACATGGGATACAGAGCGGCGAACAAGGCGATCAGGAAACCGTAAAGCCCCTCGCGGTACCCTTTTCGGCCGACGAAGCACTTGAGGAACCGCGACACCATGCGCCGCAGGTTGTCGGGGAAGCTTCCGATCCTGCCGGTGGCCCGCAGGTCGCGAGCCCGCGCCGTGGTGTAGCGGTCTAGGCGGCGGATCATGTCGGAGATGTTGGCGTCCACGTAGTGGTCGATGGGGGTCCGCAGCCACCTCTTTGGCCCCTTGAGGTTGAGGCCGGGATGGATGCGCTGGTCGCCCCAGCGCTTGCAGCCCCTGGCCGACAGGCGCGGTGCCGCCGACACCCCCCAAGAGGCGCCCCAGCCGTGGCGCACCAGCCGTTCACCCACGTAATTGTCGAAGGGGATGAGGAAATAGCCCGGTTCGGCATCCTTGATCGCGTCACGGATCTCGGCGACGAGGGCGGCCGGGACACGTTCGTCGGCGTCCACCTCCAGGATCCAGTCGCCGCTGCAGGCGTCCAGGCCGGTGTTGCGGCGAGGCCCCTCCAGCTCCCACGCGCCCTCGACCAGACGGTCGGTGAACCTCAGCGCGATTTCCTTCGAGCCGTCGGTGCATCTGTCCAGCACCACCACGATCTCGTCACAGGCGGTCAGCCGCTCCAGGCAGGCGGCCAGCTGGGCCTCCTCGTCGTGGGCGACCACCAGGGCCGAAAGACGCTTGGTCATGGTGCCACCCGCTTCCACAGCGACGCCGCCGCGGCCGCCACGCGGTCCACGTCCAGTTCGCCCATCAGGCTGGTCTTGCTGGCATGATCATAGGCGGGGGCGCCGATGATGTCCCAAAAGCCGGTATTGCCGCGCACGAAGGCCGCCTTTGGCCCCCACGGCGCGTAAAGCGCGTCGTTGCTGGGGCCGAACAGGCCGAGCGTGGGGATGCCGGCGGCGGCGGCCATGTGCATCAGGCCGGAATCGTTGCCGAGATAGAAGGCGCAGCGAGACAGCGCGGCACCCACCGCCGGCAGGTCGCCGCCGCCGATGCAGTCGAGGCGCCGCTCGGGCGGGATGGTCGCCAGCACCGGCTCGGCGCCGGCACGCTCGGTGGGAGCGCCGAACACTGCGACGCGGGCGCCGGGCAGGAAGCCGTCCGGCGCGGTCAGACGCGCCACGGCCTCGACGAAGGAATCGGCCGGCCACTGCTTGCCGGCCCAGTTGGCGGTCGGCCCCACCGCCAGCACCGCCCCACCGGCGGGGACCAAGCGAGCGCCCTCGGCCAGCGCGGCATGGTCCAGCCATAGCCGGGGTGACGGTGGGTTGGCGGCCCTACCCACCAGAGCGCCCAACTGGCGGACGCGGTGGACGGGCTCATGTGTGGGACGGTAGACGATGCGGGCGCGGGACGGCAGCAGGTAGGAGATGGCCGAGGCGCGCAGGTCCACCACCAGATCCCACAGGTGGAAGGCTGTCTCCATCCACAGATGGCGCCAGTGGGCGCCCAACCTTCCCTTCGTCATCACCACGATGCGGTCGAGGCCGGGCACCGCGCGGAACAACGGCGCCGGCGCCGGGCCGCAGGCGATAGTAACGCGCGGGTTCGGCGCAGTCTCCAGCAAGTGCGCGAGCACTCCGCTCGATAGCACGCCGTCGCCGATGCGGTTGGAGGTGACGAAAAGAATTTTCACGCGGTTGCTTGCCCCTTCCCGCCGGGGAGGGTCCTCGCCCTTGACACTCCAGGCGGCCTTCTTTAACAGCAGTGGCAAACCAGATCAAAACTTTCCTCGGGCGATGGAGTTCATGTCAGGTCAAGCCGACCCCTGGTCCCGGGTGGCGGTCGTCACCGTGACCCACCACTCCGCCGCCGTCATCGAGTCCTGCATCCGCTCGGTCGCCAAGGCCGCCCAGGTCATCGTGGTCGACAACGCCAGCGACGATGGCACATCGGCGCTGGTGCGGCGCCTGCTGCCCACCGTCGAGATGATCGAGAACCGCGTCGGGCGCGGCTTCGGCAACGGCTGCAACCAGGGGCTGGAGCGGGTGCGGGCCGAGTTCGCCCTGCTTCTGGGGCCCGATTCCACCATCGACGACCACTCGGTGCGGCTGCTGGTCGAGGCCGCCGACGCCTGGCCCGAGGCCGGTCTTTTGGGCCCCGCCATCATCGCTCCCGACGGCCATGTGGAACTGTCCCACGACATCGGCCTGTTCGAGCGCATGGAGGGCGGCAAGCGCGCCGACCTGCAGATGCTGCCCGAGGGGCCGCTGTGCGCCGAGCACCTGTCGGGTGCGGTGCTGCTGGCGCGCATGGGGACGCTGCGCCAGGTCGGCTTGTTCGACAAGAACATCTACCTCTATTACGAGGATGACGACCTGTGCATCCGCATGCGCCGGGCCGGGCATTCGCTGGTGCTGGTGCCCGGGTCCCGCGCCACCCATGTGGGCGGCGGCTCGTCGCGGCCCAGCTTGCACCACCGCTGGGAAAAGTTCTGGCACATGGCGTGGTCGCGGCTGTACATCGAGGCCAAGTGGCAAGGCCGTCCCGCCGCCCTGCGCTCAGGCCTGCGCTCGCTGCCGCGCTTCATGGCCAAGGCGCTGGGCTACGCGCTGACCCTGAACAAGTGGAAGGCCGTGCGCGACGCGGCGCGGGTGGCCGGGACGATCGGATGGATGATGGGGGCCAAGGCGATGCCGACGATCGAGGACAGGCAATGAAGGCGGTGATCCTGGCCGGCGGCCTGGGAACCCGCATCTCGGAAGAGAGCGCCACCCGCCCCAAGCCCATGATCGAAATCGGCGGCAAGCCGATCCTGTGGCACATCATGAGCATCTACGCCGCCCACGGCGTGACCGATTTCATCGTGTGCGCCGGCTATCGCGCCTACATGATCAAGGAATATTTCGTCAATCTGGTCCTCCACCACTCCGACGTCACGGTGGACATGGCGACCAACACGGTCACCTACCTGAACGGCCGCGCGCCGGACTGGAAGGTCACGGTCATCGACACCGGCCTTCCCACCATGACCGGCGGAAGGCTGAAGCGCATCCGCCCCTATTTGGCCGAAGGCGAGCCGTTCTGCATGACCTATGGCGACGGAGTGGCCGACATCGACATCACGGCGCTACGGGCATTCCACAAGGCCCACGGGCTGGCCGCCACCATGACCACGGTGCGTCCGCCGGCGCGGTTCGGCGCCGTCCACATGGAAGGCGACCGCATCACCTCGTTCATGGAGAAGCAGCACGCCGAGGGCGGCTTCATCAACGGCGGCTTCTTCGTGCTGGAGCCGTCGGCGCTGGACTTGGTGGAAGGAGACGCCACGGTGTGGGAGTCGGGGCCGCTGGAGAAGCTGGCCGGGTCCGGCCAGCTGGCGGCGTTCCGCCATACCGGCTTCTGGCAGCCCATGGATACGCTGCGCGAGAAGACCATGCTCGAGGAGCTGTGGGCCGGCGGCAGGGCGCCGTGGAAGGTGTGGGAATGAGCGGTTTCTGGCAGGGGCGCCGCGTCTTCGTCACCGGCCACACTGGCTTCAAGGGCGCCTGGCTGTGCCTGTGGCTGGAGCGTCTGGGCGCCAAGGTTTCCGCCTTCGCCCTGCCACCCGAGACCGACCCCTCGCTCTATGACCTCGCCGGCCCCTGGCAGGATCAGCATCACACCTTCGGCGACCTGCGCTCGCTCGATCTGGTGACCCGCGCCATGAAGGCGGCCGACCCCCAGGTGGTGATCCACATGGCGGCGCAGGCGTTGGTGCGGCCCGGCTATCGCGATCCCGTCGGCACTTTCGCCAGCAACGTCATGGGCACCGCCCACGTGCTGGAGGCGGCCCGCCAGCTGACCGAACTGGAAGCGGTGGTGGTGGTGACCAGCGACAAGGTCTACGAGAACCACGAGGAAGGCCGCCCCTTCACCGAACATGACCGCCTGGGCGGCAAGGACCCCTACAGCAATTCCAAGGCCTGCGCCGAACTGGTGACCCAGTGTTACCGCGATTCCTATTTCCGCTCCGGTGCCCAGGTGGCGACCGCGCGGGCCGGCAACGTCATCGGCGGCGGCGACTGGGCCGAGGCTCGCATCGTCCCCGACCTGGTGCGCGCCCTGGACGGCAACGGGCCGGTGGTGGTGCGCTATCCCGATGCGGTGCGGCCGTGGCAGCATGTGCTGGAGCCGCTGTCGGGCTACCTGGCCTATGCCCAGGCCCTGGCGGAGGGTCGCGACCTGCCGCCGGCGCTCAATTTCGGTCCGCGCGTCGAGAGCTTCCTGACCGTGTCCCAGATCGTCGACGCCTTCTCCGAGCATTTCGACGGCCGCCCCGGCTGGAGCCTGGACCCCGGCGAGCATCCGCCCGAGGCCGGGCTGCTGACCCTGGACCACGGCCTCGCCACGGCCGCGCTGGACTGGCGGCCGTGCCTGAGCATGGCCGACACCATCCACTGGACGGCGGCGTGGTACCATGACTGGCGCATGGGCGGCGACGCCCGCGCCCTGACGCTCGCTCAGATTGACCGCTACCAGGATCTCCGCCCGTGACCTCCTCGCCCCCTCGTTGCCGCTTCTGCGGTCAGCCGCTCACCCAGACCTTCGTCGACCTGGGCGAGACGCCGCTCGCCAATTCCTACCTGGATCCCAAGTCCGACAAGCCCGAGCCGCGCTTCCCGCTGCATGCCCGGGTGTGCGGGTCGTGCCGGCTGGTGCAGGTGGACGACGTGGCGACCCCCGAGGAGATCTTTCGCCACTACGCCTATTTCAGCAGCTATTCGGCCTCGTGGGTCGAGCACGCGCGGCGCTTCACCGAGGGCATGACCGCACGCTTCGGCCTGACCAAGGACTCCCAGGTGGTCGAAGTGGCCTCCAACGATGGCTATCTGCTCAGGCATTTCGTCGCCGCCGGCATTCCGGCGCTGGGCATCGAGCCGGCCGAGAACGTGGCCGAGGCGGCGCGCGCCGTCGGCGTGCCGACCGAGGCGGTGTTCTTCGGCCTTGCCACCGCCCGCGACCTGGTCGGGCGCGGCCTGGCCGCCGACCTGGCGGTGGCCAACAACGTGCTGGCCCATGTGCCCGACATCAACGATTTCGTGGCCGGCTTCGCCATCCTGCTCAAGCCCTGGGGCGTGCTGTCGGTGGAATTCCCGCACCTTCTGCGGCTGATGGCCGAGGTGCAGTTCGACACCATCTACCACGAACACTTCTGTTACCTGTCGCTGCTGGCGGTCGAGCGGGTGTTCGCCGCCCACGGGCTGAGGGTGTTCGACGTCGAGGAATTGCCGACCCATGGCGGCAGCTTGCGCATCCTGGCCTGCCACCGGGACGCCCCGCACGCGGACGGTCCCGGGCTCGCCAAGGTGCGCGCCGCCGAGGCCGCCGCCGGGTTGGACACCGATGCCGCCTACCGGGGTTTCGAGCCCAGGGTCCAGGCGGTGCGCGAGACGCTGCTGGCCTTCCTGCGCCAGGCCAAGGCCGAGGGCAAGCGGGTCGCCGGCTACGGCGCCGCCGCCAAGGGCAACACGCTGCTGAACTATTGCGGCGTCACCGCCGAGCTGATCGATTTCGTGGTCGACCGCAATCCCCACAAGCAGGGCACCCTGTTGCCCGGCAGCCGCATCCCGGTGCTGGGCGCGGAGGCGCTGGCCGAGCGCCGGCCCGACTACGTGCTGATCCTGCCGTGGAACCTCAAGGACGAAATCGTGCGCCAGAACGCCGACGTAAGCTCGTGGGGTGGCCGCTTCGTGGTGCCCATTCCAACCACCACCGTCCTATGAAGATCACGGCGACCACGATCCCCGGGGTGATGGTGGTGGAGGCCAACCCCCACGCCGACGACCGGGGCCTGTTCGCCCGCACCTATGATGCCGCCATTTTCGCCGAGGCCGGCCTGTCCACCGCCTGGCCCCAGTGCAACACCTCGTGGAACCCCAGGCGGGGCACCCTGCGCGGCATGCACTACCAGGAAAACCCCAGGCCTGAACCCAAGCTGGTCCGCTGCACTCGCGGCCGGGTGTTCGACGTGGCGTTGGACCTGCGGCCGCATTCCCCCACCTTCAAGGCCTGGGTGGGCGTGGAATTGTCGGCCGACAGCCGCGCGGCCCTCTACATCCCGCCGGGCTGCGCCCACGGCTTCCTGACCCTGGAGGACGGCTGCGAGGTCTTCTATCAGATGGGCGAAAGCTACGTACCCGAACTGGCGAGGGGCGTGCGTTGGAACGATCCCGCTTTCGCCATCGCCTGGCCCATAGAGCCGACGCTGATCGGCGAACGCGACGCAACCTATCCGGATTTTGCGCCATGACGCGGGTGCTGGTCACCGGCGCCACCGGCTTCGTCGGCCGCCATGCCGTGGTGCCGTTGCTGGAGCGCGGCTTTGAAGTGCACGTGCTGGGCCGGCGCCCCATGGACGCCGAGGGGACCGTGTGGCACGAGGCCGACATCCTGGACGGCGCCGCCACCGCCCGCGCCGTGGCAGAGATACAGGCCAGCCACTGCCTGCACCTGGCCTGGGACGTGGGCCCCGGCTTCTGGAGCGCGCCGACCAATGCCGACTGGGTGGCGGCCAGCCTCAATTTGATGCGCGCGTTCCATCTGGCCGGCGGGACGCGGTTCGTTTCCGCCGGCACCTGCGCCGAATATGACTGGTCGCGGCCGGTCGAGCGGCTGGCCGAGGATGCCCCCAAGGTGCCGTCCACCTTTTACGGCATCGCCAAGGACGCGACCCGTCGCCTGCTGGAAGGCTATGCCGCCCAGGTGGGGATGGAGTGGGCCTGGGGCGTGCTGTTCCTGTCTTTCGGCCCGTTCGAGCGCCCCGAGCGCCTGGTGCCCAGCGTCATCCGCGCCCTGCTGGCGGGGCAGGAGGCGCGCACCACCGCCGGCACCCAGATGCGCGACCTCATGGATTGCCGCGACCAGGGCGCCGCTTTCGCCGCCTTGCTGGCGAGCGCGATTCAGGGGCCGGTGAACATCGGCACTGGCGACGCCATGGCGGTAGCCGAGCTGGTGCGGATGATCGGCGAGGCCGCCGGCCGGCCGGAGCTGTTGCGCATCGGCACCCTGCCCATGCGGCCGGGCGAGCCCGAGCGTTTGGTGGCGGACGTGACGCGGCTGCACCGCGAGGTGGGATTCACGGCCGCCCACGGGCTGGCCGGCGCCTTGGCGGACGCGGTGTCCTGGTGGCGCGGGCAGGGGTGATGTGGATCCTGGGTGTTTCCCACGGTGACCGTGACAGTGCCGCGGTGCTGGTTGGCGACGGCACGATCGTCGCGGCGGCAGAGGAGGAGCGGTTCACCCGGCGCAAGCACCAGGGCGGCTTCCCACACCATGCCGTGGCCTACTGCCTCGCCGAGGCAGGGATCGGACCGGCAGACCTGGAGGTGGTGGCGGTGCCGGGGCCGGGGCCGGGGCCGGACGGCCTGCACGAATTGGTCGAGCGTCCGCTGGCGCATGCCGCCTCCGGCTATCACCCCTCGCCATTCGATGAGGCCGCGGTCCTAGTCCTCGACGGCGCATTCACCGCCACCGCGATCGGCCGCGGTGGCCGCCTGCGCTTGACACGCCATCATGGCCAGGGGCTGGGGACCGTATATTCGGCGGTGACGCGGTTTCTCGGCTTCAAGCCCCGGTCCGGGGAATACAAGGTGATGGGGCTTGCCGCCTATGGAGAGCCGCGCCACCGCGACGCCCTGCTCGATCGCCTCGTGAACCTTAGGTCCGATGGCTGGTTCTCGCTGGCGAGTTTCGATCAGGCCACATTGGCCGCCCTTTTCGGCCTGTCCGCGCGCGGGCCCGACGCCACGATCACCCAGGCCCACATGGATGTGGCGGCATCGCTCCAGGCGGTGACCGAGGAAGCGATCCTGCGCCTGGCCCAGGGTCTGGGCGTCGCGCACGGGGTTCCCAACCTCTGCTTGGCCGGCGGCGTGGCGCTCAACTGCGTGGCCAACGGCAAGATCCTGCGCGACGGCGCCTTCGAGAACCTGTGGGTGCAGCCGGCCTCGGGCGAGGCGGGTGGTGCGTTGGGGGCGGCCCTCGCGGCGGGTTCGTCGCGTGGCTGTCCGCGCCCGGCGGGTGACGCTATGCGCGGCGGCTATCTGGGGCCTTCCTATACCCAGGCCGACATCGAACGCCGCCTGACGGCCGTCGGCGCCCGCTTCACCGCGCTGGAGGGGGCGGCCGTCATCGACGCCACCGCCCGGGCGCTGGCCGAAGGGAAGGCGGTGGGGTGGTTCCAGGGGCGGATGGAGTTCGGTCCGCGCGCCCTTGGCGGGCGCTCCATCCTGGGGGACCCGCGCTCGCCGACCATGCAACGGACGCTGAACCTCAAGATCAAGTTCCGCGAAAGCTTCCGCCCCTTCGCGCCGTCCGTGCTGCGCGAGGACGTGTCCAACTGGTTCGAAATCGGCGCGGAATCGCCTTACATGCTGATGGTGGCGCCGGTGGTCGAGAGCCACCGCATCGCCATGACCGAGGAACAGGAGCGGCTGTTCGGCATCGATAAGCTGAACGTACGCCGCTCGGATATTCCGGCGGTGACCCATGTGGACTATTCAGCCCGAATCCAAACAGTCGATGCCGGTACCAATCCCCGCTACCACGCCCTCATCGGCCGCTTCAAGGAGCTGACCGGCTGCCCGATGGTGGTCAATACCAGCTTCAACGTTCGGGGCGAACCCATCGTCTGCACGCCCGAGGATGCCTTCCGCTGCTTCATGGGCACCGGGATGGAGGTGTTGGTGGCGGGTGACTGTTTCCTTCGCAAGGAGGAACAGGATCCGGGCCTGATGCTGGACTACAGGAATCGCTTCGGCCGGGACTGATACGGATTCCGGCTGATTCATTCTGACGGCCACCAGTGAAATCGGCTGTTG
>CALABS010000035.1 GCA_937887565.1 uncultured Rhodospirillaceae bacterium | reverse complement strand
CGCAACTTCAGCTTCCTCGGTTCAGACCGAGTGGGCAACCTCCTGAGACTTCACAACTAGCGCCCTTCCAGCAGGGGCCGCAGGCTTTCGACCACCTGCTCGATGCGTTCCGCCGGCACCGACCGCAGATCCATGCCGGACCACCCGGACGGCAGGTCGAAGCGGGTCTCGTCCACCTTGCCCCGCCGCAGTCCCGACAGCGTGGTGGACACCGGCATGACGCGGCCGCCCGGGGTGACGACGTCGCCCACCGCCTTGACCAGGATGCCGTCGCGGCTGATCCACGCCTCGCCCTGGAAGCGGCCGCCCTTAGGGGCGCTGGCCTCGACGCGGTAGCGGGTGGCGCGGGTGCCGGCGACCGTCTCCTCGCCCACCGGAGTCCGCGTGACCGCCATGGCGTGCAGCCCGCCCGCCAGCCCGGCGGCGGCGTCCAGCGCCAGGCCCACGTACCAGCGCCCCGACGGCTTCATCAGGTAGGCGGCGCCGGTGTCGCGCCGCAACAGCACCGACTGCCCGCCGCCGGCGGTGTCGAAGTCGCGCCGTTCGCGTCCCGGGGCATGCCAGACCGTCCCCCGATAGGTCCCCCTGTCGCTGGTCACCGTGAACGACGCCGTATAGGCCACCGGCGCATCCAGCAGATCCAGCACCGTCGGCGCCGAGGCCCAGGCGGGGAAAAGGGTCGCCGTCACCACGGCGACCGCGAGCCAGACAAGCGACCTCAGCATCGCGACCTCGATTTCACGTCCGCCGGCGGGTATTAACCCCTAGGAAAACTAGGATGGCCGAACGGGGAAGGTTTATCATCCGCGATCATGGGGAGGAAGCCCGATGCGAGAGGGACTGGATGATCGCGCATAGCGTCGCCGAGCAGCTTCGCCTGATCGACCGGGCGGTCGCCGCCCTGACCCGCTCCACCGAGGCGCTGCTGCGGGCCTCGGACGAGGCGTCGCTGCTCGAGGACGTCTGCCGGGTCGCGGTCGACGTGGCCGGCTACAAGCTGGCCTGGATCGGCTATGCCCGCCCCGACGAGACGCTGTCGGTGACGCCGGTCGCCCAGGCCGGGCTGGCCTGCGACTACCTGCGGGAAATCCAGGTGTCGTGGAGCGATACCGAGATCGGCCGCGGCCCGGTCGGCTCGGCCATCCGCACCGGCGTGCCGCAGGTGGTCCACGACACCCAGTCCGACCCGTCCTTTTCGCCGTGGCGGGACGCCGCGAGGCGATACGGCTTCCGCTCGGTGATCGCCCTGCCGCTGGGCCATGGCGAGAACCGTCTGGGGGCACTCGTCATCTACGCGGGCGAGCCCGAGGCCTTCGACGACGACGTGGCACGGCTGCTGGAGGATCTGGCCCGCAACCTCACCTACGGCATCGGCGCGCTGCGCATGAAGGCCGAGCACGAACGGGCGGTGCGCGACCTGGCCGAGAGCGAGGAACGCTACCGCTCGCTCATCGAGCTGACCCCCGACGCCATCCTGGTCCACAGCCAGGGCACCATCCTGTTCGCCAATCCCGCCTCGGAATCGGTGTTCGGGGCCCCCGACGGCGGCTCCATGATCGGCCGCCCGGTCCTCGACTTCATACACGAAAGCTCCCACGCCGATGCCACCGCCCGCCTGAAGGACCCGCCGGTGGGCCGCGTCGTCATCGAATACCGCCTGCTGCGGTTCGACGGCTCACCCTTCGACGCCGAGGTGGTGGCCACCGACATCACCTTCCACGGCCTGCCCGCCCGCCTGCTGGTGGTTCGCGACGTGACCGAGCGCAAGCAGGTGGACGCGCAGCTGATCCAGGCCGCCAAGCTGGCGACCCTGGGCGAGATGGCGGCCGGGCTGGTCCACGAACTGTCGCAGCCGCTCAACATCATCCGCCTGACCGCCGAGGGCGCGCTGCTGTTCATCGAACGCGGCAAGGCCACCGCCGAGTGGCAGGCCCAGCAGTTCCAACTGGTGGCCGACCAGGCCCAGCGCACCGCCGAGATCATCGACGACATCCGCATCTTCTCGCGCCGCGATTCCAGTCCGGTCCAGGTCTTCGATGCCCTGGCCGCGGTGCGCTCGGCCATCGGAGTGCTGGAAGGGCAGATGCGCCCCGACGGCATCGAGCTCGCCGTCGACCTCCCACCCCAGCCGAAGCTCGTCCGTGGCCGCCGGGTGCAGTTGGAGCAGGTGATCATGAATCTGGTCACCAACGCCCACCACGCCGTCAAGGAACGGCGGGACTGCCAGCCCGACGGCTGGACGCCGCGGGTGGCGGTGACCGCGCGCCGCCGCGGCAGCTGGCTGGTGATCACCGTCGCCGACAACGGCCCCGGCCTGCCGCCGGCGGTGCGGGCCCGCATCTTCGAGCCGTTCTTCACCACCAAGGAAGCCGGGCGCGGCACCGGGCTGGGGCTGTCGGTCAGCTTCGGCATCATCAATTCCATGGGCGGCCGGCTGGAGGTGCTCGACGTCGAGGGAGGCGGCGCCTGTTTCGGCGTCACCCTGCCGCTGGACGAGGAGGCCACCCTGGCCGCCGGCGAGAGCCGCGACCAGCCGCCGCAGGACGCCGTGGTGGCCGATGCCCACATCATGGTGGTGGACGACGAACAGACCGCCGCCGAGACGTTGTGCAACTTCCTGCGCGGGATGGGCTATCGCGCCACCCTGTGCACCAGCGGCTCCGAGGCCTGGGAGCGCTTCGCGACGGACCCCGCCGACGTGGTCATCACCGACCTGCGCATGCCGGCCGGCGGCGGCGAGCAGCTGATCGAGAAGCTGCGCGACTTCGACCCGCTGTTGCCCATCGTCATCGTCACCGGCCATCTGGGCGCGACCGAGAGGCTCTCCGACAACCTCCAGGACGACCGCTGCGCCGTCCTCAAGAAGCCGGTGGCGCTCGGCCGCCTGGGGGAATTGATCGCCACGTTCCTCAAGCCTCCGTCGGATTGACTTTCACAACGTGCGGCTAAGCCAGCTTTTCGTTGTCCCTTGCCAGTGGTATGAATATACTTTGGTAGGACGAGGGGGCTCTCACCCTCCTCCAGGGGAGACGAATCCATGCAGATCCTGGTCGCCGACGACCACAAGCTGGTGCGTGACGGCCTTAAGCCGTTTCTCCACGAGCTCGACCCGCAGGCCGAGATCCTGGACGCGGCGAACCTGGACGAGGCCCTGGCCGCCGCCGACGGCGCCGGCAACCTGGGCCTGGTGCTGCTGGACCTGATGATGCCGGGGATGGACGGCCTCAAGGGCCTGGAGGCCATCAAGGCCAAGTGCCCCGACATCCCGGTGGTGATCGTGTCGGGCTATTCCAGCCGCGACCACGTGGTCGCCGCCGTCCAGGCCGGCGCCGCCGGCTTCATCCCCAAGACGGTCAGCGGCACCGCCATGGTCAACGCGCTGCGGCTGGTGCTGTCGGGCGAGAAGTACCTGCCGTCCTCGACCTTCTTTGACGATCCGGCCAACCAGATGCCGATGATGCCCATGGCGCAGCCGCCGCGCCCGGGCGTGGTGCCGCCGCCCTTCGACAAGCTGTCGCGCCGCGAGGCCGAGATCCTGGGCCTGCTGGTCGAGGGCCGCACCAACAAGGAAATTGCCATCGTCCTGGACCTGCAGGAGATCACCATCAAGGTCCACCTGCGCAACGTCTACCGCAAGATCGGCGCCGCCAACCGCGCCCAGGCGGTACGCATCGCCATGTCCTCGGGCTGGCAGATTCCGGTTCGCGCTTAGCCCTCTTGCCATCGGCGCCATTTCGGTGGATGGTGCGCGCTTTCACACGATCGGGTGGGAAGGCATGGCCACCGTTTACCTGGGACTGGGGACCAATCTCGGCGATCGAGTCGCCAATCTGCGCGCCGCCGTGGCCGCGCTGGAGACGGTGGCCGAGGTCGAGGCGCTGTCGCGGATCTACGAGACCGCGCCGCTCTATGTCACCGACCAGCCGGCCTTCCTCAACATGGCCGCGCGCGCCCGCACCGCCCTTCGCCCGTCCGACCTCCTGCGCGGCCTCAAGGGCATCGAGACCGAGTTGGGCCGGGTCGCCAGCCTGCGCTACGGGCCGCGCCTGATCGACCTCGACATCCTGCTCTACGACGACACCGTGGTCGAGGCGGACGATCTGGTCATCCCCCATCCCCGGCTGCCCGAGCGCCGCTTCGCCCTGGCTCCGCTCGCCGACGTGGGCGCCCAGGCCCGCCACCCCTTGGCCGGCCGCACCGTCGCCGACCTGTTGTCGGCGCTGCCCGAGGACGACGACGTCCGCGTGGTCGCCGACGTCCTCGCCTGAAGGAGTTGTTTCCGTTGTTCGCCAAAGACGCCAAGCTCTACCGCATCCTGGTCCGCGACCTCGTGCTGAAGTGCTCGATCGGCATCCATGCCCACGAGCTGCTGGCGCCGCAGCGGGTCCGGGTCAACGTGGACATGGCGGTGCTCGAACAGGCCGGCCCCTTGAACGACGCCATCGAGAACGTGGTGTCCTACGAGGACGTCATCGAGGGCATCAAGGCCATGCTGGCCGACGGCCACATCAATTTGGTGGAGACCCTGGCCGACAAGGTGGCCGCCCTGTGCCTGACCGACGAGCGGGTGTCGTCGGTGCGGGTCCGCGTCGAGAAGCTGGACGTCTACGCCGAGGCGGCCAGCGTCGGCATCGAGATCGAGCGGCGGCGGGAATAGCCCGGAAACGAGAAAGGCGCGGCGGAAAGCCCCGCCGCGCCCTCGCGTTCGAGCCCTGCCCTCACGCCATGCCGATGGCGGCCTTGTAGAGGTCGAGGAGCTGCTCGATTTCCTCGCGCTCCTGGTCCTCCATCTTCCGCAGGCTGATGATCTTGCGGATGATCTTGGTGTCGAAGCCCTGGCTCTTGGCCTGGGCGTAGACGTCCTTGATGTCGGCCGCGATGGTGGCCTTCTCCTCCTCGAGGCGCTCGATGCGCTCGATGAACTGCCGCAGCGCCTCGGCCGCGATACCGCCGATCTGGTTGCTCTGCTCGTCGCTCATGGTCGGGAACCCCTCGTCGAAATCCGGGTCCGAACCATAGCCACCCGCCCCCTCCCACGCAAGGGGGAGCACCCCCGTTCCTCATACCCCTTCTGTGGTACGCAGGATCAACCGGTCGACCACCGCCGCCAGCGCCTCGTGGTCGCCGGCGCCGTCGGCGCGGGCGGCGTTCCACACCGCCAGCTGGTCGTGGGCCGAGGTGCCGCGCGCCAGGATGACGCGGGCATGGCCCACCTCGGCGGTGCAACCGAAATGCGCCGCATCCTCGGCCACCAGATCCAGCAGTTCGTCCAGCAGTTCGGCATAGGGCACCACCCGGCCCTTGCCGAAATCCACCAACCCCTCGTCCAAGCCGTAGCGTTGGGCCCGCCAGCGATTCTCGTCGATCAGCATGCGAGGATAGATCCGCCAGCGCATGTTCTCGCGCTTCAGCCGCCACAGCATCCTGACCAGGCAGCGCCACAGGGCGGCCACGGCGATGGCGTCGTCGAGGCGGGTGCAGATGTCGGCGATGCGCATCTCCAGGGTCGGAAAACGGAAGGACGGCCGCAGGTCCCACCACAGCTTGGTGGGGTCCTCGATCAACCCCGCCCGCACCAGGAGGTCGCAGCGGCGCTGGTATTCGCCCCAGGATTCGAAGCGATCGGGAAGGCCGGTGCGGGGAATCTCGCGGAAGACGCTGACCCGGTACGATTTCAGGCCGGTGTCGCGCCCGCGCCAGAACGGCGAGCTGGTGGACAACGCCAGCAGATGAGGAAGGAAATAGGACGCCTGGTTCATCAGGTCGATGCGCAGTTCGTCATCCTCGACCGCCACGTGAACATGCATGCCGCAGATCACCAGCCGCCGGCCCACCGCCTGGAGGTCGCGGGCGATGGCGGCATAGCGTTCCTTGGGGGTGGACTTCTGGTCGCCCCATTCCGCCAGCGGATGGGTGGAGGCGGCGATGACGGCGCAGCCGTGACGGGCGGCGACGCCGGCCACGGCGCGGCGCGCCCCGGCAAGCTCGGCCCGCACGGTGGCGAGGTCGTGGCAGACCGGCGTCTGGATCTCGATCTGCGACCGCAGCAGTTCCGGGCTGGCCCGTTCGCCGCCCAGCTCCCTCCGCGCCTCGGCCATCAGGCCGGGCGGCGGTTCCGCGACGGCGTCGCGGCTGGCGGGATCGACGAGGAAATACTCCTCCTCGACGCCGATGCTGAACGATGGCTCGGCCATGGACCTACCTCCGGGCGCCGCTCCCCTCTTCAGAGGTGGGCGCGCCGGAGGCGTCCGGCCAGTGTGGAGGCTCCGAAATGCCGGCCCGTCGGCCGCCGCTCGGACTCGCCCCCGGCTCGACCTATTCGCCGATCAGGACGACCAGGGCGAGGGCCAGCGCGGTGGTAAAGGCGGTGCCGATGGCGAACAGATAGCCGACGCCGACGGCCAGTTCCGCGAAGCGGCCGTCCGTGCGCGGCCGCGACTCGGGGGCGTGGGCGCCGTGCGCATCCATGGTGGTGGTGGTCATGTGAAGTCCCTCGTTGCCGAAACCCGGAACGGCGAGAACCGTCTGCCGAACGCGCATGACCGTTCCGTGACGGTGAAAATAGGTATATAATTTGAACAATTCAACACTCCCGCGCGTGGGCCTGCCCCGCCCGCGCGCGGGTAGGTTCAGAACACCTCGACCCGGTGCAGGGTGGGATCGGCCAGGACAGGACCCAGGGCGTCGGCCAGTAGGCCCGCCCATTTCGCGACGCCGGTCTCGTCGGCCAGCAGGTCCTGGCGGATCTCGAACGACACATGGGGCAGCCCGGCCGCCCCGGCATGGGTGTCCAGCGTGAAGTTGATCTCGCGGCCGGAATAGGGCTCGTTGTCGCCCACCTCCAAGCCGGGATGGGCCCGCAGACTTCTGAGCACCGGCACCGCCATGCGGGGATCACGGTTCCACAACACGCCCACATGCCATGGCCGACGGCATTCCTGCCACACCGGCGTGAAGCTGTGGACCGATACCATGGCGGGAGCGGCCCCGTGCCGCCAGAGGTGGGAGAGGACGACGCCGATCTCATGGTGATAGGGCCAGAACCACCGTTCGGCCCGGAAATCCGCCTCGGCGTCATCGACGTCGCGGTTGCCCGGAATACCGATGCCCGCCGACACGGCCGGGATGGAGGTGGGATCGCCGGGCTGGCGATTGCAGTCGATCACCAGCCGCGACACTCCCGCCAGCACCGCCGGGCAGCCCAGCCGCCCGGCCAGAGCGCGGGCCACCGCGCCGGCTCCGATATCCCACGCGATGTGGTCCAGCCGCGAGCGGGAATGCACCCCCAGGTCGCCATAGCGTTCGGGGATGAGGTGCGAGGCGTGGTCGCAGACGACCAGCACCCGCGCGTCCTCGGCCCCGTCGATCCGCTCGAAGGCGTGAGGAGACGACGGCTCGGAGGGAATGAAGCGCAGCATGTGTCTCAATATAGCAAGATGGCGCGCCGGCCGCACCCCCTCGCCCCCACCGCGGGACCATGGTATGAACGGCCCGAACCGCATGAGGGACGAGGGCCAAGGGATGTCCCGAACGGTGTCGAGGACGAATGAACCGTTTTTCCTCCATCCACGGGTTGACATCCCCCCCCGCTTTCCGTATTTTCCCGGCCTCCGGTCGCGCACCCCGGATAACGTTGGCGACCTAGCGCTTAGGGAATTGAGACCATGAAGATCCGCAACTCGCTGAAGTCGGCCAAGCTGCGCGACAAGAACTGCCGCATCGTCCGCCGCAAGGGCCGGGTGTACGTCATCAACAAGACGAACCCCCGCTTCAAGGCGCGCCAGGGCTGATCCGCCCGGCATAAGCCGAATTTCGAGAGCCGCGCCGCCGAAAGGCTGGCGCGGTTTTCTTTTGCGCGCACCCCTTCTGAGCATGGCCGGGTTGCGCCGCTGCCGTTCCCTCCCTAAGATTGGTCATACCAGCGGAGGGAAAGCCCATGCGGATGCCCGCCCCCGACTCCACCGTCATCGCCCGCCGGCCCCGCATCGTCGAGGCCTTGCGCGCCCTGTGCCCCGAGCCCGGCGCGGTGATCGTCGACGAGGACGAGCTGCGCGTCTACGAATGCGACGCCCTGTCGGCCTATCGCCAGATTCCCATGGTGGTGGTGCTGCCGCGCACCACCCGGCAGGTGGCGGCGGTGCTGCGCTGGGCGTGGGAGAACGGCGTCAAGGTGGTGCCCCGGGGCGCCGGCACCTCGCTGTCGGGCGGCGCCCTGCCGCTGGCCGACGCCATCACCCTGGGGCTGGGCCGGTTCAACAGCATTCTCGAGATCGACTGGGACAATCGCTGCGTGGTCGCCCAGCCCGGTGTCACCAACCTGGCCATCACGCGGGCGGTCGAGCACGCGGGCTTCTACTATGCCCCCGACCCGTCCAGTCAGATCGCTTGCTCCATCGGCGGCAACGTGGCCGAGAATTCGGGCGGCGTGCACTGCCTGAAATACGGCCTGACCACCAACAACCTGCTGGGCGTCGAGATGGTGACCATGGACGGCTCGGTCCTCCGCCTGGGCGGCCGCCAGCCTGATTCCGACGGCTACGACCTGCTGGGGGTGGTGACCGGCTCCGAGGGGCTGCTGGGGGTGGTCACCGAGGTCACCGTGCGCATCCTCAGGAAGCCGCAGACGGTGCGCGGCATGCTGATCGGCTTCCCCTCCAACGAGCAGGCCGGCGACGCGGTCGCCGCCATCATCGCCGCCGGCATCATCCCCGCCGGGCTGGAGATGATGGATCGCCCGGCCATCCACGCCGCCGAGGAATTCTGCCACGCCGGCTATCCGCTGGACGTCGAGGCGCTGCTGATCGCCGAGCTGGACGGCCCTGCCGCCGAGGTCGAGCACCTGATCGCCGCCGTCAAGGCGCTGTGCGAGGCGGCCGGCGCCACCACGGTGCGGGTGTCCGAGACCGACGAGGAACGGCAGCTGTTCTGGATCGGCCGCAAGTCGGCCTTTCCGGCGGTCGGCCGCATCAGCCCCGACTATCTGTGCATGGACGGCACCATCCCGCGCAAGAGCCTGCCTTATGTGCTGACGCGGACGGCGGAGCTGTCGTCCCGGTACGGGCTCAGAGTGGCCAACGTCTTCCATGCCGGCGACGGCAACCTGCACCCGCTGATCCTGTTCGACGCCAACCGGCCCGGCGAGTTGGAGCGGGCCGAGTCCCTGGGCGCCGACATCCTGCGCCTGTGCGTCGAGGTGGGCGGGGTGCTGACCGGCGAGCACGGGGTCGGCGTCGAGAAGCGCGACCTGATGGGCGAGATGTTCTCGGAGGTGGACCTGGCCCACCAGCAACTCGTCAAATGCGCCTTCGACGACAAGGGTCTGCTCAATCCCGGCAAGATGTTCCCGACGCTGAACCGCTGCGCCGACATGGGCTGGATGCGCGTCACCGCCGGCGATGCCCCGTTCCCCGACCTGCCGAGGTTCTGATGGACTTGTACAAGCCCCGGAACGAGGACGACCTGCTGGACGCGGTTCGCGGCGCCCTCGCCGACGGCCGGCCGCTGGAAGTGGCCGGCGCGGGGTCCAAGTGCGGCTACGGCCGCCCCATGCGGACCTCGGCCACCCTCGATCTGAGCGCCGTGGCCGGCATCGTCGCCTACGAGCCCGAGGAACTGGTGGTGTCGGTGAGGGCCGGAACGCCGCTGGCCGAGTTGGAAGCAACCCTTGCCGAACGGCGTCAGCGCTTGGCCTTCGAGCCGGCCGACTGGGGTGCCCTGCTGGGCGGTCCGCCCGGCCGGGCCACCATCGGCGGCGTGGTCGCCTGCAACCTGGCCGGCCCCCGCCGGGTGTCCCAGGGCGCGGCGCGGGACCACGTGCTGGGCCTGAAATGCGTCTCCGGCCGTGGCGAGGCCTTCGTCTGCGGCGGCCGGGTGGTCAAGAACGTCACCGGCTTCGACCTGCCCAAACTCTTGACCGGCTCGCTGGGCACGCTGGCGGTGATCCACGAGCTGACGCTGAGGGTGGCACCCTTGCCCGAGTCCGAACGCACATTGACGCTGTCCGGCCTCGACCGCGCGGCCGCCGTCGCCGTCATGACCAAGGCGCTGTCCAGTCCCCACGAGGTCTCGGGCGCCGCCCAGGCCGGCGATGTCACCGGGCTGCGGCTCGAGGGCCCGGAGGTGTCGGTGGCCGCCCGCGCCGAGGCGCTGCGCCATGAATTGGCGGGAGTCGCCACCGTCGAGGAGCTCGCGGGCGCCCAGTCGGCGGCGTTCTGGACGGCGGTGCGCGACGTGACGGCCTTCGTCGCCGACGACCGCCTGGTGTGGCGGCTGATGGTGCCGCCATCGGGCGTGGCCGGGGCGCTGGCCGCCATCCCCGCCGCCGAGGTGGTTCTGGACCGGGGCGGGGCGCTGGCGTGGCTGGCCCTGGCCGGCCGCGACCCGGCGGCCGATCTGGTCCGCGCCGCCGCCGAGGCGGCCGGCGGCCGGGCCACCCTGTTCCGGGCCCCGGCCGAGCTGCGCGCCTCGGTGCCGGTCTTCCATCCCGAACCGACGCCGCTGGCCGCCCTGTCCGCGCGCCTCAAGGCCGCCTTCGATCCCCGGCGCATCCTCAATCCCGGTCGCATGGCGCCGGCCCTATAGGAGTCCGATGCAGACACGCTTCACCCCCGCGCAGCTGGCCGATCGCGACATCGCCGTCGCCGATGCCATCCTGCGCAAATGCGTCCATTGCGGCTTCTGCACCGCCACCTGCCCCACCTATGTCCTGCTGGGCGACGAGAATGATTCCCCGCGCGGGCGCATTTACCTGATCAAGGACATGCTGGAGGGCGACAAGGCCGCCAGCCCCAAGGTGGCCATGCACATCGACCGCTGCCTGTCCTGCCTGTCGTGCATGACCACCTGCCCCTCGGGCGTCGACTACATGCATCTGGTCGATCACGCCCGCGAGCGGGTGGCCGAAACCCATCGCCGCCCCCCCGGCGAGCGTTGGCTGCGGCGGCTGCTCGCCACCGTGCTGCCCAACCCGCGCCTGTTCCGGCTGTCGCTGTGGGGGGCACGGCTGGCGCGGCCGGTCGCGGGGCTGATGCCGCCGGCCGTCAAGGCGCTGCTCGGCCAGGCCCCGGCCAGCCTGCCGGCCGATCCGCCGCTGGCGCCGGGCGTCTATCCGGCCCAGGGAATGCGCAAGGCCCGCGTCGCCCTGCTGACCGGCTGCGTTCAGCAGGTGCTTGGCAGCGACATCAACGCCGCCACCGTGCGCCTCTTGAACCGGCTGGGGGTCGAGGTGGTGGTGTCGGCCGAGGCGGGCTGCTGCGGCGCGTTGGTCCACCACATGGGCGATCGCGCCGCCGCCGAGGCCATGGTCAAGGCCAACCTCGCCGCCTGGGGCAAGCTGGGCGACCTGGACGCGGTGGTCATCAACGCTTCGGGATGCGGCACCATGGTCAAGGATTACGGCTTCCTGCTGCGCGACGATCCGGACTGGGGCGCGCGGGCGGCACGGCTGTCGGCCATCACCAAGGACGTCACCGAATTCCTCTCGGGGCTCGATGTCCGGGTCCAGTCCCCCGCCGCCGAGATAACCGCCACGGTGGTGGCCTATCACTCCGCCTGCTCGCTGCAGCACGGCCAGCGGGTGCGCGACGAGCCCAAGGCGCTGTTGCTCGCCGCCGGCTTCACCGTCAAGGAGCCCGCCGAGAGCCATCTGTGCTGCGGCTCGGCCGGCACCTATTCCATCACCCAGCCGGAGCTGTCGCGCCAGCTCCGCGACCGCAAGGCGGCCAACCTCGAGGTGACCGGGGCGGCGGTGGTGGCGGCCGGCAATATCGGCTGCATCGAGCATATCCGGGGCGGGACCGCCCTGCCCGTCGTCCATACCGTCCAACTGCTGGACTGGGCCACCGGCGGGCCACGGCCCGCCCGACTGTAGAATAGCGGCAACGCCGCGGCGGGCCACGGCCCGCCCGACTGTAGAATAGCGGCAACGCCGCGGCGGGCCAC
>CALABS010000034.1 GCA_937887565.1 uncultured Rhodospirillaceae bacterium | reverse complement strand
TAGGCAACAAGCGAATCACAAAATTAGCGAATCAATCAACCGGCTTCCGTATAATCCCGCTTGCAGGTCTGCCTGGATCGGGGCCACCTTCGGAAGACGGAGGTGGCCGATGGATCAGCCCGGAATTCCGCTCGACTCGATCACCGTGCCGCTGGAGCTTCAGGCGGTGCGGATCAAGACGGCTGCCGAATTGCTCGATTGCGATGAAACCATCATCCGCCGGCTGCTGAGGAAGGGGGAGCTCAGGGGCTTCAAGCTTGGGCGCGGTGTCCGTGTACTGGTGCAGTCGATCGAGGACTACCAGCAGCGCCAAGCCCTTCCCCTGCCGGATGAACCGCCGCCGCCGAAGCCAAGGCGGACGACCCGGAGGGAGACGATCGAACAGCAGAAAGCGATGGAATACCTGCGGAGCCTGGGAATTCGCGTGTGATCAGTATGAGTTGGGACTCCACCACCATAAGGAGATGATCTAAAATCCCTCGCGAGTAGTGCGGAGGGACACATGAACCAGCAGGCGATTCCTCGGGCCACGCATGACGGGCCGCTTGATATGGCAGGGTGGGTTTTACACAGCTATGTCTTGGATGATGGGCGTCGGGTTCTCTCGGGCAGAGGCTTCATGGCTGCGTTTGACATTCGCAGCAAGGCCAACGGCATCGCCCCTCGTCTCGAAAAAATTCTCAATGAACACATCATGCATCCATTGATTTATCAGGATATTTTGGCGCCCCTCCAGAACCCCATTCGCTTCAAGGACACAAACAATCGGATCGCTATCGGCTATCAGGCTGAGTTTCTCATTCAGTTCTGCGAAGTATTCCTGAAAGCGCGTGAGCGCATTGCAATCCGTACCCAAGTAGGCCAGAGATATGTGCGTGTAGCCGAAGCTCTGGTGAGGGCTGCCGCGAAGGTTGGCATCGTCGCTCTGATCGACGAGGTTACCGGCTATCAGGCGGTGCGCGATCGCGATGCATTGCAACGGCTGCTGGGAAACTACATCCGCGCCGACTTGGCCGAATGGGCCAAGACCTTTCCTGACGAATTCTATGACCAGATCGGCAGGTTGAAGGACTGGAAATCCCTGGTGGCGGGCAAAAGGCCTGGTGTGGTGGGGCACATCACCAACGACGTCATTTATGCCCGACTGGCCCCGGGTATCATTCGTGAGCTCCAGCGGCGCAACCCCCGGCTTCCTGGTGGTGGCCGTGACCACAAGCACCATCATCACCTGACGGACGGCACGGGATATCCGGAACTGCGAGCCCTGCTGACGGGGGTTGTGGCGTTGATGCGGGCATCGACGACATGGGGCGGATTCGAGCGGCTGCTCGAAAGGTCATACCCGAAGTTCAACGATACACTGCCCCTGTTGCTGGTGGACAAGGACGGAGACCCAGTGTGACGGGGGTCACGCCTCGGGTGGCTTTTCCACCACCACCCCATCCATCGGAGCATCCACGCGCTTCCGCTTGGGTGGCGGCATGGCGTCCAACTTCTTCACATGGGCATCGGCCAGCCGATTGAGCTCTTCATCGCTGAGGGAGCTATGATCGGGCGGGGAGGGCGCTTCAGGGATAGTCATAGGGATCCCTGACCCGCCAGCCGTTGAACTCGCTGTACTGAATGACGGGGCGCTTTCCTGCCTCGGTCAATTGGTTGAAGCGCTCCAAGGCCCGCCATGCAGCCTCGTTGGAATGCGCGGCCTTCGCCAGATCGGTGAGGGTCATCTCGCGATAGTCCGTCTTCTTCAGCCGTGCCATTGGAATGCCTCGCCAAAGAGAGTGCGTTCCCCGGGGCTCGTGGGCCCTCATGGCTCTCGACGGTGCTCATGGGGAACGCAACGGGATTTTGCCAGCCCCACCCTGAATCCACAAGGTTGCCGAAGGGTCGGAAAGCTGGGCAATGACCCAGGACAGTCCAGGGCAAGCCAGAAACGGTTTGTGGGCTGGATTGTGGGTTGGCAGTGTCACCGCCTAGCTTTTTCTTTGAATTTCAACGCACTACAGCATTGAAATGGCGGAGAGGGTGGGATTCGAACCCACGGTGGAGTTGCCCCCACACCGGTTTTCGAGACCGAAATTGGCCCCTCAGCTTATATCGAGTTGGATCGAAATTCCTTTTCTCTCCAATGCATTAATAGGTATCTACCTCGATCAAATTGGAGGTAAATGCCTCTCCCTATGTGCCAAATTGTGCCGCGTTCGTAGAGCGCCAGTAGTCAGTCGCGCTGTCGTCTAACGCACGTCAATGAAGAGGTTTTTGAGCAGTCGCCCCACTCATGGGCAACAATCTGGCCGCCTGCTGCAGAGACCGAGCCGGAAAATCCGGTCTGTACGTGTTGGACCTTCGGCAAGAATATCTCGGCGTTGCCCGTTCGAACCAACTCACGACGAAGTAACCGGTCATATTCAATTTCTCCGAAGGCATAAAGGCCCGCGTCGGTGCGGAACAACGTGACTTCACCCTTCAGGCCCGTGCAAAGGTCACGAGTATCCGTGGCACCATTGCCCTTTACACGAGGCTCACAACTTCTGTTGGTGAACGGAACCGCACCTTGGCCCACACCGACCGCGAGTTGGACGGAATCAACAAGGTCGCCGCGCGTGTCGATAACGCGTCCGAGAACCTCGAATTTTGTGCCTTTCGGTTTGAAAATGAACTCGATTTTGGCCGCTTCTGTTGCCTCGTAAGAAGGCAAGTCCGATGCGCATCCAGAGGCCATAGCAATGGCGCAAACTATTAGAATTTGTCGCATTTATCCGACCGCCTACGGCCTTGGTCCCGATTTCGAGCGCATCGTCGCCGAATGGCGCCCGGAATTGCTCAAGGAATGAGGCAGGGAAGCCCGGAAAGGGGGTCAAGGGCCCGAGGAGCCCCGAAGGGGCGAGCAGGTCCTTGACGCCCTAGGAGGGCGTCTAAGCTTGCAGCAGGGATCAGGGACCGGAAGCGCAGCGTAGCGAGCATCCGCAGTCCTGATCCCCGAGCCATGCGGCGGCGAGCGGGGGGAGCGCGAGGGAGGAACGCCCTCGCCTACACTGACCAACGAGGTGGCTGAGGCCATAGCATTCACCCCTCAGGATCATCCCTCACCTATCTGCTTGCCAGATACCGGAGCGCGGATTATGTTTGTCGGATGATTAAGACTGCTGCTGACAAGCGCACCGCTAAATTCCTGCAGGGGCAGCGCGTCCCCGAGTTCCAGGCGTTCGAGCGTCAGGCGCAGCGGCGAGTGGCCATTCTGAATGAGGCGACCTGCATTGAGGATCTGATGAAGCTGCCGTCCAACCGTTTCGAGGCCCTGGGCGGCAACCGCAACGGACAGTTCAGCATCCGCATTAATGACCAGTGGCGGATCTGTTTCACATTCCACGAAGGAGACGCCCATGACGTCGAAATCGTCGATTACCATTGAAGCCATCGCCCTGCCGGCCATGCACCCCGGGGAGTTCCTCGCCGAGGAGTTGGCGGAGATCGGCGTCTCGGTCGCGGCGCTGTCGCGGGCGCTCGACGTACCTCAAAGCCGCATGGCCGAGGTCATCGCTGGAAAGCGCGCCGTGACCGCCGACACGGCCCTGCGGCTCGCCGCCTATTTTGGCACTTCGGCTCGCCTATGGCTCAACCTCCAGGCTGCCTACGATCTCGCTACCGCCCAGGCCAAGGAAGGTCACCACATCGTAGCGGTAGTGCGTCCACACGCGGCATAGGAGCGCAACGCTGGCCGTCGTAGGGGGCTGTGTAGAGGCCAGAGCTTCGATGCGTCAGTAACAGCACCGTGAGTGACAGACCATGCGGCAGTACGAGTTAGGGCGTGAACGTCTCAGCCAATTGATGGATGCGATTGCATCCGGTCAAGGTAGCGACGCGGACCACGCGGAAGCGGCCTTGCTAGATGCGGCTCTGCACATTCTGCGAGGCGTGGTGCCAGGGCAAGAGTTGGTCAATGCAATTCTGAATAAGGCCGCTACGCCGCTATTGGACCAAGCCGCAGCAATCGCACGCGAAGGTTCGGCAGTGGACAACCTAGTCCTGGGGACAGTGAATTCACCGTGGAAAACCTTGATCGATGCGGAGACCTTGGTGGCACGGCTGAGTTCAGGCGGGGCCGATGAATGGTTGCCACACCTGGCCACGTTCTTCGGCGAGGTCCGAGCCGAGCTGATCCTCGCATTCGCCGTCCATCATGCGGTCCCGGCCGATACGCTGAGGGCAAGCTATATCGCCGTGCAGAGTACCCGTCCGGTGAAGGCCGCTGAAGCCGGCCTTGCTGGCGTCGATTGAGACT
>CALABS010000033.1 GCA_937887565.1 uncultured Rhodospirillaceae bacterium | reverse complement strand
CAAAGCACACCTCACCCCACCGAAGCGGCGACTCATCGAGTTGATGCAGGACATCAACTTCGGCCGCATCACCAACATTCCGGTCCGCGACGGCGAGCCGGAACTCACCCCTGACACGGTCATCGAGCGCGAGATCAAGCTGGGCGGACAGAGCGGTCCCCGGCCCGAGCGCGACCAGGATGACTTCATTCTCAAGCAAGAGGTCGTGGCGCTGCTGGAGCACCTCGCGCAGATGGGCAGCGGAAAAGTCTGCCTGCTCGAGATCAAGCACGGTCTCCCGTTCCTGATGCGCATCGAGGAACGGGCAGCCTGAACACGTAACGACCTGAACCCTTAGACACTGGACAACAAGCTGGACGCATGGCGGAGGCTGTTGTGGGTGTCGCCGAGCCGAATACGGCAATTGGCGGCGTACCTGCGACCCCTTCGCCCACGCGACAGCTTTGTCCTGTGATCTGGCCCGTGCCGACACCCACGCGGACCTCCTCCTCGCTCCGAGGAGGCCCCGATGGTTTCACAAAATTCTTACGACGGCATCGACAAGTATGCCGCCGACCTCATTCGGCACAAAGCACGTCAACTCGTAGGCAAGGCCGGATTCACCGAGGACGACAGACCCGACCTCGAACAGGAACTGATGATCGATCTGCTGCAGCGGATGCGGCATTTCAATCCCGCCAAGGCCAAGAAGACCACCTTCATGGCCCGGATCGTCGAACGTCACATCTCCACCATTCTGGAGGCCCGGTTCGCCCAATGCCGGGACTGGCGGCTCTGCCAAACCTCACTCAACGAACCCCTCGACAACGGCGAAGGCGACACCACCGAGCGGATCGACTTCCTGGACAGCGAAGGTTCTCTGGGAGGCGGCACCCGCGAGACAAGGGAGCGCCTCGCCCATGAGATCCGCATGGATCTCGGCCAGGCCATCGCCTCGCTGCCGGAAGAGCTCCGGGATCTGTGCGTGCGCCTGCACGACAGCACCATGGCCGAAATCGCCCGGGAGATGGGCATTCCCAGAACCACCCTCTACGACCGGCTGAGCAAGCTGCGGGACGCTTTCAGCGAGGCTGGCCTGACCGACTACCTGTGATCTCCGACGCATCAGCCCCGGCTCCGGTAAGTAAGCACCGTGCCGCATGGTGCGGCTATCCGGGGCCTCGGAAATCAGAACCTGAACAAAAGAGGAGTTCAACCATGACTCACGACACCTACAAGTACCGTTTTGACGAGTCGGTCCCGGCCCAGGAACTGGAAGACACTTTCATGCTGGCGATGCTGGCCGTCGAAAGCCTGCATGGACGTTCCCGTGTGCGGATGGAGAGCCGGTTCAATCTGGACAAGGCCCGCCGTACCTGCGTGATCGACGCCTCCACCGATGTCGGCAGCGATCTCGCCCGCATCTTTACCGGCTTCGCCACCAAGGAGTACGGCGAACGCTCGGTCCTGATCGAACGTACCCAACCGTCGGGCTGCGCCTGCGCCTCCAAGCATCGCGCAGCGCCCGCCGCCGAAGCGGGGGTGGCGGTATGAGCGAGCTGATGACCACCACCTATTCCATGTGGCGGCTGTTCCGCAACTGCCGCATGGCCTGCAAGTGGCGCTACATCGACGAGCTGGTGCCGCTCGAGCGCGACCCCAATCTGGCCTTCGGCTCGGTCATTCACGACTGCCTGGAGTGCTGGCACGGCGAGCGGGATCTGGCCAAGGTCCTCGACCACATCGACCGGACCTATCCGAACCGGGCGCAGGACGATCATCAACAGGCCGACTGGCATCTCGCCCGGGCCATGATGAGCGCCTATGCGGAACACTACCCGGCCGAAGAGTTCGAGGTCGTCGCGCTCGAAAAGACCTTCGAAGGTCCCATCGTCAACCCGGCGACCGGCGCGACCTCGCGCAGTTTCATTCTCGCCGGGAAGGTGGACGGCATCGTCCGTCAGGATGGCCAGTATTTCCTGCTGGAACACAAAACCGCCTCGCAGATCGACGCCAGCTACCTGGAGCGGCTGTGGACCGATTTCCAGATCATCCTCTACGCCTGGTACCTGGAGCAGACCCTCGGCATCACGGTCAGCGGCATCATCTACAACGTCCTGGTCAAGGCCAAGCTGCGCCAGGGCAAGGGTGAGACCGAAGCCGAATTCGAGGCCCGCCGGGCGGAGCTGATCGCCAAGTCGAAAACCGGCAAGAGCAGCGCCAAGCGCAAGCTGCCGGAGGACGACGACACCTTCCAGCAACGGCTCCAGGAGAAGTACCTCGAGCCGGGCATGTTCCACCGCGAGGTGCTCTACATCTCCCGCGACCAGTTCGAGGAACTGCGGGCGGAGCTGTGGGAACTCTCCAAGGCCATGCTCGACGCCCGTCGGCGCGACACCTTCTACCGCAACACCAGCTACTGCTTCCAGTACGGAAGGCCCTGCGCCTACTTCCAGCTCTGCCGCTCGGGCGGCAACCCCAACGTCATCGAAAACCATTTCCAACGGATCGCCCCGCACGAAGAGCTGCGGGACGGAGCCGGTGAAGACGCCGCTCCGGTGTTTTGAAATCCCAACCATAAGGAGACGAAGCCATGCTTCCCAAGACCAAAAGCAAACCCAAACACACGCTCTCGGACCTCACCGCCCTGGTGTACGGCCCGAGCAAGATCGGCAAGAGCACCTGGTGCTCCAAGGCCGATGACGCACTGTTCCTGGCGACCGAGCCGGGCCTGAACGCCCTGGAGGTGTTCCAGACCCCGATCACCTGCTGGGACGACCTTCTGCAGGCCTGCGCGGAAATCGCCGAGGGCAAGCACGAGTTCAAGACCATCGTCGTCGACACGGTGGATAACGCCTACAAGATGTGCTCGGACTACGTCTGCAAGAAATTCAAGATCGAGCACGAGTCCGACCTGGGCTACGGCAAGGGCTACGCGCTGATCAACAACGAGTTCCAGCGCGTCATCAACAAGCTCGCCTTCCTGCCCTATGGGCTGATCCTGATCTCCCACTCCCAGGAGCGGGACATCGAGACCCGGACCGGCAAACACACCCGCATCGTGCCGACGCTGCCGGAAAAGGCGCGGAAGCTGGTCACCGGCCTGGTGGACCTGATCCTGTTCTGCGACCTGGACATGAAAACCGGCGAGGACGGCAAGCCGGTCTGGCAGCGCGTGATGCGCACCAAGCCCAGTCCCAACTACGACGCCGGTGACCGCACCGGCCGACTCCCCGAAGTCATCCCCCTCGATTTTTCGAGCTTCATGAAAGCGTTCAACAACACGGCAGCCGGAGCTGCGGCGAGTGCCGCCCGGCCGAAGCCGGAGCCGACCGCGAGTGCGGCGGCGAAACCCCAACAGTAAGGAGATCCGACCATGGAACACTACGAAAACCAATCCAACAGCAACCTCGACCTGGCGCAGTTCGACGACGCCTTCGAAACCGCCGAAGTCGAGGAACGCGAGTTCGAGGCCGTCCCCGACGGCAAATACCAGGTCAACGTCGACCGGGTCGAACTGACCCGCGCCCAGACCTCGGGCAACCCCATGCTCAAGTGGACCCTGCGCATTCTCGCGCCGACCCACAAGGGCCGTCTGCTCTGGCGCAACAACGTCATGGCCAGCAACGAGAACATCAAGTGGCTCAAGCAGGACCTCTACACCTGCGGGCTGCAGCTTCAGAAGCTCTCCGACCTGCCGGGCCACCTCGAGCAGCTTCTCAACATCAAGCTGGAGGTGACCAAGCGCACTCGCGGTGAAAACGAGAACATCTACTTCAACCGTCGCATTGTCATGGCCGACGATGCCGGGGCTCCCGGCGCGGCGATGGACGACATGATCCCGTTCTGATGATGGACCGGATCACCGTTGTCGTCGACACCCGCGAACAGGAGCCCTACAGCTTCGATAGTGACAAGGTTTCGGCGGTTCGCAAGGCGCTGCCCGCCGGTGATTACTCACTGGTCGGCCTTGAGGAACGGGTGGCGGTGGAGCGCAAATCCCTGACGGATTTCGTCTCCACCGTCATCCGGGGGCGAAAGCGGTTTCACCGCGAGCTGGAAAAGCTCTCCGCCTACGAATCCGCCTGCGTGGTTGTCGAGTGCAACTTTCGCGATCTGGTCGATGGCCGCTACCGCAGCGATGCCCACCCGCATGCGCTGATTGGAACGGTCGCCTCCATCGTCGTCGACTTCGGTGTCCCCGTCTACTTCTGCTCGGACCGGCAGGCCGCCTGCCGTTTTGTCGAGGAGTACCTGACACGTTTTCACCGGAGGATCGCGAGATGCCAAAAAGAAATGAGAGTAACCCGGCGCGACTCCGGGGAAGAATAGAGCGCGTTTACTATGCCGGACCCAAGTTCTCCGCAGGCCGACTGCTCACCCCGACCGGTGAGGAAGTCCAGTTCGCGGGCAATTTGTTCGCCCGGGAAAATCAGCCTGTGGTCCTGCTCGGGTCGTGGTCCACCCATCCCAAATACGGCCGTCAGTTCAAGGTCGACGGGATGGAGCACGACCTCGAACTCGATCCGGAGGGGCTGATCCACTATCTGGCCAACCATCCGGAGATCAAGGGCATTGGTCCGGCCAAGGCCAGATTGATCGTCGAGAGTTTCGGCGACGCCTTTGAAGAAACCCTTCTGAATGACCCCGAGCGCATCGCGCTCAAAGCTCGGCTGCCCTTGGATGCTGCCCGGCGGCTGCGTGACGAATGGTTGAAGAACCGCAGCGTCAACGCCGTCATGGCCTGGTTGTCGGCATTCGGACTGACCCATCATCAGGTCACCACTCTGGTCGAAAGACTCGGCGGCAACTGCCTCGATATCCTGAAGGAAGACCCGTACATCCTCATTCGGGAGATCCGGGGATTCGGCTTCAAGAAGGTCGACAAGATCGCCCGCAAGCTGGGCACCCCCAAGGACCACATTCCCCGTATCCGGGCCGGTCTGCTGTTTTGCGTCCGTGATGCCCTGGACAATGGCCACTGCTGGATCGAATACGAGGATCTGGTGGACCAGGCCAATCTGCTGCTGGTCATGGATGCCCTGGACAGCCGGGTCCGCATCGAGAGCGCCCTCGACGCGCTCATCGAAGAACAGGCGCTTGCCTGCGATTCCCACGGCGGGCGTTTCGTGGTCGCTCTGCCGGAGATCGTCCGCATGGAGCGGGAGCTGGCCTCGCTGTTCGGCCAGGCCGAAACACCCAACCCTCATTTCCAGTCCGTCAAGAAACTCGATGCCCTGATTCGGCGCTGCGCGGCGACGCTGAACGAGAAGCAGCTCGACGCGGTGCGCTCGGCACTCAATCACAGCATCAGCCTGATCTCGGGTGGAGCCGGTTCTGGCAAGAGCTACACCATCTCGGTCATCAACACCATCTGCGAGGAGAGCGATCTGGAGGTCGTGCTCGCCGCGCCGACCGGCAAGGCCGCCAAGCGCCTGGAGGAAGTCAGCGGTCGCAGCGGCACCACCATTCACCGTCTGCTCGGCTATGACGGCAAGGGTTTCTCGCGCAGCAAGGAGAATCCCATCGATGCCGACGTCCTGGTGGTCGACGAGTTTTCGATGGTCGACGTGCCGCTGGCCTGGCACCTGTTCGAGGCGGTCGATTTGTCGCGGACCACGGTGCTGCTGGTCGGGGACCACAACCAGCTTCCGCCGGTGGGACCCGGAAACATACTGCGCGATCTGATCCAGACACGCGCCATCCCCACGGTCATCCTCGACAAGGTCGTGCGCCAGGCTGGCGTCCTCAAGGAGAACTGCACCGCCGTTCTCAAGGGCGAGGTGCGCAAGACCAGCGAGGCGTCGGTGGCCGGATGCCGGGATTGGTACCTGGTGGATCAGTTCACCGATCCGATGGCTGCACGCTCGTTCCTGCTGGAGCTGTTTCAGGAGCGGCTCGACGCCCTGGGGTTCGACATCATCAAGGACGTGCAGGTGCTGACGCCGACCCACAAGGGGCCGCTCGGCACCAAGGAACTGAACGAGGAACTGCAGCGGCTCATCCAGCGCAAGCTCTGGAACACCGAGGTGCCGCCGGTCGCCATGGGCCGCCGCGCTCCGTTTCTCAAGCACGACAAGGTCATCCAGACCCGGAACAATTACGACCTGAACGTGATGAACGGTGCCATCGGCTATGTGGTCGATGTCCTCGCGAACGGCACCCTGGTCATCGACTTCGACGGCATGCCGGTGGAGCTGGAGAAGGGTTCGCCCGACCTGCAGGATCTGCAGCTCGCCTATGCGCTCACCATCCACAAAACCCAGGGTTCCGAGTTCCCCTGCGCCGTGGTGGTGGTCCACAAGGCGCATTCCTTCATGCACCACCGCAATCTGCTCTACACCGGGGTGACCCGCGCCCGGCGCACCGCCATTGTCCTGGGTGACCACTGGGGCATCCAGAACTGCGCCAAGCGGTGCCAGGTGGATGACCGCCGGACCTTTCTGCCCCTGTTTCTGGACGCCGCCCAGCACGCGGATGCCGATTTCGCCCGTGTCGCGGAGGCCGAATGAGTATGGGCGGAACGGATAACGTCAGGGAGTATTACCGGCTCGTCACCGAGATGGACATCGGTGACGTGGCCCGGGAACTCCTGCCGGGACGGATCACCCAGGAGACCGGCCAGCGCTTGATGTGCGACTGCCCCAACCATCAGAGCCAGTCGCGCCTGTCGCTGCACGTGATGCTCGACAAGCAGGGCTGGTACTGCTTCGGCTGCGGAGTCGGCGGTGACGTGCTGCAGCTCGTGGAGTTCATTCAGACGGGCTCGGTCACCGCCGGGCAATCCGGTCCGATGCCGGACAGCCACCGTCAGGCCAGGGACTATCTCGCCAAGAAGGCGGGCTTGCCGCCGCTGTCGCGCTATGGCCTCAGCCAGGAGCGTCTCGCCCAGACGGAGGCCGACCGCGCCTTCGAACTGCGGGTCAAGGACGCGCTGACCGCGCTGGCCAAGCTTTACCACGCCAAGCTCAAGGAGTCGCCGGAGGTCCTCGACTGGCTGAAATCCAAATACGCCCTGAGCGAGGAGACCATCGACGATCTCCTGATCGGCTACGCGGACAACGCGTCCGGCGCGGTCGCCCAACTGACCGGGGGTGAGGACGGTTTCTCCAAGCGGGAGCTCGCCGCCACCGGCGCTTTCCGTCCCACCAGCCAGGACGGCCTGACGCCATTTTTCGAGCGCCGCATCGTCTTTCCCTACTGGAGCCGTGGCCGGGTGGTGTTCATGATCGGCCGCAAGACGCCGTGGACCCCGGACGTGGGCTGGGAGCAAGGGAAATACAAGAAGCTGCCGGTTCACGACGAGCACCAGCGGCCTTACGTCGCCGATTTCATCAACAACGCGCTGCTGTTCAACGAGGACTGCCTGCTGGCCAGGCCCGGCAAGGTGATCATCACCGAGGGGGTGACCGATTGTCTGGCGCTGATGCAACTGGGCCTGCCCACCGTATCTCCGGTCACCGTCCGCATCCGGGCCGCCGATTGGGAGCGCCTGATCCCCAAGCTGCGCGGCGTCGAAACCGTCTACATCTGCCAGGACAACGAACTCTCCCAGGCCGGTCTCAAGGGGGCGCTGCAAACCGCCCGCACCCTGGCCGAACACAAGATCGACACCCGCCTGGTGACGCTGCCCTTGTCGGAGACACAGATCTCGGCCCGGCAGGAGCTGACCGAACGCTTCGGCCTGACGGCGAGCGTGGGGCCGAAGGAGCTGGCCAAGCTGCTGGCGGGACGTCCCGCCGAGGAAATCCAGGCGGCCGAGGCGCTTCTCGCCACCGCCAAGATCGACGTCAACGATTACATTGCCGCCGGGCATACCCGGGAGGATTTCGAACGCCTGCTCGCCGAAGCCAGCACGCCCATCGAGTTCGGCGTGCGCTCGCTGCCCGAGGGCGCAGAAGAGGAAGAACGTAACCGTCTGCTCGAACCGATCCTGGGGGAGATTTCCGAGCAGTCGCCGCTGGAACAGGCCCGCCTGCTGAAGCTGGTGCAGGAGCGCATCGGCGGTGGCGTCTCCATGGCCACCCTGAAAGAGCAGATCCGCGCCATCCAGAAGGACCGCAAGGTCGAGTTCCGCAACGAAAAGAAAAAGGCCAAGCGGATGTCCGGCGCGATGCCCGGATCATGCCGCGCCCGGGTCGACGAGGTGCTGATCGACACGGAACTGGAGAACGGCGCTCCCGACTACACCCTGGCCGCCGAGGCCGCCTACGACTGGTTCACCGCCAACGGTGCCCAGTTCTTTCACACCCTGCAGGGCGAGCCGTTCATGTATTTCGACAACGCCATCTACTGGATGGATTCACCGGACCGGGGCCGCAAGCGCCATTACGCGGCCATGCTCTACAAGCACACGGGCATGGTGCCGACCTCCAACGGCGGACGGACATTTTTCGAGGTGCTGCCCAGCCTGGCCATGATCCGTGGCCAGGTGCGCGACCATTTTTCCTGGCTGCACACCGATGTGGCTTCCTACACCGTCTATTTCAACCTGAACAATCCGGAGCACGAGATCGCCAAGATCACCCCGGACGAAATTCAGATCATGAAGAACGGCGGCAACGAGGACGGCATCATCCTGGACGGCTCGCGGAAGATGAAGCCGCTGAAATTCCTGCCCGACGCCGACCTCGAAGAGGCGGACCGGCTCCTGGTCGATCTGCTGGTGGGCAACATGACCTGTCCGCAGGGGGATCGCTTTCTCATCCTTTCCTGGCTCTCCTGCTTCCTGCTGATCGATTTCGCCGGGACGCGGCCCATGACCCGCTTCGAGGGCTCGGCCGGATCGGGCAAGACCACCGCCAGCAAGATCACGTCGACGCTGCTTTACGGCGAGCCCCAGCACAAGAAGGCCACCGACGCGGCGAACTACACCGATGGCTCGCAGAACCCGCTCATCGTCCTCGACAACATCGAGGTCAAGCAGATGACCGAGGATCTGACCACCTTCATGCTGACCAGCATCACCGGCATCGCCAAGGAGAAACGCAAGAGCGGCACCGACAGCGAGACCATCACCGAGCGGACCAAATGCCTGCTGAACACCACCGGCATCGAGCCGCTGTGCGGGGAGCT
>CALABS010000032.1 GCA_937887565.1 uncultured Rhodospirillaceae bacterium | reverse complement strand
TGCTGCCGGGCCTGGCTCTCCTCGGAGCGGCGGGTCTGGCTGGGCAGCAGCGCCGTCAGCCGCTCCAGCATGGCCAGGAACGCCGCCGGGCTGGCGGAACGGGCCTGCATGGCCGGGCCGAAGCGGCGCAGGAACAATACCTGCGCCGCCTCGCCGGCGTCGTAGGCCAGCTTCCAGCTCCAGACGCCCTCAGCGTCGGAGCCGCCGAAGGCCGCGGTCATCGCGGCGCGCAGCGTGCCGGCGTCGATGGCCCGGCCGCGTTCGAGGCCGGGCAGCAGCCGCTCCGCGGCGGCGAGCAGGGCCGCCGCGGTGTCCACCGGGGGCGGGGAACAGGGGGCGGCAGCATCGGTTCGGAGGTCGGCGGTCAGGGTCATGGCGGAGGGTCCGGGAGAGCGGGGAGACCAGCGGCCGGCGGACGCTCTCTCGATCCGCTCCGGCTCACCCCGCCCCCGCCCTCCTCGCCCTCTACCCGCCGCCGGGATCGAACGGCGGGTCGTAAAGCTCAAATGCGTTCCCGTCGGCCAGATGCCCGAAGGGGGTGAGCACCACCTCGCCACCGCGTTGCGCGACAGCGCACAGAATGAAGCGGGTCTCACCGGTGCGGGCGTCGGTGCCCTGCACCAACGCCAGGTCGCCGGCCGCCGCGGCGCGCAGCAGCGTCGCGAAATTCGCCTTCACGGAATCGGGAATCGACATGGGGAGGCTCCTATAAGACAGGAGCCCGGCGCGGTGGCCGGGCTCGACGAAGGATGGGATGGCGGGCACGGATCAGGCGGAGGAGCCGAGGCGGCGTTCCGCCGCGCGGATGGCGGCCAGCGCCGCCCGGAACCGCGCGGTGCCACGCTCCTCGCCGAGGTCGGTGCTCAAAGCCACGGCCCGGCAGGCGGCGTGGATGTCGGCATCGCCGACCATCTCCGGCGCCAGCCGGGTCAGTGTGCCGTCGGTCTCGATCACGGTGCGGATCTCCTCCCGGACCTCCTCTTCGGCCAGGCGGAGCAGGACGTGCTCCCGCAGGATGTCCGGGTCGAGGAGAACGGCTCCCTGGCCGGCCGGGATCACGATGACGATGGCCTCGGCGGTGATCACGAGGACCGGGACATCGGCGGCCAGGGCTGTAACGAAGGGCTCGGTCATGACGAACCTCCAGCAACGGAGACGGAGGCGGAGCGGCCGGAGCCGCTCCGCAGTGTCACGTCACGCAGCGGCCGCCTCGGTGCGGTCCGCGTCGTCCCCGGCGGCCGGGATCTCCCCGGCGCCGGTCAGGAAGGCCGGCAGGGAGGCGTCGCCGCCCTCCGCATCGCCGTCCGCACCGGCATCAGCACCGGCCGCCGGCTCCAGCGGCCGGCGCAGCGGCTCGGGCAGCCAGCCGCTGCCGGCCAGCAGCCGCTCGGCCTCCTTGGCCATGTCCGGCTTGCGCAGGTGGTCGATCAGCTGCGCCGCCTCCGGACCTCGCGCCTCGCGCACCGCCTCCAGGATGCGCGCCTTCGGCACCCGGCCGAGGTAGCTGTCCACCGTCGCCGTCCAGCCGGCCGCCGCCATGTCGAGGCCGACCGCCCCGGCCAGCAGGTCGGCGTGGGCGGCGCGCTGCGGCGCCCGGTTCCACGGCTCGTGCACCGCGTTGACACCGAAGGAGACGCAGTGGGCGAACAGGGCGGCCCGGCTGTCGCCGTCGAACCCCACCAGCGTTTCCCACAGGGCGGCCGGTTCGCCCGGCAACTGGGTGCTCCAGGCGCGCTGGCGGGCGTCGATCGCCCGGGCCGCGGCGCTGGCGGCGAGGTCGGGCGGCTGCACCCCGAAGCCGGCGCTCTTCAGCTCCAGCTCCAGGCAGGAGGCGCCGGGGCGCTGGGTGAAGGTGCGCAGGCACAGCGCGTGCAGCGCCGCCAGGAAGGCGGTGTCGGGGTCGTTGGCCAACGCGTCGCGCAGCGCCAGGGTGCGGTGCACGCTCAGCTCGATCAGCAGCCGCTCGGGCAGCGGGCGCAGCCCCTCGTCCTCCTCCGCGGTGGCCACCCCCGTGACCGGCACCGGGGCCGACACGCTGGCACCGCCGATGATGGCGGCCGGCTGGGCGGCCACCGCCCCGCCCGCCGGGGTAGTGACAGGGCCCTCACCGTCCGGCGGGAGAGCCGGAGCCACCGGTTCGACCGGTGCCTCGTCCTCCGGCCGCACGTAGCCGCGGTCGACCTGGAGCCCGCCCTCGACGTCGACGCTGATGAACACCCCGGCCCGCGCCACTTCGGCCGTCTCGTAGACCAGCGGCCGCTCCTCCAGCGCCCGCAGTTCCAGGTCGATCTCGGCGAAGCGCCGTGCCACCCGATCCAGCTCCTCCGCTTCCGCCGGCTCGCTCGCCTCCAGCCGCTCGTACTCGGCGTGCAGCGCGTCGTAGGTGGCCTGCTCCGCCTCGCTCAGCGGCACCGGCTCGCCGGCCAGACGACGCAGCCCCCGGCTGTGCCCGTAGGGGAAGGCCAGCGCCACCTCCACCCACGTCCAGCCCTCCGCCCGCACCGTGGCGGCCTCGGCCTCCAGCTTCTCGGCGACCAGCCGGTCGAGCAGCGCCGGGTCCTGCAGCCAGCCGCCGTCGTCGTGCTGGAACAGGTCGCGCATCACCGCCCCGCCGGCCGCCTCGTAGGCCTCCACCCCGACGAACAGCGCCCGCTTGTCCGACGCCCGCACCGCCCCCTCGGTGAGCAGCCGGCGGATCTGGTAGGGCTCGCGGCTGTAGGCGCGCGACAGCGCCTCCCACACCTGCTCCTGGCGGGCGTGGTCGCCGCTGACGGTGAAGGCCATCAGCTGGTCCAGCGTCATGCGGTCCTCGGCGTAGGCGTCGAGCAGCGCCGGCGCTGCGGCGGCCAGCTTGAGGCGCTGCTTCACCACGCCGGGGGCGACGAAGAAGCGGGCGGCGATCTCCTCCTCGCCGAGCCCCGCCTCGCGCAGGGTCTGGAAGGCGCGGAACTGGTCGAGCGGGTGCAGCGGGGCGCGCTGCACATTCTCGGCCAGCGAGTCCTCCTCGGCCAAACCAGCGTCCCGGACGACGCAGGGCACCGGCTGGGTCTTGCTCATGCGCTTCTGCTTGACCAGCAGTTCCAGCGCCCGGAAGCGGCGGCCACCGACCGGCACCTCGAAGACGCCGGTCTCGGCCCCCTCGGCGTCGAGCACCGGGCGGACGGCGAGGCTGTGCAGCAGGGTGCGCCGCGCGATGTCCTCGGCGAGCTCCTCGATGGAGACGCCGGCCTTGACCTTGCGGACGTTGGCCTGGGACAGCACCAGCTTGTTGAAGGGGATGTCGCGCGAGGTGTTGAGGACGATCTTGGGCGTGGCCATGTCGGGTTCTCCGCGACGGACGGCCGGGAGCCTCTCTCCCAACCTCCTCATCCGTCACCCCGATGTCCGCCCTCCTTTCCCTCTTCCCTGCGGCACAGTTCCGCAAGCGGCCGGCGCTCCCCATCCTGCCCGAACGGCCGCTTGCCGGGGAGCACTGCCATGCGCATCATCCCGCCCGGGGCAGCAGAAGCCTTTGGGGAGGGTAAGCATTGTTCGTGGTGGACGAGGCGATGGCCACGGCGGTGCGCCGGGCTTTTGACGAACGGGGCGAATGGCCGGCGGTGGCGGAACTGCGGCGCCACGTGTGCATCGACGACAACACCGAGGCCCTGCGGGTGGTGCGGACCATCGCCTCGTGGCGCCGTTCCCCGGAGGCGTCCGAGCGGCCGCCCGCCTGAACGCCCGGTCCGTCACCGTCCTGTCGTGACGGACCGCCTCACCCGCACCGCGCGCCGGCGATCGAGGATGCGGACGTCGTCGCAGGGGCTGTCTTCCGATCGCCGCAGGGCGATCCCGCGCGCCTCGGCGCGGCCGGCCGCTTCGACCGCATAGGTCTCGGTCCTGTACACCGTACCGGCGTTCGAGAACACGACCTCGACCACGAAACGGGGCGCGGCCGGCTGTTTCACAGGGGTCATCACACATCCTCCGGCAAGGGCTGCGTCGGGAAGGGAGGCAGGGCCGGCTTGGCGGCAGCAACGCAGGGGGGCATTACACACCGCACAGGCCCTCGCATTCGTTGGGCCAGAGATCGAGCTGGCCGCGGTCGGCATCGGTGGTCAGATCCGCCTCGTCGAGCGGTATGGCGGAGCGGTGGAGATAGACCTCGCCGCGGATCCCCCGGAACCCCGTGCGGATGGCGCGGTCCACCGCCACGGCGTCGGCCCAGGCGTCGGGATCGCCGTCGCGCAGCCGCCGCCAGTGGGCGTCGGAGTGGAAGGGGCAGCCGATGCAGGCGCTGCGGGGCGGCTCCGGATAGCCGTGCCGGGCCAGCCAGAGCAGGCAGTCGCGCCGCGTCATCCGCCGCTCGACCAGCGGCCAGCGGTTGACCTGCCAGCCCTCGGCCGACGGCTTCATGCGCGCCGCCTCCTCGAGCGAAATCCCCAGCCACGCCTCCACCACCGGGGTCTTGGGCGAGCGCCGGCCGGCGATCCCGGCCAGGTCGCGCACCTTCCGCCGGATCGGCACCACCTTATAGGTGCTGGTGCACTGCCTGCGGATCATGCCGATGGTGACGCGGCCGGCCGGCAGGACGCGCGTGCCGACGACGACCGTCCCGCCCTGGCCGTCCTCGCCGACGAGCGGGACCACGGTCCCGGGCGGGATGACGGTGCGGGTGTAGGCGGGGATCGAGGCCCCGCGTTGCCCCCGCGCCCCGGCCAGGAGGTCGGCCCGGAGATCGCCGGCCGAGACGACGTGGACCGGGAAGGGCAGCACGCCCGGCGCCATCAGCCAGGCGAGGTGGCGGTAGACCGCCCGCGGTTCCCAACCGGTGTCGGCGAAGACGGCACAATCGGGCATCGGGCCGATGATGCCGTGCGCCGCCATCAGGGCCAGGGTGGTGGACTGGACGCCGGCGCCGAGGCTGAGGACGCGCAGCCGGATTGCCTCCACCGCCGGCTCGGGCGGCGGGCACCGTAAGGAGAGCGCGCCCATCACGCGGACTCCCGCCCGTCACCGGCCACGGGGACGGTTTCGGGCAGGAAGCCGAGGAGATGGTCGGCCGCCTTGCTGGCTTGGCTGGCGGCGCGGACGATGGCATGATTGTCCGCGCGAAGGACGTCCAACCACGCCCCAAGGTAATCGGCGTGGCGGACGGTGGGGACGATGCCGAGCGCCGCGCAGAGAAAGGCGGCCGAAATTTCGGCAATCAGTTCCTCGAAAGCGTACTTGCGGGAGCCGAAGGATCCGGATAGATCCCTGTTCAACCTTTCCGGGTGGCCACTGCTGTGACTCAGCTCATGGAGGGTGGTTCTGTGCCAGTTGACGGGCTCGAAGAAGGCCTGCGGAGGCGGTACCTGCACGTAGTCGTGCTGGGGACTGTAGAAGGCCCGGGTGCCGCCGATGCGGACATCCACACCGCTGGCGCGGATCAGCGCCTCGGCCCGCGGCAGGATCAGCCCCTCCGGGATCGGCGGCGGCGCCACGGCGATGCCCTCGGGCAGGTTCTCGCATTGGTCGCAATTGAAGACGGTGAAGCGTTTCAGGAAGGGGACCGCCTGGGGCTCGTCTCCGGTGTCCCGCGCGCGCCGGCGCTCGTCGTCGGGGATGAAGCGGTCGGCGTAGACGACGGTGGTGCCGCGCTCGCCCTTGCGGACGTGGCCGCCCAGAGCCAAAGCCT
This sequence comes from uncultured Rhodospirillaceae bacterium, assembly GCA_937887565.1. Classification (GTDB taxonomy): domain Bacteria; phylum Pseudomonadota; class Alphaproteobacteria; order Rhodospirillales; family Magnetospirillaceae; genus CALABS01. The sequence continues at coordinate 5,413 of CALABS010000032.1, read as the reverse complement.
GACGGAAGGTGAGCCAGCCCTGGCCGGAGAAGCCGCGGGCGACGACGGCGCCCCACAGGATGAGCACGTTCACGCCGGAGTAGGCGCGGCCGGTGGCGACGTTGCGCGGCAGGCCGAGTGGGGCGGCGGCGGCCGGGGTTCCCCAGGGCTGCACCCAGGGCAGCCGGCCGGCTTCCAGCTCGGCGATGATGCGGGCGGTGATCTCGGCGTAGAGGCTGGTCCGGTCGGAACCGGCGCGGGCGGTTGGCGCGGCGTCGGGCATGGCGGGTCTCCGCGACGGGCCGGCCGGAAGCCTGTCCTCCAGCCCCCAAGTCCGTCGCGAACACCGCCTCCGCCCTCTCCCTCTTCCCGGCACCCGCCCCTGCCGGCCGGCAGGACGGCCAAACAAAAAAATGGCCCGGCGCTGACGCCGGGCTGGTCGAGATGGAAAGGGGACGGGCCGTCAGCTGCCGTCGCCGGGATCGACGCCGGGGTGCAGGGGCCGGGCCCGGCCCATCCAGGGTTCCGGCCGGAGACAGCGCACCCAGTCGGCGAAGCCGGGGATGAAGCCGAGGTCCTCGCGGACGTGTTGCTCCCCGATCAGCCGCACCGGCACGACGCGGCCGGTGGACAGCGTCAGCGTGACGCCGTACAGCGTCTCCAGCAGAAAAATGCCCTCCGCGTGATGGCGCAGGGCCCGGTGGCGGAAGTCAGCTACAATCGCTTTCGAGCCGTCCATCCACTGGTGCAGGGCCATGTACTCGTCCGCCGTCCCTCCCCAGGTGCGCGCCGACGACAGGGCGTGATGATACGCGTGCGCCATGGTAGCCCCCTTCAGAAGTTGTGCTCGTGGTAGTCGGTGGCGGTGGTGCGCTCGTTGTATTCCAGGCGGACCGCCCGCCTGGCGACGTCGAGGACGAGGACGCCGAACGCGCCGTCGCCGTCTTCCCAGCCGTCGTGGGTGGCGGCGAGCAGGTCGTAGGTCAGCGCCTCGACGGCCTCGCCCAGCGGCAGGGGCCGCCGCTCCAGGGCCGAGCCGTCCCAAAGCGGGGTGGCGATCTCGGCCACGCCGTCGGGCAGCGGCACCTCGGTCTCGCCGGCCTGGGCGTGGATGGCCTCGATCTGGCCGGAATCGCCATAGCCGTCGAAGGTGACGGTGACGATGGAGAGCCCCGCCGCGGCCAGCGCCGCCAGGACGGCGTCCTTGTTGAAGATGCGGGCCTCGGCGGCGAGGCGGCTGTGCGCCTCGGCCCGGGCCTGCCACAAGGCCGGCTCGGCCTCGGCCGGTGGTACGGCGGGCACCCCGCCGATGGTCTCGTCGTGGTTGGAAGCGGACATATCTTCTGGTCTCCGCGACGGGCCGGCCGGAAGCCTCTCTTCCCGCCCTTCAAACCCGTCGCGAACACCACCTCGGCCCTCGCCCTCTTCCCGGACGCCCGTCTCACGCCTTCCGGCAGGACGGACGGCCAGACAAGGCCCGGCTCTGACGCCGGGCCGTTCGTGGTATGGAGCGGGAGAACCCTCAGCCGTCGGTGACGGGATCGATGCCGGGGGGGGAAGGGGGCGACCCGGCCCATCCGGAGGACCGGCAGAATGCAGCGCCCCCGGTCGGTGAAGCCGGAAACGAAGGAGGTCATCGCGGACGCGTCCTTCCCCGATCGAGGACGAAACCGGCGGCTTCCCGTTGACGCCTCACGCCAGCCGCGCTGAAGTGGCGGTGATGATGTCCGAGCAGGCTTCTCCGTTCCACCGCACGGCGGAGACGGTCCCTCCCGTCGCCGGCGCCTACGTTCTGCTCGTCAGGCTGGCGGAGGCGGTGGACGTCACCCTGCCCGGCCGGGCCAAGGCCATTCTGCCGCCGGGGCGGTACCTGTACTGCGGCAGCGCCCGCGGCCCAGGTGGCCTGCGTGCCCGCGTCGGCCGTCACATGCGCCGGGACAAGAGCGTTCGCTGGCACATCGACCGCCTGACCACGGCGGGTACCGTGACCGGCTGCTGGGTTTTTCCCGCCGGCGAGGAATGCGCGCTGGTCGCACGCCTCGCCGCCCTGCCGGTTCCGATCCCGGGGTTCGGCAGCAGCGACTGCACCGTTTGCCGGAGCCATCTCCTGGCATGGCCCGGTGGCGTCGCGCTGCCCTTCGGCGCACCGGATGTTTCTCCGACCGCCGCTGGACCGGACGTCGCCCGGGTGCTATCGGTCGCGGCCATGACCGATACCGTGGACTTCACCCCCGCCGAACGCGACCTGATCCGCCGCGAGTTCATGAGCCGCTGGTCGGAACCGCCGCAGCTGGCGGACGGCATCCTTCTGAAGCGATGGGCGACCGGCCCGCGGAAAGGCGAAGCGAAACTCACGGCCATCGTCCAGAGCCTGCTGGAGCGCGGGCTGGTGACGACCGCCGAAACGGAGCGGGGGTTCCCCCGCGCCCATTTCACCGCGGCGGGCTACGCCGCGCTGCGGGCCATGGCGGCCAGCCCGCGGCATCTCCCGCCGGACCGCTACGGTCATCTCATCGACGAGCTCGCGCGCCGGCTGGAGGACCGCTGATGTTCGGGCGTCCGGCACACGTCTCGATCGGCGACCGCTTCACCAAGGTCGGCCAGCCGTCACGGGTGTTCATCGTGATGGCTCTGGACGACCGTCCCGGTCGGCCGCCGCACGCGTTCGTGTCCGCGGCGCCGAACGGTGGGGACCGCCGGCTGATCGCGGTCTCCGCACTCACCGATCCAAACCTGTTCAGGCGATTGTAAAAGGGATGAGCGCCGCACTGTTCACACCGCAGGCGATGCAGCCAGCCAGGACACCCGGACAGCCGACACCTCGCTGAGGAAGCGCAGCTTGCGCCGGATCGTCTCCCCACCTCGGAGGAGACCTTGGTGAGGCTCCGCATGCCTCGCGGTCGGGACCGGGTGACAGCACACCGCCGCTGCTCCATGCTCAAGGGCCATGCCGAAGCCGTCGCCCTCCGATTCGACCCGCCCTGCCGCCGAAGACCGCGAGCCGCTGTCCGGGCTGGTGGAGCGCGTCACCTACCACAACCCCGAGAACGGCTACTGCGTGCTGCGGGTCAAGGTGCGCGGCCACAAGGATCTCGTCACCCTGGTCGGGCACGCCGCCTCCGTCTCCCCCGGCGAATACATCCAGGCATCGGGCCGCTGGGAGCAGCACCGCGAGCACGGCCCGCAGTTCCGCGCCGCCTTCCTGCGCGCCGCGCCGCCGACCACCCTGGAGGGCATCGAGAAGTACCTCGGCTCCGGCCTGATCAAGGGCATCGGCCCGGTCTATGGCCGCAAGCTGGCCCGCACCTTCGGCGAACAGGTCTTCGACATCATCGAGACCCAGCCGCAGCGCCTGATCGAGGTGCCCGGCATCGGCCCCAAGCGCATCGCCAAGATCACCCGCGCCTGGGCCGAGCAGAAGATCGTCCGGGAGATCATGGTCTTCCTGCAGAGCCACGGCGTCGGCACGTCGCGCGCCGTGCGCATCTTCAAGACCTACGGCGCCGACGCCATCCCGCTGGTGACCGAGAACCCCTACCGGCTGGCCCGCGACATCCGCGGCATCGGCTTCCGCACCGCCGACACCATCGCCGAGCGCCTGGGCATCCCCAAGGACTCGATGATCCGGGCGCGGGCCGGCGTCTCCTACGCCCTGCTGGAGGCGGTGTCGAACGGCCATTGCGGCCTGCCGGAGGATGACCTGCTCAAGCTGGCCAGGGAACTGCTGGACATCCCGCAGCCGACGCTGGCCGAGGCGGTGCGGCTGGAGACCGCGGAGGGCAGCGTCGTCGCCGATACGGTGAAGGAGCGGCGCTGCATCTTCCTGATGCACCTGTGGCACGCCGAGCGCGAGATCGCCGACCGGCTGACAGCCCTGGCCGACGGTGACCCCTCCTGGGGGGTGATCGACGCCGGCAAGGCGATTCCCTGGGCGGAGGGGAAGCTCGGCATCGCCCTGGCGGCCAGCCAGAAGGAGGCGGTGGCCAAGGCTCTGGTGTCCAAGGTGCTGGTGGTGACCGGTGGTCCCGGCGTCGGCAAGACCACCCTGGTGCGCTCGATCCTGACGATCCTCACCGCCAAGGGCGTGCGCGTGGCGCTGTGCGCGCCGACCGGACGGGCGGCCAAGCGGCTGTCGGAAACCACCGGCCTGGAGGCCAGGACCGTCCACCGGCTTCTGGAGACCGACCCGGCCAACGGCGGTTTCCGGCGCGGCGCCGAGGCGCCGCTGGAATGCGACCTGCTGGTGGTGGACGAGACCTCGATGGTGGACGTGCCGCTGATGGCGGCGCTGCTGCGCGCCCTGCCCCGGCAAGCCGCGCTGCTGCTGGTCGGCGACGTCGACCAGCTGCCGTCGGTCGGCGCCGGTCAGGTGCTGGCCGACGTCATCGGCTCCGGCACGGTTCCGGTGGCGCGGCTGAGCGAGATCTTCCGGCAGGCGGCGGAAAGCCGGATCGTCACCAGCGCCCACCGGGTGAACGCCGGCCGCATGCCCGACCTGGAGGTGCCGACGGAGGGCGGCAGCGACTTCTACTTCGTCGCTGCCGGCGATGCGGAGGACGGGGCCCGCAAGGTGGTGGAGATCGTGCGCGAGCGCATCCCCCGCCGCTTCGGCCTGGACGCGGTGCGCGACGTGCAGGTACTGGCCCCGATGCAGCGCGGCGTGCTCGGCGCCCGCGGGCTGAACCTCGCCCTCCAGGAGGCGCTGAACGGCGACGCGTCGAAGCCGTCCATCGAGAAGTTCGGTTGGACCTACCGGGTCGGCGACAAGGTGATGCAGACCGAGAACGACTACGAGAAGGAGGTTTACAACGGCGACATCGGCACCATCGTCGGGCTGGACGCCGAGGAAGGCGAACTGGCCATCGAGTTCGACGGCCGCCTCGTGCCCTACCCGTTCGGCGAGCTGGACCAGGTGACGCTGGCCTACGCGACGACGATCCACAAGGCGCAGGGTTCGGAATACCCGGCCGTGGTGATCCCAGTGGCGATGACGCATTACATGATGCTGCGGCGGAACCTGATCTACACCGGCATCACGCGGGGCAAGCGGCTGGTGGTCCTGGTCGGGCAGAAGCGGGCGCTGGCCCTGGCGGTGCGGACCTCCGACGAGGGCCGCCGTTGGTCGAAGCTGCACGACTGGCTGGCGAGTCGCTGATCCAGACCCGCCACCCTCCCCTCTCCAAAGCGGATTTCCCCGTCCACGCCCCGGCGCCCTACGCCAGGGCGCTACGCCAAAACGCGCGGGAATTTCCGCCCAAATGATTCCGATTTGATTCCGGAAGCGGTCTGGAGAGGGCCGATCCGGACATGAAAAAGCCCCTGAAAACTGTTTGTTTTCAGGGGCTTGGATTTGGTTGCGGGGAGAGGATTTGAACCTCTGACCTTCAGGTTATGAGCCTGACGAGCTACCGGGCTGCTCCACCCCGCGGATGTT
>CALABS010000031.1 GCA_937887565.1 uncultured Rhodospirillaceae bacterium | reverse complement strand
ATGTCGCTCATCAACACCGAGATCAAGCCGTTCAAGGCGCAGGCGTACAAGGGTGGGAAGTTCGTGGAGGTTTCGGACGCGGACCTTCGCGGCAAGTGGTCGGTGGTGTTCTTCTATCCGGCCGACTTCACCTTCGTTTGCCCGACCGAGCTCGAGGATCTGGCCGACAACTACGGCGAGTTCCAGAGGATGGGGGTCGAGATCTACAGCGTTTCGACCGACACCCATTTCTGCCACAAGGCGTGGCACGATTCGTCGCCGGCGATCAAGAAGATCGGCTACACCATGGTGGGCGACCCGACCGGGGTGATCAGCCGCAACTTCGAGGTGATGATCGAGGAGGCCGGCCTGGCCGACCGCGGCACCTTCGTGGTGGACCCGGACGGCCGGATCCAGATCGTCGAGATCACCGCCGGCGGCATCGGCCGCGACGCCAAGGAGCTTCTGCGCAAGGTCAAGGCGGCGCAGTACGTGGCGGCGCATCCGGGCGAGGTGTGCCCGGCCAAGTGGCAGGAGGGCGAGAAGACCCTGGCGCCGTCGCTGGATCTGGTCGGCAAGATCTGAGGATCGGTCCTTTTCCCCGTCATTCCCGCCGTCGCGGGGGTGACGGGGGGAGGGCGGGACGAAGGAGCGGGATGATGTTGGACGACAGCCTGAAGGAACAGTTGCGGGCCTATCTGGGCCATCTGACCCAGCCGGTGGAGCTGGTGGCCAGCCTGGGCGAGGACGCCAAGTCGCATGAGCTCTCGGGGCTGTTGCACGACATCGCCGGGCTGTCCGACCTGATCGGCGTGGTGCGGCGCGAGGACGCGCGCACGCCGTCCTTCGCCATCCGGCGGGTGGGGTCCGAGGTGGCGGTGCGGTTCGCCGCCATCCCGCTGGGCCACGAATTCACCTCGCTGGTCCTCGCCCTGCTGCAGGTGGGCGGCCATCCGCCCAAGGCCGATCCCGAGGTGATCGAGCGGATCAAGGGCCTGGACGGCGACTACCTGTTCGAGACCTATTTCTCGCTGTCGTGCCAGAACTGCCCCGACGTGGTGCAGGCGCTGAACCTGATGAGCGTGGTCAATCCGCGCATCCGCCACGTGGCCGTCGACGGCGCCCTGTTCCAGGACGAGGTGGCGGCGCGCCAGGTGATGGCGGTGCCGGCGGTGTTCCTGAACGGCCAGCCCTTCGCCCAGGGGCGCATGGGTCTCGACGAGATCCTGGCCCGCCTCGACACCGGCTCGGCGGCGCGCCAGGCCGAGCGGATCAAGGCCAAGGAGGCCTTCGACGTGCTGGTGGTGGGCGGCGGCCCGGCCGGGGCGGCGGCGGCGGTCTACGCCGCCCGCAAGGGCATCCGCACCGGGGTGGCGGCCGAGCGCTTCGGCGGCCAGGTGCTGGACACCATGGCCATCGAGAACTTCATCTCGGTGCCCTATACCGAGGGCCCGCGGCTGGGGGCGGCGCTGGAAAGCCACGTCAAGGAATACGGCGTCGACGTGATGACCCTGCAGACGGCGGCGCGGCTGGTGCCGGCCGAGACCCCCGGCGGGCTGGTCACCATCGAGCTGGAGAACGGCGCCAGCCTCAGGGCGCGCGCCGTCATCCTGTCCACCGGCGCCCGCTGGCGCAGCATGAACGTGCCCGGCGAGGCCGAGTACCGCGCCCGTGGCGTCGCCTATTGCCCGCATTGCGACGGGCCGCTGTTCAAGGGGAAAAGGGTGGCGGTGATCGGCGGCGGCAATTCCGGCGTCGAGGCGGCCATCGATCTGGCCGGCCTCGTCGCCCACGTCACCCTGATCGAGTTCGACTCCCGGCTCCGGGCCGACGAGGTGCTGCAGGCCAAGCTCCACAGCCTGGCCAACGTCACCGTCGTCGTCTCGGCCCAGACCACCGAGGTCCACGGCGACGGCGCCAAGGTCACCGGCCTGTCCTACCGGGACCGGACGTCGGAGGCGGCGCACCGCCTGGAGCTCGACGGCATCTTCGTGCAGATCGGGCTGGTGCCCAACACCGACTGGCTGCGGGGAACGCTGGCGCTTAGCCCGCGCGGCGAGATCGAGATCGACGCCAAGGGCCAGACCTCGCTGCCCGGCGTCTTCGCCGCCGGCGACTGCACCACCGTGCCCTACAAGCAGATCATCATCGCCATGGGCGAGGGCGCCAAGGCCTCGCTCGCCGCCTTCGACCACCTCATCCGAACCCCGGCCGCCCAGACGGCCGCCTGACGGCG
>CALABS010000030.1 GCA_937887565.1 uncultured Rhodospirillaceae bacterium | reverse complement strand
GGGTGCCGTCGGCGCCGATGCGCCAGAGGATCGGCGCCCCGTAGGCGCCGAGCGCACCGGGGGTGAAGTTGATGATCGTCACCTCGCCGTCGTCGCACACCGGCGGCTGGCCGTCGGCGGTGGGCACCGGCCGCCACTCCGGCGTGTCGCCGTCGAGCGTGTAGGTGCAGCGGCGGTCGCGGGTGGCCAGCTCGGTGGTGCGGTCGCGCCGGTCGCCGGCCGCAGCCGGGAGGGCGGTGGCCTGACCGTTCAGGGTGGCGAGGTAGTCCTCAGGATAGCGCCAGCGCACCTCGACGTGGTGGGTGCGCTTGTGGGTCTCGACGTTCAGGTCGTATTTCCGCTCGCTGGTGAAGAGGGAAATCTGCTGGTTGAGGCCGGCCCGGCGCGGCATGAAGGCGATGCACTCGGTGCGCTGCGCGCCCTTGCCGAAGCTGTAGGGCTGGTGCGGGATCCACACCTGGGCGCCGGGGGCGACGATGTCGCGCACCACCTCGCCCGGCTTCAGGCAGACCAGCGTCTGGTTCCCCTCGGCCATGTAGACGAGGTATTGCAGGTCGGGCTGGTACCAGTATTCGCAGCTCTTGCCCTTGAAGCAGGTCAGCGTCGGCAGATCGAGGGCCGCCTCGTTGGCCTGCCCCACCCAATTGCGGGTCTGCGCCCGCGACGGCCGCGGCCCCGCCTTCTCCTTCGGCTCGCGCTCCATCGCCGTCGGCGGGATGTGCAGGTTGGCCAGCGTGTAGGGGCGTTGCGGAATGGCGGGACCGGCGGCTGGCGCCGAGGACGGCTCGGTGGCGCAGGCGGCGAGCAGCGGCAGCGCCAGCAGGGAAACCGGGAGTCTCATGGCTGGGGCTCCATCGTTTCGGACGGGGAAATGGGGTGGGCTTTGGCCGGCTCCTTCGTCTCGGCCTTCAGCGGCGTGCCGCTGGGCTCGGAGAAGCCGGAGATCGACACGCCGTCGAGCGCGCCATCCCGCGAGGGGCCGTCGACGGTGACCACGGCGGCGCTCATCATCGCCTTCGCGCGCGGCTTGAAGTCCCGGTACACCGTCTCCGTCCACACCACGTAGAAGGCGGTAGCGCCGGTCTTCGGGTCGGCCTCGCGCTCCTGGACGCGGACGTCGGCGACGTCGCGGGTCCAGCCCTCGGCCGGGGCGAGGTCGGCCGCCAGCAGGGCGTCCCACTTGCGCTCGGCGCCGCCGGTCAGCCGGGCGCGGGCGGCGGCGCGGTCCCTGGCCAGCATCACCGGGTCGGTGCCGATCTGCCGCTGCCAGCGGACGAACCACTGGACGGCGTTGATCCGGACGCCCTTGGTCACGGTGATGGTGTTGTCGAGCAGCACGAGGCGCTGGTGGCCGTCCATCGCCTGCTCGACGCGGTAGACCGGCTTGTACCGGGCGATCTCCACCAGCTTGCCGGCGATGCGCAGGTTGTCCCAGGTCATCAGCGAGCCCCAGGACAGGCCGAGCACGGCCAGGGCGAAGGTCCAGCGCTTCAGCCGCAGCGCCTTGGCCTCGCGGCTGGCGCGGTAGGTCATGGCGGCGAGGTACTTCGCACTGTCGGGCACGGCCGCCGGCGGCGGGTCGTAGACGTTGACGACGCGCTCCTTCATGACGGGTCGATCTCCTTGTCGTCGGCGCGGCGATCCGTTCCGGGCGTCTTGCCCGGCGGGTCCTGCGGCCGTTCGGTGGCGTTGGAGGCGGTGCGGCGCAACCACGACTCTTCGCCGCCCCAGCGTTCGATGAGCCGGCTGGCCTGCCCACGGGTGAGAGTGGCATCGACGGCGCGGCCGGCGGCGAGGCGGTCGAGTTCGCCGCGCTGGGCGTCGGTCATCGGTTTGTCCCAGCCGCTGCCGCGCGGAGCCGAGGCCCGGGAGCCACCAAAGCGGCCGGCCGGGTAACGGCGCCCGGCGGAATCACCGCCGGTCCCGCCACCAGCGCCGCCCCCGGTCCCGCCAGTGCTGCCGACGGACGCGGTTGCACCAGTCGTCACATGACGCAGGCCGCTCCACAGCGCCGACGCACCGACGGCGAGGCTGCCGGGCGCCCCGGTGGTCGCGGCCGCCGCCCCGGCCATGGTGCGCATGCCGAGCCAGCCGGCGGTCCACAGGGCGGCCAGCGCCGTCATGCCGTCCATCACCGGACCGCCGTTGACCAGGCCGGCGGCGGCGCGCGGCGCCTTGATCGCCAGCACGAAGATGGCGGCGGCGAGCACCGCCACCCCGAAGGCCTGGGCCAGCGTCGGCGTGCCCTGGAAGGTCAGCGCCAGCAGCGTGGCGCTGCACATGGCGATGACGCAGCCGAGCACCAGCAGCTTGAGCGCGGTGGCGGCGATGTAGCCGATGGCGCGCTCGGCCACGAAGCTGGTCGGTCCCAGCACGGCGAAGGGGATGGCGAGGTAGGCGGCCAGCGACAGCAGCCGGTATTCCAGGAAGGCGAGGAACACCTGGATGGCCAGGATGCAGAAGCTGACGATCACCACCAGGGCGGCCAGCAGGAAGATGACGATCTCGACGAAGTTCAGGAAGAAATCGACCGGCCCCAGCATCTCCTTGACGCGCTGCATCAGCGGGATCACCGCCTGGATGCCGAGGTGGGCGATGTAGCCGGGGTCGTCGAGGGCGAAGCCGCCGCCAGGGCCGAGGTTGAGTCCCTGCTGGGCGGCGGCCTGCATCAGCGCGGCGGAGCCGGCGGGAAACCACTCGACCAACGCGCCGATGGCGGCGAACTTCAGCAGCATGCGCAGGAAGGGGCCGTGCACCGCCGCCTTGCCCTCGAACAGCCAGAGCAGCAGCGCCAGCGTGTAGGACAGCATCATCAGCAGGCGCAGCGCCGCCTGCACGTCGGGCCCGAGCAGGCCGAGGCCGGTGACCACGGCGGCGGTGAGCTGGTGCAGGACGACCGAGAGGGCGCTGACGTCCATGGCCGGTCACTCCCGCACGGGGTGGGCCGGTACCGGCCGCTCATACCGGCCGATGCCCTCCCAGGCCGGGTTGCTGCGTTCCAGCCGCTCCAGGGCGGACGCGCCATCATCGGAGCGGACGTACAGCACCAGAGCGATGGCGCCAACGATGCTGACAAACAGCATGGCGCCGAGGGCGAGGACAATGTGCCGGATGCCCATGTTCAGCTCCCCGGTGCGCCGTAGGTGTCGAGACCCTGCCAGTTGATGCGGGTGTGCTGGCGGGCGCGCTCGACGGCGGCCTGCTCGTAGTCGAGCTGGGCTTCGGCAGCCCGGTGGTGGGCCGCCTGCATCATCAGCAGCTGGCCGGCGACCTCGGCGTTGAGCAGCGTCGCCTGGGTGCCGGCGTCGATGGCGCAGGTCTGGCCGTCGCACGCCTTCAGCGCCGCCATCAGCGCCCGGGCGCGGGCCGGATAGTCCTCGATCCCGGTCATGACGTCGGCCGAGACCAGCTTGCTGGCCCGGCTGGCCGCACGGGCGAGGCGCGCCTGCTCGGCCTGATGCTCCGCCAGGGCCTCGGCGGTCATGCCCTCGGGCAGGGCGTCGGGGTAGAGGTCGGCGAACTGCTGGCCGACGCCGTCCAGGCTCCACAGCACCCGGTCCACCAGGCCAGCCACGCGGCGGGCGTCCCCGAGCCGAACGGCCACCGCGACGCGGGTGTCGAGATCCGACAGTCGCCGCATGCGGATCATGTTGTCGATCTGGGTGAGCATGTGCGCGGTCTGGGCAATGATCTCGACCTCCTGGCGCTGGACCATCTCCTCGACGACGCGCGGCCGGCTCTCCACGATCGGGCAGCCGGGCGCCTGGGAGCCGCCGCTCCCCGTCACGCCGGATGCGGCCCCCATGACGGCTCCGGCGGCTCCGCCGGTGACGTAGCCGGCAACGACGGACAGCGCGGTGCCGAACAGCCCGTCGCTCTCCTCGGAGAAGCAGCCGCCTCCGCCACCACCGCCGAAGAAGCTGTTGAGCAACCCGCCCAGGAAGGCGTGGGCCGGAGGCGGGCCGGCGGTCAGGCCGACCGTGAGGGCGAGCGCCGCCGTGGCGGCGCGCAGGGTGCGGGTCCTCATGGGGTGTCTCCTTCATGAAGCGTCTCCAGGGTGTCGGCGGCCTCGTCCAGGCCGTTGCGGCTCAGCCATTCGGCGGCGAAGCGTTGCGGCCCGACCTCGGTCCTCAGTTCGAAGGCCCGGCGCTTGTGGGCCGCCCCGCCGCAGCCGCACACGGCGAGCGCCACCGGGTCGAGGGTGAGCTGGCCGAGCCGGCTGCCCTCGGGGGTCTTGAAGAAGAGGTCGCGGCGCGGCATGGCGCGGGCGACCTGAGCGGCCTGGGTGGCGTTCAGCCCCCAGTCGCGCAGGATGCTCCGCTTGGCGGCGTTGGGGTCGGCCAGCAGCACCAGGACCTGGATGGTCTTCAGCATCGCCGCGATGGCCGAGCCCTCGATGTCGTCGAGCTGGTGGGTGGCCAGCACCAGGGCGACGTTCTTCTTCGGCCCGCGCCGGCGCAGCTCGTCCAGATCGGCCGGCTGGTGCTTCAGCGCCTTGAACGCCTCGTCCACCAGGAACAGGGTCGGCCGGCCGTCCTCGAACAGCCGGTAGAAGCGGCGGAACAGCGCCTTGATCACCGGGGCGGCGCCGGGGCCGCGGTCGATCAGCGCGCCGATGTCCACCGTGGTCCAGGCGGAGCCGAGGAAGCGGTCCTCCGCCGCATCGACGAGATCGCCATAGGGACCGCCGCGGCAGTAGGGCTCCAGCGCGATGCGGATGATGTTGTCCTGCACCAGATGGGCGAGGTGCGACAGCGTGCGCTCGGGCGGCGGCGAGACAGCCAGCAGGTGCAGCGCCGCGTCCACCGCGTCGCCGGCCTCGGCGGCCGACAGGTTGCCCGGCACCAGTACGCCCTGGAGGCGCAGCAGGTCCATGACGAAGCCGTGGCTCCAGGCGAAGCCGTTGGGGGTGTCGACGTCGGCCAGCGGCTGCAAGGCGAGGTCGTTGAGCGCGCCGTCGCCGGAACCCATGGACAGGAACTCGCCGCCGGCTGTCCAGGTCGCCACCAGCGACGTGCTCTCCGTGGCGTCCACATCGATCCACACCACGCGGGCACTGGGCGCGCGGGCAAGGAACTGGTGGCCCATGAAGGCCAGCACGGTGGACTTGCCGGTGCGCGGTGGGCCGATCACCAGCGCCGCCCCATCCTGCCCCTGGTGGATGTCGAGCATCAGAGGCGTGCCGCCCTCGGCTTCCACCTGCATCAGCGGATCGCACTTGAGGTGCGGGTTGCGCTCCGGCCCGCCCCAGGCCGACGACAGGATGAGGAAGTCGGCGAGCTGGACCTGGGTCAGCGGCACCTTGCGGGGATTCGGGCGGACATGGCCGGGCAGCGTGCCGTACCACGCGCGCTCGGCGCCCCAGGTCTCCTCGATGACGGTGAAGCCCAGCGTGCGCAACGCCTTGACCAGCTCGTCGCGGCGTTCCTCCACCTCCTCGACGGACCGGCCCCACAGCACGGCGGTGGGGGTCATCCAGCCCGAACTGGTGCCGGCCTGCTCGGCCTCCAGCCGGGCGGCTTCGGCCTCCAGCGCCTCCATGACGCCAACCGGGTCGTGGCGCAGGGCGGCGTAACCACCGACGGCACGCAGCAGCACGGAGCGCCAGTCGTAGGAGGTGTCGTCGTGCTTGCGCCACAGGGCGGCGAAGACGCCGCGCGCCTGCACGTGGTCCATCGCCTCGAAGCGCACCGACCAGCGGAACTCGAACGGCAGTTTGTCCAGCACGTTGAGCAGGCCGGGGTGGCTGACCTTGGGGTAGCCGCCGATGCCGATCATGCGGACCGGCCACTCGGCCCCGCCATTGCTCCAGGCCGGGAAGGAGCCGGGCTTGAAGCCGACGTCCACGAGGTTGGCCTTGATCGGGAAGCCGGGGATGTCGGGGGCGGTGACGTGGCGCTGGTAGAGGGGCGAGACGCAGTTGTGCAGCAGGGTCTGCACGCCGTCGTCGTCCAGCATGCGCGCCCAGCCCACCGCGCGGCCGAGCAGGGACGCGAACTGGAGCACCAGTTGCCGGAAGGGCTCGACGTGGTCGCGCATCACGTCCGGCCTGGCGCGCTCGGGCGGGTTGCGGGTGAACCAGGACGCCACCGTGCGGGTGGCCGGCCGGGACGGTGTGTAGGTGATCGCCACGAAGGTGCGGGTGCGCAGTTGGCACCCGGTCGCGTCCA
>CALABS010000029.1 GCA_937887565.1 uncultured Rhodospirillaceae bacterium | reverse complement strand
TTCCGCCAGCTTGGGAATCCCCTGCGATTCCGTTAGGGCGGTGAATGCTCTAGGCATTGTCCGTGGAAACGCGCCTGAGCGTGCATGCTGTTCGACGGATGGTCCGTGGTGCTGGAGACCGACGGCACCTTCACGGTTCTCTCCAGGGCGCAGCAACCCCGCTCTGCTCTCGCCAATGTCCAAGGGGTGGGGTAATGTCCGGCCCATGACCGTCCAGACCCTCACCGTCACCCCCGACGAGGCCGATATCCGCCTCGACCGTTGGTTCAAGCGCCGTTTCCCCGAGGTGGGGCACGGGCTGCTGGAGAAATGGCTGCGCACCGGCCAGGTGCGGGTGGAGGGCAAGCGCGCCAAGTCCAATCAGCGGCTGGAAACCGGCCAGCAGATCCGCGTGCCGCCGGTGCCGGCCGGCGAGGCCCCCAGGCCGGCGCCCAGGCGTGCCGAGGTGGACCCGGAAACGGCGCGCATGCTCAGGGATGCCGTGCTCTACATGGACGAGGACGTCATCGCGCTCAACAAGCCGCCCGGCCTCGCCACCCAGGGCGGCACCGGCATGGCCGACAAGCACCTGGACGCCATGCTGGACACGCTGACGTTCGACAAGCCGGAGCGCCCGCGCCTGGTCCACCGCCTCGACAAGGACACCTCGGGGGTCCTTTTGCTCGGACGCACCGCCGCCGCCGCCGCCAAGCTGGCCGCCGCCTTCAAGACCCGCGCGGCGCACAAGCTCTATTGGGCGCTGGTGGTCGGCGTGCCCAAGCTCAAGAAAGGGCGCGTCGACGCCCCGCTGGCCAAGCTGCCCGGCCGCATGGGCGACAAGGTCGCGGTGGACGAGGACGAGGGCAAGCGCGCCGTCACCTGGTACCGGGTGGTGGACAACACCCTCAAGAAGGCGGCCTGGCTGGAGATGGAACCGCGCACCGGCCGCACCCACCAGCTGCGCGCCCATTGCGTGGTGCTGGGAACGCCGATCCTGGGCGACGGCAAGTACGGCGGCGCCGAGGCCTTCCTGTCGGGGACCGGGGTGTCGCGCAAGCTGCACCTGCACGCCCGCGCCATCCGCATGCCGCATCCCCGGGGCGGCACCCTGATGGTGGTGGCGCCGCTGCCCGAGCACATGGCCAAGAGCTTCGAATTCTTCGGCTTCCACGAGGGCGCCGCCGGCAAGCCGTTCAGCGCCTTCGAGGAGGAGTGACGCCAAATCCCGATGAGAGGCACTCATCGGGATTTGGTTAGGCCCAAGGGGCCGCGCGGCTCATGCCGCGGGAGGCAAGCATCCCGGAGGGATGCGCCCGCCGATTGAGGGCGCCGGTGATCGGCTCCGATCACCGGGACATGGCATGATCACTTCGTGATCCGGTGCTTCGCGCCGCCCTGGCCGTCGGAGACCAGCTCCATCACCACCGGCGTCGTCTTGTTGCAGGCCCGCACCGTCCAGGTCTCGACCCACCTGCCGCTGACCACGACGCCGTGGGGGTTGGCGGTGGGTTGCTCGATCACCTTGTTGAGGGCCGTGTTGCTGACCACCGCCTTGCCGACCTCCTTGCATTTCAGCGCCGCCGCCCCGGCCTTGAGCACATCGGGCAGCACCGTGACCTGCAGGCGCGGCGACAACGCCGTCTCGCCCGGCATGCCGAGACGGATCTGCGGGAAGCCATCGGCGCGGGCGGTGAACACCACGTTGTGGACCACCGGGGTGCCGCAGCGATCGATCTTGAGCTGGTCCACCCATTCGCCGCCGGTGGGATAGGGCGCGCCCCCCCAGACCGGCATGTGGACGACCCTGAAGCCGACGCGGTCCACCGGCTTGGGCTGCTTGCAGTCCGGAGCGATGTCCTTTTCCCCCTCCATGGCCACCCGGACGACGGTGGCGACGTAATCGGGGGTGTTCACGTAGCTCTTGAGCTGGACGATCTCGGGCGGCATCGGCGGCTGCGCCGGCTGCTGGGCGACGGCGGCCATGGACGGCAAACACAGGCAGGAAGCGACAAGCAAACGACGCATCGAGGGGTCTCCGGGAAAATGCCGCCACACCATATCCCAGCCCCGATGGACCCGGCTAGCCCCATCCGCCGGCCGCCGTCCCGCCGCCACATCCTCGCCATTCTTCGGCGGTTGGTTGGGCGCCGGCCATGGGTTAATGTGTCCTTGAGAAAAGCCGCACCAGCGAACCGCCCCATGCAGCAACTCCGCCTGGCCGTGTTCGACGTCGACGGAACCCTGGTCGACTCGGAACACAACATCGTGTCGGCCATGACCGAGGCGTGGTCGCGCCTGGAACTGGGCGCGGTGCCGCGCCCCGAGGACGTGCGCCGGATCATCGGCCTGTCCCTGGTCGAGGCCTGCTCGGCCCTGCTGCCGTGGGCGCCGCATCAGGTCCACCGCTCGCTGGCCGAGGCCTACAAGGAGGCCTTCCACGCCATCCGCCTGCTGCCCGATTCCACCGAGCCGCTGTTCCCCGGCGTGCGCGAGGCGCTGGACGCGCTGGAGGCCGATGGCTGGCTGCTGGGCCTGGCCACCGGCAAGTCGCGGCGGGGAGTGCAGTCGGTCCTGGACGGCCATGGCCTGGATGGCCGCTTCCTGACCATCCAGACCGCCGACGACAATCCCGGCAAGCCCAACCCGTCCATGCTGCTGCGGGCCGCCGCGGACATGGGCGTCGACCCGGACTGGGTGATGATGGTCGGCGACACCGCCTACGACATGGCCATGGCGCGGGCGGCGGGAACGCGGGCGGTGGGCGTGTCGTGGGGATACCATTCCATCGCCGAGCTGGCGACGGCCGGGGCCGATCTGGTGATCGACAGCTTCGAGACGCTGCCCGAGGTGGCGAACCAGTTGATGGGAGACCGGGAATGCGTCTGACCTCGTTGCTCAAGCTGGCGGCGGTGGCCCTGGTCGCCTTGGGCGTGGCGCTGGTGGCGGTGGTCAAGTCCATCGACTTCAACCGCTACAAGGGCTTCCTGACCCAGCAGGTGCGCGGCGCCACCGGCCGCGAGCTGGTCATCGCCGGTCCGCTGGAGCTGAATCTGGGCCTGGTGCCGTCGGTGGTCGCCACCGGCGTCAGCTTCGCGAACATGGAGGGCGGCTCGCGGCCCGAGATGGCCAAGGCCGAGCGCATCGAGGCCGAGGTGGCGCTGATTCCGCTGCTGTCGCGGCAGGTGGAGGTGCGGCGGCTGGTGCTGGTCGACGCCGACCTGCTGCTGGAGAAGGACGCCAAGGGCCGCGCCAACTGGAGCTTCCCCACCATGGCGGCGCCCGAATCCGCCACGGCGGCCGATGGATCGCCGCCCACCCGCTTCGCGGCGCGCGAGGTGCAGGTCAGGAACGCCACCGTCACCTATCGCGACGCGCGCGCCGGGACCGAAGACCGCCTGACCGTCGACCGCTTCGTCCTGGTCCCCGAGGCCGGCGCGGCGGGGCCGCTGGCGGTGGAGGCCCGCGGGCGCCTCAACCACGCGGAGTTCGACCTCAAGGGCACCGTCGGCGGCCTCGCCACCCGTCCCTGGCCGGTGCAGGTCAAGGGCTCGATCGGCCGCACGGTGGTCGGCGTCGACGGCACCGTCACCGACCCCATGGCCGCCGCCGGCTTCGACCTCAGGCTGGTCGCCCAGGGCGAGGAACTGGCCCATCCCCTGGCCCTGGCCGGCCTGGAAGCGAAGCCCGTGGGACCGTTCAAGCTGTCCGGCCGCCTGGCCGACCGCGCCGGCGCGGTGGCGCTGACCGAACTGGACGCCGCCGTCGGCCGGCGCGAAACCGCGCTGGTCTCGGCCAAGGGATCGATCAAGGACCTGACCACCGCCACCGGCATCGAGCTGAGCCTGTCGGCGGAAAGCGACAACCTGGCCGGCCTGTCGGGGCTGGCGGGGACCGCGTTGCCCTCGATGGGGCCCGTCACGCTGGCCGGCGCCCTGGCCGGCGGCAGCGACACCTGGACGCTGTCCGACATCAAGGCGACGCTGGGCGGCAGCGACCTGGCCGGGCAGCTGGCGCTGTCCACGGCGCGGCGCCCCACCGTGACCGGCACACTGACGGCCGCGGTCCTGTCCACCGCCGATTTTGCCACCCCGGCCACCAAGCCGGGCGAGAAGCTGGCCCCGACCCCGACGCCGCCCGCACCCGACGGCCGCCTGTTCCCGGCCGAGCCGCTTCCGGTCGAGGCCCTGCGCGCCGCCGATCTCGACGTCACCCTGCGGGTGGGCCGGCTGGTGGTGGGATCGACGCCGTTGACCGACGCCACCGTCCCCGTCCGGCTCAAGGCCGGGCGCCTGGCCGTCGGGCCGGCCGATGCCGGCCTGGCCGGCGGCAGGGTGGAGGGCGAGCTGACCCTCGATGCCGCGGGCAAGGTTCCCGTCGCCCAATTGCGCCTCCAGGGCGCCAGGGTGGACCTGGGGCGCCTGCTCAAGGACAGCGGCACCCAGGTGATGACCGGCGGCCCGGCCGAGCTTCGCGTCTCGTTGCGCGGCAAGGGCGACAGCCCGCGCGCCGTGATGGGCGCGCTGGCCGGCGACGCCCAGCTCAGCGTCGGCGAGGGCCGTGTCGCCAACACGGCGGTGGACTGGGCCGGCGGCGACGTGATCATGCAGGTGCTGGGCAGCCTCAACCCCCTCGCCCACGCCGACGAGACCACCGAGATGAGCTGCGCCGTGGTCCGGTTCGTGGTCAAGGACGGCGTCGCCGTCGCCGACCGCGGCATCGCGGTGGAAACCGGCAAGGTCAACGTGATCGGCTCGGGCGCCATCGACCTGCGCACCGAGGAGATCGACATCGGCATCACCCCCCGCGCCCGTGAGGGCGTCGGGCTCAGCCTGGGCGGAGCCGTCGCCGGCCTGACCCGCGTGCGCGGCACGCTTGCCGACCCGACCGTCGGCGTCGACGAGGCGGGTGCCGCCCGCGCCGCCGCCTCGGTGGGGGCCGCCGTCGCCACCGGCGGCCTGTCGCTGCTGGGCGAACTGCTGCTCGACAAGGTGAACGGCGACGACGCCCCCTGCGCCACCGCCCTCGGCAAGACGACCAGGAAGACGCCGGCGCGGAAGCGCAATGGCGGGCTCCTCAACGGGCTGTTCGGGCGATAGGGCGGGCATCCGGTGGACCGCCGCGCGCTGCTCGTTGGCTTGGCATCGCTTCCCTTGGCCGGCGGGTCGGTCTCGGCTGCCCCTGGGTCGGCCCGCCTTGCCGCCCTGGAACGCGACAGCGGCCTGCATCTGGGCGTCGCCGCGCTGAATACCGCCAGCGGAGCACGGATCGCCCACCATGCCGACCGCCGCTTCGCGTTCTGCAGCACGGTCAAGGTGATCCTGGCGGCGGCGGTCCTCAAGCGACGGGCAGTGGAGCCCGCCCTGCTGGCCCGGCACGTCACCGTCAGGGACGCCGATCTGGTGGCCCATTCGCCGATCACCTCGGGACAGGTCGGCGGCGTGATGAGCGTGGGCGACCTTTGCGCGGCCGCGCTTCGGTACAGCGACAACGCGGCAGGCAACCTGCTGATCCGGGTGTTGGGCGGCCCCGCCGCCGCTACCGCCTTCGCCCGCGAGATCGGCGACGAAGTGTCTCGCCTCGACCGCCTGGAGACCGAGCTGAACGCCGCCGTGCCAGGAGACCCGCGCGACACCTCGACCCCCGCCGCCATGATGGACGACTTGCGTCGCTTGGCCCTGGGAAACGGCCTCGATGAGGCCGGCCGGACCACCCTGCTGCATTGGATGCTCGGCAACACCACCGGCGCCCGGCGGATACGCGCCGGCGTGCCGCCCGACTGGGTGGTCGCCGACAAGACCGGGTCCGGGGATTTCGGCACCGCCAACGACATCGCCATCGCCTGGCCACCCGGACGGCCGCCGGTGCTGATCGCCATCTTCACCACCCACGACACCGCGTCTGCCCCGTGGCGTGAGGATGTGATCGCCGCCGCCGCCGGGATCGTGGCCGATGCGTTCCGCTGACCGCCCGCGCGGCACGGGCGGGACTTGCCGAAGCCGCCGTTTTCGCCTATGTCCCCGCCGACCTCCCAGTGAAAGCGGCCCCCATGCTCACCAAGACCATCAAGCGCTTCTACAAGACCGCCGAGACCGCCGAGGTGGACGGCGGCCTTGCCATCCGCCTCGACGGCCGCCCGGTCAAGACCCCGGCCGGCAAGCCGCTGGTGGTGGCGTCGAAGGCCCTGGCCGAGGCGGTGGCCGAGGAGTGGCGGGCCCAGGGCGAGACGGTCGATCCGGCCTCCATGCCGATGATGCAGTTGGCCGCCACCGCCTTGGACCGCGCCGGCCCCGAGCGGGACGCCATCCTCGGCCAATTGATGAAATACGCCGGCACCGACCTGCTGTGCTATCGCGCCGACTTCCCTCCCGACTTGGTCGCCCGCCAGACCGCCGGCTGGACGCCGGTGCTGGATTGGGCGACCCGCGAACTGGACGCCGCGCTGGTCACCACCCGCGGCGTCATCGCCGTCGACCAGCCCGCCGACGCCCTCGACGCCTTGCGCCGCCGGGTGGACTCCTACGACGTCTGGCGGCTGACGGCGCTGCAGCTGGCCACCGCCGCCTCCGGCTCGCTGATGCTGGCGCTGGCGCTGGTGGAGGGGTTCCTCGACGCCGAGCGCGCCTTCGCCCTGTCGCAATTGGACGAGACCTATCAGATCGAGCAGTGGGGCGAGGATGCCGAGGCGACGGAACGCCGCGCCGCCCTGGCCCGCGACATCGGTTCGGCCGAGCGGTTCCTGGCCCTGCTTGCGCAATAAAATTGCTTTCGCATGAAACAGTGTGAAATGCCGGCGAACCGCGCAACAATTTGCAACACAACGTGAGGCGGCAGGCCCCTTTTTCCGGTGGCACCTCCGGAAAAGGAGTGGTATCTGAACGCCCCTGACCATAAGGGTGGGCTCGCCACCCGACCGACGCTCCACACCCGCCGCGACGCGGCGCGTCCCAGGGGGAATCGATGCAGGAAATCCTTCGGCAACTCGAAGAGAAACGGAACCGCGCCCGGCTGGGCGGCGGCGAGCGGCGCATCAAGGCGCAGCACGACAAGGGCAAGCTGACCGCGCGCGAGCGCATCGAGCTGCTACTCGATCCCGGCTCCTTCGAGGAGTGGGACATGTTCAAGGAGCATCGCTGCACCGATTTCGGCATGGACGAACAGTCCATCCCCGGCGACGGCGTGGTCACCGGCTACGGCACCGTCAACGGCCGCCTGGTCTTCGTGTTCAGCCAGGACTTCACGGTGTTCGGCGGCTCGCTGTCCGAATCCCACGCCGACAAGATCTGCAAGATCATGGACAAGGCGGTGCAGGTCGGCGCCCCGGTGATCGGGCTGAACGATTCCGGCGGCGCCCGCATCCAGGAGGGCGTCGACTCCCTGGCCGGCTATGCCGAGGTGTTCCAGCGCAACGTGCTGGCCTCGGGCGTGGTGCCGCAGATCTCCATGATCATGGGCCCCTGCGCCGGCGGCGCGGTCTACAGCCCGGCGATGACGGACTTCATCTTCATGGTGAAGGATTCGTCCTACATGTTCGTGACCGGCCCCGACGTGGTGAAGACCGTCACCCACGAGACCGTCACCGCCGAGGAACTGGGCGGCGCCGTCACCCACACCTCCAAGTCCGGCGTCGCCGACCTGGCCTTCGAGAACGACGTCGAGGCGCTGCTGCAACTGCGCCGGTTCATCGACTTCCTGCCGGCGTCGAACCGCGAGAAGCCGCCGGTGCGCCCAACCACGGACGCCGCCGACCGTCTGGAAATGAGCCTGGACACGCTGATCCCGGACAACGCCAACAAGCCCTACGACATGAAGGAGTTGATCCTCAAGGTCGTGGACGAGGGCGATTTCTTCGAGATCCAGCCCAACTACGCCGGCAACATCATCGTCGGCTTCGGCCGCATGGAAGGCTCGACGGTGGGCATCGTCGCCAACCAGCCGATGGTGCTGGCCGGCTGCCTGGACATCGCCTCCTCGATCAAGGCCGCGCGTTTCGTGCGCTTCTGCGACGCCTTCAACATCCCCGTCGTCACCTTCGTCGACGTGCCCGGCTTCCTGCCCGGCACCGCCCAGGAATACGGCGGCATCATCAAGCACGGCGCCAAGCTGCTCTACGCCTATGCCGAGTGCACGGTACCGAAGATCACCGTCATCACCCGCAAGGCCTATGGCGGCGCCTATGACGTGATGAGCTCCAAGCACCTGCGCGGCGACGTCAACTTCGCCTGGCCGACCGCCGAGATCGCGGTGATGGGCCCCAAGGGCGCGGTGGAGATCATCTTCCGCCAGGACATCGGCGACACCGACAAGATCGCGGCCCGCACCGAGGAATACCGCCAGAAGTTCGCCAACCCGTTCATCGCGGGCCATCGCGGCTTCATCGACGACGTGATCATGCCGCACAACACCAGGAAGCGCATCTGCCGCTCGCTGGCCATGCTGAAGGACAAGGAGCTGGAGAACCCGTGGCGCAAGCACGGGAACATTCCGCTGTAACGTGGAGACGGAGGAGCCCTCATCCTGAGGAGGCCGCGGCAGCGGCCGTCTCGAAGGACGGGGCTCCGGTGGAGGGCGCCCGCGAAGATGTCCGCCTTTCTCTATATCCTCCTCTGTGCCGATGGCTCCTACTATGTCGGCACCTCCCGGGGGGACCTCGAGAAGCGGATGGCCGAGCACTCCACCGGCCACTTCGGCGGCTACACGGCGAAACGGCTGCCGGTCGAACTGGTCTTCCACCAGCATTTCGACCGCATCGCCGACGCGGTGGCCGCCGAGCGGCAGGTGAAAGGTTGGCGCCGTGAGAAGGAGGAAGCCTTGATCCGAGGCGACATGGCCGCGCTGCCGGCTTTGTCGAAGCGCAAGGCCAAGGTGGAAACGGATTAGCGACGGCCCTCGTCCTTCGAGACGCTACGCTCCTCAGGATGAGGGCCGACCGAGAAGGCGCCAGGGGCCGAAGAGGGGAAACAGAGATGTTCACGAAGATCCTGATCGCCAACCGTGGCGAGATCGCCTGCCGGGTCATCAAGACCGCGCGCAAGATGGGCATCAAGACGGTGGCCGTCTATTCCGATGCCGACAAGGACGCCCTGCACGTGCAGATGGCCGACGAGGCCGTGCATATCGGCCCGCCGCCCAGCGCCCAGTCCTACCTGCTGATCGACAGGATCGTCGATGCCTGCAAGCAGACCGGCGCCCAGGCGGTGCATCCCGGCTACGGCTTCCTGTCCGAGAAGCGTGAGTTCCAGGAGGCACTGGCGGCGGCCGGCATCACCTTCATCGGCCCCGACGCCCACGCCATCTTCGCCATGGGCGACAAGATCGAGTCCAAGAAGCTGGCCCGGGAGGCCGGCGTCAACACCGTGCCCGGCCATCTGGGCGTCATCAAGGACGCCGAGGAAGCGGTCAGGATCGCCAAGGAGATCGGCTATCCGGTGATGATCAAGGCCAGCGCGGGCGGCGGCGGCAAGGGCATGCGCCTGGCCTGGAACGACGCCGAGGCGGCCGAGGGGTTCGTGTCGGCCACCAACGAGGCCAAGTCGTCCTTCGCCGACGACCGCGTCTTCGTCGAGAAGTTCATCGAGCAGCCCCGCCATATCGAGATCCAGGTCCTGGCCGACGGCCACGGCAACGTGGTCTATCTGGGCGAGCGCGAATGCTCGATCCAGCGCCGCCACCAGAAGGTCATCGAGGAGGCGCCGTCGCCCTTCCTGACCGAGAAGACCCGCAAGGAGATGGGCGAGCAGGCCTGCGCGCTGGCCCGCGCCGTGCAGTACAAGTCGGCCGGCACCGTCGAGTTCATCGTCGGCGGCGCCACCGGCGAGTTCTACTTCCTGGAAATGAACACCCGCCTGCAGGTGGAGCATCCGGTGACCGAGATGGTCACCAGCATCGACCTGGTCGAGCAGATGATCCGCGTCGCCGCCGGCGAGAAGCTGCCGTTCCGGCAGGACGACATCAAGCTCAACGGCTGGGCCGTTGAGTCGCGCGTCTACGCCGAGGACCCGTTCCGCAACTTCCTGCCGTCCACGGGGCGCCTGACCCGCTACCAGCCGCCGGTCGAGAACGCCCATGTGCGCGTCGACACCGGCGTCTACGAGGGCGGCGAGATCAGCATGTTCTACGATCCCATGATCGCCAAGCTGATCACCTACGGGCCGACCCGCGACGCCGCCATCGCCCATATGCGCGAGGCGCTGGACGAGTATTACATCCGCGGCCTGTCCCACAACATTCCGTTCCTGGCCTCGCTGATGAGCAAGGAGCGGTTCGTCAAGGGGGCACTGACCACCAATTTCATCGCCGAGGAATACCCCCAGGGCTTCCATGCCGACGACCTGCCGGCCGACGATCCGACCACGCTGATCGCGGTGGCGGCCGCCGTCCACAAGAAGAGCATGGAGCGCGACGCCGAGATCAGCGGCCAATTCGCCGGCCATGGCGTGGTGCTGCCCGACGAGCTGGTGGTGGCCATCGGCGGCAAGTATCACGAGGTCCGCGTCGGCGCCGCGCCGGGCGGCTATTCGGTGGTGGTCAGGGACGAGGCGCTGAACGTGCGCTCGGATTGGCATCTGGGCCAGCCGTTGTTCGTCGGCACCATCGACGGCCGTCCGGTCTGCGTGCAGATCGACCGCGTCGGCGTCGCCTACCGTCTGTTCCACGCCGGCAGCCGCGCCGACGTGCTGGTGCTGACCCCCAAGGCGGCCGAGATGCACAAGCTGATGCCGTTCAAGGCGCCGCCGGATATGTCCAAGTACCTGCTGTCGCCCATGCCCGGCCTGCTGCGCGCGGTCGAGGTGATCGAGGGCCAGGAGATCAAGGCCGGCGAGACCCTGGCGGTGGTCGAGGCCATGAAGATGGAGAACGTGCTCAAGGCCGAGCGCGACGGCACGGTGGCCAAGATCCACGCCCAGCCGGGAGAATCCCTGGCCGTGGACCAGAAGATCATCGAGTTCGCCTGACGGCCGCCCGCCAGCGTTCAAGCCCCCGGAAGCGTGCCTTCCGGGGGCTTTTTCATGCCTTCATACCGGGCGGCACTTCGCTTGACTCGCCGATCGCCCAAAAATCTCCCTGCAACGCAGGGGCCGTCCACACAGGACCCAAGTGCCCTCCGCCCTCGTCCCCATTCGAGCGCTCTTGCAGCACGCCCTGGGACGCGCCCTTGGTCGGCGTGACAGAAGCCCTTGCCCTTGTCCGTGCCGCACGAGGCCGGGCGGGCTTTCATGCCGGATGTGCTGACCTACGATATACACTCATTTGTTCGCCCGGGCTTCGGCGGCGACGGCCGCTCCCGCGGACGGCGGAAAAGCATCCGTCCAGGTGGCGGTTGAGCAGCTTGGCGGCCAGCCCTTCCTTGTCGTCGAACAGGACCTTGAGCCGGTGCTCGGGGGTCAGCCGCTGGTGGCCCTGCCTGAGCGCCAGGGTCTGAGCCGACTGGATGAAGCCCTGCGAGCGCTCGGTGTACTTGTCGAAATCCATCACTCCCTCCCAGACGACAGGGTTTCACTTGCCCCGGACGGCGGCCGCCCCGGAGACCCCTCACGGAACTGGGATAAGATGCGGACGGATTTCGGGGAAGCGCAACTCGGCGGCGGGCCGCGCCGGGGCAGCCCCCCTCCACCTGGACGAAGCCGGGCGCAGGGTCAGGCTGCCGCGATCCGCTCCGCCAGAGCCGAGGAGCGGGCGATTGCCGCGCCACACAATTCGCCCAAATATTCCCATGAAATTAATCGGGTTGAAGACAAGTCGGCGGCGCGGGATGATCAGTCATGGCCGACAACAATACTCCGAATTGCAAATTCAATAAGGCGTGCGACCGCATGCCGATGCCGGTCGCCACGGCCGTGATTACCTCGCCGCCACCGCCCGACTGCCCGTTTCCGACGCCGGTGGTCGGGCGCGCCTGGAGCAAGGGCGCGCATCTGTACCACCAGGGCGACCGGGTGCGGGGAGCCTATTCCATGCGCTCGGGACTGGTCGCCCTGGAGCGGGTCAACGAAGACGGCGAGCACGCGGTGCTGAAGCTGCTCCAGCCCGGCGCCTTCTTTCCCTGCGCGGACCTGCTCGGAAACGGCGTGCACGGCAATTCCGCCCGCGCCATGACGGACGTCACCGCCTGCTTCATCCCGGCCGACCGGCTGGGGACCGTGCTGTCGGCCGATGCCCGCATGGGGGTGGAGATCGCCAGGCGTGGCTGCGAGGAGGCCCGCGACAACGAGGACATCATCTTCCGCCTGTGCTCCGGCGACCTGACCGACCGCGTGTTGGCGGTGATCGAGTCCCTGGCCGGGGAACGGGGCGCCGAGGCCGCCGACGCCACCACGTTCGAAATGCCCATCGCCTGGCGGGATCTGGCGGCCATGCTGGGCACCAGCCCCGAGGTGGTCTCGCGGCTGATCCGCAAGCTGATGGAGGCCGGGCGTCTTTCCGTGAGCGGACGGCGCGTCACGGTGCGGCGTGCCGACCACAGGCCGGCACAGGCCACCGGATAATCTCGTCACGACGGAAGGCGACCGCCCCTCCCCGGCCACGGGCCGGGGAGGGATCGGTGGTCAGGCTCCGACGGGCTCGCCGTCGCCGGCCTCGGCCGGAGTGGCGGCATCCGGCGGCGCGGACGATTCGTCGGCCTCGTCGTCGTCGCCGGCCAGCTCGGGCTGGTCCTCGGCGGGGGTCGGGGACCCCTGCGGACGCTTCTGGCCGTTGTTCTGGTTGAAGGCGTTGAGCAGCCGGAAATAGTGCTCGGCGTGCTGGTAGAAGTTCTCGGCGGCGACGCGGTCGCCCTGCGACGAGGCGTCACGGGCCAGCATCAGGTACTTTTCCATCACCTGATGGGCGTTGCCGCGGATGCGCCCTTCGGGGCCGTTGGAGTCGAAAACTTGGTTGCGGACGTTGATGTGGTGCTTCGGCCTGTTGCCGCCGCCGCCGCCACCACCGCCGCTACCGCCACCGCCACCGCCGTTGCCGCGGCCACGAGAACGTTGCTTCGGATGATTCACGGGTCCTGCCTTCTCACTACTTGTTACCGAGAGAATTGCTTTCGATCTCCCCAGCGGCCTGAGCCGGCCACGACCGCTTCCGGATGGAAGGACGGCGACGAGGGGATCGGAAGGCGCTTTGTCGAGGTGCGGAGCGGGAAGCTCGACGCGGCCTCGGCCCGGTGGCGCTTGTCGGGCGACACCCTAGTCGCTCGCCCGCACGTTTCCAACTCTTTTTTTTCACGGCTTTCGGGCCGTCACGCACCGCGCGACCCCGCCCAGGTCCTGCCGGGTCCCGGTCACCGCCAAGCCGGCCCGCCGCAGCAGGTCGGCCACCTCACCCGCCTGCCCGGCGCCGACCTCGACGGCGGCGATGCCGCCGGGGGCGAGCAGGCGGGGCAGATCGGGCGCCAGCGCACGATAGCAGCTGAGGCCGTCCGCCCCTCCCGCCAGGGCCAGGCGCGGCTCGAACCGCGCCACCTCGGGCTCCAGCGCCGCGATGTCCTGGTCAGGAATGTAGGGTGGGTTGGCGACGATTGCATCGAAGCATCCGTCGAGCCCCCTCCCCCACTCGCCCAATGCGAACTCCACCCGACGGGAGAGCCCATTGGTCTCGGCGTTCTCGCGCGCCACCGCCAGCGCCGCCGCGCTGATGTCGATGCCCAGGCCGGTGGCGTCGGGCAGTTCCGACAGCAAGGCTAGCAGGATGGCCCCGGTCCCGGTGCCGAAGTCCAGCAGACGATAGGGCTTGGCGCGGTCCGGCAGCGCATCGAGCACCGCCTCGACCACGGTCTCGGTATCGGCGCGCGGGTCCAGGGTGTCGGCGGTGACCTTGAGGGTCAGGGTCCAGAAACCCCGCCGGCCGAGGATGTGGCTCATGGGTTCGCGCGCGGCGCGGCGGACGGCCAGC
Organism: uncultured Rhodospirillaceae bacterium; assembly: GCA_937887565.1. Taxonomy (GTDB): domain Bacteria; phylum Pseudomonadota; class Alphaproteobacteria; order Rhodospirillales; family Magnetospirillaceae; genus CALABS01. Next base: position 51,473 of record CALABS010000029.1, on the reverse strand, counting down.
GCCTCCAGGCGGGCCGCCTGGGCGGGCGACAGCGGCATCTCGGGGTAGGTGGCGACCTTCATGGGCGCGACGCCCAGCACCTCGGCCACCAGCAGGCGGGCGTCCAGGCGGGCCGAATCGATCCCGGCAGCGGCAAGGCGCGCGCTGATGGCGGCGGCGGCGGGGCCGGCGGTCAGCATCGATATTGCCCCCACCCCAACCGTCCCCCAGCCGAGCTGGGGGAGGGAGTGGCAGGAAAAGCGTCCCGTCCCTGCCCTTTTCCCCTCCCCCCGCGTGCAGCGTGGGGGGAGGTCGGGAGGGAGGCACCTTCCACGGCGGAGCCGAGAGAGGAAAAGCGGCCGCCGTTCACGCCATCTCCGCCAGGCGCTCGGCCTGGTCGGCGGCGACCAGGGCGTCGATCAGCTCGTCCAGGGCCTCGCCCTTCATCACCTCGTCGATCTTGTAGAGGGTCAGATTGACACGGTGGTCGGTGACGCGGCCCTGGGGGAAGTTGTAGGTGCGGATACGTTCCGAACGGTCCCCCGAGCCGACCTGGCTCTTGCGGTTGGCTGCGCGCTCGGCGGCCTTGGCCTCGCGCTCCATCTCGTAGAGGCGGGCGCGCAGCAGCTTCAAAGCGGTGGCCTTGTTCTTGTGCTGGCTCTTCTCCTGCTGGCAGGCGACCGCGATGCCGGTGGGGAGGTGGGTGACGCGCACCGCCGAGTCGGTGGTGTTGACCGACTGGCCGCCTGAGCCCTGCGAGCGATAGACGTCGAAGCGCAGATCCTTGTCGTCGAGGTGGATGTCCACCTCCTCGGCCTCGGGCATGATGGCCACCGTGGCCGCCGAGGTATGGATGCGGCCGCCGGCCTCGGTGGCGGGCACCCGCTGCACGCGGTGGACGCCGGACTCGAATTTGAGCCGGGCGAAGACGTTGCGGCCGGTGATGGTGGCGCTGGCCTCCTTGAAGCCGCCGATGCCCGTCTCGTTGACGTCCATCACCTCGAAGCGCCAGCCATGGGTCGAGGCGTAGCGCTCGTACATGCGGAACAGCTCGGCGGCGAACAAGGCGGCCTCCTCGCCGCCGGTGCCGGCGCGCACCTCGAGGATGGCGTTCTTCTCGTCGGCCTCGTCCTTGGGCAGCAGCATCAGCTGCACCTGCCGCTCTAGGTCGGGAAGCCGCTCCTTGAGGGCGTAGAACTCCTCGGCGGCCATGTCCTTCATCTCGGGATCGGCCATCAGCCCCTCGGCCTCGGCCATGTCGGCGCGAGCCTTCTTCAGCACCTGCACCGCCTCGACGATGGGCTCGAGGTCGGACAGCTCCTTGGACAGCTTGGCGAAGGAGGCGCCGTCCCCCGACGCCAGCTGCTCGCGCAGCTCGTCGTAGCGGTAGAGGACCTTGTCGAGTTGGGCTTCGAGATTCATCCGTGTCGTTCTCTCTTTTCGTCACCCCGGCGAAGGCGAGGGTCCATGCGTCCGCCTGGATGCCCGCCTTCGCGGGCATGACGAAGGGGGTTACTCCAACCGGAACAGCTTTCTGAGCGTCCGTTCCATGGCCTGCCACTCGGCGCCCTCGGCGGCGATGTCCTTCATCACCTCGGTGGGGGCGTGCAGCAGGCGGTTGACCAGCAGGCGGGTGGCTTCCGCGGCGTCGCCGCCGGCCTCGGCCAGCACCACCTCGCGGGCCTCGTCGAAGCGTTGGCGCAGGGCGACGATGGCCGGCACGGCGGCCCGCGCCGCGCGGCCCTTGAGGAATCCGGCCAGTTCGTCCTCGAGGATTCCCCAGGCGGCGCGGGCGGCCTGCTCGCGGGTGGCGCGGCCTTCGAGCGCGACCCGCTCCAGGTCGGAGAGGTCGTAGAGGAAGGCGCCGTCGAGACGGTTCACCGACGGCTCGACGTCGCCGGGGATGCCGGCATCCACCAGCAGCATGGGCTTGCGGCGGCGCTTCTTCAGTGCCCCGGTCACCATGTCGGCGGTCACGGCCAGATTGCGGCTGCCGGTGCAGGTGACCACCACGTCCGCCCCGGCCAGGGCCTCGCGCAAATCCTCGAACGGAATCACGGTGCCGTTGAGCGCCTGGGCCACCGCCTCGGCGCGGCTGGCGCGCGGGGCGGTCACGGCCAGCCAGGGCAGGCCCGCCGCCTGCAGGCTCTCCACCACCAACTCGCCCATGTCGCCGACGCCGACCAGCAGCCCCTTGGCCTTGCCGAGATCGCCGTGCAGGTCGCGGGCCAGCTGCACGGCGGCGGCGGCGATGCTGACCGGACCCTCGCCGATGGCGGTCTCGGTGCGCACCCGCTTGGCGCAGGCGAAGGCCGATTGCAGGACGGTTTCCAGCTCGGGGCCGCAGGTGCCGGAATCGCGGGCCAGCCGGTGGGCGGCCTTGACCTGGCCCATGACGTGGGGCTCGCCGATGACCAGGGAATCCAGCGACGCCGCCACCGCGAAGGCGTGCCGCGCCGCCTCGGCGCCGGTCAAGGTGTAGAACTGCGCCGCCAGCGCCGCCGACGGAATTCCCGCCCGCGCCGCGAAACATTCGCCCGCCGCCCCTGCCACCAGGGCGGCGTCGTGGCTGGCCGACCACACTTCGACGCGGTCGCAGGTGGACAGGACCAGCGCCTCGGCGATCCCCCGTTCCTTCAGGCCGACCAGGAAGCCGGCGGCGGCGGCGTCGTCCACGAACAGCGCGTCGCGCAGGCCCAGCGACGCCGACCGATGGTTGGCGCCGACGACGACGAAGCGGGGGGCGACCGAAGGGCTCATCGCGACAGCAACGTCTCCGCGAGGACGGCCAGCGGCAGTTCGGACTGCTCGCCGGTGTCCAGGTCGCGCAGGGTGCAGGCGCCGCGTGCCGCCTCGTCCTCGCCCAGGATGACGGCGAAGCGGGCATTGGCCTTGTTGGCGCGGGCCATGCGCTTCTTCATGTTGCCCGAGAAGCCCATCTCGACGGCGATGCCGGCGGCCCGCAGTTCGTCGGCCAGCCTCAAGGCGGCGACCGCGTCCCCCATGGGGACGACCGCGACCGGACGCACGGGATCGGCCACCTCGCCCACCAGCATGGCCAGGCGCTCGACGCCCGCCGCCCAGCCGATGCCGGGGGTGGCGGGGCCGCCCATCTGGGCGACGAGCCCGTCGTAGCGGCCGCCGGCCAGCACCGTGCCCTGGGCGCCGAGCGCGGTGGTGGTGAACTCGAAGGCGGTGTGGCAGTAGTAGTCCAGCCCGCGCACCAGCTTGGGATTGACCACGTAGGGGATACCCAGCGCGTCCAGCCCGCCGGTGACCTGGGCGAAGAAGTCGCGCGCCGCCGGCGTCAGGCAGTCGCTCATCACCGGGGCCTGGGCGACGATGCGCCGGTCGCCATCGTCCTTGGAATCCAGCACGCGCAGGGGATTGCGCTCCAGGCGGTTGCGGCTGTCCTCGGACAGCTGGTCGCGGAACGGCATCAGATAGGCCACCAGGGCGTCGCGATAGGCGGCGCGGCTGTCGGCGTCGCCCAGGGTGTTGATCTCGAGGGTCACCTTGTCGCCGAGGCCCAGTTCGGCCAGCAGCCGCCAGCCCATGGACACCACCTCGGCATCGGCCAGCGGGCTGTCGACGCCCAGGAACTCGACCCCGACCTGATGGAACTGCCGCTGCCGGCCCTTTTGCGGGCGCTCGTGGCGGAACATGGGGCCGCGATAGAACAGCTTGAGCGGCAACGACTGCGCCAGCCCGCCGGAGATGAAGGCCCGCGCCACGCCGGCGGTGCCCTCGGGGCGCAGCGTCAGCGATTCCTCGCCCATGGAGAAGGTGTACATCTCCTTGGTCACCACGTCCGAGGTCTCGCCGAGCGTGCGCGAGAACACCTCGGTGAACTCGAAGATGGGGGTGACGATCTCGCCGTAGCCGTAGCGGCGGGCCACCGCCAGGGCGGTATCCTCGACCCGGCGATGGCGGCGGGTGTCGTCGGGGAGCAGATCGTGGGTGCCGCGAACGGGCTGCAGGCTCGACACTCTATGTTAACCCTTCTGCTTGGCCGCCTCGATGGCGGCCGCCTTCGTCTCCACCAGTTCGACGATATGGTCGATCATGGCGGGGCCGTCGATCTTGTGGTCGGGGGCGCCGGCCACGTAGACCATGTGATTGTCGCCGCCGCCGCCGGTGAGGCCGACATCGGTCTCGCGCGCCTCGCCGGGGCCGTTGACCACGCAGCCGATGATGGACAGCGTCACCGGCGCGGTGACGTGGGCGAGGCGCCGCTCCAGTTCCTCGACGGCCTTGACCACGTCGAAACCCTGCCGGGCGCAGGACGGGCACGAGACGATGCGGACGCCGCGCGACCTCAGACCGAGCGATTTCAGGATCTCGAACCCGACCTTGACCTCCTCGGTCACGTCGGCCGACAGCGACACCCGGATGGTGTCGCCGATGCCGGCCCACAGCAGGTTGCCGATGCCGAGCGCCGACTTGACGGTGCCGCCGATCAGCCCGCCGGCCTCCGTGACGCCGAGGTGCAGCGGATAGTCGCAGGCTTCGGCCAAGCCCTTGTAGGCGGCCACGGCCAGGAAGACGTCGGACGCCTTGACGCTGATCTTGAACTCGCGGAAATCGTTGTCCTCGAGGATGCGGGCGTGTTCGAGGGCGCTTTCGACCATGGCCTCTGGGCAGGGCTCGCCGTATTTCTCCAGGAGGTGCTTCTCCAGCGAGCCGGCGTTGACGCCGATGCGCATGGAGCAGCCGTGGTCCTTGGCGGCCTGGACCACCTCGCGCACCCGCGCCGCCGAGCCGATGTTGCCCGGATTGATGCGCAGGCAGGCGGCGCCGGCCCGGGCGGCCTCGATGGCGCGCTTGTAGTGGAAATGGATGTCGGCGACCACCGGCACCGATACCTGGCGCACGATGTCGCCGAGAGCGCGGGTCGAGTCCTCGTCGGGGCACGACACGCGGACAATGTCCGCCCCCACCGCCTCGGCGCGGCGGATCTGTTCCACCGTCGCCTTGACGTCGGCGGTGGGCGTGTTGGTCATGGTCTGCACCGAGATCGGCGCGTCACCGCCCACCGGCACCGATCCCACGTGGATCAGCCGCGACTTGCGGCGTTCGATATGCTGGTAGGGGCGGTGCGACATGGCGGTTCGATCGGGCGATGGCAAACGGCCCGGCGCCGGAAATCCGGCCGGGGCGGTTGATATACCGCATTTCCGCGCGGCCTGTCACGCCCGCCCCCGCCCTCACGCCCTATACCCAATGGCGCCCCCCCTGTGCGGAACCATTCTTCCGAACGTGCGAACTTACCCCATGGAATGATCGACTCCCGCGCGCATCGGCGCGATCGTGAGGTAAGGCCGAGGGAATTCGCCTTTTATCCGCCGCTGCGTTGTGTTATTGTCATAAACAACACAACAATATCGGTGAATGTGTGCAGTTGCGAGATAGTTTCAGTCTTGATTCATATTCGCCCTTTGTGAAATATGGGAATTGTCAGGTTGAATCACGACCGACCCACGAACCAAGAAAGAATCAAGGCCCATCCATGGCCAACGGGAGGATCAATGCTTACACCCATCACCCGGGTCGCCCTCGCGGCGGCCCTGGCGGTGGCGGTTGCCGGGCCCACGGCTGCCGCCCCCCGCAAGAAAGCGCCTGAGCGCGGCTATTACGACGTCACCCGGATGGCTCCGCTGACCGACCAGAAGGGCGATCCGGTCAAGGGGCGCGACCTCGTCGTCAAGAAGGGCCTGTGCCTTTCCTGCCACCAGATGCCCATTCCCGAGGAAGCGGATCACGGCGACGTCGGCCCGACGCTCGACGAGGTCGGTTCGCGCCTGCAGCCCGCCGAGCTGCGCCTGCGCATCGTCGATCCCAAGATCATCAACCCCGACACGCCGATGCCGTCCTTCTACAAGAAGGAGCTGCACCGGGTCGCCAAGAAGTACGAGGGCCAGACCATCCTCACCGCCCAGGAGGTCGAGGACGTGGTCGCCTATCTCGCAACCCTCAAGTAACGCCGCCGCAGGGAGACTCTCACGATGAAGACCACCGTTTCGCGCCGCACCGTGCTGGCCGGAATCGGCGCCGCTGGCGCCGCCGCCGCCCTGGCGCCCCGGGTGGCGCTGGCCGACAAGGCCGCCGCCGACGAATACCTGGGCAAGCTGACCGGCGGCACCGCCGCCCAGGACGGCAAGGTGAAGCTGAAGCTTCCCCAGATCGCCGAGAACGGCAACACCGTCCAGTTCACCGTCACCGTGGACAGCCCGATGACGCCGGAGAACTACGTCAAGACCATCCATATCGTCGCCGAGGGCAACCCCGCTCCGGGCGTCGCCAGCTTCCATTTCACCCCCACCGGCAAGCCCGAGGTCACCATGCGCATGCGCCTGAGCAAGACCCAGGACGTCCGCGCCGTCGCCATGCTGTCCGACGGCTCGGTCTGGCAGGGCTCGCAGGAAGTCAAGGTGACCATCGGCGGCTGCGGCGGCTGATGGACCGGCGGTGAAATTCATTCAAGGAGACTGAGGACATGCCCACCCCCCGCGTCAAGATTCCCGGCACCGCCGCCAAGGGCGAGGTGTTCGAGATCAAGGCCACCATCGACCACGACATGGAGTCCGGCCAGCGCAAGAACAAGGAAGGCAAGCCCATCCCGCGCAAGATCATCAACAAGTTCGTCGTCACCTATGCCGGCAACGAGGTGTTCTCGGCCGACTGGCACGGCGCGATCTCGGCCAACCCCTACATCTCGTTCTTCCTGACCGCCACCGAGTCGGGGCCGATCGAGCTGAAGTGGATGGATGACGACGGCTCGGTCTACACCGCCGGCGGCGCCATCACGGTGTCCTAGGGCGCCGTTTCCCGGGGAACTGACAAGAACAACGGCCGCCCCGCCAAAAAAACAGGGGCGGCGACAGGGAGGACCCGATGAAGAAATCCATCCTCGCGGCCGCGGGCGCCACCGCGCTGGCCGCGGCCCTCGGGGGGCCGGTCCTGGCGGACCCGCCCTTCGACCCCAAGGACCCCAAGTTCGCCGCCTACATCTCGGGCGACAAGCGATCCGGCTACACCTTCGCCGAGCCCGAGACGCGCGGCATGCAGGACGACGACTTCACCAATCCCGGCTTCCTGTGGGTCGAGAAGGGCCAGAAGCTGTGGTCCAAGGCTGATGGTTCCGCCAACAAGGCCTGTCAGGACTGCCACGGCAAGGCCGAGGACAACATGAAGGGCGTCGGCGCCTCGTATCCGCGCTACGACGTCCGCGCCCAGAAGGTGGTCAACCTCGAGCAGCGCATCAACATGTGCCGCGTCGACCACATGGGCGCCCCGGAGTGGAAGTACGAATCCGATCCGCTGCTGTCCATGACCACCTTCGTGCGCCACCAGTCCAAGGGCATGCCGGTGACGGTGCAGGTGGACGGCCCCGCCGCCCCCTATTTCGAGGCCGGCCGCCGCTTCTACTACGAGCGGCGCGGCCTCAACGACCTCGCCTGCAAGCACTGCCACGAGGACCTCTGGGGCATGCACATGCGCACCGAGCTGCTGTCCCAGGGGCAGGCCAACGGCTTTCCCACCTACCGCCTGAAGTGGCAGAAGCTGGGCTCGCTGCATCGCCGCCTGGCCGGCTGCAACGAGGAAATCCGGGCCGAGCCCTATCCGCTGGGGTCGCCGGAATACACGAACCTGGAGCTCTTCCTCGCCTGGCGCGCCCAGGGCCTGACGGTCGAGACTCCGGCGGTTCGCAAGTGACGTAGGAGGCGACGGGGAGGCTGGACGGCCTCCCCGTTTTCCAGTCCGGTCCACGAAGGATTTGTCGAGAATGATCACCCGTCGCGACTTCCTGCAGGTGGCGGCCGCCACCGCCGTGCTCACCGCCGGCGCGCCGCTGGCGCGCGCCGCCGCCACCCAGAGGATCACCCAGTCCGCCCTCTTGGCCTTCAAGCCGGTCGGCCAGGTGACGCTCCTGAACTTCACCGATATCCACGCCCAGCTCAGGCCGCTCTATTTCCGCGAGCCGTCGGTCAATGTGGGGGTCGGCGAGGTCAAGGGGCTGGTCCCCCACCTGACCGGCAAGGAGGCGCTGAGGACGTTCGGCCTCAAGGCCGGCAGCCCCGAGGCCTACGCGCTGACGAGCGAGGACTTCTCGGCCCTGGCCAAGACCTACGGCCGCGTCGGCGGCCTGGACCGCATGGCCACGCTGGTCAAGGCGGTGCGCGCCGAGCGTCCCGACAACACGCTGCTGATCGACTGCGGCGACACCTGGCAGGGCTCGTACACCGCCCTGCAGAGCCGGGGCGAGGACATGGTCGACGCCATGAACACGCTGGGCGTCGACGTCATGTGTCCGCATTGGGAGTTCACCTATGGCGAGGCCCGGGTCAAGGAGCTGATCGCCAAGCTGAAGTTCCCGTTCCTGTGTTCCAACGTCAAGGACACCGAGTGGGACGAGGAGGTCTTCCCCCACACCGCCTTCTTCGACAGGGGCGGCGTCAAGGTGGCGGTGATCGGCCAGGCCTTCCCCTACACGCCGGTGGCCAATCCCCGCTACATGATCCCCAAGTGGAGCTTCGGCATCCGCGAGGAGGAGATGCAAAAGCGCGTCGACGCCGCCAAGGCCCAGGGCGCCGACCTCGTCGTGGTGGCCAGCCACAACGGCTTCGACGTCGACCGCAAGATGGCCGGCCGGGTCAAGGGCATCGACGTGCTGCTCACCGGCCACACCCACGACGCCATCCCCAGCGTGGTCAAGGTCGGCGACACCCTGCTGGTGGCCTCGGGCTCGCATGGCAAGTTCCTGGCCCGCCTCGACGTCGAGGTGAAGGGCAAGAAGGTGGTCAGCCATGCCTTCAAGCTCATGCCGGTGTTCTCGGACGTCATCGCCCCCGACCCCGACATGGCGGCGCTGATCGACACCATCCGCGCCCCCCACAAGGCGGTGCTGGAAAAGACCCTGGCGCGCACCGAGTCCCTGCTTTATCGGCGCGGCAACTTCAACGGCACCTTCGACGACGTCATCTGCCAGGCGCTCCTGGACGAGCGCGATGCCCAGATCGCGCTGTCGCCGGGCTTCCGCTGGGGCTCGTCGCTGCCGCCGGGATCGGACATCACCCTGGAAGACGTCTACAACCAGACTGCCATCACCTATCCCAACGCCTACCGCTCGCAGATGACCGGCCAGTTGATCAAGGACATCCTGGAGGACGTGGCCGACAACCTGTTCAATCCCGATCCCTACTACCAGCAGGGCGGCGACATGGTGCGCGTCGGCGGCATGGGCTATCGCATCGACATCGCCAAGCCCATGGGCAGCCGCATCGGCGACATGACCCTGCTCAAGACCGGCGAGAAACTGGACGCCGCCAAGACCTACACCGTCACCGGCTGGGCCAGCGTCAACGAGGGCACCGAAGGCCCGCCGGTGTGGGACGTGGTCGCCGGTTGGCTGGAAAAGCAGAAGACGGTGCGCTTCGACGAGAACCGCGCGGTCAAGGTGGTGGGGGCGTAGGAGCTTGGTCTGCAATGCCGTCACGCCCGCGAAAGCGGGGGTCCATGCGGCCGCCGGTACCTGCGGCGCCATCCCTGGATCCCCGCTTTCGCGGGGATGACGTTCGTCTTGCGATACGGGGGAGAGGACATGGACGCTTTCGACGTATCCTATGCCGGAGCCCTGGGAGCGGGAGCGCTGAGCTTCCTCAGCCCCTGCGTGCTGCCGCTGATTCCCGCTTATCTTTGCTTCCTGGGTGGCGTTTCGCTGGACCAACTGACCGAGGCGCCCAAGTCCAGGGGGGCCGACCCCCGCGTGGTGTGGGCGGCGGTCGCCTTCGTGATCGGCTTCTCGACGGTGTTCATCGTCATGGGCGCCACCGCCTCGGCGCTGAACGCCGTCATCCTCGACAACATGACCTGGCTGTCGGTGGCGGCCGGACTGGTCATCATCCTGTTCGGCCTGCACTACATGGGAGCCTTCCGCATCGCCTTCCTGAATTTCGAGAAGCGCGTGCACGTGGACTCCAAGCCGGCCGGGCTGATCGGCGCCTTCGTGCTGGGCCTGGCCTTCGCCTTCGGCTGGACACCCTGCGTCGGCCCGATCCTGGCGACCATCCTGATGATCGCCGCCGGCAAGGACAGCGTTTGGCAAGGCACCAGCCTGCTGGCCGCCTACGCCGCCGGCCTGGGGCTGCCGTTCCTGGCCGCCGCCTTCTTCGCCAAGCCGTTCATGGCCTTCCTGGCCCGCTTCCGCCGCCACATGCGCAAGGTGGAAATCTCCATCGGCGGCCTGCTGGTGGCGACCGGGACGCTGATCCTGTTCGGCAAGATGGCCGACGTGGGCGGTTGGCTGCTGGAAACGGTGCCGGGCCTGGACCGGCTGGGATGACCGACAATTGAGGGAGGACAGCATGCGCGCATTGTTGGCGGCCCTGGTGGCCGTGCTGCTTTCGGCCCTGCCGGCCGCGGCGGCGGAGACGTATCAGGCGAAACTGGGCGACGACGGGCTTTATCACCCCGACTGGTTCCTCAACAGCTTCCTGGACCTCAAGGAGGATCTGGCCGAGGCCACCAAGGCCGGCAAGCGCTTCGCCGTCATCTGGGAGCAGAAAGGCTGCCCCTACTGCCGCGACATCCACACGGTGAACCTGGCCGACGACAAGGTGCGCGCCTTCATCAAGCAGCGCTACGCCGTCCTCCAGCTCGACCTGTGGGGCTCGCGCGAGGTGACCGACTTCGACGGCGAGGTGATGGCCGAGAAGGATCTGGCGCGCAAATACCGCATCAACTTCACCCCCACCATCCAGTTCTTCCCCGAGACGGTGGCCGAGATGAAGGGCGCCAAGGGGCCGGACGTCGAGGTGTCGCGCATGCCCGGCTATTTCCGCAATTTCCACTTCCAGGCCATGTTCGAATACGTGTGGGACAAGCGCTACGCCAAGGGCCAGGACTTCCAGCGCTACATCGTCGAGAAGGCCAATGCCGGGGGCGCGCCTTAGCCCCCCATCAGGGAACGATGACGCTCCAGCCCCGGAGCTGCCGCTCCACCAGTTCGGCGATGCCGGCGGTGGCGGTCCCGACGCCGGGCAGCAGGTCTTCGGGCCGGGCGCCGATGGTGGCCAGCGTGTTGCCGCAGGCGACGAACTCGACGCCGTAATCCTGCAGCGCCTGAACCCGCTCGGGTTCGGGCGCCGAGGCCTTCATCAGCGCCCGAACCCCCGGCCCATAGGCGACGATGGCCACCTTGACGTTGTCCTGGCCGTAGAATTTCTGCAGGTTGATGGCGTTGTGGAAGATGGCGTTGACCCGCTTGGGATCGTTCTCGGTCATCTGCAGCGCGATCTTGCGGGGATTGTCCCAGTCCGGCTTGGGGTCGGCCAGTTCGGTGTCGGCCACGGCGGGACGGATCGCCATCAGCAGGACGGCGATGGCGGCGAGGATCGATCGCCGGGAACGGCTTGCGGGCATCGGGCGCCCCCCTCTGTTCGAAACCGATCCGATCATAGTATCTTTCCACCTCCTCTCGCGCGGAAATTCCCATGCAGCCACAGGTCAAGGCATCCTCCGTCGTCCAGGCCGGATACGGCCTCGCGCTGTTCCTGGTCTCGGCGGCGGCGCTGGTGCTGGAGATCGTCGCCGGCCGGCTGGTGGCCCCCTTCGTGGGGATGTCGCTCTATACCTGGACGGCGATCATCTCGGTGGTGCTGGCGGGGCTGACCGTCGGCCACTGGATCGGCGGCCGCCAGGCCGAGGCGGCGGCCGACGAGCGCTCGGCGCGGCTGCGGGTGGCGGTGGCGCTGGCGCTGGCGGCGGCCACCACGCTGGGATCGCTGGTGCTGATCCGCGTCGCGGCACCGCCGCTGCTGGCCGGCGGCCTGCATCCCATCGCCGCCATCGTCGCCCTGACGGCGCTGCTGTTCCTGCCGCCGTCGCTGTTCGCCGGGGTGGTGTCACCGATCCTGACCAAGCTGGCGGTGGACGCCGACCGCGCCCACGCCGCCCGCGTCATCGGCCGCATGTACGCCCTGGGCGCCGGCGGCAGCATCCTCGGCACCCTGGCGGCCGGCTACCTGTTCATCTCGTGGATCGGCTCGACCGGCACCGTCATGGCGGTCACCGCCGTCTACGCCCTCCTCGCCCTGGCCTTCCTGGCCGGACGGCGGCGGCGGGCGGCGGCACTGGCGGCGGCACTGGCGGCGGTCGGCGCCGGGCTCGCCACCGCCGGCGGTCCCGTCGCCGCCTTCGCCTCGCCGTGCCGGGTCGAAAGCGACTACTACTGCCTGCGGGTCGAGGACTTCCGGCCCGAATCGGGGCGCGAGAGCGCGGTGCTGGTGCTCGACCACCTGGGCCACGGCATCAACGACGCCGCCGAGCCGCGCCTGCTCTATTCCAGCTACCTGCATTTCGCCGACGAGCTGGCGGCCCGCCGGTTCGGCCGCGACGCCATCTCGGCCTTCTTCATCGGCGGCGGCGCCTACACCCTGCCGCGCGCCTGGGCCGCCGACTACGCCCGGCCCCACCTGCACGTGGCCGAGATCGATCCCGCCGTCACCGCCCTGGTCGAGCGCGACATGTGGCTGACGCGCGCCGACGGCCTGGTGGTCGACCACCGCGACGCCCGGGTGGCGCTGCAGGACCTGCCCCGCCAGCCGCGCTTCGACGTGGTGTTCGGCGACGCCTTCCACGACATCGGCATTCCGCCCCACCTGGTCACCGCCGAGTTCCACGCCGAGATCGCCGCCCGCCTGAAGCCCGGCGGCTTCTACGCCATCAACGTCATCGAATCCCGCCGCGAACCCCGTTTCCTGTTCGCCCTGGTCCAGACGCTGTGGCGCGATTTCACGGCGGTGGAGATCTGGGTGGACGGCGACGAGTTGTCGGCCGGCGAGCGCCTGACCTATCTGGTGGTGGCGTCCGACCGCCCTACCGACCAGCCGCTGGTCCGCGCCAGCCGCTTCATCCCCCGCCACTGGGTCCGCCTGCGCGACGATCAGGTCCGCGCCAGGGTGGCAGAGGCCGGCGTCCCAGTGCTGACCGACGACTTCTCACCGGTCGACCGCCTGATGGCACATGTACTGCTGTCGCCCGAGGTGGGGGAAAGGTAGACGCCTTAATCTCGCCACCACTTATGGATAAACGGGGAAGTGTTCCTCCGTTACGATCGACGCCATGGAAATCCATCACCCCGACCTGACCGCCGCCGCCATCGTCGCCCTCGCCGCCCTGCTGTGCGGCGTGGCGATGACGCGCTTCCGGCAGCCGGCCATCGTCGGCTACATCCTGGCCGGGGTGGTGCTGGGGCCGTCGGGGCTGGGACTGGTGTCCAACCGCGAGGCGATCTCGACCCTGGCCGAGTTCGGCGTCCTGATGCTGCTGTTCGTGGTCGGGATGGAACTGGACCTCAGGCGCTTCGTCCAGGGCTGGAAGGTGGCGCTGTTCGCCACCGTGCTGGGCATTGCCGGCAGCGTCGGAACCGCCCTGCTGCTGCGCCACGTGCTGGGCTGGAGCTTCGGGCTGGCCATGGTGCTGGGCTTCGCGGTGGCGGTGTCGTCCACCGCCGTGGTCATCAAGATGCTGGAAAGCTCGGGCGACCTGGACAAGCCGGCCGGCCGCACCATCATCGGCATCCTGATCGCCCAGGACATGGCGGTGGTGCCCATGATGCTGGTCCTGGGCGGCATGCAGAAGCAGGGCATCAGCCCGGCCGATGTCGGCAAGGTGCTGTTCTCGGTGGCCTTCCTGGCGCTGCTGTTCTGGCTGCTGGTCAAGAAGAAGGTCCGCATCCCGCTGACCGGCCGGCTGGCCAAGGATGGCGAGCTGGGGCCGCTGGTGGCGCTGGCGTGGTGCTTCGGCGCCGCCGCCCTGTCGGGCCTGTTGGACCTGTCGCCGGCCTATGGGGCGTTCCTGGCCGGGGTGGTGATCGGCAACGCCTCGGACCGCGACACCCTCATCAAGCACGCCCACCCGGTGCAGGCGGTGCTGCTGATGGTGTTCTTCCTGTCCATCGGGCTGTTGCTGGACCTCACGTTCATCTGGAAGCATCTGGGCCAAGTGCTGACCCTGCTACTGATGGTCACCCTGTTCAAGACGGCGCTCAATGCCGCCGCGCTGCGCATCCTGCGCCAGGATTGGCCCAGCGCCTTCTTCGCCAGCGTCGCCCTGGCCCAGGTGGGCGAATTCTCGTTCCTGCTGGCCGAGACCGGCAAGGCGGTCAAACTCATCTCCACCACCGAGATGAAGCTGGTGGTGGCGGTGACGGTGCTGTCGCTGATCCTGTCGCCGTTCTGGCTGTTCACCATGCGCCGCATGGACAGGGTGGCCGACCTGGGGGCGACCAGCTTGCGCGAGCTGATGAACGCCGTCTACGGCCGCGAGGCCTCGGCGGTGCGGACCGCCTGGCGGTGGACGCGGACGCGGCTGCCCCGGCGCAAGCGGCTGCCGGCCCCGGCCAGGGAGCCGGCGGATGCCTGACCTGTCCCACGAGGCCCGCCTGGGCGGCATCGTCGCCGGAATCGACGAGGTGGGCCGCGGCCCCCTGGCCGGGCCGGTGGTCGCCTGCGCCTGCATTCTCGACCCCGAGGCCCTGCCCGGCCGGCTGCGCGACGAGTTGGACGATTCCAAGAAGCTGTCGCGGGCCAAGCGCGAGGCGCTGGCGGCGCTGGTGGTGGAAAGCTGCGTGGTGGGCATCGGCGAGGCCGGCATCGACGAGATCGACTGCCTCAATATCCTCAAGGCCACCTTCCTGGCCATGGACCGGGCGCTGGCGGCGCTGGGGCGGAGCGTGGACTGCGCGCTGGTGGACGGCAACCAGAAGCCGCCCTTGAAATGCCCCCGTGTGGAATGCCTGATCGGCGGCGACGGCCTGTCGCTGTCCATCGCCGCCGCCTCGGTGGTGGCCAAGGTCCGCCGCGACCGCATCATGGCCGACCTCGCCGCCGCCTTCCCCGGCTACGGCTGGGAGACCAACGCCGGCTACGGCACCGCCGCCCATCTGGACGCCCTGCGCCGGTTGGGCCCCACGCCCCACCACCGCAAGAGCTTCGCGCCCGTCGCGCAGTTCTCGCTGTTGTAGCTCACTCCCACGCCACCCGCTCGTCGCCGTGGGCGAGGGCGGTCCACAGCGACAGGGCGGTCAACGGCAGGCCGACCAGCAGATGGTCGAACACCGGCCGCGTCTCGCCGGCGCCGGCGAAGCCCAGCACCCACGGCGACACCACCAGCCAGACGCCGGTCGCCAGGGTCACCCATTCCACCCAGCGCACATAGTGGATCAGCGCCGCCACCGCCATCGACGCCGCCACCAGCCCGAACAGCCAGGCGTTCCACGCCGCCGCCGGCATCTCGGCGAAGTTCAGCATCCATGGCGAAATGAACAGCCATATCCCCAGCACAAGGTTCACCCAATCCTGCCAATGGGTGCCCTGGGGGCGGGTTCCGATGGGCATGGCGGCCTCCGCGTCCGAGTCGCGCCCACGCCATCTGGTAGGTCGGCGGTGAACGGACAACTAGCCCATGGGGATACCGATATAGAGAATCCATAGATTCCAACAGGTTCTTGACGGACTCTCGCATTTGACTCAAAGTGACGCCATGTCACTGCCGCTCGACACCATACTCCAGGGCGACTGCATCGCCCGGATGGAGGCCCTCCCCGCCAAGTCGGTGGACCTGGTCTTCGCCGACCCGCCCTACAACCTCCAGCTGGGGGGCGAGCTGCTGCGCCCCAACAACAGCAGGGTGGACGGCGTCGACGACGAGTGGGACCGCTTCGCCAGCTTCGGCGACTACGACGACTTCACCCGCCGCTGGCTGAAGGCGGCGCGCCGCATCCTCAAGGACGACGGCACGCTGTGGGTGATCGGCAGCTACCACAACATCTTCCGCGTCGGCGCCGCGCTGCAGGACCTGCACTACTGGATCCTCAACGACATCGTCTGGCGCAAGACCAACCCGATGCCCAACTTCCGCGGCACCCGCTTCACCAACGCCCACGAGACGCTGATCTGGTGCGCCAAGTCGGCCGAGGCGCGCTACACCTTCAACTATGACGCCATGAAGGCGCTCAACGACGACCTGCAGATGCGCAGCGACTGGACCATCCCGCTGTGCACCGGCGGCGAGCGGCTGAGGTCGGGCGGCGCCAAGGTCCACCCGACCCAGAAGCCCGAGGCGCTGCTGTACCGGGTGCTGATGGCGTCGACCAAGCCGGGCGACGTGGTGGTGGACCCGTTCTTCGGCACCGGCACCACCGGCGCCGTGGCCAAGAAGCTGAACCGCCGCTACATCGGCATCGAGCGCGACCCCGACTACATCACGGCCGCCATCGAGCGCATCGCCCGCGTCCGCGCCGTGACCGACCTGTCGCTGCTGGCCTCGCCGTCGAAGCGCTCGGAGCCGCGCGTGCCCTTCGGCACCGTGGTCGAGCGCGGCCTCTTGGAGCCCGGCGAGGTGCTGTTCGGCGGCCCGCGCTATGCCTACAACGCCAAGGTCCGTGCCGACGGCACCCTGATCTCGGCCGAGCACCGGGGCTCCATCCACAAGGTCGGCGCCCTGGTCCAGGGCGCGCCGGCCTGCAACGGCTGGACCTTCTGGCACCTCAAGCGCGAGGACGAATACGTGCCCCTCGACGTGCTGCGCCAGAAGATCCGGGCCGAGCTGCATTAGCCCGGGCAAGCGACGCGCGCCGGGGTCGCCGGCGCCCCGTCACGGTGTCGCTCGCGGCTGCGCGGCCCATCCGCCGGGCCGCTCGCAGTCGGTCCATTGCTGCCCGCACGCCTGCATGGTCTCCGGCCCCGGCTCCAAGCTGTCCTCGGTGACCGTGAAGCGGATGGCGTCACCGTGGCGGCGCTCGAAATAGGCGGTCATGGCGCGCGCGATGTCGTGACGGCGCGGGCATTCGTCGAAAAACTGCAGAAGCATGTCGTGCTGGCGGTCCCAACCCATCTTGAAGAGGGCCTTGGGCTCGTGGTTGTAGACGTACCGCGTGAAGGTGGGGAACAACTCGTCCCACGCCTTGTCCGCTCCGTCCCGCCGCTCGACCCTCACCCGCACCATGCAGTCCGCCCGGCTGTATTTCGGTCCCGACCACGCATGCCAAGCGGCAAGGGCGGCCGAGTCGTCGAGGGGGCCATACTCGCGCTTCCAGTATCGGGTGGCGGGCACGGCCCCGATGGCGGCGGCCGCAAGAGCGAGAGCCAGGAGAGTGATCTTACGGCCGATGGTTATGTTCACTTCTTCCTGTAAATTTTCAGGTAGGGGGTACCGGGGTGGTTGGAATATTCCGGCGCGGGCGGATACCAGACCCGGACACGGTGACCGTTGGGGTTGGCATAAGGCGGCTTAAAAACGCTCTCATCTTTGCCGAACGGCTCAAGGTGGCCGGGATAGGCTTGGGGCTGCTTGTCCGCGTTCCGATACTCTGGGATGACGTTCCCTTTCTCGTCAAGCGCATGCCAATCGACGTGATAGCGAGCGCCGTTGAGGCCGACCGAAGGATTGTGGGTGTCCACCCTGATCGGTCCGTTGACGTCTAACTCGACGTCGCCTCCAACATCCATATCCGAATGGTGTTGCCAGCCTTCGTCCTGGGGGGTGTCGGCAAGTTGGAGCTGCTTGTTGATCGTGGCTTCCGTCGGTCCACCAGGACGCATGAATGCGTCCTTCGTCAGACCGAAATCGGCTTGCAGATCGCGGATGCCGTCGAACATGGCGCCGTCGGCTCAGTCGTCGATGCCACGTTCGGCGGGGACCTTGTAGTAACCGAGTTTCGAGAGTGAGTGCTTGGTGTTCATGATGTCGTCGGGATCGGCTCTCCAGTTGGTGCCGATCGGCTGATTGAGCTTCAAGGACATGATTTGTTCTCATGCATGGTCGCGGCCGACAGGACGCGCCCACTGGTCAGGCCTGGCGCCACATGCGCGCAGGCCGGGTTGCCGTGCAAATAACTAATGGACCGCCCCGCCCGGTTCTCCGCCACCGCGATCATCAGAGGCGGGCCGTCGGACACATCCTGCCGCGCGTTCTCCGCCCCCGGTTCTCAGCGACAAGACGGGCCGCGCGGGCGCGCAACAATTAGAACATAAAATGAACATACTGCCCTGTCAAGCGCCGGCCGTTCGACAGGCGCCTCGACCCTTCCCGCCGCCCGCCCTCCGGCGGAGGTGTTCCATTGACCTTGCCCGGCGACCGGCATAGGTTTCCGCCTTTCCTCCAGTTCGAAGAGCACGTTCCATGTCCGACCTTTCCGACCTCGCCCGCGCCTCCTCCGCCTGGCCCTTCCAGGAAGCCAAGGCCCTTCTGGACGAGCGGCTGAAGGGCGCCAAACCGGACAAGGGATACGTGCTGTTCGAGACCGGCTACGGGCCCTCGGGGCTGCCCCATATCGGCACCTTCGGCGAGGTGGTGCGCACCACCATGGTCAGGAACGCGCTCAAGGTGCTGGCTCCCGACCTGCCCAGCCGCCTGTTCGCCTTTTCCGACGACATGGACGGCCTTCGCAAGGTGCCCGACAACATCCCCAACAAGGAGATGGTCGCCAAGCACCTGGGCAAGCCGCTGACCCGCATCCCCGACCCGTTCGGGACCCATGAGAGCTTCGGCCACCACAACAACGCCCGCCTGCGCGGCTTCCTCGATTCCTTCGGCTTCGAGTACGAGTTCCAGTCGGCCACCGACTGGTACACCTCGGGCCGCTTCGATTCCGCGCTGCTCAAGGTGCTGGAGCACTACGACGCGGTCATCAACGTGGTGCTGCCGACGCTGGGCGAGGAGCGCCGCCAGACCTATTCGCCGTTCCTGCCGGTCTGCCCCGAGACCGGGGTGGTGCTGCAGGTCCCGGTGGTCGAGCGCAAGTTGGACGCCGGCACCATCGTCTACAAGCGCGACGACGGCAGGCTGATCGAGACCCCGGTCACCGGCGGCGCCTGCAAGCTGCAATGGAAGGCCGACTGGGGCATGCGCTGGGTGGCGCTGGGCGTCGACTACGAGATGAGCGGCAAGGACCTGATCCCGTCGGTCGAGCTGTCGTCCAAGATCGCCCGCGTCCTCGGCGGGCGGGCGCCCATGACCCTGACCTACGAACTGTTCCTGGACGACCAGGGCCAGAAGATATCCAAGTCCAAGGGCAACGGGCTGGCCGTCGAGGACTGGCTGAAATACGCCCCCCAGGAGAGCCTGGCGCTGTTCATGTACCAGAAGCCCAAGGCGGCCAAGCGGCTGTATTTCGACGTCATCCCGCGCGCGGTGGACGACTACCTGACCTATCTCGGCAAGTTCGAGACCGAGGCCGACCAGGCCAAGCGCCTGGACAACCCCGCCTGGCACATCCACGCCGGCACCCCGCCCACCGAGGAGGCGCATCTGTCGTTCAGCATCCTGCTGAACCTGGCCAGCGTCTGCCATTCCGAGGACAAGGCGGTGCTATGGGGCTTCATCAAGCGCTACGCGCCGGGCGCCGCCCCCCAGACCGCGCCGATCCTCGACGGGCTGGTGGGCTACGCCATCGCCTACTACCGCGACTTCGTGAAGCCCAACAAGAAGTACCGCCCCGCCACCGCCGCCGAGGCCCAGGCCTTCGCCGACCTGGCCGCCAAGCTCAGGGCCCTGCCCGCCGATGCCGGCGCCGAGGACATCCAGGCGGTGGTCTACGACATCGGCAAGCGCGACGCTTTCCCCGAACTGAAGGCGTGGTTCAAGGCCTGCTACGAGGTCCTGCTGGGCCAGGACCAGGGCCCGCGCCTGGGCAGCTTCATCAAGCTCTACGGCATCGCCGAGACGGTGGCCCTCCTCGACAAGGCCGCCCAGGGCGAGGCGATGGAATAAGGACCGGCCACCCGCTCCCTCGCGGGAGCGGGTGGCCTATCCGGGTGGCGACAAGTCGTCCACGAAGGCCGACGGCTTGATGCCGAAAACCAGGATCGGGCATCCCCCGGCCCCGCCGCCATCGATGCGGGGCTTCAACTTCGACATCCAGGTGGAGGTCGCGGTGTAGTCCTTGCCCACCCGCTGGTAAAGGTCCTTGAGGCTGTCGGTTCGGGTGACGATCACCCCCACGGCAATGGCCCGGGCATCGAATAGAATGCGGAAATTGCTGAGATCGCGGTCGAAGAACGGGTCCTTGTTGCTCCATTCGACCTCCAGCGCCACCTGGCCGCTGACGCAGTCGATCTGATGAGTCGGGGTGTCGTAGGGATGCCCGTCGACGGACACCCGAATATGGAACTGCTTTTCGCGCCATCCCCTGGCCGTGAAGGCCGAATCCAGGCGCCCGGCCATGTCGGTCTTGCGCCCGCCGGGAGCGGCGAACTCGCTCATCAACGGCCGAAAGCCGGTCAACACCTCGACAATGTCCGCCCACTGGTCCGGACACGCGGTCTGAAGGATGCCGGTCGCGTTGCGCCACTCGTGGATTTCGTACAACTCCGCGAGCGAAGGCGGAATGAGATGGGCCGTCGACAATCAAAAGTCTCCCTTTGTCGCCGCCATTTGACCAGACCGGCCTTCGACCTGCAACCCGGCACAGGTCACTTGACGGGGACGGGCGGCGAATGCATGATGCCGTCAAGAACAATAGCCGAACACGTTATCCATGGTTTTTCAGCGCCGAGGGCACGCCGGACATGAGCACCGCATCTGATGCAGCCGAGGATCTGCTGCGTTATGCCGGACAGAACCGCTTTCGGACCATTCTCGCCGACCCGCCGTGGCGTTTCACCAACCGGACGGGAAAAATGGCGCCGGAGCATAAACGCCTGTCCCGCTACGGCACGATGACCATCGACCAGATATGTGGCCTGCCGGTCGCCGCCGTGGCCGCGCCGACCACCCATCTCTATCTCTGGGTCCCCAACGCATTGTTGCCCGAGGGACTGGAGGTGATGAAGGCATGGGGGTTCGAGTACAAGTCGAACCTCGTCTGGCGGAAAATCCGCAAGGATGGCGGCTCGGACGGGCGGGGAGTCGGATTCTATTTCCGCAACGTCACCGAGTTGATCCTTTTCGGCGTCCGCGGAAAGAACGCGCGGACGTTGGAGCCCGGCCGGACCCAGGTCAATTATCTGGAAAGCCGCAAGCGCGAGCACTCGCGCAAGCCGGATGAGCAGTACGCCCTGATCGAGGCCTGCAGCCCCGGCCCCTTTCTCGAACTCTTTGCCCGAGGCCCCCGCCAGGGATGGGCGGTGTGGGGCAACCAGTCGGACGATTACGCACCGTCGTGGCCGACCTATGCATACAATTCGGCCCGTGGCGGCAGCGTGGCGGCCGAATAGACCTCCCCGCCCCCAACCTTTTCCCGGCTTGGCGGACCACCCGCATTCGCGCATTCTGCGCGCATGAATACGACCACGCGGGTCCTTGTCGGCGGCATGTTGGCCTGCGCGGTGGCGCTGGGGCTGGGCCGGTTCGCGTTCACGCCCATCCTGCCGGTGATGCAGGCGGAGTGGGGCCTGACCACGGCCGGGGCCGGCATCCTGGCCGCTTCCAACAATCTCGGCTACCTGATCGGCGCCCTGTGGGCCGGGCTGGTGCGCTCCGACGGCCAGCGGCACCGCCTGTTGGCGGCGGGGCTGGCGGGGCTGGTGGCGTCGCTGGCGGCCATGGCGCTGACCTCGTCCGAGGTCGCCTGGAACCTGATCCGGCTCGTCGCAGGCATCGCCTCGGCCTGGGTGTTCGTGCTTGCCTCGGCCTTGGTGGTGCCGCGTCTTGCCGAGCTGGGCCATGCCCGCCTGTCGGGATGGCATTTCGGCGGCGTCGGTGTCGGGATCGCCCTGTCGGGCACGGTCATCGCCTGGATCGCCAATTCATGGGGGGGCGCGGCCGGCTGGTGGATGGCGACCCTGCTGGCCGGCGCCATGGCCTGGAAATCCTGGCCGGTGCTGCGCGACGCCCATCCCCGCGCCGGCGCCGCCGCCACGGCGGTCCGGCCGCTGGCCTTTCCGCTGCCGCTGCTGGCGGCGGCCTATTTCTGCGAGGGCATGGGCTACATCGTCACCGGCACCTTCCTGGTGGCGCTGATCAAGGCAACGCCCGGCCTCGCCTCGCTGGCCGACCTGTCCTGGGTCCTGGTCGGCCTGGCCGCCCTGCCGTCGGCGGCGGCGTGGTCATGGGTGGCGGCCCACAAGGGATTCCTGCCCGCCCTGCTGACCGCCCACGCGGTCCAGACGGTTGGGGTGGCGCTGCCGGCGCTGTCGGGCCATCCGGCGGCGGTGCTGGCGGGGGCGGTGCTCTACGGCGGCACCTTCCTGGGCATCGTCGGCATGGCCTTGGCCATGGGACGGGCCATCACCCCCGACCGGCCCGCCCGCACCATGGGCCTGCTGACGGCGGCCTTCGGGGTGGGGCAGATCATCGGCCCGGTGGCGGCCGGCTGGCTGGCGCGGGACGGCGACTGGGCGTCGGCGTTGGCGTTCGCGGCCGTCGCCACGGCGGCGGGAATTCCGCTCCTGGTCCTGGGCCGGTTCAGGTCGCCGCCATCGGCTCGTCGACGGTGTCCAGCGCGCTGACGCCGTTCTCGTCGAATTCGGCGATGCAGGCCTCGACCACCTTGGGATCGTATCGGCTGCCGGCCCCCGCCTTGATCTCGGCCACGGCGGCATCGATGCCCAGGCTCGGCCGGTAGGGACGGTGCGAGGCCATGGCCTCGACCACGTCCGCCACCGCCACGATGCGCGCCTCGAGGATGATCTGGTCGCCGGGCAAGCCCAGCGGGTAGCCGCTGCCGTCCATGCGCTCGTGGTGCTGAGCGACGATCTGGGCCACCGGCCACGGGAATTCGATGTCGCGGACGATGGCCTCGCCGATCACCGGATGGGTGCGGATCACCGCCAGTGCATCCGAGGACAGCTTGCCGGGGCGGGTCAGGAACTCGGCCGGCACGTTGATCTTGCCGATGTCGTGGATCAGCGCCCCGGTCCGCAGGCCCTCCAGCCGATCCGGCGACAACCCCAGGCGGAAGCCCACCGCCTCGGCCAGCTTGGCGACGCGGCGCTGGTGGCCGGCGGTGTAGGGATCGCGCATCTCCAGCGTCAGCGACACCGCCTTGACGGTCTGGCCGAGGACGCGCTTGATCTGCTCGGCGGCGACGCGGCGCTCCTCATCGATCTCCTTGCGCTCGATGGAGTGCAGGACGGTGCGGCGGATCAGATGGCCGTCGCCCTGCCCCTTGACCAGGTAGTCCTGGCAGCCGTGTTGCACGGCGCGGCGGCCCACCTCCTCGTCGTCGAGGCCGGTGAACACCACCACCGGCAGATTGGGCGCCGCGGCACGCATGGAATCGATGGTCGACAGGCCTTGGGAGTCAGGCAGCGACAGGTCGAGGAGGATGGCGTCGACAGAGGAGCCCGCCAGCGCGGCGATGGCCTCGCGCAACGAGCCCGCCACCGTGACCGTGAACCCGCCCACCTCGGCCAACAGAACCTGGACCAGCCGGGCGTCCCCCGGATTGTCCTCGACCATCAGCAGGCGGATCGGTCCCGACAACGGATCCCTCATGACGGTTGCTCCGGTTAAGACCTTAATACAAAAGTCTACTCCCGATGGTCAATCCTTTGTCATGAGCTTTGCGCATCGGGGATTTGCGGGCTCGTGGCGTGGGGCCTTCCGGCGAACTATCCCCCGTCGGCGACCACCAGCACCTGGCCCAGCACGCCGACGGTCTCGGTCGCGCCCAGGCGGGCGGTGGAATACAGGACATGGTCCTGGTAGTCCATGCCTGCGGCGGCCAGCCGGGCGAGGCCGCCGCAGGCCAGGCGGCCCAGGTCGCCGCCGCCGTCGCAGTCCTGGCGGGCGACCTCGACCAGCCGGCGGACGTGGTGGTCCTCACGCGGGTTCGAGGCGGCCAGCACCGCGAACAGGGCGAGGCCAAGGGCGAAGCTCTTGATCATGGGGGTCCCTCCGCTGCCGTGGCTGTGCGCCAGTCCTTGCTAGCAGCGGCGGAAGGCCGGGTGGCGTGTCAATATGCGGCTCAGGCGGCCTTTTTCCCGCCGCCGATGCGGGGCTCCTCGCCCTTGAGCAGGCGGGCGATGTTGGCGCGGTGGCGGATGAACCCCAGCGCCGCCAGGCCGGCGGCCATGACCGCCGTCTCGGGGCGGTCGAAGACCCAGGCGCAGACCGGCGCCGCCGCCAGGGCCACCAGCGCCGACAGCGACGAGATGCGGAACACCGCCGCCACCGCCAGCCAGGTGCCGACGCAGGCCAGGCCCACCGGCCAGGCCACCGCGAACAGGGTGCCGATGGTGGTGGCCACCCCCTTGCCGCCCTTGAAGCCCAGCCACACCGGGAAATTGTGCCCCAGCACGGCGGCGAAGCCGGCGACCAGGGCGGCATCGTGGCCGGCGACCGCCAACGCCGCCACGGCCGCGATGGCGCCCTTGCCGCCATCCAGCAGCAGCGTCGCCAGGGCCAGCCCCTTGCGGCCGGTGCGCAAGACGTTGGTGGCGCCGATATTGCCCGAACCGATGGCGCGGATGTCCCCCAGCCCGGCCAGCCTGCACAGCACCAGCCCGAACGGGACCGAGCCCAGCAGATAGCCGAGGGCGGCGGCGGCGGCGATCTCAACCACGCGCGAACACCGGGCGGCCGTCGATGACGGTGCGCATCACCATGCCCTGGACCGGGCGGCCGTCGAAGGGCGTGTTCTTGGACTTGGAGCGGAAGCGGGCGGGATCGACGACCCAGCCGCGATCGGGAGCGAACAGGGTCAGGTCGGCGGCGGCGCCGACCTTCAGACGCCCGGCGGCCAGGCCCAGGATGTCGGCCGGGGCGCAGGTGACCAGCCTGAGCGCGCCCAGCAGGCCCAGATGGCCGTTGTGGACCAGTTCCAGCGTCACCGGCAGCAATGTCTCCAGCCCGACGCCGCCGAATTCGGCCAGAGCGAACGGCACCCGCTTGGAATCGGCGTCCTGGGGCGCGTGATCCGAGGCGACGGCGTCGATGGTGCCGTCCCCGAGGCCGGCAACGACCGCCTGGCGGTCGGCCTCGGACCGCAGCGGCGGCGACAGCTTGGCGAAGGTGCGGTAGTCGCCCACCGCCAACTCGTTGAGGGCGAAATAGGGCGGCGCCGTCTCGCAGCTCACCGGCAGGCCGCGGGCCTTGGCGCGGCGGATCACCTCGACGCCCTCGGCGGTCGAGACGTGGGCGGCGTGGTAGCGGCCGCCGGTCATCTCGACCAACCGGATATCGCGCTCCAGCAGGATGACCTCGGCCGCCGCCGGAATGCCGGACAGGCCCATGCGCGTCGACAGCTCGCCCGAATTCATCACCCCGGTGGCCAGGCTGGGCTCCTCGGGGTGCTGGACGATCATGGCGCCGAACGTGGCGGCATAGGACAGCGCCCGGCGCATGAGCTGGGCGTTGCCGATGGCCTTGACGCCGTCGGTGAAGGCCAATGCGCCGGCCTCGAACAACAAGCCCATCTCCGCCAGTTCGCCACCCTCCAGGTTCTTGGTGGCGGCGGCATAGGGGTAGACCTTGGCCAGCCCGTTCTTGCGGGCGCGGCGGGCGACGAACTCGACGCTGGCGACGTCGTCGATCACCGGCTCGGTATTGGGCAGGCAGACCATGGAGGTGACGCCGCCGGCCACCGCCGCCTCGCCGGCGGTGCGCAGGGTCTCCTTGTGCTCCTCGCCGGGCTCGCGCACCTGGACGCGCATATCCACCAGGCCGGGCGCCAGGCACAGCCCCTGGCAATCGATCACCTCGATCCCCGACGGCACCCCGCCCTGGAACAGGCCGGGACCGACGTCGGCGATGGTCTCGCCGTTGGTCAGCAGCGCGCCGGCGGCGTCCAGGCCGGTGGCGGGGTCGACCAGGCGGGCGTTGACATAGGCCACCAGGCCGGATTGGGCGCGGGCAGGCATCAGGATTTCCCCCCGGTCTCGGGCAGATGGCGGGTCAAGAGGTCGAGGCAGGCCATGCGCACGGCGACCCCCATCTCGACCTGCTCGCGGATCAGCGAGCGCTCGACGTCGTCGGCGACGTCGGAATCGATCTCGACGCCGCGGTTCATCGGGCCGGGATGCATGATCACCGCGTCGGGCTTGGCCAGGGCCAGCTTTTCGTAGTCCAGGCCGAAGAAGTGGAAATACTCGCGGATCGACGGGATGAAGTTGCCCTTCATGCGCTCGTTCTGGATGCGCAGCATCATCACCACGTCCACGTCGCGAAGGCCCTGGCGCATGTCGTGGAACACCTCGACCCCCATGCGGTCCACCTGCGTGGGGATCAGGGTGCGCGGGCCGATCAGGCGCACCCGCGCGCCCATGGCGTTGAGCAGGTAGATGTTGGAGCGCGCCACCCGCGAATGCTGGACGTCGCCGCAGATGGCCACCGTCAGCCCGGCGATGCCGCCCTTGCGGCGGCGGATGGTCAGGGCGTCCAGCAACGCCTGGGTGGGGTGCTCGTGGCTGCCGTCGCCGCCGTTGATGACCGCGCAGTTGACCTTCTCGGACAGCAGCTTGACGGCGCCCGAGTCGCCGTGGCGCACCACCAGCACGTCGAGATGCATGGCGTTCAGCGTCATGGCGGTGTCGATCAGGGTCTCGCCCTTGGCGATGGACGAGCCCGCCACCTGCATGTTGATGACGTCGGCGCCCAGCCGCTTGGCCGCCAGCTCGAAGCTGGTCCGCGTGCGGGTCGAGTTCTCGAAGAACAGGTTGACCACGGTGCGGCCGCCGAGCAGCGTCTTGCGCTTGTCGACGGAGCGGTTCTGCTCGACGTAGCCGTCGGCCAGGTCGAGGATGGTGGTGATCTCCTGCGGGCCCAGGCCCTGGATGCCGAGGAGATGGCGGTGCGGGAAGCGCGCGTCGGTCATGATGGCCGAACTATATGGCTGCGCCCGCCGGCCCGCAAGCGGCCCCGTGGTGGTGGCGTGGTGGTGGCGTGGTGGTGGCGTGGTGGTGGCGTGGTGGTGGCGCGCCCGCTTGCACGATCGGGTGATGACCCGAGGCGGGAATCATGGTTAGAATTGGTGAACCTTGAAAATGCGCGTCCCGGCGCAGACAAACCCCAGACCAGGAACCGAGGTTTGCCGCGGAATAACAAGCAAAGCGCGACGGGAACCTTTCAAGGCGTGCGCCTGACCATCGCCGACCCCACCCCCATGGTCCGGCAGGGGTTGCGCGCGGCGCTGTTCTCGGTCGGGTTCCGCAAGATCAGCGACAGCGGCAGTTACCTGAAGCTGCACGACACGCTCAAGGACGACGGCGTCGACCTGCTGATCACCGCCAGCGAACTCGAAGGAAACGACGTCAACTACCTGATCCAGGAGATGCGCAACCAGCGCCTGGGCACCAACCCCTTCGCCGTGGTGATCGTACTGCTGTCCAACGCCGAGCCTGGTTACGTCAAGAGGGTGATCGATTCGGGCGCCGACGACCTGCTGCTGACCCCGGTGGTCCCCGACCAGTTGATCATGCGCGTCGAGAAACTGGCGCGGGCCCGCAAGCCGTTCGTGATCACCCACGACTATACCGGCCCCGACCGCCGCGCCAAGACGCGCGCCTTCGACAACCATTCCGCCCCCATGCTCGAAGTGCCCAATCCGCTGAAGGCCCGCCTGTGCGGCCTCGACGACGGCCGCCTGTGGCAGCAGGTCCGCGAATCGGCGGTGACGCTCAACCGCATCAAGATCGACCGCCACGCCGTCCAGATCGAGTGGCTGGTCGGCCACATCACCGCGTGCCTCCGCGACGGCGTCGGAGACGGCCCGACCCTGATTCCCTATACCCACAAGCTGGTCACCGTCGCCGAGGACATGCTGGGCCGGATGAAGGGAACGGCGGCCGAGACCCATGCCGGCCCGGTCGGCGACCTGCTGGTGATCGCCCGGCGGCTGGACAACGACCCCACCCAGATCGCCTTCGCCGACCAGGAACGCTGTCGCCAGTTGTCCAAGGCCATCAGCCGCGCCCTCGGCAGCCCGCCGTCCTCGGTGGCCACGCCGGTGCAAATGGCGGGGGTGCAGATGGCGGGATAGCCCGCCGCCCCATTCAGCCTTTCACCACTCCGTCGCGCAGCACCCGGCCCTCGTGGATGGCCTGGGCCATGACGACCAGCATCTCGACCGCGTCCTCGAAATCGCCCATGCGGTCGGTGTTGATGGTCAGGTCGAAGGCGCCGGCATCGGACAGGCGCGAATGGAAGACCTCCCACACGAACTTGCCGCGCCGATGGTTGACGTCGCGGGCCTGGACCAACTGCTCGTCGTAGGTTCCGTGGCCGGCATCGGCCATGCGCTTGGCGCAGGCTTCCGCCGATCCGGCCACGCGCACCCGGAGCGCGCAGGATTCCTGGAGGATCACATGGGCGCCGCGCCCGATGATGACGCCCCCCAGCCGGCCCAGGCTCATCACCACCTTGATCAGGGTGTCGCGATAGGCGTCGGGGCTGACGTCCTTGCCCGAGAACAAGCGGTACAGCCACATGTCCTTGGCGCGGCCGAAGCCTTCGTCGAGCATGCGCACGATGGCCGGATCGTCCTGCAGGCGGCCGGCCACCTGCCGCAGGACCTCCTCGTCGTAGAGCGGCAAATGGAGGCGCTGGCACAAGCGGGTGGCGATGATGTCGCCGCCCGACCCGTAGTCGCGCGAGATGGTGATGACGGGCTGCTTCGGACGGGTCGGTTCGCCCTTGGGCGTCACGGTCGCCACTTCGGCCATGGCCGCGATCACGCTGAGGATATTGGTCGTCATGGCAACCTCCCGTGAGACTTCATCCCTTGGGAAATCATACTCCCGTCGCCTTGCCCGCGCCACCGCCGACGGGCATATCCGTCAGGGGAATCGCAAGGAATGGTGTCACAGGAATGTAGGGTGCGGAAGGTGGCGCGGAAAGGGCGCTCGGCACCTCGATTCCGGCCCCTGGCTGGTCGCGCGGAATCGAGGTGCCGCCCCCTCCCCCCCCAGGGAGATCGTCGCGGGAGGGCCGGCGAGAGGCAACCCCCCTAGCCTCACCGACGCGGGCCGGTCGCACGGCCCCCCGCTGTGGACTGGATGCTAGTCCAAAAGGGTAAGAACGGACATCGGGTGACCACCTTACTATACGAAGGAATTATCTGGGAAGCCGGTAAAACTCGGCGATGTGGTCCCAGGCCTCCTCGGCGGTCTCCACATAGGTGATGAGGTCCTTGTCCTCGGGGCTGACCATCCCCTCCATGATCATGGCGTCGACATTGACCACCCGCTCCCAATACTCGCGGCCGAACAGCAGGACCGGGATGGGCTCGATCTTGCCGGTCTGGATCAGGGTCAGCGCCTCGAACAGCTCGTCCATGGTGCCGAAGCCGCCGGGAAACACCACCAGCGCCTTGGCGCGGGTCAGGAAGTGCATCTTGCGGATGGCGAAATAGTGGAAGCGGAAGCACAACTCGGGGGTGACGTAGGGATTGGGCGCCTGCTCCATGGGCAGGACGATGTTGAGGCCGATGGACTTGCCGTCGAGGTCGGCGGCACCGCGGTTCGCCGCCTCCATGATGCCCGGGCCGCCGCCGGTCTTGACCACGAAGTCGCTGATGTGCTGACCGACGCAGGTGTTGGTGACGATCTGGGCGAAGCGGCGCGCCTCCTCGTAATAGCGGCTGTTGGCCAGCATGCGCCGGGCGATGGCCACCGACCGCGCCTTGGTGCGGTCATGGGGGGCGGCATGGGCGGCCGCCTCGGCGGCGGCCAGTTGACGCGCCGCCTCGTCGGGATGGGGAATGCGGGCTGAGCCGAACACCGCCACCGTCGAGCGGATACCCAGTTCCTGCTGCAGCAGTTCCGGCTTCAGCAGCTCCAGTTGCAGCCGCACCGGCCGCAGGTCCTGGCGCAGCAGGAAGTCCACGTCCTCGAAGGCCAGGCGATAGGCCGGCGAGGCGGTCTGGGGCGTGCCGCCGTCGGCCGCGACCGCGTGCTCGTCGGATTCCTCGCGCGCGGTGGGAAAGGGGTCGATGCTGCTGTCGGTCATGGCGGAGGCGGGCCCAGTGGCGGAAGACGGCGAAACAAGCCTTTTAGCTTCGGGCCGCCGACCTTACCAGCGGGTAAAGGAACGGTGCCTGGAAGCCGGCGCCGTCCTGGGCTATAGGGAAGGCGCACTGGGCTTCCTCGGAGAGCGGCATGAGCTTCCAGCATCTCGGCGATTTCGACGGCTTCTCCCTGGCGGTGGTGGTGACCAGTCCGCCGTGGTACGAGAACTGCTACATCGTCCGCCACCGCGACAGCGGCGATACGGTGGTGGTGGACCCCGGCGGCGACGCTCCCCGCATCCTCGACGCGCTGGCCCGCCTGGGCGGCACGGTCAAGGCGGTGTGGCTGACCCACGGCCATCCCGACCATCTGGGGGCGGCGCGGGCGGTCGAGACGGCCCATGCCGTCGCGACCATCGCCCAGGCGGCGGAGAAGCCGGTGGTGGACCGGGCCAGCGAGTTGAACCGCGCCTTCACCGGCGAGGCCCAGGACGGCCCCGCCGCCATGCGATATTTCGACGGCGAACCGGAGTTGGACCTCGGCGGCGTGCCGGTGCGGGTGATCGCCACCCCCGGCCACACCCCCGGCGGCGTGTGCTTCGATTTCGGCGCCTTCGTGCTGACCGGCGACACCCTGTTCCGCCACGGGGTCGGCCGTACCGACCTGCCGGGCGGCAGCGAGGAGGCGTTGTGGTCCTCCATCGGCCGCCTGCTCGGGCTGCTGCCCGACGAGGCGGTGCTGTTCAGCGGCCACGGCCCCGAATGGACAGCCGCCGAGGCGCGCCGCTGGTGGCGGGCGATGGCCTGAGCGCTACAGGGTCTTCAGTTCCCCCAGGAAGCGATCGACGCAATCGCGCAGCGCGTCGGCCTCGCGCGACAGCGCCTCCGACGCCCCGGCCACCTCACCGGCGGCGGTGCCGGTCCGCTCGGCGGCGCCGTTGACCCCTTCGACCACGCCGCCCATGTCCGCGGTCACCGCCGCCGCCTCTTCGGCATTGCGGGCGATCTCGCGGGTGGCGGCCCCCTGTTGCTCCACCGCCGAGGCGATGGCCGCCGAGATTTCGCCGATCCGCTCGATGGTGGCCTGAATGGCGCCGATCGCTCCCACCGCCTGGCCGGTGGCCCGCTGAACCGCCGCGATCTGTTCCGAGATCTCGTCGGTGGCGCGGCCGGTCTGATTGGCCAGGCCCTTGACCTCGCCCGCGACCACCGCGAAGCCCTTGCCGGCCTCGCCGGCCCGCGCCGCCTCGATGGTGGCGTTCAGCGCCAACAGGTTGGTCTGGCCGGCGATGTCGTTGATCAGCGTCACCACCTCGCCGATGCGCTCGGCGGCCGTGGCCAACCCCTTGACGATGGCGTCGGCACCCCGCGCCTCGTCGACGGCCGACGCGGCCACCCGGGCGGCGTCGGACACCTGGCGCCCGATCTCGTCGATGGAAGCCGACAGTTCCTCGGCGGCGGCGGCCACCGCCTCGACGCTTCCCGTCGCCCTCTTGGCCGAAAGCGCCACCGTCGCCGCGCGCGTCCCGGTATCGGTGGCGGTATGGGTCATTCCCCCGGCCGTCGATTGCATATGCCCGGCGGCGGCGGCCAGACGGCCCAGCACCGCCGCCACGTCGCCCTCGAATCCGCGCGCCAGGGCCTCGACCCGGTGGGCGCGGGCGCCGCGGCGCGCGGCCTCCTCGGCCTGCTCGGCGGCCAGCCCGTCGGCGGCGATCAGCCCGGCCTTGAACACCTCGACGTTGCGAGCCATGGCCCCCACCTCGTCACGCCGGTCCGCGAACGGCACCGCCACCGAGCGGTCGCCCTCGGCCAGCCGTTCCATGACGCCGCCGATGCGGTCGAGGGGATGGGCGATGGAGCGGGTGATGGCGAAGGCGAGGACCACCGCGGCGGCCAGCACCGCCAGCGCCGCTCCCAGGCTGCTCCACAGCTTGGCCCGGAAGCCGGCGATCCGCGCCGCCAACAGGCGGTCCATTTCCGCCAGCGCCGCCTGCCACAGCCGGTCGGCCTGCCGCACGGTCTCGGCCTGAAGGGCGGTCAGGGTCGCGGCGTCGGGGCGCGGGGAATCGGTCGCCGCCCCGGGCGACAGGCGGGCCAGCGCGTCCGAATAGTCCCGCGCCGCCGCCGCGAAGGCGGCATGGACGGGATCGAGCGCCGGCTTCATCGATCCGTCGGGATTGCCCCGGTAGGCGGCATCCAACGAGGCCGCCAGATTGGCCACGGCCGTGTCGTATGCCCCCATCCGGGTCAGGAACTCGGCGGACACCGCCAGGTCGCGGCCGCCCTCGGCCATGACCAGCGCCAGGTCGAGCGCCCGCCCCGAGGCATCCATCAGCTCGGGAAGCCGCAGCACGGTCATGTCCATGGCGTAGTAGGAATCCAGGTCGGGATCGAGGATGAGGTTGGACCCGTCGCCCACCCGCGACACCACCCCCCGCGTCGCCGCCATGGCGGCGGCGAAGCTCGCCGGCGTATCGCCGGCGCCAAGCGAGGTCATCGC
The DNA here is from genome assembly GCA_937887565.1 of uncultured Rhodospirillaceae bacterium. GTDB lineage: Bacteria > Pseudomonadota > Alphaproteobacteria > Rhodospirillales > Magnetospirillaceae > CALABS01. Next base: position 19,104 of record CALABS010000029.1, on the reverse strand, counting down.
CGCTTCCAGCTCGGCGAAGGGCTCGCCGCTGCCTTTGGCCGTCCCCATGGCCGCCTCGGCCTCGCGCACCGCGACCAGGGCCGACGCGGCGGTCACGCGGCCGGCGTAATGGTCGAGAACGATCTCGACGATCAGCCCGCGCAGCGCCGCGATATAGCGGCTGCCGTCCAACTCCTTGGCGGCGAAATCAATGTCCTTGGTGCTTTGAACCACCAGCAGCCATGCAAGAAAGGCCACCGGAAGCATGAAGACGGCGGAAAGAAGGCCGAGCTTGCGGCCCAGCCTGACGTGGTTCAGCATCCCCTTCCTCCAACTGCCCAACCAATGAGCATGCCGAAAACATGGGCATACGATTGCACAGGGCGTTTGTTTTAGGAAGGATAATTAACCGCAACGCTCAGGGGTGCCGGCTAACGCCAGGGACCGATTTCGGTAAGCGCCAGGCCGCCGGGAACGACCGCGCGCTTGAGATCGATGTCGTCCCCGTCCATCGGCAGTCGCAGGGTGCCGGCCGGCAGCGGCAGCTCCACCACCCGGCCGCCATCCTCCTCGACCCGCGACACCGGCCGGGTCAAGGCGACGGATGTCCGCAGGATGCGGGCGCGGGCCGGATCGGCGACGGTCAGCAGCAGCCGCCGGACGGGCTTGTGGGCGTTGGCGTAGGTCAGGACCGCGATGGCGCCCCCGGGCAGGTCGTCGTCGGCGGCGCTGACCGCCACGTAGCGGTCGCGATCGGTGGCGATCGGGAAACGCGCCACCGGCGCGTCGGCATCGAACAGCCAGGCGCCGCTGGCCAGGGAATAGGCGCTTCGCCGGCCGCCCTTCTCCACCACCAGGACGCCGTCGGGCTCGATGGCGGCGGCGCGGCCCGGCGCCACCACCGTGTAGAGCGCCGGCCGCCTGAGATCGGCGGCGTCGTCCAGCGCCCAGGCATCCAGGCGCACGCGCCCCGATCCCTGCTGCACGGTGAAGACGTCGGGGTCGCGGACCTCCAGGCGGAGCAGCAGCCGGCGGGGCCGCATCTCGCCCGGCATGGCGACCATCAGGGTGCGGAAATCCACGTTGACCATCTGGCCGGCGGTGCGGCCCTGGACGTCGCGCACGGCGAAGAAGGATTCCCCCGACAGGGTGGTCCAGATCTCGCCCCGCAGCAGCCAGGCGACCACGCCGGCACCCGCCAGCAGCGGCGCGCTGACCACCATGGTCACGACGGCGAAGATCAGTCCTGCGAAGAAGGTCCAGGCGAGGCGCATCGCATCAACATCCCCGGCGGCCAGGAACGGCCCACCCCGCCCGCACCTTACGCGCGCGGGACCGGCCCGACAAGTGGCAGGGGCGCCGCGGGTCCTGGGGGCTCTAAGCCGCCAGCGGCGCCCCGTCCAGCCGGGCGAGGATGTGGTCGGCGAGATCGCGAACCGCCGGCCGGACCGGGCCGGCGGCCAGATGCAGGCCCAGTTCGCTGTCCGGCAGGGCGGGCAACCCCTCCATCGCCACGAATCCGTCGGCCGCCGCCGTGGCCGGCAGCGGGCTCACCCCCAGCCCGGCCGCCACCGCCGCCTTCAGCCCGGTCAGGCTGGGGCTGGCATAGGCCACCCGCCAGCGGCGCCCCGCCGCCTCCAGCGCGTGAATGGCGTGATTGCGGTAATGGCAGCCATGGGGATAGACCACCAGCGGCACCGGCTCGGCCAGCGCGAGGCCCGGCGCCCCCCACCAGGACAGCGCCTCGCGCCACACGCCCAGCCCGCCGGCGGTGCCTGGCGGCTGCTTGACCACCGCCAGGTCGAGGTCGCCGCGCTCAAGGTCGCGCCTGAGCGCGGCCGACAGGTCGCACCGCATCTCGACCCTCAGGCGCGGCCGCGACCGCGCCCAGCCGGCCAGGACACGCGGCAGGTGGATGGTGGCAAAATCCTCCGGGCTGCCCAGGCGGACCACCTCGCCGGGGCCTTCGGACGCCAGCACCTGACGCGCCTCCTCGTGCAGGGCCAGGATGCGCCGCGCATAGGCCAGAAGCCGCGCCCCCTCCTCGGTCGGCGCCACCCGACGCCCCTGGCGGAGCAGCAGCACGCCTCCCGCCGCCTCCTCCAGCCGCTGGATCTGCTGGCTGACGGTGGACTGGGTACGGTGGACGCGCTCGGCCCCGCGCGTGAAGCCGCCGGCGTCCACCACTGCGACGAAGCTGCGCAACAGGTCGATATCCAGGTCGGCAGGCATGGCGGGCCTCGATCCACTTTATGAATGAAAGCCATTTTATCATTTAATTTCCAAATCGGAAGCGCCATCCCCACTCTGTCCTTCGACGCGAGAGGAGGCTGGAATGAAGGACGCCAAATACGCCCTGCTGGTGCTGGGCTTCTGCGTGATCTGGAGCTCGGCCTTCGCCGCCGGCAAGCTGGGGCTGGCCGATTCCCCGCCGCTGACCTATCTGACGCTGCGGTTCCTGGCCGCCGGCCTGACGCTGACCGCGATCCTGACGGCATTGGGCGGCTTCAAGGGACTGACCGGTCGCGAGCTGGCGCTGCTGGCGCTGCTGGGCCTGCTCAACAACGCCCTTTACCTGGGGCTGGTGTTCGTCGGCATGACGCGGCTGCCGTCGGGCCTGATGACCCTGATCGTCTCGGCCAATCCGGTGCTGACCGCGCTGCTGGCGGCGCCGGTGCTGGGCGAGCGGCTGACCGCCCGCAAGCTGGCCGGGCTGGCGTTGGGGGTGGCGGGGGTGGCGGTGATCGTGCGCCAGCGCCTGGCCGTGGGCGACGACGCCGGCGGCATGGCCATGGCGGTGGGTGCGCTGGTGTCGCTGGTGGCCGGAACCATCGTCTTCAAGCGGGTGGGCCTGAGCCGGAGCGTGCTGGAGGCCAACGCGCTGATGGTGCTGGCCGCCGGGCTGGCACTGGCGCCGGTCGCCATGCTGGTCGAGGACGTGGGCTCGGTGCGGGCGACGGCCGACCTGGCGGCGTCGCTGGCCTGGACCGCGGTGGTGGTGTCGGTGGGCGGCTACGCGCTATGGTTCCACTTGCTGCGGGCCGGCTCGGCCACCGAGGCCAGCGCCTACCACTTCCTGATGCCGCCGCTCGGGCTGGTGTTCGGCTGGGCGGCGCTGGACGAGGCGGTGCACTGGCCCGATTTGGCCGGCCTCGTCCCCATCGCCGTGGGCATCCATTTGGGGACGAGGCCGGCCGTCAAAGCGCCATGCCGGTCTTGAAGAACTGGTCGGCCAGGCGCCCCTGGACATAGCGGATGCCCAGGGTCCGGGCCAGCGGGAAGGCCTTGGGGTTGTCGCACCGCGACAGCACGATCTCGCTGGCCTCGTGGGCCTTCACGGCGGTCACGAAATGCCCCAGTTCGTCCGGCGGCGCGTTCAGCAGGTCGTTGTGCCAGACGACCTTGATGTAATGAGGTTTCAGGCGTTCGAGGCACAGCACCTCGAAATCGCGCCAGTCGACGCCGTCGATGCACACCTTCATGCCGTGCTCGTCGGCGAACTGGCGTACGTCCTTCATCATGCTCAGGTTCTGCACCAGGTCGGTCTTGTGGATCTCCAGCACGATCCGCCCGGCCAGCTTGGACGGCAGCGCGTCGCAGAAATCGGTGAATTCGCGTCCGAGGATGGTGCCGAGGCCGACATTGACGCTGAACGACTTGTGGCGGTAGTCGGTGATTTCCTTGGCCACCGTACGCAGGGTGGCGCGGTCGAAATCCTCCTTGAGAGCCTGGAACAGCCAGATGTTGCCCAGCAGGTTCGTCTCGGGCAGGAACACGCTCTCGAGCTGCTGGGTCGAGATGTAGAACTCCAGGAACTCGATGGAGGGCACCTTGTTGCCGATGAAGTAGACCGGCTGGTTGAAAATGCAGCTGCGCAGGTCGGCGGTGCGCAGCTTGTCGGACAGGAAGGTCAGGTTCTCGGGGGTGAGCGGCCGCTTGCTTAGGCGCTCGGGTTCGGGCTGGGCATCGGCGATGATGGTCTTGAAGGCGGCGAAGACCCTGTCGATGTCCTTGACGGCGTCGGCCACCTTGTAGAAGCCGTATTCGTTGTAGGCGTTGCGGACCGACAGCACGGCGGTCTCGCAGAACAGCTTTTCGACCTTGTTGCAAGCCGCCAGCACGTCCGAAATGGTGACGTGGGAATAGGTGACGAAGATGTCGCCGTTATGGGCGTGGAAGACGTTGCAATAGGGGCTTTTCGCGAAGGACCTCTTGAGGAAGGCCTTGGCGTTCTCGATCCGGCTGGTGGTCTCGCCTGCGGTGGGCGCCAGCGACACGAAGAAATGAATGATCCGCTTGCCCAGCGGATCCTTCTTGACCGCATGAAGTTCGTGCAGGAACGCTCGTTCCGACTCCGTCACACGCATGGTGACACCCCCCCTCCTCGATAAGCCCGTCGCTCCTGCCCGGTCCCGGTCCCCCGACCGGCCCTCGCTTCCCTCAGCCCTTCAGGGCCTCGGCCTTGGCGGAGATGAACCGCACGTAGTCGGCATCCGTCTCCAGGATGTGATTGAGCAGCCATTCCAACACGAACCCCCGCAACGTCAGGGCTGCTTTGAGGTCATCCCCCCGTTGCGCGTCGCGGCGCAGCCGCGACAGCTCGGCCATGAACTCGTGGTGCTTGGCCGAATGCCCCTCGAGGCCGGGATACCGCCAGGCGCGCATCAGCGCCTCCTCGTGGGAGAAGTGGTAGTCGATATAGGCCCCCAGTGCGCGCACCACGTCGCCGACGCAGGCGCCTGCCATGTCGTTGTTGATGTTGGTGTCGAGCTGGTTGAGCAGCGCGAACAGGATCAGATGCTCGGCATCCATCTCGTCGTGGCCGATCTTGTAGGCCTCTTCCCAAACCAGCATCGCGGTTCCCCTCCCCTTGCCGTCCGCCAGGGACGAAAAAAGCCGTCGCGCCAAGATGGCGGACGGCTTGTGGGGTCGGAGCCTAGACCGAAGCGCACAGGCCGATCAAGCGATTTTTATTCGAATTCCATCATCCGCGACGCGCGGCGAACACAGCCCGGCACCCTGCTGTTGGCGGCTGTGCGACTTATGCAACGGAGGGACCGATGGCCGACAAACTGGACGGACGGAGGGTCGCCATCCTGGCGACCGACGGCTACGAGCAAAGCGAGCTGGCCGTGCCCAAGCGGGCACTGGAACAGGCCGGCGCCACCGTCGAGGTGGTGGCGCCTCATGGCGGCTCGATCCAGGGCTGGAAGCACTTCGACAAAGGCGACAGCATCCGGGTCGACCGCACCCTCGACGACGCCCGCGCCGACGACTACGACGCCCTGGTGCTGCCCGGCGGCGTCGCCAATCCCGACCAGCTGCGCATCCAGCCCAAGGCGGTGGACTTCGCCCGGGCGTTCTTCGACGCCAGCAAGCCGGTGGCGGCCATCTGCCACGGCCCGTGGCTGCTGGTGGAGGCCGGCGTCGCCAAGGGCCGCAAGGTCACCAGCTGGCCGTCGCTGAGGACCGACCTCGCCAATGCCGGCGCCGACTGGAGCGACCAGCCGGTGGTGACCGACAAGGGCCTTGTCACCAGCCGCAAGCCCGACGACCTGGACGCCTTCTGCGCCAAGATGATCGAGGAATTCGCCGAGGGTCGGCATGAAAGGAAGGCGGCGGGGTAGACCCTACCCCGCGTCCAGCGCCCCTTGCAGGATGTAGGCGGCGGCCATCTTGTCGACCACCTCGGCTCGGCGCGCGCGCGAGGCGTCGGCTTCCAGCAGGGTGCGGGTGACCGCCGCCGTGGACAGACGCTCGTCCCAGAACGCGATGGGAATGTCCCTGAGCTTGAGGAGATTGGCCGCGAAGGCGCGCGTGCTCTGGCAACGCGCGCCTTCGCGGCCGTCCATCTCCACCGGCAGGCCGATCACCAGCCCACCGACGCCCTGCTTGTCGACGATCGCCAGCAGCGCCTCGGCATCCTTGGTGAACTTGGTCCGCCGGATGGTGTCGAAGGGGGTCGCCACCGTGCGCGACACGTCGGACAGGGCGAGCCCGATGGTCTTGGTGCCGAGGTCGAGCCCCATCAGCCGCTGATCGCGGCCCATGCGGGCGGAAAGGTCGGCGAGGAAGAGGACCGGCATCCGGCTAGCAATGCATGGATGCGTCCCGCGCGCAAGGCATGACCGATGTGCGGAGCATGCGCACGAAACCCCACCACCCCTCTTTATAATTCCGCTAAGATATGACGGAAGTTTGGGGACGCGGGGTTGAGACCATGGGTTCGATGCGAGCGCTGTGCGTCGCGTTGGCGGTAGCCATTGCGGCCACGACAGGCATGGAGGGCGCAGCCCCGGCGCAGGCGCGAAGCAGCCTGGAGCCGTTGCGGGCGATCGTCGCCCCGGCCGGAAACGATGCCCGCGTCATCGCCCTGGGGCGGCGCCTGTTCCATGACCCCATCCTGTCGCGCGACCGCGACGTGTCGTGCGCGAGCTGCCATCCCTTGGCCACCGGCGGCTCGGACAATCTGCCGCGCTCGATCGGCACCGCCGGCGCCAAGGGCGACGTCAACGCCCCCACCGTCTTCAACTCGTTCCTCAACGTCGCCCAGTTCTGGGATGGCCGTGCCCCCGACCTCCCCACCCAGGTCGACGGGCCGCTGACCAATCCGGTCGAGATGGCCGCCGACTGGCCCATGGTGCTGACGCGCCTGAACGCATCCGATTACCGCCAGGAGTTCCTGTCGATCTTCGGGGAAGGCCCAACCCCCGCCCTGGTCCGCCAGGTCATCGCCGCCTTCGAGCGGTCGCTGGCCACCACCGGATCGCGGTTCGACCGCTGGCTGGGCGGCGACGACGGCGCCTTGACCGAGGACGAGACGCGCGGCTACGCCTTGTTCAAGTCCTATGGCTGCGCCTCGTGCCACCAAGGCGCCGCCGTCGGCGGCAACATGTTCCAGAAGTTCGGGTTCTTCGGCAATCCGTTCGAGGAGCGCGGCCAGACCCTGGCCGCCGACCTGGGCCGGTTCAACGTCACCGGCCGCGAGTCCGACCGCTATGTGTTCAAGGTCCCCAGCCTGCGGCTGGCGGTGTGGACGCCGCCCTATTTCCACGACGGCAGCGTCGCCGACCTGCGCGAGGCCATCGCCATGATGGGGCGCTACCAGTTGGGCCGCGACATTCCGCCGGCCGAGATCGACCTCATCGTCGCCTTCCTCGCCACCCTCGCCGACCCGCAGCGCCTGGAGGGCCGGTGAAGCCTCCCGCCCATCTGCGCACCGCCCTGATGGTCTTCGCCGCCGCCGCCGTGGTGGCGGTGGTGCTGGCGGTGGCCGCCAGCCGCGCCACCATCGACGCCGAACGCCACTCCCGCGTCGTCGCCGCCTTCGACGCCCTGGCCCACACCGAGACCAGCCTCGACCGCGACCTGCTCCAGGTGGTGGCCGGCCTGCTGCCGCACTACGACACCACCGTCGACCACAGCCACGAGCTGAGGCGCCTTCTGGCGGCGTTCGAGGCTCCCGACGGCGGCGACCTTCCCGCCGGCCTTCTGGACGAGTACCGGGGACGCATCGAGGCCAAGCAGGCGGCGGCCGAGAATGTCAAGGCGGTGGCCGCCTTCGTGCGGCACGAGATCAGCTACCTGCCCTTCGCCGTCACCCGCTTCGCGGCGGCGGCCGACCCGGCGGCCGCGCTCAGGGTTCAGCAGGCGCTGATCGCCATCGAAAGCCTGGGCCAGGGTGACGGTTCGTCGAGGACGCGGGCCGAGATCGACGCCCTGACGGCCGGCTTCCTGGCGTCCAACGACCCGGAACTGCGCGGCATCGGCGTCCACATGCGGACGCTGACGGAACAGCAGGCGATGCTGCACGACGCCATCCGGGGCTATTTCGCCATCGCCAGCCGCGCCGCCCTGGAGGCGGCCCGCACCCGCTACATGACCGCCTTCGCCCAGCGCCAAGAGGGCACCACCTGGCTGGTGCGGCTGCTGCAATGGACCACCGGCGGCCTGTTCGCCGGGCTGGGCTGGACGATCTCGCGCCTGGGGGTGGCCCACGACGCCGCCCAGCGGGCGCGTGGCCAGCTGGTCGACGCGGTCACCAGCCTGCGCGAGGGCTTCGCCCTGTTCGACGACAGCCGCCGGATGGTTCTCAGCAACCTCCGCTACGACCGGCTGCTGGCCAAGCCGGTGCCGGCCGAGGATTTCGACCGCATGCTGGCCGGGATGGACACCCAGGGGCTGGCGACGGTCAGCCGCGAGCCGGACGTCGGCGCCGACGGCCACAGCGCGCTGCTGCAGGATCGCCGCGACCAGCGCTGGTACCTGCTGCGGACCCACCGCACCTCGACCGGCGGCACGGTGTGCCTGTTCACCGACCTCACCGACGACAAGCGCACCGAGGCCGAACTGCGCAAGCTGACCGCCGCCGTCGAGCAGAGCCCCATCGCCATCCTCATCACCGACGCCGACGCCATCATCCAATACGTCAATCCGCGCTTCCTGCAGTTGACCGGCTACACCGCCAACGAGGTCATCGGCAAGACCCCGCGCCTGCTGAAATCGGGCGAGGTGGCCCAGGAAACCTATGACGAGATGTGGCGCACCATCTCCGCCGGCATGACCTGGCGCGGCGAGATCGTCAACCGCAAGAAGAACGGCGACCTGTTCTGGGAGAACACCACCATCTCGCCGGTCCGCGACGCCGCCGGGCGAATCAGCCACTTCATCGCCCTCAAGGAGGACGTCACCCTCCAGAAGCGGAACCTGGACCTGCTGCTGGACGCCAACGCCGACAACGAGCGCATGCTGTTCGCCGCCTCCCACGACCTGCAGGAGCCGGTTCGCAGCATCCGCACCTACTGCCAGGTGCTGGAGCGCCAGTTGCCGGCGGAAGCGGGGGAAGAGGCGCGCGAGAGCATGGCCTTCATCGCCGAGGCGGCCCGCCAGATCAGCGTCCAGATCAGCGGCCTGACCGCCTTCAGCCGCGCCGGCCATCCCGTGGCCGCCTTCGTGCCGGTGGATTGCCGCGCCGCCGTCGACACCGCCATCGCCGACTGCCGCGCCTTGCCCGGCGGCGACCAGGGCGCCCGGCTCGCCATCGGCCCGCTCCCCACCGTGCTTGGTGATCCGGTGCTGCTGGTGATGCTGTTCAACAACCTCGTCAGCAACGCCATCAAGTTCCGCCGCCCCGACGTGCCGCCCGAGGTCACCATCGGCGCCGAGCGCGACGGCAGCGGCTGGCGCATCGACGTGGCCGACAACGGCATCGGCATCGAGCCCAGATACCTCAAGGGGGTGGTCAGCCCGTTCTCGCGTCTGCATCCCCGCGCCGTCTATCCCGGCGCCGGGCTGGGCCTGGCCTCGTGCGACAAGATCGCCAAGGTCCACGGCGGCCGCATGTGGCTGGATTCCGAGCCGGGCGCCGGCACCACCATCCATGTGTGGCTTCCATCGGAATCAACCTGACCGTCCGGGGTTGAGCGATTCCAGCGGGCGGGCGGCTTTCCGCTACCCCGGCTTCCCAGGTTGCGGATGGCGAAAGCGGGTGCTAACGTCCGCCACGATTTCGCCAAATGCAAGCCTTTCCGGGAGAGTCCCACCGCATGTCGCTGGACAAATCCACCGTTCGCGCCATCGCCGAACTCGCGCGCATCGAGGTTCCCGACGAGGAACTCGACCACCTCGCCGGCGAGCTGTCCAACATCCTGACCTTCGTCGAGCAGCTGTCGGAGGTGAACACCGACGGCGTGGCGCCGATGACCTCGGTGGCGGCCATGACGCTGCCCATGCGCAAGGACGAGGTCACCGACGGCAACCAGGCCGACGCCGTTCTCGCCAACGCCCCCGACGGGGCCGACGGATTCTTCACCGTGCCGAAGGTGGTGGAATGACCTCCCTGACCAACCTCACCATCGCCGAGGCCCGCGACCGGCTGGCCAAGGGCGAGTTCACCGCCGTCGAGCTGACCCGGGCGCATCTCGACGCCATGGCCGCCAAGCGGGCGCTGAACGCCTACATCACCGAGACGCCAGAGCTGGCGCTTGAGGCCGCCAAGGCCTCGGACATGCGCCGCCAGGCCGGTCAGGCCGGCATCCTCGAGGGCATCCCGCTGGGCATCAAGGACCTGTTCTGCACCAAGGGCGTCCTGACCACGGCGGCCAGCCACATCCTCGACGGCTTCAAGCCCCAGTACGAAAGCACGGTCACCGCCAATCTGGCCCGCGCCGGCGCGGTCTCGTTGGGCAAGCTGAACCTGGACGAGTTCGCCATGGGCTCGGCCAACATCACCAGCCATCACGGCCCAGTCGAGAACCCGTGGAAATCCAAGTCGGACCCGGCCAAGAAGCTGGTCCCCGGCGGCTCGTCGGGCGGCTCGGCGGCGGCGGTGGCGGCGCGCATCGCCATGGGCGCCACCGGCACCGACACCGGCGGCTCGATCCGCCAGCCCGCCGCCTTCTGCGGCATCACCGGCATCAAGCCGACCTACGGCCGCTGCTCGCGCTGGGGCATCGTCGCCTTCGCCAGCTCGCTGGACCAGGCCGGCCCCATGGCCCGCACCGTGCGCGACTGCGCCATCATGCTGGAGGCCATGGCCGGCCACGATCCCAAGGACAGCACCTCGGCCCCCATGCCGGTGCCCAGCTTCGAGAAGGCGCTGACCGGCGACATCCGGGGCTTGAAGGTGGGCATCCCCACGGAATACCGACCCGACGGCCTGTCGCCCGAGATCGAGACGGTGTGGGAGCAGGGCGTCGAATGGCTGAAGGCCGCCGGCGCCACTCCGGTGGAAATCAGCCTGCCGCACACCAAATACGCGCTGCCCACCTACTACATCATCGCCCCAGCCGAGGCGTCGTCGAACCTGGCCCGCTATGACGGCGTGCGCTTCGGCCTGCGGGTGCCGGGCACCAGCCTTGACGACATGTACAAGAAGACCCGCGCCGCCGGCTTCGGCAAGGAGGTCCGCCGCCGCATCCTGATCGGCACCTATGCGCTGTCGGCCGGCTATTACGATGCCTACTACGCCAAGGCCCAGAAGGTGCGCGCCCTGATCGCCGAGGATTTCCGCAAGGCCTTCGAGAGCGTGGACATTATCCTGACCCCCACCGCGCCGTCCGCCGCCTTCGGCATCGGCGAGAACGACGACGATCCCGTCACCATGTGGCTGAACGACGTCTTCACCATCCCCACCTCGCTGGCCGGCCTGCCCGGCCTCAGCCTGCCCGCCGGCCTGTCCGCCGACGGCCTGCCGTTGGGATTGCAGCTGATCGGCCGCCCGTTCGACGAGGAGACCGTTTTCAAGGTGGCCGGCGTGATGGAAGACGCGGCGAGGTTCACTGCCATGCCGGAGGGCGTGTGATGGCGTATCTGATCGAAGGCGAGACCGGCGACTGGGAGATCGTCATCGGCCTCGAGGTCCACGCGCAGGTGATTTCCAAGGCCAAGCTGTTCAGTGGCGCCGCCACCGAATTCGGCGCCGAGCCCAACAGCCAGGTCAGCTTCGTGGACGCGGGCTTCCCCGGCATGCTGCCGGTGATCAACGAAACCTGCGTCGAGCAGGCGGTTCGCACCGGGCTGGGCCTGAAGGCGCAGATCAACCTGACATCCGTGTTCGCGCGCAAGAACTACTTTTACGCCGACCTGCCGCAGGGCTATCAGATCAGCCAGTACGAGCTGCCCATCGTCGGCAACGGCGAGCTGTTGATCGACCTGCCCGACGGCTCGACCAAGGCGGTGGGCATCGAGCGCCTGCACCTGGAACAGGACGCCGGCAAGTCCATCCACGACATGCATCCGACCAAGAGCTACATCGACCTCAACCGGTCGGGCGTGGCGCTGATGGAGATCGTGTCCAAGCCCGACATGAGCAGCCCCGAGGAGGCCGGCGCCTACCTCACCAAGCTGCGCTCGATCCTGCGCTATCTCGGCACCTGCGACGGCAACATGCAGGAAGGCAGCATGCGCTGCGACGCCAACGTGTCGGTGCGGCCCAAGGGCTCGACCGAGCTGCGCACCCGCTGCGAGATCAAGAACGTCAACTCGATCCGCTTCGTCCAGCAGGCCATCGAATACGAGGCGCGCCGCCACATCGACGTCTACGAATCGGGCGGCGAGATCCGGCAGGAAACCCGCCTGTTCGATTCGGCCAAGGGCGAGACGCGGTCCATGCGCTCGAAGGAGCACGCCCACGACTACCGCTACTTCCCCGATCCCGACCTGCTGCCGCTGGTGATTTCCCAGGACTTCGTCGACGGCATCAAGGCGGGCCTGCCCGAGTTGCCCGACGACAAGAAGGCGCGTTTCATGGCCGAGTACGGCCTCAACGCTTATGACGCCGGCGTGATGGTGGCGGAAAAGGCCTCGGCCGAATTCTTCGAGGCCGTCGCCCGCGGCGGAGCCGCCGATCCCAAGGATGGGCAGGCTTCGCCTGCCGGGGGCCGCGACGCCAAGAAGGCCGCCAACTGGGTGATGGGCGACTTCTTCGCCGCCATGAACGCCGGCGACTACTCGTGGGAGAACCCGCCGGTCTCGGCCGAGAACCTGGGCCGGATGATCGACCTGATCGACGACGGCACCATCTCGGGCCGCCTGGCCAAGGACGTCTTCCAGTTCATGGTCGCCGAGCAGAAGGACCCCGCCACCATCGTCGCCGAGAAGGGCCTCAAGCAGGTCACCGACACCGGCGCCATCGAGAAGGCCATCGACGACGTCATGGCCGCCAATCCCGACAAGGTGGCCGAGGTCAAGGCCGGCAAGGACAAGCTGATCGGCTGGTTCGTCGGCCAGGTCATGAAGGCGACCCAGGGCAAGGCCAACCCGGCCATGCTGAACGAGTTGATCGCCAAGAGGTTCAAGGAGTGACGGTCGACGGGGTGGGGCACCGGCGGCCCCGCCCTTGACCGCCGGCCCCGGCGGTCCCACTCTTGCGGGATGCCCGCTCCGCTCGTCCCCTATCGCATCACCATCTGCGGCCTCGATGAACTTTGCCTCCACGCGGAGGCCGGGGTGACGCATGTGCTTACCATCCTCGACCCGGAGCACCCCGACCCCGAGGTGTTCGCCACCTACGGCGAGCACCAAAGGACGGTCTGGCGGTTCCACGACACCATCCGCGACCGCGACGACCTCCAGCACCCCACCGCCGAGACGGTGCGGGCGATCCTGGACTTCGGCGCCTCGGAGGCGGCGCGGTCGATCGCCCATCTGCTGATCCACTGCCACATGGGCATCAGCCGCTCGACCGCCGCCGCCGCCATCCTGATGGCCCGGGACAATCCCGGCCGCGAGGCCGAGGCCTTCGATCACCTGTGGTCCATCCGTCCCCGCAGCTGGCCCAACAGCCGCATGGTCGCCCTGGCCGACGCCCGGCTCGGGCGCGGCGGCGCCCTGGCCGAGGCCATGCGGGTCCACCACGCCCGCGTCGCGCGCTCCTTTCCCGACTTCGCGTCCCTGCTGCGCCAGGGAGAGCGCGCCCACGAAGTCCCGGACGGCATAGGCTGACAGACGGGTCGCCTGACGGGGAAGGATCGGCCATGATGGCGCGCGGCGCTTGACACTGTCACAAAACTGTAACATTAACGCGCCTTCCGCCCGCCGCCCGTCTCCCGCACCATCGAACTCATGGCCAAGAACAAGGATGCCATCCAATACGCCGCGCTGCCGTATCTCCTCGAGGACGGCCATCCCCGCGTGCTGCTGGTGACCTCGCGCGAGACCCGGCGCTGGATTCTGCCCAAGGGCAAGCCCGAGAAGCGGATGTCCCCCCATGCGGTGGCCGCCCACGAGGCCTATGAGGAGGCCGGCGTCCGCGGCACCGTGGCGGATAAGCCGTTCGCGTCCTTCGCCAGTACCAAGCGCCTGTCGAGCGGCCGCGAGATACCGTGCGAAATCCGCGTGTATCTGTTGGAGGTCGAGGAGATTCTGGACCGATGGCCCGAGATGCATGAGCGCGAGCGACGTTGGGTGACGCCGGGCCAGGCGGCGCTGCTGTCGTCGGAGGCGGGGCTGATCGACGTGCTCTTGACCTTCTCGGGTCTGTGGGAATAGCAGCCCCCAGGATTCTGCCGCGACGCAGCGTAACTTTCGTGATATGACGCTCGCGTTACAATCTGCCGGGGACACCTCCTCAATGTTCATGCGCTTCATTCGCTCCCTGATGCCCCGCGAGGAGCGCTTCGTCGATCATTTCGCCGCCCATGCCGAGCGCATGGTGGTCGCGGCGGCGGCGCTGACCGCCATGATGAAGGCCGGCGACGCCGCCGAGCGCGCCGAGTGCTTCAAGCAGGTCTGCGAGGCCGAGGGCGAGGCCGACGCCATCGCGCGCGACACCCTGGTGGCGCTGCACCGGGCGTTCATCACCCCATTCGACCGTTCCGACATCCACGCCCTGACCACCGCCCTGGACGACGCCATCGACCTGATCGAGGAGGTCGCCCAGCACGCCGTGCTGTACAAGGTCGAGACCTTCGGCCCGCGCATGCTGGAGCTGGCGGCGATGATCGAGCAGGCCGCCGCCCTGCTGGTGGAGGCCATTCCGCTGCTCCACGACGTCAACCGCAACGTCGAGCGCATCAACTCGTTGTGCGAGCGCGTCGGCCGCATCGAGAGCGAGGCCGACCGGCTGCTGCGCAAGGCCTTGTCCGAGCTGATCGAAAGCGCCCCCGACACCGTGACCTTCCTCGGCCGCAAGGAGGTCTATGAGCTGCTGGAGACCGTCACCGACCGCTGCGACGACGTCTCGGACCTGATCGAAGGCATCCTGCTGGACCACGTGTGATGGAAGCCACCATCGCCCTGCCCGCGCTGATCGCCATCATCGGCGTGGCGCTGCTGTTCGACATGATCAACGGCATGCACGACGCGGCCAACTCCATCGCCACCGTGGTCTCCACCCGGGTGCTGCCGCCCAAATACGCCGTCGCCTGGGCGGCGTTCTTCAATTTCATCGCCTTCCTGTTCTTCGGCCTGCACGTGGCGCGCACCATCGGCACCGGCGTCATCGAGCCGTCCATCGTCGATCCCTGGGTCATCCTGGCGGCGCTCGGCGGCGCCATCGCCTGGAACCTGATCACCTGGTGGCTGGGCTTCCCGTCGTCGTCGTCACATGCGCTGATCGGCGGCATCGTCGGCGCCGGCCTCGCCAAGGCCGGTCCCGACGCCATCGTCACCACCGGCTTCGCCAAGATCACCTCGGCCATCGTGCTGTCGCCGCTGATCGGCTTCCTGCTGGCCATCGTGATGGCGGTCGCCGCCTCGTGGGTGGTCTGCCGCATGGTGCCCTATCAGGTCGACCGCCGCTTCCGGCAGCTGCAGTTGGTGTCGGCGGCGCTGTATTCGCTGGGACACGGCGGCAACGACGCCCAGAAGACCATGGGCATCATCGCGGTGCTGCTGTTCAGCCAAGGCTATCTGGGCGACACCTTCCACGTGCCGTTCTGGGTGGTGCTGTCGGCCCAGACCGCCATGGGGCTGGGGACGATGATGGGCGGCTGGCGCATCGTCAAGACCATGGGCTCCAAGATCACCGACCTCAAGCCGTTCCAGGGCTTCTGTGCCGAGACCGCCGGCGCCATGACCCTGTTCGGCGCCACCTGGCTGGGCATTCCGGTGTCCACCACCCACACCATCACCGGCTCCATCGTCGGCGTCGGCTCGGCCCGCCGGGCCGGCGCGGTGCGCTGGGGCGTGGCCGCCAACATCGTCTGGGCGTGGATCTTCACCATCCCGGCGGCGGCGGCGATCGCCTATGCCGGCTACCTGCTGGTCGACCTGTTCTAATCCAACCCCAGCCGCCGGCGCAGCACCGCCACCAGCCCTCGCCGCCGGGGATGGTCGCCCCGTGGGCGTTCCGGCTCCGCCGGGGGGCGCGCCGGCTCCGCCGGTTGGGGCGGCAGCTGGGTGGCATACGGGCGCCCGGCCTCGATCTGGCCTTCCAGCGTGGCCGGCTCGGGCTCCTCGGTGGGCAGGGACCGCCCCTCGCGCCGCTGGGGCTGCACCGGCCGGGGCGGCCGGGCCGCCGTGTCCGGCTTGCCGACGGGCGGCGGCGCCTGGGCGGGCGCCAGTCCCACGCCCTTGAAGACCTCGGCCATGCTTGCGTAGGTCTGGTCCGGTATCCCCTTGAGCACGTCCAGCGCCGCCGGGTCAACGTTATGCGCGCGGGCGTATTCGACCACGCGCGCCCGCCCGCAGGGGTAACTGAGCCCCCGAAGCGCCTGGGCGATGGTGGCGGTGGGATCGCGGCCGGTGGATTCGCGGGTGGCCATGGCGGAACCTCCACCGGTGGCAACACCGATGGAGGGGCGATGTTCCGCCCCTCCATCGAGAGCCCGCCTATCCCGCGCGATTGACCGCGCTGGCCACCGCCATCAGGGCGGCCATGGTGACGTTGTCGTGGCGGGCGGCGCCGTGGATGGTGCCGCCGCCGGCGCGGGCGACCTCGACGTAGCAGGCGGCCTGGGCCTCGGAGCCGTGGCCGATGGCGTGCTCATGGTAGTCCTCGACCGTGACCTTGACGCCCAGGTCCTTGTCCAGGGCGTGGACGAAGGCGTCCACCGGCCCGGCGCCCAGGCCCTGGATGACCCGCTCGGCGCCGTCCACCACCAGGGTGGCGGTCAGGGCGCGCTGGCCCTTGGACACCGGCACGGTGGAATAGTCCACCACCTGGACGCGGCCCGGCGTCAGATAGTCCTGCTGGAAGGCGGCGAAGATCTCGGCCGGTTCCAGCTCGCGGCCGTGGGCGTCGGCGATCCTCTGCACCGAGCGGGCGAATTCGGCCTGCATGCTCTTGGGCAGTTCCAGGCCGTAGTCGCGCTCCAGCACATAGGCGACGCCGCCCTTGCCCGACTGGCTGTTGATGCGGATCACCGCCTGGTAGGTGCGGCCCACATCGGCCGGATCGATGGGCAGGTAGGGCACTTCCCAGACCTCGTCATTGGCCTTCCTGCGAGCGGCGAAGCCCTTTTTGATGGCGTCCTGGTGCGAGCCCGAGAACGCCGTGTAGACCAGATCGCCGGCATAGGGATGGCGCGGATGGACCGGGATGCGGGTGCATTCCTCGGCCGCGCGGCGCACCGAATCGATGTCCGACAGGTCCAGGCCGGGATCGACGCCCTGGGTGAACAGGTTCAGGGCCAGGGTGCAGACGTCCACGTTGCCGGTGCGCTCGCCGTTGCCGAACAGGGTGCCCTCGACGCGGTCGGCGCCGGCCATCACCGCCAGCTCGGCCGCCGCCACGCCGGTGCCGCGGTCGTTGTGGGGGTGGACGGAGACGATCAGGTGCTCGCGGCCCCTCACGGTGCGGCAGAACCACTCGATCATGTCGGCGTAGACATTGGGGGTGCTCATCTCCACCGTCGCCGGCAGGTTGACGATCATCTCACGCCCAGGCCCGGCCCCCCAGGCCGCCGCCACCGCCTCGACGATCTCGACCGCGAAGTCGGGCTCGGTGCCGGTATAGCTTTCGGGGCTGTACTGGAACCGCACCTCGCCGTCGCCGCGCGCCGCCGACAGTTGGCGCACCAGCCGGACGCCGCCCAGGGCCAGGTCGATGCAGCCTTGGCGGTCGAAGCCGAACACCACCCGGCGCTGCACCTCGGAGGTGGAGTTGTACAGGTGGACGATGACGTTCCTCGCCCCCTCCAGCGCCTCGAAGCTGCGGCGGATCAAATCCTCGCGCGACTGGGTCAGGATCTGGATGGTGACGTCGTCGGGGATGTGGCCGCCCTCGATCAGATGGCGGACGAAGTCGTAGTCGGTCTGCGAGGCGGCGGGAAAGCCCACCTCGATCTCCTTGAAGCCCATCCCCACCAGGGTGGTCCACAGCCGCATCTTGGCGTCGGTGCCCATGGGGTCGACCAGGGCCTGGTTGCCGTCGCGCAAATCGACGCTGCACCAAGTGGGCGGCTTGGCGATCACCGCGTCGGGCCAGCGGCGGTCGGCCAGGCGGATGGCGGGATAGGGGCGGTACTTGCGGGGGGCCTGGGTCATCATGGCCGTCGTTCCTTGTCGTCTGTCGTGTCTCTTCCGGGATGCGCGGAGATCACGGCCGCCGGGCGCCCACGCGGGCGGTCACTGCCGGCGACCGCCGGTAAGTCGCGACGCGCGGGACAGGAAACGAGGGGCGATGGGGGAAGTCATGGGAACCGGACCTGTGGAAACCGCTGCCTGAACAGTGAACGTGTCAACCCCGGCGTCGTGTCACGACACCGGGCAGGTAAGGAGCAGCAGGGCGGTCGAACGGTTCGTCATGGTGGGTAGAGTGCCAGAGCGGGCGGAGAAAAGTCAACGCGACAAGCCGCGGATCGCGTCGCATGCTACCAATGAACACTGAACGTCCGGGGGCGGAACAATCGATGGTTAGGGGCACACTTCCCGTGCTGGGAATACTGGCCGGCGCCGCGCGGGCGCCCATCGACGCGCCCACCACCTTCGCCAAGGCCTTCGCGCCGATGGTGGTGGTGGAACTTGCCGCCATCTGGGCATCCGGGGCCGGCACCTTATGGCACCACATCCTCGATATCTTCAACACCATGATCCTGGCGACCATCTTCTGCACCAACTGGCACCGGCACCTCATCCTCGGCGCATCCCCCCGCCTGGGCTGGGGACAACCGGAAACACGCTACCTGATCTTCTCGATCATGCTCGGCCTGGTGCTGGTGTTGCCGTCCTACATGGCGGGCGCCGCGGCCCTTGCGGGTTTCGAGGCGGTGGAGGGAACGTCCGGCCTCGCGCTTGCCTTCGCCTCGGCGGTGGTGATCCTTCCCGCCGTCACCTTCGCCCTCATGGTGGCGCTGTCGGTCCCCATGTGGCTGTGGCTTCCCTCCGAGGCCATCGGCCGCGACGAAAGCCATGCGGAGATCGTCGCCATGGCGCGCGGAAACCGGGGGCGGCTTTTCCTGGTCGTGCTGGCGTCGCTGGCGCTGGTATCGGGATTGGTGATGGGATTGGAGTGGGCGGGCGCACCCGAGGCCGTGACGCGGCTGTTGGCGCTGGCATTGTACCCGATGCAGGTGGGCGTGATGTCGCTGGCCTACCTGCATCTGGACGGGCTGCGCCAAGCCGCCGCGTCCGATGCAGATCCAGCCGACCCGGCGCCGCTTACCCCCGTCAGGGGGCAGTGACGATCGCCCCCGTCAGGGGGCAGTGACGATCGCCCCCGTCAGGGGGCAGTGACGATCGCCC
>CALABS010000028.1 GCA_937887565.1 uncultured Rhodospirillaceae bacterium | reverse complement strand
CGCTACGCCATCATCCCCAGGCGAACGCTGCTACACCACTCGGTGGGACGCGACCAGGCGTCTGGCGAGTCCCAGGTGACGGCGGCCAAGCGGAAGCCACTAAGCACAGGAATTTTCAGAGAAAGGCTGAGGATGTGCCCAACCATGCGCCGAAATTGCTCACGCATGGGCCGTATTGCTCATCTATGAGCAAATCCGATACATGTTGTCGGATGGAACGTTAGCTGAGCAAGTTTCTTGGCTTTCGAGGCCATCGACCCTCCATAAATGAACATAGGCCCATGTCATAGATAAGCACGCCTGAGAAAATAGTGTCTATAGTTGGGCTGTTTTCCTAACAAGGTCATTTGCGATCAATGCGTTGCCATCGCCTGGTCGGGCACGTTCCCTCTTGGTCAGCGTCGGGCGTTTGGCCCTCCTGGTCGGGTGGTGAAGAGCAGGGCGCCTCCCCCTGCCGCGACCGGGTAGTGCACGGTCGCGACGGATGGCGCGCCCTATGGAGCCCACCTCACTGCAGGCGCTACAATTGGCGGCTCTTCTCCGCCTACCTCGGCAACTCGAAAAGTACCCCACGCACGGGAAATGCCGATTTCAGCTGCGGCAGGTCCATCGCGCCGTCGAGGCTCATAAGCTCGGAAGGGCAGGTCCCATCCGGATTGAGGCTTTCCAACAACGCCATGCCGGCGCGGGCGACGCGGAGGCGCTTGAAGTAGCAGCCGCCGTCGCCATCGACGGCAATGACCAGCCTCCCGTCGAGGCGCGAGATCTCTGCGGCTCCAGTAACCCGGTTGCCCGCAATCAGATACTGTCCTTCCAGCGCCAGGGGCTCGGCGCTCCGGCCCTCTACTTTGAACAGGCGCCCGCCGTCCACCAGGTTCCAGTAGCCAGCATGGTCGGCGACGATGACTGCTTCGTCTGCCCCTGCCTCTGGAGGGCGGCGGCTTCCGGCGAACAGGATGCCGACTACCTTCTTCCGCGAAAGGCCTGTGAGGGGCGCGATGACCGGCGTCGGGATAGCGTACGGATCAATGGCTTGAGCCGTCAGCACAGCGACATCGGGGTTGGTTTCGGGGACCGAGAGGCGCCTGGCCAGCAGCCTGCCGCCCACGCAAGCGACTACCAGATTTCCCGAAGCGGCGGCGACGCCGTCGCTGACGATCAGGAAGTCCCCGACGCCGGCCACGGGCTCCATCGTACCAGCGGCTAACTGGAAGACGTCGTGGTTGCCGAGGCGTAATGCATCGCCTGGTTCCTCGGTGATTACAATCCTGCCGTCGCCAAAGGGAATGCGTCCGTCGGTCGCTGCGGCGGCGGCGACGCCGGTTCGCGTCAAGGTCGCCCGGCGGATCTCCTCATTCTGGGACATGGGTAGGGGGACGACCTCGGCGGACGGAACATAGGACCGGTGGTCGCCCTTGTGGGCCATAAAAGCCCGGTAGGAATGGAGGGCCTTGTGGATGGCCTTTTCCAGGCTCTTGTCCCAGAACTCCTTAAGCCTTCCCGCCGTCGCCACGTTGGCGGCTGCCGGGTCGTGCGTCCGGCTGTTGATTAGCTTGATGTGAGCCTCCCCGCTGTCGAGCAGTTTGATGAGCTCCGCGAAAGGCTGGAAGGTGAAAGGCATTACCCGTAAATCACGCAGCTTTTCAATGGTCTGGCGGAGGGACGTGAGGTTCGGCGTGTCCATGGGCGGAAGATGGCCTGCAAGCATGATTTTCAGCACGGACTCACAGTGGCCGCGCAGGCGGGCGATGAACGTGGCGGCCATCTCGTCGCTGTTCGTTTCCTCCGCCTTGCGCCAAAGCCGTTCGATTTCGGTGCCGTTCTCGATTGCGACCGGTCCCTTGCCGGGCACGAGGCCGAGGATGTACCCGAACTGGGCCTCGGCCTTCTCTATTCCCAGCATGTCGAAGAACTGGCGCTCGTGCGTGGTCACGAGCAATTGGACCCGGTTTGGATCGGCCGGGTCCAGCCTGGTCAGGCGCGCGAGTTCCATCGCCCAGCTTTCCTTGTTCCTGGGGTCGAAAGTCGCCTGTGGGTCGTCGAGAAGCATGAGCGGGAACGGATTGTGGCCCAGCCCCTCCACAGTCTCCTCGCGCAGGGCGAAGATGAAGCCCCAGAGGATGGCCCTCAGCCACGATGTGTTCGCCACCAGCCCCGCGTCGATCGTCATCTCGGGTGCATGCCGGAAGCCGGCGCGGACGTTGACCTCACGCGTGGCTCGATCCTTCCTCAGCGACGCCCCCTCATAGGTCAGCCGCTCCTTGTGGTGGATGCGGGTGAGGACGTCGCCAATGCGGCCGGAGAGCGCCGCGACCGAGCGCGCGGTCTCGGCATCCACCAGGTTCTTCAGAAGCGCCAACGGCTCGAGCGCGGTGGCGATCGCCTCCCGGACCTTTTGCTCCTTCATGATGGCGGCCCATTCCTCGGCCTTCTTCGCGGCGGCTTCGAGGTGCGCCGCGAGGCTGCCATAGGGCTCGGCCTTCGCGAGGGCAGCCTTCAGCTCGGACAGTTTGCCGGAAAGGCTGTCCTCGGGACAGCTCCCATCCTTTTCTGCCACGCCCACAACGGCATCCCAGTATTCATGGAAGGCCGCCGCGTTTTCCACCCACCAGGCGGCAAGACCAACGAGCCGCTCCAGTCCGGCGATTTCCACGCGGACCCTCGCCACGTCGTTGGGCCAGTCGCCGGCTTGCAGAGCATCCATGGGGTAGTCCGGCAGGGTAGCCGAAGCCGTTACCGCTTTCGCAGCCACGACCTTCCCGGCTCCGACCAGCACGTCCTCGAACCGGCCGGCGGCGGTGAGCTTTTCGGCCACCGCACTAGTTATAGCCGATTTGGGCACCATGGCCGCCAACGGCTGCCTGAAAGGGCGCAAGGGCATGGGAACCAGCGCGCTAAGCCGGTCGGAAAGGGCCCGGCAAGCGTCGGAGAGCTGCCGCTCGGCCGCTTCGCCGACCGCCTTCAGTCTGGCAAGTTCATCCGCTAGCGCCTTTTGGGCTTCGGTCTTCAACTCGCTCTCGCAGAGCGGGCAGTCGGCACCACCGTCGGGCCTAGGATCGAACCAAGGTGCGGCCACGGCCTTCATCCGGAGTTTGGCATCCTCCTGCTGCCGCGCGTGCCAAAGGAGAGCCTCGTCGAGGTCCCTTCCGATGGCGTCGAGGTCGGCCGGAATCCCCGCGAGTGTTCCGGCCTCATACTCTGTAAGGGCTGCCGCGAGCGCCTTGACGGGAGCAAGGGCTGCTAATCCCCCCTCCACCACCTCGCTGACAAGCACGACCGCCTTTGTGACAGCGTCGGTTTGGGCGCCAGCCCCCAGATCAGCGGCGAGGGTGGCAATCTGGGCCTCAGCGGTCGCCTTGGCGTCACTGGCCTGCTTTCTGACGGCGGTAGGGTCGGCCTTCTCGATGTCCATGTGGGCGGAAACGTCGACGCCAACCTTCGCGCCCTGGGCCGCCGCGTCCCTCACGGCCTTGTCAAACGCGGCGCGGACGGCCTCGATACCCTTGTCCTTGGCGTACTTTTTGAACCTCTTATTGCCATGACCTAGATTCGCGGCGCCCTCTCCAATGGCCGAGAGCTGGTCGAGACCAGTCAGCATCTTCACGGCGTCGTACAGATGCGTGCTCTTCTCGCCGAAACGCAGCACGGAGAGCCGGCACGGCATCAGGACCCCAGCCTCCAGCAATTCGGGCGCAGACAGCAGGCGTGGGTCCACGTCGATCTCGTGGACCGGGTCGTTCAGTAATCCCGGGCTGACGATCCGCCGGCGGGCGACCGCCTCCTCGCCCGCCTCGTTCACGAAGGTGAGCTCGACGGAGACCTCAGCGTCATTCAGCAACTCGTCGCGACTGCTCGGGAAGGCCACCAGCGGGGGCCATTCGCCAAGTTTGGCACCACCAGGCGCCAGGACCGGCTCGCGTTTCCCGTTGTCTTCGACAATGCCCGCGTGTTCACGGATACGCTGTGCCGTCAAGGCCCAGAGGATCGCACTGGCCAGCGAGGTCTTCCCCGAGCCATTCTGCCCTTCGAGGCACCAACTCTCACCCTCGACCGGCAGAGTGAACTCGTCGCCGCCAAAGGTATTGAGGCCGCCGAAATTGAAGGTCTTTACCGATTTTAAGAGCCAGCGGTGTCGGGGCTGCGCGGCAGCGTCCTCGATTCCATTGGCGGGATCGTCAGCAGCGCCCCACGCGGCACCTAGGCCCGCGAAAAGGGATTCGTCGGCTGCAGCCACGAGATCCTGCGGCCTGCTCACCAGATAGGCCAGCAAGCGTCGGGCGCCGGGCTCGGCCAAGGTGATTTTCCCACCCTTCAGTTCACCATGGGCAGGCCATTCGAGCGTCTCGCCCTTGAGCAGGGTGTCGATGGCTTCCTTCAACGTGACCGTCATACCGGCGCCCCATCCGATGTTGGCGGGCGCCATGATAAACGACCCTTGGCACACGGGAAAGAAGTGGTAGCTGGGCCACCATAAGGCTTTGCGCGGCGTCTCTGTCTTATTCTTCAACCATCCGCAGAGCTCGCCTAAACGCCATCCTGCCCCGGCATCGCTGAGAAGAGACCTTCAATTTCTGCTTTGATCAGGTCGCAGCATTCATGAATTGCGGGCGTCCCGCCATCGAAATGGCAGTTCCATTGATAGCCTGTGAAGCCATGGTGTGTGGTAAATCCGCCAAAGCCACTGACGGCATCACTTGGTCTGCCAAGTGCGTCGAGCGCGGCGCGCAAGGTTTCGACCGTACTTTCAAAGTCATGACCCCCTGGAGCTTGGTCTGCGATCTCCACGTCAGCGCCAGCTTCTGACCAATCGAGAACAGGTAGCCACGTGGGATAGATAACCAAGCCGGAAGGGCGGCGCCTTACAATTGTCAGCTTCCAGCGCGCCGGGAGCTGAGCGAAAGAGGTCATTTTATTGGAAATATTATGAAACGTATTCCGTGCGACCTCAGCACACATTATTTGAACCCGTCGATACTGCTCATCGAGAACCCCCCGGATAACCTCATCAGACTGGGTCCTCTCATGGTCGTTCCACCCCAAACGAACCCACCAACTCTCCAGGCCAGTTTTTCCGCTTTGGCGCAAGACGGCTATGTCATCAAGGAGCGACTGGATCGAAAAACGCTGGGAATGGCTCAGAGCTGCAGGCAAGACCCACTTATCTTTGTGCGGCAGCAACGAGGCTTCGATTGCATCGAGTGGCATATCAATTAGAAGCGGAAAGTCATATTCCTTTGCTAAAAAGCGGCATCGCGAAATTAACCGCTCCTCTGCCCACATTGGGCCACCTTTAAGCGACTTAGTATTGATTGCTTCCAGTACGCTTTCCTTTAGCAAGGCCGCGCCCACGAGACGTGCGCTGTCAAGACGATAACGCGACAAACTTAAACTTACGGCTCGCAGGATGCCCGGCCCCGACGGGACTGCAACCGTTACCCGTTCGACTTGGTCCCCTGCTGCCGCCTCCAATTTGTAGGTCAACTTGCCCGTCTGAGCGTACACCTGTCCTATGACGGCAAGTCGGCTTCCTGGTTCTGCGGCCAGATCCTCGACGATGGCTTCTCGAAGCGCAGGAAAAAAACAATCGAGAGGTTGCTCGATACCCTGGAGCAGTTCCGTCAGATACTCCCGCGAAAGGGTGCCCTCATCCAACCTACTCAGCTCCGCTGATACGTCACAGCGGTACCTTAGTGCGTCGAAGTAAATTGTCGGTCCGGCGTCAACGATTTTCTTCCACAACTCGGCTTGGAGCCGATGTGAGGGAAGGTGCGATATGAGCAGAACAGGAAAGAACGATTCTTCAGGCATCGTCAGAGCCCGAATTTCGTCGATCAGATCTTTTTCTGGTTTCTGAGCTAATTCCTTGGCGCGCAGATAATCAGCCAGCGCGTCGTGCTGGACCTCCACCGTTCTGCCGTAAACTCGTGCCGCATCACACGACACCAGTTCGTCCAGGATCTGCGCGGGTAAACCTCTTTCCTTAAAGAGATTTAGAACGTGCGTGCATTCGACCGGGGCACCGCTTGCCGCAGTAGCGATGAGTGTCAGTGCTTGCTCACGGACGATGTCGGACACGACCTCAACGCCTTCGACCTTGAGAACGCTCTCAAGCCATTCTCTGAACAAGGACTCTATCTGATCGGGCAACGTTTGCTTGCTTTGCCAGTAGCTGAGCGATAGCTGAAACAGCAAGGGAACGTCGCAAAGAGCGGACAAGGTCGGCGACATCATATGGATGATGGAGTGGTCTTCGCCGAGGATGGCCCCTTCTAACCGCCACTTTTCAACATCGGTCAGTGACTTTAGCACAAAAACAGGAAGGGTAAGAGCCGGACGAGCTGCGCCGCGCGAGAAGACAAATAGCTGGATCAACGGGTAGTCACGAAGGAAATTGGTGATTTCCGCACGAAGATGCCGTTGGTAACTGGGCGATGCCCGATCGAAACCATCGAGCAGCACCGTGGCGCCAGATTTCCGCAGATTGTCGTCTAGTGTTCCCTCGGTTAATCCGGGCTGGTGGGCACGGAGCCTCCGGTGAAGGAAGGCAACGATACTGAGCCCGGTCTGCTCCAAGTCCGTCACCGGAACATCGAACGGCAGCCGCACGGAGTTGTCGCGCCAACGACCCTCGATAGCCTTTCGAAACAAGCGAAATGCCAGCGTGGTCTTGCCGTAGCCGGATGGAGCTACGATGACGCAACCAGACGGACACTCCGCAAGAAGCCGGTCGCTATCGATCGTCGTTGGGGCGTTCGCAAAGGGGTCCAACGGATGAAGCGTACGGGAAATGCTTTGCGCGTATCGTGCCGTACGCTTCAGTTCCGCCTGCTCATAGCGCCCGAAGTCCATTGACGCTTCGAGAATGGTCTTAACCTTGAACGTATGACAGTAATCGCGTACGGCACTCTTCGTAAGCAGCCGCTCAACCTCTCCGCGGTGAGTGGCGAGCGATGAAATCTCTGCTTGAAGTACAAGCTCGCTTTCCTGGGTTGCCTTGAGTTGCCAAACCTCGAGCGACTTACCGTTGGTGAGCAACAGGATCGGAGCGCGCAGGTTTTGAGCATAAGACTCGCCCTGCACCTTGCCGCTTGGCAGCGTCTCGTCCGGGCTTTTGGCTTCCACCACGACAAGAGACGTACCTCGGTTATGTAGCGGCCCGCTGAAACAGACGTAGTCGGCCTCTGGTTTCCGCCCAACCCGGCCTTCGCGGAATTCAACGGGATACTTGGACGCGAGGTCTTCTGGCTCGTATCCGAGCGTATGAAGCAATGGGAGAACAAGGCGCAACTCGACGTCCGCCTCGTTCGTATACACCGTGGGGATATTGCTCCAAAAGTCGCTCATATCGGCTGCTTCTTGTTTGAGCTCGGCGAAAGGCAGTCGGTCACGCAGTTATTAGACCCATATCGTTGACTGTCATGCCATACAAGGCTGCGCAAACCCCGGGCTTAATCGAGCCAGCGAAGTGATCCTTCCTTCTCAAGCTTTATTGCTTCATCCTTGAGGATGCTCGCGCAGCTGTTCCAAATTCCGTCATCGCCGACGGTCAGGATCCACTCCTCAATCTCCCAATTGCCCACCTCGCCCACTCCCGTGCCAACCGGGCTAGCGGTGTAAATACCGGCGGGGACTTGGGCGGCCACGCCGTCACGCTCGAGAACCAAGTCACTCAGCACTTCGACCCGACGAATATCAAGATCGTCCATTGCGTTCCGTCTACGCCCAAAATGGGTCTGGGAATCCTATGGGCGCCAGTCGCTGTCGAAGCGACGAGAGCCCCAAAGATGCTCCCACTCCCGGGAGTGCACGTCATGGAATTCAACGCTTTCCTCGGACTCCCGGCCGATCTCCGCCCATGCGTGCCGGAACAGCTTTTCCACATGCGGAGTGAGCTTTTCGCGCGTGGCGACGATTAAAGCCCCCTTGTAGTCGTAGAGACGTGCGACTTTCCGGTCGAGATCCTGGGCGTTGGTGCCACCGCCGACGAGGCCAGCCACAAAGGTCCAGACCTTGATGAGGCGGTCGTCCTCCTCGCCGCCTTCATAGCGGGCGCAGGGAGGCGTGGAGGGGTGCGCGTAGCGGAGCCGGTCCATGATGATCTCCGATGCCTGGGCGAGCTGGGCAATTTCTAGTCGTAAATCGATGTGTCTGGCAAGCTTTGGGCTACGTGTCCACGACCGCACGCATATGCCGCGGGCAAAATCGCTTGTGGGGGGGGGCTTAGGAGCGGCGCCACCATGTTAAGGAGAAATCGGATCCGTGGAGATCTAAATGTTCGGTTGGCTACTCTGCCTTATTGGACTGCATTCCTGGGGATGCCATAGCATGGGGCCTCAAGATGGCGATTTCCGCCAGTGCCGGCGTTGCCTGAAGACATTCTAATTCTTTGGCCGACCCGGCGATCCGGGGCCACCGTTTGTGGCGACACGCTTATCGCCGGCAGGGTGGCCGGCAACCCTGATCCCACCTACCTGCGTATGCTGGAAAACACGAAGCATCACTGAACACCCGTCACCTGCCGGGGATCTTCCGTTAAATCCGGCCCCTTCGCATCGTAGTTGGGCTCGACGCCAACCATCCACTGGTGCCCACGTCTGTCAGCCACGGCGCGGCGCGCGGTGGGCTAGCCGCCGGCCGTGCGATTGGAGCAAGACCTCAACCGCAGTCGGAACCGCGGGTCCAAGCACATAAATTAATGTGCTAGGCACGGCCGCCCCTGGCTAGAAACACATAAATTTATGTGGTTGACCCATAAATTTCTGTGTCGCTCACATAAAAATGTGTGTTAAGATCAAAGATGGGATACGATAGGTTGCATGACCTACGATGAGTTCAAACATCTTTTGGCGAAAGCTGGCCTAACAGCTCGGGAGTTTGCGGAGTTGGTAGGGCTGAAGCCGAACTCTGTGACGAACCAGGCCAGGGGTGATTCTGTGGCCGCTCTGCAGGCCGTAACGGTCACTCTAATGGCGGAAATGGCGGAGCAGGGCGTCGATTTTCGCGGCCCTCTTTCCCGCTTAGAGAAAGCGCCAAACAAGCCTAGGGGTGGCGCAGCAAAAGGAAAATTCGGCGGAAGCAAGCAAATGCAGCTCCGTCTGTCAGAAATTCCCGGGGAGACCAATGAGTAACAAGGCAGAACAAATCGCTCTCCCAACCGGGGACAATGATGTGGGCTCGTCTCGGGCTGATCTGCCGGTTATATCGCTTTTTTCTGGAGCAATGGGGTTAGATCTTGGCCTAGAGAGCGCTGGCTTTCGTATCGCAGTCGCGGTTGAGCGTGACGCATTCGCGGTGGCGACTATCCGAGCAAATCGCCCAGACCTTCCCGTTATTGATCGGCCAATTGAGGATGTGACGACCGAGGAGATCCTCGAAAAGGCTGGCTTGAAGCCGGGAGAGCCCGCGCTCGTCGCTGGCGGTCCTAGCTGCCAAGTTTTCAGCACTGCTGGGGCGCGGCGATCACTGGGGGATCCTCGTGGCGGTCTTTTCGAGCATTTCGTGAGGGTTGTCCGGGAGACTCAGCCTCGTTTCTTCGTGATGGAGAATGTCCGGGGCTTGCTCTCGGCTGCAGTGCGCCATCGGCCACTGAACAAACGCGGGCCAGGTTTCCCCCCTTTGGAGCCTGATGAGGAGCTAGGGTCGGCGTTCCAAACAGTTGCCGCGCATGTCCGGGCGTTGAACTACTACACGGTATTCGACGTTCTAAACTCCGCCGACTTCGGAACGCCCCAAGTTCGCCAGCGCCTGTTGTTGTTGGGCAGCCGAGATGGTGCCGCTATCCAGATGCCGCCTCCTACCCACCACCGCGATGGCCTTGGCGGCTTGTCAAAATGGCAGACACTTAAGGACGCGGTTCACGACCTCACCGATGCGGATCCTGAATTTTATACATTTTGTCCGGCCAAGGCGAAGTATCTCGCCATGGTTCCCGAAGGGGGCAACTGGCGGGATCTGCCCGAGGATATCCGACCCACTGCATTGGGCAGAGCCTTCGACTCGTGGGGTGGACGATCGGGTTTCTTCCGCCGCCTGTCATGGAGCCGGCCAAGCCCGGCGCTTACGACGCGGCCGGACAGCAAAGCAACTAGCCTTTGCCACCCGACCGAACTTCGTCCCTTGACCGTAAGAGAGTATGCAAGGATCCAACAGTTCCCGGATCACTGGGTGTTCAAGGGGTCCACTCGGAAGAAGTACGAACAGGTCGGTAACGCTGTGCCGCTCGGCCTAGGTCAAGCAGCTGGGCGGGCCATCATTGAGGCGATGGCGACAGCAACGCTTACAGAGCGGAAGGGCAAGGTCGAGTGCTGGAACCTAGACCTGTTAAGCAAGCTCACGCGTCGCCCCCGAACCATTGTCAATCCGCCGAGGATGCGTGGCGACACGGAGGATGTGACCATTAGCGACTGGCATGTTGGCGGTGGTAGAATGCGCCGCGACGCGCTGGAATACGCGCCGCCCGCGCTAAAGGCGGAGCTTCGTGAGCGACTGCGTCTTCCAAGTGACCATGAGGTGGGCGATTCAGAGGGCCAGGAACAAGGCGAGAGCAGTCAAGGCAACGAGGTTGCTCAAGGAGAGGTACGGCTCGCCGCGGCTGAATAATAAGGATGACCCGCTTGACGAGCTATTCTTCATAATCCTGTCTCAGATGACGACGGGGCCGAGCTATGAGCGTGTTTTTGATCGCCTGAAGCAGGAGATACCCGACTGGCGGCACTTATCAGAAATTCCGGCCGGCCGGGTGGCATCAGTTATTTCCGACGCAGGCCTTTCAAATCAGAAAGCGCCAAGGATGTTGGCAATCGCGAGGAAGCTCAAGGCGGATTTTGGCGAGGTAATACTCGACCCAATTAAGAATATGGATGACGAAGCTGCCGAAAGATATCTGACTTCACTTCCAGGAGTGGGCGTAAAGACCGCAAAATGCGTGTTAATGTTCTCACTTGCGCGTAAGGTCCTTCCCGTTGATACGCACGTGGCAAGGGTGGCCAAGCGCCTAGAACTAATCGCTGCAGATACGCCGAGCGCGCGACTTCACCGAGATTTGGAATCAGTAGTCTCGCCGGATCTCCGATTTGATTTTCATGTTAACTCGTTAGCCCTTGGGCGGGATAGCTGTCGGGCCGCTCATCCTCGGTGCCTCTCTTGTTGCCTGAGCACGATCTGTCCGTCAGCCCGCACATGGAGGTGATGAGTATTAGCCACTCCAGGCAGCAGCTCGGTTAGCAGTGCCTGCCTAGTAAGGGGAGGATTAACCGTATCTCCCAGCAGATTCTGTGCGTCAGCTTCCTTTTGCAGTATCCTCTCGTATTCTGACGGCTCAATAGTTTCATCGCATAATAATATTATGTATTCAACTGGACGCTCCTGCCCTCGGCGATGAATTCTGTCAAGGCTCTGCAGATAGTGAGCCGCCTGATTCGACATGGATTCGTATATCGCATAGCGAGCTCGATGGAGAGTAAGGCCAGCGCCAGCAGCGGCTGGATTCCCCACGAAAAGCATCGTTTCACTGTCTTCTTGGAAACGGCGGACAGCCTCGCGTCGATCAGCTACAGATGTCACCGACCCGTCAATACGCACAGGATTGTATTTTCCATAGCGGGAGCATAAACGATCTAAAGAGGCAGTAAAATACGACCATAATACGACTTTCTCACCTCTCTTCTCGATCAAATTAGCAAGCAGGCTGTCGATTGCAGCAAATTTTGCTGGGAGATCGGGGAAGGCTGGATCAACGGCCGACGGGTTGGAGCAAATCTGAAGGAGTCGGGCACGTCGTGCCATAAAAGAAGCTAAGTTCCGAAAAAAACCTTCGTCATCTGTCGCCCGAAGCTCCGAGATCAATTCTGTGGCCACATTGTCATAGAGGCACCTTTGCGCAGGCGGTAGCGGAAGGATAATCCGACTAAACGTCCTTTCAGGAAGTTCTGGGAGAACGGCACCCTTAAGCCTTCTGATATATACCCCTCTGTCCTCGATTGCCCCCCGAATCACGGTTCGCATCTGGTCAGGGTCTGATGGTATGTCCACGCCTCTAAATGTCTCGCCATCATCAGCTATGTTGAACTGCTCTACGAGATCCAGAGCACTATTTGGCGCTGGCGTGCCACACAAGACAACGCATCTCCCTGCGTGCCTGCGCAGGCTGCGGAGTGCACGAGATCGATGGCTCTCCGAATTTTTCACAAAAAAACTTTCATCCACTATTAGCATGCCAAGACCTTTTGTGCCCTCCAATAAATGCCGAAGCCTAATCTCCAACTGTACCGCTGTCTCAAAATTTGTGACGTACAAGTCGGCTTGAGTGTCAAGTGATGCGCGCTTCTCGCCTTCATTGCCGACTACAGCAACAGCACGGTACTTGTCTCCGAAAAACCGCTCAAGATCACGAACCCATTCAAGCACCATATTCTTAGGCGCAAATACGAGGGCCCGTGTTACCAGACCAGTCTCTCGGAGGCGATCAAAAGAAAAAAGTGCCTCGATTGTCTTGCCCAGCCCCTGTTCATCAAAAATGCAAAGGCCGTGGACATCGGGATGTGAAGCCAGGGCAACGGCTGTGACCTGGTGAGGGTCAAGAACATCGATCCTCTCGTAGTCCTGTAGCCATGTCCGCGCCTGCTCGGGGGCCGAGTTCACGGCACGGCAAACTTCGACCGCGTTCATGTGGTTTTGCTGACGTTCAAGTGCACGTTTGATGGCTAAATCGGCGTTCGGCGACGCAACTAGAACCCATCCGCCAAAGGTCTGATGACATGCGGCAAATGCCGAAACATCTACAAAGGCGCCACCTGCGACTGGGTCCAACTCGAGTGGAACGCCTGCGCTTCGGAGCGCACGCTCCAGACCTCTCAAGCGAGAGTTCGGCCCAGGCCTGATGAAGAGGCGTCCATCCCGCGAAAGATCGGCCTGTGCCTCATGCGATTGCATCAGAAGCCTCCTCCTCGACAACGTCAGTGGATTGGAGTCCCTGCAGAATTTTCACTGTATCAGTAAGAATTTGCCGAAGCAGCTCAAGAGACTCATGATTAAGCCTGCGGTAGTCCTCTCGCTTGAAGCTATCAAGCCAAGCTGCAAAGTGACCAATCCGCTCATTTGCAGCCGACTTATCTTTGATTCGCACGGGATCGTTAGAGATAACCGTGTCGATAGCTCGTTTTACTCCCTCAGAATCGTCGGCGTTGGCATGCTTCCTGGCTTCTGGATCTTTAAGAATTTTTGGAACGGAGCGAACGTCTACAAAGGACTTGAACTTGCCATCCCATAGCCAGCGGAATACCTCATCGCGGGCATCTGGATCGGTTTCCAGCGCACCCCACACCCCAGGTTTGCTCAGTTCGTCGAAGTACTCGAAGTTATCCTGGATCTTCAGTTCGACATCAACCTCTTCTCGTCCAAATTCCTCCTCGTGATACTCTTTAAACATGGCTGCAAGGCCGAACATCTTGATCCACCGGTCGGCTTGACGCCAACCGCTCAGACCAAACTCCAGAGCAATCATTTCTTTCGCCCGGCGTTTGAGCTGGGGGTCTGAGCGGTCCTCAGCAATGAGGCGTTCGTAAACGTTGAACACCTCTTCGGCCTTCACGTAGGAGGGCCAAGGGATGTGGTCTTTCTCTTTGAAATTCAGTTCAGTTAGAACGGCCTGTTTGATCTGAAGGTCGGTTTCCGGATTCCCAGAAGGCAAATGAACATATGCGGGGATCCAGCGAGCCTTGTTTCGAAATGGAGCGAAAGCTGGGTCGTTCATAATGTGGTGGGTGCCATAGCGGCGGCGATTGCCATCCCATAGCGTGCCGCGACCACTGCTATCTATATGAACGAAGATCGGTTCTTGGATGCCGTTAGCCGCGATATTGCGAGCCATTCGCTCGAGATGAAAGGGCTTCCTCGACTGCGCGGTTTCCTCGCGATCAGCCTCCAGCATAATTTCATAAATGTCTTGGGTTGTAGGCTGTCTGGCCAGATCGCCTTGACGCACGCGCCAACGGCGCAGGTAGTGCTTCAGACGAATGTTCTCCACCCATCCTTCAACATCATCGACATGGACATATCCGTACCATACCGGGACCTCTTGCCCGTGGTAGCGACGCGTTGTCCGCCTAGGCTGGTGCTCCGGTGCGGTCGCCGCGACCTCCCGGACATACCGGTCAAGGATCGGGGGCCAGTCTGGCCGAAAGGAGGTGGATGAATTCCCTGCCGCATTGTTCACCATGGCGACACCTTTTTGAGTTTTCGGGCTACCTAAAAGATAGACGGGAGCTGTGACATCACGCCGGCTCGCCTTCGTCATCGCAGGCAAACGTCGGACGTGGCCGATCATCGAACGCCGAGGCGAATCGGGTCGGGGGCTGGATTCGGAGTTCTTCGAGGACTGCTGGAATTGCTAGGCGCAATGCCTCATAAGCACGTTGCTTGGCCTTACGAAACGCAACGGGTGTCATATCAAGAGCTTCCGCAGCATGCTGTGACTGCACATGGAAGTCCTTACGAGAAAAGTCAAAATCGAGATGGGATATATACCTGATCAGTGCACGCTGCTTCGCCGTTAGCCGCTCTAAGGCGGCCTCAACAACAACAACGGCCCATGATTCTTCTGCCTCAATGTCGTCAACCGCCTCCTCTACGGCCACTATGGCCCAGCTGTTTGGCACCAGAGCGGAAATTCGGACGAGCTCTTCCGTCTCCTCCTCAGGTTCACCTGAAGACACCGCCTCGACCGATTGAACAAGCTCAGTACGCCGATCACGATGGAGAGTGGCGCCGAAGTTCCACGCCGATCGGCTTAGGTAGGCATAGGGGTCAGAAATTTCGGTTAGGTCTTGGCGCTCCAGGAACGCCTCCAAGGCTTGCGCGACACAATCTTCGGCGTCTGGTCTCTGAAGGCTAAGGCCAGCCATAATCTTACGGCAAATGGCTTCGAAAGCTTCGGCCGCCACCAGCGCAAAGAAGCTCGTCCGATCCCCTCGTACCCAGTCGCGAGCCATACGCGCCCTCAGGGGCTCGCTCTCGTAGTCTTCTTGGTCCAAACGTACCCCCTCGCTGACCGCCGAGGCCATCTAAGGGATAGACGTTTGCTGTGACTTTTACGATCCCTGGTTCAAAATCAGCTACCAGCCAGGGCAGCTTACGTCAGATGCAATGATACCGAGTGGCAGGTCAGGTCCCTTTTCTCCGCTCGGCCGGTCTAAGCCAGGAGGTCATATCCAGCGTTTCCAAATTGATCACCTCCTGCCCCGACCGGATAGCTGTCTCGGCCGCGCACCCCATCAGCTTCCGCGTCTCCCCCGTTAGCCCCTCCGTCATGGCGTGGAACCGGGTCACGATGTCCCGCCGACGGAACTCGCTACGCTTCTCCAGGCCCATCTGGGCGGCGAGACGGGTGAGGAAGACGGCATATTCCTGGTTAGCTTCCCAGCGAGGCACGGGCGTCGATTCGAAACGATTCGCGAGCTGGGAATCGCTATACAGAGTGCGTAGCGCGCCGATCGGACCAATGGCGACGACAGGGATCTGCAACTCACTGGACAGGTATTTCAGGCAGTTCATGAACATGGTCCGCTGGTCGACCTTGCCCGCTAGGATGTGCTGGATCTCGTCGACGATCAGCATGCGGGTCTTGAGGCGAGTGAGGTGGCCGAGTATCTGCTCGAGCAGGCGGTCCATCCGGGTGCTGGGTGCGAAGGGAGCGCCGATCCTGTTCAGGGTGGCGGTGTAGAAGCCGCGCAGGTCGCCGTGGGGCGGGTTGATCACCATGACCACGGGCATGTAGGCCTGCTCCTCCGCCTTCAGTTCTGGCGCCTTGTGGTCGCGGGCGAACTTGAGGGCGATGTGGCTCTTGCCGCTGTTGGTGTCGCCGTAGAGCGTACAGCAGGGCGGCCGGTGCGTCCTGGGGCGCTCGTAGAGCGACTGCAACTGGGCCAACACCTGGTTGCCGACGGGATAGTCCACCCAGAAATCTCGCCAGACGTGGAGGATGCGCTCCGCAAGTTCCGTGCTGGGGTCGCCGAGCATGGCGAGCCGGCTGCTGCCGATCGCCGGGTCGATTGCAGGTTCTACCATTCCTCAGCCCCTCTGCTGATGACGTCGTCCGGGATGTCGAACTCCTCCGGCTGCTTGGCCGCCGAGTTGTCGACCACCAGCTTGACAGATGGTTTGGGTGCGCTCTTTGGAGCCGGCTCGGCGGTTGGGCGGCGCGCCAACTGTTCCGCGGTCGCCTTGCGACGCTGCCGCTCACGGCGCATGCGGCGGGTCGTGTCCGCCGCCTCGTCCACGATCTGACGCCGGCGTTCGATGCAGGCGAATACCTCGTCCACGGTGACGTCGGCCTGGCCCTGGCCGGCGAGCTGTTTCCGCGCCGCCTGGTATTCCCACAGGGACACCGATGGCTGGTCGGCGTCACGGTACGGAACCTCGATGTAGTCCTTGATCTGGGGATCGAAGAAGTACAGGCAGCTGATGTCCCGGGGGTCACGGCGGATGATGAAGTTCGCGGTCGAGCCGCCGCGGCGGGCGCTGATCCAGGGGCGGATCGTCTCGCAGTAATAGTGGATGTGATCCCAGACGATGCCCTCGGTTTGCACCGACCGCTCGACGAACGGAAGGAAGTCGAGGTAGAGGCGCCTGGGATCGGCAATGGGCGGCGGCAAGCCAGTGCCCTTCTGCTTGCGGCCATCACCGTTGATGCCTTCCCACCACTTTTCGAGCGGGGGTATGCCGATCCCTCGGTGAGGTTTCTTGTGGTACTCGTTGACGACGAACTCGGCGAACAGGCGGGTGAGTTCGTTCAGTGTCAGCACAGCTTCCTTGGCCGAATCGTACTCGCCCTTCTGCCGGATGTTCGAGAACGTGGTGCCCGGCAGGGAGTGTATCTCCTTGGCCACGGTGCCCATCAGCCGCTCGATGTGCCCGCCATAGTGTGGAACCCTCACCGGCCGCCAGTCGATGTTGATGGCATACTGCTCGCAGGCCTTGGCCAGCGTGCGGCTGCGGAAGTCCTTGCCGTTGTCGGCATGGATGGTCTGGGGTTTACCCCACACCGGCCAATCCCCGTTCACCCCAAGGTGCTGGAGTTCGGCGTCCTTCTGCAGGATAGACTGGGCGACGCACATGCCGACTGCCGCCGCGCCGGGATGGTCCAGGGAAATGTAGAAGCCGGTGATCATGCGGCTGAACACGTCAATGGCCAGGGTCAGCCAGGGCCGCCCAATCGGCTGACGGCTGTCGTCATCGACCAGTTCGATGTCGAGCTTGGTGTGGTCGATCTGGACGACCGCCAGCGGCCAGTCGGCGCCGGGGAAGTTGCCACGGACCGGCGCGAAGCGGTCCCTGGCCGCCTTGCGCCCCTGCCGCTTTGCCACGCGCTCACGCTCGTCCACGGCCTTGATGCGCGAGCGGATGGTGCTCTTGTGGGGTGGCGTCAGGCCGCGTGCCCGGCAGCGGCGGATGACCTCCTCGATGGTCTTCCTCTGGCTGCGCTGCTGTTTGGTTAGATAGAAGTCCTGGATGACCGCCTGGATGATCGCTTCCACCTTCGCATCCAGGCCCTTGGGCATGGCACGGCCCTTGCGTCGGGGCGCCAAGTCGGACAGCAGCCCCCGGTCCTCGTAATCCTTCACCCAGCGGCGGATAGTCGAAGCGCCGATGCCATGCTGCTCGGCCAGGGCTTTGACGAGCTGCATTCGCCCGCGTCGGCATTCCAGGACCGGCCGGACGATCTCCAGCCGCCGCTTGGCCTCGGCGATGTCGTCGGGGTGGAGCGCATCGATGGGACGGATGGGTGGAGCGTCGGGATCCGCCGGCGCCTGCAGATCAGTCACCCGCACCACCTCGGTGTCGTCGCCCCCGTCCTTGAACCGGACGAGAACCTCGCTGGGCGAGACCGCGCGCACGATCACGCAACGGCGGCCGCGAAATTCAGCTTCTGTTTTTGGCGCGTAGCTCCGTAGCGCGGTCACGACCGGGCCTCCGCTGATAGGCGGAGCGTGCTGTCCATGGTGATCGGGGTATCGAGGTCGACGGTGATGACGAAGGTGGCGACCAGATGCCACAGCGCCTGCAGGGCGGTTGCCCGGGCAACCTGGTCCTCGCCGGCGACGGCATTCACCAAGGCTCGGACGGTCGGTGAACCGCCTGCTGCGGCACCCAGGATATTGGAGCGCATCACTTCATCGGGATGGGTGGATCGGTGTGGCAGGAGGAAGCGGGCGTTTTCGAGGCGAGGGGTTCGGATGTCCGCTTCTGTGGCGATCTCGAAGCTCCAGCCCCTTCCGGCCGCGTACTGACGAGCCGCGGCGAACCCAGGGGCATACCGATCTTCGTTTTTGGCCAAGTCGGCCAGGTACTTCACTTCGATCAGCCGCGGCGCCGCTGACAAATGGCGAACGAGGAAATCAGGGGTATAGCGCCTTGCCCGCCCCTCATGGAGGTAGCGGACGCAAACCGGCTGTTCCTCCACGCCGAAGATGTCGCGGTCAAACAGGGACAGCGTCGCGAAATCGCGCTCGAGCGTCGATTCCACCCGGAGTGATCGGCCACCACTGGTGACGATCCCGGTGACACTCCGGCGACTATGCGGTATCCGACGGACCGGCATCCCCCACCCCAGAAGTTGGTCGAGCCACTACATTTGGTGCCGAATAAGGCGAAATCATGGCTGATTTTGTGCCAAGTTCCGCGCGAAGAGCCCGTTCCACCCAACTGGCGACGTTTTCGCCCTCCAGCCGGGCGGCCTGTTTGACTGCCTCGCGTACCTCCGGCGACACGCCGTCCAGCTTCCAGAACCGGCCTTGCCCGTAGGGGACGTGCGAGCCGGCCGGCACGGCGATATCCCTACGGGCGGTGATCTTGGTCCCTGTCAGACGGACCAGGGCATGGTAGTGCGGCGTCTCGCCGCGGCGTTCCAGACAGGCCCGGGCCGCTTTGGCCTCCTCCTCGCCATAAGCGCGGATGGGATCGGCTAGATGGGTGGTCACGGCGTGCCAGTAGGCGAATGGGACCGGCCCCCGGATCAGGTCGCGTGTCGACAGGCCGACGGCTCGAGCGGCTTCGACAAAGCGGTTCGGCCAGCCGCCGATCAGGTACAATGCCAACCGGACCAACTCCTGCCGGCAGCGTGGGTTCAGCAGTTCGACTTCCTTTATCCTGGGAATTGTTGCCGGCGCCGCCGTGGGGAAATCCACTCGGCCGGCCAGCCAGGTTCGGAGCGCCAGAGCCGGACGGCCGGTGGCCAGCAGCCGGAACAACAGCATCAGAATCTGGAAGGCGGCCAGCGAATGGACAGGCCCATATCCGCCAAGTTCCAGCCACCCGTCGTGGGCAGTTCGCAGCAAAGCGTCCTGGACGGCGAGATCACCGTCCCGCCAGAGCGGCTCAGCCGTGCCATCCGCGAAATCCGCTTCGCACCGGAAGCACCGCAGGCGCCCCCTGGCATCCAAGCCCCGGGCCGGCGCAATGGGCGAGCCGCATTTGCGGCAGCGGTCGACGAGCAGAACCCCGTGCCGTGGGCATGCGGTCACGAAGCTCAGGCGCCAGAATTTGCGGAAATATGGGGGTCCCTCGTCCAGGCAACGGGGGCAGACCTGCTGGCCGAAGGACTTCTTGGACACCTCCCGGCCGACTGGCGGCAGCCACAGCAGTTTGTTGAGCCCCTCGTCTGTCTCGAACAGTTTCCCCTGCCAGGTAGCCAGGGTCAGGGACTGGATACGTGTCGCGTCAACACCGGTCTTTTCCTCGAGCATTTGGAAGAGCTGAGGGCTGCCCAGCCGGTCAAGGTCGAGACTGTGCAGGTAAGCTCCCGGCATCGCGGCGCGATAGAGGTCCTTGGGCGGCAGGCCGTTGGCGTGGGCCAGGCGGATGAACCATGAGGCAAAGCTCTCGTCCGCGAAGGGCTGAGGCCGTGACGGCCAGAGCGACCAGGCGTCCATTGCCAATCAACCTCCCGAAGACACGCCTTCCCCTTGCCGTGGCGCGGATGGGCGCGCCACAACGTCGAGCAGTCCTGAGCCAGAGGAGCTAATCCCTGGGCTTCTTCCGGGTCGTTGGGGGAACCTCTGCGTCCACAGTGATCTGCTTCAGGAGGTCCGAGGGATGGACATCGAGCCCACGGGCGAGGTCGACGATCATCGCCAGTGAAGGATTCCAGCGGCCGCGCTCAAGGTCACTGAGATAAGTCACGTTCATGCTGGCGCGGAAGGCCAATTCCTCCTGCGTGAGGCCCTGTGCCGTGCGGATTTCGCGAAGCGTCCGCCCGAATTGCTCCCGGATGTCCATGAAGCCATGACGGGGCCGTTGCCGTCTAGATTGCCATCGGATATATCCGATGTATGGCAACTTCGCCGATTAAGGGAGGACACCGTCATGTGGGTTGGTCAGTACAATGCGATCCTCTTCCTGGTACTCGTCGCAAGCGCGGGCATCGCGTATCTGGCCGGCGACTTCACCATCGCCGCCGGCGGGTTCTTTCTGGTGTTGCTGTTGCGGTTGGGGGTGGGCGTGCTGAACTTGCTCAGCAAGGCGTTCTGGGGAAAGCCGCTGATTTACATGGTGCGAATCGAGCACGGGAAGGACGGCTCGAGGGCGAGTTGATTGTGGCCACTCTTACAACAGCCTCGTCCAACCCGAAATGTCCTCCGGAGTGCGGTAATCACCGAGTTGGTCCAGGGCCAATAGCCGTTGGATTTCTGGACACTTGAGGGGCCGATAATGTCTATTGACATTCTTCGGGCGTCTGGGCAATTTTTTGTCAGTTGACATTTTTTCCGGAGACGAAGCCATGACGCCCGCCAGGTCGCCATCAACCCAGACCTCGATGGCATACAACGCCCGCACGCGGCTGGGATTCCAAATCTTGCTGTGCTTGCACGAGAACGGACTAATCGACGACAAAAGAATTCCCGCGGATGTGACTAGGATGATCCGCGTCTGGGCTAATATGAAGAAGGGACGGAAACACCATTA
Organism: uncultured Rhodospirillaceae bacterium; assembly: GCA_937887565.1. GTDB lineage: Bacteria > Pseudomonadota > Alphaproteobacteria > Rhodospirillales > Magnetospirillaceae > CALABS01. The sequence continues at coordinate 7,116 of CALABS010000028.1, read as the reverse complement.
TCAGGACACCGTCGCGGCTCGTCTGGTGTCGCTGTTGGATGACGTGCCAGCCAGCAATTCAGAAGAAATTTGCCCAGAGACCGTGGCGAAGCGTGTGCAATCTGAAGGCGAGCAGCTGCTCATCGACGGATACATCGTCATTTACCCGCTCGGCCTCGGCAATGTCTGGTCCTATAAGAGAACAATCGCTGGAGATCAGTTGTTGAAGGTGACCGGCTACAATTGAGGGGGTGCTATTCCCCGGCATGATCGGATTCAGTCCTCGCCGGGGACGGCGACGGCAGTTTCAAGCTCTGGCCGGTATGAGCCGGACTGACCGGGCGCCTTCAGGATCCGCGATTGGCGGGCGGTGTCCACTACTGTTACGGCGATCGGGCATCCGACCACGTCCAGTGCTTCCGCCAGCCGCGAGCGAGATTGCGTGGTGGGGTCGAGCATACGCCTGACCTCCTTTTCGTCACAGCCGAGGGTCTTCGCCAAAGCGACGTTGCTGATCCCTCGGTCACGCATGTGGTCCCACAGTATGGCCTTGATCGCCAGCGTCTGGTCCACAGGAATGAGCCTGCCAAACCGTTCTTCGCTGTCGCCGTGCAACCGTCCTGGGACCTTTGACGGGGCAGGTATGGGAAGGCGGCCGGCAATTGCCTCCGCGACCGTGACATCGAGCACATGGCGGGCGACCGCAAGCGGATCCTCCCCGTCGCCGCAACGCGCGACAACTTGGGGAAAATCTATGAAGGTAATCGAGAAGGCGGTGCCCATGCGCTCGAATCGAGCCGGGTACGCCATCACCGCCGCGTTTCCGGCCAAGGTCTTCCTGTTGCTGTCCATTGCACCATCCTCGGACAATTTTGTCCGATGATTGTCGGACAAAATTGTCCGACCGTCAAGTCGTGGGGACGGCAGCGGCACATAAGGCCGTTCCCTTCACGAAATGGGAGCTAGTGGTTCAATGGGCCGCCTCTCTATGCGGGCGCACTAACCGATTGAAATCGAGTCATAATGCCCCTGGAATCCGCTCATCCATGCGCCGAAATTGCTCACGCATGGGCCGCATTGCTCATCTATGAGCAAATCCGACACATGTTTTCAGGATGTTTTCCCGGAAAAAGCTTGGCTGGGGCGCCTGGATTCGAACCAGGGAATGGCGGTACCAAAAACCGCTGCCTTACCGCTTGGCTACGCCCCATCCGCGGGGACGGCACCATACTGGGTTCCGAGGGGGGATGCAACAGCGCCGGAAAAGGCAACAATTTTAAGCGCTTCCGCATGAGTTGCGCGCAGGGCAGGGCAGGCGTGAAACGAACGGGGACGGCGCGGCGGGAGGCGCTAGGATGGTCCTGGGGATCGGGTGGATGCCCTAGCGGCGGGAGGCGGAGATGTTCCAGGTGCGGATCGGTTTGTGCGGCGATGCCCGCTATCACCCGCTGACCGTGGACGGCCCAGCCTATCTCTACACGCTGGCCCGATTCATCTCGCAATCCTGCCCCGATGCCGAAGTTCATGCCCATCTCGGCGCCCAGGCCGGGGACGAGGTGGTCTTCCACGCCCAGTCCGACACCACCAGCGACTGCGATGTGGAATTGTTCTAGGAGGGGGTGACATGATGGATATCGACCTCAAGGGCCCGAACCGCTACCATCCCCTCGATACGCTGAGTCCGGCCCAGGTGTTCGATCTTGGCGTCCAACTGGCGCGGAAGCTGCCGCATCTGCGTGTCCTTGCCCCGGTCGGCGACGAACCGGACGAGGTCGTCACCTTGAGCGGCAGGGTGTTGTCGAAAAAGGGCGTCGAGGTGTTCTGATCCTCCGGCACCCAGTGAACGAACCGGACGCCCCCGGCCCCAAGGCCGGGGGTTTTCCGTTCACGGCGCCATGCCGCGCAACACCGCGAAGGGGCTGTCGTCGCGGGTTCGGCTGGAACGGGGCTTGCGCGGGTGGCCCGGCCGGTGGTCGCGGCGGGGCTGGAACACCGCCATGCCGTCGCGGTCGCTCCGGCCGAAGCCCAGGCCCTCCAGCACCTGTGCCACGGCGTCCTGCCCCAGGCCGAGGATCGACGCCAGCTCACCCGGCACCCCGAAGCCGCCGGGCGCGTCCCGGGCCAGGGCACGGACCTGGGCGGCAAAGCGTTCCAGCATGTCGGCCCGCACCGCCCAATCGCCCAGGACCCGGTAGCCCATGGCCTCAAGGGCCTCGGCGGGCGCATCGACGCCAACCGCCACCGCGACGCGGCCGCCGGGCAATTGGGGGGGCGGCCGTCCGGATCGCGCCGCCCACAGCAGCGCCCGCGTCGCCTGGGGGGCGGGCTTGAGCAGGGCGGGCATGTAGACGCTCTCGGTGCCCAGCCGGATGCCGAGTCGGGCCAGCGTCTTGCGGTCCTCGGCGGACAGCGCCGCCACCTGGCCGGACGCTGCGGCGCGGGCCAGCGACCCCAACCCTTCCGCCAGCTGATGGACCAGCCCGCGCGCCGCCCCTTTCAGCGGCGTGGCCTGGGCACGGAGCAGGGGAGCGAGGTCGCCGGCGATGGTGGCGGCCAGCCACTGCGCGAGCCGTCCGCGCACCCGGTCGCGGGCGGCGGGCTCCAGCAGGTCGGAGGGCAGGAGGTCGACCTGGGGCCGGAGGATGTGGGCGCCGGCCGCCAGCCGCGCCACCGGGTCGCCATGCCACAGCACTCCTCCGTCGGCCGCCAGCGAAAACGCCTCGTCGGGCGCGGCGGCCAAGGCCCGCACACGGGCCGCGATCTCGGATTTCAGCGCCTTGCCGGCGGCGGCCAGCACGGCGCGGGCGGCGGCCGCGCCCTCGGCCTCGTCGGGGACGAAGCGGAAGCCGGCGAGATGGCCGACGTGGTGGCCCTCGACCAGCACCTCGCCGGTACGGGCGACCGCGCTGAGCAGCTCGCCCTCGCCTCGCATGCGCCGCACCAGCACGGCGGTTCTGCGGTCGACGAAGCGCTGGGTCAGCCGCTCGTGCAGCGCGTCGGACAGGCGGTCCTCAATGCTCCGCGTCACGCCCTGCCAGTGCAGCGGGTCGGCCACCCAGTCCGGCCGGTGGGAGACATAGGTCCAGGTGCGGATGGTGGCGATGCGGCCGATGATGGTGTCGATATCGCCGTCCGCCCGATCCAGCCGGTGGACGTGCGCGGCCAGCCAGTCGGCCGGCAGCCGTCCGCCCGGGCCGGTCAGGTGGCGGAATACCTGGGCCAGCAGGCGGGTGTGGGCGTCGGCCATCACCTTGCGGAAATCGGGAATCTGGCAGACGTCCCACAGCAGCCGCACCCGGTCGGGGTGGCTGGTCAGGCGCTTGAGATCGTCGTCGCGGGCCAGGGTGGACAGCGCGATCTGGTCGTCGGCCTCGCGCGCCCGGATCAGGCCGGGGCCGGGCGGCGGCCGTTCCAGGCTGGCCAGCAGCGCCTCCACCGAGGTGAACCGTAGGTCGGAACTGCGCCAGCTCAAGGCCTTCAAGGGGGCGAAATGATGGTTCTCGACCGCCTCGACCACCTCGTCGGGGATGGCGCCGGCATCGGCGGTGGTTCCGAAGGTGCCGTCGTTCATGTGGCGGCCGGCGCGGCCGGCGATCTGGGCCACCTCGGACGGCTCCAGCGATCGCGGCACCCGGCCGTCGAACTTGCGCAGCTGGGCGAAGGCGACGTGGTCGACGTCCATGTTGAGGCCCATGCCGATGGCGTCGGTGGCGACGATGTAGTCCACCTCGCCGGCCTGGTACAGCCCCACCTGGGCGTTGCGCGTGCGCGGGCTGAGCGCCCCCAGCACCACCGCCGCGCCGCCGCGCTGGCGGCGGACGAACTCGGCCATGGCGTAGACCTCGGCGGCCGAGAACGCCACCACCGCCGTGCGCGGCGGCAGGCGGGTCAGCTTGCGCGGGCCGGCATAGGTCAACTGCGACAGGCGCGGCCGGGTCGTGAACTCGATCCCAGGCACCAGCCGGCGCATCAGCGGCTTGATGGTCTCGGCGCCCAGGAACACCGTTTCCTCATCGCCGCGCGCGTGCAGCAGGCGGTCGGTGAAGACGTGGCCGCGCTCGGGGTCGGCGCACAGCTGGATCTCGTCCACCGCCAGAAAGGCGACGCGACGGTCCAGCGGCATGGACTCGACCGTGCAGACGAAATAGCGCGGACGGGCGGGGACGATCTTCTCCTCGCCGGTGATCAGGGCGACGGCGGCCTCGCCCTTGGCGCGGACGACGCGGTCGTAGTTCTCGCGGGCGAGCAGGCGCAGCGGAAAGCCGATCATGCCGGTGGCATGGCCGAGCATCCGCTCCAGCGCGAAATGGGTCTTCCCGGTATTGGTGGGGCCGAGGACGGCCAGGACCCGTCCCCGCCCCGCATGCATGGTCATGGCCCCCACAGAGTCGGGAGTCGCGGCGCCGAATGCAAGAGCGGTTCGGTTACAGCAGCGGCGCGGCGGCGGTCCACCAGCCAGGGCGGGCCGCCGAAGCCGCCTCGGCGGCGGCGCGGGCCTCGGCCTCGGCGGCATAGAGGCCGAAGCAGGTGGCGCCCGATCCCGACATGCGCGCCAGCAGACAGCCGGCGGTGCCGGCCAGCAGGTCGAGCGCCCCGGCCACCTCGGGGACCAGGGAAACGGCGGCGTCGGTCAGGTCGTTGCGCCGCAGCCGCAGCAACTCGGCCAGATGGGCGGCGTCGCGGGGGGCGGTTTCCAGGGGCGCGTGCTCGGAGAAGCAGCCCTGTCGGGCTTTGAACACCGCCGGCGTCGACAGGCCGATCATCGGGTTGACCAGCGCCAGCCAGGCCGGCGGCAGCAACGGTGCCGGCGACAGGCGGTCGCCGATGCCGGCCATGGCGGTGGGTCGACCCGCCAGGCAGACGGGCACGTCGGCGCCCAGTTCCAGGCCGATGCGGGCCAGTTCGTGCTCCGGGAGGTCCAGCGACCACAGCCGCGCCAGGGCCGTCAGGGTGGCGGCGGCGTCGGCCGAGCCGCCGCCGATGCCGGCGGCCACCGGCAGGCGCTTGGTGAGATGGATGGCGGCGCCGGTCGTCGCTCCGGCATGCGCCGCCAGCAGGCGGGCGGCCGTCTCGACGATGTTGTCGCCGTCGGGGAGCAGGGCGGCGGTGGGGCCGTCGACGATCAGCGACAGGCCGGCGGCCGGCCCGACCTCGACGGTGTCGCCGATGCCGGCGAAGGCCACCAGGCTGTCGAGCAGGTGGTAGCCGTCGGCGCGGCGGCCGACCACGTGCAGGTACAGGTTGACCTTGGCCGGGGCCGCGACCGCGATCATCGCCCGGTCAGCGCGCCAGCGGCCGGGTGGGCACCTGGCCCGAGCGGATCTTTTCCTGGATGGGGCCGACCTGCTCGGGCTCGGGGTCGAGGGTCAGGGCGCGCTGCCATTGGGTCATCGCCTCCTCGACGCGGCCGACCTGCCAATAGGCGTCGCCGAGATGGTCGTTGATGGTGGGGTCCTCGGGCTTCAGCTCGATGGCGCGCTCCAGATGCTTGACGGCGGCGGCATAGTCGCCCATGCGGTAAAGCGCCCAGCCCAGCGAATCGACGATGGCGCCGTCGCGGGGAGCCAGTGCCACCGCCTTCTCGATCAGCTTGCGGCCTTCGTCCAGGTTGACCCCCTGGTCGACCCAGGAATAGCCGAGATAATTGAGCACGTCGGGCTGGTCGGGGCGCAGTTCCAGCGAGCGCTTGAACTCGGCCTCGGCCTTGGGCCACTGGCCCGACCGCTCATGGGCGATGCCGAGGCTGAAGAACAGCAGCCAATGGCGCGGCTCGACCTTCGAGACCCGGCCCAGCGCGGTCTCGTACGCGGTGGCGGCGTCGGCGAAGCGCTTGGCGCGGCGCAGCAGGTCGCCCTTGGTCAGCAGGGGCTCGATGGAGCCGGGCTGGTCGGCGGCCAGGGCGTCGAGGGCTTTCAGCGCTCCGTCGCTGTCGCCCATCGCATCCATGTTCACCGCGATGCGCAGGCGGCCATAGACATGGGCGGGCGACGCCGGGTCGATGGCCGCGAAGGCCGCGTTGGCCTCGGGAAGCCGGTCCTGCGCCGTCAGGATGTCGCCGACGGTCATCTGCGCCAAAGGCGACCGGGGCTGCAGCGCCAGCGACAGGCGGGCGAACAGCATGGCCAGGTCGGCGGCGCTGCCTTGGCGCAGGATCGAGGCGGTATCGAACAGGGCCTGGGCGATGCCGGCGCGGGCGTCGGGGACCGCGCGGCCGACCGCCGGCCCGGCCGCCAGCAAGGCGGCGCCGTCGAACAGCATGGTGTCGGGGTGTTCCGAGCGGTAGCGGTCGTACAGTTCGCTCGCCTGGTCGGGCTTGCCGGTCCGCTGATAGAAGGTTCCCGCCGCCTCGATGGCGCGGATCGAGACCTGGCCGGCCAGCGCGGTCTTGTAATGGCCCTCCGCCGCCTCGGCCTTGCCGGCGATGTCGCTGATCAGGCCGGCGTGGAAGGCGTGCAGGGTCTGCATGCCGGGGGTGTCGGCCAACGGCTTCAGCATCGCCACGGCGGCGTCGGCCTGGCCCTGGCCGGTTCGGCTCCAGGCGGTCAGCAGGGGCGCCAGGAAGGCATTGAAACCCTTTCGGGGCAGGGCGCCGAAGCGGGCCTCGGCATCGGCAAAGCGGCCGTCGCGGGCGTCGGCGATGCCGGCGACCAGCAACGCGATCGGCGAATCGGCGTCGAAGGTCAGGATGCGATGAGCCAACGGCAAGGCATCGTCGAATCGCCCCTCGGCGACCAGCAGCCCGAAACCGCGCTGCAGCAGCTCGGTGTTGTCGGGATCGTGGCGGAGTGCCTGGAGGTAGTAGTCGGCGGCGGCGGTGGTATCGCCTTGGGCATGGGCGAAACGGCCCGCCAGATAGGCGCTCAGCGCCGTGCCCTCGCGGTGGGATTCCGCGACGGGCGGGGCGGGTTCCTCGGGCGCCTTGGGGGCGCAGGATGCCGCCGCCGCCGCCGTCACCACCAGGGCCGCCAGCCGACCCGCCTTGCCATTCCACCAACTCGCCATCGTCACCCGTCACATGTTGGGAGTGTTCGGCCCGCCGCCGCCCGAATGGGCCGGCCTCGCCGGTCCGGTCATTTCACAATGCGAGGGCGGCGGCCGCAACCCTCACATGTTGGGATAGTTCGGTCCGCCGCCGCC
>CALABS010000027.1 GCA_937887565.1 uncultured Rhodospirillaceae bacterium | reverse complement strand
CCGACATCGTCGCCGAGATCGCCGCCGCCTCCTCCGAGCAGGCCGCCGGCATCGAGCAGGTCAACGACGCCGTCTCCCACATGGACGAGATCACCCAGCAGAACGCCGCCCTGGTCGAGGAATCCGCCGCCTCGGCCCAGGCCCTGGAGGACCAGGCCGGCGAACTGGACCGCCTGATGGCCTTCTTCAAGGCCTCGACCCGTCCCATGGCCAGGGCGTAGCCCCAAAGGGATAGCCTAAGCCGCATCCCTGTACTAGGATCACGGTCGGATCCTGGCTGGGATGGGCCCAGGTTCCTGGAGGGGAAGCATGGATTTCGCCACCATCGCGGGCATGGTGACCGGTATCCTGGTGGTCACCCTGGCCATCAGCACCGGTTCCGAATTGGGTATCTTTCTCGACCTCCCGGGCTTCTTGATCGTCGTTGGCGGCACCTTCGCCGCCACGATGGTGAAGTTTCCACTGTCGGGCGTCTTCGTCGCCATGCCGGTGGGTTTCAAGGCCGCCTTCACCAACGAGAAGGAGCAGCCGCGCGACTTCATCCGCAAGGCCATCTCCATTTCCAAGCTGGTGCGCAAGTCGGGCCTGATCGCGGCCGAGCGGGTGAAGGTCCGCAACCCCTTCTTCAAGAAGGGGCTGCAGATGGTCGCCGACGGCCGCGACGTGGACTACATCCGCAAGGTGCTGACCCAGGACATGGCGCTGTCGATCCAGCGCGACGAGATCGGCGCCAAGGTGTTCATGGCCATCGCCGAGTTCGCGCCCGCCTTCGGCATGTTCGGCACCCTGGTCGGCCTGGTCCAGATGCTCAGCCACATGGACGACCCCACCACCATCGGACGCGGCATGGCGGTGGCGTTGCTGACCACGCTTTACGGCGTGCTGATCGCCAACCTGATCGCCATCCCCATCGCCGACAAGCTGGACGACAAGCGCGGCCGCGAGGTGGCGTTGCGGTCGCTGATCATCGAATGCGTGTTCCAGATCCGCGAGCAGCAGAATCCCACGGCGATGATGGAGATCCTCGAGGCCTACCTGCCCGAGAAGCAGCGCCAGCCGGGCTCCAAGGACGCCTATACCGGCGGGATGTCCAAGGGCTCCCGGGCGACCTCCGCCACCACCCTCGACGACTAGCCGATGCTCGACCCCAACGCCGGCTTCAAGAAGATCGAACGCCGCGCCCCCAAGTGGCTGATTTCCTTCGCCGACCTGATGTCGCTGCTGTTCGCGCTGTTCGTCCTGCTGCTGTCGTTCTCCGAGGTGGACAGCACCAGTTTCAAGAAGAACGCCGGCCCCATTTCCGAGGCCTTCGACGCCAAGGTCAAGTCGCCCAAGAAGGAACCGGTCGAGGATCCCCGTCCCGACGTCCCCATGCGCATCGACATCCGCCCGCCGCTGCCGCTGGAAATCCCGCCGCCGCTGCCCGAGCAGCCGCGCGAGGAACTGGACCGCGAGGTCGCCGAGCGGCTGCGGGTGGTGCTGGAGGAGGAGTTGAAGCGCCAGATGATCGAGTTGGTCGAGACCGACGACATGGTCATCATCCGCTTCAAGGACCGCGCCGCCTTCGCGGTGGCCGACCGCGAACTGTCGCCCGACATCCTGCTCACGCTCGACGAGATCGCCGAGGTTCTGGGCCGCACCTCGGGCCGCATCCGGGTCGAGGGGCACACCGACGACGTGCCCATCAACACCGACCTGTTCCGCTCCAACTGGGACCTGTCGGCGGCCCGCGCCGCCTCGGTGGTGCAGTACCTGCTGCGTTCGGGCGCCATCGCGCCGTGGCGCATCTCGGCCGAGGGCTTCGCCGATTCCCGCCCCCTGGCCGGCAACGACACCCCCGAGAACCGCGCCCGCAACCGCCGGGTCGAAATCTCCATCGAGCTGCAGCCGAAAAAGGCCGGCGAGCGGCCCTAGTGGCGAGAGATCGCGGGTGGCATGGTCGCTCCCCATCCGGACGCTTGGACTAGGCACGCGGATTGGATCGCTACGAGGTCTGGGCGTCGTCGTCGGCCCGCATTCGCTCCCGGCCGAAAAGATACGCCAGTTCCGCCGCGTGCAAGCGATCGGCCCCGACGTTGTCCGCGAAGGACTCCTTCAGGGCACAGCGCACCTGGCTATGGCGGAATCGAAGGAACCTGACGGGTGTTTCGCGGTGAAGATAGGTCTCCACCACCGGCTCGCCGAGCGCCTTCACCGTCCTCATCAACTGGCTGAACTGTCCAGGCTCATCGTAATAGGCGCACTTTTCCACCGCGCCCGGATAGGCGAGGAAGTTCATCAGGTCGCCCAGCCAAAGGTATTTCGCCCGGATGTCCTCGCGCTCCGCCTCGGCGATCCCCTTGCGGACATGCGCGGCGGCAAGTTCCATGGAAATTCCTTCGTGGCCAAAGGGATTGACGAACCAGTGCCCGTCCTCGGACTGGACCAGGAAGCGGCCCAGATTGATCAAGGCGGCGGTGTTTTCCGCGAGCCTGCCCAGGAAAGACGGGTCGAGGACGACCCTCGGGAAAACCGCCTCCTTCGACTCGACCTCGTATGCCCGCGCCAGAGCTTGGCTCACGACCGCGAAGTCCTCGCCGGATCGAACCTCCACATGCCGCCCATGGGCGATGCATCCGCGCAGGAAGATCCCGCCGTCCAGCAACATGGACAGGATGTCGATGACGCGGAGCAGTGCGACGACCGGATCGGTCGAGGTGATGACGATGGAGTCGGACAGGAGCCTCGTCGTCGTTTGCGGCCTCTCGGCCATTTCGGGGCCGGGCATCTCCCGGCCGTAGACCCATTCCTCCGCCAAGTCGAAAGTCGTTCTGTGGGCGTTGAGGTATGCGGACAGGCGGCCGTAATATTCCTTGGCCCGATCCCAATCCTCGACGATCTTGCGAAAGCCCAGAACGTCCAGAAAGGCGACGACCGCGTATTCTTCCATGGCTTCCTCCCCGACCGGAAGCCGTTGTTTGCCACATGGATGCCGCCTCGGCAATCTCCGCCGTCCTAACCCATCATCCCCGCCGCCACGTAGGTGGCCATCAGGCCACCCAGGATCACCGCCAGCATGGCCGCGAAGACGCCGCGCCAGCCGCCCTCGGCGCGACGCAGGTCGAGGAAGTGGTCCAGCACCAGCCGCGCCTTGTAGAACGACGCCGCCAGCGCCACCGCCGCCGCCGCGATGCCGGCCTCGGTGGCGCCGAATCCCAGCACGGCGCCCAGCGAGACCAGGGTCAATGCCACCAGCAACACCCAGGCCCGGGTCAGCCGGCGGCTCCAGGCCGCGTTGTCCTCGATGGCTTTGTCGGTCATCAGCGCACCAGATAGACGATAGGGAACAGGATCAGCCAGATCAGATCGACCATGTGCCAGAAGGCGGCGCCGGTCTCCATGTTCTCGACCGAGTTCTTCCAGCCGACGATGGCCAGAACCGCCAGCCCCATCACCACGTGCAGGGCGTGGAAGCCGGTCATCAGGTAGAACAGGGTGAAGAAGGTGTCGCTTTCCAAGGTGTGGCCGAGAGCCAGCTTGTCGGCATATTCCATGCCCTTGACCACCAGGAACGCGCAGCCCAGCGCCATGGCGCCCGCCAGCCAGCGCCGCGATTGCGGCACCGCCTGGCCGACCCGCGCCTGCACGGCCTTGGCGGCCATCCAGCCGCTGGTCACCAGGATCAGGGTGTTGAGGCCGCCCATCCGGACGTCGAGCAGGGCCTGACCGCTGTGGAAGGTGGCGGGATCGAACAGCCGCGCCACCCCGAAGGCAAGGAAGAAGGCACCGAACACCAGCAATTCGCTGATGATCAGCACCCACATGATGGGATTGCCGGGCAGTTGCGACAAGGCGCCCCAATCGGCCCTGGCTTCTGCGGGAATGTCGGTCGCGTCGGTCATGAGCGCACCATAGTCCGACCATTCCGGTTGGGAATTGACGGAGGTCAAACGCCCCCTGATGCCGCTGGTCAAGAACTTGGGGAAGCTCTAATGTATGGAAGCGGAGGGGGCGATCGATGCACGAGAGCGCAGTGCCGGCCGACACGCCGGTCCTAGACATGGCCTATCTCGACGACATGCGCGGATGGGTGGGCGACGACGTGCTGATGGAGCTGCTGAAGGCCGCGCCACCCAATCTCGCCGCCATGATCGAGGCAGTGCGCGAGGCCTGGCGGAACGGCGACGTCGAAACGGTGCGCGAGGCCGGCCACCGCCTCAAGGGCGGCGCCAGCAGCATCGCCTGCCGACGTCTCGCCGACCTGGGCCAGGCGATCCAGCTCCTGAAATCCCTCGACGACGCCACCCTGCTGCCGCGTCTCGACGCCGAGGAGCGCGCCGCCATGGCCGCCATCGCCGCCTATGGCGAGAGCGCGCCGGCCGGCTGAGCGCCCTCAGTCCGAACAGCGAACCCCGGTTCCCCCCAGCCCGCAATAGCCCGACGGGTTCTTGTGCAGGTATTGCTGGTGATAGGCCTCGGCATGATAGAAGGCCGGCGCCTCGGCGATCTCGGTGGTGACGGGACCGAATCCGGCCGCCGCGAGACGGTCCTGGAACCGGTCGCGGCTCGCCTCGGCCTCGCGCCGCTGGGCCGGGGTGGCGGTGTAGATGGCCGAACGGTACTGGCTACCGATGTCGTTGCCCTGGCGCAGGCCCTGGGTGGGGTCGTGGCTTTCCCAGAACACCCGCAGCAGCTCGCCGTAGGACACCGCCCGCGGGTCGAAGGCGACCAGCACCGCCTCGGCATGGCCGGTCAGGCCCGAGCAGACCTCCTCGTAGGTGGGATTGGGGGTATGGCCGCCGGCATAGCCCACGGCAGAGGAATGAACCCCGGCGAGGGTCCAAAACTTGCGCTCGGCGCCCCAGAAGCAGCCCATGGCGAACACCGCCGCCTCGATCCCGGCCGGAAACGGTGGCGCCAGGGATGCGCCCAGCACCGCGTGCCGCGCCGGGACCGGCATGGGTTGGGCGCGGCCGGGCAACGCCTCGTCGGGGCCGACCATTCGCGCCTTGCCGAAACCGAACATGCCGCCGCCTCCACCGCCGCTTCCTCCCCTGAGACATAGTCCCTCCGGTGCCGTTGCGCCACCATCGGGGCGAATCCCATCCGGCGGGTTTATCCGCGCCGACGCCCGCCCAACATGACCTTCGCCGGAAACCCGCTGGAGGAGCCCATGACCCGCGCATACGCCATCGCCATCGCCGTCGTCGTCGCGCCGCTCGCCCTCGCCGCCTGCGCCCAGGGCCCCGACCCCGAGGTCGCGCGGCTGCAAAGTGAGGTGGCCCAGCTGCGCGCCGAGGTGCAGCAGACCCAGCGCATGGCGGCCGCCAATCAGCAGGCGGCGCAACTGGCCCAGGAACAGGCCGCCCGCGCCCGCCAGGACGCCCTGACCGCCAACCAGCGGGCCGAGACCATGTTCAACCGGGGCCTGCGCAAATAGGGCGCCTGGTGGCGCCGGTCGCGGCGCGGGCCGCCGCCCTGCTGCTGCTCTGCTCCCTTCCCGCCCAGACGGCGCCACCGAGCGCCGAATTGTGGGCCGACACCCTGCGGGTCCGGGCCGGTGACACCCTCGCCGACATCGCCCGCGCCCACGGGCTGGGCTTCGTGGAGATGGTGGCCGCCAATCCCGGCCTCGACCCCTGGCGGCCGCCGCCGGGGGCGATGGTCGCCTTGCCGTCGGTTCACCTGGCGCCGGCCATGGCCGCGCCGCTGGTGGTCAACCTGGGCGACATGCGGCTTTACCGCCGCCGCGACGACGGCGGCGTCGACAGCTTTCCGATCGGCATCGGCCGCGACGGGTGGGAGCTGTCGGCCGGCGCCGCCGCCACCGTGATCCGCAAGCGCCGGCACCCCACCTGGGTACCGCCGGCCTCGATCCGCGCCGAGAAGCCGTGGCTGCCGGCCAGCGTTCCGCCCGGCCCCGACAACCCGCTGGGCGAATACAGCCTGGATCTGTCCACCGGCCTGATCCGCATCCACGGCACCAACCGCCCCGACGGCGTCGGCCGCCGGGTCAGCCACGGCTGCATCCGCCTCTATCCCGAGGACATCGCGCGCCTGTTCCCGGCCGTCGCCGTCGGCACCCGGGTGGCCATCGTCGACCAGCCGGCCAAGCTGGCCTGGGCGGGCGGCGAGCTATGGCTGGAGGTGCACCCGTCGCAGGGCCAGGCCGACGCTGTCGAGAGCCGCCGGCCGCCGCCGCGACGCGACGAGCCGCGCCTGGAGGACCGCGTCCTGGCCGCCGCCGGCGCCGAGGCGGCGCGGGTGGACTGGGCGCTGGTGGCCTGGGCCGAGGACACCCGGCTGGGTCTCCCCGTCCGCGTCACCCGGCCGCAAGCCGGCTCGCCCACCCCGCTGATCGCGGAAAAAAAGAAAGGCCCGGGGGAGTGAACCTCCGGGCCTTGAAGTCACAGGGAGGACGTCGGCCGGCGCCGACACCCAATGTAAGACGGAAGGTATACACCCCGCGAAGGGGGCGCATTGCGAATCGTCAATCAAAGAAAAAAACCGGCGGCGCGGTCATCGAATCTTCTTTTGCCCGCCGGGGGCCGGCCCGCTTAAAAGTCCGCGCAAGAGGGAGACACGCCGTGTACCAGGATCACGAATACCATCACTGCCCCGCCTGCGACCGCCGCACCCGCCACCGCATCTCGCGCGAGCGCGTGCTCGCCACCGTGATGTGGTGCCAGGAATGCTTCCACCTGTGGTACGCCAACGAGGAAACCTTGGCCCGCCCAGCGCCAGCGCCGTCCCGGCGCAGCGACGCCGCCTGACCGCCCCCTAACCAAACCACCCTTGACAGCGGCCCGCCAAGCCTTTATATCGGCGCCTCTCGCTGCGGCGGAGTAGCTCAGCTGGTTAGAGCAGCGGAATCATAATCCGCGTGTCGGGGGTTCAAGTCCCTCCTCCGCTACCAAATTAATCAAGGCCCTAGCCGGGAACGGTTAGGGCCTTGATCCGTTTCAGGGCCTGATAGGTAACAGATTAGGTAACTTGCGCAGGGGCGCGTTATACCGCTCGGCCTATGAAATGACTTTCTCAATCCACGGATAGAAGGCGAGG
>CALABS010000026.1 GCA_937887565.1 uncultured Rhodospirillaceae bacterium | reverse complement strand
TTCCGCCAGCTTGGGAATCCCCTGCGATTCCGTTAGGGCGGTGAATGCTCTAGGCCGCCAGTTCGCGGACCCGCTGCATCATCTTGCGGGCCGCGAACACCTTGGCGCGGGCGCCGAACCAGCCCTGGGGATCGATGCCGACCGCCTTGAGCACCATGTTCACCGCCCGCTCGGTGTGCTTGTCGCGGTAGTAGCGGAACGCCCGCCCGGCATAGGCGTGGTAGCAGCGCTCGCGGTCATAGGGCAAGTCGGCGGGATCGTTGGCGGCGTGGTAGGCGAAGGCCAGTTCGTCGTCGTCGGTCTCGCGGATGCGGCCGATGGCCACCAGGGCGCGGCGCAGGATGCCGATGCCTTCTTTGGCGGTATAGGGTCGCATGAGGTCGAGGAACCACTTGTAATGGCGGAACTCGTCGCCGGCGATGCGGTGGCAGATGGCCTTGAGCACCGGTTCGTCGGTGGCGTCGCGAAGCGCCGAGTAGAACGAACTGGTACCGGTCTCGACGATGCAGCGGGCCAGAAGTTCCCCAGTCAGCGAGCCGCGCACCGAGGTCGTCGAGTCGACGGCGATGCGGTAGCCGTCGGTGAAGCGCTTGAAGCGGTCGCGGAAGCGGAAGTCTGGGTCGGCCAGCTCGGCGTAGCGGCCGAGGACGTCGCCGTGCTGGACCTCCTCTTCCTGCCACTGGGCGGCCAGGGCGGCGAACGAGGCGTCGGCACGGAAGACGTTGTTGAGGTAGCGGGTGTAGTCGGTGGCGTTGCGCTCCACCATCGCCGCCGCCTTGACCACCTTCAGGATGTCGGGGTCAAGCTTCGCGGCGTCGAATTCGCTCCACGGAATGTCGTCCTGCATCCATTGCGGCATGGGGTCCCCCGCGATCGTCGATTGGCCGAATTTTGGACCGCGTGGTGGAATTTTCAACGAATTTCAAAACGAAAGGGGCCGTCCCGAAGGGCGGCCCCTCATTCCGTCACCGCATGGGGCGGCGAGCCCGAGCGGCATTTCTCGGCATGACCTGATCCGACGGACGGGTCAGGTCATCGGCCGGGCGGCCTCAATGCGCGACGGCGTCCATGGCGGTGGCGACGGCCATCAGCTTCTCGGCCGACGCCTTTTCCAGATCGGACTTAGCGTCGGCCATGGCCTGCTTGGCCGCCTTGACGCGGGTCTCGGCCAGGGCCTTGGTGATGTCGGCGACCGGCATGGCCTCCTCGGCCAGGACGGTGATGCGCTCCTCGGTGACCTCGGCGAAGCCGCCGGCCACGAAGATGGTGTCGGACACCTTGCCGCCGTCGTGCACGTCGATGACGCCGGGACGCACGGTGGCGATCATCGGCGCGTGGCGGGCCAGGGCGCCGAAGTCGCCTTCGCTGCCCGGAACCACCACCATGTCGACCGCGGCGCTGATGAGCAGCTTGGCGGGCGACACCAACTCGAACTGGATCTTGTCGGGCATGCGCCGGTTCCTCTTGCTTCTGTCTTACGCGGCTTCGGCGGCCAGCTTCTTGGCCTTCTCGAGAACCTCGTCGATGCCGCCGACCATGTAGAAGGCGGCCTCGGGCAGGTGGTCGTACTCGCCGGCCACGATCGCCTTGAAGCTCTTGATGGTCTCCTCCAGGCCGACCAGCTTGCCCGGCGAGCCGGTGAACACCTCGGCGACGTGGAAGGGCTGCGACAGGAACCGCTGGATCTTACGGGCGCGGGCCACGACCAGCTTGTCCTCTTCCGACAGCTCGTCCATGCCCAGGATCGCGATGATGTCCTGCAGCGACTTGTAGGTCTGCAGGACGCGCTGCACCTCACGGGCGACCGTGTAGTGCTCCTGGCCGACGACGCGGGGGTCGAGAGCGCGCGAGGTCGAGTCCAGCGGGTCGACGGCCGGGTAGATGCCCAGCTCGGCGATCTGGCGGCTCAGCACGGTGGTGGCGTCCAGGTGGGCGAACGAGGTGGCCGGCGCCGGGTCGGTCAGGTCGTCGGCCGGCACGTAGATGGCCTGCACCGAGGTGATCGAGCCCTTCTTGGTGGAGGTGATGCGCTCCTGCAGCGCGCCCATGTCGGTGGCCAGGGTCGGCTGGTAGCCCACCGCCGAGGGGATGCGGCCGAGAAGCGCCGACACCTCGGAGCCCGCCTGGGTGAAGCGGAAGATGTTGTCCACGAAGAACAGCACGTCCTGACCCTCGGCGTCGCGGAAATACTCGGCGACGGTCAGGCCCGACAGGGCGACGCGGGCGCGGGCGCCCGGGGGCTCGTTCATCTGGCCGTAGACCAGGGCCACCTTGGAGCCGGTGGTCGAGCCGTCGGTGTTCAGCTTGATGACGCCCGATTCCACCATCTCGTGGTAGAGGTCGTTGCCCTCGCGGGTACGCTCGCCGACGCCGGCGAACACCGAATAGCCGCCGTGGGCCTTGGCGACGTTGTTGATCAGCTCCATGATCAGCACGGTCTTGCCGACGCCGGCGCCGCCGAACAGGCCGATCTTGCCGCCCTTCACATAGGGGGCCAGCAGATCGATGACCTTGATGCCGGTGACCAGGATCTCGGTCTCGGTCGACTGCTCGACGAACTCGGGGGCGTCCGCGTGGATGGGGCGGGTGTCCTTGTGGTTCACCGGGCCGCGCTCGTCGATCGGGTCGCCGATGACGTTGAGGATGCGGCCCAGCGTCTCGGCGCCGACCGGCATCATGATGGAGGCGCCGGTGTCCTTCACCTCGGCGCCGCGGACCAGACCGTCGGTCGAGTCCATGGCGATGGTGCGGACGGTGTTCTCGCCCAGGTGCTGGGCGACCTCGAGCACCAGGGCGCGGCCCTGGTTGTCGGTGTGAAGCGCGTTCAGGATGGCCGGCAGCTGGCCCTCGAAGCGCACGTCCACGACGGCGCCCATGACCTGGGTGATCGTGCCGACGTTATTCTTAGCCATGGTGTGCTCCTAAGTCTCTTACAGCGCTTCGGCGCCGGAAATGATTTCGATGAGTTCCTTGGTGATCTGGGCCTGGCGCGAGCGGTTGTACTGCAGCGTCAAGCGGTCGATCATGTCGCCCGCGTTGCGGGTCGCGTTGTCCATGGCGGACATCCGCGCGCCCTGCTCCGACGCCTGGCTTTCCAGCAGCGCGCGGAACAACTGGACGGCCAGGTTCCGGGGCAGCAGCGAGGCCAGGATGCCTTCCTCGTCGGGTTCGAACTCGTAGATCGCCTTGGCGGCGTCGTCCCTGGCGGCTTCCTGGGCGGGAGCCGGGAAGGGGATCAGCTGCTGGCGGGTGACCTCCTGCGAGATCGCCGACTTGAAGCGGTTGTAGACCACCGTGCAGACGTCGAATTCCTCGTCGGCGAACAGCGCGGTGACCTTCGCCGCCACCTGGTCGGCCTCGGGGAAGCTGACGCCGCGGCGGCCCAGGCCCTCGAAGCCCTCGATGAGGAGCTTGCCGTAGTCGCGCTTGATCTGCTCGCGGCCCTTGCGGCCCACGGGCAGGATCTTGACGGTCTTGCCGTCCTTGAGCAGCGCCGCCACTAGGCGGCGGGTGTCGCGGACGATGGACGAGTTGAAGCCGCCGCACAGGCCGCGGTCGGCGGTCACCATCACGATCAGGTGAACGTCGTCACGGCCGGTGCCGGCGAGCAGGCGGGGCGCGTCCGACTGGCCGGCCAGCGAGCCGGCCAGGGTGCCCAGCATGCGCTCCATGCGTTCGGCGAAGGGGCGCGCCGACTCCGCCGCGGTTTGCGCGCGGCGGAGCTTGCTGGCGGCGACCATCTTCATGGCGGAGGTGATTTTCCGGGTCGACTTGACCGAGGAAATCCGCCCTTTTAGGTCCTTGAGGCTAGGCATCGGGTACTCCCTGCCCCGCGCTTAGGCGAAGGTCTTGGCGAACGCGTCGAGAAAGCCCTTCAGCTTCTCCTCGGTCTGCGCGGAGATCTGCTTCTCGGAAGCGATCGCCTGCAGGATCTCGGGGTGCTTGGCCTTGATCTCGGACAGCATGGCCTGCTCGTAGCGACCGACGTCGCGCAGCTCGACCTTGTCGAGATAACCCTTCACGCCGGTATAGATGGAGACCACCTCTTCCTCGACCGGCATCGGCGAGTACTGCGGCTGCTTCAGCAGTTCGGTCAGGCGCGAGCCGCGGTTCAGCAGCTTCTGGGTCGCCGGGTCGAGGTCGGAGGCGAACTGGGCGAAGGCCGCCATCTCGCGGTACTGGGCCAGTTCCAGCTTGATCGAGCCGGCCACCTGCTTCATGGCCTTGATCTGGGCGGCCGAGCCGACGCGCGACACCGACAGGCCGACGTTCACGGCCGGGCGGATGCCCTTGTAGAACAGCTCGGTCTCCAGGAAGATCTGGCCGTCGGTGATCGAGATCACGTTGGTCGGGATGTAGGCCGAGACGTCGTTGGCCTGGGTCTCGATGACGGGAAGCGCGGTCAGCGAACCGGCGCCGGCGGCGTCGCCCATCTTGGCGGCGCGCTCGAGCAGGCGCGAGTGCAGGTAGAACACGTCGCCCGGATAGGCCTCGCGGCCCGGCGGACGGCGCAGCAGCAGCGACATCTGGCGGTAGGCGACGGCCTGCTTGGACAGATCGTCATAGATGATCAGGGCGTGCATGCCGTTGTCGCGGAAAAACTCGCCCATGGCGCAGCCGGCATAGGGGGCGATGAACTGCAGCGGCGCCGGCTCGGAGGCGGTGGCGGCCACCACGATCGAGTATTCCATGGCGCCGTAGTCTTCCAGGGTCTTGACGATCTGGGCGACGGTCGAGCGCTTCTGGCCGACGGCGACGTAGATGCAGTAAAGCTTCGCCTTCTCGTCGTCGCCCTGGTTCCAGCGCTTCTGGTTGATGATGGCGTCGATCAGGATGGCGGTCTTGCCGGTCTGGCGGTCGCCGATGACCAGCTCACGCTGGCCGCGGCCGACGGGGATCAGCGCGTCCACGGCCTTGATGCCGGTCAGCATCGGCTCGTGCACCGACTTGCGCGGAATGATGCCCGGGGCCTTGACGTCGACGCGGCGGCGCTCGCTGTACTCGATCGGGCCCTTGCCGTCGATCGGGTTGCCCAGCGCGTCGACCACGCGGCCCAAGAGGCCCTTGCCGACGGGGACGTCGACGATGGCGCCGGTCCGCTTGACGGTGTCGCCTTCTTTGATGTTGCGGTCGTCGCCGAAGATCACGATGCCGACATTGTCAGTCTCGAGGTTCAGCGCCATGCCCTTGATGCCGCCGGGGAACTCGACCATCTCGCCGGCCTGCACCTTGTCGAGGCCGTGCACGCGGGCGATGCCGTCGCCCACCGCCAGCACCTGGCCGACCTCGGCGACTTCCGCCTCGGTCCCGAAATTGGCGATCTGTTGCTTGAGGATCGCGGAGATCTCAGCCGCGCGGATTTCCATTATCCAATCCCTTTCATAGCGAGCTTGAGGTGCTGCAGCTTCGTCTTGAGCGAGCTGTCGACCATACGGGAACCGACCTTCACCACCAGGCCGCCCAGCAGGCTGGGATCGACCGCGACGTCGACGGAGACATCACCGCCGAAGGTCGTCTTGAGGGTGTTGGTCAGGGTATCGAGCTGAGCCTGGGTCAGCGGCACGGCCGAGGCCACCTGGGCCGAGACCTCGCCGCGGCGGGCGGCGAGACGGCCGAGATAGGCGGCGATGACCTCTTCCAGGACGAACAGGCGGCGGTTCTTGGCGGCGAGACCCAGGAAGTTCGCGGTCAGGGCGCTGAACTTCGCGGCCGCGGCCACGGCCGCGATGGCCTTACCCTGCTCGGCGCGCGACAGCACGGGGCTGCCCAGCACGCGGCGCAGGTCGGCGCTGTCGCGGATCATGGCCTTGAGGGCCTTCAGGTCGCCGGCCACCTGGTCGAGAGCGTTTTGGCTCTCGGCAAGGTCGAACAGCGCGGTGGCATAACGGTCGGCGATCACGCCAATGGTTTCGGATGGCAAAGGCAAGTCCTCGGGTTAGGTCTAAACCGAATTCGCCGGCGGCCTTAAGGCATTGTTTTTAAAACGGTTTCCGCCCTTCCCCCGATTTTCCCCGGGCAAAGTGCGCGGGTTAACTAGCACATCGGGTTTTGCGTTGCAAGACGACTCCTCCCCGTTCGGGGGGAGTCGGATGCATTGGGGCGATGCCAAAGCGCAAGGCAACCGCCGGCCCGCGCCCGGGTGGGAGACCTACCCATCCTATAGGTGGGGTGCGGGCCTGGACCGTCGGACCGCCCCTTATTTGTAGGGGTTCCAATCTCCGGGTAGTTCCATCTGCAACCATTCGGCCCCGCCCGCCGGGGTAGGTGCTCGTCAAAGGAAGCTGTACGGGTCCACGTCCACCTGCACCCGCACCCGGCCCGGCGGCGGCAGGCGGCCCAGCCAGTCGCGCAGCAGCGCCTGCAGGTTGGCGGCGCGCGGCGCCTTGACCAGGAAGCGGCGGCGGTGGCGCCCCCGCAGCAGCGCCAGCGGCGCCGGGGCGGGGCCCAGGATGTCGACACCCTCGACCCGGGGGGCGGCGCGGGCGAGGCGGCGGGCGAACTCGTCCAGTTCGCCGGCGTCGGGCCCCGACAGCACCAGCGCGGCCAGGCGGCCGTAGGGGGGCATGCCGGCGGCGCGTCGGGCCTCGGCCTCGGCGGCGATGAAGGCATCGCGGTCGCCGGTGACCAGCGCCCGCAGCACCGGATGGCCGGGCTCGTAGGTCTGCAGCATCACCCGGCCGGGGCGCTCGGCGCGGCCGGCGCGGCCGGCCACCTGGGCCAGCAGCTGGTGGGTGCGCTCGCCGGCCCGCAGGTCGCCGCCCTCCAGGCCAAGGTCGGCGTCCACCACCCCCACCAGGGTCAGCATGGGGAAGTGGTAGCCCTTGGCGACGATCTGGGTGCCGATCAGGATGTCGATCTCGTGGTCGGCGACCCGGCGCACGTATTCCGCCGCCGCGTGCGGGCCGGCCATGGTGTCCGAGGCCATGATCGACACCCGGGCGGCGGGGAAGCGGGCCATGACCTCCTCAGCGATACGCTCGACCCCCGGCCCGCAGGCGGCGAAGCTGTCCTCGGCCTCGCATTCCGGGCACCTGCTCGGCGGGGTGATGAAATGGCCGCAATGGTGGCACACCATGCGCCCGCGCAGGCGGTGCTCGACCAGCCAGGCGGTGCAGTGGGGGCATTGCAGGCGGAAGCCGCAGGCGCGGCACAGGGTCAGCGGAGCATAGCCGCGCCGGTTGAGGAACAGCATGGCCTGCTCGCCGGCCGCCAGCGTGTCGGCCAGGGCCGTGACCGCCGGCGGCGCCAGCCAGTGGCCGCGCTCGGGGGGCGTGCGTCGCAGGTCCACCACCTCGATGTCGGGCAGGGCGGCGCCGGCGTGGCGGTTGGGCAGGTGCAGGCGCCGGTAGCGGCCGGCCTGGACGTTGGCCAGGGTCTCCAGCGACGGCGTCGCCGAGGCCAGCACCACCGGAAATCCGCCGATGCGGCCGCGCACCACCGCCATGTCGCGGGCGTGGTAGGGGACGTGGTCCTCCTGCTTGAAGGCGCCGTCGTGCTCCTCGTCGACCACGATCAGCCCCAGATCGGCGAAGGGCAGGAACAGCGCCGAGCGGGCGCCGACCACCACCCGGGCCTCGCCCGAGGCCACCGCCCGCCAGCTGTCGCGGCGGCGGCCGTCCGACAGGTCCGAATGCCACTGGGCCGGCTCGACCCCGAAGCGGGCGCGGAAGCGGCCCAGCCACTGGGACGACAGCGCGATCTCGGGCAGCAGCACCAGCACCTGGCGCCCGCGTGCCAGGGCGGCGGCCACCGCCTCGAAATAGACCTCGGTCTTGCCCGACCCGGTGACGCCGTCGATCAGCGACACCGAGAAGCCGCCGCCCAAGGCCGCGACCAGGGCGGCGGCGGCCTCGTGCTGGCCGGGCGACAGGGAGGGGCCGGGCTGGGCGTGGTCGGGCGGGGCGAACAGCGGGGGGCGGGGCAACTCCACCGCCGTCAGGGCGCCGGCCTCGGCCAGCCCCCTGATCACCGCCGGTCCCACCCCGGTCTCGCGGGCCAACTCGGCGGCCGGCAGCGGCGGCAGGCCGGCGGCGGCCGCCAGCACCCGGCGGCGGGCGGCGGTCATCTTGAGGTCGGGCGGCGGGGGCGCCAGCCGGAGCGCCTTGACGCCGTGGGCGGGTTCCAGGGCCTGGGGCACGCTCATGGCCATCTTCAGGACCGCCCCGGGCGGCGACACCGTATAGGCGGCCACCCAATCGATGAACCGCCGCGTGGCCTCGGGCAGCGGCCGGCAGGGCAGCCGGCGGCCGACGGCGCGCAGCCGCCCGGCTTCCAGTTCGCCGTCGCCGGCCCGCCACACCACCCCGGTCACGGTGCGGCGCCCCAGCGGCACCTCGACGAAATCCCCCTCCGCCACCGGTTCGTCGCCGACGCGGTAGTCGTAGGCGCCGCCCAACGGCAGCGGCAGCAGCACCGCGACGCGCGCGCCGGGGCCGAAAGTGGGGGGCGTGGACGAAGGGGTGGAGTTGAGGGGGGGCGAATGCATGGCTAGACTGTAGCCCGATCGCATGCGAGAAACAGCCCCGCAGAGACGATCACCGCAGCAAGGCAAGGAGCCCATGGCCCGCAAGCGTGACGACGCCCTCCTGGCCGACACCCCGCTCGCCGACGAGCGGGTGGCCGACTATCTGCGCCGCCATCCGGACTTCCTGATCCGCCATCCGGACCTGGCCCTGGTGCTGTCGCCGCCGTCCAGGTTCGACGGCGACGACGGCGTGCTCGATCTCCAGCTCTACATGATCGACCGCCTGCGCGACGAGATGGACGACGTGCGCGGCGCCGCCGAGCACCTGATCACCACCAGCCGCTCCAACATGAGCACCCAGAGCCGCACCCATCGGGCGGTGCTGGAACTGCTGGCGGCCGATAGCCTGGAGGCGCTGGCGCGGGTGGTCACCGACGACCTGCCGACGCTTCTGGACGTGGACGTGGCGACGTTGCGGTTCGAGCTGTCGGATCGCGTCCTGGCCGACATCCCCCGCATCGATCCCGGAACCGTGTTCAAGGTGGTCGGCGGCCCCGACCGCGATTGCGCCCTGTCCGATGAACTGCCCGGCGACCCCGCCCTGTTCGGCGAGGCCGCCGATCTGGTGCGCTCGGCCGCCATGGTCCGCCTCTGCCCCGGCGGCGCCAGCCCGCCCGGCCTGCTGTGCCTGGGCTCGCGTCACGGCCGCACCTTCCACGCCGGCCAGGCCACCGACCTGCTCAACTTCCTCGGCCGGGTGGTGGAAGGCTGCGTGCGGCGGTTCGTGGGCTGACATGCCCGCCGCCCCCATCCATTTCGCCGGCGCCCCCGACCTGTTGCGGCAGGTCGAGGCGTGGCGGGGCTGGCTGGAGGGCGAAAGGCGGGCCAGCCGCCACACGCTGGACGGCTATTCGCGCGACCTGGCCGCCTTCCTGGCCTTCCTGGCCGCCCATACCGGCGCCGAGCCGGGGCTCGAGACGCTGGGCGGGCTGACGCCGGCCGATTTCCGCGCCTTCCTGGCCGCCCGCCAGGGCGAGGGGCTGGCGCGGTCCAGCATGGCGCGGCTGATGAGCACGCTCAGGGGCTTCTTCAAGTTCCTCGACCGCGCCGGGCTGGTCCACAACCCGGCGGTGGGGGCGGTGAAAAGTCCCCGGCCGCCGCGCACGCTGCCCAAGGCGCTGGCCGCCGACGAGGCGCTGGAGGCGCTGTCCACCGCCGCCGAGCTGCATGACGAGCCGTGGCTGGCGGCCCGCGACGTCGCCCTGTTCACCCTGCTCTACGGCTGCGGCCTGCGCCTGGGCGAGGCGCTGGCGCTCGACCGCCGCGACATCCCGCGCGGCGACACCATGGTGGTCACCGGCAAGGGCCGCAAGCAGCGGGTGGTCCCGGTGCTGCCGGTGGTGCGCGAGGCCATCGCCGACTATCTGCGCCAATGCCCCTATCCCGGCGAGCCGCAGCGGCCGCTGTTCTGCGGCGCCCGGGGCGGCCGCCTCAACCCCGGCGTGGTGCAGCGGCAGATGCGGCGGCTGCGGCTGCTGCTGGGCCTGCCCGACAGCGCCACGCCGCACGCGCTGCGCCATTCCTTCGCCACCCACCTGCTGGCCGGCGGCGGCGACCTGCGCACCATCCAGGAGCTGCTGGGCCATTCGTCGCTGTCCACCACCCAGCGCTACACCGCCGTCGACGCCGAGCGCCTGGGCCGCGTCTACCGCGACGCCCATCCAAGGGCCAGGGTGAAGGTTTGACGCTCGCCCTTTTGGGGATTTGCGCGCCACGCCCGGGCGGGGTATGACCTCCCCCATGACCGTGACGCTGGACCTCGCCGACGAAGCCGCCACCCTCCGCCTGGGCGCCCGCCTGGCGCGGCTGGCACGCGACGGCGACGTGATCGCGCTCAGGGGCGAGCTGGGGGCCGGCAAGAGCACGCTGGCGCGGGCCTTCGTTCGCGCGCTGACCGGCCCCGACGAGGAGGTCCCCAGCCCGACCTTCACCCTGGTCCAGACCTACGAGGGCGCCGCCGGGCTGGTCTGGCATTTCGACCTCTATCGCCTGGACGAGCCCGACGACGCCTGGGAACTGGGCATCGAGGAGGCCTTCGCCGACGGCATCTGCCTCATCGAGTGGCCCGACCGCCTGGGCCGGCTGATGCCGCGCGGCCGGCTGGAGGTGGCGCTGTCGGCCGGCGCCGACGAGACCTCGCGCCGCGCCACCCTGATTTCCCATGCCGGGGCGTGGGACGACCGCATGGGAGAGTTCGAGACATGAGCGAGCGCGAGGCGCTGATCCAGGCCTTCCTGACCCGTGCCGGATGGGGCGCCGCCGAACGCGGCCGCCTGGCCGGCGACGCCAGCTTCCGCCATTACGACCGCCTGTGCCTGGGCGACCGCCGCGCCGTGCTGATGGACGCGCCGCCGCCCAAGGAGGACGTGCGCCCCTTCATGCGCATGGCCATGCACCTGCAGCGGCTGGGCCTGAGCGCGCCGCAGCTGATGGCGCTGGACCCCGACGCCGGGCTGCTGCTGCTGGAGGATCTGGGCGACGACACCTATACCCGCCTGCTGGCCCGGGGCGCCGACGAGGAGGCGCTCTACGCCCTGGCGGTGGACGTGCTGGCCGAGCTGCACGCGCAGCCCGACGCCATCCCCATCCATCTGGATCCCTACGACGACGACCGCCTGCTGGCCGAGGCCACCCTGCTGACCGACTGGTACCTGCCGGCGGTGGCGGGCGCGCCCCTGCCGGCCGACGCGCGGGCCGGCTATGTCGACCTGTGGCGCGGCCTGTTCGCCGTCGCCCGGGCGGTGCCGGACACGCTGGTGCTGAGGGATTTCCATGTGGACAACCTGATGCTGCTGCCCCGCGACGGCCTCGCCGCCTGCGGCCTGCTGGACTTCCAGGACGCGGTGGCCGGCCCCGTGACCTACGACCTGATGTCGCTGCTGGAGGACGCGCGGCGCGACATCGACCCCGGGCTGGTCGCCCGCATGAAGGACCGCTACCTGGCGCGCTTCCCCGACCTGGACCGCGACGCCTTCGCGGCGTCGTGGGCGGTGATGGCCGCCCAGCGCCATGCCAAGGTGATCGGCATCTTCACCCGGTTGTGCAAGCGCGACGGCAAGCCCATCTATCTTGGGCACATCCCGCGCGTCTGGCGGCTGCTGGACGCGGCTTGCGCCCATCCGGCGCTGGCGGCGGTCAGGGAGTGGCTGGATCGGCACATCCCGGCCGACAAGAGGATCGTTCCCTCCCCATGAGTTTCCACCCCAACCACGCCATGGTCCTGGCCGCCGGCCTGGGCCTCAGGATGCGGCCCATCACCGAGCACACCCCCAAGCCGCTGGTCGCTGTGGCCGGCCGCACCATGCTGGACCGGGCGCTGGACCACCTGGACGCGGCCGGGGTGACGGCCAAGGTGGTCAACACCCACTGGCTGGCGGACAAGGTGCGGGCGCATCTGGCGGGGCGGGGGGATATCGTCATCTCCCACGAGCCGGAGCTGCTGGAGACCGGCGGCGGCGTCGCCAAGGCCCTGCCGCTGCTGGGCGAGGCTCCGTTCTACGTGGTCAACAGCGACATCATCTGGACCGACGGCGCCGTGCCGGCCCTCGACCGGCTGACCGGCGCCTGGGACGACGGCCGCATGGACGCGCTGCTGCTGATGCAGCCCACCGCCACCGCCGTCGGCTACGAGGGCCAGGGCGACTTCTTCCTCGATCCCCAGGGCGTGCCCCGCCGCCGGAAGGCGCGCGAGGTGGCGCCGCTGCTGTTCTCGGGGGTGCAGATCCTGTCCCCGCGCTTGTTCGCCGGCGCGCCATCGGGCAAATTCTCGTTGAACGTGCTGTACGACCGCGCGCTGGAGGACGGCCGCCTGTTCGGCATCGTCCACGACGGCCGCTGGTTCCATGTCGGCACTCCCGACGCCCTGCCCGAGGTGGACGCGCTGCTCGGGGAGGAGGGGTAGCGGCGTTTCGTCATCCCCGCGACGGCGGGGATCCATGTCTGGCATCGCGCGGGCGTCCCCATGGACCCCCGCCTTCGCGGGGGTGGCGGATACAGTGTCTGGCGTTTTCACCATCACCCCCGGGCTGCCCTTCCTCGACACCCTGGCCGACGGGTTGCTGGCCGAGGCGGACGGCGATCCGCTCCGGCTGGCGGCGATGACCGTGCTGCTGCCCAACCGGCGCGCCTGCCGCGCCTTGCGCGAGGCGTTCCTGCGCCGGTCCGGGGGCACGCCGCTCTTGCTGCCGCGCATGCGGGCCATCGACGCGGTGGACGAGGACGAGGTGGACCTGGCCGCCGACGAGCCGCTGGACATCCCCCCGGCCATCACCGCCCTCGAGCGCCAATTGCTGCTGACCCGGCTGGTGCTGGCCATGGGCGGCGGGCGCGGCGGCCACCCGCCGTCGCCCGACCAGGCGGCGCGGCTGGCCGGCGAGTTGGCCAAGCTGGTGGACGCGGTCCAGATCGAGCGCCTGGACTGGGGCCGGCTGGCGGCGCTGGCGCCGGCCGACTTCGCCGCCCATTGGCAGGTGACGCTGGAGTTCCTGGCCCTGGTCACCGACGCCTGGCCGCGAATTCTCGCCGAACGGGGCCAGATCGACCCCCAGGATCGGGTCAACCGCGTCATCATGGCGCTGGCCGGGCAGTGGCGGGCCGCCCCCCCCGAGACACCGGTGATCGCCGCCGGCTCCACCGGCTCGCGGCCGGCCACCGCCGATCTGCTGGCGGTGGTGGCGGCGTTGCCCCGGGGCCGGGTGGTGCTGCCGGGGCTCGACCGTTGGCTCGACAATGCCGGTTGGGCGGCGGTGGACGCCAGCCATCCCCAGTTCGGCCTCAGGAAGCTGCTGGAGCGCCTTGGCGTCCCCCGTGATTCGGTGCGCGATTTCCGCCCGCGGCCCGACGAACGCGCGGCGCGGGCCAAGCTGCTCTCCGAGGCGTTGCGGCCGGCCGCCACCTGCGAGGCCTGGCGCGACCTGCCCGAGTTGCCGGCGGCGGCGGTGGCCGGGGTCACCCGCCTGGACGCCCCCGGCCCTCGCGAGGAGGCCGGGGCGATCGCCCTGATGCTGCGCCACGCGCTCGAGACCGACGGCCGCACGGCGGCGCTGATCACCCCCGACCGCGGACTGGCGCGGCGGGTGGCGGCCGAACTGGAGCGGTGGGACATCCGCATCGACGATTCGGCGGGCCGGCCGTTGGCGCTGACCGGGCCGGGCGCCTTCGCGCGGCTGGTGGCGGCCATGGTGGCCGAAGGCTTCGCGCCGCACGCCACCCTGGCCTGCCTCAAGCATCCGCTGGCGGCGGGCGGCCAGGACGCCGCCGCCTTCCGCGCCCTGGTCCGACGCCTGGACCGCGACGCCCTGCGCGGCCCCCGGCCCGGCCCCGGCGTGGCCGGATTGCGTTCCGCCACCGCCGATGCCCGCCTGCACCGCTTCCTGGCCGCGCTGGACGGCCTGACCCAGCATCTGGCCTCGGTGCTGGACCGCGCCACCGCGCCCTTGGCCGAGCTGGTGCGCGCCCATATGGAGGTGTGCGAGGCGCTGGCCGGCGACGACCGGCTGCCCGGCGCGGCGCGGCTGTGGAAGGGCGAGGCCGGCGAGGCGCTGGCCCGGTTCGCCGCCGAGCTGACCGCCGCGGCGCCCGCCCTGGGCGAGATCCCCACCGCCTCCTACCCGGCCCTGTTCGACGAGCTGCTGGCCGGGCAGGTGGTGCGGCCGGCCTGGGGGGCGCATCCGCGGGTGTTCCTCTGGGGACCCATCGAGGGCCGCCTGCAGCATGCCGACCTGATGGTGCTGGGCGGCCTCAACGAGGGGACCTGGCCGCCCGAGGCCGACGCCGATCCGTGGATGAGCCGGCCCATGCGCGCCGCCTTCGGCCTGCCGCCGCACGAACGCCGCATCGGCCTCGCGGCCCACGACTTCGCCCAGGCTTTCGCCGCCCCCCGGGTGGTGCTCAGCCGGTCCGTGCGCGTCGAGGGCGCCCCGACCGTGCCGTCGCGATGGCTGCTGCGGCTGGAGACGGTGATGGAGGCCGCCGGCCTATCCTTCGCCGAGGATGCCGGCCAGTGGCTGGATTGGCACGCCCGGCTCGATGCCGCCGCCAAGGAGCCGGCGCGGCGGCCGGCACCGCGCCCGCCGGTCGCCGCCCGCCCCCGCGACCTGTCGGTGACCGAGATCGAGACCTGGATGCGCGACCCCTACGCCGTCTACGCCAAGCATGTGCTGGGGCTCAGGGCGCTCGACCCCATCGACGCCGATCCCGGCGCCGCCGAATACGGCTCGCTGGTCCACAAAGCCATCGAGCGCTTCCTGGAGCTGTTTCCCGACCATCTTCCCGCCGACGCCGAGGCCCGGCTGGCGGCCATCGGCGAGGAGGTGTTCGCCGCCGAGCTGGCGCGACCGGGCGTGTGGGCGTTCTGGTGGCCGCGCTTCCGGGCGGTGGCGCGCTGGCTGGTGGCGGCCGAGCGCGAGCGCCGCACGCTGGTGGCCCGCATCCTTCCCGAGGTCAAGGGCGAACTGGAGATCGACGCCCCCGGCGGCCGCTTCCGCCTGCGGGCGCGGGCCGACCGGGTGGACGTGCTCAAGGACGGCACCATCGCGTTGATCGACTACAAGACCGGCCAGCCGCCGACCCCCAGGGAGGTGGCCGCCGGCTATGCCCCCCAGCTGCCCCTGGAGGCCGCCATCGCCCGGGCCGGCGGCTTCGAGGGCGTGCCCGCCGGCGAGGTGTCGCAACTGCTCTACTGGCGCCTCAAGGGCGGCGCCGAGGGCGGCGAGGAGAAGCCGGCCGGCGACGACCCGGCGCGGTTGGCCGCCGAGGCGCTGGACGGTCTGAGGGGCCTGGTCGCCGCCTTCGACGACGACGCGACCCCCTACGAGGCCCGCCCGCACCCGGATCGGGCGCCCAGATACTCCGACTACCTGCACCTGGCGCGCTTGCGCGAATGGGCGACCGCCGAGGACGACGAGGACTAGCCGGCACGGCGGGTTTGAAAAACTGAACCGACTGGTTTAGTTTGCGCGGATGCACAAGACCTGCCGTTCACCCCGCATTTCCGCCAAGCGGGAAGCCGTCCTCGACGCGGCCCGAGCCTGCTTCCTGGAACTGGGCTACGCCGGCACCAGCATGGATGCCGTCGCCTCGCGCGCCGGGGTGTCGAAGGCGACCATCTACGCCCATTTCCAGGGCAAGGACGAATTGTTCGGCGCCATCATGCGGCGGCGGTGCGCGCAGAGCATTCCCGAGGTGCCGCCGCCGCCCGCCGCCGAGGACGCGCGGACGGTGCTGACCGAGATCGGACGCCGCCTGCTCGAATTGTTCCTGTCGCCCGAGGCCATGGCCGTCTATCGCATCGTGGTGGCGGAAAGCTGCCGCCATCCGGATCTCGCCGCCGCCTTCTACGCCGCCGGCCCCGAACGCGGCAAGGGAAGTCTTGCCGAGACCTTCGCCGAACTGGCCCGGCGAAGGGAACTGGCCGTCGACGACCCATGGCGGGCCGCCGATCTCTTCGTGACCATGCTGCGCGGCGAATTCTTCCACCGCGAGCTGCTCGGCCTGCCGCCGCGGCCCGGCTTCGATTTCGAGGCCACGGTGACGACGGCGGTCGAGACGACGCTGCGGGCGTTTCGGCCCTAGTGCGCTGATTTTGTGGGCCGATTCACCAGGCGGAAGGTTCAGGCCCCTGAACCTTCCGCCTGGATCGGACCACTAGCCGGTCGCACCACCGCGCCAGGTTACTTGTGGGGGACGCCGCTGGTGGTCGAGTACTCGAAGTGCAGGGCCTCGCCGGGATGGGCGACGGCGTGGGCGGAGTGGGCGGCGCGGGCGGCCTCGGCGAAGCCGGACAGGATCAGCTTCAGCTTGCCCGGATAGGTGCAGATGTCGCCGGCGGCGAAGATGCCCGGCGCGTTGGTGGCCATGGTGGCGGGATCGACGGCGATCTGGGCGCGGTCCATGGCCAGGCCCCAGTCGGCGATGGGGCCGAGATTCATGGCCAGACCGAAGAACGGCAGCAGCACGTCGGCGTCCAGCCGCCGCACCGCGCCGTCCAGGGTGGCCACGGTGACGGCCGCCAGCCCGTCGGGCCCACCTTCGAGGCCGTGCAACTGGTAAGGCACCACCAGCTCGATCGCGCCGGCATCGGCCAGGGCCTTCAGCCGCGCCTCGCTCTCGGGGGCGGCGCGGAACTTGGGGCGGCGGTGGACGACGGCGACGCTGGCGGCGACCTCGGCCAGCGAGATGGCCCAGTCGACCGCCGAATCGCCGCCGCCGGCGATCACCACCGTCCTGCCGCGATAGTCCTCGCGGCGGGTGACGAAGTAGTTGACGCCCTTGCCCGAACCCATGCCCTCGAAGGCCTCGATGCCGTCGAGCGGCGGCCGGTTGGGGCCGAAGGCGCCGCAGCCGGCGGCGATGATCACCACCTTGGCGGTGATGGCGGTGCCGTCCGACAGCGTGCAGCGCCAGCCGTCGCCCATGCGGTCGAGGCCGGTCATCTGGCGGCCGAGATGGTAGACCGGCTCGAACGGTGCCGCCTGCTCGGTCAGCCGCTCGACCAGGTCGGCGGCGAGGATGCGGGGATGGCCGGGGATATCGAAGATGGGCTTCTCGGGGTAGAGCGCCTGGCACTGGCCGCCGACGCCGTCGAGAGCGTCGACCACATGGCATTTCAGCTTGACCATGCCGCACTCGAACACCGCGAACAGGCCCACCGGCCCGGCGCCAACCACGACAGCATCGGTCTCGTAGGTCATCTCATCGGTCCCTTTCCGACTCTCACCACCGCAATGTCGCCACCGCCGCCAACGGGGCCTGGCCATGGCGGGCATAGGCCTCGCGGAGCGCGGCCGCCGAGGGCGTCTCGCCGGGGTGGATGCCCAGTTCTCCGGCATGGATGCCCTGGGTCACGAACACCGCGCGCATCCCGGCGCCGTTGGCGCCCCGGACATCGGTGTGCAGGGCGTCGCCCACCGCCAATACCCGTTCGCGCTTGACGCCCAACAGCCCGAGGGCGAGATCGTAGATGGCCGGGTCCGGCTTGCCCAGCGACGACACCGCGCCGCCCTCGGCCTCGTACCAGGCCGCCAACGCGCCGGCGCACACCACCGGCCGCCCCTGGCGCATCACCACCAGATCGGGATTGGCGCAGACCATGGGCAGGCGCCGTTCCAGTCCCTGGCGCATGATGGGGACGTAGTCCTCGACGGTCTCGTCGAACTCCCACGGGCCGGTGTTGAGGATGAAGTCGGCATGGCCGATGTCGACGGCGGCGTAGTCCAGGCCCTCGAAGACGTTGGCGTCGCGTTCCGGTCCCAGGTGATAGAGGTTGCGGCCCAGCCGTCCGTAGAAGGGGCCGGCGCGGCGGCTCAGCTCCATGTGCGCCGCCTCGCCCGACGACAGCAGGTGGTCGTAGAGGTCGCGGCCGATGCCCAGGCGGGCCAGCTGGTCCACCAGCTCCTCGGCGCGGCGCGGGGCGTTGGACAGCAGCAAGGTCTTCTTGCCGGCGGCGCGGACGGCCCGCATGGCCTCGGCCGCGCCGGGATAGGCCTCGACGCCGTCGTGGATCACCCCCCACAGGTCGAGGATCAGGGCGTCAAAGCCCGAGGCCAGCTCGGACAGCCCGGCGACGATGCGCGCGGTCATCGAAGGTCGGCCCCCACGGCGTCGGTGACCGAGGCGAAGCCGTCGCGGGCCAGCAGGTCGATCAACTCGCGCTTGATGCGGGTGATCAGGCCGGGGCCCTCGTAAACCATGGCCGAATAGAGCTGCACCAGCGAGGCGCCGGCGCGAATCTTGGCATAAGCCTGGGCCCCCGAGGCGATGCCGCCGGCCCCCACCAGCGGCAGGCGGCCCTCGGTCAGCCGGAACATGCGGCGCAGCACCTCGGTGGAGGGCTCGAACAGCGGCGCGCCCGACAGGCCGCCGGTCTCCTTGGCGTGGGAGGAGCGCAAGGCTTCCGGGCGCGCGATGGTGGTGTTGGAGACGATCAGGCCGTCCAACGCCCCGGCCAGGGCGACGGCGGCGATGTCGGCCAGATCCTCGTCGCCCAGGTCGGGGGCGATCTTGAGCAGCAGCGGCGGGCGCTTGCCCTCGGCGACGGCGGCGTTCAGGGCGGTGCGGGTGCGCCCGACCAGCGCCTCCAACTGGTCGCGGCCCTGCAGCGCCCGCAGGCCGGGCGTGTTGGGCGACGAGACGTTGATGACCAGATAGTCCGACAGCGGCGCCAGGCGGGCGGCGCCCTTCTCGTAGTCGGCGGCGGCGTCCTCGGTGTCCTTGTTCTTGCCGAGATTGGCGCCGACGATGCCGATGCTGGCGCGGGTCTCCATGCGCCGCACCACCGCCTCCAGCCCCTGGTTGTTGAAGCCCATGCGGTTGATCACCGCGCGGTCCTCGACCAGCCGGAACATGCGCGGCTTGGGATTGCCGGGCTGCGGGCGGGGGGTCACCGATCCGATCTCGACGAAGCCGAAGCCCTGGCGCAGCATGGCGCCGGGCACCTCGGCGTTCTTGTCGAAGCCGGCGGCCAGGCCGACCGGATTGGGGAAGCGCAATCCCCACAGGGCGACCTCCAGCGACGGATGCTCGAGGCGCGGCTGCGGCGGCACCAGGCCCAGTTTCAGCGCCCGGATGGTCAGGCCGTGGGCGGTCTCGGCGTCCAGCAGGCGGACCAGCGGGCCGGCGAAGCGGTAGTAGTCCAGCAACTCAATCCTCCAGCGGAGGGAAGACGTGGCGCCCGGTGGCGGAATCCAGGGGAAGGTCCCCGACCCAGCGGACGGCCGCCATCGGCAGGCCGCCGTACAGGTGGGGGAACAGCGCCCCGCCGCGCGACGGCTCCCATTTCAGGGCCGCGCCCAGGGCGGCGGCGTCGGCGGCGACCAGCACCAGGCCGTCCTGGCCGGCGCGGTGACGGGTGGCGCTGTCCACCACCTGGGCGGCGGTCGAGAAATGGATGAAGCCGTCGGAGGCGTCCTGGGACGAACCGGGATAGGAGCCGGAAGCCCGGGCGGCCTCCCACTCCTCGCGGCGACACATGTGGTAGATGGTGCGCGGTTCGGTCATCGCGGCGGACCTTACCCCAATCCGGACGGCCTGACCACCATGGAGGGATGCTTGACCGGCACCCCGGCCCGGCCCACGTCGAATGGGCGGCGACACAGGATGGAGGGCGCGGATGGCGACGGTCGCGGTGGTGGTGGCGAGCGGCTTCGAGCAGGCCGAGATGGCGGTGCTGTGCCGCACCCTGGCCGAGGCTGGCCATGTGACGCGGGTGGTTTCGCCCAAGAAGCAGTCGGTGCGGGCCTGGGACAACGCCCGCTGGGACGGCGACCTGCCGGTGGACGTGGCGGCCGTCGACGCCCGCGCCGGCGATTTCGACGCCCTGGTGGTGCCGGGCGGGCTGATCTCGGCCGACACCCTGCGGTCGGACGCCCATGTGGTCCGGCTGTTCCGCGACGCGGCCGTCGCCGGCAAGCCGGTGGCGGTTTCCGGGCACGCCCCGTGGGTATTGGTGGAAGCCGGCCTGGCGAACGGCTGCGCGGTCACCTCGCATCCCTCCATTCGCACCGATCTGACCAACTCGGGCGCCACCTGGATGGACCGGCCGGTGGTGGAGGCGGGGAATATCCTCACCGGCCGCCATGGGCACGATGCCGCCGAGTTGGCGGCCGCCGTGGTGCGGCGCCTGGCCTAGTGGTCCGATCCAGACCGATGGTTCAGGCCCCTGAACCATCGGTCGCGTGAATCGGCCCACAAAATCAACGAATTGTGCACTTATTCATTCAGATGGTCGGTGTGCCATCTGAATGAATTAAGTGCACCAAAGGCGAGGCCGGCAAACCGGCCCCCGGCCTCCCCCTTTCGGGACGCCACTATCCCGGATGCATTCTTGCCCCCAATGGGTGGCGAGGCGCAGCCTTTGCGGGGTGGCGGGCACCGAACGGAGACGGATGAATGGGCCGTGAAACCTATCAGTACTCCATGGAGCAGAGGGTTCGCGACCTGTCGCTCCAGATCGAAAGCGTCCGGTCCCGGATTCTGGACGGGGCCGGCGACGGCCTGAGGCGCGAGCTCGCCGGGCAGCTGGCCCTGCTGGAACGGCGGCGCGACATCGTGTCCGAGAAGCTTGCCGCCCTTCACGACGAACCCGACGGCACCTGGGAAGATCTCAGGGCAGAGCTCGAGGACGACTGGGACGCCCTGCTGCAGGATTTCGAGGAGAGGCTGTCAAGCCTGGCCTGACGGATCGAGCGGCGACCGCCGGATCATCATGCGGTCGTCGCCGCAGACCACGAAGACGGGATCGAAGGTGGTCATCAATGCCTCGATCCACTGTGTCCCGGCCTCGCCGGACAGAGCGTCCGGACGGTCGGGATCGACATGGATCACCACGCTGTCGTGGTCCTCGTTGAACGACACCACCACCCCGCACAGGTCCGGCCGCAGATCCTCGGGAAAACTGTCGTCCATCAGCCAGAAGCACTCGAAGTTCCGGCACGACTGCGGTCGGTCGGAATGGATGCCGCACCCCGCCTCGACGCGGTGGGGGCACGGCATTCCGGCCGGCTTGGCCAACTCGGGGACGCCGAAGAAGGCGCAGCACAAGGTGCAGGGGAAACAGACACGGTCGCTCATGGCCCCACCATGCGCCGGCCGGGGCCGGTCGGCAAGCGGGCTCAGCCCATCGCCACCGAGATCATCCGTGGATCCTCGGCGTGATGGGTCAGGATCCGCCGCACCCGCTCCTGCCACAGGGCTCCGAACGCCTGGTGCTCATCCTGCGAGGCGATTCCCGCCAGCACGCGGTCGAGCAGCCGACGCATGGCCGGCGCCGCCGGCACCACCGACGGATCATAGCGAACCGCGGCGCGGCGGCCGTCGTCCAGGCGCCGCAGGTCCATGGTTCCGCCGGTATCGGTCGAGAACTCCAGCAGCCCGGCGCGGGTGAAGCGGCCCGCCAGCCCCTTGAAGCCGTCCTCGCCGCGCGCGCCGGTCACCAGGCCGACCACCGCCGCCATCACCCCGGTCACCCCGGCGTCGGCCGGATCGGGAAACGCGGCGCCGATGCCGCCGCGCTCGGGCAGGGCGTCGCCGTAGAGCGCCGCCAGCCCGGCCCGCACCATCAGGAACGCCCCCGCCACGGTGGGGCAGGAATGGCCGCACAGCTTGACCGCGTCGGCGTAGCCGTACCGCACGACGCCGTCGCCGGTCCCCAGAAAGGCCATCAAGGGATCGCGCAGGGTGATCACGGGGGCCGCGCGAAAGAAATTGGGAAAGCTCACGGCGGACCTCGTGCCAATATGGGTGGCGCAGACGTTAGCCGTGGCCGGGCGGGCACGATTTGACTGTGGTCACCCCGGCGGCCTCCAGGGCGGCGGCGCAATTTCGCGGTGATCACCTGGCGTCGACTCGCATCCAGGTTGTCGCGGCGCCGGTGACGTGTCAGATTTGCACACGCACGCACTTCGAGGCCCGAGCGGGATACAGGGGGGAATTTGTCCTCGGAGCTTTCAGTCTTCTCCGCGTGCCACCGCCCCGTTTCGCCGCTACGCTTCTGGCGCCAGGGGTCCGCGCGGGACAGGGCGGTGGTGCTCGGCCTCTGGACGGCCACCATCATCCTGAGCATCGGGTTGGGGCTGGCCGTGGCCGTTCAAGGCTGGTCGGGGATGCCGTTGCGCTTCGCCGGCGTCGACATCCACGTCACCCTGTACCCACCCCTGATTCCGGCCTTGTTGTGGACGCTGTGGTTCGGCTTCTGGTGGGGGTTCGTGCCCGCTTACGTCTCGACGCTGGTGCTGGCGTTGCACGCCGGCATGGCGCCGGCGTGGGCGGGGCTGTTCGCCCTCGCTGACCCGGTCGGCCTGGCCGTGTTCGCCATCGTCTACCGCGCGGTTCCGGTGGACTGCGCGCTGCGCGGTCTCAACTCGCTGCTGCTGTTCGTGCTGCTGTCCTTCGTGTCGGGAGTCTTCGGCTCGGCCGGAGCCCTGATCTGGACCGGAACCGAGCACGCCGGCGCCAGCGCCGTGCTGCCCATCTGGCAGGGATGGTGGCTGGGAGCGTTCCTGCAGTCGGTGGTGATCGTGGCGCCGGTCCTGATGATCGCCGGACGGGCGGTGGACCGGTGGCGCGCCGCCCGTCCGTGGGCCCCCGCCGACACCGGAGCCAGCTTCAGCCCGTTGGCGGGAGCGGGAACGGTCCTGGCCGGTGTCCTGCTGTTCCTGTACCTCTCCGCGCGCCTCAATCTGCGGGCCTTCACCGAGGCGGCGGCCGGTGGCCCGGCAGCCCTGGACCCGGCCGTCCTAGAGCGTGCGGCGGCGACCCTGGCCGAGGCGACCGCGGCCGTCCATTGGACCATCGCCACCCTGGTCCTGTTCGCCACTCATTTCGGCGTCCAAGCCTTCGCCTATTGGAACCGCACCTCGCGGCTGGCCGCCCGCGAACTGTCGGATGCCCACACCCGCCTCAACGCGGTGATGGACAGCCTGGACGCGCTGGTCTTCGTCTCGGACATCAAGAGCCAGGACCTGCTGTATCTCAACCCCGCCAGCCGCCGCATCCTGGGGCGCGACGAGGCACGGACGTGGCACGACGTGCTGCTCCCCCGGGGCGACTTCGGCCCCGGCGGCCATCTCGCCACCGAGGGCGCCTCGACCAAGGGTTGGGTACTCCGCGAGTTCCAGAGCGGCCGCGACGGCCGCTGGTACGAGCTGCAGGAACAGCCCATCCGCTGGGTCGACGGCCGGCCGGCCCGGTTCGCGGTGGCCATGGACATCACCCGCCTGCAGCAGGCCCGCGCCCGCGCCGAGGAGGCGACGCGCGCCAAGTCGGCGTTCCTGGCGACCATGAGCCACGAGATCCGTACCCCGATGAACGGTATCGT
This sequence comes from uncultured Rhodospirillaceae bacterium, assembly GCA_937887565.1. GTDB lineage: Bacteria > Pseudomonadota > Alphaproteobacteria > Rhodospirillales > Magnetospirillaceae > CALABS01. Next base: position 14,807 of record CALABS010000026.1, on the reverse strand, counting down.
GTCCATGGCCGAAATCCTGGGCCAGACGGCGCTGTCGCGCGAACAGAAGGGCATGGTCGACGTGCTGCGCGACTGTGCCGAGAGCCTGCTGTCGATCATCAACGACGTTCTCGACTTCTCGAAGATCGAGGCTGGGCGCCTGGACCTCGAGACCATCGAGCTGTCCCTTGTGGAGGTGGTCGAGAGCGTCGCCGGCCTCGTCTATCCTCGCGCCGCCGAAAAGAGCGTCGGGGTCCTGGTCTGGGTGGACCCGTCGATGGCCGACCGCCGCATGGGCGACCCGACCCGCCTGCGGCAGATTCTGGTCAATCTGGTCGGCAACGCCGTCAAGTTCACCCATTCCGGCCGCGTCGAGATCGAGGTGACCGAGGAAGACGGCGCCATCCGCTTTTCCATCCGCGACACCGGCATTGGTCTGTCCGACGAGCAGCAGGTACGCCTGTTCCAGCCGTTCTCGCAGGCCGACGCCTCGATGTCGCGCCGGTTCGGCGGTACCGGCCTGGGCTTGTCCATCTCGCGTCGGCTGGTGCGGCTGATGGGGGGCGCCATGGGCGTCAACAGCCGGCTGGGCGGCGGTGCCTGCTTCTGGTTCAAGGTGCCGCTGCCGCCGGCCGGCCGCTCGCCACGCCCACCCTGCCCCGACATGGCGGGGGTGCGGGTGCTGGTGGTGGCGCCGCCGGACCCGGGCGTCTCGCCGTTGGGGCGCTATCTCTCCCATACGGGTGCCGCCGTCGTGCTGGTTGCCGATGCCGGCGGTGCATGGGCCCGCCTGGGCGACGGACCGCCGCCCGACGTGGTGGTGGTCGATCTGGCCCGGGTGGCGGGTGGCGCCGAACTCCTGCGTGGGCTTGCCGCCGAATCCCGGCTGGCCGCCACCCGTGCCGTCGCCTTGTCCAACCTTTCGCTGATGTCGGCACCGGATGCCGGATCGCCGCCGCCAGCCTTCGCGATCCTGCCTCATCCGGTGCGGCGCCAGGCGTTGTGGGCGACCGTGGCGGCGGCGGCGGGCCGGGCGGAATTAGAGACGCCCGCCAATCCGATGGCGCCGCCGCCGGCCCATTTCCAGGCCCCGGCCCTCGACGAGGCCCGGCGCGCCGGCGCCGTCATCCTGGTGGCCGAGGACAATCCGACCAACCAGTTGGTGATGGAGCGCGTCCTGGGACGGCTCGGCTATGCGGCGGTGGTGGCCGCCAACGGCCTCGAGGCGCTGAAGACGCTGGAGGACGGCGGCATCGGCCTCGTGGTGACCGACTGCCACATGCCCGAGATGGACGGCTATCAGCTTGCCCGCGCCATCCGCGCCGCCGAGGAGGCCGGCGGGCGGACGCGCCTGCCCATCGTCGCCCTGACCGCCGACGCCGTTGCCGGGACCGAGGACACCTGCCGGGCGGCGGGGATGGACTGCTATCTCACCAAGCCCGTGGACACCGGCCGCCTGGACGAGACCATTCGCCAACTGCTTCCCGCCGCCGCCGCCATGCGACGGCCGACGCGCGGCGAAGCCCCCCCCATCGCCGCCACCGCCGAGTCCGACACGGTACTGGACCTGGATGTCCTGCGCGCCGCCTTTGGCCGCGTCGATGCCGAGGCCCGGGCCTTGTTGGACAATTTGGCCGGGCTGCTTTCCAGCCAGGTCGCGGCGATCGAGGATGCTTTGGCCGCCGGCGATCTGGGCACCGCGCTCGAGGCCGCCCATTCCGCGAAGGGAGCCGCGGGCTCGGCCGGCGGGCGGGACGTCGCCGCCCGCGCCGCGGCGGTGGAAACCGCCGCCAAGGCGGGCGACATCGGCGCCGCCAGGGACGCGCTGCCGCCGTTGGCCGCCGCCGTCCGCCGCCTCGCCGCCGCCATTCGCGACGTGACGGTGGATGGCTGAGACCGCCGCCAAGGGCAATGAACGACGATCTAATCGCCCACGGGAATGTCGAGCCAGGGCGGCAGGGCGCCGTCGTAGATCAGCTCCTCCACGCTCTGGCTCAGGAGGTCGCGTGCCAGCTGGGTGCCACCCGGCGCCAGCATCATGCCGAGATGGGGAAGCAGCAGCGCGCGGGTGTCCACCCGTTCCACCGGCACGCCTTCGAGGTGGCGGCGGGGCGGCGACACGGTGTTGATGTGCTCGAGCGCCAGTTCCTGGACGGCCGCCTTGAACAGCCCCTCGAGGGTGTTCTTTTCCAGCAACTGCTTGTATTCGCGGGACTCCAGTTCGGCCTGGGCCCAGGACGGCGTGGCCTCCGGCCTCGGCGGCGGCTCGGGCAACGGCGGCGTGCCGTCCATGGAATCGATCTGGCCGATCAGCCGGCCGACCATGCGGGCGGCGACCAATTCCTCGTCGGGCGTGGCGCCGTTGGCCACCGATCGGGCCATCAGCGCCCGCAACCTGGTCAGCACGCGCGCCCGCACCTCGGCGTTCATGGCCGGCGGCTCGGAGCGGAAAGGCCGAAACGGCGCCCCGCGCGAGGGGGGAAGTTGTCCATCGCCGCGATTCTATGCTTCCGGATGTGATCTGTCATCCCTGCGCGCGCCATCGACGCAAGGGCGTGACTCGCGCGCCCTCTGTGCATAGAGTGGAAAGAATCGAAGTCGTGGGGATAGGGGCATGCAGCCGGGAAAGGTCCTCGAACGCAAGGTCTTCTACGCCGGTCAGAAAATATTCAAGGAAGGCGACCGGGGCGACCGCGCCTACCTGATCCAGGACGGCACGGTGGAGATCACCAAGAACGGCATGACGCTGGCCACCCTGGGCAAGGGCGAGCTGTTCGGCGAGATGGCGTTGGTCGACGACCAGCCGCGCATGGCCAGCGCCGTGGCGTTGTCGGACGCGGCCGTGGTCATCATCAGCCGCGACACCTTCCGCGAGAAGCTGGCCAAGGCCGACCCCTTCATCCGGGGTCTGCTCAACATCTTCGTGCGCAACATCCGCAACTTGACGCGCTGAGCCCATGGCGGCCTTCCGGGGCGGCTTTTCCGCCGACTATCCGCGCTATTCCTGCGAGCAGCTGTTCGCGCTGGCCACCGATGTCGAGAACTATCCCGCCTTCATCCCCTGGTGCCGGTCGGCGCGGGTCGTGTCGCGCGACGGCGCCGTCCGCGAGGTGGACAACCATTTCGGCGCCGGTCCCGCCGACCTGGGCTTTCGCACCCGCGCCGTCGAGAGCCCGCCGAACCGCCTCGCCATCACCTCCGAGGACGGGCCGTTCCGGCGCTTCGAACTGGTGTGGTCGTTCGCGCCCCTGGCCGACGGCCGGGGATGCCGGGTGCGCGCCGACTACGTGGTGGACTTCCGCTCGGGCTGGCTGCAGGGATTGGCGCGGCTGACCATCCACGAGGTGGAACGGCGCGTGGTGCGCAAGTTCCGCGACCGCGCCCGCGCCGTCTACGGCTGAGCCCGCTATTCCGCGACGCTTGCCAGCAGCGCCGTCAGCCCGCCGAGGATCTGGAGCGGCGAGGGCGGGCAGCCGGGGATGTGGAGGTCGACCGGCACCACCTCGTGGACGCCGCCGGCGACCGCGTAGGAGCCGGCGAAACAGCCTCCGTCCTTGGCGCAATCGCCCAACGCCACCACCCATTTCGGGCCCGGGGTGGCGTCGTAGGTACGCCTCAGCGCCTCGGCCATGTTCCAGGTCACCGGCCCGGTCACCAGCAGGACGTCGGCGTGACGTGGGCTGGCGACGAAACGGATGCCGAACCGTTCCAGGTCGTAGACCGGGTTGTTGACGGCGTGGATTTCCAGTTCGCAGCCGTTGCAGCTGCCGGCGTCCACCTCGCGGATCGACAGGCTGCGCCCGAGGCGGTGGCGGGCGGCCACTCCCAGATTCTCCGCCAACTGGCGCAGCGCCTCGGCGTCGGGCTCGCCGCCGCCGGTGATGGTGTGCGGGCCCTTGAGCAGGTGGCGGGCGATCAGGTGGGAGATGGGGGGAAAGATCATGGCCTTCACCTTCGGTCACCCCTCCCCCAGCGCGGAGCGTGGGGGGAGGTCGGGAGGGGGGCATGCGCGAGGCCATCGTGCCGGGCGAAGCCAGGCCCCCACCCCGGCCCTCCCCCGGCTGGGCCGGGGGAGGGGGATGGGAAGATCGCGCGGCGGCCGGACGTCATAGATCGTGCCCCGAATAGGAGCAGTTGAAGCTCTTGTTGACCAAGGGGAAGTCGGCGACGATGTTGCCCTCGATGGCGGCCTCCAGCAACGGCCACTGGAACCACGACGGGTCGTGGGGGTGGCAGCGGACCACCTTGCCGGCCTCGGACAGGCGCACCCACACCAGCACCTCGCCGCGGAAGCCCTCCACCACCGCCATGCCCTCGCCGCCCCGGTTGGGCACCGGCGCGGCGACGGGGCCGCGCGGCATCTGCTTCAGGATCTGGTCGATCAGGCGCAGGCTGGCGCGGACTTCCTCGACCCGCACCATCAGGCGGGCGTGGACGTCGCCCTCGGCCAGGACGGGGATGGCGAAGTCGAGCTCGTCGTAGGGCGGGTAGCCCGGCGCCTTGCGGGCGTCGACGCCCCGGCTCGACGCCCGGCCGACGAAACCGCCGGCGCCGAAGCGGTGGGCCAGGGCGGCGGGCAGGAAGCCGGTGCCGGTGGTGCGGTCCAGCAGCGAGGGCGTGTTGTCGTAAAGCGCCACCGCCTTGTTGAACAGCTTGCGGAAGTTGCCCAAAAGGTGGGCCAGCGCCTCCCATCCTTCCTCGGCCAGATCGACGGCGACGCCGCCGGGCACCACGCGGTCCATGAGCAGGCGGTGGCCGAAGCAGGCGGCGTTGGCGCGCAGGATCTTCTCGCGCAGCATGCCCATGTGGCTGAGCATGATGGCGAAGGCGGCGTCGTTGCAGATGGCGCCGATGTCGAAGACGTGGTTGGCCAGACGCTCCATCTCGGCCATCAGCGCGCGCAGCCAATGGGCGCGGGCCGGCACCTCGACGCCAAGCGCGGCCTCGACGGCGCGGGCGAAGGCCAGCGCGTAGGCGACGGTGGAATCGCCCGACACCCGCCCGACGATGCGCGCAGCCTCGGCCACCGGCTTGCCGGCCAGCAGGCCCTCGACGCCCTTGTGGACGTAGCCCAGCCGCTCCTCCAGCCGGACCACCGTCTCGCCCTGGGCATGGAAACGGAAATGGCCGGGCTCGATGATGCCGGCATGGACCGGGCCGACCGGGATCTGGTGCAGCCCCTCGCCCTCGGCGGTCAGGAAGCGATAGGCGTGCGGCCGGCCCTCGCTGATGCGGGGCGAGCCCAGCGGCCGCTTGACGCCCCAGCGGCCGTGGTCCAGCCATGGACGCTGGTCCTCCAGCCCCTCGGGCGCCAGGCCCCACAGGTCGCGGATGGCCCGCTCGAGGCGGATGGCCGAGGGCCGCACCCGCGACAGGGCGAAGAACTTGTGGTCGGGGCAGGGATGCGACGCCACCGCGATGGCCCCCGAATCCTCGCCGCGCAGGGCGACGTGAATCTCGGTGGGTTCGGCCCATTCGGCCAGGATGTCCCAGTTGGACACCGCCATCTGCTCGACCATCCGGCGCCAGGTGCGGGCATCCAACTGGAAGCGCGGCCACGGATGGTGGCCGGCCACTTCCCGGCCCGCCGACAGGAATTCCAGCAGCGTCACGTTGCCCATCATCCCAGCAGCCTCGCCACGGTCTGGAACCACCGGGTCAGCGGTTCGGGAAGATACAGCCCGGCCACCACCACCAGCGCCAGATGGGCCCATAGCGGCACGTGGACGAGGATGGTGGACAGCGCCGACGGCGTTCCGTGCGGCACCACGCTGGACCGGGGCTCGCCGAACGCCATGCCCTGCAGCCGCGACAGCAGGGCGCCGAAGGCCAGCAGCAGTCCCACCACCAGCGGCACCGCCAGCAGCGGCTGGCGGGCGAAGGTCGAGGCCACCACCAGGAACTCGCTCATGAACACCCCCATGGGCGGCAGGCCGGCGATGGCCAGCACGGCGACCACGAAGGCCCAGCCCAGGACGGGGTGGCTGGCGGTCAGGCCCCGGATGTCGGCGATGTTCTTGGTGCCGGCGTTCTGGCTGATGACGCCGACGGCGAAGAAGATGGCCGACTTGGTCAGCGAATGCATGGTCATGTGCATCAGCCCGGCGAAGTTGGCCAGGGCGCCGCCCATGCCGAAGGCGAAGGTGATGACCCCCATGTGCTCGATGGAGGAATAGGCGAACAGCCGCTTGATGTCGCCTCGCCGGTACAGCATGAAGCCGGCCAGCAGCAGGCTCGACAGGCCCATGACGATCATCATCGGCCCCGGCTCCAGCGTATTGGGATTGGCCGAGATGATCATCTTGAAGCGCAGCAGCGCGTAAAGCGCCACGTTCAGCAAGAGGCCCGACAGCACCGCCGAGATGGGGGTGGGGCCCTCGGCATGGGCATCGGGAAGCCAGGCGTGCAGCGGCGCCAGGCCCACCTTGGTGCCGTAGCCCACCAGCACGAAGACGAAGGCGAGGTTGAGGAGGTCGGGCTGGAAGGCGCCGGCGCGCTCGACCAGCAGCGTCCACGCCATGGCGTCGGCGCCGCCGCCCATCACCGGCTGCGCCGCCAGATAGACCAGGGTGGTGCCGAACAGGGCCAGGCCGATGCCCACCGAGCACAGGATGAAGTATTTCCAGGCCGCCTCGATGGCCTCGCGGGTGCGGTACAGGCTGACCATCAGCACGGTGGTCAGGGTGGCCGCCTCCACCGCCACCCACATGACGCCGGTGTTGTTGGCGACCAGTGCCAGCAGCATGGTGAACAGGAAGGCCTGGTACATGGAGTGGTAGAAGCGCAGATGCCCGTCGCCCAGCCGCGCCGCCGCGCTTTCGCGGGCGATATAGGCGGCCGAGAACACCGCCGTGGTCATGCCCACGAAGGCGGTCAGGGCGACCAGATAGATGTTGAAGTCGTCGATGAAGAACAGCTGGGTCGCCTCGGGGCGGGCCCGGAACAGCGGCAGGGCGGCGGCGAAGGTGGCCCCCGAGGCGGCCACGTTCAGCCACGCCGCCACCCGCCACCACGGCAGCACCGCCAGCAGCAGGGCGGCCGCCAGCGGGATGCCCAGGATCCAGAACAGCGGATTGTCGGGGCCGGGCAGGATCACTGGCGGTCCCCCCGATAGGTTTCCAGGTACTGGAGGTCGAGGGTGTCGAAGCGCTCGCGGATGCGGAAGAAGAAGATGCCGAACAGCGTCATGGCGATCAACACCGAGAAGGCCACCGAGATCTCGACCACCAGCGGCATGCCCTTGGCCGAGACGGCGGCCAGCAGCAGGCCGTTCTCCAGCGCCATGAAGCCCACCACCTGGGTCACCGCGTTGCGGCGGGTGATCATCATCAGCATGCCCAGCAGCACCACGCTCATGGCCACCGCCAGGCTCTCGCGGGTCAGCGCGGCGGCGTTGGCGGTCACCGGCAGCACCAGCAGGATGGACAGCGCCACCAGCACCACGCCGACGATCATCGTCCAGCCGATGGACAGGGCGGTGTCCACCGAGCGGTGGATGCCCAGCCTCTCCACCAGCCAGTGCAGGGCGAAGGGCACCAGCATGCCCTTGAACACCAGGGCGATGCCGGCGGTGACGTAGAGATGCGGCGCGTGCTGCACATGGGCCTGCCATGCCGCCGCCGCCGCCAGCGCCAGGGCCTGGAAGGCGAAGGTGTTGAGCACGGCGTAGAGGCGGCGCTGATACAGCAGGCCGAACCCCGCCATCAACATGGTGGCGCCGAGCAGGTGGGCGACCTCGTAGCTGATCTGCCCCATCACACCGCCTCCGAGACGTAGAGGAAGATGGTCGCCAGCAGGCCCAGCAGCAGCGCGCCGCCCAGGAAGTCGGCGTAGCGGAACACCCGCATCTTGGCGATCATGGTCTCGAACACCGCCAGCGCCGTGGCCAGCGCCGCCACCTTGGCCAGGAATGCCGCCAGCCCCACCGCCACCGCCGCCGGCCCGTCGCCGGGCAGGGCCATGCCCCAGGGGAAGAACAGGCACGAGATCAACGCCATGAACAGGGTCAGGCGCAGCATGGCGGCGGCCTCCATCATGGCGAGGTGGCGGCCGGAATATTCCAGCACCATGGCCTCGTGGACCATGGTCAGCTCCAGGTGGGTGGCGGGGTTGTCGATGGGGATGCGGCCGTTCTCGGCGATGGCGACCATCACCAGCGCCGCCAGCGCCAGGCCCAGCGAAACCTCGACGCCGATATCGCCGCCAAGGATGAAGGCGGCGATCTGGGCCGGCTGGGTGGTGCCGGCCACCAGCGACAGCGAGAAGGTCATCATCAACATGGCCGGCTCGGCCAGGCTGGCGATCAACATTTCGCGGCTGGACCCGATGCCGCCGAAGGCGGTGCCCACGTCCATGCCGGCCAGCGCCGTCCAGAACCGGGCCAGCCCCAGCAGCGCCACCAGCGCGATGAGGTCGGCCGAGGGCGCCAGCGCGATGGCGGTGGTGAAGGTGGGCACCACGCAGGCGGCCAGCCACACGGCGGCGAAGGTGACGTAGGGCGCGGCGCGGAACAGCCACGACGCCGACGGCGCGACGATGGCCTCCTTCTTCAGCAGCCGCAGCAGGTCGCGATAGGGCTGCCACGGCGGTGCCCCCCGGCGGCCGTTCAGGCGCGCCTTGACGAAGCGGACATAGCCGGTGGCCAGCGGCGCCAGCACCGCCACCAGCAGGATCTGCGCGATCTGCCAGGCCAGGGCGCTCATAGCTGCTGCCTCACCGCCACGACCAGCAGCCAGATCACCAGCGTGGCGAACATCATCAGCAGGTAGCGCCGCACGGTCAGGAACTGCATGCGGTTGACCTGGTCGGCGAGGAAGTCCACCAGCCGGCCCAGGCTCCGGTACAGGCCGTCCCACACCGGATCGATCATCGACACGACGTGGCGGGCGGGGGCGTCGTCGCCGGGCTCGGGCATGTCGACGCTCTCGCGGGCGCGGAACACGGTGGCGCCGAAGGCCCGGCGCATGGGCTGGGCGAAGCTGTGGCCGGTGTACTGGGTCTGGGGGATGTCCTCGGCATGGCCGCAATCCCAGGCGTCGGACACCCGCAGCGCCCGCGTGCCCAGCCGGTGCACCAGCATCACCGCCAGCCCGCACAGCAGCAGCCCCATGGCCACCAGGATGGTGCCGGAATACGAGCCGCTGGACGGCCCGGCCGGCGACAGCCACGGCCAGCCCAGGTCGGCCGACACCGGCACCTCGATGCCGGTCAGTGGCCGCACCACCTCGGAGAGGGCGTTGGTCATGGTCACCGGTGCCGCCCCCAGCCACACGCACAGCGCCGCCAGGGCGGCCAGGGACAGCCGCATGCCGAGGGTGACGGCGTTTCCGTCGGCCTCGGCGGCGGCGGCGGTGCGCGGCCGGCCCAGGAAGGCGACGCCGTAGGCCCGCACGAAGCACGCCGCCGCCAGGGCGGCGGCCAGGGCCAGCAGGGCGCCGACCACGGGCACCCCGAACTTCATCGCCCAGTGCGGCAGGGTCGGTCCCTTGAACAGGCTTTGCAGGATCAGCCACTCGGACACGAAGCCGTTGAGCGGCGGCAGCGCCGAGATGGCGGCGGCGCCGACCAGGAAGGTGGCCCCCGTCCACGGCAGGCGCTTGAGCAGGCCGCCCAGCGCCCCCAGCGACCGCTCGCCGGTGGCCGACATCACCGCGCCGGCGCCCAGGAACAGCAGGCTCTTGAACACCGAGTGGTTCAGCGCGTGGTACAGGCCGGCGACCAGGGCCAGCGCCGCCAGGGCCGGCTCGCCACCGGCCTTGAAGGCCAGCGCCAGGCCAAGCCCGATGACCACCACGCCGATATTCTCGACGGTGGAATAGGCCAGCAGCACCTTGAGATCGTCCTGCATCACCGCGTAGAGCACCCCCAGCACCGCCGTGACGCCGCCCACCACCATCAGCACCGCCCCCCATTGCCAGCCGATCTCGCCGTGGAGGTCGAACAGGATGCGGATCAGCCCGTACAGGGCGACCTTGGTCATCACGCCGCTCATCAGCGCCGAGACGTGGCTAGGCGCCGCCGGATGGGCCAGCGGCAGCCAGGCGTGCAGCGGCACCAGGCCGGCCTTGGACCCCGCCCCCAGCAGCGCCAGCAGGACGACCAGGAAGGCGGAGGCCGGCGCCAGCTCCTTCATGCGCATGGCGTCGAAGGTGAAGTCGCCGCCCGCGCCGGCCAGCAGCCCGAAGGCCGGCAGCAGGCAGAAGGTGCCGAACACCGCCATGGTCAAGTAGACCATGGCCGCCTTGCGGGTCTCGGGGCGGGTGTGGTCGGACAGCACCAGGAGCCACGACGACAGCGACATGAATTCCCACGACACCAGGAACATGAAGGCGTCGTCGGCGACCAGGACGGCGTTCATGCCGAACAGGAACAACGGAAAGAACGGCGTCACCCGCCGCTGGTCCGGCAGGTGGGGGCCGTAACCCACCGCGAAGACCGAGGCGGCAGCGGCGGCGATGTTGACGATCACCAGGAACAGCGCCGACAGGTTGTCGACCCGGAAATGGGCGTGCAGCCAGGGCAGGCCGAAAGGCAGCGTCAGCGCCGTCGGCCCGCCGCCGCCCAGACGGTCGAGCCCGCCGGCCAAGAGCGCCACCGCCGCCAGGAAGGCACCGCCGTAGACCACCGCATGGCTCCAGGCCGCCCGCCGCGCCAGCACGGCGAACAGGGCGAGGACCGGCAGCGCCAGCAATGGTGCCGCGATCAGCATGGACGCACCCGAGAACGCAAAGACCCCTCCAGCTCCGGACGGAGCAGACGACGCCGCGCCCTTGGCGGCCTGTGACTGAATTATCGTGGGCGAGGGAATCGTAGCGCTCCGCCCGGCCGGACGGCAACCCCTGATGAACGGATGGGGGTTAAAGCGCGTTCCTTTTTTCGACGTCGCGGATCAGTTCGATGCCCTGGACCAGTTCGGTCATCAGGAAGTCGGCCCGCTTGACCGGCCCGCCGACATTGGGGCGCGGGAAGGTCTTGGCAAACGAGTTCATCTTGACCGTCAGGCCGCACAGCGCCGCGCCGATGGTCACGTGGTAGCGCTCGATCATGGTCTTCACCGCCCGGAATTCCTCCTGGCTGATGTTGTTCCACATCTCGCGGGTCCGTTTCTCGAACACCTCCAGACGGCCGGTGATGGTGGCCGAAATGGTGTTGATGGTGTCCTCGACCATGTCGCAGGTCTTCATCAGATTGTGGTTCTGCTTGAGCTGGAAATGGCTCCGGATCAGGGCCATGCCCTGCACGCAGGCGGTGAAATAGGGCTCCAGCCGGTCCAGGCAGTGGCGGAAATAGGACAGCGACATGAAGGTGTCGCCGTAGTCCTCGAGGAAGCGCGGCACCTCGAAGATCTCGACGTTCAGCGTCTTGGCCATCTGCTCCAGGCGCTGGCGGGCCTTCTTCACGTCGGGGTCGCGGAACAGCTTGAGCAGGTCGTCGTAGCTGTTCACGCTGACCGCCTCGTCGGCGTAGATCATCTGCAGCAGCGGGCGGGTGAACAGGATCATGTACTTGGTCAGCTCCGCCGCCTTGTCCGGGGACAGCTTCAGCGCCGAGTAGTCGTTCACCGGAATGCCGTGCTCGCGCAGGGAGATGCGCAGGCTGTAGACGTCGTAGCTGGGCAGGAGCGCCAGCCGCCGCAGGATGGCGTGGTCGGGATGCAGGAGACCGTCCTCCCAGCCGAACATCTTGGGCAGCGACTCGATGTCGACCTGCCCCGAGCCGGTCTGGTCGTCCTGGAAGATCTCGATGACGCTCTTGAGGCGGACGTTCTTGATCAGCTTGGCGCTCTGGAGCGCCGGCGTCTCCAGCGGGATGATCGACAGCGGCAGCACGAACATGGAATCCATGTCGCTGTCGGTGATCGGTTTGAGTTCTTCTTCCATGCCGAAGGGCGCCTCGCTTCGCTGCGGGCCATATTGCCCCACTTCCTGTGATCGTGAAATCCCCCCGTTTACAAAATCTTTATGCACATCCGCCCGCGACAAAGGAACCCGATCTTAGAGCGAGACCGCGGTCTCCCCGTCGCCCGCGCCGAGGGCGGCATTAACCTTTCCATAAGAATACTGAATATACAAAATGCTATAAGGGGTTTTTTATTTTTTATGGAAAGGGTCGCCGCCATGTCGTTGATGGCGAGGGGCATCATGGTCGCGGGGATGACGCTGGCGCTGGCCGGCCCGGCCGCCGCGCAATTGGCTGAGGGATGGTATCTGGGGGCCGAGGCCGGCGCGGCCCTGCCCCGGGACGCCACCACCACCGGCGGCGGCCAGCGCTGGTCCACCGACTACGCGGCCGGGCCGGCGGTGCTGGCGACCGCCGGCTACGGCTTCGGCCCCGGCACGCTCGGACGGCTGCGCCTGGAAAGCGAGATCGGCTGGCGCGGCGCCGACGTGGACACGGTCAACGGCGCCTCGGGCTCGGGCGATGTCGCCGCCACCTCGCTGATGGCCAATCTGGTCACCGACTTCCTGCCCCGCGAGCGGGTGCACCCGTTCATCGGCGTCGGCCTGGGTGGCGCGCTGGTGGACTCCAGCGCCTCGGCGGCCGCGTCGGGGTTCTCGGGGGATGACGCGGTATTCGCCTACCAGGCCATGGCCGGCGTCGGCGTGGACGTCAGCCGCGAGTTGGGCCTCAGCCTCGCCTACCGCTACTTCGCCACCCAGGATCCGAGCCTGACCGCCACCGGCGGCGCCTCGGCCAGTTCGGAATTCGCATCCCACGCGGTGACCGCCGGCATCACCTTCCGGTTCGGTGCGGCTCCAGCCGCCGCCCCTGCCGCCGCGCCGGCGGCGACCGCCGTACCGGCTCCCGCGCCGGCGCCCATGCCGGCGCCGACACCGGCGGTGCACGACTCCCGCTACCGGGTGTTTTTCGACTGGGACAGCGCCGCCATCACCCCGGCAGGCCGCATCGAGGTCGAGAAGGCGGCGGTGGCGGCCAAGGCCGGCGCGCGCCCGCGCCTGGAGCTGACCGGCCACGCCGACCGGTCGGGCGCGGCGGCCTTCAACATGAAGCTGTCCATGGCCCGCGCCGAGGCGGTGAAGGCGGCGCTGATCGGCCTGGGGGTGGACCCGGCGGCGATCTCGGTGGTGGGTCGGGGCGAGCAGGAACCGCTGGTCCCCACCAAGGACGGCGTTCGCGAAGCCAGGAACCGCCGCGTCGAGATCGTGCTGCCCTGATCCGGCCGGGGTGGCGGCTACCTGGTGTCCTCCGCCCCGACCCCTTGCGCCAGCGGCGTGAAGCACTCCGCGTCGAACAGCATGGAGACCGCCACGGTCATGGCGCGGGCGCCATTGCGCTCGACCAGGCGCACATGGCGCGGAATGTCGGGGTAGTCGAACACCCGCTCGACCACCCAGTCGCCGCCGTAGGTTCCGGCCTTGCGGAAGATGTCTCCCGGCGCCACCTCGGCTCCGCGCGACCGACGTCCGAACAGGCTCATGGCATCAAGGCGGCCACGCCCGCCCGCATGGAAAAGACTGCAAACCCGGTCATCCGAAAGTCCTCGCGCGAATACTCTTCCTGTAGGTGTAATCCGCCGGAACCGCCCTTGTCGAGAGGTTGCCGCGTTGCGCACGGTTCAGCGGTCGTCGAACAGCCGCGGTGGGTCGGCGCGGCGGCCGTCGCACAGATCGCCGACGCCGACGCCGAGCAGGCGGAAGGCGCGGCCGTCGGCCTCGCGCGCCAGCATGCCGGCGGCGGCGGCAAGGATGACCTCGGCCCTGCGGGTTGGCTCGGGAAGGCGGTGGCTGCGGGTGATCACCGTGAAGTCGGTGGTCTTGAGCTTGAGCACCACGGTGACGCCGGCCAGGCCGGCCTGATCCAGCCGCGCCGCCACCTTGGCCGCCAGCGGTTCCAGCATGGCGGCCAGCCGGATCGGATCGGCGACGTCGCGGCGGAAGGTGGTCTCGTTCGAGACGCTGCGGGCCGGGCGGTCGGGGGTGACGGGACGGGGGTCGATGCCGCGCACCAGCCCGGCGAGGTCGCGGCCCCACTTGCCGAACCGGGCGGTCAGGTCCGCCTCGCTCATGGCCTGCAGTTGGGCCACCGTGGTCACCCCCATCTCGGCCAGCCGGGCGGCGGTCGCGGGACCGATGCCGTGGATGGCGGTGACCGGACGCGGCGCCAGGAAGGAGGCCGCTTCGCCATCGCCGATGACGGCGAAGCCGCGCGGCTTGTCGAGGTCGCTGGCCATCTTGGCCAGGAACTTGTTGCACGACAGCCCCACCGACACGGTGATACCGACGCGGCGCTCGACCGCCCGCGCCAGCCGCGCCAGCAGGACCGCCGCCGGCCGGTCGACCAGCCGGACGGCGGGCGACAGGTCGAGATAGGCCTCGTCCAGGCTGACCGGCTCGACCAGGGGCGTGGCGCGCAGGAACAAGGCGCGGATCTGCCCCGAGACGCGCTTGTACTTGGCCATGTCGGGCGCGATGACCACCGCCTGCGGACACAGTTCCAGCGCCTTGAACATGGGCATGGCCGAGCGCGGTCCGAAGCGGCGCGCCACGTAGCAGGCGGTGGTCACCACCCCCCTGCCGCCGGCATGGCCGACGATGACCGGGCGCTCGGCCAGGCTGGGATCGTCGCGCTTCTCCACCGAGGCGTAGAAGGCGTCGCAATCCACATGGGCGATGGACAGGTCGAACAGGTCGGGATGCTCGACCACGCGGCGGGAGCCGCAGCGGGGGCAGTCGGGGCCGGAACGGAAGGGGACGCAGCAGTCGCGGCACAGGGCGGGCATGGGCGGATGATAGCGCCGCCCCCGGCCGCGCCGCTAGAGCATTCACCGCTCTAACGGAATCGCAGGGGATTCCCAAGCTGGCGGAAAT
>CALABS010000025.1 GCA_937887565.1 uncultured Rhodospirillaceae bacterium | reverse complement strand
TGATCTTCCTCGCCATGGGCAACCTACTCGTCCGCAGAATCAGCCACCCCTGACAATTCTCAAACGGACTCTCATATAGCCACTGTACAGAGACGGTAATCGCCTGACAGTTCCGCTCCCGTAGGCGGTCAGGCGGCCATGATGTCATCGGTTTCCTGGCGGGTCACTTCCTTGGTTTCCGGGATGCCTTCGACGAAGGCTTGGATCGGCGTCCTGCCGTTCATGCCGCGCCCCTGGTGCGGGCGGGTATCCTTGCCCGCCGCTCACTTGTACCCGCCGTGATCCAGCGTCCGGATCACCTCGGCGGTGACCTGGTCGAAGGCGAGGATGGCCTTGCCCCGGTGGTCCTTGACGAATTCCTCGGCGTCGGCGCGGGTGGCCAGTGGGACCAGTTCGTGGCCCATGGGGCCAAGCACGTCCGAGCCGACGACGTAAAGGGCGTCGTGGGCGTTGATGCGCTCGACGGCGTAGTAGTCGGTCACCGCCACGGTGGCGATGTCCTCGCGGCGGTGACCCGGGGCGTAACGCCCCGGGTCGGCCAGGAACTTGAACATGTCCTTGGCGCCGTCGAAATGGTGGGCGTGGCCGTCCTTGTAGACCACGGTGGCCACCCATTCCGGATATTTCGCGACGAACATGCCGCAGACCGGACAGATGTCGTCCGGACCCGGAGCCGGGGTCACCACCCCGTCCGCGCCGGCGCCGGCCGGCGCGACCAGCAGCAGGACGGCGAGGACGCGGGCGAGGTGGCGCGCCATGATCAGTGCCCCGCCGGCTTCTGCTCGGCCGCCTTGCGGCGCTTTTCCTCGCGACGCATGCGGATCATCCGGGTGTCGTCGGCCATGCCCATGTAGGAGAGCGTCAGGGCGCGGTCGAAGTCCACCACCTCGCCCGAGCCCTTGGCGGCCTCGGCGGCGACCTTCGAGGCGAACGAGGTCTTGGCGGTCTTGCTCATCACCGGCTTGTGGTCGCCGCCGATGACGTAGAAGGCGGTCTCGGCGTTGGTCAGCGGCTTGAGCGCATCGCCCGAGCCGTTGTCGGGGGCGTAGATCGCCTTGGGCATGCGGTCCAGGTTCAGCGCCAGCGAGATGGCCGCGCAGTGGATCGAACAGGTGCCGTCGACCAGATCGTCCGAATAGTGGATGAGGTGGCGGCTGAAGTGGTACTGCCGGCGGTCCATGCCGCAATACGGGCACTTCGGGTACTTGTCCAACTCGCCGTCCAGCGGATTGGGGTCCTTGGCGGTCTTGGGCATGAACTGCATGGGGGTGCCGTCGCCCGGCGCGGCGGCGGCGGGCCTGATCATGGCGGTGGCGGTCGCGACGGCGGTGCCGGCCATCAGGAAATGACGACGATTCATGGCTATACTCCCTCTCTCTCTCTTCAGACTGATCGTGTGGGCGCTCGATCCGGCGCGGGACAACCCGCCACCGGCCGATGCGCCGTCAGGGCGCCCGCCGCCGGCGGTCCCGGAAGGGGCCGCCTGGAGGGCGCGAAACCGTGGGTGTGGATGGACTCCTCCCTCGGACACGGGTAACCGGCGTGGTCAGCCGTGCGACGGAGGTCCTCGCGGCGGGGAGGCGGGCGGGAAACGGGCGCCGGCCGGCGCGCGGTCGACGGCGGGGGAAAACGACGCGACGGCGGTCGGCCACGCCACCGGGACCGACCATCCCTCGGGAGCGACGGCGGACGGGGTCGCGGCCAACTGGCACAGCAGGCAATGGCCGTTGCCGGTATCGTCCGGGAGGTGGTCGCCGTCGAGGTCGACGAAGACCGAGCAGACGGGGGGGAACTGGCCTTCCTCGACCCAGTCGGCGCGCGGCTGCGACAGGGGCAGGAGGATTTGGAGGACGAAGGCGAGGACACCCAGCAGCGCCGTCCAGCGACGCCGTGCCGTGCAGCCCTTGTCACCCCAGACTCGCGCCATGCCTGTCATCATCCTTGGATCACATATGTCCGTCGGATCATCGACCTTGACGAACAGCATATGGGTTGCCGCCGAACCGGAAAAGGGAATTCTCGGGCCGCCGCCGCCATCCCCGGGACCACCGGCATTTCACGGTCTCCGTCCAGCCTACGGGTCATCCTATCCAATTCCCCGTCCCGGTGAATTGACGATCGTCCATGTCGGCGCCGATGCGGCCCTCTATGCGCCATCGTCCGCAATCGTTATGCTACCAGGGGAGGAAGGGGGGCGCATGATCTTGCCGCAAGGTAACGCCGGGACGGGAAATGACGCGCATGGCGGGGAAATGCCGCCGCCGGCGCGGCGCCTTCCCCTGCTGGCGGCCGCCCTGGTCACCGTGCTGGCGGCGGTGACGCTGCTGATGCTCGACTACGTCGATGGCCAGCGCCGCGCCCAGGAGGAGAGGGCGGCGGTGGCCGACCGGCTGTCCACCATCCGAGCCAAGCTGGAATACGCGCTGTCGGCGCCGCTGTTGCGGGCCCGGGGGGTGGTGGCGCAGATCATCGTCCATGGCGGCATCACGCCCGACGAATTCGAGGCGGTGGCGCGAATCCTGATGAAGGACCACCGCAACCTGCGCAACATGGTGGTCAGCCACGGGCTGGTGATCGCTATGTCCTATCCCGTGGAGGGCAACGAATCGGTGTTGGGGGTGGACTTCCGCTCGGTTCCCGTCCAGTACGAATCGGTGCGCAAGGCCATCGCCGCCCGCAGTTCCCTGTTGCAGGGGCCGGTACCTTTGATCCAGGGCGGAACCGGGTTGATCCTGCGCACGCCGGTCTTCCTTCCGGCCGAGGACGGAAGCGGCGACGAGCGGTTCTACGGCATGGCCAACATGGTGCTCGATGTGGACGCCACCTTCGCCGCCGCCGGCCTGACCGATGCCGACCTTCCCATCCGGGTCGCCATCCGGGGGCGGGACGGGCTGGGCGCCGACGGCGAGATGGTTCACGGCGACGCGGCGGCGTTCGATGCCGACCCCGTCGAGGCCGACGTTCAATTGGTCTACGGGACCTGGCGGATGGCGGCGGTTCCCCGCGACGGCTGGAACGGCGAGCCCCGGACGCCGACCCGGGTGATGGCGGTGACGGCGTTCCTGGCTATGGCCGGTATCGCTTTCGGCACCGCCTTTCACGTCATCGGACAGGACCGGGCGAAGCAGCAGTTGCGCCGTAAGTCCCACGACCTCGAAGTCCTGGTCGCCGACCTGGAGCGGTCCAACGCCGACCTGGAGCGGTTCGCCTATGTGGCGTCCCACGACCTCCAGACCCCGCTGCGCAACGTCACCAGCTACGCCCAGTTGTTGTCGCGCCGCTACGCAAGCCGGCTCGACGCCGATGCCGACACCTTCATCGGCTTCATCGTCGAGGGCTCGCTTCGCATGTCGCACCTGATCCAGGATCTGCTGGAATATGCCCGCGTCTCCAACTCGCCGCGCCCGACCGGGACGGTGTCCGCCGCCGCCGCCGCCGACGAGGCGCTGGCCAATCTGGCCGCCGAGGTCGCCGGGGCCGGTGCGGTGGTCGAGGTGGGGACGCTGCCCTCGGTGCGGGCGACATCCAGCCATCTGGTCAGCCTGTTCCAGAACATGATCGGCAACGCCGTCAAATACCGGGCCGACGACCGGCCGGTCCATGTGCGGGTGAGCGCGCGCCCCGACCGGCCGGGTTGGTGGGTGTTCGCGGTCGCCGACAACGGCATCGGCATCGACCCCGAATATTTCGAGCAAATATTCACCGTCTTCCAGCGCCTGCACCCGCCCGGCGACCGCGACGGCACCGGCATCGGGCTGGCGCTGTGCCAGCGTATTGTCGCCCAGAGCGGCGGCCGTCTGTGGGTGGAATCGGAACCCGGCAAGGGTGCCACCTTCCTGTTCACCCTGCCCGGGGAGTGAACCCGCCCCGGGCGGAAGCGGTCACACCCAGTCCACCGCCACCGCGTCCAGCAGCATCTCGCGGAACATCCCCAACAGGCGGGTGTCCAATTCCGCGCCCATGGTCTCGGACATCGTCGCCAGCGCGGTCTCGGCGGCGACCGGGGCCTTGTAGGTGCGGCGGTCGGTCATGGCCGCGAACACGTCGACGATGGCCGCCATGCGGGCGAGGTCGTTGAGCTGCCCGCCCTTGAGGCCGCGCGGATAGCCCGAGCCGTCCAGCTTCTCGTGGTGCTGGGCGGCGATGGTGACCACGCCCTTGGCAACGTCGGAGCGGTTCTGCAGGTAGTCGATGGTCCTGCCGACGTGGCTCCGCATGACCGTCCGCTCGGCCTCGCTCAGCGCCCCGGGCTTGTTCAGGATCTCGTGCGGGATGCCCATCTTGCCGATGTCGTGGACCAGCCCCCCCGAGGCCAGGATGACCAGCGCCTCGTCCTTCAGGCCGATGGTGTGGCCGAACAGCGTCAGCAGCGTCGCCACCCGCATGGAATGCACATAGGAGAAGTTGTCGTGGCCGCGGATGGCGCCCAGGATGTGCTTGTGCTCGCTGTGGGCCACCGCCTCGATCAGCGGTGCGCAGGCGGCGTTGAGGTGGTGGGAGTCCAGCGGCTCGCCCCGCTCGAGCAGGTCGGCGAAGCCGTTGAAGGTGGCCAGCGTCGCGCGCAGGCTCTTTTGCGGCCGCTCGGGCAGGCCGTCCCAGCCGGCCTCGACCTTGCGGTTGAGCAGGCCCGAGATGGTGTTGATCAGTTCGCTGCGCCGGAACGGCTTTTCCAGCAGGGCGTCCGGCTCCTGGTCGGCCGCCGGGACGGCCGAATCTCGGGCCCGGCAGACGATGATCGGCACTCCCCGCATCACGACTTCCGATCGCAGCGTGCGGACCAGCTCCCTGCCCTGGTGGGGCCGGGCGCGCTCGTCGACGATCACCACCGACGGCGGTTGGCGCATGGTGCCGACGGCGGTCTCGACGTCGGGATAGTCGGCGACGCGATAGAAGGACATCAGCGCCTTCGCCATCTGGTCGCGGTGGTGCGGATTGGCGTCTATCACCGCCACCATGGATCGCGGCGGGCTCGCCCCGGTCGGTCCCGATTCCAAGATCATCCCCGTATCCCCATGCCGGGAAGTCCCCAATGATGCAGATGATTGCCAACAATCGTGCCTGACGCAATCGACGCTTTGTGTCGGCGAGCGCACAAGCTGCAAGAAACGGTTGCGTCCTGTGACGGGAGGCGATACGGTGCCAGGGCGATACTTCTAAAGTATAAGAAACTCCGAGTCGCGAAGCGTCCGATGGTCAAAGCCCTGGTACATAAGGCCCGCACCGGCGTGCGGCGGATCGACGCCGCCAACGAGGGGCTTTGCTTCCTGATTGGACGGATGTTCGAGCCGCTGGTGGAATGCCGCCGCCGCAATGGGCACTGCGACCGCCGCGCCTGCACCAAGATCGCGGCGCTGACGGTCTTCGCGCGCCGCAACTTCTCGGACCAGGAAGAGATGATGCGGGCCATCGCCTTTCCCCATGCCGACGAGCACGCCCGCGACCACCGGCGCCTGCTCGACGACCTGGAGGAGCTGTACCGGTCCAACACCTGCGCCGATATCGAGCGCGCCCGGGTGCGCGAGGTGCTGCTGCGTTGGATCGCCGCCCATGTCACCGCCGAGGATCGCAGCCTGGGCGACTGGGCGCGCACCCGGCGGGAGCTAGTCGCGCTGGTCCACGAAGTCGAAGGTCGCGCGGTCGGCGCCGACTGGGCGGACGTGGCGGTCGACGAAGGCCACATGGTCGGGATGGTCGCGGAGTAGGCCGATCACCCCCTCGGCGGCCAGTCGGATGATCCAGGCGTGGCGGTAGGCGCCATCGGCGGCGGCGGCGCGGCCGAGGAACACCCGCCTGACCCCGGGCACCATGCCGAGCAGCCGTACGCCCTCGTCGAGCACCGCCTCCTGGGTGGCGACGTCGTCGGTTCCGGGATTGTACAGGACCACGTGCTCGACCTCGCGGCGGCGGCGGCATACCCGCGCCAGCTTGGCGACCCGGCCGCAGGCGCCGCTGCGGCCGATGCAGGCGGCGGCGCGGCCGCGCGCGGTGGTGGCGGCCAGGTCCACCACCTCGGCCCATCCCAGCGGCGACCGCGACTGCGAGATGCGTTGGGCGACCGGCGACGAGGAATGGTCGAGGATGTCGCCGAACCAGCCCAGGCCGGGGTCGGGAACCTCCTCGTCGCGCAAGGGGCGGCGCGCGCCGCCGGGAATGATGGCGACGTTACAGGCCTCGGCGAGCCGGGCGAGGTCGGCGGCCGGCGCCTCCTCGGCCAGGATCAGGCCATGGGCGCCCAGCCGGATGGCGGCGGCGGCGTCGTCGGCGGTGGCGATGCCGCCGATCACCGGCGCCACCGGCACCGCCGAGCGCTTCGCCAGCGCCACCAGGGCCGGCATCAGCAGGTCGGCGTCGCGGGTCGGGTGCAGGACCACCGGTGAGTCCAGATCGGCGGCCGCCTCGGCGGCGGCCCGTGCCAACGCCACGCCGGCGACCTCGAACACCGGCAGGGCGTACCGGTGGGCCTGGGCATCGGAAAGCATGTCGCGCAGGTCGAGGATCATGGCACCACTCCCGGGCGGCCGGATGGACACCGGGGTGGTATCACAAAAATGCCCGCGCACCTACGCCCCTTGGGGGGACCGGGAGGGTGGCGCGCGGCCCCCTCCTGGTCGTGGCGGCCTAACGCGCGGGTTCGAGATCGGACGGCTGGTCCTGCTCGGCCTGCGGCATCCGGGACGGGTCCTCGTCCTGGCCGATGATCCCCTCGTCCTCGGGGACCTGGGCGGTCTGGTCGTCGGCGAGCGGCGGCACGCCGGGCTCGGGCCGCTGGCCGAGTTGATCGCGGTCAAGCTGCTCCGCATCGCCCTCCTCGCCGGGAGTCCGCGCGGTCTGGTCCGGAAGCTGGCCTTGGTCGCCCATCTGTCCTTGCTGCTGTCCTTCCCATCGCCCTGCGTCCTGCCGGTCCTGGGACGCCCCGCCGGCCGAGACGTCCTGGGCCAGGGCGGGGGCGGAAAGGAGCGCGGCGGCGGCCGCGGCGGCGAGCATGCGGATCATCGGGATACTCCTGTTCGAGTGGTGCTCGCCCCGCTAACAGGGGTGCGCCGAGCCGGTTTCCCCGCCCCCCCCTCCGCGCGTTTCCGCCCACCGCTTTTTCTTTGCCCCCGCCCAGTCATGCCAAGCTTGACCAAGGTTAAAGCCCCCGGCTTGGCGCAATCGATAAGTTGACCCTCGAGGTGGGGAATGTCCCCACGGTGATCATGGATTCACCACCGCTGGGGGGAGTTCCGCGGTGGAGGCTCGAAGAGACAACACCTCATCCCGAGGAGCGACCATGTCCGAGACACTGACGAAAGCCGCGGCCCGAAACATTTTCTACGGGGGCACGGTATTCTTCTTCGTCGTCTTCTTCCTGTTGTCGGCCCAGACCGTGGCCAGCATCAGCGATGCGACCGACAAACACCCTGTCACCCCTGGGGTGGCGGGCGGCAAGCACGTGTTCGAGAAGCACGCTTGCATCAACTGCCACACCCTGCTGGGCGAGGGCGCCTATTTCGCGCCGGAGCTGGGCAATGTGTGGGTCCGCTATGGCGGCAAGGACGATCCCGATGGCGCCCGCGAGGCGCTCAAGGCCTGGATGAAGGGCCAGCCGTCGGGCGTCGAGGGGCGCCGGCAGATGCCCCAGTTCAATCTCTCCGAGAAGGAATTGGACGATCTGGCCGACTTCTTCAAGTGGACCAGCGAGATCGACACCAAGAATTGGCCGCCCCAGGTCAGCGGCTGATCCGAGCGAGGTGACATCATGAAATACGAATCGCAGAAGGTGGCGCTCTACTACTTTGCTGGTGCGCTTGCCCTGTTCATCGCCCAGGTGCTGTTCGGGACCATCCTCGGCACCATCGTGGTGATGCCCAACTTCCTGGCCGATCTGGTGCCCTTCAACATCGGCCGCATGATCCACACCAACGCGCTGATCGTGTGGCTGCTGATGGGCTTCTTCGGCTGCGCCTACTACCTGATCCCCGAGGAATGCGAGACCGAGTTGCACAGCCCCAAGCTGGCGGTGCTGCAGTTCTGGCTGTTCCTGTTCGGCGCGGCGGCGGCCGTGGTCGGCTACCTGTTCAAGATCCACGAGGGCCGCGAGTTCCTCGAGCAGCCGCTGTGGATCAAGGCCGCCATCGTCGTGGTGGCGCTGATGTTCCTCTACAACATCACCATGACGGTGCTGAAGGGCCGCAAGACGGCCATCGCCAACGTCCTGCTGCTGGGCCTGTGGGGCATCGCGCTGTTCTTCCTGTTCGCCTTCTACAATCCGTCGAACCTGGTCCTCGACAAGTTCTTCTGGTGGTGGGTCGTCCATCTCTGGGTCGAGGGCGTGTGGGAGCTGGTCATGGCCTCGGTCCTGGCCTTCCTGATGATCAAGCTGACCGGCGTCGATCGCGAGGTGGTCGAGAAGTGGCTGTACGTCATCGTGTCGCTGACCCTGTTCACCGGCATCCTGGGCACCGGCCACCACTACTACTGGATAGGCACCCCCGGCTACTGGCAGTGGATCGGCTCGATCTTCTCGACGCTGGAGGTCGTTCCCTTCTTCGCCATGGTGGTCTTTACCTTCTACATGGTCTGGAAGGGCGGCCGCACCCATCCCAACCGCGCCGCGCTGCTGTGGTGCCTGGGCTGCTCGGCCTTCGCCTTCTTCGGCGCCGGCGTGTGGGGCTTCCTGCACACGCTCGCCCCGATCAACTACTACACCCACGGCACGCAGGTCACCGCCGCCCACGGCCACCTGGCCTTCTACGGCGCCTACGTGATGCTGAACATCGCCATGTTCACCTATGCGATGCCGATCCTGCTGAAGCGTGAGCCCTACAACCAGACCCTCAACATGTGGGGCTTCTGGGTCACCTCCAGCGCCGTGGCGTTCATGACCTTCGCCCTGACCTTCGCGGGCGTCGTCCAGACCCACCTGCAGCGCGTCCTGGGCATGAACTTCATGGAGGTCCAGGACCAGCTCGGCCTGTTCTACGTCATGCGCCTCGGCGCCGGCGTGGTGACCCTGGTTGGCGTGGTGCTCATCGTCTACTCGCTGGTGGTTCCCGGTCGCGCGACCGTGTCCTCCAAGGCCGGCTACGCTCCGGCCGAGTAAAGTGTGCGTGGGGGTGGTCCGTAAGGGCCGCCCCCCTTTTTTTCTCCGTGCCCTGGAGTGCGTCCAATGATGAAGTCCGCCGCCGCGATCCATCCCCATCCCGGCGAGGTGCCGTTCTACGTGCCCGTCGGCAACGAGTGCGCGCTGTTCGAGCTGGCCTTCCGCCACCGCCTGCCGCTGCTGCTCAAGGGCCCGACCGGCTGCGGCAAGACCCGCTTCGTCGCCCATATGGCCGCCCGCGTCGGCCGGCCGCTGCATACCGTTTCCTGCCACGACGACCTCACCGCCGCCGACCTGACGGGACGCTACCTGCTCAAGGGCGGCGACACAGTGTGGACCGACGGCCCGCTGACCCAGGCGGTGCGCACCGGCGGCATCGCCTATCTGGACGAGGTGGTCGAGGCCCGCAAGGACGTCACCGTCGTCCTGCACCCGCTCACCGACGACCGCCGCATCCTGCCGCTCGACCGCACCGGCGAGGTGCTGGCGGCGCCCGACGACTTCATGCTGGTGGTGTCCTACAATCCCGGCTACCAGAACGTCCTCAAGCAATTGAAGCCCTCGACCCGCCAGCGCTTCGTGGCCATCGAGTTCGACTTTCCGCCCGCCGACATCGAGCGCCGGGTGGTGGCGGTGGAAAGCGGCCTGGCCGAGGATCGCGTCGAGCCGCTGATCCTGCTGGCCCGCAAGCTTCGGGCGATGAAGGGCCACGACCTGGAGGAAGGCGTCTCGACCCGCCTGCTGGTCTACTGCGCCACCCTGATCGCCGCCGGCATGAAGGTGGCCGAGGCGGTGCAGTGCGCCATGATCGAGCCCCTGACCGACGACCTCGACGTCAAGAAGGGGTTGAACGAGGTGGTCGCCGCCGTGTTCGGCTGACTTTCGAAGAGGTCGCCGTCCTTCCCGCTGTCGCGGGGGTGACGAATTCAGGTGGTGAGGAGTCCCCGATGTCCCTCTGGGAAGCGTTCGAACTGGAAGAGCGGGTCGGCTGGATTTGGCACCGGCTGGTCGGCGACAAGGTCAGCTGGCCGCGCTTCCCCGAGGCGGCGGTCCACCTCGACGACGTGCGCGGCCCGCTGGCGGTGTTCTTCCGGGGGCTGGGCGGCGACGCCGGCGTGCAGATCGCCGCCGCCGGCCAGCGCACCTCGGAGCATCGGCTCAGCTTCCGCCAGCGCATCGGCATGGACGCCGAGCGCATGACGGTGGCCAGCCGCGACGAGGTGTCGCTGTCGCTGCCCGATGCCATCGACCATTTTCCCGCTCCCGAGCGCAATCGCGACCTCTATTTCTGGCTGGCGGCGTATTTCGCCGTCCTCGAACCCGCTTGCGCCCCCGAGGCCGATCCGCTGCGCGCCGATCTCGCGTTCCTGGCGCGGGCGCGGCGGGCCACCATGGCGGTGCTGAGCGATTTCCCCGGCCTGGCCCGCCGCCATGCGGCACTGGCCGCCGAGCTGCGGTCCATGCGTCCGGCCCGCGACCTCAAGGGCGCCGAGGCGGCGGTCGAGGAACTGGTGGTGGAGATGCTGGGCGGCCCAAAGGCCTCGGCGGCGAATCCGTATCGCGCCGGCCTCGATGCCGCGCCGCCGCCATCGGTGGCCGCCCCCGTCGGCTACAAGCCGTTCCTGCCGGTGCCACTGTGGGGCGAGGCCCTGCACCGCGCCCCCGAGGAAGCTCCCGAGGAGGAGGACCAGGAGGACGGCGAGCGGAAATCGGGCGCCGAGGACGAGCAGGACAAGCGCCGCCATGCCGAGCGCCAGCGCATGGACAACGCCGACCGCAAGGACCCGCTCATCCTCAACCGGTTCGAGAAGGTGCTGGCCTTCGCCGACATGGTCAACGTCAACCGCGGCGCCGACGACCCCGACGAGGAGGAGGCCAAGAGGGCCGCCGACGAGATGGACAAGATGACCATCTCCAAGCACGGCAAGAAGGCGGCCACCAAGCTGAAATTCGACCTCGACCTGCCGCCCTCGGCCACCGACACCACGGCGCTGACCGGCTCCCACCTCTATCCCGAGTGGGACTACCGGGTCGCCGCCTACCACAAGGACCATTGCTCGGTGCTGACCGGCATTGCCCCCGAGGACGGCGAGAGCTGGGCGCCCGACGACGAGGCCAGGCGCCGCATCCGCCAGGTCAAGAGGCAGTTCGAGGCCCTGCGCACCAAGGCCCAGATCCTGCGCGCCCAGATGGATGGGGCCGAACTGGACACCGAGGCGGTGGTCCGCGCCCGCTCGGACCTGGTGGCGTCGGGGGTGTGTTCGGATCGTGTCTACATGCAGCGCCGGCCCATGGAGCGTGATCTCGCCGTGGCGGTGCTGATCGATTCGTCGCTGTCCACCGACGCCTGGGTCGAGAACCGCCGCGTGCTCGACGTGGAGAAGGAGGCGCTGACCGTGTTCTCCCACGGCCTGTCGGCCTGCGGCGACGCGTTCGGCATCTTCGCCTTCACCTCGCGCAAGCGGGCCTGGGTCAAGGTAGAGACCGTCAAGGGCTTCGACGAGCCGTTCGGGCCCACCGTCATTCGCCGCATCGGCGCCCTCAGGCCCGGCTACTACACCCGCATCGGCGCCGCCCTGCGGCACACCGCCGCCCAACTGGAGGAGCGGCCCAACCGCCACAAGCTGCTGCTGGTCATCACCGACGGCAAGCCCAACGACGTGGATCACTACGAAGGGCGCTACGGCATCGAGGACACCCGCAAGGCGGTGGCCGAGGCCCGCGCCAAGGGCATGGCGGTGTTCGGGGTGACCATCGACAAGAAGGCCCAGACCTACTTTCCCCACCTGTTCGGTCGCGGCGCCTTCGCCATCGTCCACCACCTGGCCCAGCTCACCCCGGCGCTGCCGAAGATCTACCGGCATCTGGTGGGGTGACGGTGGGCGGCGCGGTCGCCCGCCGGTCAGAACAGCTTTTCGTAAAGGCTCAGCAGGATTTCGAAGACGATCAGCAGCACGATGTACCACTCCACCCGCAGCGAGCGGCGGGTATGGACCAGATCGAGCAGGGTCTCGGCGGTGTCGCTGACCACCTCCAGCTTGCGCTCCAGGGCGCGTGAGCGCTCGCGGATCTCGTATTCCCGCTCCAGGCGGCCGAACAGCCCCTCCAGCTCCGGCAGGTTCCACAGCACCTCGGGCTTCTCGAGCACCTCGGCGCGCCCCACCATGCGGTGCTGGGTCAGCAGCACGTCGCCGATCTGCGACAGCAGGGTCTTGGCGGGATAGTCCCGGAACCCGCTGGTCTTCAGGCGCGCCGCCAGGGGTTCCACCGAGTCGAACACCTTGGCGATCTTGATCTCGTAGTGTTCCAGCATGACGTCCTTGGCCAGGACGTCGGCGACGATCTGCATCCGCTCGGGGGTCAGCTCGGCCAGCACGATGGTCCCATCGGGGTCCACATGCTCGGTCGATCCCGGCACCACGTCGATATGGGTCTCCTCGCGAACCGGCTCGGGCAACGCCTCGCTGACCAGGCGGGTCAGGTCGGCGAGGAAGTGGGCCTCCTCCTCGGCGGTGACGTCGAAGAAGGCGCAGACCCCATAGCGCAGCAGCACGGCCGTGCCCTTGCGGCCGCAGCGGATGGTGAGCGGCGTGGTGGCCAGGGCCTGCTTCTGCTCGAAACGGCGGGTGTCGAGGCGTTCGCCCAGCAGCAGGGCGCGAACCGTCAGCGACCGGCGGCCGGTGAGGTCGGTTGAAAGTGTCTGGTTGGTTTGGTCGGACGTCATGGCACCGGATGGTCGCCCGGAGCGAAGGCCAAATCAAGCCCCACTATGGCCTTCGTTTGGCTTGTTATTCGAAGGTCTAGGCGGCTACCGTCACAAATCAGCCGGACGGAGAGGGGCATGCGGGACAGCCCGCCGGGCAGGCGTTTCCCCTGGATCACCACGGCCTACCAGACTTTGCTGGAGACGGGCATCGTCCTGTTGCCGTCGCTGGCGGTGGCCTATCTGTACGTCTTCCAGACGCCGCCGCTGGTCTTCCACGACCACGAATTTCACGAAATCGCAATAACGCTGTCGATCCTGCTGTCGCTGTTCGCGGCATGGGTGGCGTTCCGCTGCTATGTCGAGAGCGGCGAGCCCTCGTTGCGTTTCGTTGCCCTGGCCTTCCTCGGATTCGCGCTGGTCTATGCCCCGCACGGCATTCTGACCCCGGCCGCCGACGCCAGTCTCTGGCTGTTCATTCTCTATGGTCCGGCCTCGCGGCTGGTGATGGCGGCGTTCATCCTGGAGGCCCTGTTGCGCCATGGCGCCCCGGCGGACCCGCCCGATCGCCGCCGCGCCGCCGGTTCGTGGCTGCCCTGGGTCGCCGCCATGGGGGCGGTCGACGTCGCCGTGGCGGCGTTGGCGTATTCGCCGCTGGCGGGGGAGTTCACGACCCGCCTGATGATGGAGGGACCCGCCATCGCCCTGTGCCTGGCGGGCGTCGCGGTCATCCGCCAGCGGAAGCTGCGTTCCATGCTGATGCAGCTTCAGCAGGTGGCGTTGCTGGCCTTCGCCCAATCCTCGGCGGCGTTCCTGGTGGCGTCGGCGTGGACGCATCTGTGGTGGCTCGCCCACGGCATCTTCGCGGCCGGCTTCCTCATCCTGTCCTATGGCCTCGTGCGCGCCTTCAACACCACCCGCTCCTTCGCCAATGTCTACAGCGAGGAGGAAATGGTCACCCGCCTGGCCGCCGCCGAGGCGGCGGCGGGAACCCTGGTGGAGGCCGAGCAGCGCCTGCGCGCGCTGTTCGAATCCTCGCCGGTGGGCATCGTGGTGACCGATGCCGATGGACGGGTGCTCTACTGCAACTCCCGCCAGGCCGAGATGCTGGGCCTGGATGGCCACCAGGACCTCGACGAGCGCGCCTTCTACGCCGATCCCGGCCTGCGCGACCGGTGCGCGATCGCCGCCCTGGTCAGCGGCAACGCAACCACCACCGAGTTGGAATGCGTGCGCGCCGACGGAACGCGGCAATGGAGCACGGTCACCTGGGCGCCCACCCTGTTTGATGGCCGGTCCTGTCTGGTGGCCTGGAACCACGACATCACCGAACGGCATCTGGCCGCGCTGGCGCTGGCCAATGCCAAGGAGGCGGCGGAACTGGCGAACCGGGCCAAGACCGAGTTCATGGCGGCCATGAGCCACGAGCTGCGCACCCCGCTCAACGCCATCATCGGCTTCTCGGAGACCATGGCCGCCGAGGTGTTCGGGCCGATCGCCAACGATCGCTATCGTGAATACTGTCGCCACATCCTCGATTCGGGGCGCCACCTCACCGCGCTCATCAACGACGTCCTCGACATCGCCAAGGTCGAGGTCGGGCGCGAGACCTTGAGC
Source organism: uncultured Rhodospirillaceae bacterium (assembly GCA_937887565.1). Taxonomy (GTDB): domain Bacteria; phylum Pseudomonadota; class Alphaproteobacteria; order Rhodospirillales; family Magnetospirillaceae; genus CALABS01. Next base: position 18,298 of record CALABS010000025.1, on the reverse strand, counting down.
GAGGAGCCGCTGGCGGTGGCGCGCTTGGCCGAGGCGGCAGTGACCATGGTGCGCGACCGCGCCGCCAATGCCGGCGTCGCACTCGCCGTCGAAATCGCCGCCGACCTGCCGGCCCTGTTCGGCGACGAGCGCCGCGTCAAGCAGGTGTTGCTCAACCTGCTCGCCAACGCGGTGAAATTCACGCCGCTGGACGGCCGGATCACCCTCAAGGCGTGGTGCGATCCCCTGGGCGGCATCTGCATCTCGGTGAGCGACACCGGCGTCGGCATCGATCCGCGCCATCATGCCAAGGCCCTGGCGTCCTTCGGCCAGGTGGATTCGGGGCTGTCGCGCCGGCACGAGGGGCTGGGGCTCGGCCTGCCGCTGTCGCGCCGGCTGATGGAAATGCACGGCGGCTCCCTCGACCTTCACAGCATGCCCGGCCAAGGCACCGTGGTCACCGTCCGCTTCCCGCCGGAACGATCCCGGACGGCGGCGGCGTGAGCGCAAAGTGGTGCGAAAGCTACATCTGGCGGCGCATAATCGTCGGGCTCCAAACGATTGATTTTTCTCCCCGAAGGGGGCATCCTGCGCAGGACTTTCGGCCAGGGCGGCCGCGCCGGTTGGGGGCTGGAGCGGCGGTTGAACGGAATGGGAGTCCCAAAAGGGGGGCACGGGCGCCACGGGCGGACGTGACCCGAACGGGCGAGGCTTATCAGAAGGATACGGGGCGGTCATGGGCGACACGACGATCACGCGAGGCGGAGTCGACGAGCAGGCGGACGGGGTAACCCCCATTCCGGACGCTGAAGCCGAAAAGGCGGCCCTCACGCCGATTGTCCCCCGGATGACGTCCGCCGATTTCGGCCGCCCGCGCCGCAGGGGCGGGTCGGGCCGGCTGCTGCACTCGGTGGCGGGGCTGGTCACGCTGGGCTGGCTCGGTTACTGCGCCTCGTATTTCGACGCCAATATCGGCTGGGGCAACCTGACCTACATGCAGCCCCAGGAACTGGGAGGAATCGTCGGCGCGGCATTGATGCCGGTGGCGTTCCTGTGGCTGATCCTGGCGTGGATGGACCGTGGCCGGAACATGCGGGGGATCGCCGACGAACTGGGGCATCACCTGTCGCAGCTGACCTATCCCTCCGACGGCGCCGAGACGCGGGTCAAGGCCGTGGCCGACTCGTTGAAGGCGCAGGCGACCCACCTGACCCAGGCCTCGGCGCGCGCCGTCGCCGAGGGCGAATCCGTGCGCGCCGCCCTGGCCGCGCAGATCGACGCCATGTCGTCGGTGGTCGGCCGCATCAACGGCGACGCCAAGGCCGCGGTCGAGGCGTTGCGCGGCGAGGTCGACCGCCTGACCCAGGCGGCCGACAGCGCCACCGCCCGTGCCCGCGAGGTCGAGCACCTGCTGCGCCTGCAGACCCAGGATCTCAACACCGTCACCGACAACGCCGCCGCCCGGGTGCGCGAGTTCGGCGAGGCCATGCAGCAGCATGTCGGCACCATCGAGGAGACCTCGGTTCGCGCCGCGTCGCGCGCCGAATCCCTGTCGGGCCAGATCGCCCGCCATGCCCACGAGCTGGATACGGTGTCGCGCGGCGCCGTCGAGCGCGCCGAGCACGTGGCCCAGTTGTTCAGCGAGCAGGCCGTCGCCATGGCCGGCGCCGCCGAAGCGGCCGCCACCCGGACCGAGACGGTGGCCACCACGCTGTCGCAGCGGGTCGAGGCGATCGAGGGCCTGTTCACCCGCCAGAACGCCGATCTCGATCAAGCCGCCGAGCGGCTGGGCGATCAGACCGGCCGCATCAGCGCCTCGCTGCAGCAGCAGGCGGCCAGCCTTGACCAGATCACCGACCGCGTGCTGTCGCGGATCAAGATCGTCGAGGAGGCGCTGTCGGTGCAGTCGCGCGAGCTGTCCTCCGCGTCCGACCAGGCGATGTCCCGTTTCCGCGAGATGGAAGAGGTCATCGGCCGCCACGCCGACCAGCTTCGGACCACCGCCGACGACGCCTCGGCCCAGTTGGGCGCCGTGGGCGAGGTCTTCACCCAGCGCCGCGAGGAGGTGGACGCGGCCGTCGAGCGGGCGGTGGGGCGCATCCGCGAGGTGGCCGAAGCCTTCCAGGCCCAGACCCGCAACCTGTCCGCCTCCTCGGATCAGATGCAGGTCCGTGCCCGCGAGGTTTCCGAAACCCTGCGCCTGCACATCGAGGATCTGGGCAAGGGGGCCGAGAAGGCCGCCGGCCAGGCCGAGGCCATCCGCCAGACGCTGCGCAAGCAGGCCGACGAGCTGGCCGATGCCGCCAACGTGGTGTCGACCCAGTCGCGTCTGTCCGAGGCGTCGCTGAACCAGCAGTCGCGGCACCTGATCTCGACCTCGGACCAGGTCATGGCCAAGGTCAAGACCATCGCCGACACCCTGCGCCAGAACACCAACGACCTGATCGCCATGTCCAGCCGCGTCGGCGTCGAACTGGAGGCGGTGGGCGAGGGGCTGCGTCATCGCACCTCCGAGGTCGGCGTCGCCGCCACCAAGGCCATCGACGAGACCGCCTCGGTGGCGGAGATGCTGGACAAGCGGTGCGAGCAGCTGGCCACCGTCACCGAGCAGGTCTCCAGCCGTATCCGCGTCACCACCGACGGCCTGCGCCGCCAGACCGAGCAGGTGATCGCCTCCGCCGATCAGGCCCAGGCCAGTGTCGGCACCGTCGGCGAGACCCTCGGCGGGCAGTCGGCGGCGCTCCAGCGGGTGGCCGACGATTCCTCCGAGATGCTCAACACCTTCGGCCAGGCGATCCAGAAGCACGCCGTCGAGTTGGGCGAGGCCGCGCAGCGGGTGTTCCACCATTCGCAGACGGCCGGCGACGCGCTCAGGACCATCAGCCGCGACTTCGAGGAGACCTCCAACAAGACCGCCGCCCAGGTCACCGCCGCCGGCGACATGCTGCGCGCCGGCATCCGCGAGTTGACCAATTCGTCGGAGCGCATCACCGCCCAGGTCCGCGCCGCCGGCGACAGCCTGCGCCGCCAGGCCCAGGAGCTCCAGGAATCCACCGATCGCACCGGCGCCAAGCTGGAAGGCTCGTTCGAGATGATCCGCCAGAAGTCCAACGACCTCGGCATCACCGGCGACCGCCTCGCGCAGCAGGCCGAAAGTCTGGCCGCCACCTTCGCCCGCCAGGCCGAGGAACTGGTCAACTCGTCCAAGTTGGCCGAGGTGCGGGCCCAGCAGCTGGACGACAAGCGGGCCTCGGCCTCGGTCGAGCACTTCCTCCAGAACGCCGCCTTCATCGTCGAGAAACTGCAGTCGCTGTCGGTGGACATCGCCCGCATCTTCTCGGCCAACGTGGACGAGAAGGCGTGGAAGGAATTCCATGCCGGCGACCAGAGCGTCTTCGTCCGCAAGATCTTGAAGAATCTGGACAAGCACCAGATGGCGGCGATGAAGAACAAGTTCGAGGATGACGGCGAGTTCCGCGACTACGTCACCCGCTACCTGTCCGAGTTCGAGGCGCTGCTGAACCAGGCCCGCCAGTCTGACTACGCCGACGTGCTGACCGGTACCTTCACCTCGTCCGAGGTCGGCAAGCTGTATCTGGTCCTGGCCCGGGCGCTCGGCCGCCTGGAGTAGAGACGGCGGTTCCGCCGTCCTGGCGGAACGGGCGCGGCGGCGTCAGAAGCCGGCCATCTGCTCGCCGGCGGGCACCGGGTGGCTCCAGCGCCCGGCGTGGTCCCGGCAGGCCACATGGCTGGTGCTGGCGCCATCCGTCGCCCGGGTCACGCTGAACCGGCGGCACATCCGGCCGTCGCCAGCGCGGTAGGCGGCGGCGGGAAGGATGGTGGCGGCGCGGCCGCTGTCGGCATCGCGCCACAGCAGCGGCTGGCCGGTCCCGTGCCCTTCGAGAACCTGGAGACTGGCGCGCTCAAGCGCCGATTCCGCGGTCGTCATCGCCGACGGAACCGCCCAGACGGCGACGGCCAGGGCCACGGCGGCCGAGGCGGCGGCGATTCCGGCATCGTCCCAACGGTCCATTGCGCGTCTCCCCTTGTCCGTCTTTCCGTCCGAAAACCATACCGAAGGGCGGGCGGGCACGATATTCAGCTTCGGTCGTATGGGCGGACTCCGAATGGACTAGGCGGAGCGCCCACCGGCAGTCCGCGTCCCATCCCCCTGGCAAGTGGCGGACGCGGACCAATCTCTGGACCATGGGAAACGATGATCCCCGCCCATGCCGCGCCTATCGGCTGTTCCTGGAAACGCTGACCCCGACCAGCATCGGACGGCTGGACAAGCTGGCCGCGCCCGACATCCACTACCACGATCCGTTCGTGGACGCCCGCGGCCTGGCCCAGGTCAAGGCCGTGTTCGCCCGGATGTTCGATGACATCGACGACCCGCGCTTCACCTTCACCCATTGCGCCCGCGACGGCGACACCTGCTTCCTGCGCTGGCATTTCACCTGCCGGCCCAAGACCATCAAGAAGGGGCATCCGTGGGTGTGCGACGGCATCACCGAGATCCGCCTCGACGCCCAGGGTCGGGTGACGGCCCATACCGAGCACTGGGATGCCGGCGAGCAGGTCTACGAGAAGATGCCGGTCCTGCGGACCCTGATCCGCATGGTCAAGCGGCGGGTGTCGGGGGGGCCGCCCTGAAGTTCAGCCGGGATCGCGGATGGCCTGGAACGCCGCCAGGGCCCGCTTGCGCGCGGTCCCGTGGTCGAGGATCGGGGCCGGATAGGTCCGGCCCAGGGTCACGCCGGCGTCGCGCAGCACGAGCGGCGTCGCCTCCCACGGACGATGGACGGCAAGGTCGGGCAGGCCGGCCAGTTCCGGGACCCAGCGTCGGACATAACGGCCGCGCGGGTCGAACTTCTCGCCTTGGACCACCGGGTTGAAGACCCGGAAATAGGGGGCGGCGTCGGCGCCGCAGCCGGCCACCCATTGCCACGAGGCGGCGTTGGCGGCCAGGTCGGCGTCCACCAGGGTGTCCCAGAACCAGTCCTCGCCGGTGCGCCAGGGCGTCAGCAGGTCCTTGACCAGGAACGAGGCGACGATCATCCGCACGCGGTTGTGCATCCAGCCGGTGTGCCACAGCTGCCGCATGCCGGCATCGACGATGGGATAGCCGGTCAGGCCCCGCCTCCAGGCGTCGAAGCCGTCGGGATCGGGCCGCCACGGGAAGCGGTCGAACTCGCGACGCAGCGGCTGTTCGGGAAGGCCCGGGAACGCCGACAGCAGGTGGCGGGAGAATTCGCGCCATCCCAGTTCCTTGAGGAAGGTCTCGGCTCCGGCCGATGGCGGCTTGCGCGTCACCGCGTGCCAGACCTGGCGCGGGCTGATCTCGCCCCAGGCCAGGTGCGGCGACAGCATGGACGTGCCGAGGGCGTCGGGGCGGTCGCGCATGGCGGCATAGGCTTCCAAACCGTCGTCCAGGAACGCCGCCAGCCGCCGCTCCGCGCCGGCCGCGCCGGGATGCCAGGTATCGGCCAGGCCGTGCCACCAGTCGATGCGCGGCATCAGGCCAAGATCGGCCAGGCTGGGGCCGGCCGGCCATCCGGCGGGGCCTGGAATGCGGTACGGTGGCGGAAGCGGCTCGGGCGGGGCGGGCAGGGCAAGCGCCGCCCGCCAGAAGGCGGTGAAGACTTGGAACGAGCCGCCCTCGCGGCCGCGCACGGTCCCGGGTTCAAACAACTCGTCGCCGGCGAATGCGCGTCTTTCCACCCCGGCGGCGGCCAGATCGCGCTCCAGGCGCGCCTCGCGGTCGCGCTCGTGGGGCTCGGGGCGGTGGAGCCACGTCACCATCCCGGCGCCGACCGCCGCCGCCAGACGCGGCAGTTCCTCTTCGACGGCGCCGCGCAGCACGACCAGCCGGCTGCCCCGCGCCTCCAGGTCGGCGGCCAGCGCCGCCAGGCTGTGGTGCAGCCACCACCGCGACGCCGCTCCGGGGGCCCACGGCCCGCGACCGTCGAGGACGAATACCGGGATGACCGGCCGGCCGGCATTGATCGCCGCGGTCAAGGCGGGATGGTCGGCGAGGCGAAGGTCGCGGCGGAACCAGACCAGGGTCGGAGCGGTGGTCATCGGATGAGAACGGCACCTCGGATGGTTACGGCAGATGTGGGGACGGCCGCCGCCGGCATCAATCGCCGAACAGGCTCATCCGTCTGCCGGCCTGTCCGGTCGGGCGCGCCGGCGGCGGCTCGGCCGCTCCCGCTTCCAAGCGGTGGCGCGGGCGGGTGACGATTCGCCCGCCCATCAACATCAGCGCCTGGAAGGGCCGCCGGAACAGCGGCTGGAACGGGGCCGACAGCACGTCGATGCCGCCCTCGCGGGCGCCAAGGGGCGGGATCACCAGCCGTCGTCCGTCCGCCACGTAGCACGGATGCAGGGCGCCGTCGGCGCGGGCCGCCGGCCACGGGAAGGCCGACACCTCGCCGGGGGCGGCGTCGGGGCGGCCGATATGGCGGAACACAAGGGCGCCCACCGCCAGCTCCGCCACCGCGCGGCCTGGCAGGCCGGACGGCAGGCCGTCGCCGACCCACACCCAATCCAGCTGCGCCGCCTGGGTCTCGATCTCCGTCACTTCGCGTCGGCCCACCCGCCCCGAGGCGATCAGGCGCGGCAGGGCGGCGCCCAGCCAGACCAGGGTGCGCGGGCGACGCTGGCGCAGCACCGAGGCGAGGCGCCGCACGGTCTCGGCGACGACGGGGCCGGGCAGGCGCTGGTCGGCCTCGGCGAGGGGGTCGGAGACCGCGACCAGCCGCTCCTTGGGCCAGGCCAGGGCGCCGGAAAGGTCGGGAAGGAGATGGGAGCCGTTGACGAGCATGGCCGCAAGGTAGCACGACATCCCCCCACCGCCACAAGTCACAGGACCCCGGGGGGCTATGCCCGCCCCTTGGTCGGGCCGTCCGTCCGTCCGGTGGCGGGACGGCGGCGCCGGGCCAACGTTCCGACCATGGGCGTCGCGCATGGCGGGCAGGCCGGAACGCAAAGGCATACCCCATCGGGATGGCGCTGGAATTCGTCCCCCGACCGGAATACCTACGGGGGGCAAGGACGACGGACCTTCCGGCCCGACCGGGATAGTTCAGGCGACGAGCCCGCCTCCAAGGAGCACCACGATGTTCGACTTCGCCGGCCTCTTCCAGCGCACCCCCGAGGACGCTTCCGTGCCGTCGCCGGCCGTGCTGGCGGAACCCGGCGAGGACGCTTCCGCCCGTCCCCTCGACCATGTGGTGCTCAAGAACGGCAGGCCCTTCGCCATCCTGAATGCCACGCCGGAACTCGCCCGTCGCACCCTCGACGGCTTCGTCCACTCGACGCCCGAGGCTCGGTGGACGCTGGCGCGCTGCTAGGCGCGCGTCTCCCCTCGGCATCCGTCGGACCCGGGTGACCCGAGGCTCTCTCCCCCTCGAAACTCGCCCCTCCCGCAAGGGAGGGGCCCTTTCGCGGTCAATGCCGCGTCGCCAGGCCTTCCATGACCTCGCGGACGATGTCGGCGGCGGCGGCGTTGACATCGGTATCGGCGGCGGCGCTGTCGACGCTGGCGGCGTCCAGCAGCAGTTCCTCCACGTCCTCGCGGCTGACGACGCCGCGATCCATCAAGACGGCAATCAGGTTCTCGGCGATGGTGAGCGCCGCCAGCGCGATGGCGGCATCGGTGCGGTCTTCGTCCATGGGGGCCTCCTCGAGCTTCATCTGTCCGGGCAGGTATGCGCCCAAGGCGATGGTTCAAGGGGCCGTCGACGCGATCCTATTCGTCGTCGAAGCGGGTCGGCCGCGCCTGGCCGGCGGTCACCAGATGATCGTCGGGCTCGCCGGCGGCCTTGGCCTTGAGCGCCCGGCGCAGGATCTTGCCGGTGGTGGTCTTGGGCAGCGAGTCGATGAAGTGGACCTCGCGCGGGGCCATGGCGCCGCCCAGTTCCTGGCGGGCATAGGACAGCAGCTCGGCCCTCAGCGCGTCGCCTTCCTCGAAGCCGGGATTGAGCGACACGAAGGCCACCGGCACCTCGCGGACCAGCAGGTCGGGCTTGCCGACGACGCCGATCTCGGCCACCGCCGGATGCTTCATCAGCGCCGCCTCGATCTCGAACGGGCCGATGCTGTTGGCCGCCGACTTGATCATGTCGTCGGCGCGGCCGACGAACCAGAAATAGCCGTCGGCATCGCGGCGGACCAGGTCGCCGGTCAGGTACCAGCCATCCATGAACGCCGCCTGGGTCCGCTGCTCGTCGCCGATATAGGCGCCGAACAGCGACGGCAGGTCGGCGCGAAGGGCCAGTTCGCCCACCGCGTCGGGCCCGGTCACCGGCACCACGCGGGTGAGGTCGCGGCTGACCACCTCGGCCTCGACGCCCGCCAGCGGCTGGCCCATGCTGCCCCATTTGGCGCGGCCGGGCATGTTGGCGATGGCGATGGCGCCGGTCTCGGTCTGCCACCAGGTGTCGAGGAAGGGCATCCCCAGCGCGGTCTCGCCCCAGGCCACCGCCTCGGCGTTCAGCGGCTCGCCGACGCTGGCCGCCAGCCGCAGGCTGTTGTCGCGGTAGTTGCGCGCCAGCGCGGCGCCGTAGCGCATCATCATGCGGATGGCGGTCGGCGTGGTGTACCACACCGTCACCTTCTCGTCCTTGAGGATGCCGTACCAGCGGCGGGGGTCGATGTCGTGCTCGTCCACCAGGCTGGCGCAGCCGTTGACCAGCGGCGCCACGATGGCGTAGGCGGTGTTGGTGATCCAGCCGGGATCGGCGGTGCACCAGTACAGGTCGTTGGGGACCAGGTCGAAGACCTGCTGGCCGGTGACGAGATGCGACACCGCCACCCGGTGCGGATGCACGGCCCCCTTGGGGGTGCCGGTGGTGCCGCTGGTGAAATGGGCGAAGGCGGGGTGCTCGGGCGCGGCGGGCAGCGGCGCGCCGGCCGCCGGGTCGGCGGCTGCCAAGGCGTCGCGGAAGTCGCGGCAGCCCTCCAGCGGGATGGCCGGCCCGTCCTCGCCCACCAGCAGCACATGGCGCAGTTCGGGCAGCGACGAGCGGACGGCGGCGATCTTGCGCTGGTACAAGGAATCGGTGGCGATCAGCACCTTGGCGCGCGACAGCTCGAGGCGGGCCCGGAGCGGCCCCGGACCGAACGAGGTGAACAGCGGGCAATAGACGGCGCCGGCCTTCCAGCAGCCAAGGGCGGCGAAATACAGTTCGGCGGTGCGGCCCAACAGCACCGCGACGGAATCTCCCGGCTGCACCCCCAGGCCGCGCAGCACGGCGGCGGTGCGGGCGGAGGCGTCGGCCAGTTCGGCGAAGGAGACGTCGCGGCGCTCGTAGCGGCGCCCCAGGCAGCGCAGGGCCAGCCGGGCGCCGTGTCCGGCCGCGACATGGCGGTCGGCGGCCGCGTGGGCGATGTTGATGGCACCTCCGGGAAGCACGGCCAGTCGCGCGCGCGCCTCATCCCAATCGAAACCGCTCATGGTCGTGACGGCCTTGGCGAGAGCCATCCTTCCTCCCGATACCCACCGACGCAAGGAGCGCCATTCTGTCCATGGACCCCGGCCGTGGCAACGGTGCGATTCGCAGGGCTGCGATGCATGTGCGCTCGTCAGGCGCGGGCGGTGGTCGCCAGGGCGATGCCGGCGAAGATCAAGGCGCCGCCGGCGGCGTGGAACCAGCGGAACTCCTCGCCCAGCAGGGCGACGGCCAGCCCCGCCGTGAACAGGGGGATGAGGTAGGTGAACTGGCCGGCCACCGCCGCGCCCACCGTCGCGACACCCCGATTCCAGAAGTAATAGGCCGCCAGCGAGGCGAACACCGCCGTGTAGGCCACCGCGCCCAGGGCGGCCGGCGTCGAGGGCAGGGCCGGGCCGGTGGCGGCTTCCCAAAGATAAAGGGGCGTGATGGCCGCCACGCCCACCGCGATCAGCGCCGCCAGCAGCGTGAAGCCGGGCACCGGCAGCGGATGCTTGCGCAGCATCACCGAATAGATCGACCACGACAGGGTGGCCAGCAGCATCAGCAGGTCGCCCGGCACCACGTCCAGCCGCAACAGCGACGTCGGGTCGCCCTTGGCCACCACCGCCAGCAGGCCGAGGGCGGAAACCGCGATCCCCGCCGCCTGGCGTTTGTGGATGGGTTCGTTCAGCCACAGGCGCGCCAGCACCAGAACCATCAGCGGCAGCGACGTGCCCACCAGGGTGGCGTTGATGGCGGAGGTGGAGCGCAGCGCCAGGTACAGAAGGGTGTTGTAGGCGGCGACGCTGAACAGTCCCAGCGGAACCACCACCCGCCAGCGGGCGACCAGGATCGGCAGATGAGCGGCCAGTCCGCGCGCGGTGAAGGGCAGGATGAACGCCAGCGCCGCCACCCAGCGCCAGAAGGACAGGGTGACGGGGGTCATGTCGTCGACGACGGCGCGTCCCACCAGGGCGTTGCCGGCCCAGAACAGCGGCGGCAGCAGCAGCAGGATCAGCCAGCGGCGGCGGTCGCTCATGGCCGTGGCCGGCGGGCGGGGTTGACCCGGGAACCGGGGCGGAACACTTTATCCATCGTCGAGTCTCCGGCGGTTGCGCCGGTGATAGCGCGACACCCTGGGATCTGGCAATCGGGAGGACAGGAATGTTCGAACTGCACGAACGGCTCGCGGCCGACACGGCCGAGGTGGCGGACTGGCCGCTGTGCCGGGTGCTGCTGATGAACGACTCGTCCTATCCGTGGCTGGTCCTGGTCCCTCGCCGCAAGGGCGTGTCCGAGGTGCACGAGCTGGACGGCGGCGATCGCGCCCAGCTGATGGAGGAGATCGCCGAGGCGTCGCGTCGCCTTCAATATCTGACCAACGCCCACAAGATGAATGTCGCGGCGTTGGGCAACGTGGTGCCGCAACTGCACGTCCACGTCGTCGCCCGCTCCACCGAGGATGCCGCCTGGCCGCGCCCGGTCTGGGGCGTGGTGCCGGCAACGGCCTATGGCGGGGCCGAGCTCGCCGAACGGCTGGGGGCGCTGAGGCGGGTGTTCGCTACAGCCCCGTCCTGAGGAACTCGGAGAACACCTCCGCCTCCACCGCCGGGCTGAACAGCCAGCCCTGCATGATCGTGCAGCCCTTGGCGATCAGGAAGCCGGCCTGGGTCTGGGTCTCGACCCCCTCGGCGATGACCTCGAAGCCGAGGTTGGAGGCCAGCGCCACCACCGAGGCGATGATGGCGCCGTCCTTGGCGTTGCCCGGCAGCTCGCGCACGAAGGCGCGGTCGATTTTCAGCGCGTGGACCGGAAACAGCTTCAGATAGGCCAGCGACGAATAGCCGGTTCCGAAGTCGTCGATGGAGATGCGCACGCCCATGGCGCCCAACTCGGTCAGGATCGAGATGGCGCGGTCCACCTCGGTGGCCATCATGGTCTCGGTGATTTCCAGCTCCAGGCTGTCGGGGGCGAGGCCGTTCTCGGACAAGGCGCGCTCGACCTTCTCCTTGAGGCCCGCGTCGTGGAACTGGGCCGGCGACAGGTTGATGCTGATGCACGGGAAATCCAGGCCGCGGTCGCGCCATTCGCGCATCTGGCGGCAGGCCTCGAACAGCGTGAAATCGCCGATCGCCCCCACCAGGCCGGCCCGCTCGGCGACCGGGATGAACAAGGCGGGCGACACCTCGCCGCGTTCGGGATGCTCCCAGCGGATCAGCGCCTCGGCGCCGACCACCTTGCGGGTCAGCCCGTCCACCTTGGGCTGGAAGTTGAGGCGGAACTGCCCCTGCGCGATGGCCTTGCGGATGTCGTTCTCGAGATTGACCCGCTCCACGGCCTGGCGGTTCATCTCGGTGTCGTAGAAGCGGTACGAGCGCCCGGTCTTCTTGGCGTTGTACATGGCGGCGTCGGCGCAGGACAGCAGGCCGCCGGCGGTCTCGGAATCCTCGGGATAGAGCGCGATCCCCACCGAGGTGGAGGCGTAGAGCTCGCGGCCGGCCACCAGGAAAGGGTCCGAGAAGGCGTAGACCACCTTCTCGACGCAGGCGACGGCGGCCGAATGGTCGTTGACGGCGGGAAGCACCAGCACGAACTCGTCGCCGCCCAGGCGGCCGATGATGTCGGTGGCGCGCACGCAGGACTTCAGGCGCCGCGCCACCTGGACCAGCAGTTCGTCGCCGGCCGCGTGGCCGAAGCTGTCGTTGACGTCCTTGAAGCGGTTGACGTCGAGGAACAGGACCGCCAGCCGGTGGCCGGCCAGTTCGGCGCGCGTCACCGCCTCGGTCAGCGACTCCATCACCGTGTGCCGGTTGACCAATTTGGTCAGGGCGTCGTGGCTGGCGTGGAAACGGATCTTCTGTTCGTCCTGCTTGCGGCGGGTGACGTCGCGGTAGAGCATGACGTAACTGTTGATGGAGCCGTCCTCGCCGAACACGCCGGTCAGCGCGGTGGCGGCCGGGAAGATCTCGCCGTCCTTGCGCCGCGCCCACAGCTCGCCGCTCCAGGTGTCGCCGCCGATGGCGGCGGCCCAGGCCTCTTCAAGCACCTCGGCGTTGGTCAGCTCCTCGGCGACCAGACGCGACGGCCGGCCGACCACCTCGTCGGCGGCGTAGCCGGTCATGCGTTCGAAGGCGGGGTTGACCGCCTGGATGACGTGGGAGGAATCCAGCACGACGATGGCCTCGCCGACGTTCTCCACCACCTTGGCGGCCAGTTTCAGCCTTTCCTCGGCTTCCTTGCGGGCGGTGATGTCCTGGACCGTCCCCTCGTAGCCGACCAACTCGCCGGCTTCGTCGGCCACCGCGCGGGCATTCTCGGAGATCCAGATGACCGTCCCGTCCTTGCGGTAGACCTGGGCCTCGAAGTTGCGGACCACCGCGTCGAGCCGCAGGGCCAGCTTGAAACGGTCGCGGTCGTCGGGATTGACGTAGAGATGGCGGGCGATGTCGGTGAGCCCGGCGATCAGGTCGGCGGGGGTGTCGTAGCCGTAGATGCGGGCCAGGGCCGGGTTGGCGTCGAGATAACGGCCGTCGGGCGTGGTGCGGTAGATGCCCTCGACCGCGTTGTCGAACAGCGAGCGGTAGTCATCGGCGATGACGCCCGGCGCGGGGATGTCCCGAAATGCCGTGTCCATGATGGCGTCACCACCGTCCAAAAGCCGGCCCCATAAGGATTAGACCCTACTCCTTGTGCGTTCATACCCATGCCATTTATTGCGTTGCTATTTCAACTGTTTCCGATTGCAGGGGTGGTGTGCGTTGGTATGAGGGAAGCGGTCCGATCGGATGACGTCAGCGCCCCGAGGCGGCGTCCTGGCAGGTGCAGCCCTCGCCGCAGCCGCAGCCGGCCGACGGAGGGGCGCCCGCCGCCTTGACCATGTCGCGCACATAGGGAACGCATTTGCCGCAACGGGGCGCGCAGCTGAAATGCCGATAGACGGCGGCCGCGGAACCGGCGCCGCCGTCCTCGATGGCGGTCTTGACCTGGCGCTCGGTGAAGCCGTGGCAGAGGCAGACATACATCGCTGCGCGCTCCTGGATGGATTGCCGAATGGCGGTACCTCGTTGGTGACGCGGATGATAATCACTCGCATTCAGAAAAGGCAACATTTTTTCGGGGGAATCGAGGCGGGGAAATGGGCGATTCAGTTTGTTGCGGGCAGGGGGCGGGGGCGGAAATTTACCGTCGCGGATGGCGGGCGCGGCGACATAAGCGACCTTACCCATGCATGAAACGCATGCTCCGATGATGTTGTTGCGGTGCAGCATGAAGGTTCCTATATCTGTGCCGAGTAAATAAACGCCCCCGGAGGTGGGCCATGATCATCACCGTCGTCCGGCTTACCGATTTCGGATTGTACGCCCCGTCCCGCGACGCGGCGGTTCTGCGCATCCACGATCCCATCGAGGATTGGGCGATGGACGCGCAACGACTGTCGACGGCTGGTTGGGGCTCGACGCTTTCCCTCGCCTTCTGGGACGTGGGCGTTCAGGGCATGAGCCTGGGCGAATCGCTGCTGGTGCGGCTGCTGGGCCGGTGGCGCGGCCTCGCCGTGCGGCTGGGCAACCGCTTCTTCCCCATGGGCGACGACATCCAGTGGCGGCCGTTCCTGGCCGCCGACGCCAACGACATCGCCCGCTTCGCCGACATGCTGGAGGGGCGGGGTGTCCGCCACCTGCTGGTGGTGTGCGGCAACGGCCGGGCGCGGTCGTGGACCATCGCCAAGTGGCTGTCGCGCCGCCTGAGCGCCAGCCTCGCCGATTCCCACGGCTGGCAGCGCGAAAGCGCCGCCATCGCCAAGACCCTGGCCCGGGTGCCTCCGCCGCGCACCGCCGCCGGCGGCATGGCGCTGGCGCCGATCGAGGTGGTTGACTAGGGCCATCCCCCTTCGGGCTGGAAAGATCGTTGCCGACGTATTAAACAATCGGTTCCGACTTCCCTTCCCAAGGAACGCCCCTTGAAAGCCGCCGTCATCGTCTTCCCCGGCTCCAACTGCGACCGCGACGTCGCGGTCGCCCTGGAGGCCAGCATGGGCGCCAAGCCGCTCATGGTCTGGCACCGCGACACCCAGCTGCCCGACCTCGACCTGATCGTGGTTCCCGGTGGCTTCTCCTATGGCGACTACCTGCGCTGCGGCGCCATGGCCGCCCACTCGCCGATCATGCGCGAGGTCAAGGCCAGGGCCCAGGGCGGCACCCGCGTTCTGGGCATCTGCAACGGCTTCCAGATCCTGTGCGAGTCCGGCCTGTTGCCGGGGGTGCTGATGCGCAACCGCGATTTGCGCTTCATTTGCAAGGATGTCTATCTGCGGGTCGAGAACGACCGCACCGACTTCTGCCGCTACTACCGCTCGGGCGACGTGGTGCGCTTTCCCATCGCCCATGCCGAGGGCAATTATCAGGTCGACCCCCATACCTTCCGCGAGATGGAGGACAACGGCCAGATCGCCTTCCGCTACGCCGACGGCGACGGCAAGGTGTCGGACGCCACCAATCCCAACGGCGCCATGGGCAACGTGGCCGGCGTCTACAATGCCAAGAAGACGGTACTGGGCCTGATGCCGCACCCCGAGCGCCTGGCCGAGGACCTGCTGGGCGGCATCGACGGCAGGCTGATGTTCGATTCGCTGGTGGAGGCGCTGTCGTGACCCAGATCACCCCCGAACTCCTCGCCTCCCACGGCATCAAGCCCGACGAGTACCAGCGCATTCTCGAGATCATGGGCCGCGAGCCCAATCTGACGGAGTTGGGCATCTTCTCGGTCATGTGGTCCGAGCACTGTTCCTACAAGTCGTCCAAGAAGTGGCTGAAGACCCTGCCGACCACGGCGCCGTGGGTCATCTGCGGCCCGGGCGAGAACGCCGGCATCATCGACATCGGCGACGGCGACGCCATCGTCTTCAAGATGGAAAGCCACAACCACCCCAGCTTCATCGAGCCCTACCAGGGCGCGGCGACCGGCGTCGGCGGCATCCTGCGCGACGTCTTCACCATGGGCGCGCGCCCCATCGCCAACATGAACGCGCTGCGCTTCGGCGACCCCGCCAATCCCAAGACCCGCCACCTGGTGGCGGGCGTGGTGGCCGGCATCGGCGGCTACGGCAACTGCGTCGGCGTGCCCACGGTGGGCGGCGAGACCAATTTCCACAAGTCCTACAACGGCAACATCCTGGTCAACGCCATGACCGTGGGCCTGGCCGCCAAGGACCGCATCTTCTATTCGGCCGCCGCCGGCGTCGGCAATCCGGTGGTCTATTTCGGCTCCAAGACCGGCCGCGACGGCATCCACGGCGCCACCATGGCCAGCGCCGAGTTCGACGAGAAGTCCGAGGAGAAGCGGCCCACCGTCCAGGTCGGCGACCCCTTCACCGAGAAGCTGCTGATCGAGGCCTGCCTGGAGCTGATGGCCACCGACGCCATCGTCGCCATCCAGGACATGGGCGCCGCCGGCCTGACCTCGTCGTCCTTCGAGATGGCCTCCAAGGGCGGTCTGGGCATCGAGATGGATCTCGACGCCGTGCCCATGCGCGAGGAGGGCATGACCCCCTATGAGATCATGCTGTCCGAATCCCAGGAACGCATGCTGATGATCCTGAAGCCGGGCAAGGAGGATCTCGCCAAGGCCATCATGGACAAGTGGGAGCTGGATTTCGCCGTGGTCGGCATCCTGACCGACACCGGCCGCATGGTCTTGAAGCGCCACGGCGCGGTGGTGGCCGACCTGCCCATCGACCCGCTGGCCCAGGCCTCGCCGGAATACGACCGCCCGTGGGTGTCGCCGGCCAAGGCGCCGGTGGTCCATGCCGAGGACGTCAAGCTGGTCGAGCCCACCGAGGCGCTGCGGAAGCTGGTGGCCTGCCCCGACCTGGCCTCCAAGCGCTGGATCTACGAGCAGTACGACCACATGGTCATGGGCGACACCGTCCAGCGCCCCGGCGGCGACGCGGCGGTGGTCCGCATCCACGGCACCGACAAGGCGGTGGCCATCACCACCGACTGCACGCCGCGCTATTGCCAGGCCGACCCGCACGAGGGCGGCCGCCAGGCGGTGGCCGAGGCCTACCGCAACCTGTGCGCGGTCGGCGCGCTGCCCATGGCGGTGACCGACAACCTGAATTTCGGCAATCCCGAGAAGCCCGAGATCATGGGTCAGATCGTCGAGGCCATCAAGGGCATGGGCGAGGCCTGCCGCGAACTGGACTTCCCGGTGGTGTCGGGCAACGTGTCGCTCTACAACGAGACCCAGGGCTCGGCCATCCAGCCGACCCCGGCCATCGGCGCCGTCGGCCTGTTGCCCGAGGTGGGCAAGATGGCGACCGTCGCCTTCAAGGAGGCCGGCAACTCCATCGTGCTGCTGGGCGAGACCAAGGGCTGGCTGGGCGCGTCCCTGTATCTGCGCGAGATCTGCGGCCGCGAGGAAGGTGCCCCGCCGCCGGTGGCGCTGCATCGCGAGCACCGGGCCGGTGAGCTGGTCCGGCAGTTGATCGGCGACGGCATGGTCCGCGCCTGCCACGACGTCGCGGACGGCGGCCTGCTGGTGGCGGTGGCTGAGATGTGCATGGCTGCCGACGGCATCATCGGCGCCGAGCTGGATCATCCCTCGACCCTGCCGCTGCATGCCTGGTGCTTCGGCGAGGACCAGGGCCGCTATGTGCTTGAGGTCCGCGACGACCAGGTCGCCACGGTCATCGAGGAGGCCCAGGAGCACGACGTCGCCGTCCGCGTCATCGGTAGGACCGGCGGCTTCGTCATCAGCATCGGCGGCCGCGCGATCCCCGTCGAGGAGCTGCGCAGCGCCCACGAGGGCTGGCTGCCCGCCTACATGGGCGGCGAGATGTCAGGGCACTGAGGGAAATCGGGGAGCGCGGCGGGAAAATGGCCGCGCGCCTCACTCTCGGCGCTTAGTTCCTATTGGGTTCGGCTTGGTTGACTTGCGGCCCCGGGATAAGTATGACCTGCGGGGCCTGTTGCTTGGTCGCCGTAATGGAATTGGCTATCGCAGATGTCTGAGCGGCCATCTCCGCGCGCTGGGCGCGAAACTCCTCGGTCAGTTTGGTGGACAGGCCATCGACCTTTCCAGAAACCTGCCAAATCAAACCGGCGATAAGCGCAACCGCCCCGACGAGGACGGAGAAGGCGACCTTGGCCCAATCCAGCGCCCCCTTGATGGCGTGGACTTCGTTTTCGAGCCTGGACAATCGGTTGTTGTCGGTGAACATGCTCCCATCGTGGCCACTCCCGCCCCCCTTTTCAAGGGATGCCTTCTGCTTCTCAAGCCACTGAAGCCGGAAACGGTTGTCGACCGAGCCGTCATTATGAGCCATCTGTCTTCCCCCGGACGAATTCAGCGGCCTCAATGGCGTCATCAAATGCCTTCTGCGCTGCATTTTGGCTATCCGTCTCATGCCCCATGGCAATGCCGGACAAGCGGGCCGCAGAAAGCGAAAGGCCGATTATGGCCCTTTCAAGTTTGACAATGCGAAGTTCGGCCTCAAGGAGGCGGAGCTCCAACTCCCTTTCGCGAGTTTCATCCATCCGGGAGCGTTTCCTTTCGATTCTCCGTGCCGAGGAGTCTAGCAGACAGCCAATTCGATGAAAACGATCGATGGAAAATATCACTCCCAGCAACCGTTTTTGGAAAGAACGCCAGGGCAATCGGGTGAAGGAATCTGATCTCGTCCCCAAAGCCGTCATTCCCGCGAAGGCGGGAATCCATGCGGCCACCAGCACGATCTCACGGCCAAAGTCCCGCATGTCCCGGCAATGGACCCCCGCCTTCGCGGGGGTGACGAGGAATAATGCCCTTCACCCGATTGCCCTGGAAAGGGTCGCGTCCCACCGAGTGGTGTAGCAGCGTTCGCCTGGGGATGATGGCGTAGC
>CALABS010000024.1 GCA_937887565.1 uncultured Rhodospirillaceae bacterium | reverse complement strand
GATTTCCGCCAGCTTGGGAATCCCCTGCGATTCCGTTAGGGCGGTGAATGCTCTAACTCAGAAACCTGCCGACGGTCTGCAGGAAATTGGCCACCGAGATCGGCTTGGCGATATAGCCCTCGCAGCCTCCCTCGCGGATCTTCTCCTCGTCGCCCTTCATGGCGAAGGCCGTCACCGCGATGACCGGAATGGCCTTCAGCTCGGGGTCGTCCTTCAGCATTTTGGTGATTTCGAGCCCCGAGATCTCCGGCAGCTGGATGTCCATCAGAATCAGGTCGGGACGATGGTCGCGCGCCAGCGCCAACGCCTCGCGGCCGTCCTTGGTCTGCAGGGTGGCGTAGCCGTTGGCCTGAAGCAGGTCGTTGAACAACTTCATGTTCAGGTCGTTGTCTTCGACGATGAGCACTGTCTTCGGCATATGGCTTACCCCTTCGCGGCGGCTCATCATCCGAAATTCGCAAGTGCAAGTCAAACCAGGGAATTGGCACGCAAGCCGTGACCTTGATCAACCCTGGGATCGGCCAAGGCCGGAAAAGGCCAGGACCAGCCAGCCGAGGATGAAGGCGACGCCGCCGGCGGGAGTGATCATCGGCACCGCCAGGGTGCCGCCCAGCGCCTTGACCGTCAGCGAGCCCGAGAAGGCCAGGATGGCGGCGGTGAACAGCAGCGCGGCGGCATGGGCGGCGCGGCGCCCGTCGGCGGCCAGTCGGTCGGCGGCCAGGATCGCCAGGGCGTGGACCAATTGATAAAGCGCCGCCCGTTCGCCCAGCGACTGCAGATAGGCGTCGCCGGCCAGCCCGTGGGCGGCATAGGCGCCCAGCGCCACGGCGAAGGCGGCGTTCAGTCCGGCCACCACGACCCAGGGCCTCATGGGCGGTCTCCCTCGGCGGGTTGCGGCGGACGGCGGGTGTAAAGCTCCATCGGCCCACCCAGTTTCACCGCCTGCTCAAGGGTGGCGGTGCCGGCGATGCGGTCGGCGGCCTCGATCGGCTCGGGGGCGGGGCGGGGCACCACGATGGGCTGCGGCCTTGGGGCGGGGGCCGCCACGACCGGCGGCGGCGCCTCGGGCACCGGCGGCGGCGGCGCGGCGGGAAGCGCGACCGGTTCGGCCACGGGCGGTGAGGGGGGCGAGGGCGCGGGAGGCAACGTGGGGGCGACGACCGCCTTCGGCTCCGGCGGCGGCTCGACGGCGACGGGCGCGGGAAGCGGCGGCGCCACGGCCGCGGGGGCGTCGCCGCCCTTCAGGCTCGCCTCGCGTGCCTTTTCCTCCTCGCGCGCCAGGTCGGCGGCGGTGCGCGGCGGCGACAGGCCGTCGAGGATGAAATCACCCAGGATGGACAGGAAGCCCGGTTCGGACCCGGGTTGGATGTCCTGGGACCGGGCGGGGGCGGGGGCGGCAAGGACCGTCACGGCGGCAAGGGCGACGACGAGGCGCATGGGGCGATCCTACCAGCGCCGCCTAGCGGAACACCACCGTCTTCGAACCGTTCGGCAACACCCGGTGCTCGGTATGCCAGCGCACGGCGCGGGCCAGCACCACGTTCTCGATGTCGCGGCCGATGGCCACCAGGTCATCCGGGGTGGCGGTATGGTCCACCCGCTCGACGGCCTGCTCGATGATCGGGCCCTCGTCCAGGTCGGGGGTGACGTAATGGGCGGTCGCGCCGATGATCTTCACGCCCCGCGCATGGGCCTGGTGATACGGCTTGGCCCCCTTGAAGCTGGGCAGGAACGAGTGGTGGATGTTGATGGCCCGGCCCTGCAGGCGGGTGCACATGTCGTGGGAAAGGATTTGCATGTAGCGGGCAAGCACCACCAGGTCGGCGCGCGAGCGGTCGATGATCTCCATCACCCGGGTTTCCTGGTCGGCCTTGTCGTGCTTGTCGACGGCCAGGAAATGATAGGGGATGCCGTGCCACTCGACGATGGAGCGCATCTCCGGGTGGTTGGAGATGACGGCCGGAATCTCGATGTTGAGCTGGCCGGTGTGATAGCGGTGCAGCAGGTCCACCAGGCAATGGCCGAACTTGGAAACCATGATCACCACCCGCGGCTTCTTGCCGGTGTCGTAGAGGTTCCAGATCATCTGAAACTTCTGGGCGACCATCGAGAACAGCTTGCCGACCTCGGCCATGGGCGGGGTCAGGGCGCCGGTGGAGAACACGATCCGCATGAAGAAGCGCCGGCTGAGCGGGTCGCCGAACTGGGCCGCCTCGGTGATGAAGCAATCGTGCTGGGTCAGGAACCCGGACACCGCCGCCACGATGCCCACGGTGTCGGGGCAGGTGATGGTCAGGACGTAGCTCGGCTGGTCGGACATCGGCGTTCCTTTTGTTTCCGCACGGCGTGCGAAGCTTGATAGCAAGGGTGCGCGGGCGAGCCAAGGCGGCAATCGTGCGCTTGCCTTTTTTCCGCGAATCGCGGATGGTCCCCGAAATTGGCCGGGGCGAGGTTCGGCCGCTTGAATTTTTCGACCCACCGGCGCCAGGAGGCCAGGATGATCACCGTCTACTACAAGTCCGGCACCGCCCAGTGGAAGTACGAGCTCGACGAGGGCGAGCACGACTACATCATCAAGAACGTGCTCGAGGACAATCCCGACATCGCCGAGATGTTCGACGACAGCCTCGAGATCCTGCGCGATGTCTCGGCCATGGCCGAGGACGAGATGGAGGAGGACGACCAGATCGACCAGACCATCGCGGTTTCGTTCCTCTGGCACTACTTCAACAACCTCGCCGAGGGCGGCGACCGCATCCAGGGCGACATCGTGTTGATCGAAGACGAGGACGGCACCGGCGTGACCGTGCTTCCCGCCGCCAATCTCACCGAGGAATAGAAAAGCGCCCGGCGGTCGCTCGACCGGCTGTTCGCCGGTCGGGATTCGGGTATGATCGGACGAGGGCCCACTGTCGAGCCTCGCCATGCCCCTGATGCGCCACGAAGCACCGCCGCAATTCCCGCCCACCGCCGCCCTGGAGGCCGAGGCCGCCGAGCTTCGCGCCACCATCTCGGCGCTGCGCGACATGGTGGACTCGCAGCGGATGGGAGAGGCCGAGCGCACCCAGGCCGCCGTCAACCTGCAGTTGGACGAGATCCGCCAGCTCAAGGCGACGGCCGACGCGCTCCGCGACCAACTGGACACCCAACGGAACGGCGAGGCCGAGCGCACCCAGGCGGCGGTCAACCTGCACCTGGACGAGATCAGGCAGTTGCGGACGACGGTGGACGCGCTCCGCGACCAGTTGGACACCCAGCGCAACGGCGAGGCCGAGCGCACCCAGGCGGCGGTCAACCTGCACCTGGACGAGATCAGGCAGTTGCGGACCACCGTCGACGCGCTCCGCGACCAGTTGGATTCGCAGCGGGTGAGCGAAGGCGAACGCATCCAGGAGGCGGTGAACGCCCGCGACGACGAGATTCGCCAGTTGCAGGCCACCGTCCAGTCGTTGCGCGACCAACTGGACGAGGCGGCGGTGCGTCACCGTGGCGAGACGGATGCGCTGGCCCAGAAAATGGCGGGGGAGGCCGAGCAATTGAAGGCGACGATCCGGGCGCTTCGCGAATCCATGGAGGCCGGCCGTGAATGAGATACGCGCATCGGCCCGGCGTCCGCGCCGCACGACCGATTCCCGCGTCACGCCGGAATTCCTGCTCAAGGTGTCGAACCGGCTGGCGGCGGCCCACACCCTGACCGACGCCCTGGACGCCCTTCGCAACATCCTCACCGAGACCATCGGCGCCGAGCGCGGTTCGGTGTTCCTCAACGACGAGACCACCGGCGAGCTGTACTCCCGCATCGTCGCCGGCAAGTTCACCCGCGAGATTCGCATCTTCAACAACTCGGGCGTGGCCGGGCACGTCTTCCATTCCGGC
Organism: uncultured Rhodospirillaceae bacterium; assembly: GCA_937887565.1. Classification (GTDB taxonomy): domain Bacteria; phylum Pseudomonadota; class Alphaproteobacteria; order Rhodospirillales; family Magnetospirillaceae; genus CALABS01. Next base: position 101,170 of record CALABS010000024.1, on the reverse strand, counting down.
CGCGGCGCCATCGTCGACGACGCCTATGCCGACTCGCGCTTCAACAGCGCGGTGGACGTGCAGACCGGCTATACCACCCGCACCATCCTGTGCGCGCCGCTGGTGACGCTGAAGGGCGAGCGGATCGGGGTGGCCCAGCTGCTCAACAAGAAGCGCAAGCTGGCGTTCAGCAAGGGCGACCTGGAGGTCACCGAGGCCATCATCGGCCAGGCCGCCATCGCGCTGGATTCGCTCCGCACGCTGGAGAACGTGGAACGCCAGCGGCGGCAGGAGCTGGAATTCCTCAACGTGGTGTCCGAGATCAGCTCGGAACTGAAGCTGGGGCCGCTGCTCAACAAGATCATCGCCACCATCACCCACATGCTGGACGCCGAGCGCTCGACGCTGTTCATCAACGACGAGAAGAGCCGCGAGCTGTTCACCATGGTGGGCGAGGGGCTGGGCGCCGCCCAGATCCGCCTGCCCAACCACCTGGGCATCGCCGGCGCGGTGTTCACCAGCCGCGAGACGGTGAACATCCCCCACGCCTATGCCGACCTGCGCTTCAACCCCGCCTTCGACCGCAAGACCGGGTTCTTCACCCGCTCGATCCTGTGCGTGCCGGTGCTCAACAAGGACGGCAAGTGCATCGGCGTCACCCAGGTGCTCAACAAGCGCGGCGGCGCCTTCACCGCCGACGACGAGGCGCGGCTCAAGGCCTTCGTCAGCCAGATCTCCATCGGGCTTGAGAACGCCAAGCTGTTCGACGACGTCCAGAACATCAAGAACTACAACGAATCCATCCTCGAAAGCATGTCCAGCGGCGTCATCACCCTGGCCGAGGATGGCCACGTCGCCACCTGCAACGCCGCCGGCCAGCGCATCCTGGCCATGGACGCCGACGGGATGCTGGGCCGTCCGGCCGCCGAGGTGTTCACCGACGCCAACGCCTTCCTGGTCGACAAGATCGAGGAGGCGACCGCGGCCGGGAAGGGCGATGTCATCATGGACGCCGAGTTGGCCGCCGCCGGCAAGCCGGTGTCGGCCAACGTCACCGTGCTGCCCCTGGTCGGCATCGACGGCAAGAAGCTGGGCGCCATGCTGATGATCGAGGACATCTCGTCCGAGAAGCGCATGAAGTCCACCATGAGCCGCTACATGGACCCGGCCCTGGCCGACCAGCTGCTGGCCGGCGGCGAGGCCATCATGGGCGGCCAGTCGTCGGTGGCGACGGTGCTGTTCTCCGACATCCGCAGCTTCACCACCCTGACCGAGGAACTGGGGCCGCAGGGCACCGTCAGCCTGCTCAACGAATATTTCACGGTGATGGTCGACTGCATCACCGACGAGGGCGGCATGCTGGACAAGTTCATCGGCGACGCCATCATGGCGGTGTTCGGCACCCCGATCCCCCACGAGGACGACGCCGACCGCGCCGTGCGCGCCGCCATCACCATGATCCGGGCGCTGCGGGCGTTCAACGCTCACCGCGCCGAGGAGGGCAAGAAGCCGGTGGACATCGGCATCGGGCTCAACAGCGACACCGTGGTGTCGGGCAATATCGGCAGCCCCAAGCGCATGGACTACACCGTCATCGGCGACGGCGTGAACCTGGCCTCGCGCCTGGAATCGGCCACCAAGCAATACGGCGCCAAGATCCTCATCAGCGAGTTCACCCGCCACGCGCTCAAGGGCACCTACCGCATGCGTGAGGTCGACAAGGTGGTGGTCAAGGGCAAGACCAAGCCGGTGGCGGTGTTCGAGGTGCTGGACTTCCACGACGAGGCCAGCTTCCCGCGCATGATGGAGACCCTGACCGACTTCGCCTTCGGCATCGAGAGCTACCGCCACGCCCGCTTCGCCGAGGCGACCCAGGCCTTCGGCAAGGTGCTGGAGGTCAATCCGCGCGATTTCTGCTCGCGGATGTACATCGACCGTTGCGCCCACCTGCAGGAAGAGCCGCCGCCGGCCGACTGGGACGGCGTGTGGGTGATGAAGAGCAAGTAGCTCAGAGCGCGCCCACCGCCACCACCAGCGCCGGCAGGGTCAGCGCCGCCAGCACGGTCGAGGCGGTGATCATGGCCGCCATCAGGCGGGCGTCGCCGCCCAGCTGGCGGGCCAGGACATAGGAATTGGGGGCGATGGGCAGCCCGGCATAGGCGACGGTGACGAGGAGCGGCACGCCGCGCACCCCCAGGCTCCAGGCCAGCCCCCCCACCACCAGCGGCAGCACCGCCAGCTTGACGGCCACCGCCAGCGCGACGGCCGGGCCGGCGGTACGGAAGCCTTTGAGGTCGAGGCCGGCGCCCACCGCCAACAGGCCGATGGGCAGCGAGGCGCTGGCCAGGATCTTGAGGAAGGGGCCGACCACCGGCGGCAGGCCGATGCCGGTGACGTTGAGCGCGATCCCCGCCAGGCAGGCGGCGATCAGCGGGTTCCTGAGCACCGGCAGCGCGGTGTCGCGCCAGCGGCGCGGGGCGGCGCCCGTGGGGCCGGCCCAGCGCACCAGCGCCACCACCGACAGCACGTTGACCACCGGCACCACCAGCGCCACGCACAGCGCGGTGACGGTCACCCCCTCGGCCCCCCACAGGCCGGCGGCGGCGGCCAGGCCGACATAGGTGTTGGGGCGGATCACCGCCTGGAACACCGAAGTGAAGCCGGCGCCGTCCAGATGGAACGGCCGCCGGCGCAGCACGCCCATGGCCGCCACCGCCAGCACCGCCATGGCGGCGATGCCCAGGGCGTGCGCCGAGGTGATGGCGGTTACCGGCAGCCCCTCCAGCCGCGCCTCGGCGAGGTTGGCGACCAGCAGCGCCGGGAACAGCAGGAAATAGGTCAGCTTCTCGGCCGGCGGCCAGAAGCCGTCGGGCACGAAGCCGAAGGCACGCATGCCCCAGCCCAGCAGGATCAACAGGAAGATGGGCGCCAACGCCACGAAGATGGTCAGCATGCGGCCAGGATCGGGGCAAAATCCACCGCCGGCAATTGGGGAAAACCGGAAACCCTATTCCACCGGCATGGGATAGGCCGCCCGGGGCGGCATCAGCCGGTGCACGGCCACGCCCACCGCCACCATGGTGACGCTTCCGGCCAGCACCGGGAAGAACAGGTATTCGAGGCCGGGATGGGCGGTCAGCACCACCAGGGCGTCGGCGCCGGCCGGCGGATGGGTCAGGCGGGTGACGCCCATCAGCCAGATGGCGACGCCCACCCCCAAGGCCGCCACCCACCAGCCGCCCGGCAGCACGGCGTCCATGGCCAGGGCCACCGAGGTGGACAGCAGGTGGCCGCCGATGACGTTGGCCGGCTGCGCCATGGGGCTGGCCGGGGCGGCGAACACCAGCACGCAGCTGGCCGCCAGCGGCGCGATGGGGGCGAGGCTGCCGGCCAGTTCGGCCATCACCGCCACCAGGGCGATGGCCACCAGGCCGCCGACGGCGGCCTTGAGCGCGCACAGGCGGCAGTCGTCGGGCGGGCTGCGGCGGAAGAATGTGCGCAAGGGGTCGCCTCCACAAGATATGTGCATTCCACATACCTAAATTAGAGAGGCAAAATCAACCGTCCTTGAGGATGGTCAGCCGCCCAGCTCCATCACCTGCGCCCGGGCCGAGGCGAGGTCGTCGCCCATGGAGCGCATGGTGCCGATCAGCGACAGCAGCAGGTTGGTCAGGCCGGGCGGGGCATCGTCGAGCATATGGCGGATGGCCGCCTTGCCCATCACCAGCACCACCGTGTCCTCGACCGCCTCGGCGGCGGCCATGCGTGGGGCGTCGTCGATCAGCGCCAGTTCGCCGAAGACCTGGAACGGCTTGCAGTGGCCGATGGTGATGCGCTTGCCTGACACGGTCTTGAAGATGCGGACCGTCCCCTGCTGGACCAGATAGGCCTCGCTCCCCTTGTCGCCCTCGCGGAAGATCAGGGTTCCCTTGGCGAAGGTCCGCCGTTCCGGCGCGCCACCGACGATGCTCATCCGAACCCCCGAAACCGTTGCCGTCCCAAGGATATACGGCCGCGCGCGGTTGTCCAGCGCCCGCCCTCGCCCCTCTGGCGGGCGAACCCGCCCCGGAAATGGGGCACGGCGCCCACCGACGTGGCATGAAGCGCCGGTGGGGCTTGAGCCCATGTCGCGCTCAGTCGTTCAGCGCCCCCGCCAGGATGATCCAGGCGACCAGGCTCCAGGTCGGCTGTTCATCGAAGGGGATCCTTTGATGCATGCACCAACCATCTAGATTGGCGGTAAAATTTTCGCACCCGTCCATCACTTCGTAAGAGACGAGTGTGGGGGCGTCCCCTTCGACGATCGATTTTACGAGAATGTCAAGAAATAGAACCAAGTCCGTGCGGGTCGCGACAAGATCGGCCATATCCTGAAGCTTTTCGATCTCCATAATCATTCTCCTTTTCTGATTTTGACAGACAGTCCGTTGTCCTTGCTTGTTGTCTTGCCACGGGTCTCTCTTTTCAATTCCCGGGCAGAGGCTTTCCGATAGGTGATGGGAACGCCCGCCTCGCGGAACGCCACCAGCCGGCGATGATCGAGGGTATAGACCTCGCCGTTGACCTCTCCGATCCGGACGGGAGGGATGTCTTCCGGCTTGATCTTGCCACTACGCAGCCCCTCGATCGTGTCCTCCAAGGCGCGCCTGTCGGCGCCCGCCGACGCGGCATGAAGCGCCGGCGGGGCTTGAGCCCATGTCGCGCTCAGTCGTTCAGCGCCCCCGCCAGGATGATCCAGGCGACCAGGCTCCAGGTCGGCTGTTCTTCGAAGGGGATGTTGCGATAGGCACACCAGGCGTGAAGGTTGGCGGCGAAATTTTCGCAGCCGTCCATGACCTCATACGAGGTCAGTGTGGGAGCCTCTCCGTCTACAATTGATTTTCCAAGGAGATCGAGAAAATGTACAAGTTCAGATCGTGAATTAACGGTATGGGCCATGTCTTGGAGATCCTCGATTTCCATGATCAATTTCCTTTCCTGATCCTGATTTCCATTCCATTCCCGGTAAGCTTATTGCCTCCTTCTCTTTTCAATTCCCGGGCAGAGGCCTTCCGATAGGTGACGGGAATGCCCGCCTCGCGGAACGTCACCAGCCGGCGATGATCGAGGGTATAGACCTCGCCGTTGACCTCTCCGATCCGGACGGGAGGGATGTCTTCCGGCTTGATCTTGCCACTACGCAGCCCCTCGATCGTGTCCTCCAAGGCGCGCCTGTCGGCGCCCGCCGACGCGGCATGAAGCGCCGGCGGGGCTTGAGCCCATGTCGCGCTCAGTCGTTCAGTGCCCCCGCCAGGATGATCCAGGCGACCAGGCTCCAGGTCGGCTGTTCGTCGAAGGGGATGTTGCGATAGGCGCACCAGCTGTCGAGGCTCGCCGCAAGATTTTCACAGCCGTCAATAACTTCATATGATTTAAGTGTCTTTATCTCTCCTTCAACAATCGCTTCGCCAAGCGTGTCTAGAAATTTAACTAGATCACCACGAGTGTCGATTTTGTGCGCAAAAGTCATGAGCTCGTCATCGGTCATTTTTTTGGCCTTTCCTGATCTTTAATGTGATCCCGCTATCTCTAGTATCCATTTTATTTTTTGCCGCTTTCTTCATGGTCTCTGGGGCCACCTTTTCGTATCGGATAGGCATTCCCGCCTCTCTAAAGGCAATGAGGCGGCGGTGGTCCATTGTGTAGATCTCCCCCTCGAACTCGCCCACCCGAATGGGCGGAATGTGTTCGGGCTTAACATTGCCTTTGCGCAGGCCTTCAATCGTTTCTTCAAGGGAGTGGCGGTCGCCGAAACGGCCTGAAACTCCCATCTGCATCGTCCTGACGCGCTTTGGATCGATGGTACCGGTGTCGGGCAGTTGGGCAAACTCCTTCGCGGAGATGGGGTTTTCGGTCCGCGACACATCGGGCAGGCCGCGGCGGATGGCGTCGCCGGCGGTTTTCGTCGCCGCCTCGGCGCCCTCCTTGATTCCCTTGACCGTGCCGGGGATCAGCACCCCGCCCAGGCTGAGGGCGGCGCCGGCGGTGTCGCGGGCGGCGCCGGTCCAGTCGCCCCGTTTGGCGGCCTCGGCCGCGTCACCCGACTGCTCGACGGCGTCCTTGATGTCGGCGCCGGGCGACAGCCAATCCAGGCCCCATTTCACCGCCTCGCCGGCCCGCTCGACGGCGCCGGCCACGTGGGGGCCGGCGGCGGAGCGGATTTTGTCCCAGGCGGTTTTTTCCGGCCGGGACACCGGGATGTGGGGCGGCAACGGGGTGCCGGGACCCTGTCCCGCCAAAGGCGCCTCGACGCTGTGCGGCGCGTCCGGCACCAGCCCGCCGTCGCCCATCTGGCGGGCGAACAGGGCGGCGGCCTGGGGGTCGGATTTGGCCATTGCGTCGTAGACGGCCGCCGTATAGGCGCGGGCGGCTTCGGAGTCGCGGGCGAACTCGCCCTTGAAGTGGGGCACGGCGCCCTGGGCGTAGTCGCCCTTGGTCAGCAGCACCTTCGCCATGCCGGCGGCCGCCTGCGGGTCGGCGCCGTCGGCGCTGCCCCAGGGGTTGGCCTTGGGCAGGGCCGGCCGGACGCTCTCCGGGTCGAAGCCCGGCCCGTCGGGGGCGATGCGCGGCTGCACGCGGATGCCGGTGCCCTGGAAGATGCCGTCCTGCACCGCCTGCGCGGACTTGGGCGCCAGCGCGTTTAGGTGGCCCAGCACGTCGCCGACATCGCCCTGGCCCTGGAGGCCGTACTCCTTGACCGCGCGGTTCAACACCGGCAGGGCGCCGCGAAGGTCCTTGGTCTCGGACAGCAGCCTGGCCCAGGTCTGGTGCTCGGCGCGGCCGGCGGCGTTGACGGTGTGGCCGGCCAGCGGATCGGGCTTGAAGGCCAGCGGCCGGGGCGCCGGCTTGCTCCCCTCGCCGCCGCCCAGCAGGCCGTGGCCGAGGGGACGGTTGGCGCCGTGGCCGAGGCCGGGCGCGAGGCCGGAAACGCGGGGGGCGGCGACGCGGGGACCGGGCAAGTTATCGTTTTGTTCCCGCGAGAACGTCGCCACGGGCGGGGCGGCGGGAGAGGGCGACAGGTCGGGGCCGGTCCCGAACGGCGCCCCGGGGCCGGAGAGGTCGACGCCGCCCGGGCCGCCGACCGGACCCAGGCCGTCATGGTGCCCGAGCGCGCGGAAGCCGCCGGCCGGGGCGGGCGGTGGGATGGGCGGCGCGCCACCCGGCACGGCGCCGGTCGCCCCGCCGGTCGCCCCGCCGGTCGCCGGTCGCGCATTGGACTCGAAACCACCCATCACGCACCTCCCGGGATCAATGGATCATTCCGGCCAATGTCGGCAATAATTCCTTTTTGTCAAGAACAAAACGCGACAATACGCGCGCTTGACCGCGTGCATGCGATCGCGCACTCTTCCCTCAATGGACGAGGCACCCCGCACCCTGTCGGCCGCCGAGCGCCTGGACTGGCTGCGGCTGATCCGGAGCGAGAATGTCGGCCCGCGCACCTTCCAGCGCCTGATCGAGCGGTACGGCACCGCCGCGGCGGCGCTGGCGGCGCTGCCCGAGCTGGCCAGACGGGGCGGCCGGGCCAAGCCCATCGCCGTCTGTCCCCGCGCCGGGGCCGAGCGCGAACTGGAGGCCGCCGAGCGGCTGGGCGCCGTCGCCCTGGCGGCGGTCGAGCCGACCTATCCGCGCTGGCTGGCGGCCATCGACGACGCGCCGCCCATCCTCTACGCGCGCGGCAACCCGTCGCTGCTGACCAGGCCCATGGTGGGGATGGTCGGGGCGCGGAACGCCTCGATCAACGGCCGCAACCTGGCCCGCCGCATCGCCGCCGAGCTGGGCAAGGCCGGGATGGCGGTGGCGTCGGGCCTGGCGCGCGGCATCGACACCGCCGCCCACGAGGGCTCGCTGGCCACCGGGACGGTGGCGGTGATGGCCGGCGGCGTCGACGTGGTCTACCCGCCCGAGAACCAGCGCCTGTACGACGAGGTGGTGGCGGCCGGCTGCGCGGTCTCGGAGATGCCGCCGGGCACCCAGCCCCAGGCCAGCCACTTTCCCCGCCGCAACCGCATCATCTCGGGCCTCGGGCTGGGCGTGGTGGTGGTCGAGGCCAGCTTCAAGTCGGGGTCGCTGATCACCGCCCGCATGGCCGCCGACCAGGGCCGCGAGGTGTTCGCGGTGCCCGGCTCGCCGCTCGACCCGCGCGCCCAGGGGCCCAACGACCTCATCCGCCACGGGGCGGTGCTCACCGAATCGGCCGAGGACGTGCTGAGGGTGCTCGGCGACCTGCTGCGCCGGCCGCTGGCCGAGGGCAAGCGGGCGGATTTCGGCGCTCCCCCGCCGTCACCGCCAAGCGATGACGAGGTGGCCTCGGCGCGCCGGACAATCGTCGCATGCCTGGGTCCGACGCCTGTGACGGTTGACTTGATCATCCGTGAATGCCAATTGTCTCCCCCTGTGGTGTCCATGGTTCTGCTCGAGCTGGAGCTGGCCGGTCGCCTGGAGCGCCACCCGGGGAACCAGGTCTCGCTGCTGGCGGGCCGGTGAACCGCCGGAGGCCCCGCCCGCTGTCGCAGTCATGATCGGACCCGGATGAAGGTCGTCGTCGTCGAGTCTCCCGCCAAGGCCAAGACCATCAACAAGTACCTGGGATCGGATTTCCAGGTGCTGGCGTCCTATGGCCATATCCGCGACCTGCCGGCCAAGGACGGCTCGGTGCGCCCCGACGAGGGATTCGCCATGGACTGGGAGAGCGATCCCAAGTCCGAGCGCCACGTCAAGGAGATCGCCCAGGCCCTGAAGGCGGCCGACAAGCTGTTCCTGGCCACCGACCCCGATCGCGAGGGCGAGGCCATCAGCTGGCACGTGAAGAGGGTCCTCGAGGAACGCGGCGCGCTCAAGAAGGTGGACGTCAAGCGGGTGGTGTTCAACGAGATCACCAAGACCGCCGTCCTCGACGCCATGCGCAACCCGCGCGACATCCACCAGGAGCTGGTGGACGCCTATCTGGCGCGGCGGGCGCTCGACTACCTGGTCGGCTTCACCCTGTCGCCGGTGCTGTGGCGCAAGCTGCCCGGGGCGCGCTCGGCCGGCCGCGTGCAGTCGGTGGCGCTCAGGCTGGTCTGCGAGCGCGAATCCGAGATCGAGAGCTTCAAGGCCCGCGAATACTGGACCGTGGCCGCCGACTTCCTGACCTCCAAGGGGGCGATGATCACCGCCGCCCTGACCCATCTCGACGGCGCCCGCCTCGACAAGTTCGCCTTGGGCGACGAGGCCGCCGCCATGGACGCCAAGGCCCGCATCGAGGCGGCCAGGTTCTCGGTGGCGTCGGTGGAGCGCAAGAAGGCCCGGCGCAACCCCTTCGCCCCCTTCACCACCTCGACGCTGCAGCAGGAGGCCAGCCGCAAGCTGTATTTCGCCGCCGCCAAGACCATGCAGTTGGCCCAGCGCCTGTACGAGGGCGTGGATATCGGCGGCGAGACGGTGGGTCTCATCACCTATATGCGAACCGACGGCGTCACCATGGCCGCCGAGGCCATCGCCGCCGCCCGCGACCTGATCGGCCGCGATTTCGGCAAGACCTACCTGCCCGAGGCGCCCCGGCTCTACAAGACCAAGGCCAAGAACGCCCAGGAAGCGCACGAGTGCATCCGGCCGACCGACGTCACCCGTACCCCCGAGCGCATGGCCCGGTACCTCGACAAGGACCAGCTGCGGCTCTACGAGCTGATCTGGAAGCGCACCGTGGCCAGCCAGATGGCCTCGGCCGAGCTGGACCAGGTGGCCGTCGACGTCGCCAGCCAGGACGGGGCTCTCGTGCTGCGCGCCACCGGCAGCGTGGTCACCTTCGACGGCTTCATGAAGGTTTACCGCGAGGACCGCGACGAGCCGTCGTCCGACGACGACGAGGCCGAGCGCCTGCTGCCCGACGTCCACGAGGGCGAGGCCATGGCCCGTCAGGGCGTCAAGGCCGAGCAGCACTTCACCCAGCCGCCGCCGCGCTATTCCGAGGCCAGCCTGGTCAAGAAGCTGGAGGAGCTGGGCATCGGCCGCCCGTCCACCTATGCGTCGATCCTGACCGTGCTGCAGGACCGCAACTACGTGCGCCTGGACCAGCGGCGCTTCGTTCCCGAGGACCGCGGCCGCATCGTCACCGCCTTCCTGGAGAGCTTCTTCAAGCGCTACGTGGAGTACAACTTCACGGCCGACCTGGAGAACCAGCTCGACGACATCTCGGGCGGGCGCGAGGATTGGCGGCGTGTGCTGGAGGCATTCTGGCGCGACTTCTCGGCCGCCGTGGACGAGACCAAGGAACTGCGCATCTCGGACGTCATCGAGGCGCTGGACGCCGATCTCGGCCCGCATTTCTTCCCGGCCGCCGCCGACGGCCACGATCCCCGCCAGTGTCCCGGCTGCAACGCCGGCCGGCTGTCGCTGAAGCTGGGCAAGTTCGGCGCCTTCATCGGCTGTTCCAACTATCCCGAATGCCGCTATACCCGCCCGCTGGCGGTGGCCGGCGAGAACGGCGAGGCGCAGGCCGACGGCGCCGAGGGGCCCAAGGAGCTGGGCGTCGATCCCGCCACCTCCGAGCCGGTGACCCTGCGCAAGGGGCCTTACGGCTGGTACGTCCAGCAGGGCGAGGGCAAGAAGCCCAAGCGGGTGTCGCTGTACAAGGGCCTCGAGCCGGCCGATATCGGCCTCGACATCGCGCTGAAACTGCTGGCGTTGCCGCGCGAGGTGGGGGTGCATCCCGAGACCCGCAAGCCGATCTCGGCCGGGGTGGGGCGCTTCGGCCCCTATCTGCTGCATGACGGCGTCTACAAGTCGCTGGGGCGGGACGACGACGTGCTGACGGTCGGCATGAACCGCGCCGTCGAGTTGCTGGCCCAGGGCAAGGGGCGCGGCAAGGCCGCCGGCCCGCTCAAGACCCTGGGAGAGCGCGACGGCAAGCCGGTGACCGTGCACGAGGGCCGCTTCGGCCCCTATGTGTCGTCGGACGGCGTCCACGCCACCCTGCCCAAGGGCAGCGACCCCAATACGGTGACGCTGGACGAGGCGGTGCGGTTGATCCAGGCCAAGGCCGCCAGGGCGCCGGCCAAGAAGGCGCCCACCCGCAAGGCCGCCGCCAAGAAGGCCGAGCCGGCCGCCGACAAGAAGGCCCCGGCGAAGAAGGCGGCCGCGAAGAAGGTCCCGGCGAAAAAGGTCAAGGAGGCAGTGGAGTAGGGTCAGCCCTACCCGATCCGACCCAGCCCCTGGCCGCCACCCGGCGGCGCGACGCCGGCCGAGGCGGTCTGCTTCATCAGCTTCTCGACCTCCTCGCGCGCCTTGGTCGCCGCCTCGACGATGGGGGCGAAGCCGTTGGGGTTGGCGACGATGTCCAGCAATGCCTTGGCATGGGCCAGGAGAATCATGGCCTCGTTCTTGCGATCGGGCAGCAGCGGCTGGATTTGCTTGCGCAGGCGGGTGGGAATGCGGCGCACCAACCCCATGCGGCGGTTGGACAGCACCTTGAAATTCATCACGTCCGCCAACAGCTCCTGGTGGCCGCCGGGTGGAAGCGCCTCGAACAGGTATTCGATCAGCTCGATCTCGCCGAATTCCAGGATCAGGAACACCTTTTGCTCGCGCTGCCAGGTGCGGATGAAGGTGGCGATGGCGGCCAGGCGCGCCGCCAATTGGGCCTCGAACATCTCGGCGTCCAGCATCCGCCACGCCTTGGACATCGCCATGGGCAGCCGGTGCGGCATCCCAAAAGTGGTCGCAAGGTTGGTCGCGGCGGCCAGCAAGGCGCGGCTGTCGCTGCGCTGGGTATTCCTGGGCCAGCAGGCGTAGAGCAGGTCCAGGGCCGCGAAATCACTGGCGGGCGGCATCTCGGCCAGCAGGGCCGAAAGGGCTTCGGCCGCCGCCGGCAATTCCGCCGACCCGGCCCCGATGGCGCCCCGGTCGCCTCCGCCGGCATCGTCCGCCGCCGCCTGCAGGATCGCCGTGACGCGCTCGTTCAGGTGGGAGAGGTCGGGTGGAGGGAGCGCGGCCGCTGCTTGAGGTGGCGCCGCCTCGGGGACGGGGACGGCCATGGAATCGTCGAGGACCAGGGGCTCGGCCTCCTCCTCCGCCTCGGTGGCTTCGGCCGGCTCGGGGGCGGGAACGGCCATGGAGTCGTCGAGGATCATGGGTTCGGCGTCCTCCGCCGCCGCCTCGGTCGCCTTGGGGGCGGGAACGGCCATGGAGTCGTCGAGGACCAGGGGCTCGGCGTCCTCGGCCGCCTCGGCTGGCCCAAGGGCGGGAACGACCATGTGCTCGTCGAGGACAAGCGGCTCCGGCTCCGGCCCGAGGTCGGCCGCCAGCGGATCGATCGCGTCCTCGGGGGGCGGCTCGTAGGGGGGGAGGGCGGAGAGGAAGGCCGGATCGGACAGGTCGGGCGGCACCGCCATGGACTCGTCGAGGAGCAGGGGCTCCTCGTCTTCCCCGGCGGATGCGGGAATTTCACCCAGAACGGTCGAGGCCAGGGGGCGGAGTCTGGCGAAGGCCTCCTCGACGGTCTGGGGGTCGGTGGTGTTGGCCTGCCCCTCTGGCTCGGGGCAAAGAACTCCTGTCTCCTCCTCGGCCGCGTCGCCAGCGAGGATGTCGTCGAGGAGGTCGGTGAGCTCGTCGGCCGGAAGGTCGACTAGCCCTGTCGCCGGAGCCTTGGACATGGCAGCCGATGCAGCTTTCATGACGTTGGCAGGATACCCCACGGCGGCCTGGGGCTCCATGCGCAAATTCCTGAGGCTGACATTGAGGCGCGGCCGGCCCACGGTCACGTCCCCCGCGTTTCGTCCACGGCCCGGGCCAGGGCGCAGAACTCGGCCACGGACAGCTCCTCGGCGCGCGCCGTCGGTCGCAGGGCGGCGGCGGCGATCAACGCCTCGGCGTCGCCCAGCGCTTTCAGGCTGGACCGCAGCATCTTGCGGCGTTGTCCGAAGGCGGCGGCGGTGACCCGCTCAAGGGTCTCGAACCGGGCCGGAGCCAGCGGCTCGGCGCGCGGAATCAGTTTCACCACCGTGGACATGACCGACGGCGGCGGCGTGAAGGCCCGCTTGTCCACGTTGAACAACGGCCGAACCTCACACAGCCATTGGGTGATCACCGACAGACGGCCGTAGTGGGGGGTTCTCGGCGGCGCCGCCAAGCGGTCCACCACCTCGGCCTGGAACATCAGGGTCATGCTTTCAAACGTGGCCGCGACGCGAAGCCATTGCAACAACAACACGGTCGAGATGTTGTAGGGCAGGTTGGCGACGATCCGGCGCGGGGCGTCGCCAAGGGCGGCGACATCCACATCGAGGGCGTCGGCGGCGACGATTTCCAGGCGCCCCGGATAGGCGGCGGCCACGTCCTCCTGGATGGCGATGGCGCGGTCGTCGCGTTCGACGGCGACCACGTGGCGGGCGCCGGCGTCCAGCAGCGCCCGGGTCAGCCCGCCGGGGCCGGGGCCGATCTCGATGGTGGTGCCGGTCGTCAGGTCGCCGGCGGCCCTGGCGATGCGGCCGGTGAGATTGAGGTCGAGCAGGAAATGCTGGCCCAGCGACTTGCGGGCGGCCAGGCCGTGGGCGGCGATCACGTCGCGAAGCGGGGGAAGCTCAGCCATGGCCGACACGGTTGGCGGCGATCTCGGCGGCGGTCCTCAGCGCCGCGACCAGGCTGGTTTCGTTGGCGGCGCCCGTTCCCGCCAGCGCCAGGGCGGTGCCGTGGTCTGGCGAGGTGCGGACGATGGGCAGACCCAGGGTGACGTTGACGCCGGCGTCGAAGTCGATGGTCTTGACGGGAATGAGCGCCTGATCGTGGTACATGCACAAGGCGGCGTCGTAGCCGGCCCGCGCCCGGGCGTGAAACATGGTGTCGGGAGGCAGCGGCCCGACCGCATCGATGCCGGCATTTCGCAGCGCCGCGACGGCGGGCGCGATCACGTCGATCTCCTCGCGCCCCATGGCGCCGTCCTCGCCGGCGTGGGGATTGAGGCCGGCGACCGCCAGCCGCGGCCGTGGGATGCCGAAGTCCCGCTCCAGCGCCCGCGCGGTGACGGTTCCGGCGGCGACGACCATCTCGCGCGACAGCGACCGGATGGCATCGGCGAGGCTGACATGGATGGTGGCCGGCACCACCCGCAGGCCCGGGCAGGTCAGCATCATCACCTCGCGACCTTCGAGGTCGAGAAGATGGGCCAGGAACTCCGTGTGCCCGGGGAAGTTGAAGCCGCCCTGGTACATCACCGCCTTGTGGATGGGATTGGTCACCACCGCCGCCACCGCGCCGGCGCGGGCGAACTCCACTGCCCTGGCGATCGACTCGCGTACGGCGGGGGTGTTGGCGGGGTCGGGATGACCGGGCGGGACCGCGACGGCAAGCGCCTGGGGAAGCACGGGCAAGGCGGTGGGGAAGACCGCTTGCGCGTCGCCGGGTGCGGCAATCGCGGTTACCGGCACCGCCATGCCCAACCGCGCAGCCAGGGCGCGCAGGCGGTCGGGGTCGTCGATGGCGAAGAACGGCGGGACGCCGTTGATCCGTCGCCGCCACGCCTTCAGCGCGATCTCGCCGCCGATCCCGGCCGGCTCGCCCATGGTGAGCGCGACGGGAGCCATCCCGCCCACGGCGTCAAATCCGGACGTCGACAAAGGCGGCGCGGCGCAGGTCGCGCAGGTAGCGGCGCGCCAGCATATCCGTGCGCTCGTCCTCGATCATGCGGCGGATCGTCTCGGCGCTGGGCAGTTGGACCGTGGTCGCCTCGTCACGCTCGCAGGCCATCACCACGGCGATCCCGTCCTGGGCGACGACGGGCTGGGCGGCGACGCCCACCGGAAGCGTGGCGACGATCGGCACTAGGTCCGGCTCCAGGTCGCCGATGCGCGAGCGCGGCAGCCTGGCCGGCGGCGTCCCGCCCATCTTGCGCGCCATCGCGTCCAGCGCGTCGCATCCGCGCAAGCCGCGGGTCAGTTCCTGGGCGCGGGCCAGCAATTGTTCCATCGTCGGTCCCTTGGGGGGAACCGGCAGCACCAGCCGTGCCAGGGTGACCGAGGCATTCAAGGGATCGGCTGTGGTCCCCGCGATGCGTCGGTCCATCAAAGCCACGAGATGGAAGCCGTCGGCCGCCCGGATCACCGGTGACACCTGGCCGGGGTGCATCGTGGTCAGTTCGCCGAGCAGGTCGGGATCGATCATGCCCTCCGCGACCCAGCCCATCACGCCGCCAGTGGCGGCGGTCGGCGCCCGCGAGAACTGCCGTGCCAGGGCGGTGAAGGGGGCGCCGGTCTTCAATTGCTCGAGCAGCCGATCCGCCAGTTGGCGCATCTCCTGTTCCTGGTCGGGGGAGTCGACGGGAAGGAAGATTTCGGCGACGCGGAATTCCGGCTGGCCTTGGCGCGCCTTGATCGTCTCCAGGCGGTCCTTGACCTCCTCGTCGCCGATGCGGATCTGTGGCCGCAGCACCCTCGCCACCACCCGCATCCACAGCAGGTCTGCGCGCACCTGATCACGGACCGCCGCGGGGTCGACACCCGCGGTCGCCAATCCGCGCAGCAACGATCCCTTGGGCTGGCGATTCTGCTGTTCGATGAAGGCGATGCCGTTGTCGATCTCGGCCGGCGTCATGGCGATCTTCAGCCGCTCCGCTTCCTTCAGCTGGAGCCGCTCATCGATCATCTTGCGCATCACCTGCGGAAGGATCCGGCGGCGCGCCTCGGGGCTGTCAGGGATATTGGACAACGCCATCGCCATGCGCAGGCGCCCTTCGACGTCGCGGATGGTGATCACCTCGTCATTGACCACCGCGGCAATACGGTCGACCTGCGCCCAGGCGGGGCCCATCGACAATGCCATCACGACCATGACGACGCTGAGGGCAAGACGTGCCAGCATGCTATTCTTCCTTCGACCCGGATCTTAGAACACGTCGACCGGGACTTCGCCCAAGGTCTTGAAAACGATGTTGAATGTGACTTCGTAACCGGAACCCTGCTCGTCGTTGGTGGTGATGTAGCGCCGCAGGTTGGTGACGAAGGCGAAGCATTCGTCGGAGTAGGTGGCCTGTGCGGTCCAGCCCAGCAAGCCGCCTTCGTCCGTCAGGTCATGGCTCGCGGTCGCTAGCAGGGACCAGTACCGGCTGAGCTCAGATGACAGCCCGTAGACGAGATACTGGCGCCGTTTGAAGTCCACGTCCGTGGCCGGACGCTCGAACATCATGTAGGTGGCCGTGGCGCGCAATGCCCGCGGACCGACCGAGACCGTGTTCTCGTTTCGCCGGACTTCCAGGCTATCCTTGTCCAGGCGAACGCGATTCAACAGATAGACATTTCCAGTCGGTGAGATTTCCAAGCGTCCGACGTAATCGGAAAGCTTCCGGTCGAAGCCCGTGTTCGGGCCGAAGGTGCTGTCCGGATGCGCACGCCAGCCTTGGGCTACCTGGGTCGTGAGGTAGCCGCTGCCCCGATAGGCGCTCCACCGCAGTCCATAGGCGCCCCGCAGGCCGCCTTCCACGCGGTCCAGTCCCGGTAGCCGGTTGGGCCTCAGGACATTGATGTCGTCCATCTCGAAGTCGACGGAGTCTTCGTTTGGAATATCCCTGGGATTGCCGCCATTGGGGCTCGCGGCCACCATCGCCAGCGGTTCGATGACTTGGCTCCAGTTTTCCGAGGTTCTCGCGAACGGGTACCGCCAGTTGATGCCGAACTGGGGCACGACGCGGCCTGACGACGCGGTGCCGCCGGACTCCATCTGGTTGGCGTGATAACCATCGGCGCGCAAGGACGTCACCATGTTGTAGATTTGGCCTCCAGAAGTCGTAAGACTCTGGTTCCACGCCACACGGGTCGACAGCCGTCCCGCGTCGGTGCCTTCGCTGCGGCCGTAGGCCAGGGTATCGGCGTCCAGCGTCCAGAAGCCGCCCCGGCGGCTGGGAGTGCCGACGAAACTGTAGATCGCATGAGGCAGGACCAGCGGCGAGCGGCCTGGGTCGTCGGTTGTGCGCGTTCCCTGAAAAGCGAAGCCTTCGGCCATCAGGTAATTGTTGCGGCCAAACCCTTCGATATAGGGCCGCGTCGTCAGCCAGGGGCGCTCGTTCTGAAAAGGGTAGCCGTAAACGGAGGAATAATTGTCGTCGCTCTGGCGTTCGATCTGGTAGCCGGCCCGCCACACCTCGGTCAGGTCGAAACGGCCGTTCGCCCGCACATGCCCGCGCAGTTCCCCGGTTCGCTTGTGGGCGGTGAGGCTGGCGGCGGTCCTGGTCTCACCCTCGGTCCCCACCCAGCGGTGTTCACCGGCCAGCACGACACGGCGCAGGATTTCGCGGTCGAACCGTTCGGCCTCGGGGGCGCGGGTGACTTCCGACTTCGGAAACAGGAAACGAGGCGAGAAGGTGACGTCCTGGTTGTCGGCGATGGCCCAGAAATAGGGGACCGTGAAATTGGTGCCCAGCGTGCTGGACACGCCGGCGGTCGGAACCAGGAAACCGCTCTTGCGCTTCACCGACGGGTCGGGATGGGACAGATAGGGGGTGTAGGCCACCGGCACGCCCCCCAGTTCCATCCACACGTCGCGGTATTCGATGGTCTTGGCTTCCTGGTCGTGGGTCGCCTCCTTGGCCTTGACCTGCCACAGGGGCTCGCGACCGGGGTTTTCCGCGCAGGGTTCGCAGGCGGTGTAGGCGGGGGCGTCGAAATCCGTGCGCACGCCGGCGACCCGGCGAGCCCCGGCCGCCCGCATGCGCGAGCGATCCGCCAGTAGCACCCGGATTTCCTGGGCCACGCCTTCCTTGAAGTCGCCGGTGAGTTCGAAATACTCGGCAAAGGCGACGCTGCCGTCGGGTTCGGCCAGGACGACGTTGCCGGAGGCGGCGAGGATGTCCTGCCTGAGGTTGTAGCTGACCGTGTCCGCCGTCAGCGTCCTGCCGGTCTGGGTGATCTCGACGTGGCCCGTGGCGGTGACGATGCCGAGTTCGCGGTCATGAATGATCTGGTCGGCCACCAGATGGACCGGCGCCGCGTCGTCGTCGGGAGCGGGCGCCAGCGTGGAGGGAAGCGCCCGCGACGGGGGCTGTCCGGCCTGAGGCAGGTCGGCGACCGGCGCGCCGGCATCACCCGCGCTCTCCGCTCCGATCGCGGACGCCACGGGGGGCGCCGGTGCGGTGGAGGGCGACGGAAGGGGGGCATCCCGCCACGCATCGCCCCATCCGCCGATATCGGCAGGAGTGGGGGCGACCGCAGCCGTGGAGGGCGCGGCGACCATAGGCGCGGCGATCGGCGCCACGGCCGCAGGCGGGGAGGTTCGCACCGGCGGTGGCGAGGGGATGATCTCTTCGCCCCAAGCGTCGCCCCAGTCGCCGATGTCCGCAGCGCGGAACTCGGCGTGCGCCCCGGCCGACAGCGCGGCCATCGACACCGTGGCGAGCAGAAACAGGCGCCCGATTTTCACCCCAGTTCCCTCCCCCCTCACGCGGCCGCCGCGGACAGCCGCTGGCGGCGGTGGAACCGCGGCGGCCTGTGGATGAACCACGCCGACAGCGCGATAGGCAGCAGCGCGGCCGCGTACATCAGCGGCACGAACAGCAGGTCGTTCGTCGCCAAATTGGTCGTTCCCAGGGCCGCCGCCTGGGCGGCGACCATCAGGCCGATCGCGGTCATCACCTGGGTGCCCTGGCCCCGACGGTTGAAGCCGGCTGGCAAAAGGCAGGCCAACGCGATCAAGGTGAAGCCCAAATTGTAGAGCGGCGAGGTAAAGCGCTGATGCAATTCCACCTTGGCGCGGCGGAAGTCGTTGGCTCCCAACTGCGCCTCGGTCGCCGCGAACAGCTCGGCCATCGACCTCTCGCGGGCATCGCGGAAGCGGCTGTCCGTGCCTCCGGCGGCCTTGGCCATGTCGACGGTGTAGCTGTCGAAATAAAGCACCGAAAGCCGTCCCGTTCCGCGGGTGACCTGTTGGCGGTTGCCGTTCAGCATCAGCACCCTCGGTCCCTCGTCCGTGAATACCAATGCGCCGCGCTCGGCCATCAAGGTCACCGGCTTGTCGGGATTGCGCTTGTCGTGCACCAGGATGCCCAGCAGCTCGCCGTTGGCGGCATGCGAGCGGACATAGATGGTCAGTCCCTCGCCGAACTTGTTGAACACCTCTTCCTGCAGGAGCATGCCCGTGATGTCGTTGCGGATGTTCCACTGCATCTCGCGGAAGTTCTGGACGGACGAAGGAATGATCCACAGGGTCAAGGAATACCCGAGCACCGTCGCGAGCACCGCGAGGATCAACGCGGGCCTGCCGAGCATCCAATGTGAGAGACCGACCGCTCGCAACACGACCAATTCACGATCGACGGTGAGTTTGTTGTAGGTGAAAAGCGTAACTGCGAAAAGCGAAATCGGGATGATGACGACCAGGAATGTCGGCATCAGCATGAGCGTCAATACCAGGAAATCCTGGGCCGAAAGGCCTTTGTTGACGATCATGTCGATGAAGCGCAACGACTGCGTCAGCCACAAGACGCACGCCAACGCGATGGAGACGAACGTCATCCCCACCGCCAACTGACGCAGCACGTATCGCGTAATCCCCGACATCGCGGGGGAGTATAGCCGCCCGGGAGCCGGGCGGCCAAAGGGAAAACTGCGGCTAGAACCAGTCCTCGCCGAAAGCCATGAGCGTCGACGATCCGGCCTCGACCTGGGCGAGCAGCGACGAGGCGCGGACCAGCACGGTGTCGGCGTAGACCCGGGCGGTCAGCAGCTTGGCGGTCAGGAAGTCGGTGTCCTCGGAGCCTTCGGCCAGGCGGCGGCGGGCGGCGAGGGCGGACAGCGCCATCAGCCAGCCGCCGGCCGTGATGCCGACCAACTCCAGGAAGGGGGCCGCCACCGATCCGGCCAGGGCCGGGTCGCCGCCGTGGCCGTGCAGGATGCGCCGGGCCGCCGAATCGGCGGCGTCGATGGCGCTTCCCAGACGGGCGCGGATCAGCGCGAAGTCGTCGCCGGACAGATGCTCCTCGGCCGAGCGCATTTCGTCGATCAGGGCGGCGAAGACCACGCCGCCGTCGCGGATGAGCTTGCGGTTGACCAGGTCCATGGCCTGGATGCCATTCGTGCCCTCGTAGATGGCGGCGATGCGGGCATCGCGCAGGTGCTGGGCGACGCCCGCTTCCTCGACATAGCCCATGCCGCCGAACACCTGGATGGCGGTGTCGGCGACGCGGATGCCGATGTCGGTGCTCCATGCCTTGACCACCGGGGTCAGCAGGTCCACCAGGGCATGGGCGCGCTCGCGAACCGCCGGATCGGGGGAGCGATGCGATTCGTCGATGCGGGCCGAGACCCAATAGGCCAGGGCCCGGGCCGCCTCGGTCAGCCCCTTCGATGTGGCCAGCATGCGGCGGACGTCGGGATGGTGGACGATGGTCGCCGCCCCGGTCTTGCCGGGGGCATGTCCCTGCACGCGCTCGCGGGCGTAGGCGGCGGCCTTCTGGAGCGCCCGCTCGGCCTGGGCGACCCCCTCCAGGCCGACCGAAAGACGGGCGTTGTTCATCATCGTGAACATCAGCGCCAGGCCCTTGTTCTCCTCGCCGACCAGCCAGCCGGCGGCGCCGCCGTTCTCGCCGAAAGCCATAACGCAGGTGGGGCTGGCGTGGATGCCTAGCTTCTCCTCGAGCTTGATGCATTGGACGTCGTTGCGCGCCCCCAGCGAGCCGTCGGGATTGACCAGGTATTTCGGCACCACGAACAGCGAGATTCCCTTCACCCCGGGCGGCGCGTCGGGAAGCCGCGCCAGCACTAGGTGGACGATGTTCTCGGCCAGGTCGTGGTCGCCGGCGGTGATGAAGATCTTTTGGCCGGTGATGCGGTAGCTGCCATCCCCGGCCGGCACGGCCTTGGCACGGAGCGCGCCGACATCCGAACCCGCCGAAGGCTCGGTCAGGTTCATGGTGCCGGTCCATTCACCCGAGACCAGCCTGGCCAGATAGGTGTCCTTGATTTCCTGAGAGCCGTGCAGGGTCAGTGCCTCGACGGCGCCCTGGGTCAGCATGGGCGTCAGCGCGAAGCTCATGTTGGCGGCGTGCCAGATTTCCTGAACCGCCGTTCCCACCACCCAGGGCAGGCCCTGGCCGCCGTATTCGGGGTCGAAGGGCAGGGCGTTCCAGCCGCCGTCCACGAACTGGCGGTAGGCGTCGGCGAAGCCGGCGGCGGTGGTGACCGCGCCGTTCTCGAGGCGGCACCCCTCGCGGTCGCCGATCGGGTTGAGCGGCGCCAGCACCTCGGCGGCGAAGCGCCCGGCCTCGGCCAGTACCGCCGTCACCAGATCCGGCGACGCCTCCTCGTATCCCGGCAGCGCCGCGATGCCTTCCAGGCCGGCGACCTCCTCGAGAACGAAGGCCATGTCACGGATGGGAGGCTGGAAACTGGGCATCGGGAACGCTCCGGTCTGGCGAAAGGAGCAACAGTGGACGGGAAGGCGGCGGCCCCCGTCAACCCCGGCCAGACGCATGGCCCCATGCGAACGGGTAGGGGGTCAGCCGGGAAGCACCTTTCCCGGGTTCATGACGCCGGCGGGATCCAGCGCCGCCTTGAGGCGCTTCATCAGGTCCAGTTCCACGTCCGACTTGTAGCGGGCCATCTCGTCGATCTTCAACTGGCCGATGCCGTGCTCGGCCGAGACGCTGCCGTCCATCGCCGCCACGATGTCGTGGACGACGCGGTTCATGCGCTTCCATTCGGCCAGGAACGCGGCCTTGTCGGCCCCCTTGGGCTGGGTGAGGTTGAAGTGGATGTTGCCGTCGCCGATATGGCCGAAGGCGCAGACGCGCACCCCTGGCAGGGCGTCCTCCACCGCCCGGGTGGCGCGGGCGAGGAATTCCGGGACGCGGCTGGTGGCGACCGCCACGTCGTGCTTGATCGAGCCGCCTTCCTTCTTCTGGGCGGGCGGGATGGCCTCGCGGATGCGCCAGAGCGCCTTGCGCTGTTCCCCCGATTCGGCGAGCACCGCGTCGAGCGCGCGGCCGCTCTCCAGCGCGTCGGCCAGCGCCAGTTCCAGCGCCTCGCGCAGGCCGCCGGGCCGCGACGACGACAGCTCCACCAACAGATACCACGGGTGCGGCCGGTCGAAGGGGTCGCGCACGCCCTCCATATGGGCCAATCCCAGGTCGAGCCCGACGCGGGGGACCAGCTCGCAGGCGGTGACTGAGTCCCCCGAGGCCTGGCGGGCGGCGACCAGGATGTCCAGCCCCGCCTCGGGGTCGGGAATGGCGACCAGGGCGGTGGCCATGTCGCGCGGCCGCGGAAACAGCTTCAGGACGGCGGCGGTGATGATTCCCAGCGTGCCCTCGGCGCCGATGAACAGGTGCTTGAGGTCGTAGCCGGTATTGTCCTTGCGCAGCGACCTGAGGCCGTTCCACACCCGGCCGTCGGGCAGCACCACCTCCAGACCCAGCACGAGATCGCGGGCGGTGCCGTAGCGCAGGACGTTGACGCCGCCGGCATTGGTGGACAGGTTGCCGCCGATCCGGCAGCTTCCCTCGGCCCCCAGCGACAGCGGGAACAGGCAGCCGGCATCGTCGGCTGCGTCCTGGACCGCGGCCAGCACGCAGCCGGCCTCGACGGTGATGGTGAAATTGGCGGGATCGACGGCGCGCACCCGGGTCAATCGCTCGGTGGACACCACCACCGCGCCGTTGGCCGGTACGCCGCCCCCGCACAGCCCGGTGTTGCCGCCCTGAGGCACGATGGCGAGGCCGGTCTCGGCCAAGGCGCGGACGCAGGCCGCCACCTCCTCGGTGGTTCCCGGCCGGATCGCGGCCAGCGCCGATCCGCGAAAGAGCCCCCGTTCCTCGCCGAGATAGGGAGCGAGATCGTCACCGGTCAGCAGGTTGGCGGGGCCGACGATGGCGGCGAGCGTGGACGACAGGGTCATGCGGGCTTCCTTGGCGCCGCCGCGCGGCGCAGGCGGTCGTTGATGGCCAGGCCCAGCCCGTGGTCGGGAATGGGCATCACCGCGATGCCGCGGCAGCCGGGCTTGTCGAGGCTGCGCAGCATGGCGAAAAGGTTGGCGGCCGCCTCCTCCAGGTCGCCGGCCGGCGACAGGTTCAGGGCGGCGTCGGCGGGGGCGGGGCCGAAGGCCAGCAGCGCCTCGCCTGGGCCCGGGCAGCAGGCCCCCAGGCGAACCGCCACGCCGGGGGCGTAGTGGCTTTCCAGCATGCCGGGACTGCGGGGCGCGGACGGGTCCTTGGCCGGACGGACCAGGGCCTGGCCCAGGACCGCCTCCAACGCCTCGGCCGGCACGCCGCCGGGACGCAGCAGGGTAGGGCGCGCCGTGGTCAGGTCGAGGACGGTGGATTCCACTCCCACCCGGCACGGGCCGCCGTCCAGGATCAGCGACACCCGGCCACCGAGCGATTCGGCCACGTGCCCGGCGGCGGTGGGGCTGACCGCCCCCGAGCGGTTGGCCGAGGGTGCCGCCAACGGTCGGCCCGCCGCCTCGATGAGGGCGCGGGCCACCGGATGGTCCGGCATGCGGACGGCGATGGTGTCGAGCCCGGCCGACGCCAGCAGCGACACCGGCGATCGCGGGTGTCTCGGCAGCACCAGGGTCAACGGTCCCGGCCAGAAGCGGGCCATCATCTCCTTGGCGGCGGGCCCCGCCTCCACCAAGCGGTCGGCCTGGGCAGGCTCGGACAGGTGGACGATCAGCGGGTTGAAGTTGGGCCGGCCCTTGGCCTCGAAGATGGCGGCCACGGCGCGGTCGTTGGTGGCGTCGGCACCGAGTCCGTAGACGGTCTCGGTCGGGAACGCCACCAGCCAGCCGTCGCGCAGCAACCGGCCGGCCTCGCCGATGGAGTCGTCGGACGGAAGCAGGATGCGCGGCGGATCGGATGGGGTGCTCATGGCGAGGAACATAGTGCAATTGCGGGGCGAGGCGAAGAGGCGGCGCGAACCCGGCCGGACGCCCGGCTGTTGGTGGAGCAGGAACAGGGAGGATCCCCATGGCCGGCAACCAGCCCGGATTCGACGGCGCCAACGATGCGGCGCGGTCCATGCGCATGCCCATCGACATCAACCACGCCTCGGCCGAGGATCTGGCGGTGGTGGAGGGAATCGGCGATGCCCGCGCCCGCCAGATCGTTGACTGGCGCAAGCGGCGCGGTCCGTTCGAGACCATCGACGACCTGCAGCACCTGCCCCTGTTCGAACCGGCCGACGTCGCCCGGCTCAGGGGGATGATCAAGGCCGGGCGGGCGTGATCACCCCCGCTTCCGCACCAGGAAGTCGGAATTGAGGAAGTTGGGCTTGCCATAGGCGAGGGGGCGGCCGTCGAAGGTCACCACCTCGCCGCCGGCGGCCAGGACCACGGCATGGCCGGCGGCCGTGTCCCATTCGCAGGTGGGACCGAAGCGCGGATAGAAGTCCGCGGCCCCCTCGGCGACCCGGCAGAATTTCAGCGACGATCCGGCGAAGTCCAGGCGGGCGTCGGTCAGGCCGGCCATCCAGCTCTCCAAGGCCTGGGGATCGCGGTGCGACCGGCTGGTCACCACCACCGCGCCATGCGCGGGCACCGGCCGGCAGGAGATCGGCCGGCGGCGGCCGTCGGCCGCCACCTTCGACGCCCGGCCGTCCGTGCCGGACCACAACATCCCCAGCGCCGGCGCGAACACCACGCCGGCCACCGGTACACCATCGTGGATGAGGCCGATGTTCACGGTGAACTCGCCGTTGCGCTTGATGAATTCCTTGGTGCCGTCCAGCGGGTCGACCAGCCAGTAGGTCCGGCCGAAGGCGGGGACGCGGCCGGCGGCGACTTCCTCCTCGGCGACGGCGGGAATCGTGGGGGCGATTGCGGCCAGCCCAGGCAGGATCACCGCCTCGGCACGACGGTCGGCCTCGGTGACGGGAGAATCGTCGCCCTTGCGGTCGATCGCGAAGTCGCCGGAATAGATTTCCATGATCACCGCGCCGGCGGCACGGGCGAGCGATTCCAGGGCGGGGAGCAGGCGGTCGGTATCGAGCATGCGCGGGACACTAGACGCCCGGCGGTGAAAAGGAAAGGGCGGCGGCCCGGGGGCCGCCGCCGCGGAAGCGGGATCAGAACTTGTAGGAGAAGCCGAGCGACACCTCGTCCTGGTCCATCTGGAGCTTGGTCGAATCGTTGGGCGCCATGGCCGGATTGGTACCGGTCAGGCTCTCCGAGAAGGCATGGAGATAGGAACCAGTGACCGACCACGTCTCGTTGAAGCGGTAGGTGAAGCCGGCGCCGGCATGGGTCCGCACGGTGGCCGGAGCCAGGACGTTGAACAGGACCTCCTGGTTGTCCGCGAACTTGCTCGCGTGGCTGAAGCCGGTGCGCAGGGTCAAGCTGTCGGTGGCCTTGAATTCGGCGCCGATACGGAAGATGTCCATGTCCTTCCACCCGAAGCCGGCGCCATTGTCCGAGCCGAGGGCGAGGCTGCCGCCACTGCGGACGTGACTGTTGGAGACCGACGATATCTCGTTATAGAAGATCCGCTGGTATTCCAGAGACACAATCCAGCGATCGTCCGGCTTGAAGGCAGCGCCGACGCCGACCGTCGAGGGAATGTCGAAGTCGCCGCCCTCGGCGAACAGTCCCTTATATTTTTCGAAGGGCTGCATCCACATGCGGGACTGGTAGTTGACGCCAAGGGTCACCCACTTGGCGGCGTCCCAGGTTGCGCCCAGCTTGAAGCCGCCGCCGACCGACCAGTCGTAGCCGTTATTGGTGAGATGGGCGGCGTCGGTCGACGAGCCCGCGAAGGGTTCCAGGCCATAGGCCTTGAACCGCTGCACCGCTAGCACCGGTGCGGCGCCGATGCTGACCGTCGGGGTCAGCCGATGGGCGGCGTTCAGGGCGAAGAAGGCCTGCGCCATATCCATTCCCAGAGGGGTGCTTTCCGCCGTGCCGCCGTTGAAGTTGGCGAAGACGTTGGTATCGTACTCAGTGTTCATGCCGCCGTTGCCGAACATCACCAGCCCCAGCGACGTGTCGTTGTCCAGCATGTAGTTCACGCCGCCGCACACGATCGGGAAGAACTCGTTGTCGCTCTTGACCTTGCCCGGGACCATGGCGCCGCCAGCGGCGCTGTCCGTGTAGCGATGGGGCATGAAGCCGGTGAAGCACAGGCCGGCGACGTTACCCACCTGGACGCCGAGGGCCGGGTTCTGGGCCGAGGCCAGCGGGCCTTCGCCATGGGCGACGCCGGCGCCCGCCTGCGCCTTGGACGGAGCGCCGTAACCGTTGGCGAAATAGCCATTGGTGGCATGGGCCGGGGTGGTCGCGACCACGGTGCCGGCGGTGAGGATGAACGCGGCCGCCAACGAGCGCGCGAACCGAGGCGTCCCGGCGCCGGCCGGGCTCCCTGTGATGGGCATGTGACTAAGTCCTCCCTTGGGTTCTTTGGGCGGCCATTCGCCGGGCCGCCTTGATCAGTGAACTCTGATATACCCGGGAGGGTTTGTGGCAGTAGCATGATACCACCGCCGCGACATTTGTGAGGTCAAGTTTCGGCTATCGGGGCCCCCATCGCCTCGACTAGCGCCAGCAGATGATCTCTCTGCGCGGCCGTGATCGACCCGCGTTCGGCGAAGCCGGCGATGCGGCGGCGGTGATAGGCCTGGGCGCGGTCCACCGCCTTCGCCCGCGACCAGTAGCAGGTGGCGCGGCGGCCCAGATCGGCCAGCAGGCGGCGGTCGTCGTCGATCTCGGCGGCGACCTCGCGGGCCAGGGACCGTTTGCGCATCAGGCCACCTCCACGGCCTGGAAGCGGCTGGCCTTGAAGCTTGGTGACCAGTGATCGGTAGGCAATCCGGCCTTGTGCTTCAGATGGGCAATGAATTGCCGCTTGTCCGGCAGTTGCTCCCAGACGCTGGGCAGGAACAGCGCCCGGCGGCCGGCATCCTCGATGATCAGCCCGTCGATGCGCGGACGAAGCTGGTCCAGAAGGTCGGCTTCGTCGGCGAAGGTCATCGGCGCCGGTGGGGTCAGCACCGATACCGACAGCTCAAGCCCATCCAGCTCGGCGGGCGACAGCGGCGGGAAGCGGGGGTCGGAAAACGCCGCCTTGCGGGCATTGTCGGCCACGTCCTCGGCCAGCGGGCGCCACGCCTGCACCGTGCCGATGCAGCCCCGCAGCAGGCCGCCGCGCTTCAGGGTGACGAAGGCCGCTCCCGGCGCGCCCAGCACGCCATCGCGGGAGGGAGCGGGGGCGGCTGTCGCGCTTCCCAGCCCGTGCTTGATGGAGGCCCTGGCCAGCGCCACCAAGGCGGGGCCGGCGGCGCGGATGGCGTCCTCCGCCGTCGCGACCGGGCGCTCGGCCTCATAGAGCGCCCAGGCACCATAGCCGACCACCCGGTCGCGCGGACCGGCGGTGTCGCCGGAATTGCGGACGTCCAGGGTGGCGATGCGCATCCCCCGCCGGCGCGCCAGCAGCAGCAGCCCGCCCAACGGCACCCGGCCGCAGGCGCTATCGCGGCCGAGCGCGCCGAAATCCATGCGTTCGATGGCCGCCACGGTGGCCGCGTCGACGGTCCGGCAGGTGTCGTAATCCAGGTAATGGGAGAGGTCCGTGGATACCACCACCACGGTCTCGGGGCCACCCCAGGCGGCGTCGAGAACGGCGGCGACGTCGTCCGGGCGGGCGTCGCCCGCGACCACCGGCACCAGCGCGAACTCGCCCAGCACCGTCTGCAGGAACGGGACGTGGACTTCCAGGCTGTGCTCGGCGCCGTGGGCCTGGTCGAGCAGCCCCACCGTCGGCATCGCGGCCAGGTGCTGCACGGCGGCGCGGTCGATGGGCACCGGCCCCAGCGGCGACACCCACTGATCGGCGGACCCTACGGCCAGGCCGCGAAACGCCACCCTGTGCGAGGGGCCCACCAGCACCACCCGGCGGACCCGGCCGCGCGCCGGCAGCAGGCGGACATAGGCGCTGGCCGCCACCGGGCCGGAATAGACGTAGCCGGCATGGGGCGCGATCAGCGCCTTGGGCACGGCGGTGTCGCCGGCAGGCAGGGCGGCGCGTGCCTGGGCCAGGAACGCATCCAGTTGCGCCCGGAGCTGGGCGGGGTCGGCGGGATAGAACATCCCGGCGACGGCGGCGGGGCGGACGGCGGTCATGGGAGCCTCCGACGGAATACCTCCCCCTAGGTAACCGCCGCTTGCCCCTCGGTGTAAAGCCTCCAACGGGTTAGAGGCATTCGAGGGAGGATGGGCCGCCATGCATCCGTTGAAAGGGGGAGGCGGCGGGCGTAGCGTTCCCCCATGGAACACGAGGTGCAAGGGTCGCATTTTCCGGCACGCTGGTGGCATCGCCTGGACGATGGCCGCCTGCAGTGCGACCTGTGTCCGCGCCTGTGCAAGCTCCATGACGGGCAGCGCGGGCTGTGCTTCGTGCGCGCCAGATCGGGCGAGGCCATGGTGCTGACCACCTACGGACGGTCCTCGGGCTTCTGCGTCGACCCCATCGAGAAGAAGCCGCTCAACCATTTCCTTCCCGGCACGCCGGTGTTGTCGTTCGGCACCGCCGGCTGCAACTTGACCTGCAAGTTCTGCCAGAACTGGGACATCTCGAAGGCGCGTGAGATCGACCGCCTCAATGATCGCGCCGACCCGGCGGAGATCGCCCGGGCCGCCCAACGGCTGGGCTGCCGGTCGGTGGCCTTCACCTACAACGACCCGGTCATCTTCCTGGAATACGCGGTGGACACCGCCAAGGCCTGCCACGCGCTCGGCCTCAGGACGGTGGCGGTCACCGCCGGCTACATCGCCCCCGGCGCGCGGGAGGAGTTCTTCTCCCACATGGACGCGGCCAACGTCGATTTGAAGGCGTTTTCCGAGTCCTTCTACCACGAACTCTGCGGCGGACATCTCCGCCCCGTCCTCGACACCCTCGAATATTTGAAGCGGGAAACCAGCGTATGGTTCGAAATCACCACCCTTCTCATTCCGGGCGCGAACGACTCCGACGCCGAAATCGACGCCTTGAGCCGCTGGGTGGTCGAATCGCTCGGCCCCGACGTGCCGTTACATTTCTCAGCTTTCCACCCCGACTGGAAGATGCGCGACTTGCCCCCCACGGCATCCTCGACACTGTCGCGCGCCCGGTCCATCGCCAGGGGCAACGGGGTCAGCCATGTCTATACGGGCAACGTCCACGACGAGAGCGGCGGCAGCACCTGGTGCCCCGCCTGCGGGGCCCTTCTCATCGGCCGCGACTGGTATGAGCTGAAGGCGTGGCGGCTGACCCCGGACGGCTCCTGCCCCGATTGCGGAACACGGTTGTCCGGGGTCTTCGAGGCGGTCCCGGGGGATTGGGGGCGCAAACGGATTCCGGTGCGCATGCACCGCTGACGGTTCACCCGCCGGTCAATTCCTGCTAAAGCTTCCCCCCTCTTTTGGCGGGTCGGTTTCTCCAATGGTCAAGAAGTGGTTGCCTTGGGTCGTGAAGGGCGGGCTTTCCGTCGGTCTGACAGCCTGGGTGCTGTCCAAGGTCGATTTGGGGGCTGCTTGGCTGCAGGCCAAGGCCATCGATCCGTGGACCCTGCTTCTTGCTCTGGCGCTGCTGACCGCGCAAGTTGGGTTGGGCGCCATCCGCTGGGGGATGGTGCTGCACGCGCTGGAATCTCGGCTGGGCTGGGCCAAGACCCTAGCTGTCTACTATATCGGCGTGTTCTTCTCGATCGTGCTGCCGGGCGCGGTGGGTGGTGACGCGGTGCGCATGTGGTATTCGCGCAAATACGGGCTGACGCTTATGGGGGCCGTCAATTCGGTGATGCTGGAGCGGGCCGCTACGGTGTTCGCCTTGGTGCTGCTGGTCTGCCTCACTCAGCCAATCCTGATACAGCGCCTGCCGGACCTGCCTGGTGCCTGGGTGTTCCCGGTCCTTCTGGTGGTGTGTGTGGCCGGAATCTTGGCGCTGACGCAACTGGACCAACTGCCGGAATCGCTACGCCGCTGGAAGCTGGTGCGTGGGCTCGCGGCCCTGGCCGGCGATACCCGGGCACTCTTCTTCCATCCCGGCTACGGACTGGGTACGCTGGCGGTGGCGCTGGCTGGCCACGTCAACCTGTCCTTGGCCGTTTACGTCTTGGCGGTCGGGCTGGGGATCGATGTGCATGTGTTGGACTGCCTGGTGCTGGTGCCGCCTGTGATCTTGGTGATGACCTTGCCCATCTCGATCGCCGGTTGGGGGGTGCGCGAGACGGCGATGGTCACTGCCTTCGGCTTCGTGGGGGTGCCCAGCGAATCCGCTCTGGTGCTGTCGGTGGTGTTCGGGGTGGTGACCATGGTCTCGGCCGTGCCCGGCGGCGCCATCTTCCTGACCTCGAGCGTCCGCCGCGCTCCTTCCTCCGAGTTGGAAGAGGCCTGAGGCTTCCCTTCGACGCCGGGATCGCTACATTGGAGAGGACTCGTTAGTTCCTTTGTCGCCAATGGGGATTCCCGGACATGAAGATCACCTTTGCCAAGCCGCAGGTTCCGACCGAAGGCGCCGTCGTCGTCGGCGTGTCGGAGGGCAGGAAGCTTTCCGCCGCGGCCGAGCAGCTTGACCACGCCACCGGCGGCGGGCTGGTCCGCGCCATCAACGCCTCCCGCTTCGAGGGCAAGAAGGACCAGACCCTGATGGTGCTGGCGCCGACCGGGCTCGAGCTCAACCGGGTGCTGCTGGTCGGGCTGGGCAAGCCCGAGAAGCTGGACGTGGCCGCCGCCCAGGCGCTGGGCGGCACGGCGGTGGCCCAGTTGCTCACCGCCGGCGACGCCCATGTGGCGTTCTTCGCCGAGCTGCCCGCCAAGGCCAAACTGTCGCCGGCCGAGTTCGCCGCCAATGTCGCCTTCGGCGCCCGGCTGCGCGCCTACCGCTTCGACAAGTACCTCACCAAGGAGAAGAAGGAGGACAAGCCGAGCCTGAAGAAGCTGGCGGTGCTGTCCGACGACCATTCCGCCGCCAAGGCCGCCTTCCAGCCGCTGGACCGTGTCGCCGACGGCGTGTTCCTGACCCGCGACGTGGTCAGCGAGCCGGCCAATGTTATCCATCCCGAGAGCCTGGCCGAGGAGTGCAAGACGCTGGCGGAGATCGGCGTCGATGTCGAGATCCTGGGCGAGAAGCAGATGAGGAAGCTGGGCATGGGCTCGCTTCTGGGCGTCGGCCAGGGCTCCGAGCGCGAAAGCCAACTGGTGATCATGCGCTGGATGGGCGCCAAGGACCAGGACGCGGCGCCGGTGGCCTTCGTCGGCAAGGGCGTCACCTTCGACACCGGCGGCATCTCCATCAAGCCGGCCGGCGGCATGGAGGACATGAAGTGGGACATGGCCGGCGCCGGCGCGGTGATCGGCGCCATGAAGGCCCTGGCCGGCCGCCAGGCCCGCGTCAACGCCGTCGGCGTGGTGGGCCTGGTCGAGAACATGCCGTCGGGCACCGCTCAGCGTCCCGGCGACGTGGTCACCTCGATGTCGGGCCAGACCATCGAGGTCATCAACACCGACGCCGAGGGCCGGCTCGTCCTGGCCGACGCCCTGTGGTACACCCAGGATCGCTTCAAGCCGCAGTTCATGATCGACCTGGCGACCCTGACCGGCGCCATCATCATCTCGTTGGGCAACGAGTATGCCGGCCTGTTCGCCAGCGACGACAAGCTGGCCGCCCGCATCGAGGCCGCCGGCACCGAGGTGGGCGAGACGGTGTGGCGGCTGCCCATGGGCGATGCCTACGACAAGCAGATCAAGTCGGACATCGCCGATATGAAGAATGTCGGCGGCCGCGAGGGCGGGTCCATCACCGCCGCGCAGTTCCTCAAGCGCTTCACCAACGACGTCGCCTGGGCCCATATCGACATCGCCGGCACCGCCTGGGCCAAGAAGGACACCGCCATCTGCCCCAAGGGCGCCACCGCCTTCGGGGTGCGCCTGCTGGACCGGCTGGTGGCCGACCACTACGAGGAGAAATAGCAAGCTCCCTCCCCCGGCTCGGCCGGGGGAGGGGCTGCCGCAGGAGTGGTCATGCGTATCTCCTTCACCGCCGCCCCCCACCTGCGCGACGGCGTCGTCGTCGTTGCGCGGGGCACGCCTGCCTTCGCCCAGTTGGACCGGGGCGGCTGGCTGAGCCGCGCCGCCGGGCTTGCCAAGGGGACCGTCACCCTGGCCGCGCCGCCGCCGCCGCTGGCGCGGGTGGTGGTGGTGGACCGGCCGGAGGCCGGCGACCGGCGATCGTGCCGCCATCTGGGCGCGGCCATCGCGGTGGAGCTCGCCAAACTGCCCGGCGGGTTGGTATCGGTGGTGGTGGACGGCGCCGACGCCGCCGAATTGGCCTACGGCCTCCGCCTGCGCTCGTACCGTCCCTTGCGCAAGTACCGCACCCGCCCCGATGGCGAGGAATCGCCGGGACCCGACGAGGTGGTCGTCGCCGCCGCCGATCCGCTGGCCGCCGAGGCCCGCCATCGCCGTCTGGACCACGTCGCCCAGGGGGTGTTCCTGGCCCGCGACCTCACCGCCGAGCCCGGCAACGTCCTGGGGCCGGCCGAGTTCGCCGACCGCGCCCGCCTGCTGGCCGCCCTCGGGGTGGACGTCCAGGTGATCGATCCCGACGCCGAGGGGCTGGGGCTGCTGGCTGCCGTCGGGCGCGGTTCGGCAAGGCCGCCACTGCTGGCGGTGCTGCGCTGGAACGGCGGTGGCGGCGAGCGCCCGCTGGCGCTGGTGGGCAAGGGCATCACCTTCGACGCCGGCGGCATCTCCATCAAGCCGGCCGAGCACATGGAGGAAATGAAGGGCGACATGGCCGCCGCCGCCGCCGTCCTCGGGGCGCTGCGGGCCGTCGCCGGGCGCGCCGCGCCGGTCAACGTGGTCGGCGTGCTCGCCCTGGCCGAGAACATGCCGTCGGGCCGGGCGCTCAGGCCGGGCGACGTGGTGCGGTCCTATTCCGGGCGCACGGTGGAGGTGATCGACACCGACGCCGAGGGGCGGCTGGTGCTGGCCGACGCCCTGGCCTGGGCCTGCCGCGCGCTCGATCCAGCAGTGGTGGTGGATGCCGCCACCCTGACCGGGGCGGTGGTGCGCACCTTGGGCCGCCACCGGGCCGGCCTCTACACCGCCGACGACCGGCTGTGCGAGCAACTGATGGAGTTCGGCGAGGCCGAGGACGAGCCGCTGTGGCGGCTGCCGTTGACCGAGGCCTGCGACGAGGACCTGAAGTCCGATGTCGCCGATCTTCGCAACTGCGCCTGGGGCAAGGTGCCCGACAACGACGATGCCGCCCGCTTCCTCCAGCACTTCGTCGCCGGCCGGACGCGGTGGGCGCATCTCGACATCGCCGGGGTGTCCGAGACCGAGGAGGACGCCCCCCTCGGTCCCAAGGGCGCCACCGGCTTCGGCGTGCGCCTGTTCGACGCGCTGGCGGGCGGGGACGGGGCCGGCTAAAGTCGGATCATGACCCAGATCGGCTTCTACCACCTCCTCAGGATGCCCCTCGACCAGGCGCTGCCGCGCCTGCTGGAGAAGGCCTTGGCCGCAGGCCACAAGGTGGTGGTGATGGCCGGCAGCCGCGAGCGGGTCGAGCACCTTGGCGACCGCCTGTGGACCTACGATCCCGATTCCTGGCTGCCCCACGGTTCGGCCGCCGATGGCGACGCCGATCTGCAGCCCATCTGGCTGACCGAGGCCGACGAAAATCCCAACGGCGCCGGCGTGCTGGTGCTGTGCGACGGGATGGTGTCGGACAAGGTCGCCGACTACGCCCGCGTCCTCGACCTGTTCGACGGCAACGATGACGCGGCCGTCACCGCCGCCCGCGAGCGCTGGAAGACCTGGAAGGCCGCCGGCCACCAGTTGGTCTATTACCAGCAGACCGAGCGAGGCGGTTGGGAAGAGAAGGTGCGGAGTTAGTATTTCGTTCCGGTGAGCGGAACGGATTTACCCTCGCGTGCCGACAGTAATATAGTCCACCCGTGACGGGTGGAGCGTGCGCATGAATTCACAACAGATCGACAATGCGTTGTGCCGGGTGGTCCACCGGGCGCTCGTCGGCTTGGTGTCGGCGGACCAGAAAGCCGCGTCCCTGGCCGAGACCGTGTACAGGGCGGCGGCGGGGGACAATCCTCAGAAGGCCTATTCCCAGTTCGTCAAGGGGCTCGCATTCGCCAACGAGGACCTTCCGGAGGGCGACGACCTGCCGATCATCGAAGTGCTTTCGGCGGAACTGCTGGCCCAGCCTCACTCGTTCTTCCAGGACGGCGCCTATCGTACGATCGCCGAGGTCGTGCGACGGACCTTCGACGGCTTCGGCGGCGAGCGGCTTACCATGCCGTTGGTGAAGCAATTGTTCATGCGCGCCTTCCGCGTCGTCGCCGTCCTGCACACCGGCAGAACGACGACCGAGGATAGGACAAAATTCTTCCAGGAATTGGTCGATCTGAAATTCGACCATCAGAACGCGCTCAAGCTTCGCCGTCTGATATTACGGGAAATCCTCGAATCCGGCATCTGGAAGGATACCAGCCTGATCGACAAGGCGGTTCAGGCGGTGAACGCCGCCGAGCTCGATGCATCCCGGAAGGGCAGCGTGACGCACGTTTCGAGGAATCTGTTCGTCGACCTCGAGGCGTTCGTCATGCCGTTCGTCCTGTCCCGGGACGGGGCGAGCGTGGAAATCGGCCGTGGGCCGGGACCCGAGTCCGTTGAACTCGTGACCGGGACGGGGGCGGTCTGCATCTGCGGTGAGAGTGATTCGGGCAAGACCACGCTGCTGCAGGTCCTCAAGTGCAATCTCGCCGAACAGGCGGCCGCCGCGAAGACGCTGTGCCTTTCGGTCGGCAAGGGGGACGTGGCCTCCTTGACATCCCACCTGAAGCTCATGTCGTTCATAGGCGGAAAAATCAGGGATCATCTGGAAGGCGAAAGAAATACGGTCGAGGCGTACCGACGCGCGATGCCCGCCGTCGGTGGATATGCCCTGGTCATGTATAGGGTCGTCTTGTTTTGTGACGACCTGTCGCTGGATTGCGCGGACGCCGTGGCGTATTTGGAGAAAATTTCCAAGGACGTCGGGATCTGTCTGGTCGCGACCATGACCGCCACCAAGGTCGAGGCACTTTCACTCAGCGGGACTTTCCCAACCGTCTATTCCCTCGGCGACACCAAGCTGAATGATGCGGATCTTCTGGGATTCGTCGAGAAATACTACGCCATCACCTCAGAAGGGAGGTCGGTGGATGCATCGGGGCTGGCGCGGGAGTTCCTTGGGCGGTCCTCCTACATCAAGTCCTTCATCGACAGCCCGTTCTTTCTTTCGTTGGCGGCATCGATCTTCCAGATCGAACGGCGGATGCCGGAGACGCGGAATCAAATCATGGTCTATTGTTTGGACAACCTCGCCGACGATGTCACCAGCGACCCTGAATTCGGGCTCAAGCATCGTTTCGAGGTTCGGCGCGCGCTCGCCTATCTCGGCAACCATGCCAGAATCATCGGCAACTCGTTCTTCCTGGTGCGGGATGTGCCCGACCATGACGCCAAGCCGTATGTTGCGTTGGGGGTAAGGATAGGTGAAAGGCGATCCTGGCTGGTGGACAAAGTGCTCTATAAGGGAAATATTCACCAATATAGGGTGCGCAACAAGACAATCACAAGATTTCTCTCATCGATCCATATCGTCAACCAATATCAATCCCATGCGGATCGAGCCCGACAGGCGGCTGACCTGATGTACAACAACCGGGAACGCGACTGGCTCAATTACGTGTACCTGTCGATCACCGTCGGTGCCCAGATGGACCCCACGATGTACATCGAAGCGGTGGTGAAGGAGATTTTCTCGCAGGCCAGATTCAAGAGCAAGGCCGTCGACTCAAATCTGTTGTCGCCGGATGCCTTGGACGGCATGGTCGAATTGGCGTTGTCGTCGCCGTTCCCGAACCACGTGTTCGCCACCATCGTTCAACAAAGCCTTGCAAACCTGTTCGATTGCGCCGGCCGGCGGACGGCCATGGCCGCCAGGATCATCAACCGGGAACCGGGCCGGCCATTGGACGACGACCGCCGTCTCGGCGCCGCGTGGCGGATTGTCGTCAACCTCCTTCTGGCGGTCCAGCCCGACAAGAAGAGGATGATCGAGGATGCGTTGGTGGATATCGCGATCAAGGCGGCGAACGACCGCTTCATTCTGTGCATGGAATTCGTCATATTCTTTCGGCACATCCTCGATTCCGTTCATCTCAAGCCCTTCACCAAGGGCGAGGCGGAGTCGATCACCAAGAAGGTTATTCGTGCGGAAGGGGTTTCGGACGGCGTCAAGAGGTCGGCATATTTGAACCGCTGCATGAACATCTATGTCGGCAAGGCGACTCCTTCCGCCGATCTGCACCTGGGAGTGTTTCCTTACTGTCCGCTGCGGACGCTGGTGTCGACCGCGTATTTCCCCGATGAGTGAGGGCCGGAAAGGCGGCCGGATTTCCCACCCCTAGCCCTTCGGTGGGACCATCACCACGGTGCCGCCCAATTCCTCGGCGATCAGGCGCAGGCGGGTCTGGGCGAGATTACCCCCGCCGGCGTTCTGTTCCATCAGGGCGTGAATCCGGGGGCCGACGGAATCGTCGCTCATGACGACCCCGCTTTGGTAGACCACCGCGGCCACCTTGCCGTTGACGAAGACCGCGCCGACGACTTTTTCCGGCAGGTTGTCGATCTTGTCGCGATCCGCGCCGGCGGGAACCTGCACGCGGCCGGCGAATTCCAGGATCGCCTTCATCTGCTTCGCGTTGGCCTGCATGGCGCCTGTGCCGCCGGTTCTGGTGGCGGCCATGGATGAGGTCGAACCGATTGCCATCGTCGCCATCTGTCCCTCCATCGATTGCAGCCTATGGTGGCGATATCTTCGTTAAGACCAAGTGAATCCCGCCGCGTGAGTCATCCGCGCGGCCGCCGCCGGGAACCATCGCCAGCGGCTTCGGCGTTCATCCCCGAGAAGCGGAAACCCGAGGAGGAGGCCATGCCGATCTATGGGAGCCATGGAATGGAGCCGCTGGGCAGCCGGTGGGCCGTCCTGGCCAAGGGAATCGTCGCCGGATTCGTGGCGACGGTGGCGTTGTCGGTGGTGATGGTGATCGTGCAACTGGCCGGGCTGCTGCCGCAACTGGACCTGATAACGCTGCTGACCGTGGCGGCGGGGGTGCCCGGCATGGCCTGGGCGGGGTGGAGCCTGCATTTCCTGATCGGCACCCTGGCCTGGGGCATCCTGTTCGTCTATCTGCGCCCGCTGATGCCGGGAAAAGGTCGGGTGACCCAGGCGGTGTGGTTCGGCGCCCTGGCGTGGCTGCTGATGATGGTGGCATTCATGCCGGCGGCCGGGGCGGGCCTGTTCGGCCAAGGGCTCGACGGCCTGTCGGTCGCGATCGCCACCCTGGTGCTGCACCTGTTCTACGGCTGGGTGCTGGGCGCGACGTTCTCGGCCATGACCCGCGACGAGGCGCTGGCCGCGTCGACGCCGCTCGATGACAGCCGGCGCTGAGCCAGCGGCACCACCACGGTGAAGGTGGACCCCTTGCCGATCTCGGAGCGCAGTTCGAGGTCGTGCCCCATCAGGGCGGCCATGCGCCGGACCACGGCCAGGCCCAAGCCCAGGCCGCGCGCCGCTCCACCCGCCCGGTCGTCCAGACGGACGAAATCCTCGAACACCTGCGCCTGCTTGTCGGGGGGAATGCCGGGGCCGGTGTCGACCACCTGGATCGCCAGCCGGCCGCCGCGACGGCGGCATCCCAGCAGCGCGCCGCCGGATGTGGTGTAGCGCAACGCATTGACCAGCAGATTGCGCAGGATGCGTTCGAGCAGCACCGGGTCGCTGACCACCCAGGCGTCGGTCACCACGACGGACAGCCGCAACCCGCGCCGGGTCGCCTCGGGCTCCATCTGGTCGGCCAATGTCGCCATCAGCGTCGCCAACGGGAACTCGATCGGGGTGGCTTCGACCCGTCCGGCCTCGAGCGTGGAGGCATCGAGCAGGGTGGACAACAGGGTCTGGGTCGCCTCGACGCTTTGGCGCAACTTCTCCAGGATCGAGAAATGGGGCGACCCGGCCATCCGGGTCGCCAGTACCTCCACGAACATGCCGGCCGCCTGCAGCGGCTGGCGCAGATCGTGGCTGGCGGCGGCCAGGAAGCGGGTCTTCGTCTCGTTGGCGCGACGGGCCTCGGCGGCCTGGAAGCGGGCCTCCTCGGTCCGCTCGCGCACCCTCTCCTCCAGCGACAGCATCAACCGCTCCTCGCGGCGCAGGCCGCCGAAGGCGATGTTGGCCAGGGCCGCCAGCAGCCCGCCCGCGCCCAACAGCAGGACGCCGGCGATCACGGCCGTCCGCCGCCAATCGGCCAGGGCGTCGTCGACGGCGACCGAGCACAGCACGATCACGCCGAACTGGTCGATGCGGCGATAGGCGGCGATGCGGGTGAGGCCATCCATGGGCGAGGTGCCGCGCAGGACGCCCTGGGGCATGGAAGCCGCGGCGCGCAAGGCGGGGCTGTCCGTCAGCGTCGTCTCGATCCAGCGTTCGGGGTCCGGCTGCCGCATGATCACCCGTCCGTCGAGATCCAGGATGGTCAGGGCGGAATTGGAGCCAAGGGCCAGCGACCGATAGAAATCGGTGAAATAGGGGGCGTCGAAACCGGCCACGGCCACTCCCAGGAAGGTGCCGTCCGCCGATCCGATGCGCTTGCTGAGGTGGAAGGCCTGGATGTCGCGCGACTTGGTGGCCACCAGGGGGGCGACCACCAATCCGTGGCGGCCGTCGCGGTGGGCCTGGAAATAATAGCGGTCGGTGATGTCGGTCGGGCGTGTGGGAAAGGCGACGGTGCCCAGCGCGATTCTTCCGTCGGCATCCGCGATCCACAGTGTCCCCGGCTCGGGCAGGCCCCGGCTCAAGGTGGTGAGATCGCGCCACGCCGCCCGCGACCGGGCCAGGCCGGCGACCGGGGCGGTCCCACCCAGATCGACCACGCGATCGATGATGAATTCGGTGGCCCGGAAGGTGCGAAGGACGTGTTCCTCCAGCAGCCGGGCGCCAGCGACCGCCCGCTCCTCGGTCGCGCGGATCGCTTCCCGCCGCAGATGGAACAGGAACCAGCCCGAGCCCGCGACCGCCAGCACCACCGCCACCGCCACCAGGGCCCGGAGCGCCCGGCGAAGGCTCTGGCGCGCGTGGGCGGTGGAAGGCCCGTCGGCGGCCGGTGGCGAAGGGCGGGCAGAGTGGCTCACGGCCGTCCTCGGTGATCAGGTCGGCCAGCAGGCTATACCAACCGGAGGTAACGGGAAAGCCTGGTGGTTCTTCCCGGCCGCTCGGGTCCCAAGCGCGCGAGGCGGGCCGCCGCTAGCCTTGCGCGGCTTCGAGCGCCTCGTGGGCCTCCAGCCAGTCGGCCTCGGCCTCGGCGACGAGCCGCTCCACCTCGCCCAGGTCCTTCTGGGCCTGGGTGACCTTGTCGGCGGGTCCGCCGTAGAGCGACGGATCGGCCAACCGCGCCTCGATGGCGGCCTTGCGCGTCATCAGTTTTTCCAGCCGCTTCTCGGCGTCCTGGGCCTTCTTGCGCAGGGGGGCCAGTTGGGCGCGGCTCTCGGCGGCGGCGCGCCGCTCGTCCTTGCGGCTGGTCCCGGCCGGGCGGTCGTCGGCGGACCCGCCGCGCCGGGCCTCGCGGGCGCGGTCCAGCAGATAGGCGCGATACGCCCCCATGTCGCCGTCGAAGGGCTGGACGCGGCCATCGGCCACCAGCCACAGCCGGTCGGCCACCAGCTCGACCAGATGCGGGTCGTGGCTGACCAGCACCACCGCGCCCTCGTAGGCGTTCAGCGCCGCCACCAGCGCCTCGCGGGCGTCGATGTCCAGGTGGTTGGTGGGTTCGTCGAGGATGATCAGATGCGGCGCGTCGCGGGTCATCAGCGCGAACAGAAGGCGCGCCTTCTCGCCGCCCGACAGGCTCTCGACCTTGACGTCGGCGCGCTCCTGCTCGAAGCCGAAACGGCCGAGATGGGCGCGGACCTTCGATTCGGGCAGGTCCTTCATCAGATCGGCCATGTGATCGAAGGCGGTGCGCGACGGGGTCAGCTCGTCGGTCTGGTGCTGGGCGAAATAGCCGACCTTCAGTTTGGGCGGCTTGCGCAGCTCGCCCGCCATCAGGGCAAGCCGCCCCGACAGCACCTTGGCCAGGGTGGACTTGCCGTTGCCGTTGGCGCCCAGCAGCGCGATGCGGTCGTCCATGTCGATCCGCAAGCCGAGCCCCTTGAGGACCGGCCGGCCATCATAGCCTGCGGCGCCGTTCTCGATGGCGAGGATGGGCGGCGACAGCCGGTCGGGGTCGGGAAAGTCGAAGACCATGGCGCGGTCCTCGACCACGGGCACCACCGGCCCCATCCGTTCCAGCATCTTGATGCGGCTCTGGGCCTGGGCGGCCTTGGTGGCCTTGGCGCGGAAGCGGTCGATGAAGGCCTGGATCTTGCGCCGCTGCTCCAGTTGCTTGGTATAGGCCTTGGCGGCCAGGTCCATCTTCTCGCGGCGGACCCGCTCGAAGGCGTCGTAATTGCCGCCATAGGCCACCAGCCGGCCCTGGTCCAGATGGACGATGCGCTGGCAGACCTCGTTCAGCAGTTCGCGGTCGTGGCTGATGACGACCAGCGTGCCGGGATAGGTGGCCAGGTAGGACTGCAGCCACAGCGTCGCTTCCAGGTCCAGGTGGTTGGTGGGCTCGTCCAGCAGCAACAGCTCCGGGGTCGAGAACAGCGCCGCCGCCAGCGCCACGCGCATGCGCCAGCCGCCCGAGAACGACGACACCGGCCGTGCCTGCGCCTCGGCGCCGAAGCCCAGGCCCGATAGGATGGCGGCCGCCCGCGCCGGCGCGGTGTGGGCGTCGATGGCGGACAGGCGCTCGTGGATCTCGGCGATGCGGTGGCCGTCGGAGCAGGTCTCCTCCTCGGCCAGCAGGGCGGCACGTTCGGTGTCGGCGGCCAGGACGCAGGCGATCAGCGTGGCATCGCCCTCGGGGGCCTCCTGCGCCACCCGGCCGACGCGGGCGCGGGCCCGCACCGTCACCGAGCCGCCGTCGGGGTGCAGTTCGCCCAGGATCAGCTTGAACAGGGTCGACTTGCCGGCGCCGTTGCGGCCCACCAGGCCGACGCGCTGGCCGCCGGCCACGTGGACGGTGGCTTGGTCGAACAGGGTCCGGCCGCCGTAGCGGAAGACGAGATCGTTGACGTGCAGCATGGGGCCGCCTGTCTAGCATGGCGGGCGCGCCAGTGCCACCCCCTGCCCAAACACCCGGTTGCCACCGCGCGGCGTTGGCGTTATAACCCCGCGTCCCCCGAGCGGCGGCCGCGCGGGGGGATACGCGCATGCGCCCCGCCCTGGTCTTCGTTCGTCCGAGAGGCGCCGCGAGCAAC
Organism: uncultured Rhodospirillaceae bacterium; assembly: GCA_937887565.1. Lineage (GTDB taxonomy): Bacteria > Pseudomonadota > Alphaproteobacteria > Rhodospirillales > Magnetospirillaceae > CALABS01. The sequence continues at coordinate 59,812 of CALABS010000024.1, read as the reverse complement.
CGCCGAAAGGAATTCGACCACATGGCTAACCAACGCACTCTGTCGATCATCAAGCCGGACGCGACCCGCCGCAACCTGACCGGCAAGATCAATGCCCGTTTCGAGGAGAACGGCCTGCGCATCGTCGCGCAGAAGCGTCTCCGCCTGACCAAGGAGCAGGCCGAGGGCTTCTATGCGGTCCACAAGGAGCGCTCGTTCTTCAACGATCTCGTCGCCTTCATGATCTCCGGCCCGGTCGTGGTCCAGGTCCTGGAGGGCGCCGACGCCGTCACCAAGAACCGCGAGATCATGGGCGCCACCAATCCGGCCAACGCAGCCCCCGGCACCATCCGCGCCGACTTCGCCGAGTCGGTCGAGGCCAACTCGGTCCATGGGTCGGACAGCGCCGAGAATGCCGCCATCGAGATCGCCTTCTTCTTCTCGCAGTGCGAGATCGTCGGCTGATTTCAGGCACCGCGGCCTGACGCGACGCCCCCGCCATGACGGCGGGGGCGTTTTTCGTTGGCGCGCCCGCCATCGTGGAAATCCGATAATCCGGCGACCGTTGACCCCTCTGTTCACAACCATTCGACGACGCTATCCTGCGTGGTAAATCCGATCGCGCCCATCGGCCGATCAACCGCCAATTGTGCGCTTGATCACCAGGAGGCGGCCATCGCAGGGACGACGACCATGACCGAAGCCGCACGCAAGACCAGTGTTTCCCGTCGGGCCAGCCGGGGGCGGACCCCGTCGGGCCTGCCCAATCCCATCGACGTGCACGTGGGCGGCCGGGTGCGGCTGCGGCGGACGCTGATGGGGATGAGCCAGGAACGATTGGGCGAGCTCTTGGGCCTGACCTTCCAGCAGGTCCAGAAGTACGAGCGCGGCGCCAACCGCGTTGGCGCCAGCCGCCTGTTCGACCTGGCGCGGGTGCTCGAGGTTCCGGTCAGCTATTTCTTCGAGGAGATGTCGGACGACACCCAGGCCGCCAGCCCTCGGCACATGGTCCACGCCACCGAGGACCCGCCCGTCGCCTTCGACGATGTGATGGTCCAGCGCGAGACGCTGGAGCTTGTGCGGGCCTATTACCGCATTCCCGACCCCGAGGTCCGGCACCGCGTGCAGGATCTGGCCAAGGCCCTGGCCGCCATCGGCGGTGGCAGCGAGGACTGAAACCGGGCAGTACGAGCGATCACCCGAACCGGGGGTGTTCCTCGCGCAGGCCGGCCGGGTCCTGGTGGATGATGACCTCGAAATTGGGGAAGGCGTCCATGATGGCCTTTTCCACCGAATCGGCGATGTCGTGGGCCTTGTACAGCGGCAGGTTGGCGTCGAGTTCCAGATGCAGCTGGATGAACCCCTGCTGCCCCGACAGGCGGGTGCGCAGGTCGTGCAGGTCGAGCACCTCGGGATGGGCGCGGGCGATGCCGCGAATCCGCTCGCGATCGTCGTCGGGCAGTTCGCGGTCCATCAGCATGTCGAAGGACTGCCGGGCGATCTGCCAGGCGTTCCACATCAGGTAGCCGGCGATACCGACCGCGAACAGCGGATCGATCCAGGTCCAGCCCACCGTCATCACGATCCCCAGCGAGAGGATGACGCTGCCGTTGATCAGCACGTCGCCGGCGTAATGCAGGGAATCGGCCGAGATGGCCACCGACGAGGTCTGCGCCACCACGTATTTCTGGAACCGCACCAGCGCCAGCGTCACCACCACGCTGAACACCATCACGGCGATGCCGATCTCGCCGCGCTGAACCGTGACGGGATGGAAGAAGCGATCGGCCGCCTCGATCAGCAGCAGCCCCCCCGATCCCAGGATGAACGCCGCCTGGCCCAGGCCGGCCAGCGGCTCGGCCTTGCCATGGCCGAAGCGGTGCTCGTTGTCGGCGGGGGTGAGGGCATGGCTGACCGCCCACAGGTTGACCAGCGACGCCGCCGCGTCCAGCGCCGAATCAATGAGCGTGGACAGCAGCGCCACCGACCCGGTCATCGCCCACGCAGCCACCTTGGCCACGATCAGCGTCGCCGCCGTCGCCACCGAGGCATAGGTGGCCCAGCGCATCAGGGTGCCGCTGTCGTGTCCGTTGCCGCTTTCGGGGGCCTGGTCGGCGGTCATGGCGTCCGTCAGGGGTAAAGGTGGTCCACGCGCCACCCGTCGCCGTCGCGATGATAGGCGAAACGGTCGTGCAACCGGAAGGGTCGATCGTGCCAGAACTCGATGCGTTCGGGAACCAGGCGGAAGCCGGACCAGTGCGCCGGCCGTGGGACCGGACCCAGCCCGAATTTCGCGGCGAACTCGCCGACGCGGCGTTCGAGCTCGAAGCGGGCGGTCAGCGGCCGCGACTGCCGCGACGCCCAGGCGCCGATCTGGCTGGCCCGTGCGCGGGTGGCGAAATAGGCGTCGGCCTCGTCGTCGCCGACCCGCTCCAAGGCGCCCTCGGCGCGGATCTGGCGCCTCAGGCTCTTCCAGTGAATGCACAGGGCGCCGTGGGGATTGGCGGCGATCTCGCCGCCCTTGCGGCTTTCCAGGTTGGTGTAGAACACGAAGCCGCGCGCGTCCCAGCCCTTCAGCAGCACCATCCGCACCGACGGCCGGCCCTGGGCGTCGGCGGTGGCGATGGCCATGGCGTTGGGGTCGTTGGGTTCCGAACGTCCAGCCTCGGCCATCCAGTCGGAGAACAGCTGATAGGGGTCGGCGGGAATCGAGGGCATGGCGATGCGTCCGATGGCGATTTGAGGGCGGGTAGGGTAACCTGGCGCGGGTCCGGGGTGTTTCTATCCCGACGGGGCGCCCAGAAAAAGCCCAATTTCCGTACTACCTTCACCCTTAGCTCCCTGACTTGGGCAGATGGACATGAACGCGATCGCACGAAAAGTCATTCCCTTTACCCTGGCCGCCGGCCTGCTGGCCGGCTGCGCCAACAGCGACATGGGCACCAAGCAAACCGGCGGCGCCATCCTCGGCGGCATCGGCGGCGCGGTGGCCGGCGCCCAGTTCGGCAAGGGCACCGGCCAGTTGGCCGCCACCGCCCTGGGCACCCTGCTCGGCGCCTATGTCGGCTCGGAAGTGGGCAAGTCGCTGGACAAGGCCGACCAGGCCGCCGCCGGCCGCGCCGGCCAGACCGCGTTCGAGACCGCGCCCAGCGGCCAGCCGGTGGCGTGGAACAATCCCGACAGCGGGCATTCCGGCACCGTGACTCCCACCCGCACCTACTACGACGAGGGCAGCCAGCCCTGCCGCGAGTACCAGACCACCGTCACCATCGACGGCCAGACCGAGCGCGCCTACGGCACCGCCTGCCGTCAGGCCGACGGCACCTGGAAGGTGGTGAAGTAGCGCATCCGGCGGAAATCTGGCAAAAGGGAAGGGCGGCGCCCGCACGGGCGGCCGCCCTTTTTCTTCAGGCGGGGACGAACAGGTGAAGGATCCCTACGAGGTCCTGGGGGTGGCGCGAACCGCCACCGCCGACGAGATCAAGCAAGCCTACCGCAAGCTGGCGCGCGAGCTGCATCCGGACGTCAATCCCGGCGACAAGCGATCCGAGGAACGCTTCAAGGAGGCCAGTGCCGCCTATGATTTCCTGTCCGACGCCGGGAAGCGGGGCCAGTACGATCGCGGCGAGATCGACGCCACCGGGGCGCCTCGGCGGCGGGCGTGGCGCTCCCACGCCGGCGGCGGCCGGGGGACCCGCACCGGCTTCGGTTTCGACGGCGGCGTCGACGACATCCTGGCCGAGATGATGCGCCGCAAGGCCCGCGCCCGCACCAGCCACTGGACCGACGATCCCGAGGAGCCTCCCAGGGTCAGGGGTGCCGATTCCCGCCATCCGGTGTCGGTGGGGTTCGTCGATGCCGCGTTGGGTTGCTCGCGCCGGGTGAGCCTGTCCACCGGCAAGACCATCGACGTGCGCATTCCGCCGGCCACCACCGACGGCCAGACCCTGCGCCTGAAGGGCCAGGGCCATCCCGGCGCGCCGGCCGGCGACGCCTTCGTGGACATCGCGGTCGAGCCGCATCCCTATTTCACCCGCCGCGACCGCGACGTGCTGGTCGAGGTTCCGGTCAGCGTCCAGGAGGCGGTGCTGGGCGGCAAGATCACCGTGCCCACCATCGACGGCAAGGTGGCGGTCACCGTGCCGCCGGGCTCCAACACCGGCACCGTGCTGCGGCTGAAGGGCAAGGGCATCCCCACCCCGGCGGCGCGCGGCGACCAGTTGGTGACGCTCAAGGTCATGCTGCCCGAGGGCGACGCCGAATTCCGCAAGCTGGTCGAGAAATGGGGCGCCCGCAACGGCTACGACCCGCGCGCCAAGGCGGGGATGGCCTAACCGCCGTCAGCGCCCGCCGCCTGGGCCGCGTCCCTGGCCGCGCCCCAGGCCCTGTCCTTGTCCCTGGCCGGTTCCGAGCGCGCGGCCCGCCGGCCCGCTTTCGTGCTGAAGCTTGACGCCCTGTTCCTGGGCGCGCTTTTCCATCTCTTCCTGCTGGCGCTGGCGGATGGCCTCGCGTTCGGCGTCGGTGGTGGCGTTGCGCATTTCCAGGCGCTGCTGCAGGCGCTCCTGTTCGGTCATCAACTGCTGGCCGCGCACCGTCTCCTGCGCGGCGGCGAGCGTCGGGCCCAGGGCCAGGAAGGCGATCGCGACCGCGACCGGCCCGATGGATGTGCGAAGAGACATGGTGTCCTCCTCTCGAGGCTGATGGGCACGATCATAGCACCACTTTGTAACGGCTTGATGTCGGGTGCTTACCCGGGATGCAGCAGGGTCGCCAGCGGCGTCTCCAGCCTTTCGCGCGACGCCGTCCGCGCGGCGTCGATGCGGTCCTCGACCGCCCGCCGCCACGCAGCCGTGGTGGCGACGTCGTCGTCGAGCGCCAGATCGAGTTCGAGGGCGCGGACGAGGTCGTCGAGGGTGGCGGTATCGAGGTCGCGGCCGAGCAGGTAGCGGCGGCCGCGCGTCGGGGCGGCGAAATGGGTCTCGACCAGCTTGCGGAGCACCGGCAGCAGGTCGCGCTCGGCGACCGCGGTGCGCTCCAGCAGCGCGGCGCGGGAGACCCCGCCCTTGCCCTCGCGGGCGGCGGCGTGGAGGATCGACAGCAGTTCCAGCGCCAGGGTCAGCCGCCGCGCCCCCTGGGCGCGACGGTCGGCCTCGTGGTAGCCGGCCCGCCATTCGGGCAGGGCGGCGGTGATCTCGGCCCCCACCAGCACCGCCGTCCACGACAGGAACATCCAGAACAGGAAGATCGGCACCGCCGCCACCGCGCCGTAGACGTTGGTGTAGGCGCCGGAACTGGTGACGTAGAGGCCGAATCCCCAGCGCAGCGCCGCGAACAGCAGACCGGCGGCGACGCCGCCGATCAGCGCGTCCATGGCCCGCACCCGCCGGTTGGGCACCGCCATGTAGAGGACGGTGAAGGCGACGATCGACAGCAGCGTCGGGACCGGCATGGTCGCCAACGGCACGTTGGCCTTTCCCACCGCCCAACGGCTGGCCGCCGTCAGGTAGCCCTGCAGGGACAGGCTGAGGCCGATCAGCAGCGGCCCCAGCGTCACCACGGTCCAATAGACCAGCAGCCTGGACAGGGGCGACCGGTCGCGGGCGACCCGGAACACCGCGTTCATGGCGCCCTCGATGGTGACCAACAGCATGATGGCCGTGAGCGCCAGTCCGACCACCCCGGCCGCCGTCAGCTTGCCGGCATTGGCGATGAAGCGCGTCACCTGCTTTTGCACCACCTCGCCGACGGCGGGGACGAAGTTCTGGAACACCCAGCCCTGGATCTGGGCGCGGATGTCGTCGAAGACCGGAAAGGCCGCCAGCATGGCCAGGGCGATGGCCATCAGCGGCACCAGCGACAGCAGCGAGGTGTAGCTGAGCGAGGCCGCCATGCGCGAGGCGCCGTCGCGCTGGAACCGCCGCGCCACGTAGCGGGCGAGTCCCCAGGCGGCCAGCGCTTTCGGCTTCAATCTCCCGGCATTCATGGCCTGGTTCTCCCGACCGTCACGGTTGCGCCATCCGACCTTTGCCCTATTGGCCGTTTCGTGTAGGATGCGCCCGCCTTTCGAGGCCTTCGCGCATCATCCGAAACAAGAGGAACCGCATGACCGCTCCCACTCCCCTGATGGCCGGCAAGAAGGGTCTTGTCATGGGTGTCGCCAACGATCGCTCCATCGCCTGGGGCATCGCGCAGACGGCGGCCCGGCATGGCGCCCAGTTGGCCTTCACCTACCAGGGCGAGGCGCTGGAGAAGCGGGTGCGGCCGCTGGCCGAGTCCATCGGCTCCGACATCGTGCTGCCCTGCGACGTCAGCGACGAGGCGTCCATCGACGCGGCGTTCGCCGAACTCGAGAAGAGGTGGGGCAAGCTGGATTTCGTGGTGCATGCCATCGGGTACTCCGACAAGGAGGAACTGCGCGGCCGCTACGCCGACACCAGCCTCGACAACTTCCTGAAGACCATGCACATCTCGGTCTTCTCCTTCACCTCGGTGGCGCGCCGGGCGGCCGCCATGATGCCCGACGGCGGCTCGCTCGTCACCCTCACCTATTACGGGGCCGAGCGGGTGATGCCCCACTACAACGTGATGGGCGTCGCCAAGGCGGCGCTGGAGGCGTCGGTCCGCTATCTGGCCGTCGACCTGGGCGGCGACAACATTCGCGTCAACGCGCTGTCGGCCGGTCCCATCAAGACCCTGGCCGCCTCGGGGATCGGCGACTTCCGCTATATCCTCAAGTGGAACCAGTACAACAGCCCGCTCAAGCGCAACGTGACGCTGGAGGACATCGCCGGGGCCGGCCTGTATCTGCTGTCGGACCTGTCCTCGGGCGTGTCGGGCGAATGCCACCACGTCGATTGCGGCTACCACGTGGTCGGCATGAAGGCGGTGGACGCCCCCGACATCTCCGTCGCCAAGGATTGAATCTCCGGCCTCGTCCTTCGAGACGCCGGCCGGGGCCGGCTCCTCAGGATGAGGCTTCCCGGCGGTCCTCGTCCTGAGGAGGGCCGCTGGCCCGTCTCGAAGGACCGTAACCATGTCCGGCAACGGCTTCGGCCATACCTTCCGCTTCACCACCTTCGGCGAGAGCCACGGGCCGGCCATCGGCTGCGTGGTCGATGGGGTGCCGGCGCGGCTGCCGCTGACCGAGGCCGACATCCAGCCGTGGCTTGACCGCCGCAAGCCGGGCCAGAGCCGGTTCACCACCCAGCGCCGCGAGGCCGACGTGGTGCGCATCCTGTCCGGGGTGTTCGAGGGGATGACCACCGGCACCCCCATCGGCCTGCTGATCGAGAACACCGACCAGCGCTCCAAGGATTACGGCGACATCGCCGCCACCTATCGTCCCGGCCATGCCGACTGGGTCTATCAGCAGAAATACGGCATCCGCGACCATCGCGGCGGCGGGCGGTCCAGCGCGCGCGAGACGGCCATGCGGGTGGCGGCCGGCGCGGTGGCCCGCGTGGTGCTGGCCCATCTGGTCAAGGGCGGCGTCACCATCCGGGGCCGCATGGTCCAGATGGGGCCGCACAAGGTGTCGAAGCGCCGGTCGAAGTGGGACCACGTCGAGGCCAATCCGTTCTGGTGCGCCGATCCCGATGCCGCCGCCAAGTGGGAGACCTATCTCGACGGCATCCGCAAGGCGGGCTCGTCGGTGGGCGGCGTGGTCGAGGTGGTGGCGTCGGGCGTTCCGGTGGGCCTGGGGGCGCCGGTCTACGACAAGCTCGACGCCGACCTCGCCAAGGCGATGATGAGCATCAACGCGGTCAAGGGGGTCGAGATCGGCGACGGTTTCGCCGCCGCCGCGCTCAGGGGCGAGGACAACGCCGACGAAATGAAGCCGGGCCGCCGCAAGGGGGCGGTGCGGTTCCTGTCCAATCATGCCGGCGGCGTCCTCGGCGGCATCTCCACCGGCCAGGACGTGGTGGTGCGCCTGGCGGTCAAGCCCACCAGCTCGATCCTCATCCCCAAGCGGAGCGTGGACGCGGACGGCAATCCCACCGACGTCGTCACCAAGGGCCGCCACGACCCTTGCGTCGCCATCCGCGCCGTGCCGGTGGCCGAGGCCATGATGGCCTGCGTGCTGGCCGACCATCTGCTGCGCCACCGGGCGGTCGCGGGTTACTGAGGCCGGGGTTCCGCCCCATAGCCGTTCCCACCCCAGCGTAGGATCTCGCGGCCGGTGTCCAGGCTGCGCCAGCCGTCGACCACCTCGCGGGTGGCGAAGACCCGATCCAACTCGCCCCACGACCACGCGACCGGGCGCCACGCCTTCTTGCGCCAGGCCGCCACCACCAGCGGGCGCCCCTGGGCACCTTCCCAGCTGTCGGCCGTGATCATCACCACCAATTCGGCCAGCCCGTCGCCGTCCAGATCCACGCGGCCGGCGCGGACGTCGTCGCGGCCGAGCCCCTCGGCGCCCGGCGCCCGCCAATAGGCCGGCCATTGGGCCGCCAGCAGCGCCTCCACATCGGGGGCGTCGGCCAGCGGCAGCAGCGGCACCTGCGCCAGATAGTCGTCCACCTCGCGCGCCGGGGCGGGCAGGGCGGCCAGGGTCAGGGCAAGGGACGCGAGCAGGCGGCGCATGGGAGGTCCGGAGTAGCGGCGGCGGGAGAATAGGGAGTGTCGCCCCCGCGAGTCAACGCGGGTGGTCGTTTCCGTATGAATACTTGCATTGGAAATACAGCGCAAGAAAACGGCGGTTTGAGTAAAATTGCATACTTTCCTGGAGTTGAATAACGAGAGGTAATTCGTTATCATCCGGCGCATGGCGCATGATTCGATCTCGTTGCCGGGCGGTATTCGCGACAGCCTGTTGTCGATCCAGCGGGCCGCCGCCGTGCAGGCGCGGGCGGGACGGAACCTGTCGACTGGCCAGCGGGTCAATTCGGCCGCCGACGGCGCCACCGCCTATTTCCGGGCCCGCTCCCTGTCTGGCCGTGTCGGCGACCTGATGGGCGCCAAGGAGGGGGTGAACCAGGCCGTCTCGACAATCGCGGCCGCCGCCGACGGCGTCCGAGCGATCGGCCAGGTGCTGGGCCAGATGCGGGGCCTGGCCGTGGCGGCCCAGGCCGCCGACGATGCCGGCCGCGCCGAATACGCCCGCCGCTTCAATGAATTGCGCGCCCAGGTCGACGCCCTGGCCGGCGATTCCGGCTACCAGGGCGTCAACCTCCTGTCGTCCGGCTCGGCGGCCCTCGCGGTCGGGGGCGCGGGGGGAGGGCCGGCCGTCCAGCCCCGCGACGTTTCCGCCTCGGGGCTGGGGCTTGCCGTTGCCGACGAGGCGGCGTTCGATTTCGCCGCCGCGCTGCGGCAGGTGGAGGCGGCCACCGCCGATCTGCGCGCGGTGGAGGGGTCTCTCGGGTCGGCCCTGGGGGCGCTGACCATCCGGGGCGACCATGCCGAGGCGATGGCGAATACGCTGCGGGCCGGGGCGGGGAAGCTTGTCGCCGCCGATGCCGGCGAGGAGGCGGCGCGAATGATCTCGGCCCGGACCAGCCGCCAGTTGTCCACCACCGCCCTGTCCATCGCCAACAATTCCACACGATCACTGCTGGCGTTGTTCTAGGATGGCGCGCCTCCCCATATCGCCGTATCAGGCGTATGACGCGGTCCAACGCTCGGCCCAGCCCAAGCGTCAGGCCGAGGCCATGGCGTTCGCCCGCGCCGCCACCATGCTGGAGATCGCCTGCCGTTCTCCGCTGGCGCGTCGGCGGTTCGATGCCGCCCTGCGCCGCAACCAGGTTCTGTGGACCATGGTTCAGGCTGAGGTGGCGACGCCGGGGAACCGCTTGCCCGCGCCCATCAGGGACAACCTCCTGCAACTTGCCGCCTTCGTGGACCGCCAAACCGTGGCCGCCCTGGCCAGCGGCGACCCGCGTGACGCCGACGCCTTGATCGCGGTGAACCGCGACATCGCCCGTGGGCTGCTCGGATAAATAACGGCGCGCCAATGTTATATGTAAGGCGAATGGCATTTCTACGCAGTAGAAATGTATTGCAATGCCCTCCCCATATTCGTTATTAACAGTCCAGCACGATGAATGTGATGGAAACAACACCATGAGCACCGTTGAAATTGGCCTCATCGAACTCGACCCCCATACCGTCGCCGCCCTGGTCGCGGCCGGCGAAGCCGTCCTGGTGGACGTGCGCGAGGAGGAGGAATTCGCCGAGGAGCGCATCGCCGGCTCCCATCTGGTGCCCATGAGCGATTTCGAGGTCGAGACCTGGCCCAGCTTTCCCGGCAGGACGGTGATCATCTCGTGCCTGGGTGGCGTCCGCTCGGCGGCGGTGGCCCGCAAGCTGATGGCCTCGGGCCAGCCCTGGGCGACCCATCTCAAGGGCGGCCTCAACGCCTGGAAGGATGCCGGGCTGCCTACCGAAGGCCGGATCTGACCTCCTCCGTCCGGCATACCGCCGAAGCCCGCGATTACCGCAGACGGCCTGTTGAGCCGGGGGCGCGATTCGGCGATGGTTCGGGCCCCGGCCGGCGCGGCGGCGCCGGGCGCCGGGCAAAGGGAGGAGAGGTAGCGATGTTGCACACCCGCCCCAATATCCATCCGGGCGAGATTCTGCGTGAGGAGTTCCTGAAGCCGGCCGGGGTGGACGTGGACACCCTGGCCCACGACCTCAAGCTGCCCCGCGACCGCCTCGACGCCTTGGTGGCGGGGGCGGAAGCGGTCTGCGTCGACACCGCGCTCCGGCTGTCGCGCTATTTCGGCACCTCCGAACGGTTCTGGCTGGAGGTGCAGATGTCCTATGACCTGGAGCGGGCGCGCGGCCGCCGGCCGTGGATCGACGCCGAGATCACCCCCATTCACGCGACCTGACGCGGCATTGCCTCCCGCCGCCACGGCGGCGGGAGGCCCAGGCGCCTTGACCGCCGCCCCCCGGCGCACTATCACCGATGGCAGGACCTCAACCGCTAGTGAGAAGCCGCCATGCGCCGCCTCGGCCGAATCCTCGTGGGTACCCTGGCCGTGGTCGGCCTGCTGACGCTGACCCTGGTCGGGTTGGCGGTGTGGGGGCTGTCGAGCCTCGACCACGCCATGGACAAGCCGCTGCCAAAGCGGATGGTCATGACCCTGGACCTGGAGGCGGAATTCCGCGAGGCCGACTCCGGCGATCCCTTCCGGCGCCTGCAGGGCGATCGCGTCTATGTGCTGCGCGACGTGGTCGCCGCCATCGACCGCGCCGCCAAGGACGACCGCGTGACCGCGCTGTTCGCCACCATCGGCGACACCCGGCTGGGCATGGCCGGCGCCCAGGAAGTCCGCGACGCCGTGCTGCGGTTCCGGGCCAGCGGCAAGCCGGCGGTGGTGTTCGCCGAGACCGTGGGCGAGGGCGGCGGCACTGTCGCCTATTATCTGGCCTCGGCGTTCGGCGAGGTGTGGCTGCAGCCGTCGGGCGACGTGGGCGTGACCGGTTTCGCGGTCGAGAGCCCGTTCTTCCGGGGCACGCTGGACCTGCTGGGCATCCAGCCCCGGTTTGCCGCCCGCCACGAATACAAGACCGCCATCGAATCCTTCACCGAAAAGGCCTACAGCGAAAAGCACGCCGAGAGCGTGACCCAACTGGTGGACTCGTGGATGGACCAGGCGGTGGCCGGCGTGTCGGCGGCCCGCCGCATGCCCGCCGACAAGGTGCGGCCGCTGCTGGGCAACGGGCCGCTGCTGGCGGCCGAGGCCTTGTCGGCGGGGCTGGTGGACAAGCTGGGCTATCGCGACGACGCCTTCGCCGTCGCCGCCGGGGCCGGCGCCAAGCCCAAGGAGATGGACGCCGGCGACTACGCCGCCCACCGGCCCGAGGACGGCGGCACCCGCGTCGCGGTGATCACCGGCACCGGCGCCATCCATCGCGGTGAATCCGAGTCGCCGTTCGGCGACGGATTCGGCGCCGAGACCATCGCCCAGGCCTTCCGCGACGCCATCGACGATCCCGAGGTCAAGGCCATCCTGTTCCGCATCGACAGCCCCGGCGGCTCCTACGTGGCGTCGGACACCATCTGGCACGAGGTTCGCCGCGCCAGGGCGGCCGGCAAGCCGGTGGTGGCCTCCATGGGTGCCGTGGCGGCCTCGGGCGGCTATTTCGTCGCCATGGCGGCCGACCGGGTGGTGGCCCAGCCGGGCACCATCACCGGGTCCATCGGGGTGTTTTCCGGCAAGTTCGTGCTGGCCGATTTCTGGAACAAGCTGGGGGTCACCTGGGACCGTGTCGAGCGCGGCGCCAATGCCGGCATGTGGAGCTTCAATCACGACTTCTCGCCCCAAGCCTGGGACCGCCTCAACCTGATGCTGGACCGCATCTACGACGATTTCGTCACCAAGGCGGCCAAGGGCCGGAACCTGCCGCCCGACCGCATGGACGCGGTGGCGCGCGGCCGCGTCTGGACCGGCGCCGATGCCCAGAAGGTGGGGCTGGTCGACGCCTTGGGCGGGTTCGACGTGGCGCTCGGCGAAACCCGGGCGCTGCTGAAGCTGCCGGCGGACGACCGGCTGGATCTGGTGACTTATCCCAAGCCCAAGGAGCCGTGGGAGGTGTTGGCCAAGGCGCTGGGCGGCGTCGGAACGGCGCAGCCGGAAATGCGGGCCCTGGCCCGCGTGCTGGGAGTGCTGGAGCCGGTCGCCAGCCAGGTCGAGGCGATGGGGGCGGGCGTCATGCGCATGCCGCCCGTCGCGGTGGGGGGGCGATGACCGCGCCGCCGCGCACGGCGGTCATCACCGGCGCCAGTCGGGGCATCGGCCACGCCATCGCGCGCCGCTTCCTGGCGGAAGGCTGGCGGGTCGTCACCTGCGCCCGCGCCGGCATCCCGGCGGAATGCCGGCGGGACCCCGCCTGGGCCCATCATATCGTCACCGATCTGGCCGACCCCGCCAGCGCCGACGCCTTCGTCGCCGAGGCCATGGCGGTGCTGGGCGGCGATCCGCTGCACGCCCTGGTCAACAACGCCGGCGTCAGCCCCAAGACGCCCTACAAGGAACGCCTGGGTGTCCTCAACGGCTCCATCGACGGCTGGAAGCAGGTCTTCGAGCTCAATTTCTTCGCCCCGCTTCGGCTGGCGCGCGGTTTCGCCCGAGCCTTGCACAAGGGCAAGGGGGCGGTGGTCAACATCACCTCCATCGCCGGCCACTACGTGCACCCCTTCGCCGGCTCGGCCTATTCCACCTCCAAGGCGGCGCTGTCGGGCCTGACCCGCGAGATGGCGGTCGAGTTCGCCCAATTGGGCGTGCGGGTCAACGCCGTCGCGCCCGGTGAAATCAGCACCGAGATGGTGTCGGCCGAGTACGAGGCCCTGGTACCGCGCATCCCGCTGGAGCGCATGGGCACCGTCGACGACGTCGCCGGCACGGTGTTCCGCCTGTGCGGCGACGATTTCGGCTATGTCACCGGCAGCGAAGTCTTCGTCACCGGCGGCCAGCACCTGTATTGAGGCGTTTTTCGGGCACCAATTGCCGTCGGGCCGGGGTGGCCCAACTACATATTGACACCAGTCAAGAAATGAACCTTCATTGCACATACGTGACTGTGCGCAAGGGCTGGTGTTTTAGTCGAATTCGGAAACAATTGTTGGGGAAAGCGGGCGGCTGACTGGAGGCAGGTCCATGGCGTCGGGGGCGCATGGCGTCGATACCGCAAACGCGGTCCGGCAGGTGAACGACACCTTGCAGGGACCCGTCCTTGATATTCTGGCCAAGCTGGTTCCGGAACTGAAGAGCGTCCCGCGCGCCACCGCCTACGAGCGCACGCTGGACGACATCGACCTGCTGGAGCGATGCTTCAAGGCGTTCCGCCGCGAGCGGGCCCGGTTCCGCGCCCTGCTGGTGGACGAGAACCGCCAGCCGGTCGCCGCCGACGACGTCCGCCTGTCCTGTGGGCGCACCCTCGACGAGGTGGTGGCCATGGTGGTGCGCACCGCCGCCAAGCGTTATTTCCGCCGCCGCCATGATCCCGGCAACGCCGACAAGCCCGTCGCCGCGCGCCTGCGCCAGGAAATCCAGGGCAAGGGCCTGGTCCACCGGGTGGGGGGGCTGGTCAAGGGCGACGACGGCGGCAAGGCCGTTCACGCCAAGTCGGCCCGCAGCCGTGCCGACGAACTCTATGACGCCATCAAGGCCCACCTGCTGCACGAATGGCAGGTGCCCATGGTCCCCACCTACGCCGAGATGCCGCCGACCCTGGTGCGATCGCTGGGGGCCAAGCTCCTGGAGGTCCGCGAACTCGACCATCTCAGGCGCATCCTCGACGATCCGGCCGAGGCGGCCAAGCTGTTCGATCTGCCGGAGGAGGAGGGGACGGCCGCCGTCGCCGAGCCGCCCCGCCGCGACGAACGGGCGCGGCTGTCGGACATCCTGGCCGGCGACAGCAAGTATCTCCGGGTCGAGGCGTTCGCGAGCGCGCTTTCCCAGGCCCGGGTCAAGGCGTTGGTGAAGACCGCCGACCAGCCGCAGCGCACGGCGGAGATTCTGCGCTCGGTCGGTGCGATCCCGACCAAGCTGCTGGTGGCCGAACTGGGATTGCGCCTCGACCAGCTGGCGGTAGTCCTGCTGGTCGCCCACGACGTCGTCGGCATGGACGTGTTCCGCCGCATCTTCGGCCAGCCCGGCAATCCCGAGATGGTCATGCGCGTCACCCAGCGGGCCCGCGCCGCCGGCATCGGCCAGCACAGCCCGCTTGACCAGTGCGCCGCCTTCGTGCGCGAGCTGTTCGCCCGCTTCGCGGCGTGACTCCGCCGTCCCGGTTTCATGCTATGATCCGCCAATGAAGGCGAAGCCGGGACTCGAAAGCCACGACGAAGCGGTCCGCAGGATCAATTTGGCCCTGCAGGGACCGGTGCTGGACATCCTGTCGCGGCTGGTCCCCGGGGTGGCGGCGCTGCCGCGCGAGACCGCCCTCGAGGTGATCCTCGACGACATCGATCTGCTGTACCGCTGCTTCGTCGCCTTCCGAGCCAATCTGGCCCAATTCCGTCCCCTGCTGGTCGATGCCCGCAAGCAACCGGTCGAGGACAGCGCGGTGCCGTTGATCTGCGGCCGCACCCTCGACGACATCGAGGCCATGGTGGTGCGCACGGCGGCCAAGCGCCATTTCCGCCATCGCATCGACCACGCCCACCGGGGCCTGCGCGACCCCTTGCCGGCCACCCGGCATCGCGACCGATCGGGGGTCTTCGCCCGCTTGCGGGCGCTCCTGGTCGGCCGGCCGGCGCCACGGGTTCGCCCCAAATCGGCCGGCGACATGCTTTACGACGCGCTGACGCCCGTCCTCAGGCATGATTGGCAGCTTCCGCTGGTGCCCGAATACGCGCAGTTGCCGCCCCTGCTGGCGCGGCGGCTGGGCGAGCGGCTGCTGGATTATCGCGTTCCCGACGACATCCGTCGCCTGCGCAGCGATCGCGACCGCCTGCCGCCGCCCACCTCGGTGGAGGTGATGGAGTATCTGGGCGTCGGAGTGTTCGCGCTGCCGCCGATCCTGCCGCCCGCCGCCGCCACGGTAACCGCCGACACCCGGCCGGGCGGTTTCATGGCGCCGGCGCCAGAACTGGCCGCGGCGGCCCCCCCGCCGCGCGCGGGCGAGCCCGCCCCGGTGGCGGCGCTGGCGACCGCCGACGGCGCGCGGCTGCGTCCCGAGGCCTTCGCGGCGGTGCTGCTCGATCCCCGCGTCCAGGCCGCCTTGCCCCCCAGTCCGAGCCTCAAGCCCGGGTCGGAACTGGGGTTGGCGGGAGCCGCCATCGCATCGCGGCTGGTGGAGGCGTTGGAACTCGACACCGCCGCCCTTGGCGTGCTGCTCCTGGCCGCCCATGCGCGGCTGGGCGAGCGGCGTTTCGTCATCGCCTTCGGCGATCCTGGCCGCCCCGACTACGTGGACCGGCTGATCGCCCGGGCGCGTGCCGCCGGCATCGGCGCCGGCAGCGATCCGGCCAAGGTCGCGGCCTTCATAGCCGAGGTGTTCCGCACCGAGTGATCCCGGCCGGGCGGCGTCAGTCGTCGCGGACCCAGGGAATGCGGGCGACCTCGATCCCTTCCTCCTCCAGCTCCCGGGCCTCCTCGGAGGTGGCTTCGCCGTAGATGCCCCGGGGCGCGCTGTTGCCGTAGTGGATCTTTCGCGCCTCGTCGGGAAAGCGCTCGCCGACGTTCTCGCAGCTCTCCTCGACCTTGCGGCGGATGTCGCCCAGCATGGCGCGCATGCGGGCGGCGATGTCGCGGACGTCGAGCTCGGCGCCGCGCGCCTTGTTGAGGCGGGGGGCCATGATGGCCTTGCCCACCTGGCGATTGCCGCAGATCGGACAGGCGATGTCGCCCGCCACCGCCTGGGCGTCGTAGGTCGCGTTGTCCCGGAACCAGCCCTCGAAGTGGTGGCCGTTGGCACAGCGGAGTTCGAACAGGATCATGCTTCCCCTTTACAGGAGCGTCGCGCGCATTACAACGGTCGGCATGATGCCTTCCCTCCCGTCTCCCTGGGTTGTCCGCTTCGCGCCGCTGATCCGCGCCGGCGGCGCGGTGCTGGACCTCGCCTGCGGCGGCGGTCGCCACTCCCGCCTGCTGCTGGAGCGCGGCCATCCGGTGACCGCCGTCGACATCGAGCCGTCGCGGGCGCCGGCCGAGGCCGAGGTGCTGGCGGCCGACCTGGAGAACGGCCCCTGGCCATTGGCTGGCCGACGGTTCGCGGCGGTGGTGATGACGAACTACCTGTGGCGGCCGCTGTTCGGCGACCTCGTGGCGGCGCTCGACGACGACGGCGTCCTGATCGCCGAGACCTTCGCGCGGGGCAACGAGGCGTTCGGCCGTCCCCGCAACCCCGCCCATCTCCTGGAGCGGGGCGAGCTGCTGCGCCTTTGCGCCGGGCTCACGGTCGTCGCCTACGAGGACGGCATCCTCGACGACCGCGCCGTGGTCCAGCGCATCTGCGCGGCGCGGGGGACGTCGCCGGTGGCGCTTCCCGCCTAGGGAGCGTTAGCGAGGAGCGTCCAACTCGCCGTCCTCCGTCTCCGGCGGCGGCACCACGTCGGTGGGGGCCGGTTGTTGCGGTTCGGGCGCCGGCGGCGCGACGATGGCGCCGTAGCGCTCCGCCGGCATGGTCGGCAGCTGGTTGAGGAAGGCCACCAGCGACCAGATGTCGCCGTCGGCGTGGGTGCGGCCCCAGGCGGGCATGCCGGTCATCTTGAGGCCGTGCTTGATGATCCAGAACAGTTCGGCCGAGGTCCACTCGGCCACCGCCTCGGTCAGCCTCGGCGGTTCGGGGCGCATGGCGCGCGCGAACGGCAACGGCTCGGTGCCGGGGGCGCCGTGGCAGGCGACGCAATGGTCGTGGAACAGCCGGGCGCCGGCCTCGACCCGTTGGGGGTCGGCCAGCGATGGCACCGCCACCCCGCCGGCATGGGCGCGCACCGACTGCCGCATGGTGGTCTCGATCAGCCAGCGCGCCCAGGGTGGGTGCGGGTCCGAGGCGGCGACGTTGAAGGTGCCGGAATACACCCAAGCCACCACGGCCACCGCCAGCACGATCAGCAACGCCACGAATGCCATCAGGGCTCGCATCACCTTCCCCTCGCGAGACGGTCTCGCGGGGACAGATGGGAAGCCGCCGGCTCAGCGGCGAGGGGGCAGGACGAACGGCCGGTCGTGGTCCAGGCAGGGGACCTTCTTGCGGGCGTCGGCCACCTTGCGGACGTCCACCTCGGCCATGACCCAGCCGGGCTGTTCCAGCGCGTCGGCCAGGATCTCGCCCCACGGCCCGACGATCAGCGCATGACCATAGGTTTCGCGGCCGCCGGCATGGGTGCCCACCTGGGCGGGCGCGAAGACGTAGCAGCCGGTCTCGATGGCCCTGGCCCGCAGCAGCACGTGCCAGTGCGCCTTGCCGGTGGTCTTGGTGAAGGCGGCGGGGATGGCCAGGAAGTCGCATTCGGCCTTGGCATAGGCGCGGAACAGGTGGGGAAAGCGCAGGTCGTAGCAGATGGACAGCCCCATCCTTCCCCACGGCAGATCGGCCACCACCGCGTGGTCGCCGGGCTGGAAGGTGGCCGATTCCTTGTAGACCTCGCCGAGGCCGAGATCGACGTCGAACATGTGGATCTTGTCGTAGCGGGCCGCGATGGTGCCGTCGGGCTTGATGACGACGGTGCGGTTGGCGACCATGCCGCCCTCCAGCAGGCAGGCCAGCGAGCCGGCGTGCAGCCAGCAGCCCAACTCGCGCGCCAGCTCGCGGAAGGCCTTGAGCGCCAGATGCTCGTCCTCGGGCATGGCCTTGAGCACGATGTTCGAGCGGCCCCATTCCATCATCGCCACGTTCTCGGGCATGAGGATGAGGTCGGCGCCGGCGGCGCGGGCCTCGACGGCCAGCCGCATCGCCTCGTCGAGGTTGCGCGCCAGCTCGTTGGAGGCGTTGACCTGGAGGCAGGCCGCCTTGAACGTCGACATCAGCCGACGGCCAGCAGCGGATCGAGCCTGCCGTCGGCCTCGAGCTCGTACATGTCGTCGCAGCCGCCCACATGGGTGCCGTTGATGAAGATCTGCGGCACCGTCATGCGGCCGCCGGCGCGCTCGACCATGCTTTCGCGCAAGGCGGGATCGCGCGAGACGTCGATCTCCCGGTAGGCCACGCCCTTCTTCTCCAACAGGCGCTTGGCGCGGACGCAATAAGGGCAGATCTGGGTGGTGTAGATCTCGACCTGGGGCATCGTCATCGGACTCCATTATCCAGTCGGACTAATATATCGACTCAGTCCCCGAACACCACCCTTCCCAGCGTCACCACGTCCACCGCCGTGGCACCGGCCGCCGTCAGCACGCGGGCGCATTCGCCCACCGTGGCGCCGGTGGTCAGCACGTCGTCCACCAGCAGCACCGACCGCCCCGTGACCAGCGGCCGCTTGCGCGCGCGCACCGCGAAGGCGCCCTTGACGTTCTTGCGGCGCTCGTCGCGGGTCATGTGGCCCATGGCCGGGGTCCGGCGCAGGCGGACCAACAGGTCGGGCTCCGCCGCCACCCCGGATATCCGCGCCAGCGCCATCGCCAGCACGGCGGCCTGGTTGTAGCGCCGTGCCAGCAAGCGCCAAGGGTGCAGCGGCACCGGCACGATGAGGTCGGCGCCCGAGACCAGCGCCCCGCCGGCGCGGGCCATCCAGCGGGCGAAGGCGGGGGCGCCGTCGAGGCGGTCGGCATGCTTGAACCGCAGCACCAGCGGCCGGGAGGTGTCGTCGTAGCGGAACACCGCCCGTGCCCGCCGCCACGGCGGCGGGCTGTCGAGACAGCGCCCGCAGCGGGCATCCTCGCCCATCTCGACGTCGAAGGGATGGCCGCAGCAGACGCAGTGGGGCGCCGACAGGAACGCCACCTTCTCCCAGCAGGCCGGGCATAGGGCGCCCGGCTCGGACACCACCGCGCCGCAGGACAGGCAGAGCGGCGGCAGGATGGCGTCCACCGCCAGCCGGGCCATGTGTCCGAACACCCGTCGCACCGCTTCCCCCTTTCCCCAGGCCATCCAAAATGCCTATATATCCGGCATGGCCGACCCAATCAGAATCTTCGACCGGGCGCTGGTGCGCAAGAGACGCGACCGCGCCGCCCTCCATTTCGCCCATCACGATTTCCTGGTCCGCGAATCCGCCGAGCGGCTGGCCGACCGGCTGGACGACGT
Source organism: uncultured Rhodospirillaceae bacterium (assembly GCA_937887565.1). Classification (GTDB taxonomy): domain Bacteria; phylum Pseudomonadota; class Alphaproteobacteria; order Rhodospirillales; family Magnetospirillaceae; genus CALABS01. The sequence continues at coordinate 40,198 of CALABS010000024.1, read as the reverse complement.
CACCCGCCTGTTTCCGGTCGCCCTCGACCTGGGCTGCCATACCGGCGAGATGGCGGCGACCCTGAATGGGCGCGGCGGCATCGGCACGCTGGTCCAATGCGACCTGTCGCCGGGCATGGCGGCGCGGGCGGCGGCCAACGGCCGGCCCACCGTCATCGCCGACGAGGAATGGCTGCCCTTCGCCGAGGACAGCTTCGACCTGGTGGTGTCGAACCTGTCGCTGCACTGGGTCAACGACCTGCCGGGCACATTGGTGCAAATCCGCCGCGTGCTCAAGCCGGACGGCCTGTTCCTGGCCGCCATGCTGGGCGGCGAGACGTTGACGGAGCTGCGCCGCGCCCTGGCCGAGGCCGAAGTGGAGATGGAGAACGGCATGAGTCCGCGCGTCTCGCCTTTCGCCGACGTGCGCGACCTGGGCGGATTGTTGCAGCGGGCGGGCTTCGCCCTGCCGGTGGCCGATGCCGACACCGTCACCGTCAGCTACGGCGATCCCATGCGGCTGTTGGCCGATCTGCGCGGCATGGGCGAGGCCAACGCGGTCGCCGACCAGCGCAAGGGCTTCACCCGCCGGACCACGCTCTTTCACGCCCTCAACCTCTACCAGCGGCACTTCGCCGGCCCCGACGGCCGTCTGCCGGCGACCTTCCAGATCCTGACCATGACCGGCTGGAAGCCTCATCCCAGTCAGCAGCAACCCCTGAGACCCGGTTGCGCCACCCAATCCCTGGCCGAGGCATTGGGCGAGCGCCAGGGACCCGCCGACGCAACTCCGCGAAGCTAGCGCGGCCGCATCAAATTTTCCCTCGATGCTTGCGAAGGCGGCCGACGGATAGTGCCATCGGCCTGCCAATCCTTCTGGTTGGGCGATCGTTGGGGGCAGGGGGGCGCCGCGAGCGGCCGATTGCGTGATGATCCTTGTCATCAAGGTAACGAAGTCCTGCACCGCCAGGTGCAGCTATTGCTACATGTACCTCGATGATGCGCCGAGACCGGCGATCATGGCGGACGACGTGGTCGAGGCCATGATCCGGAAGTTCGGGAGCCATTTCCCGTTTCTGGAATATTCGTGGCATGGCGGCGAGCCGACCATGGCCGGCATCGACTTCTATCGCCGCGCGCTGGCCGCCCAGACGGCGTTCTACGGCGACGACACGTCGCGATATCGCAACAACATCCAGACCAACGGCATCGGGTTCGACGACGAGTGGATGGACTTCGTCCGGGCCGGCAAGATCGCCCTCGGCCTGTCCCACGACGGCCCCGCCTCGGTGGGGACGCGGGTGTCGCGGTCCGGAAAGCCCATCGCCGACAAGGTGGAAGGCACCATCGACCGCCTGATCGAGCGACACGACTTCCATCCCGGCGTCCTGTGCGTGGTCACCCGTGCCAACGCGCGGGACCCGGACGGCCTTTACAGCTATTTCAAGGCGCAGCGCGTGGGGGCGTTGTCCTTGCTGCCCCATCTCGGCGCCGAACCGGAGCTGCGCCTCACCCCGGATCTCTACGGCAGTTTCTTCACCCGCATGTTCGATCTGTGGATGGACGATCCCGACGGACAGATCGAACGCCTGGGCCCGTTCGACCACGTCATGGCCAAGATCCTGGGATTGCCGCGCAGCATCTGTTCGTGGGACGCCGGATGCTTCCGGGATCTACTGTCCATCGAACCCGATGGGGGCGTCTATCTGTGCAGCGCCTTCCAGGGCGACGATCACCGGCTTGGGAATATCCTGACCGATTCCGTCGCTGACATCCTGGACAGTCCGAACCTCCATGCCGCCCGCGCCGCACAGGAAAAGGCGCTGGCCGAGTGCGAGGGGTGCGACGTCCTCGATGTCTGCAGCGGCGGCTGCCGCGAGGCGTCGTTCTTCTCGTTCGGGGAGATCGGGCGGCGCGACCCGCATTGCGAGGGGCGGCGCATCCTGGTCAAGCATGTTGCCGGGCGCCTGTTGGACAAGGCGCGTCACTTTAGCCAAGGGGAGGTGTGACATGGACGACTTCGAGACGACCAAGAAGCAGTTGCAGGATTTGATGGACAACATCGACCCGGCTACGGTCGACCAGGTGAAGTTCCGACGGCTGGTCGATGCGTTTCGGGCCTCCATGGGGCATGGCGGCACCCGTCTGAGCGGCGGCGAGATCGCGTACGGACGTTCGTACGAGCGGTCCTCCGGGCACGAAAAGGGACACGACAAAGCCGACGACAACCCCTGGTCGGATTCCTGGTCGAAGGCCATGGCCTAGGGCGCCGCGCCTTAATTAAATGGGCGCGCGGCGCTCTTGCGCGCGGTGAGCGCGCGGCCAAGCCGCCCGAGGCGGCGCCAGGAGAGGGCAGAAGGGATAAGGGCCATACCGTGATGCACATTCAGGGCATCACGGTATGGCCCCGCGTTCCCGACGGCGGCCCGACCGGCGGCGGTTGCGCCGACCGTCGGAATCGCTTACCCATCGGGTGATGAGATTTCACGCCCCCCTGGTGCGCGGCCGCCTGGTCCGCCGCTACAAACGTTTCCAGGCCGATGTCGAACTGGAGACCGGCGAGGTCGTGACCGCCCATGTGGCCAATTCCGGGGCCATGCTGGGCACCAGCGCACCCGGCCTCGAGGTCTGGCTGTCGCCGGCCGCCAATCCCGATCGCAAGCTGAAGTGGAACTGGGAATTGTGCCGGGTGGACGGCGGCCTGGTGGGGGTCAACACCGCCCATCCCAACGCTCTGGCCGAGGACGCCGTCAAGGCTGGGCTGATCCCGGAGCTGGCCGGCTATGTCGGCGTTCGTCGCGAGGTGAAGTACGGCCGCAACTCCCGCATCGACCTGTTGCTGGAGTCGCCGGATCGTCCCATATGCTACGTCGAGGTCAAGAACGTGCATCTCAGGCGCGGCGACTGGGCCGAGTTCCCCGACGCGGTCACCGTTCGCGGCAGCAAGCACCTGGCGGAGCTTCGCGACATGGTGGCGCAGGGGCACCGCGCGGTCATGCTCTATCTGGTTCAGCGCGAGGACTGCACGGGCTTCCGCCCCGCCGCCGACATCGACCCGGCCTATGCGACCGGCCTCGCGGCCGCCATGCGCGACGGCGTGGAAGCGATCTGCTATACCTGCCGGCTGAGCATCGAGGACATCACCATCGGGACCCGTCTGCCGATCACGGTGGGTGGCATCTAGGGACAGGACATATGGAACGCGACGACAGGGACAACGGCCGCATCACCCTTCACGGCGCCGAGGATTTCGAAGGAATGCGCAAGGCCGGGCGGCTGGCGGCCGAGACCCTGGACTTCATCACCCCCCACGTGGTGCCCGGCGTCACCACCGCCGAACTGGACCGCCTGTGCTCCGACTTCATTTCCGAATGCGGCGGCGTGTCGGCGCCCATGAACTACCGGGGCTATCCCAAGTCCATCTGCACCTCGGTCAACCATGTGGTCTGCCACGGCATCCCCGGCGAGAAGAAGCTGGAGGAGGGCGACATCGTCAACATCGACGTCACCCCCATCCTCGACGGCTGGCACGGCGATAGTTCGCGCATGTATTTCGTCGGCAGGCCCGGGGTGAAGGCCAGGAAGCTGGTGGACGTCACCTATGAGGCGCTGATGCGCGGCATCGAGCAGGTTCGGCCTGGCGCCACCCTGGGCGATGTCGGCTGGGCCATCCAGTCCTTCGTCGAGAAGAACCGCTTTTCGGTGGTGCGCGATTTCTGCGGCCACGGCTTGGGCCGCGTCTTCCACGAACCGCCCAACGTCATGCATTTCGGCCGTCCCGGCCACGGCGTCGAACTGAAGGAAGGGATGTTCTTCACCATCGAGCCGATGGTGAACGCCGGCCGCTGGGAGACCAAGATTCTGTCCGACGGCTGGACCGCCGTCACCAAGGACAAGTCGCTGTCGGCCCAGTTCGAGCATTCCATCGGCGTCACCGCCACCGGTTGCGAGATCTTCACCCTCTCGCCCAACGGCTGGCACCGCCCGCCCTACGACTGATCCCCGCCGTCGCCCGCCCGGCGAGGGCAGACGGAAGTTCAGCCGCCATTGAGGCGGCGGCCAAGGGCGCGGACGCGCCCGCCCGGCGAGGGCAGATGAAAAGACTACCTCAGCCGCCGGCCGTCAGCTTGTCGGGGTCGAGCTTGATGTCCCGGCGGACCTGGCCCGCCGCGCCCAGGCTGGGAACCGGCTTGCCATCCACCGAGATCTCCAGCGCGCCGGCATTGCCGACCATCAAGTTGAGGCCGGGGCGGTCGGGCACCCTGTAGCTGTCGCCCTTGCGCAGCAGGCGCGACAGCAGCAGTTGACCGTCCATTTCGCGCACCTGCACCCAGCAGTCGTCGCCGGCGGCGGTCAGGACGATGCGGGCGCCGATATTGTCCTCGCCGATGACCTTGGGGTCGGCCGCCGGGGCCGGAGCCGGAGCCGGAGCCGAGGTGGGCGCCTCGGATGCCATAGCAGGTTCGGGCTTGGTGTCGGCCTCTGCCGGTTTGGGCTCGGCCTTGGCGGTCTCGACCGCCGGCGGCGCCGCCGGTGGCTTGGCGGCCTCCACCACCGCCGCGGTCACCGGGACCGGGGCGGGTCGCGCATCGGCGGCGGGGGCGGGGGGCTTGTCGTCGTCCTCGGCGGGTGGGACCACCTCGCCGGTGGCGGACTTGGCGTCGTCGGGCCGGGGCTCCTCGGCCTTGGGCTCGGCTTGAGCCGGTGGCGGCTCGGCCGGCGCCTTGACGGCGGACAGGCGCTCGGGAATCGGCGGCACCATCTCGGCGATGGAGGTGTCGCGCGCGTTCAGCCAGTACCAGCCGCCATAGGCGGCGGCGGCCAGGACCAGGCCCAGGAACAGCAGCGCGCCGCCGGGGATGCGGCCTTCCGACACCGGCGACGGGAAAATCAGCTCGGCCCGGGAGGTGAGGTCGCCGGCCGCCTCCTGCTTGAAGCGGCGGACCATCTCCTCGCCGTCAAGCCCAAGGAAGTCGGCATAGGTGCGCAGGAAACCGACCGCGTAGGTGCCGCCCGGCAGGTCCTTGTGACGCCCGTCCTCCAGGGCGGCCAGATAGGGCAGGCGGATGCGCAGCTGCGACGCCACCTCCGGCAGGTCCTTGCCCATGGCCTCGCGGGTCGCCTTCAGGGTCGAGCCGACGTTCGAAGGCGGGGAAGCCTTGGGTTCGGCGATCACGTCATCCTGCTCGGTGGCCACGGCGAAGACCTTTCCAGTTGTCGGAGCCCGGGGCGAAAATCAATACACCGTCCTCTTTAGCGCACAGCTGGCCGTGAGGCAACGGTGACACGAGGATCGAATGCGATTGCTACAGCATGACGCCATGGTCGATGGCGAAACTCTTTAGTTTATCCCGCAAGCTTCGTGCCGGAGATTTCAGCAGTCCGTCCATATAGGCGGTGACGGGGGCGACGGTCAGCGACCGCACCATGGTCTTGACCGGACCGATGGCCGGCGACGACATGGACAGCACGCGGACACCGCAGGCGATCAGGGCCAGGGCCTCCAGCGGCCGGCCGGCCATCTCGCCGCACACCGACAACGGCACGCCGGCGGCGTCGCATCGGGCGGCAACCTGGCGGATGAAGGTCAGCATGGCCGGAGCCAGGGGGTCGTAGCGCTCGGCGATGCGGGGGTTGCCCCGGTCGACGGCGAACAGGAACTGGGCAAGGTCGTTGGAGCCCAGCGACACGAAATCCACCAGCGGCAGCAAGGCGTCCATCTGGAAGGCGAGGGCCGGCACCTCCAGCATGGTGCCGACCAGGATGCGGTCGGGCAGGGTGTGGCCGGCCGCCCGTTCGTGCTCGACCTCCATGTCCAGGATGCGCCGCGCCCGCACCAGCTCCGAGACCTCGGCGATCATCGGGAACATCACCCTCAGCTCGCGCCCGGCGGCGGCGCGCAACAGCGCGCGCAGCTGGTGGCGCATCACCGCCGGCCGGTCGAGCGTGATGCGGATCGAGCGCCAGCCCAGCGCCGGGTTGTCTTCCTCGTACGGGTTCCAGTAGGGCAGCACCTTGTCGCCGCCCACGTCGAGGGACCGGAACACCACCGGCTTGCCGGCCGCCTGGTCCATGATCTTGTTGTAGAGGATGGTCTGGGCGTGCACGTCGGGCAGCGACGAACGGGCCATGAACGGCAATTCGGTGCGGTACAGCCCGATGCCGTCGGCCCCCGATTCGTGCAGGTGCTGGAGGTCCAGCAGCAGGCCGGCGTTCATGTTCAGCGTCACCGCGACGCCGTCGCGGGTCACCGCCGGCAGGTCGCGCAGGCGGGCGTAATGGGCGGCCCGCTGCTGGCGCTGCTTGAGCGCCTCGGAGAAGATGTCGCGGATGTCCTCGCTAGGGCGCAGGAACACCTGGCCGTTGTCGCCGTCGACGATCACCGGATCCAGGGGCTCGACCTTGTCCAGCACATCCTTGGCGCGGCCGACCACGGGGATGTCCAAGGCGCGGGCGACGATGGACACGTGCATGGTGGGCGAGCCCTCCTCCAGCACCAGGCCGCGCAGCCGCTTGGGGTCATAGTCGAACAGTTCCATGGGCCCCATGGAGCGTGCCACCAGGATGGCGTTCTCGGGCAGCTCGCCCTTGGCGCCCATTTCCTCGCCGGCCGACAGATGCTGCAGCAGGCGGTTGGCCAGATCCTCGAAGTCGTGGACCCGTTCGCGCAGATAGGGATCGGTGATCTGGCTCATGCGCGCGCGCATGTCGTCGTGGACCTTCTGCACGGCGGCCTCGGCGGTCAGGCCGGTGCGGATGGCCTCGCCGATGCGGGCGATCCAGCCCTTGTCCTCGGCGAACATGCGGTAGGTCTCGAGCACGTCGCGGTGCTCGCCGTCGTGCATCTCGGGGCGGGTGAACAGCTCGTCCAGCGCGTTCTTGACCCCGGCCAGCGCGGTCTTCAGGCGCTCCATCTCGACGTCGGGGTCCTCGGCGACCAGGCGGCGGATGGTGATGCGCGGCTGATGCAGCACCGCCTCGCCGATGCCGACGCCGGCATTGAGGCGGATGCCCTCCAGGCGCAGCGGCAGCAGGGCGTTGCCGTCCACCGGCACCAGCTCGTCGCGCGACACCAGCTCGCCCGAGGCGACTAGCTCGGCCAGCACCATGGCCACCGTCTCGAGGGTCTCGATCTCCTCGTCGGAGTAGTGGCGCATGGTGCGGTTCTGCACCACCACCACGCCGACCACGCGGCCGCCGCGGATGATGGGCACGCCCATCAGCGAGTGGAAGATTTCCTCGCCCGTCTCGGGGCGGTAGGCAAACAGGGGATGGGCCTGGGCGTCGGCCAGGGCCAGCGGCCGGGCATGGGCGGCGATGTCGCCGACAAGACCCTCGCCGACCCTGAGGCGGGTGTTGTGGACGGCGGCCTTCTTCAGGCCCTCGGTGGAGAACAGCTCCAGCACCTCGCCGGCGCGCATGACGTAGCACGAGCACACCTCGGCGACCATGTCGGCGGCGATCAGCTTGACCACCTTGTCCAGGCGCTCCTGGGCCGTGCCGGCCCCGGCCATGACGTCGCGGAGCCGGCCGAGGAGGCGGCGCGAGACCGACTGCGCCGCCGCCAGCATCACACCGTCTCCGGCAACGTCTGGCGGGCGTCCAGGGCGGCGACCGCCTGGTCCACCAGTTCCGCCAGGATCTCGGCGCAGGGTTGTTCGCGGGTGACCAAGCCGACGCTCTGGCCGGCCATCACCGATCCGCTCTCCACGTCACCGTCGATCACCGCCCGCTTCAGGGCTCCGGCCCAGAAATGCTCGATCTCCAGCTGGGCGTCCTTCTGGTCGAGCTCGCCACGTCGAAAACGGCCGATGACTTCGTGTTGGAACTCGACGAAGCGCCGCGTGCCCGCGTTGGACAGGGCGCGGACGGGAATGACCGGGAAGGCCGGGTCCACCTGGACGGTGGGCACGGCGTCGCGGGCGGCGGCCCTGATGAAGGTCTGCTTGAAGTTGGGGTGGGCCACGCATTCGGTGGCGCAGACGAAGCGGGTGCCCAGCTGCACGCCGGCGGCACCTTGTTCGAGATAGCTGACGATGGCCTCGCCGCGGCCGATGCCGCCGGCCACGAACACCGGCACGTCACGGATGTGGGGCAGGATTTCCTGGGCCAGCACGCTGGTGGCGACGGGGCCGATATGGCCGCCGGCCTCGGTGCCCTCGATGACCAGGGCGTCGACCCCCGAGCGCAGCAGCTTCTTGGCCAGCACCAGTGCGGGGGCGAAGCAGATCACCTTGGCGCCGGTGTCCTTGGCTCGCTTGATGGCGGCCGACGACGGCAGGCCGCCGGCCAGCACGATGTGGCCCACCTGCATCTTGCCGCAGACGTCGATCAGATCGTCCAGCTTCGGATGCATGGTGATCAGGTTGACGCCGAACGGCCTGGCGGTCAGCTCCTGGGTGGCGGCGATTTCGGTGGCCAGCAGGTCGGGCGGCATCGAGCCGCAGGCGATCACCCCGAAGCCGCCGGCATTGGAGATGGCGGCCACCAGATGGCGTTCGGAAATCCATGACATGGCGCCGCCCATGACGGCGACGTCGCAGCCCAGGAACTCACGTCCCCGGGCCCATAGCTGGTCGAGTCGATCCCTCGGCCCGGACATCGGTACTCCCCTCCGCCGCCGTCAGGCGGCATCCAGTTCGTAGGCGGTGTGAAGCGCGCGCAGCGCCAGCTCGGTGTACTTCTCCTCGATCAGCACGCTGATCTTGATCTCCGAGGTGGAAATGACCTGGATGTTGATGCCCTCCGAGGCCAGGGTCTGGAACATCCTCTGGGCGATGCCGGCATGGCTGCGCATGCCGACGCCGATCACCGACACCTTGACCACGTTGGCGTCGGCCAGCAGGTCCTCGTAGCCCAGGTCGCCCTTGTGACCTTCGATGACCTTCTTGGCCTTCTCCAGGTCCGCCTTGCCGACGGTGAAGGTCATGTCGGTGGACTTGCCGTCCTCGGACACGTTCTGGACGATCATATCCACGTTGATGGCGGCGTCGGCCAGCGGGCCGAACACGCGGGCAGCGACGCCCGGGCGGTCGGGCACGCGGATCAGCGTGACCTTCGCTTCGTCGCGGCTGTAGGCGATGCCGCTCACCAGTTCCTTTTCCACGATCTCATCCTCATCGCAAACGAGAGTACCGGGCTTGTCCTCGAAGCTCGACAGCACCTGCACGCGCACGCGGTGCTTCATGGCCATCTCGACCGAGCGGGTCTGCAGCACCTTGGCGCCGACGCTGGCCAGCTCGAGCATCTCCTCGTAGGTGATCTTATCGAGCTTCCGCGCCTTGGTCACGATTCGTGGGTCGGTGGTGTAGACGCCATCGACATCCGTATAGATGTCGCAGCGGTCGGCCTTGACCGCCGCCGCCAGCGCCACCGCCGAGGTGTCCGAGCCGCCGCGGCCCAGGGTCGAGACACGCTCCTCGGGGCCGATGCCCTGGAAGCCGGCGACCACCGCCACTTGGCCCTTCGCCATGCATTCGATCATGCGCGGCGCGTCGATCTCGGTGATGCGGGCCTTGCCGTGCACGCCGTCGGTGCGGATCGGCACCTGCCAGCCGGTCCACGAACGGGCGTCGAGCCCCAGTTCCTGCAGGCCGATGGCCAGAAGGCCGGTGGTCACCTGCTCGCCGGTGGCCACCACGGCGTCGTATTCGCGCTGGTCGTGCAGCGGCGCCATCTGCCTGCACCAGTCGACCAGCTGGTTGGTCACGCCCGACATGGCCGACACCACCACGGCGACCTGGTTGCCGGCATCGACCTCACGTTTGACACGCTTCGCCACGTTCTTGATGCGATCGACGTCGCCGACGGAGGTGCCGCCGAATTTCATCACGATGCGAGCCATCGGGGAGATCCTCTCGGACCGGGCGGCTTTCCTGGGGAAAACGCGCTTCCGGTGGGTGCCAAAAATCTTTCGTATGCCCGGTTGCCGGCAAGGGCGCGTATTCATACTCTGTCGCCAACGCGGAAGCAAGTGCGCCCACCCCCTTCGCGGGTGGCCCAATGGAGTGACCGATGCCCAATCCCGTTGCCCCCAAGCGTGTTCCCCCCGCCCGCATCCGGGAGCGGGAAGGCACCCACTCGTCGGACGAGGTGGCCCGTTTCACGGCCATGGCCGAGGAATGGTGGGACCCCTGGGGCAAGTTCAAGCCGCTGCACAAGTTCAACCCCGTCCGCCTGGGCTTCATGCGCCGCGAACTGGCCGCCCATTTCGGCCGCGACCCCAACCAGGCCGAACCGTTCAAGGGCCTGAGGCTGCTGGACGTCGGCTGCGGCGGCGGCCTGCTGTCCGAGCCCCTGGCCCGCATGGGCTTCGAGGTCACCGGCGTCGACGCCGGCGACAAGAACATCGCGGTGGCGAAGATCCATGCCGGCCAGACCGGGGTGCCGGTGACCTATGTCCATGGCGGCCCCGAGGACATGGCGGCCGAGGCCTTCGACGTCGTCCTGGCCATGGAGGTCATCGAGCACGTCCCCGAGCCCGGCCGCTTCATCGCCACCGCCGCCCGCTGCCTCAAGCCGGGTGGCGCCTTCATGGGCGCCACGCTGAACCGGACCACCAAGTCCTATGCCCTGGCGGTGATGGGGGCCGAATACATCCTGCGCTGGCTGCCGCGCGGCACCCACGACTGGCGCAAATTCGTCAAGCCCAGCGAGTTCGCCGCCTTCCTGCGCGCCGTCGGCATCGAACTGCGCGAGGTGCGGGGCATGGAATACGTGCCGTTCAAGGACGAATGGCACGAGACCCGCGACATCGACGTCAACTACATGCTCTATGCCGCCAAGCTTTAGGAATGCGGCCCCGCCATGCATGCAACGCGGGGCCGTTTACCGCGCGTTTATCCACGGCGTAAAGCGCGCACATACTTTGGTGGTATGACTGTCCTGGTCGGAACCGGATCGGGAGGGAGCAGATGTCCGTCTTCGTCTTCGTCGGCCCCAGCCAGCGACGCCACTACGACGTCACCCCCCACGAGGCCGCCTATTTGATCGACCTGGCGACGCGGATCGCCCACGACCACCCGCCGGGCAACGTGGTCGCCCGCTACGGCATGGGAGACACTGACCTCATGGTGATCCGCACCGACGACGCCGACAGCGTCGAACTGTTCTAGGCGCCCGCCCGGTGCGGGAGGTCGCCGAGTTCCGGCTGCCGGATAGTTCCGGCGGAGGGACGCGCCCCCCGCCTCGCCTGCCCCCTTCTTTGTCGGTGGGATGACAGCGGACGACCCTGGGTGTTGCTCCAGGGCCATTCGGTCAGGCCTTCTCGGACGGCGGCTGCGAGCGATTGCGCGCGGCGCCAAACGGAATGATGCGGGTGATCACGTCACGCAGCCCGTCGGCGACGTCGACAAGCAGATCGTGTGCGGTGGAGACGACCGCGGTGCCGACGTCGCCGACCGCATGGACGGTGTCGGTTGCCACGTCACGAACCAGATGGACGCTTTCGGTGGCCACCGAATGCAGGCCGTCAATGCCGCCGACCACACCGCCTTTGACCGATTCCAACCCGCTTCGGGTGTCGTTGGGAATGCCGCTTGCGGGGGTGCCCTCCGGCGGCGGCGTGGCGAAGGCCTGGCGGGCGTCCTCGCGGCGCTGCTCGGTCTCGGGGTCAGTCCGTTTTTCGGCCATTCTGTCCTCCATGGTTCCGGGTGGCGGCTTGCGGTGGGGAAGCCCCGGTGCTCCGAAGGGAACGGGCCATCAGCACCGTACTCGCCGCATACCATAAGATAGTGATCGCCGGAGCGCTGAAATGCCCACGCACCATCTGAACCACTGCACTTCCCAGAAACGCGAGAACGGCAAGGCTGGGAATGTCGAGCTGGCCGCCGGTCGCGCGGAGCAGCCGATCGTCGGCGGAACTGAAACGCTCTTCAAGGGCCTGGACCGGCGTCCTGGAGCGTGATGGTTCGGCCAGGCGAATGCCGACGATACCGCTCATGCGGGCCACGGCGTCCCCACTGACGGCGTCGACCCGGATGAGCAGGCTGCCGGTGCGGGGGGGGGGGGGGGGCGCGGACCTCGGCCACCCCGGGCAGGCTTGCGATCCGCTGCCTCAGCGCCAGCAGGTCGGGCGTCGGCATGCCGTCAAGACGCAGGCGTACCGTCATCGAGCCCGGCTATGGTGCGGGCATGAACAACACCATTCACCACCTCCCCGGCCGGCTGCGCATGCGCATGGAGGTCCTGCGCCGCAATCCGTGCGCGGTGGCATCCGCTCGCCGGTCGATCAAGGCCGTTGCCGGGGTTCGAGCCGTCGAGGCCCGCCAACTCACCGGCAGTCTGCTGGTGCATTACGACCCGAACCTGACCTCGGCCAAGGCCATCCTGGACGCCCTGGCCGAGGGGGGATTCAACCCGCCGCGCCAACATGCCTGCCCGGCCAGCCGCACGGCTTCGGGGCGCAGGAGGAACCGGTCGGCTTCGCCGCCCGGCGGCGGCCGCCGAATCCCGCCCTTGTTCCCGGGGCGGGCGCATTAGCGTTTCCGATTGCTGATCGGGAGAAATCCGGGAGAGCGCAGAAATTTATCAGTAAAAACAGGTGCTTGCCCCTAATGCACCGTGCAGGCCATGCACGGGTCGAAGCTGCGGACCACGTGCTGGACGGCGACCGGGTTGCGGTCGCCGGCGGGGATGGGAGTGCCGGCCAGGGCCTGTTCGAGGGCGCCGGGGGTGCCGGCGGCGTCGCGGGGGCTGAAATTCCAGGTGGTGGGGGCGACGATGGCATAGGAGGCGATGGCGCCGTCCGCCACCCTCAGCCAGTGGCCCAGGGCGCCGCGAGCCGCTTCCACCAAACCGGCGGCGGTTCCCCGGGGCGGATGGGGCGGTCCGGCGCAGAAGGGCTGGCCGGGTTCGAGCGCCCGCGCCCAGCCCTCCATGGCGACCACCAGCCGCGCCAGTTCCACCAGCCGCATCAGCACCCGGTCGCGGACGGTGCCGCCGGACTCGGCCACCAGCGCCAGCGCCAGCGGATCGCCGGCCACCACCTGGCGGGCCAGCGCGCCGGTCTCCACCACCCTGCCATCCAGGCGCGGTGCCTTGCACCAGCTGTAGGCGGCGGGCTTGTCGGCATCGGGGAGGTCGGCGGTGGCCATCCAGGAATGGCTGAGGTCCTCGGTGACGGTGGCGGCGTCGAGGGCGCGCCATCGGCCGTCCACCACCGCGCCGGCCGGGAAGAGATCGAAGCTGCCATGGGACAGGAAGGCGCCGGGGCCGCGCCCCAGCCGGTCCAGGCCGAGGTCGCGGGCGATGCGCAGGAACAGGCCCAGGTCGCCCCCGGTCCAGTCGGGCGCGGCGAGCGCCGCGACGGCCTCCAGCCGGCCGCCATAGAGCTCGGCTTCCAGGGCCTCGCGGAATTCGGCCAGGATCGACAGCAGCCGCATGCGCTCGCCGGAATCCACCGCCTTGGTGGTGCCGCCCGGCTGCAGCGCCAGCGAATGCGGCCACTTGCCGGCCAGGAGCCCCATCAGGTGCAGGAAACGCGCCCGCGCCGGGATCAGCCGCCGCCCCGCCTCGCCGTCGCCGGCGGCGAAGCGGCGGCGTGCCTCCTCGAACCACGGGCGCGCGGCGTAGCAGGCCCGCGCGAAGTCGGGCATGAAGAACAGCACGAAATGGGTCAGGTGGTCGGCGGCGTTCTCGCAGGCCAGGACCAGGTCGGCGGCAAGCCGCCCGTTGGGCGGCGCCTCGGCCCCGGAAACGGCGGCCAGGGCGCGGGCGGCGGCCACCGACTGCGACACCGAGCAGATGCCGCAGATGCGGGGCGCGATGACCAGGGCGTCGGCGGCCGGCCGGCCGTGCAGGATGCGCTCGAAGCCCCGGTACATGGGGGCGGTGACGCGCGCGTCGGCGACCACGCCGTCGCTGACGTCCAGCGTCACCTCCAGGTCGCCCTCGACCCGGTTGAACGGCCCCAGGATCAATCTCGTCATTTGGCGGGCTTGCGGGCGGGGGGAACGACGACGTGGTCGGCGTGGGCGTTGGCCCGCACCCGTTGCGGCGTCGCCGACTTGGACAGCGCCGCCAGCGCCACGAACCACGCCTTGGGCATGTCCACCGGCAGGCCGACCGGGATGCCGGCCACCTTGGGGGTCTCCTGGAACGGCGCCCCGGGGTCCTGGAAGCCGGGGCTGGTGCAGGCGACGCAGGCAAAGCCGCCATCGGTGCACGAGCCAAAGCCGTTCCAGCGTCGCAGGTTGCAGTCGCCGGGTGCCTGGGTGGCCTTGCAGCCCAGATTCTCCATCAGGCAGCCGCGATCCGAGGGCCGGGCAGCGCTGGCCTTGAACTCGTAGAACTCGTTGCGGCCGCAACCGTGATGGGCCAGGTGGTCGGCGAAGGCACGGGGCCGGCCCAGGGCGTCGAGCTTGTCGGCCGTCAGGGTTCCGAGAGCCAGCTCGGCCAGGGTCTCGACCAACCAGCCGGGATGGGGCGCGCAGCCGGCCACGTTGACCACCGGCAGTCCCGAGCGCGCGCGGAACTCGGCGCCCAGAAGGCCGCCATCGTATTGCAGGCCGACCGCGTCGGAGGGGTTCATGCCCGCCATGGGGACGCCCCCATAGGCGGCGCAGGAGCCGACCGCCACCACCGCGTGGGCGTGGGCGGCGATGTCGGCGATCCACCGCGCCATGGGGCGACCGGTGCCGGACAGGATCTGGAACCGGCCGCTGCCGTTCGGCCCGGTCAGCACCGCACCCTCGACACAGAGGGCGTCGACCCTGAGCCGGCCCTGGGCGGCGGCGGTCAGGATGTCGAGCGCCTCGGGGCCGGACTCCTCGGACAGGGAGGGGTGCCACAGCAGGCGGATGCCGAACCGCCCCAAAGCCTTGACCAGGCCGACGTCGTCGGCCGCCAGCGCCGACATGGTGCAGCCGCCGCACCCGCCGGCCTGCAGCCACAGAACGCCGAACCCGCCATCCACGCCCACATCCTCCCGATCACGTCATGCGGCGGTCAGATTAGGCGGCCGGGGCGCGGCCATGCAAGCCTCGCCGCGCCTCAGGCGTGGGCGCAGGAGCTGGTCTCCTTGCTGGTGGAGGATACCGGCGCCGCCGGCGCCTTGGACGGCAGGGTCGAGATGATCGAGGTCACCAGCGCGGCCAGGAACGGCATGCTCTGGACCACCAGCACCGCCGCCCACAGCCGGATCTCGGGGTCGTAGTAGTTGCGCAGCGCCTCGCCGGTGGCCATGGCCGTCAGGGGGTTGCCGCCGCCGAACAGCGCCGCGACGCCGACGGCGAGGGTGGGGGCGAACAGGACCATGAACGCCGCCAGCCAGTGGGCGCCCATCAGCGAGGTTTCCTCCAGCGTCATCTTGATGGCGTCCCTGAGGCCGACCTTCTCGGCCATCTTGGGGGTGCGCATGAAGGGAGTCGACTTGGTGAACACGCCCTGCCACATGGCCCAGGCGATGGCGTAGGTCAGCCCCATGCCGGCCACGGCCGACAGCCAGCGCCGCTTCCAGCTGCACTTGACGCGGGTCGAGTACAGGAAGATGTGGTGGACGATCTTGGCCACGAAGACGCCCACCGTGGGCAGGATGAAGAAGGCCAAGGGCGTGTCGAAATAGCGCGGCGCGAAGACCATGCCGGCCGACCACAGCAGGCTGAGCAGGCAGAACATCAGGTAGAAGCCGTCGGCGAACCACGGCAGCCAGCCCGACACGAAATGGTATTTCTGGCCGGCGGTCAGCCCGGTCTTCTTGAAGGGAATCAGGCTCTTCCAGTGGGCCTTGAGGATCTGGACGGCGCCATAGGCCCAGCGGAAGCGCTGTTTCTTGTAGGCCATGAAGCTGTCGGGGACCAGGCCGTGGCCCATGCGCTCCTGGATGTAGACCGATTCATAGCCGATCTGCATCATCCTGAGGCCCAGTTCGGCGTCCTCGACGATGCACCATTCCGCCCAGCGGCCGGCCTTCTCCATCGCCTCCTTGCGGACCAGGGTCATGGTGCCGTGCTGGATGATGGCGTTGGCCTCGTTGCGGAACACCATGCCGATGTCGAAGAAGCCGGCGTATTCCCAGTTGATCATTTCCTTGAACAGGTCGTGTTCCCAGTCGCGGTGGTCCTGGGGCGCCTGCACGTGGCCGACCTTGGGGTCGTCGAAATAGGGCACCAGCGACCGCAGCCAGTCCTTGCGCACCTGGTAGTCGGAATCGACCACGCCGATGATCTCCGCGTCGGGGGCGGTGACCGACAGGCCGAAATTCAGCGCGCCGGCCTTGGCGCCCGGCCACGGCGCCAGGTGGAAGAACCGCACCTTGTCGGGGAACTGCTTGCAGTACTCCTCGACGGGGCGCCACACCTCCTCCTTCCTGGTGTTGTTGTCCAGCACCAGGATCTCGATGTTGGGATAGTCGAGGGCCAGCAGCGAATCGATGGTCAGCTTCACCATCTCGGGTGGCTCGTTGTAGCACGGCAGGTGCAGCGACACCTTGGGGAAGCGCTTGATGGTGTCGGGGGGAAGCGGCGTGAAGGCGCGCTTCAGCCGCCCGGCCCAGGTCAGCTCGGTCAGCTCGATGCCGTTGATCAGCACCACGATCACCAGCAGCAGCTGGGCCGGCAGCAGGATGCCCAGCATCAGCTCGGTGGCCGGCGCCACGTCGCGCATGACCGGGGTCGACATGGTCCAGATGACCAGGGTGGCGGCGATCTGCACCAGCATGGCGAAGAACACCTTGCCGACCAGCCGCAGATCCTTCCATCGCCACAGGAACCAGGCCATGGGCAGGAAGGCGATCAAGGTGGCGGCGGCGGCCTGGAACGGCCATTCCTGGAATTCGATGACCGGGCCGATCCAGTTGAACTTGGGCTGGCGCTCGACGGTGAAGATGCCCCAGTGCTTTTCCGACGAGGTCCCGTCCAGGTTCATCTTCCACGGCTGGTCGAAGGCCTCGACGATGTTGTAGTCCAGGTCCTCCTCGTGCGCCCAGTTCAGGAAGTGGCGCAGGAACAGCGCCTCGTTGACCAGCGAGGGCTCGGCGAGGCCGTTGTTGCGGCCGGCCGACGGCCAGCCCACCTCGCCGATGAAGATCGGCTTGTCGGGATAGGCCTTGCGGACCTCGGCCAGCATGTGCTTGGTGAAGTCCAGGGCGTTGTCGATGTGGACGCCGCCCGGTTCCCAATAGGGCAGGGTGTGGATGGTGATGAAGTCCACCGCCTCGGCCAGTTCGGGATGCTCCAGCCAGATGGCCCAGGCCTCGGCGGTGCTGACCTTGACCCGGCCGGGCAGTTCGGCGCGCACGCGGCGCAGATAGCGGACCATCTGCTCCGGGGTCAGGCGGTGCAGGGTCAGGTTCTCGTTGCCGACGATCACCCGGTCCACGTTGGGATTGTCGCGGGCGATGCGGATCAGGTTGCGGATCTCCGCTTCGTTGCGGGCCAGGCGCTCGTCCACCCAGGCGCCGGGCAACGCCTTGATGCCGTGACGGGCGGCCAGGGCCGGCACCTGGTCCAGGCCCTCCAGCGTCGAATAGGTGCGCACCTGCTCGACCTTGCCGGCCAGCATGGCGAGGTCCTCGTCCATTTCGTCGCGGGTGGCGAGCTTGCTCTCGTCCATCCACGGGTTCTGGCGCACCAGGGTCGGGTCGTCGTCGGCCCGTGACGGGCTGAACGAGACCGACCGGATGGTTCCCTCCCACGGCAGGCCCGATTGCGGCCGGTTCAGGAAGGCCCAGAACCCAAGATTGCCGAGGACGATGAGCACCAGGACCACGAAGCCGGAAAGACGCATTTGGAGTCTAAGCCCGTTGGCGGATGGGCACGGTCGCGAGGGGCGCGCCGGCGCGGTTGTGGAGGAAGGAAGGGTGCCGCGACCAACTGGTCGAATGGCAGCGGACATTATCCAAATCGGCGGGTTCTGTCCAGTTGGGCGACGGGTCTCGTCCGTTCTCGCGCCGGTCTCCGATGTGGCGGATTTCCATGGCTCGCCGCCGTCCCGGCTCGCGCCGGGACCTCCCCCGTCGATGTATCCCGCCGACAGGAGAGCAGGGTTGTGTGGCGGAATTGTGACGGCCCCGGCATCCCCAAGGGGGGGCTTCCCCCCACGGCCCGCTTCGGGTAAACCCACCCTCCGACCAACTCCGGACCAGGGACCGCATGACCCCAGCCTCGATTCCCGCCCGTATCGCCCAGGAACTCGGCGTCCGTGACGCCCAGGTGGCCTCCGCCGTCCAGTTGCTGGACGAAGGCGCGACCGTGCCCTTCGTGGCCCGCTACCGCAAGGAGGCCACCGGCGGTCTCGACGACACCCAGCTGCGGCGGCTGGAGGAGCGCCTGGTCTACTTGCGCGAGCTGGAGGATCGGCGGGCGACGATCCTGGCCAGCGTGTCGGAACAGGGCAAGCTGACCGACGAACTGCGCGGCCAGATCGAGGCGGCCGACACCAAGGCGCGGCTGGAGGACCTGTACCTCCCCTACAAGCCCAAGCGCCGCACCAAGGCCATGATCGCCCGCGAACAGGGCCTGGAGCCGCTGGCCGACGCGCTGCTGGCCGACCCCACGCTGTCGCCCGAGGTCGAGGCGGCGAAGTTCGTCGCCGGCGACGTCGCCGACCTCAAGGCGGCCCTGGACGGCGCCCGCCAGATCCTGATGGAGCGCTTCGCCGAGGATGCCGAACTGCTGGGGACGCTTCGCGACCATCTGTGGGACACCGGCGTGCTGGTCTCGACCCTTGCCGACGGCATGGCCGAGAAGGGGGCCAAATTCTCGGACTATTTCGACTACCGCGAGCCGATCAAGGCCATTCCGTCGCACCGGGCGCTGGCGCTGTTCCGGGGGCGCAACGAAAATGTCCTGCATCTGAAACTATTGACCGCCGACGAGGCCAATCGTCCGGAAGGCGCGGGTTCCGCCGGTCCCGGCGAGGTCGAGCTGAAGATCGCGCGCCGCTTCGCCATCTCGGATCGCGGCCGTCCGGCCGATGCCTGGCTGGCCGAGACGGTGCGCTGGGCGTGGCGGGTCAAGATGCACCTGCATCTGGAGTTGGAGTTGACCAACCGCCTGCGCGAGGCCGCCGAGGAGGAGGCGATCAACGTCTTCGCCCGCAACCTGCGCGCCCTGCTGCTGCTGGCGCCGGCCGGCATGCGGCCGACCATCGGCCTTGATCCCGGCATCCGCACCGGCGTCAAGGTGGCGGTGGTGGACGCCACCGGCAAGCTGGTGGAGACCGCCACCGTCTATCCGTTCCCGCCCAAGCAGGACGTGATGGGGGCGCTGGCCACCATCGCGTCGTTGGCCCGCAAGCACAAGGCCGAGCTGGTGGCCATCGGCAACGGCACCGCCAGCCGCGAGACCGACCGGCTGGTGATCGAGCTGATGAAGCGCCACCCGGACCTGACGCTCCAGAAGCTGGTGGTGTCCGAGGCCGGCGCCTCGGTCTATTCGGCCTCGGAACTGGCGGCGGCCGAGTTCCCCGACGTGGACGTGTCGTTGCGCGGCGCGGTGTCCATCGCCCGGCGCCTCCAGGACCCGCTGGCCGAACTGGTCAAGATCGACCCCAAGTCCATCGGCGTCGGCCAATACCAGCACGACGTCAACCAATCCCGCCTAGGGAGGTCCCTGGACGCGGTGGTCGAGGACTGCGTCAACGCGGTCGGCGTCGAGGTCAACACCGCCTCGGCGCCGCTCCTGGCCCGGGTCGCCGGCCTGTCGCCGGGCGTGGCCGCCAACGTCGTCGCCTTCCGCGACCGGAACGGCCCCTTCGCCAGCCGCGAGGCGCTCAAGCAGGTGGACCGCCTGGGCCCCAAGGCCTTCGAGCAGGCGGCCGGCTTCCTGCGGGTGATGAACGGGGTCAATCCGCTGGACGCCTCGGCGGTGCACCCCGAGGCCTATCCGGTGGTCGAGCGCATCGTCGCCGTGACCGGGCGCGACGTGCGGTCGATGATCGGCGACGTGGCCTTCCTGCGATCACTCAAGCCGGCCCAGTTCACCGACGAGCGTTTCGGCGAGCCGACGGTCAAGGACATCCTTCGCGAACTGGAGAAGCCCGGCCGCGACCCCCGCCCCGAATTCAAGACCGCCGAGTTCAAGGAAGGGGTCGAGACCATGGCGGACCTGCAGCCCGGCATGGTGCTGGAGGGCGTGGTCACCAACGTCACCAATTTCGGCGCCTTCGTGGACATCGGCGTGCACCAGGACGGCCTGGTCCACGTGTCGGTGCTGGCCAACCGTTTCGTCAAGGACCCCCACGAGGTGGTCAAGCCCGGCGACGTGGTGCGGGTGAAGGTCATCGAAGTGGACTTGAAGCGCAAGCGCATCGCGCTCAGCATGCGCATGGACGAGGCGCCGGCGCCGCGCCACCATGGATCACCGGCGCCCAAGGGGGCGCCGCGCGCGCACCAGGACAAGCCCGCCGCCGGAGGCGGCGCCTTCGCCGAGGCCTTCGCGAGGGCGAAAAGGAAATAGTGGAAGGGAAGGGGTCGGGATGCGTCGGCCGTTCGCCGCCTTGCTGATGTTGCTCGGACTGCTGCCGGCGCCGGCGCGGGCGCTGCCGGGCGCGGCCGACCCATCCATCGTC
Organism: uncultured Rhodospirillaceae bacterium; assembly: GCA_937887565.1. Lineage (GTDB taxonomy): Bacteria > Pseudomonadota > Alphaproteobacteria > Rhodospirillales > Magnetospirillaceae > CALABS01. The sequence continues at coordinate 19,711 of CALABS010000024.1, read as the reverse complement.
GTCGGCCTGGTCGCCACCCAGACGGGGCCGGGCGCCCTGGCCGGCCAGGATCTGGTGGACGGCTTCAACCTGGCCCTTCGCCAGCTCGGCGGCCGGTTCGCCAACCAGGAGGTCCGCGTCGTGCCGGTGGACGACAAGGGCTCGCCCGACCAGGCGGTGGCCCAGGTCAGGCGTCTGCTGGAGCGCGAGCGGGTGGACATGGTCCTGACGGGGGTTTCCCTGCCAAGCCTTGCCGCCATCGTCCCCATGCTGCTGGACCAGCGGCTGTTCGTCTTCAACCTGGACCTGGCGCCATCCGCCCTGGCGGGGACCGGGTGCAGCCCGTATTTCTTCGATCTCGCGGCGCCATTGGACGGCGCCCACGAGGCGGTCGGAACCTACCTCACCAGCGAGGGCGCGGGGCGGGTCGTCGTGGTGGGGCCCGACACCGACGCCACCCCGGCCGCCGTCGCCGCGCTCAGGCGAACCTTCCCGGGCGAGGTCAGCGCCGTGCTGACCCCCCGCCTCGGGCAGCCGGTCTACGACGCCGAGGTGGCGCGCATCCGCGCGCTCAAGCCCGATGCGGTCTATTCGCTGCTGACCGGCGGCATGGGGGTGGCCTTCGCGCGGGCGCTGGACAGTGACGGCGTCAAGGCGGACATCCCGCTCATCGCCACGGCGGCGGCCGTCGAGCGGCCGACCCTGCCGGCCATGGGCGAGGCGGCGCTGGAGGTGGTCAGCCTCGCCACCTGGAGCCCCGACCTCGACAGCATTCCCAACAAGCGGATGGTCACCGAATTCGAGGCCGAACTGGGCCGCCCCGCCACCATCTGGGCCGCGCGCGGCTATGACGCCGCCTTTCTGATCGACTCGGCGCTGCGCGCCACCGGTGGCAAGACCGGGGACCATGACGCGCTGCGCGCCGGCCTCAGGCGGGCCGATTTCGTCTCTGTGCGGGGGCGGTTCCGCTTCAACACCAATCATTTCCCCATCCTGACCTGGTACGCGCGCAAGGTCACCCGCGACGCCCGCGGGCGCTACACCCATGAGATCCGCTTCCCGGTCCTCAAGGACTGGCGCGACCGTCAGGCCGTCGCCTGTCCCATGCATTGGGTCGAGGAGGTGGTGCCTCCGGCTCCCCCCCGGAAGCCCTGAACCGCCCCCTGCCGTAAGTCGCACGCCGTCCGGCCACGTTCCTTGCGCCGCCCTGCCTTCCTACACTCGCCTCGGGTCACGGCCGGGTGGAGAAGGCGATGCGCCGTGTGTTGTGGGTGCTGGCCGCCCTTGCCGCGCCGGTGCCGGCGGTGGCGCAGGAGCTTCCCTATACCGTCGACATCGAGGGCGTGCGGGGCGACCTCAGGGACAGGATCGCCGAGGCCGCCCGTCTGACCGCGCTGGCCGACGAGCCACCGGCCAGCCGGACGGCCCTGGAGCGTCGCGCCGCCGAGGATGTCGAGCGGATCCGCGAAGTCCTGCGGTCCGAGGGGTATTACGCCGCCGAGGTGGAGGTGACGGTGGCCGAGGGCGGCCCGCCGGTGCCGGTGCGGATCGCCATCGACCAGGGCGAGGCGTTCACTCTGGATCGCTACAGCGTCGACTATCGTGTCCCCGACGGGCAACCGTCGCCGGTCCCGGTGCCCCTGGACGCCCTGGGACTGGAGCTGGGCCAGCGCGGGCGCGCCGAGGCCGTCGTCGCCGCCCAGGCCGCGTTGCTGCGAAGCCTGGCCGAGCAGGGATATCCGCTGGCCACGGTCGCCGACCGCCGGGTCGAGGTGGATTTCGCCACCCACCGCATGGCGGTAGCGGTGACGGTGGAGACCGGCGGCCGGGCGCGCTTCGGCGCGGTGAGCGTCAAGGGCCTCGAGGATGTCGAGGAAAAGGTCGTCCGCCGACGCATCCCGTGGAGCCAGGGCGAGGTGTTCTCGGTCTCCCGGGTCGAGACCCTGCGGGAGACGCTGGTGGCCAGCCGGCTGTTCGATTCCGTCAAGATCGCCACCGGCACCGGCTTGACCGAGACGGGCCTGCTGCCGGTCACCATCGACCTGCGCGAGGCGCGTCACCGTTCGATCGGCTTCGGCGCCGACTGGTCGTCGTCGGAAGGCTTCGGCGGCCGGGCGTTCTGGGAGCATCGCAACCTGATGGGCGGCGGTGAAAGGCTGCGCGCCTCGGCCATCGCCAGCGAGATCCGCAACGCCTTGGATCTGGATTTCTCGGAACCGGACTTCCTCGCCGCCGACCAGAATCTGGTGGTTTCGACCACCGGCGAGGAGCGCCGCACCGATGCCTTCGTCACCCGCACGCTCGGCGCCTCCGCCGGCGTGGCGTGGAACCTGACTCCCACCTGGTCGGCGGTGGCCTCGGTGGCGGGCGAGCGCACCTTCGAGGAAGAGGACAACGTCACCTCCGATTTCACGCTCTTCTCGCTGCCGCTCGAGGCCCGCCACGATTCCACCGACGATCCCCTCGACCCCACCCGGGGCAACCGGCTGAACGGCGTCGTACGGCCGTTCATCGAGCCGCCGGGTACCACCGGCTTCACCCGAATCGGCCTGCACGACAGCCATTACTGGCTGCTGCGCGACGATCCGCGCCTGATCGCGGCGGTGTGGGGGCGGATCGGCGCCATTCGGGGGGCCACGCTGCAGGATGTGCCCGCCGACAAGCGGTTCTATGTGGGCGGCGGCGGCTCGGTGCGGCCGTTCGGCTACCAGATGGCCGGCCCGGTGGATTCCGAGGGTGATCCCACCGGCGGGCTGTCGGCCATCGGCTTCGGCGGCGAGTTGCGGCTCAAGGTCACCGACGACATCGGCGTGGTGCCGTTCATCGAGGCGGGGCGCGCCGACCTGTCGCGGACTCCCGACCTCGACGGGCGCCTGTTCTGGGGGGCGGGCCTCGGGCTGCGCTACCATACCCCGATCGGCCCGGTCCGCGCCGACGTGGCGGTGCCCTTGAACCGGCGCCAGGGCATCGACGACGCCTATCAGGTCTACTTGAGTCTGGGCCAGGCGTTCTAAATCACCTTGTATGCCCCGTTGGTTGCGCAGGATCGGCCTGGCGGCGGCGGCCGCACTGGCCGTCGTGCTGCTGCTGGCGGCTGGGGTGGCGGCGCTCCTGCACAGCGCCCCGGGCGAGCGGCTCCTGGCCGGCGTGGTCGAGGACGCCGTGCCCGGCATGGCCATCGACGACCTGGATATCGGCTGGCCCTTCGTGCTGTCGGCCGCGAGGGTGCGCCTGTCCGACCGCGACGGCGTGTGGCTGCGGATCGAGCGGCCGGTGATCGACTGGCATCCGCTGGCCCTGTCCCGACGTGTCCTCGACGTGGACCGCCTGTCGGCCCAGCGGGTGGTGGTCGAGCGGTTGCCCGCGACCGAGGCGGAGAGCGGAGAAAGCGGCGGCGGCTTCGATCCGTGGTCCTATGTCCTGCGCCTCGGCACGCTGGAGGCGCCGGTGGTGTTCCTGGAGCCCGCCCTGGGCGAGCGGGTGGATCTGCATCTGGCCGGCACCTTCCGCATGGTGCGGGGCGGCGGTACGGTGGATCTGACGATCCGCGCGCCCGAGCGCCACCTGATGCGGATCGAAGGCGTGGCCGGGCGCGACTACCTGGACCTGCGCTGGTACCTGACGGTCCCCCGGCTTGGCCGCTGGCAGCGTCTGGCGGGGGTGGAGATGGCCGGCCGGCTGGTGGCCAGCGGCACCATCGCCGGCCGCCTGCCGCGCCCGACCCTGACCGCCGAGATCGAGGCAGGCCCCGGCGGCATCGCCGGAGCCGGCTGGAATGGCATGGCCGCGTCGCTGCGCGCCGTACCGGGACCGGAAACATGGCGGGCGACGGCGCGGCTGGAGGTGGCGCGGCCGACCCTCGACGGCACCTCCCTGCCGGCCGATTCGGTTCGCCTCGCCACCGCCTTCGACCTGTTCCCCGGAATGGGCCGCATCCGGATCGGCTCGGCCCATCTGGCGGCGGCGGGGATGGAGGCCGCCATCCAGGGCGTGGTGAGGGATTGGGGGCGTGGCGCCGATCTGCGCCTGACGGCGCGGGGCCTCGACCCCGCGCTGCTGCTGGACCGGGCGAGCGGGTCGGTGGCGCTGTCGGCCCAGCTCAGCGGCGACCTGCGGGAGCCGGACCTGCGCGCGGCGGTGCGCTTGGACGGGCGGCGGCTGACGACCGGCATCGCCGTGCTCGACCGCTTGCTGGGGGGCGACCCCGAGGCACGGGCGACGGTGGCGGTGGCGCCGGGATGGCGCGTGGCGCTGGTGTCGGCGATGGCCGACGGGGCCCGCGCCTCGGCGGTGGCGTCGGGGGATGTCTGGCCCCGCCTCGACCTGCGGGCGCGGATCGCCGTTCCCGACCTGTCGGCGGTCGCCGAGAGCTTGTCGGGCGCCGGGGTGGCGCGCGGGCGGGTGCGGGGGGGCTACGACTCCCTGGCCGCCTGGGGCGTGGCGCGGGTGGACGGGTTGGCGGCGGGGGGCGCCCCGCCGGCCGCCGGCCAGATCGGCTTCGATTTCGCGGACATCACCGGCACTCCCGCCGGCACGGTCACCGCCGACCTTGCCGTCCTGGGGCGTCCGCTGGCGGGCCGGGCGCGGGTGGTGGCGGCCGAGCCTCTGCGCATCGACGACCTGTCCCTGGTGTCCGACGCCAGTCGGATCGAGGGTCGGCTGACGGTGGCGGCGGCGGGCGTCGCGGGACGGCTGCGCGGCCGCTTTGCCGATCTGGATGAATGGGGCGCCGCGCTGGGCCTGCCGGTGGCCGGCGACCTGCGGGCCGAGGCGGTGCTCGATCCGGCCGAGGGACAGACGGTCCGGCTCGACGCCCGAAGCGAGGGGCTGGCGGCCGCCGGCACCAATGCCCGCTCGGCGCGCCTGCGCGCCGTCATTCATGGCCTGGGCGGGGAACCGTCGGGCAGCGCCGCGCTGACCGCCACCGGCATCGAGCGAGGCGGCATCGCCTTCGAGCGCCTGCGGGCCGAGGCGGCGGGCGATCCGGCCGCCTTCCGCTTCGCCGTCGAGGGCGAGGGCGCGGCCCGACTGTCGGCCGCCGGCTCGGCCGAGCTGGCCGGTCCGCGCGGCGCGGCACGGCTGGACCGGCTGCGATTGGCGGCCTCGGGCGCGTCGCTACGGCTGGCGGCGCCGACACGGGTGGCCTGGGGGCCCGACGGGGTGCTGGCCGATCCGACCCGGCTGGCGCTGGCCGGTGGTGGGACGCTGGCGGCGCGCGGCAGGGTAGTGCGCGGGCGGCTGGACGCCTCCGTGACCCTGCGCGACGTGCCGCTGTCGCTGGTGGAGCTGGCGGTGTCTGACCTGGGTGTGGCGGGCCGGATCGACGGCACCGTCACCGCCGCCGGCACTCCCCAGGCACCCCGGATCGAGGCCCATCTGCGTGGGACCGAGGTGGGCTTCGCCGCCGGCGACGCCGGCATTGGCCGCATGGCGGCGACCTTCGACGCCGCCTGGGCCGACGGGCGCCTTCGGGCCTCGGCCAGCGCCCGCGACGGCGACCGGCTGCGGCTGGCGGCCTCGGGGACGGCGGACGGCCTGACCGCTTCGGCGGACATATCGGCGCGGGTGGAGGTGACGGGCGACCTGGGGCGGCTGACCGAATCCCTGCCGCCCTTGGCCGGCCACAATTTCGCCGGGCGACTGGACGGCGCCGCCTCGGTTGCCGGCACCGTGGCCGATCCCCGCCTGGACGGCCGCTTCACGGTCGCCGGCGGTCGCTACGAGAACCTGGAGACCGGCACCGTGGTCGCCGGCCTGTCGGCCACGGCGGTGCTCGACGGCGACCGCGTCACCGTCCAGGCGCGCGGCACCGACGGCCGCGACGGCACCGCCCGCCTGGACGGCGCGGTCGAAACAGGCGCCGGCCCGGTCTCGTGGCGTGCCGACCTCGCGTTGGCGGGCTTCCGCGCCGTCCGCCGCGACGACCTGCGCGCCACCGTCTCCGCCGACCTGCGGCTGGGGGGAGAGGGGCAGGACGGCCGGCTGGCCGGCACCGCCGTGGTCGAGGGCGCCGAACTGGACATCGGCCGCCTGCAAGGCGCCGGGCCGGTGACCCTGGAGGTGGTCGAGGTCAACAGGCCGGGGGGCGAACCGGTCGGCACGGTGGGCGACGCGGCTGACGAGACCGGGGGCGACGAGACTGGGCCGCTGACCGTGGCGCTGGCCGTCGCGGTGGAGGTCAACCGCGCCTTCGTCCGTGGGCGGGGGCTCGACTCGGACTGGCGTGGCGACCTCCGCCTGGGCGGCACCCTCGCCGAGCCCGACCTGTCGGGGCGCCTGACGGCCGAGCGGGGCCAGTTCGAGGTCTTCGGTCGCACCTTCCGCATCAGCCCCGACAGCATGGTCGAATTCACCGGCGAGGGCGTGTCGCCACGACTGGACGTGGCCGCCGAGGCCCGCGCCGAGGAGATCACCGCCCGTGTCGAGGTGACCGGAACGCCCGAGTCGCCGACACTCGACATCGCCTCGGAACCACCCTTGCCCCGCGATGAGATCCTGAGCCGGGTGCTGTTCGGCACCGAGGCCGGCAACCTGACCGCCTTCCAGCAGATCCAGTTGGCCCAGATGGCGGCGTCCGGCCTGACGGGGGGCGGCCCGGGATTCGATCCGGTGGGAGGGTTGCGCGGATTGTTGGGCCTCGACATCCTCGAGGTGGGGCAGGCCGAGGAAGGCGGCGCGGCGGTGAGCGCCGGCAAGTATATCGGCGACGAAACCTTCCTGCGGGTCGAGCAGGGCACCCGCGACGGCGGCCGCGTCACCGTCGAACGCGAACTGGGCGGCGGCTTCTCGGTCACCACCGAAGTGGGCCAGGAGCGTGGCGGTGGCGTCGGGGTCGAATGGCGGAAGGACTATTAGCCCGCCACCGCCAGTCCCGGCTCGGCGGTGCCGGCCAGCTTCACCTGTTCGGTGAAATACTTGATCTTCTTGGCGGCGTCCGGGGCGGGCGGCGAGAAGAAATAGCCCTGGGCGTAGTCCACGTTCACATCGCGGAGCAGCTTCACCATCTCGGAATCCTCGACGCATTCGCCGATGGTGACGATGCCGAGATCGTGGCACAGGCCGGTCAGGGCCTTGACCACCGACCGTCCCCGGGTGTCGCGGGCGTTGAGGACGAAATCGGCGTCCAGCTTGGCGTAGTCCACCGGCAGCACGCGCAGGATCTCGAACGCCGAGCCCCCCTGGCCGAAATCATCGAGCGAGATGCGGCAGCCCAGCTTGCGCAACCGCGACAGCAGCCGGCGGGCCTCGTCCAGGTTGTAGATGCGGGCGGCGTCGGTGATCTCGATCACCAAGCGGTTGAGAAGGCCCTGATTGGCTTCCAGCATCTTGAGGAGCGCGCGGTAGAAGCCGGGATTGCCCAGGGAATGGCCCGACACGTTGATGGAGACATGGGCCAGGGGCGAGATTTGCGACGCTTCCTTCATCATCCTGAGCGCCGTCTCGCAGGCCACGAGGTCGAACTCGCCGATCATGCCCACATCGGTGGCGAAGGGGATGATGTGCTGGGGCACGAACACCCCGCCGTTATGGGCGATGCGGCCGAAGGCCTCGTATTTCAGAACCGCGCCGGTGCGCAGGTTGACGATGGGCTGGAAGTGGAAGATCAGCTTGCCGCCCTTGACCAGCTTGCGGAAATTGCGCACCCGCAACAGCGTGTCCTCGACCGCCGCCCGCGCGCCCTCCTCCAGGGATTTGAGGCCGAAACGGGCGCTGTCGCGGACGAAATTGGTGACGATGTAGGTCAGCGCCTTGGCGATGTCCTCGTCCGACAGCGCCGAATCCTCCATCTCCAGGGTGGCGGAATGCATGAGCACGGCGCCCTGGACCTTGCCCTTGAACTTGGCGGCCAGCTGATGGACCCGCTTCTCGACGGCTTCCGCCGTGATCTTGTCGTCGTGGACGAGGCCGAAGGTGCGCTCGGACAGCGATGCGGCCGAGGCACCGCGAACCGAGCATTCGTCGAGCGTGTGCTGCAGGGTCGACAGGAAGCTCTGGGCGGTGGCGGGTTCGACGGCGCCGAAGTCGGTTGCCGACAGGTCGAACATGGTCAGCCGGTATTCCTGGCCGATGCGATTGGCTTCGTTGAGACGGGTGCGGACCATCTCGACGAATTTCGCCTTGGGGTCGGCGTCGCCGGTGGCGTGGGAGTCGCCGTCGACCACGGCGATGGGGGGGATGCGGCACAAAGCCAGGTGATAGGACTTGGGAAACTGCGGCAGGCGGATGCCGGACAGGCGCATGCGGGTGACGGTGCCGTTGGCGCCCATCAGCGTCAGCGGCGTGTGATCCAGCCGGCCGGTATTGTGCAGGCGTTCAAGCGCCTCGGCGAAGCGCTGGCGGTCGCGGGGATAGATGAAATCGGCCAGCGAATGGCCTTGAAGGTCGGCCTCGGAAACACCGTACAACGGCTCGCCGGCGCCAGCCGCGTAGGTGACGATGTCGTTGTCGCCCAATTCCAGCAGCAAGTCCGCTCCCGCGAAGGCGAAAGCGATGAAACGGTCCCGCTGAATACGCAACTTTTCGACGATCTTCTCGTCGGCCATGGTCCCAACCCCCTCCTGTCGGTCCATGGATGGCGAGATTAATCTAATTTTAATAAAACCTCAACGCGGATGCTCGGGTCGCCGCCCGATGTGCGTATCGCCGCCGGGAGGTCGTGGTCGAAAGGTCATTGCGGGAAAGTCCCCTCCGCCATTAGATTTGCGCTTCGCGCCGCCGAATGGGGTAGACGGCGTCAAGAAGAGGGAGGAGGAGACGAAATGTGGATTCGCAAGCTGGGCGGCGCCGCACTGGCCGCCATCGGCGCCATCGGCATGAGCACCGCCGCCGTGGCGGCCGAGCCGGTGAGGATCGGCGCCTTCCTGTCGGCCACCGGCCCGGCGTCGTTCCTCGGCGAGCCCGAGAAGAAGACGCTGGAGATGTATGTCGAGCGCCTGAACAAGGACGGTGGCGTGTTGGGGCGCAAGATCGAGCTGGTGGTCTATGACGACGGCGGCGCCCCCGACAAGGCGGCCACCTTCGCCAAGCGCCTGATCCAGAACGACGGCGTCGACATCATCATCGGCGGGTCCACCACCGGCACCTCCATGGCCGCCATCAAGGTCGTCGAGCCGGCGGGTGTGCCGTTCATCTCGCTGGCCGGCGGCATCGACATCATCGAGCCGGTCAAGAAGTGGGTGTTCAAGACCCCGCACACCGACCGCATGGCCGCCGAGAAGGTCTTTGCCGACATGAAGAAGCGCGGCCTGACCAAGATCGCCATGATCTCGGAGGACGCCGGCTTCGGCAAGTCGGGCCATGCCCAGTCGCTCAAGGTGGCGCCCAGCTACGGCGTCGAGATCGTCGCCGACGAGACCTATTCGCCCAAGGACCCCGACGTCACCGCCCAGCTGACCAAGATCAAGAACACCGCCGGCGTGCAGGCGGTGTTCAACTTCGGCTTCGGCCAGGGTCCGGCGGTGGTCACCAAGAACTACAAGCAGCTGGGCTTCTCGGTGCCGCTGTACCAGTCGCATGGCGTCGCCTCCAAGGACTTCATCAAGCTGGCCGGCGACGCCGCCGAGGGCGTGCGCCTGCCCGCCGCCGGCCAGGTGGTCGCCGAGCAGCTGCCGGCCACCGACCCGCAGAAGCCGGTGGTGATGGCGTTCAAGAAGGATTACGAGACCGCCTTCAAGTCCGACGTCTCGACCTTCGCCGGCCATGCCTATGACGGCCTGCAGATGGCGCTGGCCGCCATCAAGCGCGCCAACTCCACCGACAAGGCCAAGGTGCGCGACGAGATCGAGAAGACCTCGGGCTATGTCGGCACCGGCGGCCTGGTCAGCATGTCGGCCGACGACCACATGGGCCTCACCCTGTCGGCCTTCCACATGGTGGAAATCCAGAAGGGCGACTGGGTGCTGGCGGACTAGATCATCGCTCGCCGTGTCATGGCCGGGCGTGTCCCGGCCATCCACCCGGGCCACCGTGGATGCCCGGATCAAGTCCGGGCATGACGTTTACAGGGGGTGGCCTTCTGAGGCCTGAAGCAGAGAAGAAATGTTCGCTGAATTTCTCCAGTACGTGTTCGCGGGTCTGACCTCGGGGGCGATCTACGCGCTGGCGGGGCTGGGCTTCGCCATCATCTACAACGCCAGCCACGTCATCAATTTCGCCCAGGGCGAGTTCATCATGATCGGCGGCATGAGCACAGCGACCATGGTCGCCGCCGGCATTCCGCTGCCGGTGGCGGCGGCGGCGGCGGTGCTGGTGACCATGCTGGTGGGCGTGGCGCTGGAGAAGTTCGCCGTCGAGCCGGCCAAGGGCGCCGACGTCACCGCCATCGTCATCATCACCATCGGCGCCTCCATCTTCCTGCGCGGCGCCGCCCAGGTGGTGTGGGACAAGGAGTTCCACGCGCTGCCGGCCTTCTCGGGCGAGACCCCCATCGCCGTCCTCGGCGCCACCCTGATGCCGCAGAGCGTCTGGGTGGTGGGGGTGTCGATGGCGGTGATCGCGCTGTTGTGGTGGTTCTTCAACCGCACCCTGTTCGGCAAGGCGATGCTGGCGACCTCGTTCAACCGGCTGGCGGCGCAGCTGGTGGGGATCGGCGTCAAGAAGGTCCTGATGGTCAGCTTCGCCTTGTCGGCCATGCTGGGCGCGGTGGGCGGCATCGTGGTGACGCCGATCACCTTCACCAACTACGAGGCCGGCATCATGCTGGGACTCAAGGGCTTCTCGGCCGCCGTGCTGGGCGGGCTGGGCAACGGCCTGGGCGCCATCGTCGGCGGCCTGGTGGTGGGCATCGCCGAGGCCCTGGCCTCGGGCTACCTGTCCTCGGCCTACAAGGACGCCATCGCCTTCGTGATCATCCTGCTGGTGCTGTTCTTCATGCCGAGCGGCCTGTTCGGCAAGAAGGGGACCGACCGGGTATGAATGCCGCCATGATGCTTGCTCCCCGCACCGGAGGACTGGCCGCGCTGGCGCTGGTGGTGTCGCTGGCGCCGCTGACCTTCCCCAACGCCTATTTCTACGACGTGGCGGTCAACGCCCTGTTCAACGCCGTGGTCTGCGTCGGGCTCAACCTGCTGGTCGGCTATGGCGGCCAGATCAGCCTGGGCCATGCCGGCTTCTTCGCCCTGGGCGCCTACGGGTCGGCGATCCTGACCGGCACCTATGGGGTGCCGCCGGTGGCGGCACTGGCGGCGTCGGCGGCGGCGGTGGGCGCCCTGGCCTTCGTGGTCGGCCGGCCGATCCTCCGGCTCAAGGGCCATTACCTGGCCATGGCGACGCTGGGCATCGGCATCATCATCCATATCGTGCTGAAGACCGAATCCCAGGTCACCGGCGGCCCCGACGGCATCGGCGTCGACGCCTTCACCGTGCTCGGCCTGGCGGTGGCCGGCGACAAGGCCTGGTACTGGGTGGGCGCCGGTCTGCTGGTGTTCGCCGTATGGATCAGCCTCAACCTCATCGATTCGCCCATGGGCCGCGCGCTCCGCGCCGTGCACGGTTCCGAGGTCGGCGCCGAGGTGGTGGGCGTCGACACCGGCCGTTACAAGGTACTGGTGTTCACCCTGTCGGCGGTGTTCGCCAGCGTGGTCGGCTCGCTGTTCGCCCACAAGAACGGCTTCATCACCCCCGACATCGGCAGCTTCTTCCGCTCCATCGAGCTGGTGACCATGGTGGTGCTGGGCGGCATGGCCTCGACCTTCGGCGCGGTGGTGGGCGCGGTGATCCTGACCCTGCTGCCCCAGCTCCTGGCCTCGTTCGAGGATTACGAGGCGATGGTGCTGGGCGGCATCATGATGGGCACCATGATCTTCATGCCCAAGGGCCTGTTGCCCAGCCTGCGCGCGGCGCTCAAGCGGCGGAGGGCGGCGGCGTGACCCTGCTGCGCATCGAGAGCCTGTCCAAGGAATTCGGCGGCGTCCACGCCATCGAGGACCTGTCCTTCGTCATCAATCCGGGCACCATCCATTCCATCATCGGCCCCAACGGCGCCGGCAAGACGACGCTGTTCAACCTGATCACCGGCGTCTACACCCCCACCTCGGGCCGCATCCTGCTCGACGACCACGACATCGCCGGCAAGCGGCCGTTCGAACTGGCCCGCCTCGGCATGAGCCGCACCTTCCAGAATCTCCAGGTGTTCTTCAACATGACGGCGCTGGAGAACGTGATGGTGGGCCATCACCTGCACCTGGACCGGCGCTTCCTGCCGTCGCTGTTCCGCCTGCCGGCCATCGCCCGGCGCGACGCCGAGGCCCGCGCCCATTGCCTGGAGCTGATGGCGTTCGTGGGCATCGGCCGCTATGGGGACGCCGACGCCGCCTCGATGCCCTATGGCGCGCTGAAGCGCCTCGAAATCGCCCGCGCCCTGGCGGCGCGGCCGCGCCTGCTGCTGCTGGACGAGCCGGCGGCGGGGCTGAACGCCACCGAAAGCCGCGAGATCGACGAGGTCATCAAGAAGGTGGCCGCCACCGGCGTCACCGTGGTGCTGGTGGAGCACGACATGAAGATGGTCATGGGCATTTCCGACCACATCCTGGCGCTGGACTACGGCCGCAAGCTGGCCGAGGGCACGCCGGCCCAGGTGCGGGCCAACCAGGACGTGGTCGCCGCCTATCTGGGGGCGCACTGATGCTGCTCGAAATCCAGGGGCTCGCAAGCCATTACGGCCGTATCCAGGCGCTGGACGGCATCGAGGTGCGGGTGGGCGAGGGCGAGTTGGTGGCCCTCGTCGGGGCCAATGGCGCCGGCAAGACCACCCTGCTCCGCTGCGTGTCGGGGGTGCAGCCGGCGACCGCTGGCGCCATCCGCTTCGACGGCCACGACATCACCCGCATGCCCGCCGACCGCCGCGTGGCGCTGGGCATCGCCCAGGTTCCCGAGGGACGCCAGATGTTCGGCCCGCTGTCGGTGGAGGACAATCTGCGCCTCGGCGCCTATCGCCGCCACGGCGACGACGTCGAGGCCGACCTCGCGCGCATGTACGGCATGTTCCCCATCCTGCGCCAGAAGAAGGACCTGCCGGCCGGCACCCTGTCGGGCGGCCAGCAACAGATGCTGGCCATCGCCCGCGCTTTGATGAGCCGGCCGCGCCTGCTGCTGCTGGACGAGCCCTCCATGGGCCTGGCGCCGCTCCTGGTGGCCGAGATCTTCAAGGCGGTGCAGGCCTTGAAGGACGAGGGCACCACCATCTTCCTGGTCGAGCAGAACGCCTATGCCGCCCTGGCCATCGCCGATCGCGGCTACGTGCTGGAAACCGGTTCGGTGGTGATGAGCGACCAGGGCGCCGCCCTGCTGGCCGACGAACGAGTCAAGGAAGCCTATCTGGGGCTTTAGCCGCGCGCCTCCGCTCCCCACCTCCATTTCCAGGAGGTGCGTTCATGCCGCTGGCCATCGACACCCCGGGCCTCGACTGGCGCGACTGGCATCTGCCGCTGTCGCGGGGCTGCGTCACCCTGGGCGCGGGGATGGACGACCTGGCGCTGGTGGGGGCCATGCAGGGGGAAATTCCCCTGATCGTGCAGTTGCTGGAGAATCCCCGCTACGACATCCCCGGGCTCGACCTCTTCCACGGCGCTGTCGATCTCAAGAACCACGACGCCATCCACCTGCTGCTGGGGCGGGGGTTGTGCGAGAAGGACGAGGCCTTCGTCATCGGCTTCACCATGGGATCCACGCGAAAGGTGAATGCGGTCGAGGAGACATTGTTCACCCTGATCGCCCGCCACATCTATCCGGGGATCTTCCGGTTCGGCGCTGACGACGCGCGGGTGTTCCGCGACGCCGTCCGCCTGGCCTGGATCTCCGAATGCCGTCGCCTCGACCGCGTGGACTTCGCCGCCTGCCGCCGCCATACCCTGTCCGACCTACGCCGGATGCTCGGCGTGGAGGAGGAACTTTTGCGCGCCTACTACACCATCGAAGGGCGACGTTTCCCTTCGGCACCCGAGTCGCGCCGTCTTTTGGCCTGATGGGCGAGGGCGCTTGATAGGTCCATGGACAGGGGCCACCTGAGGGCGTGCAATCCCTGGTTCGGCGCGGCCCGGCGGCTCCATCCTTCGGCCTACTGCCTGCTTCCTCGTGATTGACGACGCTCCGCCGCCGCGCCGGCGGAGCGGGCGACCCCCGCACTTGGCCTTGAGGAGAAACGCATGGCGGTCGGTATCGTGAAATGGTTCAATGCGACCAAGGGCTACGGCTTCATCCAGCCGGAGGGTGGCGGCAACGACGTGTTCGTCCATGTCACCGCCGTGCAGCGGGCCGGCCTGGACAAGCTCGACGAGGGGCAGCGGATCCGGTACGAACTGGTCCGCGACCGGGGAAGGGTGGCGGCCGGCAACATCCAGCCGGAATAGCCCCGTCCTTTCCGGACCCGATCCTGGGCGGCCCCTGCGGGGGCCGTCTTCGTTGCTGGAAGGGGATCGCATGAAGACCTGCGTCGCCGTTCGCCACGTGGCGTTCGAGGATCTGGGAAGCCTGGGGCCGGTGCTGGCGGCGCGGGGGTTCGCCGTCCGCTATATCGACGCGCCGGCCGGGGAGCTGTCCGGCCTGGACGCGGTCGAGGCCGACCTGATGGTCATCCTGGGCGGCCCCATCGGCGCCTACGAGGAGGAGGCCTATCCGTTCCTCGCCGACGAATTGCAGTTGGTCGAGCGCCGGCTGGCGGCCGAGCGCGCCATCCTGGGCATTTGCCTGGGCAGCCAGATCATGGCCCGAGCCCTGGGAGCCCGGGTCTATGCCAATCCCGAGGGCAAGGAGATCGGCTGGTCGTCGCTGGAGCTTTCCCCCGAGGGCGGCGCGTCGTGCCTGGACCTTCTCGGCGACGCCGCCGTGCTGCACTGGCACGGCGACACCTTCGACCTGCCGCGCGGCGCGGTGCGGCTGGCCTCGACCCCCGTCACGCCAAACCAGGCCTTCGCCTGGGGGGTGCGGGCGCTGGGCCTGCAATTCCACATCGAGGTCACCGCCCCGGGCCTGGAACGCTGGTATGTTGGGCACGCCGCCGAGCTTTCGGCCACCGGCCTGTCGGTGCCGGAGCTGCGCGCCGACGCCCGCACGCTGGCGCCCCGGCTGGAACAGCGCGGGGCCGCCGCCCTGGGGCGGTGGATCGACGATGTCTGCGCCTAACCCGGTGTCTGTTCAGGCGGCGCTTGCGACTGTATAGTGTGCCCACCCTTGTCAGCGAGAGAGCGCCGTGGACGAGAAGCTGAATGATGAGGACGTCGCCAGGCTTCTGGCCAACCCCGCCGGCGACGTCCGCGCCGAGATCGCCGGCAAGATCGCGGGCAAGCACGCCCGCCTGAGCGACGCCGAGCGCAAGCTGGCCGAGGACATCTTCCGCCTGATGGTCAAGGACGCCGAGGTGCGCGTCCGCGAGGCCCTGTCCCGGCAGCTCAAGGACAGCCCGCTGGTGCCGCATGATGTGGCGGTTTCGTTGGCGCGCGACGTGGAATCCGTGTCGCTGCCGGTGCTCAAATTCTCCGAGGTTCTCACCGACGAGGATCTGATCGAGATCGTCCGCAGCCAAAGCGCTGACAAGCAGGTCGCCGTCGCCGGCCGGGCCCACGTTTCCGCCAGCGTCGCCGACGCGCTGGTCGACACCCACAACGAGACCGTGGTCGCGACCCTGGTGTCCAATCAGGGCGCCGAGATCACCGAGAGCACGCTCAACCGCGTGGTGGAGGAGTTCGGCCGATCCGAGGCGGTGGGCGAGGGACTGGTGTCCCGCCAGGGCCTGCCGGTGACGGTGGCCGAGCGGCTGATGGCCAAGGTGTCCGAGCACCTGCGCGACCGCCTGATGGCCCGCCAGGACCTGCCGCCGGAAATGGTCACCACGCTGTTGATCCAGGCGCGCGAGATGGCCGTCCTGGGGCTTACCGACGCCGATACCGACGTGGTCAAGCTGGTCGACCATCTCTACCGGGTCGGCCGCCTGACGCCCTCGATCATCCTGCGCGCCGTGTGCATGGGCGACACCACCTTCTTCGAGGCGGCGCTGGCCAAGCTGGCCCGCATCAAGCTCGAGAACGCCCGCACCCTGATCCACGACGCCGGCAAGCGCGGCTTCGAGGCCCTGTTCGAGAAGGCCGGCCTGCCCAAGGTGTTCTTCCGCGCCATGCGCGCCGCCATCGACGTCTCCTATGAAATGGAGTATGACGGCGGCCCCAACGACCGCGAGCGCTTCTCCCGACGGATGATCGAGCGTATCCTGACCCAGTACGGTGACCTGGGCGTCGAGTTCGAGAACGACGACCTGGAATACCTGCTGGCGAAGATGAGCCAGCTTCCGTCGAACATGCGCAGCGAAGACTGACCGGCCGGCGGGCCGCGCGATCAAAGAGGGATGGGGAAGGCATGTCGGACACGGCCGCCGCGGCGAAGCCCGTCGACAAGGATGTCGACAATCGGAAGGAGATCATCCGCACCATCAAGGGGCCGGTGATGGAGCGGCTGGTCAAGACCATTCCGGCCTTCGCCGCCTACGAAGACGCCTACGGGACCATCATGGCCAGTCCGGACCTGCTGTATGCCTGCATGCAGTTGTTCCGCAACAAGCGCGAACTGTTCCAGGACCTGCTGATCGACGCCGCCGGAAATCCCGTCACCGACGACGACACTCCGCTGCGCTGCGAGCGGTCGGTCAACCAGATCATCGGCATGGTCGTGCGCTCGGGCGCCAAGGCCTACGCGGAAAAGCGCTTCGGCGCGTCCGCCAAGGTCAAGCAGGTGGTCCGGCCAGAGACCATGAATTTCATCGAGAGGATCGCCGCCCTGGTCGGCAAGAAGTGGGAGTCCGAGCGCCCCAAGCAGCCCAAGTCGGCTGCCGAGGAATTCTATGCCGCCATCAAGGACAACCTCGATTTCGACTGGCAGGTGCCGCTGATTCCGCAGTTCGCCGAGCTGCCGGTCAAGCTGATCAGGGATCTGGGCAAGGGCGTCACCACCCTCCACAACCCCGAGGGCCTGGAGGCCTTGGCCGATATCGGCCGCCACAACATGGAGCAGGCCCGCCGCATCCTGTCCGACGACATGATGCGCGAGATGCTCGACACCCAGCCGTTGGCCGCCAAGGGCGTCGCCTTCCTGGGCAAGGACCGCTACGAGTTCCTGCATGGCGCCGTCTACGAGAAGATGGGCGAGAACTTCTGGCAGATGTGCGTGGACTGCGACCGCCTGGAGGCCATGGAGACGCAGAACGCCAAGGACCTCGAGCAGATGGCCGACCATCTGCACCTGATCTCGGGCTATTGCATCGAGGAGGTGGTCCGCAACATGCAGGTGCCCCAGATCCCGGTGTTCCTGGAGGTTGCCCGCGACACCCTGGGCGAGGAGGAATTCACCAAGGTGTTCGGTGCCCCCGGCAACCGCAAGCTCACCAAGATGTTCGCCGAGAAGGTCGCCAAGACCCCCCTCGATCCGTCCAAGGACCAGCTCGAGGAACTGCGCGAGCGTCTGCCGCCAGTCTTCACGGCCTATCTGCGCGACCCGGCCGGCTTCGCGAAGGGCCTTTGATCCAAGGTTCTCTCAGCCCCCCTTCCCCTTCTTCTCCATGTGCTTTCGCAACTCCTCGCACTGGTCGGCGCGGCGCGCGCGGGGGGTGAACACCACCGCGTCGAAGGGCAGGGTCTCGGCGCCGTAGGCCTCGGCATAGGCGGCGGGATCGGCGAGTTCGTCCCGGACCTCCACGAAGCCGATGGCGAAGCTGCGGGCCTGCGGGCGCAGCGCGGCCAGGTGGGCGGGAACCGCGCGGTCGGTGCGGACGTGGCCCGATCCGGCGATGAGGATCGCCTTGCCGCCGGCGGCCAAGCCGTCGGCGACCGCCTCGGCCATCATCCGGTCACGGGCCCGCTGGACCCGCATCATGGCCGGCACCGCCTTGTCCGGCAGCATGCCGCAATGGCTGTCCTTGATCTCGGCGGCCAGGGCGGCCTCGACGGCGGCGGGCAGGGGGCGGTCCACCTCCAGGCGGGTCGCCAGCTCGGGCGCTTCGCCGCGCCCCAGCGCGCGGGTGTCGGCCCGCGACAGGTTGGCCGGCGCCACGGTCCCGCCGCCGGCCAGGGCGGCCTCGGCGATGGGACGGTAGAGGTTCCAGTCGGGCCAGCCGCTCTTGTCCCAGTCCAGCGCCACGCCGAGTCCCGCCGCGTCGCCGGGCCGGGCGGACAGATGCGCGTCGAGCGCGGATTTCTGGCCGGCGTCGATCATCTCGAATGCCACCCGCACCGGGCGCGGGCCGGCGGTCAGTTCGCGCACCATCCACGCCTGCAGCGCGTGGTGGTCGGCGTTGTCATGGGTTTCCCCCAGCAGCACCGCGTCCGCGTTCGCGGCCATCGCCACCAGGGTGTCGGGGGCCACGAACCGCTGCGACTCCGGCAGCCATGCCCGTCCGACCAAGGGATGACCGGTGCCGTCCGGCAGCGAGAAGGCGGGCAGGGGCTCGGCGGCGGCGGGATGGCCGGCCAGGGCCAGCAGCAGGGCGGCGAGGGCGGCGCGAAGACGCATCGGACGGCTCCTTTCGATGGCGACACCCTAATGTAGAGGCCGGGCGGCAAAAGAAAAGGCCGGCCGCTGGCTGGCGGCCGGCCTTGCGCCCGGGATGGGTCCGGCTACATCATTCCCAGGACCTTGGGCAGCCACAGGGAGATGATGGGGATGTAGGTGATGAGGCCCAGGAACACCAGCATGGTGAGCAGCCAGGGCATGACCGCCACGGTCAGCTCGGTGATGCCCATCTTGGTGATGCCCGACGCCACGTAGAGATTGAGGCCGACGGGCGGATGGCACATGCCGACCTCCATGTTGACCACCATCATGATGCCGAAATGGACCGGGTCGATGCCCAGCTTCACGGCCACCGGGAACAGGATCGGGGCCATGATCAGCACAATGGACGACGGCTCCATGAAGTTGCCCGCCGCCAGCAGCAGCACGTTGACCACCAGCAGGAAGGCGATGATCCCCAGGTCCTTGGCGACGATCCAGTCGGCGATGGCGTGGGGGATGTTCTCGTTGGTCAGGACGAACGAGAACAGCACCGCGTTGGTGATGATGTAGAGCAGCATCGCCGACATGTTGGCCGACGACAGCAGCACCTTGGGCACGCCCCTGAGCGGCATGTCCTTGTAGACGAACACCGCGATGACGAAGGCGTAGACCGCGCTCATGGCGGCCGCCTCGGTGGGGGTGAACATGCCCGAATAGATGCCGCCGATCACCACCACGATCAGGAACAGGCCCCAGAAGGCATCCTTGAAGGCCTTGAGGCGGTCGACCATGCGCGCCTTGGGCAGGCGGGGATAGTCGTTCTTCCAGGCCCGGTACCAGGTCACCGCCCCCAGGAAGGTGGCCAGCATGATGCCGGGGATGACGCCGGCCATGAACAACTGGCCCACCGAGGTGTTGGTGGCGACCGCGTACATCACCATCACGATGGACGGCGGAATCAGGATGCCCAGCGCGCCCGAAGTGGTGATGACGCCGGCGCCGAAGCGCGACGGGAAGCCCTGCTTGACCATGGCCGGCAGGATGATCGAGCCGATGGCGACCACGGTGGCCGGCGATGAGCCCGACACCGCCGCGAACAGGGCGCAGGCCAGCACGCCCGCCAGGCCCAGGCCGCCGTGCCAATGGCCGACCATGGCGGTGGCGAAGGTGATCATCCGCTTGGCGACGCCGCCATGGGTCAGGAAGTTGCCGGCCAGGATGAAGAACGGGATCGCCATGATCTCGAACTTCTCGATGCCGG
>CALABS010000023.1 GCA_937887565.1 uncultured Rhodospirillaceae bacterium | reverse complement strand
CGAGGGCGGCGGCCGCAACCCTCACATGTTGGGATAGTTCGGTCCGCCGCCGCCCCTTGGGCCGGCCGTCGCCGGCCCGGTCATCTCACAACGCGAGGGCGGCGGCCGCAACCCTCACATGTTGGGATAGTTCGGTCCGCCGCCGCCCTCGGGGACCACCCAGTCGATGTTCTGGGTCGGGTCCTTGATGTCGCAGGTCTTGCAGTGGACACAGTTCTGCGCGTTGATCTGGAGGCGCGGATTGCTTCCGTCGTCGTCGCGCACGATTTCGTAGACGCCGGCCGGACAATAGCGCTGCTCCGGCGCATCGTACAGCGCCAGATTGACCGCCACCGGCACCCCGGGGTCCTTCAGCGTCAGATGCGGCGGCTGGTCCTCCTCGTGGTTGGTGTTCGAGATGAACACCGACGACAGCTTATCGAAGCTCACCTTACCATCGGGTTTAGGATAGGCGATTTTCGGGCAGTCCGACGCCTTGCGCAGCTGGGTGTGGTCGGCGTGGTGGCGGAAGGTCCACGGCGCCTTGCCTCGGAAGAGGTAGGTGTCGAGCGCCGAATAGGCGATGCCCGCCCACAGGCCCTTGGTGAAGGACGGACGGATGTTGCGCACGGCGTGGAGTTCGCTCCACAGCCACGACGCCCTCAGGCGTTCGGGATAGGCGGCCACCTCGGCACCCGCACCCGAGGCCAGCGCCTCGAATACCGATTCGGCGGCGATCATGCCCGACTTCATGGCGGTGTGGGTGCCCTTGATCTTGGGCACGTTCAGGAACCCGGCGGTGTCGCCCACCAGCACGCCGCCCGGGAAGGTCAGCTTGGGGACCGACTGCAGCCCGCCCTCGGACAGTGCGCGGGCGCCATAGGCGACGCGGCGGCCGCCCTCGAGCACCGGGCGGATCCTGGGGTGGGTCTTGAAACGCTGGAACTCGTCGAAGGGGGACAGGTGGGGATTGGCGTAGTCGAGCCCGACCACGAAGCCCACCGCCACCTGGTTGTCCTCCAGATGATAGAGGAACGAGCCGCCATAGGTCTGGGAATCCAGCGGCCAGCCGATGGTGTGGACGACGGTGCCCGGCTTGTGCTTGGCGGGGTCGACCTCCCACAGCTCCTTGATGCCGATGCCATAGGTCTGCGGGTCGCAGTCCCGGCGCAGGCCGAAGCGCTCGAACAGGGTCTTGGTCAGCGAGCCCCGGCAGCCCTCGGCGAAGACGGTCTGGCGCGCGTGCAACTCGACGCCGGGGGTGAAGTTGGCGGTCGGCTCGCCGTCCTTGCCGATGCCCATGTCGCCGGTGGCGACGCCCTTGACCGAGCCATCGTCGTTGTAAAGGACCTCGGCGGCGGCGAAGCCGGCGAACACCTCGACCCCCAGTTCCTCGGCCTTGGCGCCCAGCCAGCGGCACAGATTGCCCAGCGAGGCCACGTAGTTGCCGTGATTGTGCATCTGCGGCGGGGTGGGCAGGGCGAAGGACGCCGTCTCGGTCAGGAACAGGAAGGAATCATCGGTGGCCGGGGTCAGCAGCGGCGCGCCCATCTGCCGCCAGTCGGGGAACAGCTCGGCCAGCGCGCGGGGTTCGATGACGGCGCCCGACAGGATGTGGGCGCCGACCTCCGAGCCCTTTTCCAGCACGCACACCGCCAGTTCATCACCCTTCTCGGCGGCCAGTTGCTTGAGGCGGATGGCGGCGGACAGGCCCGAGGGGCCGGCGCCGACCACCACCACGTCGAATTCCATCGATTCGCGTTCCATCGTCTTCTTCACCCCGGCTCGGCCGCGTCGTCGGCACGGCTCTTCTCAAGTCAAGGGCGCCTCTATAGCATGCGGGGGCGACCGATTCGAATCCTACAAACGCAACCCCGCCCGGTGATATTTTGTTGCCCATGCCGCCCGACATCGCTCCCGACGACCTTCTCCGCTGGTACCTCGATGCCGGGGTGGACGAGACGATCGGCGGCGAACCGGTGGATCGGTTCGCCGCTCCCGCGCCTGCCCGCCCCGCGCCGCGGCCGGTGGCGTCCCCCCCTCCGGCGCCGGTCGCATCAGGCGCGACGGCGACGCATCTGGCGGCGGAATGCGCGACCCTTGCCCAGCTGCGGGCGGCCGTCGAGGGATTCGGCGGGTTGCCGCTCAGGCAGGCCGCCAACAGCACGGTGTTCGCCGATGGCGATCCCGAGGCGGCGGTGATGTGCATCGGCGAGGCGCCGGGCCAGGAGGAGGACCGCCAGGGCCTGCCCTTCGTCGGGCCGTCGGGACGGTTGCTCGATCGCATGCTGGCCTCCATCGGCCTGGACCGCTCGTCGGCCTACATCACCAACGTCCTGCCGTGGCGGCCGCCGGCCAATCGCAAGCCGACCCACGACGAGGTCGCCACCTGCCTGCCCTTCGTCAGCCGCCATATCGAACTGGTCGATCCCCAGGTCCTGATCCTGTTCGGCGGCGCCGCCGCCTCGGCGCTGCTGGCCCGTCACGAAGGCATCAACCGGCTGCGCGGGCGATGGTTCGAATACAGTTCACCCGGGCTTCCAAGGCCAATTCCGGTGCTGGCAACGTTTCATCCAGCCTATCTTCTGCGCACTCCCGAAGCCAAAAGAGGGGCTTGGCGTGATCTCTTGATGGTGAAACGCAGACTCTTGGCGGCAAGCCATTGAGTCTTCGTGGTTATTCTTACGCCCTATAATAGCTCCATCTTTGGAGGGTTGCGCACGGCCGCCCGGGTCATTTATAAAGCCGGGGACCGAGTTCGACGTTTTCGATAACCCTTGAGGAGAACAGCCTTGCGCGACAGGCTCCTCCCGGCCGTGATGTTGGCGATCATGGCCGTGACCTCCCCCGCCCTTGCCGGCGATGCGCTTCCCAAGGGGGCGGTCGGCCAGCAGATGGCGGCGGCCACCGGCGGCGAGGGCACCCTCACCGCCGCGGTGATGCCCGGGATTGGACGCGAGGCGCGCGTGGCGCCGCTGCCCAAGCCGTTGTCCGCGTCCGACGCGGAGGTCTACGCGCGCGTCTTCCGCTTCCAGTCCCAAGGCCAATGGGCCGCCGCCGACCGCGAGCTGGCCAAGGTCTCCGACGATGTGCTCAAGGGCCACGCCCTCGGCCGCCGCTTCCTGGCCTCGGGCTACCGCCCCAAATACCAGGAATTGCGGGCCTGGATGGCCGAATATTCCGACCATCCCGCCGCCGACACCGTCCACAAGCTGGCGACGTCCAAGGGCGTGAGGGGGTTCGGCGCCATCAAGGCGCCGGCGCGCGGCTACCTCAAGGGCACCAGCATCGACACCTCCGATGACGGCGGCAACTGGGAGCAGGCGACCTACGCCCCCGACCGCGGCTCGGCCAAGGCGCGGGCGCTGAAGCTGAAGTTCCGCCAGTTGCTGCGGCGGGGAAACGCCGCCGGCGCGCTCAAGCTGATGACCGGCTCCGAGGCGCGGGTCCTCGACCCTCTCGACATCGACGAGATGAAGGTGGTCCTGGCCGCCGATCATTTCGCCGGCGGGCGCGACGCCGAGACGGTGGCCTGGGCCAGTCAGGCGGCGGAGCGGTCGGGCGACGAGATGCCGGCCGCCCACTGGCTGGCCGGTCTCGCCGAATGGCGGCAGGGCCGGCCCGAGCTGGCGCGCCGCCATTTCGAGGAAGTGGCCAACGCCCAGGACGCCTCGCCGTGGATGGTGTCGGCGGCCGCCTTCTGGGCGGCCCGCGCCAATCTGGTGTCGCGCCGTCCCGAGGTGGTGAACCACTGGCTGGAGGTGGCGGCCACCTATCCCCGCACCTTCTACGGACTGCTGGCCCGCCGCGCGCTGGGCTACGAGACCGTGTTCAGCTGGGAGACCCCGCCCTTCACCGAGGCCGACGCCGAGGTGTTGCTGCGGGTTCCGGGCGCGCGCCGCGCGCTGGCCCTCTTGCAGTTGGGGGACCGCCAGTCCGCCGAGGAGGAGCTGCGCAAGTTGTATCCGCGCGCCACCAAGGCGCTCCGCCAGTCCATGCTGGTGCTCGCCAATGCCGGCGAGATGCCGGCGCTGGCGGTGCGCCTGGGCGGCATGAACCCGGCCATGATGAACGACGCCGCCGCCTTCCCGGTGCCCGAGTGGAACCCGAAGGGCGGCTGGCAGGTCGACAAGGCCCTGGTGTTCGCGTTCGTGCGCCAGGAGTCGTCGTTCAATCCCAAGGCGCGCAGCCGGGTCGGCGCATCCGGGCTGATGCAGATCATGCCCGCCACCGCCGCCGCCATCGGCGGCCGTCAGGCGCGGGACCGCCTGGCCGACCCCGAATACAATCTCGCCCTCGGCCAGACCTACATCAACAAGCTGCTGTCCGATGAACTGGTTGGCGGCAACCTGTTCCTGCTGGCCGCCGCCTACAATGCCGGCCCCGGCAACCTGTCCAAGTGGCTGGCCGGGATGAAGCACGGCAACGATCCGCTGCTGTTCATCGAGAGCCTGCCATCGCGCGAGACCCGGGTCTTCGTCGAGAAGGTGATGACCAATTTCTGGATCTACCGCGCCCGCATGGGCCAGCCGTCGCCGTCGCTCGACGCGGTGGCGGCCGGTGAATGGCCGCTCTACGAGGGCATGGACCCGGCCAGGCTGCGCCGCAAGGGTAAGGTCTGAGGCAAACGGCGGCGGCCGGTGGGCCGGAGGACGAGGAGAGCCGGCCCCTTTCGGGAACCGGCTCTCGAGCTTTCCCCTTCGCCCGTGACCTCGGCCTAGACAGGCGACAGCACCTCCCATCCGGCGCGGCGGGCATGGCTTTCCAGTCGCCGGTCGCCCCGCACCGCCGCCGGCCCGCCCACCGCCTGCAGCATCGGCAGGTCGGAGATGTCGTCGCCGTAGGCGTGACAGTCGTTGGCGGCCACGCCCCGGCCGTCGAGGAACGCCGTCATGGCCTCGACCTTGCCGGCGCCGATGGTCTGGGCATGGATGGCGCCGGTGTAGATGCCGTTCGTCTCCGCCATGGTGGTGGCGAGGATGTGGCGCACGCCCAGCCGTTCGGCGATGGGCCCCAGGATGGCCGGGAACGATCCCGACACGAACACCGGCTCGATGCCATGGGCGTGGTGGGAAAGCAGGCGCGACACCACCTTGGGATGGAACAGGTCGTCGGTGGAGCGCAGGACGTGGTCGAACCAGCGCACGGCGGCCCGGCTGACGGCATCCACCGGCCGCCCGGCGAAATGGGCGTAGTAGCGCCGGTTCAGCTCCTCGCGGGTGGCGCGGCGGCGGCGCAGATCCGCCATCTCGGTCTCGAACGCGACCCGCTTGCGGGGGCTGCCGTCGTAGGTGGCGTACCAGTAGTCCTGGAAGCTGAGCATGCTTTTCAGCGAGATCAGCGTGCCGTCGACGTCGAAGAATGCGTAAGCCATCACGCCGCCTCCGCCACGTCGATGGAGCCGACGGCCTGCTCGACGGCGGCCAGGTGGGCGGCCATGACGTCGCGCGCCAGGGTGTTCTCCATGCGGGTGATGCGGGCGTCCTTGACGACCGTGAAGGTGCCGCTGACCACCGCCACCTCGTGGCCGCACTGGTCGATGGACACGTCGACCGTGAACCGCTGGCGGTTGGACGCCGGGTCGTGCTCGCGGATGATGTAGGTCAGGCCGGCGCCGATGGGAAAGACGAAGCGCTTGTAGGCGACCGACAGGTCATCGAAGACGAAATAGAACTTGCCCTCGTCCCGCGGCAGGAAGAACTGTTCGGTCACCGCCAGGAAGGACTGGCGGGCGGCTTCGACCAGGAGCATCCCCTGCAGATGCTGCCCGGTCTGATGATCGCGCATCATCTCACAGTCCTCGTCGACCATCAGGTCGAGCTGGAACAAGTTGTCGTCGACCCGGCGCGGGGCCGAGATCACCGTGTTGGCGGCGTCACGCTTGTGCGACAGCGCACTCGAAGCGCGGGTCGGACGCCCGGCCAGCAAGCCGAGGTCGAACATCTTACCATGGGGTGAATGCTCGGCCAGGCGGATGGCCGCCGTCACATCGGCGTCGCCCAGGCCCTGGCCGGGGACCAGCACGAAGCGGTCGCCGGCGGACGGCAGCATGAGGGCCGGCAGTGTCAGCAGCGCCCGCAACTGGGACAGAGTCAACACATCCTTGCCGGCGGCGAATTCGGCGAACTTATCACCCACTACCACAAGAAACTTGTCGGCCATATCTTGTGCTCCCGCGATCAATGGCAGCTGTATACTGCGTTGAAGGAGGCGCTGCGAAAGGTGGCGGATACCTGAAGTAGCGCCAGGACTTCGACGTTTCTACTTTCCACTTCAGCGGAAGCACAACTTTTTATTTCGCACATTTGGGTTGTAAAACAGTAACAACTAAATTCTTCGCACGTGTGCTATCATAATTGGTTTTGGCTGCTATTTTTAGCTGTGCGGGAATATTGCCTATGTGATGATTGCTATTATGGGTTACGTCAATAATTGACATGGCCCTTGCGCGGAATAAGATGAATGCAACAACGTCAACCCTCGAGGCGGTGAATGTCATTCTTTCGGTTCGCGCTGATGGCCGTGGCCCTTTCGACGGTCCTGCCGGCCCGTGCCGCCGAATTGCGGATGATCACCCTTGACGCCGTCCCCTGGGCGACGGTCGATGCATCCGGCACGCCGGTGGGGGCGTTCCCCGACCTGGTCGCCGAGATCAGCCGGCGCACCGGCCTGTCCACCGCCATCACCATCCAGCCCTTTCCCCGGATCGAACGCGATCTGGAGACCGGCGAACAGGACTGCACCGTCGTCCTGTGGAGCGACAGCCGGGCCCGCATCGTCGAGAGGGGCGAGCCGGTCTACATGATGACATTCGGCGCCATCGCGCGGAAGGGGGTGCCACTCGCCACCTACGAGGATCTGCACGGCAAGACCGTGTCGGTGGTCCGCAACCTCGCCATCGAGCCCCGCTTCGACAATGACCGGGCGATCCGCAAGGATTTCGATAAGGATTACGAGACCGGCATCAAGAAGATCGCCCACAACCGCATCGACGCCATCGCCGGCGCCATCCCGACCATCCTGTATCAGGCCAAGAAGGACGGCCTGAGCCGGTTCCTCGGCGACCAGATCGTCATGACCCAGATTCCGTTGACCCTGCAGTGTTCGAAGGCGTCGCCCAATCTTGCCTTGATGCCGCGCATCGAGGACGCGATCCGCCAGATGCGCGCCGACGGCACCCTGGCCCGGATTCTTTCCGCCTACGAATACCGCTGACCGGCGCGAACGCGCGCCGCTCGCCCCACAATTGTGACTTTTTCGATCCCTCCCCTCGTTGCGTGCCGGGCGGGGGTTGCGGACAGGCCCTCGTTCACGCTTTAGTATGCGCATGACAGGGAATGGACGCAGCATGGACACCGCGGGGGACGTGATCCCAGCCGAACACGACGCCGTCGCGGCCACCCGCCCGCGCCCCACGCTCGCCGCCGGCACCGGCGGCTTCCGTCCATTCAGCCGCGGCATCGGCCTGCGCCTGCTGACGCTGATCATCCTGTTCAGCTCGCTGGTCACGCTGCTGTCGACGCTTTCGCAGCTGTACATCGACTACCATCGCGACGTCTCCGATATCGAGCGGCGCCTAGAGGAAATCGAGCGGACCAATCTGGACAGCCTGGCCAGCAGCCTGTGGCATGTGGACACCGACCAGTTGCGGGTCCAGCTCGATGGACTGCTGCGCCTGCCCGACGTCGAGATGCTGGAGGTCCGCGAGACGGTCGGCAGCGTGGCCAATCCGCTGGTGGTCACCGTCGGCGGGTCCCACGGGACCTCGGTCATCGAGCGGACCTATCCCATCATCTATGACGATCGCGGAACGCCGCGGCCCATCGGCATGCTGCACGTTTCGGCCACGCTCGAGGGCGTCTACCGGCGTCTGCTGGAGCGCGGCGTGGTCATCCTGGTGACCCAGGGCGTCAAGACGTTCCTGGTGTCGCTGTTCATCCTCTACATCGTCCACCGACTGGTCACCCGCCATCTGGTGGCCATCGCCGAATTCCTCGGCGAGTTCACCCTGCACGCCGGCGAGGCGCTGGTGTTGCGCCGCCGCCGGCCGCCGGCCCGCGACGAACTCGACCAGATGGTGGATGCGTTCAACGACATGCGCGGCAACCTGGCCCGGGCCTACCATGATCTGCGCGAGGCCAACCGGGCCCTGGTGCGCGACAACGAGGCCCGTCGCCGCGCCGAGGAGGAGGTGACCCGCCTCAACGCCGTGCTCGAACAGCGGGTGCGTCAGCGCACGGCCGAACTGGAGGCCGCCAACGCCGAGCTGTCGTCCTTCGCCTATTCGGTCTCGCATGATTTGCGGGCGCCGCTGCGGCGAATCGAGGGATTCGGTCAGATGCTCCAGGAAGGCTATGTGGAGATCATCGACGACAAGGGCCGCCACTATATCGAGCGCATCCGGGCCGGAACCCGCGAGATGGCCGAGATGATCGACAGCTTCCTCAAGCTGTCGCGCTCGACCCGCGGCGAGCTGACCGTCGAACCGCTGGACCTGTCGGCCATGGCGGCGGATGCGGTGGCCAAATTGCGGGAAAAGGACCCCGACCGGTCCGTCGGCGCCACCATCGCGCCGGCGGTGACCGTCGAGGGTGATCGCAAGCTGATGGCGGTGGTGCTGTCCAACCTGCTGGAAAACGCCTGGAAATACACCCGCCGCGCCGACGCCGCCGCCATCGCGTTCGGCGTCGAGAGCAGGGCCGGGCGGCCGGTCTATTTCGTGCGCGACAACGGCGCCGGCTTCGACATGGCGTTCGTGGACCGCCTGTTCATTCCCTTCCACCGCCTGCACAAGGCCGAGGACTTCGAGGGGATCGGAATCGGGCTGGCCACCGTCCAGCGCATCATCGCCCGTCATGGCGGCCGTGTCTGGGCCGAGGGGGAACCGGGGCAGGGGGCGACGTTCTATTTCACCTGTTGGGAAGGGAGAGAACCCGGTGAGCAGCCAAACGATCCTGCTGGTCGAGGATAATCCGGACGACGTGGAGCTGACCTTGTTGGCCTTCCGGCGCAGCCGCATGGCCAACGAGATCCTTGTCGCCTGGAACGGCGAGGAGGCCCTGGACTACCTGTTCGCCACCGGCCAGTACGTCAGCCGCGACGTCAACGATCCGCCGGCGCTGGTGCTGCTCGACCTCAAGCTCCCCGGCCTGGGAGGGCTGGACGTCCTGCGGCGGATACGCGAACATCCCGTCACCCGCCGCGTGCCGGTGGTCATCCTGACCACCTCGGACGACGAGCAGGACATCGTGAACGGCTACAATCTCGGTGTGAACAGCTACATTCGCAAACCGGTCGACTTCAGCTCCTTCGTTGGCGTCGTCGACCAATTGGGGCTTTACTGGCTGGTGGTGAACACGCGCTCGCCGGTCTGAGCCGGCGGCCTTGGGGGAGAGTGGCCGCCCGCCGCGACCGGGGGGCTGCGCAAGGGGGACGCATGGGGAAGCCGCTCAGGGTGCTCGTCGTGGAGGATTCCCCCGACGACGCCGAGCTGATGATGGCGGAGCTGGAGCGGGGCGGCTTCGAGCCGGCGGCCCGGCGCGTCGAGACGCTGTCCGACCTTCGCGCCGCCCTGGCCGACGAGCCGTGGGACGTGGTGCTGAGCGACTGCCAGATGCCGCGCCTCAGCGCCGACCTCGCCCTGACCGCGCTTCAGGACAGCGGCCTCGACCTGCCCTTCATCATCCTTTCGGGGGTGATCCGGCCCGAGGACGCGGTCAGCCTGCTCAAGCGCGGCGCCCACGACTTCATCAGCAAGGATGCCCTGGCCCGGCTGGTGCCGGCCGTCGAACGCGAAGTGCGCGAGGCCGCCGAGCGGGCGCAGCGGCGCATCGCCGAGGAGCGGGTGCGAATCCTGTCGCTGGCGGTCGAGCAAAGCCCGGTGTCGGTGGTCATCACCGGCCGCGACGGCGTGATCCAGTACGTCAATCCCAAGTTCGAGCAGGTCACCGGCTATGCCGCCGCCGACGCGGTGGGTCGGCCGCTGGACTTCACCCGCCAGGATTCCGATCACGCCGATTCTCCCGCCGAATTGTGGAACACCGTCCGGCGCGGTGAGGAATGGCGGGGCGAGATCTGCAACCGCCGCCGCGACGACATCACCTTCTGGGAGCGGGTCAGCGTGTCGCCGCTCAAGGACGACGGGGGCGTCACCACCCATTTCATCGCGGTCAAGGAGGATATCACCGAGCAGCGCCTGCGCGACCTGGAGCTGCACCGGGCGCTGGACCAGCTGACCGAGAGCAATACCGAGCTGGAGCGATTCGCCTACGTGGCCTCCCACGATCTCCAGGAGCCGTTGCGCAGCGTCACCCTCTACACTCAGTTGCTGGAGCGCAATTACAGCGGGTTGCTGGGCGGCGACGCCGACGACTACCTGGCCTTCATCATCGAAGCGGCCAAACGGATGCACACGCTGATCAACGATCTGCTCGACTATTCCCGCATCACCGGCAAGGGGCTGCCCTTCACGCGCTTCAAGGCATCGGATTCGGTCCGGTCGGCGCTTCTGAACCTGCAGGAGGGAATCCGCGAGACCGGCGCCGAGGTCGAGGTCGGCGACATGCCCGAGGTGGTCGCCGACGGCGTGCAATTGATGCAGTTGTTCCAGAACCTGATCGGCAACGCCATCAAGTTCCACAAGCCCGACGTCCCGCCCCGCATCCGCGTCTACGCCGAGCGGGTGGACGGCGAATGGGTGTTCTCGGTGGCCGACAACGGCATCGGCATCGAGCCGAGCGACCAGGACGTGTTCGAGATCTTCCGCCGCCTGCACACCGCCCAGGCCTATCCCGGCACCGGGGTGGGGCTGGCCATCTGCAAGCGCATCGTCCAGCGCCACGACGGCCGCATCTGGATGCGGTCGGCGCCGGGCGAGGGCGCCACCTTCTCGTTCACCCTCGGCACCGGCGACACGCCGTGAGCAGGCAGGCCCTGCCCGTCCCCACTCTGCCCGTCCCCACTCTGCCCGTCCCCACTCTGCACGTCTGCGTCAACCGCCGCCTGGGAGCCGCCGGCTCGTGCGCCGCCGCCGGCTCCGAGGCCCTGGTCGCGGCGCTGGCGGCCGAGATCGCCCGCCGGGGCCTGGACTGGCGGGTGGCCGCCAACCCGTGCATGGCCCATTGCGCGGTGGGGCCCAACGTCAAGGCGGCGCCGGGCGGCCCGTTGTTGCACCATTGCCGGGCTGGCGACGCCGCCGCCATCATCGACCGCCTGATCGCCGAATGGAGCCCGCCGTGATCCCCGTCACCCGCCGCATCGTCCTCGACGACGCCGAGATCGAGGAGAGCTTCATCCGCTCCTCGGGGGCCGGCGGGCAGAACGTCAACAAGGTGGCGACCGCCGTGCAATTGCGCTTCGACGCGCGCAACTCGCCCAACCTGCCCGAGGCGGTGCGCGAACGCCTCGAACGCCTGGCCGGGCGGCGGCTGACCCGCGACGGCGTGGTGGTCATCACCGCCCAGCGCTTCCGCACCCAGGACCAGAACCGCCAGGACGCCCTGGAACGGCTGCTGGAGCTGATCCGCGAGGCCGCCAAGCCGCCGCCGCCGATCCGCCGCCCCACCAAGCCGACAAAGGGCAGCCAGCAGCGCCGCCTGGACAGCAAGGCCAAGCGCGGCCAGATCAAGGGCCTGCGCGGCCGGATCGAGGATTAGGATCGCAGCAGCGCCCGGTAGGCATGCCAGCTGGCGTGGCCGACCAGCGGCAGCGTCACCGCCAATCCGACCAGCCCCAGCAGGCCCGCCCCGAACACCAGCACGGCGATCACCACCGCCCATAGCGCCATGGGGCGGGGATTGCGCGCCACCACCATGATCGAGGCGAAGGCGGCCGAGAACACGTCGGTGCGCTGGTCCAGCATCAGCGGCAGGGTGACCACGGTGATGACGAAGGCCAGGGCGGCCAGGCCGAACCCGACCAGCGCGCCGAAGCCCAGGAACATGGCGCCGTCCCAACTGGCCGCCGCCGCCAGGAAGCCGTCCAGCGACATGGTCCGGTAGGGGAAGAACAGCGCGAAGATCAGCACCGCCAGCCGCGCCCAGATCATCAGATACAGCATCAGCATCAGGCCGGCGGTCATGATGTGGAAGCTGTTGGGGCGCCAGGCCAGCAGCGCGCCGGCGAAGGTCGGGCGCTCGCCGGCCTCGATGCGCCGGGAGATGTCGTAGAAGCCCATGGCCAGCAGCGGTGCCACCAGCAGGAAGCCGCCGATCATGGGCGTGACCAGATAGGGCAGGCCGGCCAGCACCAGCCCGCCGGTGATGGCGAAGCCCGTCGCCACGAAGATCATCCCGTGGCCGACGCTGACCCAGCCGGCCGCCCTCACGTCGCCCCATCCCGCCCGCAGCCAGTCCCGGACGTCGGAAGTGGTGACGAGGTTGACCCTGTCGGCCCAGGGCAGGCCGGCCAGGGGATCGTGGGCGGTGGAATCCATGGGCGCGCCTCCCGTCATCCGCTCCAAGGGATGTGGGAAGCGCGCGGCCGGAGGGGAAGGGGCTACACCGTGAAGTACTTGGCCTGCGGATGGATGGTGACGATCGCGCTGGTGCTCTGTTCGGGCTCCAGTTGGAACTCGTCGGACAGGCGCACGTCGATGCGGTCGGCGCCCAGGAGCGCCAGCAGCTGCCTCTGGTCCTCCAGGTTGGGGCAGGCCGGGTAGCCGAAGCTGTAGCGGCTGCCACGGTAGGACTGCTTCAACAGCTTGTCCATGTCGGCGGCGTCCTCGGCGGCGAAGCCCAGTTCGGCGCGGATGCGCTTGTGGACGTACTCGGCCAGCGCCTCGGCCATCTCCACCGACAGGCCGTGCAGGTACAGGTAGTCCTGATACTTGTCGGCCTTGAACCATGCATTGGCGACGTCGCTGGCGTTCCGGCCCATGGTCACCACCTGCAGGCCGATGACGTCGCGAACCGGGTCGGAGACGGGGCGGAAGAAGTCGGCGATGGACAGCCCGCCCTCCTTGGCCTGGCGAGGGAAGGCGAAGCGGGCGGCCTCGGTGGCGCCGTCCTCGGCGAACAACACCACGGTGTCGCCGTCGCTGGCGGCCTTCCAGTAGCCGTAGACCGCCTGGGCGCGGAGGATGCCCTCCTTCTCGCAGCGCTTCAGCAGGCCGTGGGCGATGGGACGCAGCTCCTTGGCGGCCCAGGCCTTGAACTCGTCGAGGCTGCGGCCCTGCTTCCTGTAGCCCCAGTGGAACTGGTAGAGCATGGTCTCGTTGAGGAAGGGGACCAGGTTCTGCAGCGGCACCTTCTCGACGACCCGGGCGCCCCAGAACGGCGGCGCCGGCGGGGCGACGTCCTTGTGCAGCTCGGATCGCCGCAGCGCCACCTCGTCCCAGTCCACCGGGCGGCGCGCCGGCTCGGCCGGCTGGCCCAGGCGCTTGGTGTTGCCCGAGCGCGGCGCCTCGGCGCGGGTGGCGACGTGGGCGTCGAAGCCGCCGTTGGCCACCTTGCTCATCAGGTCCAGGCCGTCGAAGGCGTCGCGCGCATAGGCCACCCGGCCCGAGCCGTAGGCGGCGCGGCAATCCTCCTCGACGTATTTGCGGGTCAGGGCGGCGCCGCCCAGCAGGACGGGGATGTCGATGCCCTGGGCGGTCATCTCCGCCAGGTTCTCGCGCATGATCACCGTCGACTTGACCAGCAGGCCCGACATCCCGATGGCGTCGGCCTTGTGCTCGCGGGCGGCCTTGATGATGTCGCCCACCGGCATCTTGATGCCGATGTTGTGCACCTTGTAGCCGTTGTTGGTGAGGATGATGTCCACCAGGTTCTTGCCGATGTCGTGGAC
>CALABS010000022.1 GCA_937887565.1 uncultured Rhodospirillaceae bacterium | reverse complement strand
GCCCTGGCGCGGCGCGGCGGGCGCGGCGGCGGCTTCGGGGGCCTTCGGGGCCTCGGTCGGTTCGGGCGCGGCGACGGGTTCCGGCTGGGCGGCGGCGCGGGCGGCCTCCTCGGCGGCCCTGGCCTCTTCCTCGGCCTGACGGCGGGCGTCCTCCTCGGCGGCCTTGGCCTCTTCCTCGGCCTGGCGGCGGGTCTCCTCCTCGGCGCGGTGCCGCGCATCCTCCTCGGCCTTGCGGGCCGCCTCCAGGGCCTTGGCGCGGGCGGCCTTCTCCTGGTTGGTCAGGTCGTGGACGCTGGCGGCGCGCTGGGCGGCCTCGACATTGGCCATGGCCTGGGCCAACTCGGCCTCGGCGCCGCTGTGGACCTCGTCGCGAACCTCGTGCATGGATCCGCCCGCCCCGGGGGCGAAGGTGCGCTTCTTGCGCACCTCGACGGTGACGACCTTGGATCGCCCGTGCGAGAAGCTCTGCCGGACCTGGCCGGTCTCGACGGTCTTCTTCAGCTCCAGCTTGCCCGGCTGGGACAGCTTCAGCGGGGCGGCCTTGCGCTCCTGATCCTTCGAATCGCTCATGTAATCGACTTCGTCTCTTTCACGGCCGTGAGGCGGCGGGCCGCCTCGGGAAAAAACGGTACTCAGTCTCCGGCGGCGTCGCCGGTGTCGGGGCCCGGGCGGAAGCCGGCGAGCAGGGTCGCGTCGTCCAGCAGCCGTTGGGCCAACGCGCCCGGAGCAAGCGAAACGTGGACCGCGATGTCGCGGCCGAACGCGGCGCCCAGTTCGGACCCGTCGAAAAGCTCGATCACGGGCAGGCCTGCGGCCGGCCCGCGCATCTTGGCCTTCTGGCCTTCCGAGGCGTCGCGTGCCAGCACCAGCAGCGCCACCCGTTTGGCATCCAGTTCGGCCCGGACCTTGTCGAAGCCGCAGACGGCGGCTCCCGCGCGGCGGGCCAGCCCCAGATCGTCCAGGCACCGGCGCGCCAATTGGGCTTCGACCCTGTCGGCCAGGTCCGGCGCCACGCTTACCGCGCGGCGGGCGGCCCTGGCGAAGGATTTTTTCGCCACGGCCAGATTTACCACATCCCGACGCGGGCTCAACCAGATTCCCCGCCCGGGGAGCTTGCGAGCCGCGTCGAACACCATTTCGTCGGCCGGCGAGACCACGAAGCGGATCATCCGCTCCTTGGGTCCGCGCGTGCCGGTGACGGCGCACCGGCGCTCGGGTCCCCTCTCGTCGTCCTCGTCGCGGCCCGACGCCTCCACCCGCTACTTGCCCTCGTCCTCGAACCAATGGGCGCGGGCGGCCATGATCACCGCGTTGGCCTGGTCCTCGGTCATCTGGTCCTTGCCGACGATGTCGATCAGCTCGTCCGAGGCGAGGTCGCCAAGATCGTCCAGCGTCTTGATCTCGCGATGGCCCAGCTTGACCAGCATGGACGGCGACAGCCCCTCGATGGCGGCGACGGCGTCCTCGACGCCGAGGTCGCGGCGCATGGCGTCGTAACGCTCGTCCTGCTCGGTCAGGAAGGTCTTGGCGCGGTTCTGCAACTCGGCGGCCACGTCCTCGTCGAAGCCCTCGATGTCGGTCAGATCCTCCAACGGCACGAAGGCCACTTCCTCGACGGTGGAGAAGCCCTCGGTCACCAGCAGATGGGCGATGACGTCATCCACGTCCAGGGCGTCGATGAACATTTTCGAGCGCGACCGGAATTCCTCGTTGCGGCGTTCGGATTCCTCGGCCTCGGTCATGATGTCGATGGACCAGCCGGTCAGCTGGCTGGCCAGGCGGACGTTCTGGCCGCGACGGCCGATGGCCAGGCTCAGCTGGTCGTCGGGGACCACCACTTCCATGCCGTGGGTCTCGTCGTCGAGCACCACCTTGGACACCTCGGCCGGGGCCAGGGCGTTGACCACGAAGGTGGCGTACTCGCCCGACCACGGGATGATGTCGATCTTCTCGCCCTGCAGCTCGGCCACCACCGCCTGCACGCGCGAGCCGCGCATGCCGACGCAGGCGCCCACCGGATCGATGGAGGAATCGTGCGACAGCACGGCGATCTTGGCGCGCGAGCCGGGGTCGCGGGCGACCGCCTTGATCTCGATGATGCCGTCGTAAATTTCGGGGACTTCCTGGGCGAACAGCTTGGCCATGAACTGGGGATGGGTGCGCGACAGGAAGATCTGCGGCCCGCGCGGCTCCTGGCGGACGTCGTAGATGTAGGCGCGCACGCGGTCGCCGGTGCGGAAGGTCTCGCGCGGGATCAGCTCGTCGCGGCGCAACAGCGCCTCGGCGCGGCCCAGGTCGACGATGACGTTGCCGAACTCGACACGCTTGACGAGGCCGTTGCTGATCTCGCCGACGCGGTCCTTGTACTCGTTGAACTGGCGCTGGCGCTCGGCGTCGCGGACCTTCTGGACGATGACCTGCTTGGCGGTCTGGGCGGCGATGCGGCCGAAATCGATGGGCGGCAGCGGATCGACCAGGAATTCGCCCAGGGCGGCGTCGGGCTTCTTCTTCAGCGCCTTGGCCAGCGGAATCTGGGTCGCCTCGTTCTCGACCTCCTCGACCACCTCGATGTAGCGGGCGAGCTGGATCTCGCCCGACTTGCGGTCGATATGGGCGCGGATGTCGTGCTCGTGCCCGTACTTGGAGCGGCCGGCCTTCTGGATGGCCTGTTCCATGGCCTCCAGGACCTCGTCGCGGTCGATGCCCTTGTCACGGGCCACCGCGTCGGCGACCTGCAGCAGTTCGGGGCGGGGAAGGGCTGCGATTCTATCCATCGGTTCGTCTATCCCTGGCCTTCCTGATCCTTGGTCACGGCGGCGATCAATTCGTCGGTGAGCACCAGCTTGGCGCTCCTGATGTCGTCCAGCGGGATGGCGACCTCGCCGGTCTCGACCTTCAGGCGCACCGCCTCGCCGTCGAGTCCCAGCAGATGGCCGCGGAAGCGCTTGCGCCCGTCCACGCCGACGATGGTCTCGACCTTGGCCTCGAATCCCGCCCAGGCGTCGAAATCCTTGCCCCGGGTCAGCGGCCGGTCGATGCCCGGCGAGCTGACTTCCAGCACATAGGCCCCGTCGATGGGGTCCTCGACGTCCAGCAGGGCCGAGAGCGAGCGGCTGATGTCGGCGCAGTCGTCCACCGTCATCGGCCGGCCGTCCTGGCGTTCGGCCATCACCTGCAGGGTCGGCCGCTGACGCCCCTGGAACTGCACCCGCACCAGCTCGTAGCCCATGGCCTCGAGCGACGGCGCGACGAGCGCTTCCAAACGGTGCTGACGATCCATCCCTCGCCTTCGTAACCTAGGTCCAAAAAAACAAAAAAAGTGGGCCTTAGGCCCACCCTCACGATCCCGCCCTCCTGCATGGAAGCTTCTCGGACGGGAAGCAAGAATGTGTCTAGGCGGGAACTTAAGGGCAAACGTCCCCGGAGGCAAGGGGTTAGTGGGCCACGTGCCCCTAAGAGCGCGCCTTGCGGCGATAGCGGAAGAACAGCGGCGGGTTGCCGGTGATGCACTTCTGCTCGTAGCGGGTGGGGGGCCAGTCCCCGGGCAGCAGGGCGCGGTCGCGGGTGGTGACGACTTCCTCGAAATCGGGGGCGGCCTTCAGCTGGGCGTCGGCCCAGTCCTGGTAGACCGGGTCGTCCGAGGCGACGCGCAGCTCGGCGCCGTCGGCCAGCACGCGCGCCAGCGCCGCCAGGTTGTCGGCGCCGATGAAGCGGCGCTCGGCGTGGCGCTTCTTGGGCCAGGGGTCGGGGAACAGCACGAAGACGCGGCCCAGGCTTGCCTCGGGCAGGGCCGGCAGCAGCAGGCGGACGTCCTCGGCGAAGATGCGGACGGTGTCGATGCCGCCGCCGTCGAGATGGCCCAGCAGGCTGGCGACGCCGTTCCGGAACGGCTCGCAGCCGATGATGCCGACGGCCGGGTTCAGGCGGGCCTGGGCGACGACGTGCTCGCCGCCGCCGAAGCCGACTTCCAGCCACACCTGCGTCACCGGGCGGGGAAACAGGGCGGCGGGGTCGATGGCGTCCCCCGGCCCCGGCGGCGCGACGGCCAGCCGGGGCAGGAGGGTCTCCATCAGGTCGAGGGCCTTTTGCCGCAGCCGCTTGCCGCTGCGGCGGCCGAAGAAGCGCGGCCTCTCGACGGGATCGGACACTTAGAACGCGCGCTTGAGCTGGTCGACCAGATCCAGGCGCTCCCACGAGAAGCCGCCGTCCGCCTCGGGCTCGCGGCCGAAATGGCCGTAGGCGGAGGTGCGGGCGTAGATGGGCTTGTTGAGGCCCAGATGGGTGCGGATGCCGCGCGGGGACAGGTCCATCAGCTGCTGCAGCACGGTGGACAGCTTGTCCTCGTCCACCTGGCCGGTGCCGTAGGTGTCCACATAGACCGACAGCGGCTTGGAAACGCCGATGGCGTAGCTCAGCTGGATGACGCACTTCTCGGCCAGGCCGGCGCCGACCACATTCTTGGCCAGGTAGCGGGCGGCATAGGCGGCCGAGCGGTCGACCTTGGTCGGGTCCTTGCCCGAGAAGGCGCCGCCGCCGTGGGGCGCCGCGCCGCCATAGGTGTCGACGATGATCTTGCGCCCGGTCAGGCCGCAATCGCCGTCGGGGCCGCCGATGACGAAGCGGCCGGTCGGGTTGACGTAGAAGGTGTCCTCGGGGCACATCCAGCCCTCGGGCAGCACGTCGACCACGTGCGGGCGGACGATCTCGCGCACGTCGGTCTGCGACAGCGCGCCGTCATGCTGGGTCGACACCACCACCGAGGTGGCGCGCACCGGCTTGCCGTCGCGGTACTCCAGGGTCACCTGGCTCTTGGAATCGGGGCCGAGCAGCGGCTGGGCGCCCGAATGGCGGGCCTCGGCCAGCGACTTCAGGATGCTGTGGGCGTAATAGATGGGCGCCGGCATCAGCACCGGGGTCTCGTTGCAGGCATAGCCGAACATGATGCCCTGGTCGCCGGCGCCCTCGTCCTTCTCGCCGGCGGCGTCGACGCCGACGGCGATATCGGCGGACTGCGAATGGACGTGGACCTCGACCTTGGCGTTCTTCCAGTGGAAGCCGTCCTGCTCGTAGCCGATGTCCTTGACCGCGTGGCGCGCGATCTCCTCCATCAGATCCTTGCCCACCGAGGCGGGGCCGCGCACCTCGCCGGCCAGCACGATCAGGTTGGTGGTGCACAGCGTCTCGACGGCGACGCGCGAATAGGGGTCGGCGGATAGGAACGCATCGACGACGGCGTCAGAGATCCGGTCGGAGACCTTGTCGGGGTGGCCTTCGGAAACCGACTCGGAGGTGAAGAGGAAATTCTTGTTGGACACGGGTCAAGCCCTCCTAGTTCCAGTGCGTCAGGGACCAGGGGCATCGGGAATGGTCAGCAGCGCCATCGTGATGCACCCACTTAGCCTGCATTTCACGTGGCGGCAAGCGGTCACAAATCTCCACGGGAGCGATTGCTCCGGCGGGACTTGTGGCAGGGGAAGTGGTGCTTCGTCAAGCCCCATCCGGTCGGCGGCCGGGCGTCGGCGGGGCACGCGAAGGGGCGCCGTCCGCCGGACGGCGCCCCTTCGGCGTCCGACCCGTCCGGGCGGGCTATTTCGCGCTGGCTTCGGCGGCGTCCGCCAAGGCCTTGGCCAGTTCGTAGACGCGCTTGCGGACGGCGGGATCGGAGATGCGGTAGTAGGCGCGGACCAGCTCCAGCGTCTCGCGGCGGGCCATGGGGTCGGCCACGAATTCGGTCTGGGGTTCCTCGACGCCGGTGCCCAGCGTCAACATGGCCGGGGTCTGGCGCTTCATGTCGTCGGTCATGTCGTCGAAGAAGAAGCTGACCGGCACGTCGAGGACGCGGGACAGGTCGAACAGACGGCTGGCGCCGACGCGGTTGGCGCCGCGCTCGTATTTCTGGACCTGCTGGAAGGTCAGGCCCAGGGCCTCGCCCAGCTTCTCCTGGCTCATGCCCAGCAGCGTGCGGCGCAGGCGGACCCGGGCGCCCACATGGACGTCGATGGGATTGGGCTTGCCAGAGGGAGTGCGGCCGCGCGTGGATTTCCGGGCGGAGGTCTTCTTCGTCTGAGTCTGGGCCATTTTGTTCGCGCCTGAGCGGTGGGGACGCGGCGACCGGACGGCCGCTTGGTCCAAAGCTTACATACACTTGTATGCAGGTCAATGTACTAACCGCACATTACCGCCATATTCAGGTTGTATGGGGTGTGCGTCGCCGTACCTTTCCCAGAACGAGTGCGATGATCGCGCTCGCCGCAGCCAGCAGCAGTGGAACGAGGTTTCCCCAGCGGCCGAAAGGCGTGGGGTCGGCAAGCGCCTTTGGCAGCGGCGCGTCGACGACGCCGCGCTCGCCGAGGCCCAGGCGCGCCACCGGCCGGCCCAGCCCGTCGAACACCGCCGAGATGCCGGTATTGGCGACCCGGACCAGCGGCAGCCCTTCCTCGATGGCGCGCATGCGGGCCGAGGCGAGATGCTGGTAGGGGCCGGCCGACAGCCCGAACCAGGCGTCGTTGGTGATGTTCAGCAGCCAGTGCGGACGGGGCTGGTCGCGGCCGACGACGGCGCCGGGAAAGATCGCCTCGTAGCAGACCAGCGGGCTGAACGGCGGCAGGCCGGGCAGGGTCATGGTGCGCAGCCCGGGGCCGGGGGTGAAGTCGGCGCCGCCGATGTTGAGCGCCTGGGGCAGCAGGCCGCGCAGGGGCACGTATTCGCCGAAGGGCACCAGATGGACCTTGTCGTAGATGCCGCCCAGGCGGGCGTCGGGGCCGATGGCGAGCAGGCTGTTCCACACCTGGAACGGCTCCTGGGCCACCCTTGGGGCGCCGGCCAGCAGCCAGCCGCCGGGCGGGGCCGCCGTGGACGCCTCGGCCCGGCGCCGCTCGTCGAGGTCGAGGAAGAAGGCCGCCGCCGTCTCCGGCCACACCACCGCCGTCACCGCGTCCAGTCCCGGCGACTGCGACAGCTCGAGATGGGCCTGGAAATGGGCGAGCCGCAGGTCGTCGCGCCATTTGTGGCTCTGTCCGATATTGGCCTGGACCAGCCGCAGGGTGACGCCGTCGACGACCTGGGACGGGGCGTCGGCCAGCCGCGCCGAGCCCCAGGCGTACAGGATCAGCGGGAACGCCACCGCCTTGGCCAGCGCCGCCAGCCGGACCCGGCGCGGAAGCGCGTCGCCGGCCAGGGCGGGCAGGGTGGCGACCACCACGGTGAACCACGACAACCCGAAGATGCCGGCCACGGCGCCGATCTGCAGGATGGGAAGGACGGGGTCCCACACCGAGCCGACAGGGTTCCACGGAAAGCCGGTGAAGGCCCAAGACCGCACCCATTCCATCAGCGTCCAGGTCGCCGCCAGCATGGGCACCCGTCCGGCCCCCTCGACGCCGGACTGCCGTGCCAGCAACGTCGCCACGCCGGTGAAGCAGGCCAGCACCCCGCCGAGGCCCAGGGTGGCGAACGGGATCATCCAGCCGAACTTCTCGGGCTCGACCAGCAGGGCATGGGCGATCCAATAGAGGCCGACCGAGAAATGGCCGAGGCCGAACCACCAGCCGGTTCCGAAGGCGCCCCGGCGCGAGCGGGCGCCGTCGAGCAGCCACAGCAGGCCGGGAAAGGCCACCACCAGCGCCGGCAACAGGTGGACCGGCGGCAGGGCGGTGGCGGCGGCCACGCCCAGCACCACCGCCATGCCGTGCCGCTTCCAGCCCGACAGTCCCGCCAGCCGGGCGGCGATGGGCGCCCGATGGAGGTTCATGCGGTCTCGGCCGCCGGTTGGGGTGACACCTTGCGGACCCGCAAGCGCTTGATGCGGCGCGGGTCGGCGTCGACGACCTCGAACTCCAGGCCGGAGGGGTGGGCGATCAACTCGCCGCGCGACGGCACCCGGCCGGCGATGAAGAACACCAGGCCGCCCAGGGTATCCACGTCCTCGCGCTCCTCCTCCGACAGCACCGCGCCCACCTTCTCCTCGAACTCGTCGATGGGGGTGCGGGCGTCGGCCTCGATGATGCCGTCGGGACGGACCACCATGTCGGGCTCGACGGCGCGGTCGTGCTCGTCCTCGATCTCGCCGACGATCTGCTCGACCAGATCCTCGATGGACACCAGCCCGTCGATGCCGCCGTATTCGTCCACCACCAGGGCCATGTGGGTGCGTTTCAGGCGCATCTCCAGCAGCAGGTCCAGCACCCGCATGCTGGGCGACACGAACAGCACCCGTCGCACGATGCGGTTCAGGGCGAAGGGGCGGTCGACGCGCGAGGCGGCCAGGACGTCCTTGATGTGGACCATGCCCTGGATGTCGTCGAGGTCGTTGCGATAGACCGGCAGGCGCGAATGGCCGCACCGGGTGAACAGCTCGATCAGGTCGTCGCGGCCGGTGCGGGACTCGACGCCGACGATGTCGGCGCGGGGCACCATCACGTCATAGGCGGTGACGTCGCGCAGGTGGAGGATGTTGCCGAGCAGGATGCGCTCGTGGTCGTCGATGGGGATGCCGGCGTCGTCGCGGTCCTCGATCAGGCCTTCAAGAGCCTCGCGGACGCTCTCGCTGCCCTTCGAGCGGCGCAGGAGGCGCATCCAGCCCCTGATCGCGTCGATCAGGCCTTCGTC
This sequence comes from uncultured Rhodospirillaceae bacterium, assembly GCA_937887565.1. Taxonomy (GTDB): domain Bacteria; phylum Pseudomonadota; class Alphaproteobacteria; order Rhodospirillales; family Magnetospirillaceae; genus CALABS01. Next base: position 50,654 of record CALABS010000022.1, on the reverse strand, counting down.
CTTGGAATTGGCCCCGTTCTCGCGGGGCGGTCGACTGCCAGAGGGGTCGTTCATGGTCCTCGTCGCCCTCCTTCGGCGGGGGACAATGGCTGGGGGGAATAGGGGTCGGGGATGCCGAAGGCGGCGAGAATGGCGGTTTCCATCCGCTCCATCTCCTCGGCCTCGGCCTCGTCCTCCTCGTGGTCGTAGCCCAACAGGTGCAGCACGCCGTGCACGACCAGATGGGCCAGATGGTCGGCCAGCGGCTTGCCCTGCTCGACCGCCTCGACCGCGCAGGTCTGGTAGGCCAGCACCACGTCGCCCAGCATCAGCGGGGCGCCGGGAACGGTGGGGGCGCCGTCGTCGTCCAGGGCCGCGAAGGACAGCACGTTGGTGGGCTTGTCCTGGGCCCGCCAGGTGCGGTTCAGCTCGCGGACGGTGGCGTCGTCGGCCAGCACCAGCGACAGCTCGACCGCCTCGTGGTCGGCGAGATCGCCGGCGCCCAGGGCGGCGGCGGCGAGGCGGCGGCAGCGGTCCTCGGCGTCGGGCAAGGCCTCGGTCCAGGCCGGGCAGGCGACGGTCACGTCGATCTCGGCCACGTCGATCTCGGCGGTCACGGCGCCGGCTCTCCCTTGCGGTCGCGGTCGGCCTTGTCGTAGGCGCGCACGATCCGGGTCACCAGGTCGTGGCGGACCACGTCCTTGTCGGTGAAGCGGATGAACGACACGCCGGTCATGGCGTCCAGGATGTCGATGGCGTCCTTGAGGCCCGACCGCACCCCGCCCGGCAGGTCGATCTGCGACAGGTCGCCGGTGATGACCATGCGCGAGCCCTCGCCCATGCGGGTCAGGAACATCTTCATCTGCACGCTGGTGGTGTTCTGGGCCTCGTCCAGGATGATGAACGAATTGGCCAGGGTGCGGCCGCGCATGAAGGCCAGCGGCGCCACCTCGATCTCGCCGGCGGCCAGCTTCTTGACCACTTGGTCGCCGGGCAGCATGTCGTAGAGCGCGTCGTAGAGCGGCCGCAGATAGGGATCGACCTTCTCCTTGAGGTCGCCGGGCAGGAAGCCCAGCCGCTCGCCGGCCTCGACCGCCGGGCGCGACAGGATGATGCGGTCGACCTCGCCCCTGATCATCATGGATACCGCCTTGGCGACCGCCAGATAGGTCTTGCCGGTGCCGGCCGGGCCCAGCCCGAACACCAGGTCCTGGTGGTTGAGCGCCTTCAGGTAGTCGGCCTGGGTGGGGGTGCGCGGGGCGATGTGGCGCTTGCGGGTGCGCAGCACCAGGTCCTCGTCGGGGGCGGGGACGTGGCGGCTCATGCGCACGGCGGCGTCCACGTCGGCGGTCTCCAGGTGGCCCTGGCGGCGGGCGAGGTCGTAAAGGCCGTCCAGCACCGCGCCGGCGTCGCGGGCCGATTCGGCGCTGCCCGAGATGGCGATGGAGTTGCCGCGCGCGTTCAGCGCCACGCCCATCTGCGACTCGATGCGTTCCAGATTGGCGTTGTGGGGGCCGAACACCGCCTGCAGCAGAATGTTGTCGGCGAATTCGCGCACCACCGTGGTCTCGTCGGACAGCGCCCCGCTCACGCGCATGCCCTCTCGCCGTCCACCGCGATGCCGGCCAGGCTGTTGGGGTGCAGTTCGGTGATCCGCACCGGCACCACCCGGCCCATCAGATGTGCGGCCGCCTCCACGTGCACCGGCTGCATGTAGGGGCTGCGGCCCACCGCCTGGCCGGGATGGCGGCCGGGGCGGTCGAACAGCACCGGCATCACCTTGCCCAGCGAGGCGGCGTTGAAGGCGCCGGTCAGATCGTGCAGCAGGGCCTGCAGCTCGGCCAAGCGCGCCTCCTTGACCGGCTCGGGCACCTGGCCCGGCATGGCGGCGGCCGGGGTGCCGGGGCGGGCGGAATACTTGAAGGAATAGGTCTGCACGAAGCCGACCCGGCGCACCAGGTCCAGGGTGTCCTGGAAGTCGGCGTCGGTCTCGCCGGGGAAGCCGACGATGAAATCCGACGACAGCGCCAGGTCGGGCCGCGCGGCCTTCAGCGTCTCGGCCAGGCGCAGATAGCGGTCGCGGTCGTGCTTGCGGTTCATGGCCGCCAGGATGCGGTCGGCGCCCGACTGCACCGGCAGGTGCAGGAAGGGCATCAGCTTTTCCACCTCGGCATGGACCCGGATCAGGTCGTCGTCCATGTCGTTGGGGTGCGACGTGGTGTAGCGGATGCGGGCCAACCCGTCGATATCGGCCAGGTCGCGGATCAGCCGGCTCAGGCTCCAGCGCCCCTCGCCCGTCGGGGCATCGCCATGCCAGGCGTTGACGTTCTGGCCCAGCAGGCTGATCTCGACCACCCCTTGCGCCACCAGCTTGCGGGCCTCGTCCAGGATGGCGGCGGCGGGGCGCGAATACTCGGCCCCACGGGTGTAGGGGACCACGCAGAAGGTGCAGAACTTGTCGCAGCCCTCCTGCACCGACAGGAAGGCCGACGGCCCGTCGGCGCGGGCCTCGGGCAGGAAGTCGAACTTGGGCTCGGGCGGGAAGTCGGTGTCGAGCACCTTGCTTCCGGCCCGGCTCGCCTGGGCGACCATCTCGGGCAGGCGGTGATAGGTCTGCGGACCCAGCACGATGTCCACGAAGGGGGCGCGGCGCAGGATCTCCTCGCCCTCGGCCTGGGCGACGCAGCCGGCCACCGCGATGACGGTGCCGCGCTCCGCCTTGAGCAGCTTGAGCCGGCCCAGTTCCGAAAACACCTTTTCGGCGGCCTTCTCGCGGATGTGGCAGGTGTTGAGGATCACCATGTCGGCGTCCTCGGGGCCATCGGCGGGGCCGTACCCCAGCGGCGCCAGGACATCCGCCATGCGGGCGGAGTCGTAGACGTTCATCTGGCAGCCGTAGGTCTTGACGAAAAGCTTCTTTGCCACTGTCGTTCAGCGGGCGGCCCTTCGCCGCCTACAAGCGAATGGGGCGGGACCGCCATGGTTCCGCCCGGTTGCACCCAGAAACCTAGCATCGGGGGCGCAGGAGTCAAGGATCGCGGGCCGGGTCCCCCCTCCCTTGCGCGGCGATTTCACGCTTCCGTCTCCGGCGACAGCGGCAGCGGCGCCGCCAGCAGGCCGGGCTGCGGCTCGGGCGGGAAGTCCCCCCAGCGGCCGGCCAGGGCCAGGACGACGCCGTGGGCGACCACGTCGCGGCAGTGGTTGGACAGCGCCTTGCGGTCCTTGAAGTCGCCCAGGGTGACGGGGCGGTGGAACACCACCTCGGCGGTGGCGCGGCCCAGCCCCAGGAAGCGCAGCAGGTGGCCGGCCATGGTCATGTCGCCGTACCAGGCGTAGAAGGGCCGGAGCGCCCGGCCCATGGGGATGCCGTCGAGGCGGGTATAGGCCACCGACAGCGGCTGCACCCGGATCGCCTCGCCGCCCACCGGGCCCTCGGCGGCGGCGAACAGCGAGCTCTTGAACGCCAGCACGCGGTTGCCGTCGTTGCTGGTGCCCTCGGGGAACAGGATCAGGGATTCGCCGGCCTCCAGGCAGCGGCGCAGCAGGTCGCGCTCGCGGGCGGTGCCGCCGCGCCGGCGGTCCACGAAGACGGCGCGCGCCATCCGCGACAGGAAGCCGAAGCCGGGCCAGCCGGCCACCTCGCTCTTGGCGACGAAGCGCGCCTCGAGCAGGCAGCCCAGCACGATGATGTCGATGTAACTGGCATGGTTGGCGACGAACAGCACCGGCGGCCGGGTCTCGATGGGCGCCCCCTCGGCGACGACCCGCAGGCCGCAGATGCGGGCCACCACCTTGAAATAGCCGCGCACATAGGCCGGGCAGCCTTTCCATCCCACTGCCAGCAGCGGCACATAGGGCACCAGCGCCGCCAGCGTCCACAGGACGAAGGCGGCGAGGCGGAAGGTGGCGACGACGGGGCTGACCATCACGAGGTCGCGAGCACGTCGCGGGCGGTGCGGTCGTAATGCTTGGCGTATTTCTCGGTCACCAGCTCGGTCTTGACCATGACGCAGACATCGGTGGTGTTGAACTGGTGGTCGATGACGGCGCCGTCGCCGATGAAGCCCCCCAGCATCAGGTAGCCCTTGACCAGCGGCGGCAGTTCGCGAAGCGCCCGGCGCGGGTCGATGGCCTCCGTGGGCATGCGGTTCATGTCCACGTAGAGGTCGGGCAGGGCGCGCGGCCGGATGTCCTCGGGCGCCAGGTGGTGGTGGTGGAGATAGGCCAGCTGGGCGGCCAGCTTGTCGGGATCGGTGCCGGGCAGCGAGGCGCAGCCGAACATCAGATCGATGCCGTTGTCCCAGACATAGTTGGCGATGCCCGCCCACAAAAGGTTCATGGTCGAGCGGTTGCGGTAGGCGGAGTCCACGCAGGAGCGGCCCAACTCCATGAAATTGCCGCCCTTGTCCAGGATCTTGGCGATGTCGTATTCGCCGGCGGTGTAGAAGCGGCCGAAGGCCTCGCCGACCGAGCGGCGGATCAGGCGGTAGGTCCCGACGACGCCGGCGGCGCCGGCGCCCTTGGCGGGGTCGATGACCAAGAGGTGGTCGCAGACGGCGTCGAAATCGTCGAAATCGACCCCGCGGGCCTCCATCTCGGCGCTGGGCTTGGCGCCCATCTCGGCGTAGAAGACGCGATAGCGCAGCGCCTGCGCGGCGGCGATCTCGGCCGCGCTGGCGGCGAGCCGGACCTCGAGGCCCGCGGCCCCCTCCTCAACCTTTACCGGCGATCCCATGTGTCCTCGCGCAGGCGGTCACTTGTTCTCGGGTTTATCCCCAGGAGCCAGCGCCACGCCATACAACTCAAGTCTGTGGCCGACCAGTCGATAGCCGTAGCGCCGCGCGATCTCGCGCTGCAGGGCCTCGATCTCCGGGCTGGTGAATTCGATCACCCGCCCCGACTGCACGTCGATCAGGTGGTCGTGATGCTCGCTGGGCGATTCCTCGTAGCGGGCGCGGCCATCGCCGAAATCGTGCCGCTCCAGGATGTCGGCCTCCTCGAACAGGCGGACGGTGCGGTAGACGGTGGCGATGGAAATGCGAGGATCGATCTGCGTCGAGCGGCGATAGACCTCCTCGACATCGGGATGGTCTTCCGCCTCGGAGAGCACGCGCGCGATGACCCGACGCTGGTCGGTCATCTTCATGCCCTTCTCGATGCAGCGCTGTTCAATTCGCGACGGAGGCATGCCTGTCCCTTGGTTCATGGCAACGGGCTCAGATCATAAACCAAAAGGCGCCGCGTGCGTAAGCTCCGCCCGCGACGCCTCTCGCCATCGTGGCCGAACCGTCAGCCGGCGCGCTTGGTGGCGCGCTTGCGCGGCTTGGTGCCCAGGCCGATCTTCTTGGCCAGGCTGGAGCGGTGCTGCGCGTAGTTGGGAGCCACCATCGGGTAGTCGGCCGGCAGGCCCCAGCGATCGCGGTATTCCTCGGGGGTCATGTTGTAGGCGGTCTTGAGGTGGCGCTTCAGCATCTTCAGCTTCTTGCCGTCCTCGAGGCAGATGATGTACTCGGGGGTCACCGACTTCTTGACCGGCACCGCCGGCTGCGGGCGCTCGGGCGCTGCCGGAGCATTGCCGACCGAGGACAAGGTCTTGTAGACCTCGTTGATCAGCTGGGGAAGGTCGGCGACCTGCACGGTATTGTTGCCCACATGGGCCGACACGATCTGGGTGGTCAGGGCCAGCAGGTCGCTATTGTTCGAACGCTCCGACATCTAGAGCAAGCCTCCAGGAAACGAATAACGCCGCGTATATAATTCTTTTAACGGGGTCTGGCAACATCGTTTGCAAAAAATGGAAAGACGGAAAAGCATGACTGGGTCGACGGACTACTTTCTCGACATCACGGGCGACGTTTGCCCGATGACCTTCGTGCGCGCCAAACTGCTGGTCGAGAAGATGCCGGCCGGCGGCGTCGCCCGCATCCGGCTCAAGGGGCGCGAGCCGTTGGAAAACGTGCCGCGGTCGCTGGCCGAACTGGGGCACGTGGTGGAATCCCTGGCCGCCGAGGACGGCGAGGGCGGCGACGGCGTTCATTTATTGACGATCCGCAAGAAAAGCTGACTAAAGATCGCGGCGCAGAGTGACCGCGTCCTCGCCGGCGTAATATCCCTTGCGGATTCCGACGCGGGTGAATGCCCTGCCCGCGTAGAGCGCCAGGGCGGCGGCGTTGCCGGCCGCCGCCTCGAGGAACATCTCGCCGGCACCGGCCGCGCGGGCGGCGTCGAGGGCGGCATCCAGCAGGCGCCCGCCCAGCCCGGCCCGGCGCCAGGGCGGCAGCACCGCGATGGTCAGGATCTCGGCCTCGCCCGCCGCCGTCCGCCACAGCACGAATCCGGCCGGTCCCGTCTCGCCCAGGCTGGGGGTCAGCGAGCCCTCGGCCACCGCGATCAGGCCGGCGGTTCCGGGCAGGCCCAACAGCGACACGAACGATCCCGCCGACCACGGCTCGGCGAAGCAGACCCGGTGCATGCCGGCCAGCAGGTCGGCATGCACCTGGGCGGCGGGACTCAGTTCGACGGGCATGACGGCGGCAGCGTGACGTCGGCCGGACGCAGGTATAGCGGCTCGGGCGGCAGGGTGGCGCCGGCCGGCCAGCGGGCGGCGGCCAGGGCCGCCACCACGGCGGCGTCGGGAAGCCGGGCCGGGCAGGCCGCGGCGCCGGGCAGCAGCGGCAGCACCAGCGCCGCCGCGTCGCCGGCCACTGTCCAGGCGGGCCCGGCCAGGGCGGCGGCCTCGGCCGGGGCCAGCGCCGCCGGCTCGGTCAATGGGGTGCGATCAGGGCCGAACGCCTGCGCCCAGACCTCCTCGCGTTTCGAATCGAGGACCACCAGCAGCGGCCGGCCGTCGGCCGGGGCCGCCGCCGCCACCGCCTCCAGGGTGGAGACGCCGGCCAGGGGAAGGCCGGCCGCCAGGGCCAGGGCGCGGGCGGCGGCGAGGCCGATACGGATGCCGGTGAAGGCGCCGGGCCCGACGGTCACCGCCAACAGGTCGAGGTCGGCGAAGCCCAGGCCGACCTCGGCCATCACCTCGGCGACCATGGGGACCAGCGCCTCGCTCTGGCCCCGCGCCATCTCGGCATGGCGGCGCGCCATCACCCGCCCGTCGGCCCAGACGGCGGCGGAACAGGCGGAGGTGGCGGAATCGAGGGCGAGAATCTTCATCGGTCGAGCTTATACTTCGCCCTCGTCCACGTGGAAAGCCCGCCGCCCCTCAGGAGAGCCCATGCCGCCCCTGGTGCCCATCGCGCCGCCCGAGCACGAGGTCGACGTCGCCCTCGAATACGCCACCGCCGCCAATTTCACCGGCCGCCCGATCTACCGCCCCGACGCCGGCTGCTTCCTCCATCCCGAGGCGGCGATGCTGCTGGCGCGGGCAGTGGAATTGGCGCGGCCGCTGGGCCTGCGGCTGCGAATCCTCGACGCCTTCCGACCCTCCGAGGCGCAATGGGCGCTGTGGGGCCATGCCCCCGATCCGGAATTCCTGGCCGATCCCCGTCGCGGCTCGCCCCATTCGCGGGGGGCGGCGGTGGATTTGACCCTGATCGACGCCGCCGGGCGCCCTTTGGACATGGGAACCGGCTTCGACGCCTTCACGCCGCTGTCCCACCACGGCTGCCGCGCCATCGCGCCCGAGGCGCAACGCAACCGCCACCTGCTGATGGGCATCATGACCACGGCGGGGTGGGACTTCTACCGCAACGAATGGTGGCACTACCAGCTGTTCGACCCCGGCCGCCTTCCCCTGCTGGCGGATTCGGTGCTCGGCCGGCACGCGATGATGCCGCGCGCTTGACCGGCAGGCGCCCGGCACCCATATGGGTGAGGTCCCTTCAATCTTTCAGAGTGTGTGCATATTGCGCCGCAATATTGTCACGGCGGTGCAAAATATACTGCAAATGGCGGAGCACCCGATACTCTTGAGGGGGTGACAAGTCGCAGTCGATTCGTTGTATGGTCGGTTCCAACGTTTTCTGCTGGAAGGGGGCGTCAATGATTCAAAATGCCTGCAAGCCCGCCGCCGCTCCGTTGGAGGTCCGGGGATCGGCCCCGGTCTTCCCCGTCGGGATGCGCGCCTTCCGCTCGGCCGAATTCATGGGCAATGCCGAGCCGTCGTTGGACGAACTGCTGTCCGACGAGGTGGTGCGCCGGGTGATGGCCCGCGACGGTGTCGGCCAGGACCAGCTGCTGACCCTGCTGGAAGACGTGCGCAACCGGTTGCGGTAGGGCGGATCAGTCCTCGCTTTCCAGCGAGGCCACATGCCGCAGGCCTTCGAGCGCGGTGGCGAACCAGCCGCCGCGCCCGTCGTCCTGGGCGGTGACCAGCCAGGCCGGCCGGCGGAATTCAGGGGCGTCCTCGACCCGGGACAGCCGGCCCTGGGCCAGATAGGGGCGGACCACCCGCATGGGGAAATAGCCCGTCCCGCCGCAGGACAGGATGTGCTGCAGGCCCAGCGCGCCCAGTCCCACCGACACCGCCGGCGTCTTGAGGTCGGGGAAGGCCTGGCCGTGGCTCTGGCGGTATTCCGGGCCCCAATCCACGAAAACGTAGTCCTCGTCCCAGTCGGCGACGGTGCGGCGGCGGGTGGACACCATCACCAGGCGTTCCTCCAGCAGCTTCTCGATGACCATGCCGGGCCGGCTTTGCGGTGAATACATCACGCCGATGTCGATCAGCCCCTCGGCCAGCTGGCGCATCAACCCGTCCGACAGCCCCACCTCGGCCCTGAGCGCCACGTCGGGCAGCGCCGTGCGCATCCACGGAATCCACTGCACCAGCAGCCGGTCCCACAGCGAGAACTGGCCGCCCACGTTGAGCACGGTGCGATAGCCGGGCGGCAACTCGATTTCCTGGCGCGCCTGTTCCCACACCCGCACCAGGGTCGAGGCGTAGCGGCGGAACTGCATGCCGGCGGCGGTCAGTTCGGTGCCGGCCTTCGAGCGCAGGAACAGCGGCCGCCCCAGCTCGTCCTCCAGCGCCTTGATGCGCATGCTGACGGTGGACTGGGTGACGCGCAGCCGTTCGGCGGCACGGTTGAAGTTGCCGGTCTCGACGATCTCGAGGAACGTGCGCGCGAGGTCGATGTTCATGGATGCCCGGGAAATCTCTGGTTTGCCCGCGCTTCTAGCGCAAGCGCGGCCAGGCATCAATGGGGCAAACCTGATCGATCGCGATTTTCGATCAAGCCGGGGGGCAACCGCCCGGGCGCACGCAAAAAGCGGCCGGAGCGTCGCTCCGGCCGCCGCATTGCCGTGACGGGCCGATCAGGCGCGGGCGTGCGCCTTGACGTCGCCGCGCGAGCGGGCGACGTATTCCTTGATCTGGCGCTCCATGGCCTGGAACGCACCCTTCAGCGCCGCATAAACGTCCTCGTGCTCGTCGCTGTCGCGCTTGACCACCAGCTCGGAGCCGGGAACGGTCACGTCGATGCGGATGGCGTACCCGTCACCCTTGTGGTGCAGGTTCGAGGTGTTCTTGTGGTGCGACTCGATCGCCACGCGGCAGCTGGTGATGCGATCGGAGAATTGCTCCAGTTTGGCCACCTTTTCGCGGACGCGCTCCTCGACGGCGTCCGAGTGGTCGATGCCGTGAAAGGTGATCTGGAGGGGAATCTGCATGAATGTCTCCCTGGTCAACGTGCCGCGCCGTCTTTCCGGGCCGCGGCGCGCCCTCTTTTCCCCCGCCATCCGGCGGGGCCGCTATCTATAGCGAGTCGGAGAGGCCACGGCAACGCCGATGCGCGGTCCCCGTATTCTTTCGAATGCGGCGGCCACTTGCAACCCTCGCGGCCTTGCCTCATATCAATGCCCCAACGCAGAAAGCATATCCGCCAACAACGCCGAAAGACGGAGCCATGACGGAAGAGAAGCGCGAATTCCAGGCCGAGGTGGCCAAGCTTCTGGACATCGTCGTCCACTCGCTCTACTCGAACAAGGAGATCTTCCTGCGGGAGCTGATCTCCAACGCCTCGGACGCCTGCGACAAGCTGCGCTACGCGGGGCTGACGCAGCCCGGGCTGCTGGCCGGCGACGCCGATTTCCGCATCCGCCTGATTCCCGACGCCGCCGCCGGCACCCTGACGGTGGCCGACAACGGCATCGGCATGAACCGCGCCGACCTGATCGAGAACCTGGGCACCATCGCGCGGTCGGGCACCGCCGAGTTCATGCGCCAGCTGACCGGCGACGCCAAGAAGGACATGACGCTGATCGGCCAGTTCGGCGTCGGCTTCTACTCGGCGTTCATGGTCGCCGAGCGGGTCACCGTCACCGCCCGCCGGGCCGGCGACGACACCGGCTGGCGGTGGGAGTCCGACGGCAAGGGCGAGTTCACCGTCACCGAGGCCGCCGACGCCGCCCGCGGCGCCGTCATCACGCTGACCCTGCGCGACGGCGAGGCCGAGTTCCTCGAGCCGGCGACCCTGCGCCGCATCGTCAAGACCTACTCGGACCACATCGCCATTCCGGTCGTCGTGGTCGAGGACGGCAAGGAGGAGACGGCGAATGCCGCCTCGGCGCTGTGGACCCGCTCCAAGTCGGACATCACCCCCGAGCAGTACAAGGAGTTCTACCACCACGTCGCCCACGCCTTCGACGATCCGTGGCTGACCATCCACTACAAGGCCGAGGGCGCCATCGAGTACACCGGCCTCTTGTACGTGCCGTCGTCCAAGCCCTTCGACATCTTCCACCCCGACCGCAAGCAGCATCTGAAGCTCTACGTCAAGCGGGTGTTCATCACCGACGACTGCGCCGAGCTGCTGCCGCCCTATCTGCGCTTCCTGCGCGGGGTGGTGGACAGCCAGGACCTGCCGCTCAACATCAGCCGCGAGATGCTGCAGCACAACCCGGTGCTGGCCAAGATCAAGGCCGGGCTGGTGAAGCGGGTGCTGGCCGAGCTGAAGAAGAAGGCCGAGGACGACGCCGAGGGCTTCGCCGCCTTCTGGGAGACCTTCGGCGCGGTGCTCAAGGAAGGCATCTACGAGGACTTCGAGCGCAAGGACGACATCGTCGCCCTGTCGCGGTTCCGCTCCACCGCCGGCGACGGCTGGGTGACGCTGGACCAATACGTGGAGCGCATGAAGGAGGGCCAGGACGCCATCTACTTCGCCACCGGCGACGACGCGGCGGCGCTGGCCAAGAGCCCGCAATTGGAGGGATTCCTCGCCAAGGGCATCGAGGTGCTGCTGCTCACCGACCCCATCGACGAGTTCTGGGTGCCGGCGGTGGGGCAGGTCAAGGACAGGAAGCTGGTCGCGGTCACCGAGGCGTCGGTGGACCTGTCCAAGGTCAAGGGCGAGGACGCGGCCGACAAGCCCGCCGCGGCGGCGACCGAGGACATGGACACGCTGGTCGCCGCCCTCAAGCTGGCGCTGGGCGACGCCGTCCGCGACGTGAAGATCTCGGAACGGCTGACCGAATCCGCCTGCTGCCTGGTGGCCGATCCCGGCCAGATGAGCATCCACCTGGAGCGGCTGCTCAAGGCCCACCGCCAACTGGACCAGGGTTTCGCCCGCATCCTCGAGATCAACCCCCGCCACGGATTGATCAAGGGCCTGGCCGACCGCGTCAAGGCCGGCGGCCGCGAGGCGATCGACGATGCCGCCCACCTGCTGCTGGACCAGGCCCGCATCCTCGAGGGCGAGGCCCCGGCCGACCCCGCCGCCTTCGCCCGCCGCCTGGCGGCGGTGATGGAGAAGGGGCTGTAAGGCGTCGTCCTGGCCGGGTTCGACCCGGCCATCCACCCGGTGCCGCCCGGACCTCGCGGAAAGCGTGGAATTTCGCGGACGCGCGTGGATGCCCGGCCCGAGGCCGGCATGACGGCGAGAGGTGACGTCCGCTCCCCGAAAGCTCGACCGGACGGCCGTGGGTCAAGCCCGGGGATGACGATTGAGACGGATCACCCGATCGGCTGGCCGTCGTCGCGGCTGATGGCGACGATGGCCGGGCGGGGCGGCATGCCGTCCGTGAAGTCCGGCCACCGGGTCGACGGCTGGTCGAAGGTCGAGGCCTTGTCCTCGCCCGGATGCTGGACCGCCACGAACAGGGTGCGGTTGTCGGGGGTGAAGGCCGGGCCGCACATCTCGGCGTCGCGCGGGCAGGCGTAGAAGAACTTGGTCAGCGCCCGGCCGGGGCCGTCCACGTCGCAGGCGTACATGCCGTCGGGGATGCCGTTCTTGCGCTGGGCCGAGCCCTGGTCCGACGAGATCCACAGCCGGCCGCGGTTGTCGAAGGTGCAGTTGTCGGGGGCCGACAGCCAGGCGCCGAAGCGGTCCGAGGCCGGATGGGTGGTGGCGCCGTCCTCGCGGCGGCCGGCCAGGAACAGGATCTCCCAGCGGAAGCGGTCGGCGTCGTGGCGGGCGCGGCGGCCCTTGCCGGCACCGGGCGGACTCAGCTCGACCACATGGCCGTGGCGGTTGTCGGCGCGCGGGCTGGGGCCGCCCACCTGCTCGGGCTTGCGCTTGGTGTTGTTGGTCAGCATCACGTAGACGCGGCCGTTGGCCGGATTGACCTCGACGTCCTCGGGGCGGTCCAGCGGCGTGGCGCCCAGCAGGTCGGCGGCGCGCCGCGCGTCGATCAGCACGTCGCCCTGGTCGCCGAAGCCGTTGGCCGGGGTCAGCGGCCCCGCGCCCCACACCAGCGGCAGCCAGGTCAGCGAACCGTCCTTGTCGAAGCGGGCCACCGCCAGCGTGCCCTCGTCCAGCAGGCCCATGTTGGCGAGCCGGTTCCTCGGGTCGTATCTGCCCTTGGTGACGAAGCGGTACAGGTACTCGAACACCTCGTCGTCGCCGGAATAGACCACCACGCGGCCGTCGGGCAGCAGGGTGGTGGTGGCGGCCTCGTGCTTGAAGCGCCCCAGGGCGGTGCGCTTGACCGGCGTGAAGGTGGGATCATAGGGGTCGATCTCGACCACCCAGCCGAAGCGGTTGGGCTCGAAGGGTTCCTTCTCAACGTCGAAGCGGTCGTGGAAGCGCGACCAGCCATAGCGGCTCTTGCCCTTGATGCCGATTCGGGCCAGCGAGTCGGCCTCGGGGGTCTTCTTGGGATCGCCGCCGAAATAGGTGTCGAAGTTCTCCTCGGCGATCAGCACCGTGCCCCACGGCGTGGTGCCGCCGGCGCAGTTGTTCATCGTGCCCATCACCACCCGCCCCGACGGGTCGGCCTTGGTGCGCAGGCGGGGATGGCCGGCCGCCGGCCCCGACACCGCCATGGCGGTGTTCAGGCTGATGCGGCGCGCGAAGGGGCTTGCCGGAACCACCGCCCAGACGCCGTCCTGGCGGCGGATTTCAAGGACGCTGTGGCCGTGGGCGGCCATCTCGACGGCCACCTGCTCGGAGGTCTGGCGCTCCAGCTTGTCCTTGAGGGTCAGGCCGGGAAACATCAGCTCGGCGTTGGTGTATTCGTGGTTCACGCAAAGCAGGCCGTGATCCGAGGCGTCGGAGCCCACGGGTAGCGGCATGAAGGCCACGAAGTCGTTGTTGTAGCCGAACTGGCGCTCCTGGGCGGCGGCGGTCTGGGCGGCGGGGTCGAAGGCGGGGGCGCCCTCGGCGACCGCGTCGCCCCAGCGGATCAGCACCTGGGCGCGATGGCCCGGCGCCACCTGATGGTCGTCGGCGATGACATGGGGCGGCTGGGCGAAGGTCAGGGTGGAGGGATCGTGCTCCGCCGGGGCGGCGCCCGCCAGGCGCGGCGCCACGGCCATGGCGGCGGAGCCGGCCAGCAACGACCGCAGGGCGGCGGTGCCGGCCAGCAGCGACTTCAGGGCGGCGCGGCGGCCCATGCGGGCGGCGGCGATCTCGGACAGCGGACGGGAGGCGGGGCGGTCCATGGGCGTGGGCTCCTAGTGGAAGAAGTAGTCCTGCTCGGCGCCGCAATTGGGGCAGATCCAGCCGTCGTGCAGGTGCTCGAACGGCACTCCGGGGGGGATGTCGCCCAGCGGGTCGCCCAGCGACGGATCGTAGACCCAGCCGCAACGGTTGCAGACCCACAGCGCCGGCCGGCCGTCTGCCTCGCGGGCGATGGGGGCGATGGAGGCGGAGTCGGGCATGCGGGGCGCGGCGCGGTTGCGGAAAACCGGAGCGATAGTATCCTCCCGCGCGCCGGCTCGGGATGAAGCTTCGGTGTCAGCCGCCCTGTTCCGCCCCGCCCCGCACCGATGCCCGCAGCCGTTCGGCCAGCGGCGCGTAGACGTCGAGGACGGCGGCGATCGAGTCCTCCACATGGGGATGGCGGGCGGCCAGCGCCCGGTGCAGGATGTGGCCCACATGGCTGAAGGCCGGCTCGTCGGGGTCGCCGGCGAAGGCCACCGGGAAGGCGGCCAGCACGCCCAGCGCCGCCTGGATCTCGCGCTGGAAGCGGGTCGCGGCCATGGTCCCGCACGTTTCCATCAGCATGCGCACCGCCGCCGCCAGGGTGGCCTCGTCATAGCGGCGGCGCAGCACCTCGCGCACCTGGAAGGCCAGTTCGCGCGGCCGGCGGCCGACCTCGTCCTGGAGGAAGGGCCGCTTGCCGGCCATGGCCTCGCGGTCGAGGGCGGCGCCGATGCAGATGTCGTAAAGCTCCTTGAAGCCGAACCGCTCCGCCTCGTGGAAGATGATCAGGATCAGGACATCGGACAGGGTGTTGGCGTAGGTCTCGTCGACCGCCTTCAGGCGCTCGAACAAGTACGCCCGGCCGGTCTCCTCGTGCCCGGCCAGGGCGACCAACTCCTTGACCGCCTGGGCGTATTTGCGGGCGTCGAACTCCAGCAGGGTGCGCAGGAACAGGAAGTCGCAGGCCGGCGGCAGCTCCAGGCCGTCCTCGGCGGCGATGTTGCGCAGCCGGGTGATGTGGGTCAGCGCCTCCAGTTCGTCGGCGGTGGGCTCGGTCGAGGCCCGCACCCGCACCCGCATGCGGCGGGTGGTGGTCTTCTGACCCAGCGAGAAGCGCACTCCCAGCACGGCGAATACCCGGGGCGCGCTGACCGGCACGTCCACCTCGGCGAATTCCGGCCCGGCGTCGTCGCCCAGGTCGGCGGCGGCGGCCAGCTTGGCCTCGGCGGTGCGGTGGTGGCCGGCCCACTTGGTCAAGCGCTCGATCAGGATGCGCCATGCCTCGGGCCGCTTCTCGGCCAGCACCGCCGCCGACCCCTCGGGGTCCATGCGCAGGCGCGGCCCGATGCCCTCGTAGACCCGCCGTTGCAGCGCCGGCCGGCAGCGCGGCACCAGCACCTCGGTCACGAAGCGGCGGGCCACCCGCGCGAAGCGGCGGTCGAACAGGAAGAACGGCTGCTCGTGCCGGAAGGCGGGGGTGGGGAAGCGGGCGGAGCCGACCCGGAAGATGGCCAGCCGCCGGTCCAGGACGTCGGCCACATAGGCGGCCACCAGCGTCTCGGTCTCGGCGTGGACATAAGGAGGCGCGGGAGGAGGCGCGGGCGCCTCGGCTGGGGCGGTCCCCGGCGCCGCCAGGTCGGCGGCGCGGCGGGCGGGAACGCCGGCCGGCGGGGCGTGCAGCGCCTGCCAGGCGGCGGCCACCTCGGGGCGTTTGTCCAGCACCAGCCGAACCACCTCGGCGGCCAGGGCCTTCTGATCGGCGAGGCCGCGCCCGGCCAGGCTCTCCATGGCCAGGTCGCGCACCACCGACAGGAACTCGGCGTCGCCCTGGCGGCGCAGCAGCGACCGCAACACCTCTCCCAGCCGGCGGGCCAGAGCCTCCTCGTCCGCCGTGGCCTCCAGCTTGGCGCACAGGTCGCGGTACAGGAGCTGCTGGTTGGCCGGGATGGTCACCGCGCGCCCCCTTCGCCCGGCGGGATCGGGACCACCGAGATGGAGTTCTTCGGCGACCCCTCGATGATGCGATCGGAATAGACCAGATACACCAGCACGTCGCGCTTCTTGTCCAGGAAGCGGACCACCTGCATGGACTTGAACAGCAGCGAGGTGCTTTTCTTGAACACCTCCTCGCCGTCGTCGAAGCGGTCGGAGAAGGCGATGGGGCCGACGCGGCGGCAGGCGATGGCGGCATCCGAGGTGTCCTCGGCGACGCCCAGCCCGCCGGCGATGCCGCCCTTCTTGGCCCGCGACAGATAGCAGGTGACGCCGGTCACCTTGGGGTCGTCGAAGGCCTCGACGACGATCTTGTCGTTGGGGCCCAGCATCTTGAACACCGTCGACACCGAGCCGATCTCCTCGGCCGCCACGGGCATGGCCGCCATCGGCAGGGCGGCCAGCGTCAGTGATGCCCCGATCATCCACCCGCGCATTTTTCGTCCAATTTTATCCATTTGATTTTCCTTGGTTATGATATGCGAGAGACACGGGTCCGACAACAGCGGCCGGCGGGCGCAAGCCGCTTGCGTCCCCGTGCGCGACGGCGGACAGTAGCGGGACATGATGGCGTGAAGGAGGCCCGGATGCCCGCATTGGTCGATCGCGCCCTGCGGTTGGTTCTGGCGACCACCAGGCGGAAGGCCAAGCCGCGCGGGATTTTGCTGGTCACCGCCCGCGGGCCGGCCGACATGGTGTTCCTGTCGGCGGTGCTGCCCCGCTTCATGCGGCTGGCCGAGGATTTCGAGGACGTCACCCTGCTGATGCGCTCGGACGCGGTGGGGATGAGCTTCCTGTTTCCCCGTTCGCTCAGGATCATGCGGGTGGAGTTCCGCCGCCTGACCTCCTTCGCCTATCGCTGGCAAGTGTTCCGCAAGCTCTATCTGGCCAATTACCGGCTGGTGGTGGCGCTGGACTACAACCGCGCCCCGGATCCCGACGAGGCGCTGATCGCCGCCGCCCAGGCGCCCCAGGTGGCGGCCATGAAGCCGGCGCCGTCGGGGGCGCCGGCCAAGCTGATCGAGGCGGCGCTGTCCAAGTACAGCAAGGTTTTCGACCCCGGCGATCCCAACCAGGACAAGGTGGTGCGCTGGTCGCGCTTCGCCGATTTCCTGTCCGGCCGCAAGCAGCCGCCGGCCCTGGCGCTGCTGCCCGAGGTGCGGCTGCCCGAGGCGATGCCGTTCGAGATTCCCACCGTGGTGGTGTTTCCGTTCTCGGCGGTGCGCCGTCGCCAGCTGCAGCCCGCCCTGTGGGAGACCATCCTCAACACCCTGCCGCGCGACTGGCAGGTGCGGGTGGCCGCCCATCGCGCCGATATCGAGCGCAATCCCGACTTCAAGCCGATCCTCGAGCGGTCGCGGGTGACCGTCGACACCTCGGGCTTCGATCACCTGGCCTCGGTGCTGCGCGGCGCCCGCATGGTGATCGGTGCCGACACCGCCGGGGCCCATCTGTCGATCCTTCTGGGCGTGCCGACCCTGGTCCTGGCCAGCGCCGCCTATGTGGGGGCCGGGGTTCCCTACGACGAGGAGATCACCCCGCCCAACGCCCACTTCCTGTACGTGCCGATGGAGTGCCAGGGCTGCATGGGCCGCTGCCCCTTCGAGCCCATCCAGGGCATGCTGCCCTGCGTCGCCCGGATCAACCCCGAGACCGTGCTGGAGATGGTCGCCGACATGATCGCGCGCGGCGGGTACTGAGCGCCGTTACCCGCCAAGCGGCTGCGCCGCTGGCGGCGGGCCGGGGGGCTGTAGGCCCGGGGTGGTGGCGCGGGCCTGGACGTCGGATTCGTGCCAGGCCAGTTCGATGGCGGCCACCACCTCGCGCGGCCGGACGTGGTGGACCATGTGCCCCACCTCGTCGGCCACCCGCAGCGCCGAATGCGGAATGTCCCGGTGCAGCCGGATGGACTGGGCCACCGGATCGACGATGGCATCCGAATCACCGGTCACGATGATCACCGGGCAGCGCAACTCGCCGTAGCGCGGCGACAGCCGGCGGGCGGCCTGGCGCAGGTTGCCCAGGTCCTCGCCCTGGGCTCGCATCTGCCCGGGCCGCAGCATCATGTCGGTGGGATAAAGGCTCATGATGTCGGGCGGCAGGTTGGGCGCGAACAGGCGTGCCATCACCCGGGGCATGGCGGCGCGTCCCAGGATCGGCGACACCGTGTTGCGGGCCAGCGCACCCAGCCCTGCCATGTTGGTGGCGGACAACAGGGGGATATCGACGCGGCGGGTGGGATAGAAATAGCCCGCCAACAGGACGATGCCGGCGATGTCCTCGGGAGTGTCCAGCGCCCAGGCCAGGGCCACCAGGGCGCCGAAGTCGTGGCCCACCACCACCGGCCGTTCTATGCCCATGCGGCGGGTCGCGCGGCGCAGCACCTCGGCCTGCTTCTCGGGTGGCCAGCGGCTCCAGCCGGGCCGCCCGCTCCAGCCGTAGCCGGGGCGGTCGAAGGCGATGCAGCGGTGGTCGCGGGCGGCGCGGTCCAGCACCGACAGGGTCCAGTCCTGGACCATGCCGCCCAGCCCGTGCAGGAACACCACCGGCCGTCCCGATCCCCGTGCCACGTAGTGCAGCTTGACGCCGCCCACCTCCATGAAATTGCCCATGGGCGGGTTGGCGCGTTCGCTGTCCTTGGCGGTGTGGCTGGACCAGAAGGCCAGGCCGGTGACCGCCGCGCCGGCGGTCAGCGCCAGACCGATCAACCCCTTGGGCGTCTCGCGGGCGGCGCGGGCGACCCGCTCGCCGGCGGTGTCCCAGTTGCGTCCTGCCATGGCCGTTCCTCCGTTCCTGCCTCACCGGCATGAACAGGCGGGCCCGGCGATGGTCCGGGCGGACAGGCGGGGCAACCCGAAGGGGCTAGGCACCGTCGCGGACCGGCCGCGTCAGGCCGGGGGGCAGCTTGGTCTTCAGGTCGCAGACCGCCTTGTCGAGCTGGGCCTGGGCCATGTTCTCGGCCTTGGAGAGGTCGGTGCCGCGCAGGTCGCAGCTGATCATGGTGGCGCCTTTGAGGTCGGCGCCCTCCATCTTGGCGCCGCGCAGGTCGGCGCCCGACAGGTCGGCGCCCCGCAGGACGGTTCCGGTCAGGTTGGCCATGCGGCACTTGGCGTGACGCAACTGGGCGACGCCGAGATTGGCATCCGACAGGTCCGCCGCCTCAAGCCTGGCGTAGCGGAAATCGGCGCCGTCGAGGCGGGATTCGGTGAGGATGGCGTCGGACAGGTCGGCCTCGCGCAGGGTGGCGTTGGCCAGCACCGTGCGGGACAGGTCGGCTCCGGCCAGATCCATGCCCTGGACGTTGGCGCGGGCGCCCTGCGCGCCCTGGCTCTGCAGCCAGGCCAGGTGGGCGGCCACGAAGGCGGTGACGTCCAGGCGGGCGACGTCGGCGCCGGTTCTGGCGGCATGGCCGGCCGAGGCGACTTCCATCTGCCAATCGGCGCGGGCCCGGGCGGCCTTCCTGCGGCCGGTGTCGTCGGCGGCCGGCTCCAGGCGGTACTGGGCCGGGGCCTTGGCGGCCAGCGCCTCGACGGTCGCCGCCGGCCTGGCGGGCGCGGATGGCGGCGGCGGGGGGGGCGGCGGGGCGAGGTCGGGCAGGGGGCCGCCGCCCGGGCGTTTGGACGGGACGATGTCCCCAGCCGCCAGCCGGCCGGCCGCCGGTTTCACCGGGAGTGGCGCCGCCGGCTCGGCGGGCCGGGTCGCCGACCCTGGGCGCGGCTGGGGGCTCGGCTGGGGGCTCGGTGGCGGGGCCGGGCGGGGCGGTGGGGCGGTGGGCTTCGTCGCCACCGGGGCCGATGCCCGGGCGGGGGGCGGGGCCGGTATCGGGGCGGCCACCGGCGGCGGCGCGGCCGCCCGGGTGGGATGGGCCAGGGTGTCCGAGATCCGCCGGGTCAGTTCGTGGCCCGACACCGGCTTGGGGATCACCCCCTCGATGCCCATGTTGAAGGCCGGGCCCACCACGTCGCGGTCCATCGCCTTGACCGCCGCCAGCACGGGCATGGCCGGATTGGGATTCCTGGGCGCCGCCTTGATGCGCGAGATGAAGCCCAGCGCCGCCTGCCAGTCGCCGTCGAAATCCACCACGGCGATGTCGGGGCCATAGCCGATCAAATGCTCGGCGTCGTCGGGAACGGCCGTCGACAGCACGTCGCGGACGTTCAGCTTGCGGAAGGTCGAGCGGACCAGGAAGCGGAAAGCGTCGTCCTGGCTGAACACCAGGATCTTCGTTTTCGGCCAGACGACGGTGCCGCTGTGCAGGTCGGTGGGATGACGCATCCGGCCACCATATCACGGCCCGGCCGGGGAGCAACCGCTCGCCGCCTTGGCTCTTGTGCAATGCAAAATCACGAAGCATTATTGCCGGCCGGACCCATATTTCCGCAAGAGGATTGCGCCGCCATGAGCATCAAGCCCCCCCGCAAGTTCTTCGAACCCCTCGCCATCGGGGCGCCGGCGCCCTACCGCGAGCTGCCGGTGCGGCTGGAGCGCATGATCCACTTCTTTCCGCCGCACGTGGAAAAGATGCGGGCCAAGGTCCCCGACATGGCGCGACAGGTGGACGTGCTGCTGGGCAATCTCGAGGACGCCATTCCGGCCGACGCCAAGGACGCCGCCCGCGCCGGGTTCGTTGAGGTGGCGAAGACCGCCGACCTCGGCGGCACCGCGCTGTGGACGCGGGTCAATTGCCTGAATTCGCCGTGGTTCCTGGACGACGTCACCGAGATCGTCGCCGCCGCCGGCGACCGCCTTGACGTCATCATGCTGCCCAAGGTCGAGGGGCCGTGGGACATCCATTATCTCGACCAGCTGCTGGCCCAGTTGGAGGCCAGGCACGGCGTCACCAAGCCGATCCTGATCCACGCCATCCTGGAGACGGCGCTGGGCGTCGAGAACGTGGCCGCCATCGCCGGCGCTAGCCCGCGCATGCACGGCATGAGCCTGGGGCCGGCCGACCTGGCCGCCTCGCGCGGGATGAAGACCACCCGCGTCGGCGGCGGCCATCCCTTCTACGGGGTGCTGGAGGACGCCAAGGGTGACGCCCCGCGCACCCTGTTCCAGCAGGATCTGTGGCACTACACGGTGGCCAGGATGGTCGACGCCTGCCAGTCGGCCGGCATCAAGGCCTTCTACGGCCCGTTCGGCGATTTCTCGGACGGGGCCGCCTGCGAGGCCCAGTTCCGCAACGCCTTCCTGCTCGGCTGCGCCGGTGCCTGGAGCCTGCATCCCAGCCAGATCGACATCGCCAAAAAGGTATTCAGCCCCGACGTGGACGAGGTGCTGTTCGCCCGCAGGATCCTCGACGCCATGCCCGACGGCACCGGCGCGGTGATGATCGACGGCAAGATGCAGGACGACGCCACCTGGAAGCAGGCCAAGGTCATCGTCGACCTCGCCCGCGTGGTCGCCGCCAAGGACCCGGCCATGGCGGAGAAGTACGGGCTGTAGGCCGATCCCGGCGGAGAGGCGGATGGACCATTTCGTCTACGCCCTGGCCTGGCTGGCCTTCGGCCTCACCCATACCGGGCTGGCCGGGGGCAGGGGACGGGCGCGGCTGGGGCGGGGACACCGGCTGGCCTACAATCTGGTGGCGGTGGTCCAGTTCGCCCTGGTCGCCGCGGTCGGCGTCGCCACGCTGGGCGACCGGCCGCCCTTCCCGCTGCCCGGCTGGGCGCTGGCGGGCCTGGGCGTGGTCCACGTCGGCGGCTGGATGGCGCTGGTGTGGTCGGCTCGCTTCTACGATCTCGGCCGGCTGGCCGGCACCACCCAATGGCGCCGCCCCGACCTTCCCGCCGACGAGGGGCTGCGGCTGGACGGGCCGCATGCCTATGTCCGCCATCCGCTCTACGCCGCCGGCCACCTGATCCTGTGGGGGGCGGCGGTCTCGCCGCTGGGGCTGGCGACGGCCGTGTGGGGCAGCCTGTATCTGCTGGTTGGCGCCGCCTTCGAGGAGCGGCGCCTGCTGCGGTTGTACGGCGACGACTATGCCCGCTACCGAGCCCGGGTGCCGTCCCTGGTGCCCTGGCGCGGGCGGGCGATTTGACCATCTGCGCGCATCGATTATCATCGTCGGCGGAGGGCGACGCGAATGGGTGCCACCGCGCGGCTGATGCCGGGCCACGACCCGCATTGGCGCCACAAGCTTGAGAGCGCCAAGGCGCGGCAGGCCGAGCTGCTGCGCCGCGAGGGGCTGCTGACCCGGGGCGAACAGGACGAATTGTTGCGGTTGCGGGCCGACATCGACAAGGCCTTCAATTCCGGCTTCCGCACCACCGCCGAGTATCGCGACTTCTATTTCAACCGCGCCCGCGAACTGCTGGAGGCCGAGGGCATCGACATGCCGCTGCCGGCGGTCGCTGACGACGCCACCCAGGAGGAGATCGACCGGGTGCTGGCGCTGGTCTGGCGGGCGGTCGAGGTCACCAACGCCGAGACCTTCTGATCCCCAATCGCTAGCGGTGCCTCCTTGCGCGCCCCACTAGGTTTCGTTACAACAGCCGCACCATAGCTCGCGGGGGAGATCATGCACGCCACCGGTACCGAACAGCCCACGCCCGAGGCCGCCGACATCCCCGTGCGCGAGGCCGCCACCACCTTCCGGCCCGTTTCCGACGGCATGGAGAAGCACGTCAACGTCTATCACCCGGTGCTCGACCACGGCTTCGTCGCCGTCAAGGACTACATGGGCGACGACGTGTCGGTGCTGCAGATGGCGCGCATGAGCTATGGGAAGGGCACCAAGGGCACCTCGGACGACCGCGCGCTGCTGCGCTACCTGATGCGCCACCTGCATACCAGCCCGTTCGAGGGCTGCGTCATCAAGCTGCACGTCAAGCTGCCCATCTTCGTCATGCGGCAATGGGTGCGGCACCGCACCGCCAGCCTGAACGAGTATTCCGCCCGCTATTCCATCCTGCCGGACGAGTTCTACCTGCCCCGGCCCGAGGACCTGGCGGTGCAGTCCACCGACAACAAGCAGGGTCGCGGCCAGACCCTGACCCTCGAACAGTCGGCCGAGGTGCTGCGCGTCCTCAAGGACGAGGCGCTGAGGAACTTCGATTCCTACCACCGGCTGCTCAACGCCGACGAGGACGGCCAGGTCATCGACGAGGACCGGGCCGGCATCGCCCGCGAACTGGCCCGCATCGGCCTGCCGCTGTCCACCTACACCCAGATGTACTGGCAGACCAACCTGCACAATCTGATGCATTTCCTGCGCCTCAGGGCCGACATCCACGCCCAGTACGAGATCCGCGTCTACGCCGAGAAAATCCTGGAGCTGATGGCCGATTGGGTGCCGGTGACCACCGAGGCCTTCCGCGATTACCAGTTGGAAGCCCAGCGGTTCTCGCGCATGGAGGTGGCGCTGCTCAGGGACGTGCTGGCCGGCAGGGCGACGGTGGCCGACGCCGACCGCTACGGCCTGACCAAGCGCGAGGCCCGCGAATTCGCCGAGCGGCTGGGGCTGTAGGGTCCGGTCACGCCCCGAAGCGGGCGATCACCGACTGGGTGTGGGCGATGACCGCCTGCATCTCGGCCACGAAGCGGCCGGCCACGTCGCGGACGCGCTCGCGGTCGGTCGCGGGCAGCGAGGCGACCCGCTGCTCGACGCCGTCGCGAACTGCCTGCAGCCGCCCGTCCACCGCCGCCACCGTGGCCTCGGCCTCGTGGACCAGGTCGGCCGACAGCGCCACGCCGGAATCGCGGGCCGCGGCCATCAGGTGTCCGAGCGCGCCCACCGAGTCCCGCAAGGTCGAGCCGGAATGGGAAAAGGCCATACCCGCTCCATCCTGGCTGGCGGATTCGTGCAGGCGCTGGATGGCGGTCAGGACCGCCTGGATCTGGGCGGCGATGTCCGACCGCGCCGAGGCGTTGCGGTCGTAGGACGTATCGGGCCCCGCCGTCGGCATGGGCGGACGGTCGTTCGGTGCAGGTTCCGGCGGTGCCTGCGGGGTTTCGGCCGCGGGGTGAAGCGAACCGAGCAGGGAAGCAATTCTGCCGAGACCCATCGGATTCTCCCAATGGCATGCCCACGAGCCGTTGGCCCAGCCCCGTCGGAGATCATAATCTGGTCACGGGCGCGGCACAATCGCCTTCACCGGGCGGCCGATTTGCCGCACAGTGCGGGCCATGACCGACGATCCCGCTTCCCGTCCCGCTTCGAACGTGCCCGAATATTCCGTCGCCGAACTGTCCGGCGCGTTGAAGCGCACGGTGGAGGAGACCTTCTCCCACGTCCGCGTGCGCGGCGAGATCTCCGGGTTCAAGCGTCACTCCTCGGGCCATCTGTATTTCGCGCTCAAGGACCCCGACGCCGTGCTCGACGCGGTCTGTTGGCGCGGTCAGGCCCAGCGGCTGGGGATGGTCCCCGAGGACGGCATGGAGGTGGTGGCCACCGGCCGGCTGACCACCTATCCCGGCCGCTCCAAGTACCAGTTGGTGGTCGAGCGCATGGAGCTGGCCGGCCAGGGCGCGCTCTTGAAGCTGCTCGAGGACCGCAAGCGCAAGCTGGCCGCCGAGGGGCTGTTCGACGCCGCCCGCAAGCGGCCGATCCCCTTCCTGCCGACGGTGATCGGGGTGGTGACCTCGCCCACCGGGGCGGTCATCCGCGACATCCTCCACCGCCTTTCCGACCGCTTTCCCCGCCGGGTGCTGCTGTGGTCGGTGGCGGTGCAGGGCGAGGGCGCGGCGGCGCAGGTGGCCGCCGCCATCCGCGGCTTCAACGCGCTGCCCGAGGGTGGCGCGGTGCCGCGCCCCGATTTGTTGATCGTGGCGCGCGGCGGCGGCTCGATCGAGGATCTGTGGGCCTTCAACGAGGAGGTGGTGGTGCGCGCCGCCGCCGACAGCGCCATCCCGCTGATCTCGGCGGTGGGGCACGAGACCGACACCACCCTGATCGACCTTGCCTCCGACCTGCGCGCCCCAACTCCCACGGCGGCGGCCGAGAAGGCGGTGCCGGTGCGCGCCGAGCTGGTCGCCACCGTCGCCGATTGCGGCGCGCGCCTAGTGGGCGCCATGGCGCGGGGCGTCGAGGATCGCCGCGCCCGGGTCGAGCACCTGGGCCGCGCGCTGCCCAATCCCCGCCGGGTCATCGAGGATTGCGCCCTGCGCCTGGACGACCGCGCCGAACGGCTGCGGAACGCCCTTCCCAACCTGCTGCATCGCCGCGCGGCCGAGGTGGCCCGTCTGGGCGCCGGGCTGCGCCATCCACGGGATCTGATCGTCTCCCGCGGCCACGAACTGGCCGCCCGCGCCACCCGCCTCGACCATGCGGTCAAGACCGCCCTGGCGTCCGAAAAGGCGCGGATCGAGCGCGATTCCCTGCGACTGGAGCAGATCGCCGGGCGGCTTGGGCCCGCCCTCGACCGCGCCCTTGCCGACCTTGCCCGCCAGGTCCGGTCGCTGGAGCAGCTGCTGGAGAGCTACAGCTACAAGAAGGTGCTGGAGCGCGGCTACGCGGTGATCCGCGACGCCCAGGGAAACGTGGTGTCGGCGGCCACCGCCGAGGCCGGGGCCCAGCTCGCCGCCGAGTTCAAGGACGGCACGGTGGCGGTGACGGTCACGGCGGGCGGCGTCCCGCCGAAGCGCCACGGCAAGCCGGGCAAGGGCGACGCGCGCCAGGGCAGCCTGTTGTGACCGCCGAATAAATTAGGGGGCGATAATGTTATCGCCAGTTCCACCTGTGCGCTTCACGCCGCCGCCGCGATGAGGCATCATCGGCCGTGCATACTTTCGACGTGCCGTCGGGAACGCCCATGTCCGTATTCGATCGTGGCCTCGCCGCGCCCTCCCCGTTCCGTCTGTTCCTCCTGCTGCTTGTGGTGATCTTCGTCACCGAAGCCGTGTCGATGCCGCTGCTGGACGGCGTGCTGCACGAGTTCGGGATGGACGCCGCCGCGGTGGCCCATGCGGCGGTGATCACCGCCGTCTGCGTGCCTTTCGTCTGGGGGCTGTTCGTGCGGCCGCTGGCACGGGCCGACGCCCATGCCCGCGCCCTGCTGGATTCGATCCCCGATCCCACTGTCCTGATAACTCCCGACGGGCGGGTGCTGGCCGGCAATCGTCCGGCCGCCGATCTGTTGGCCGCCGCGCCGGACCGGCTGGCGGGAGAGGATGTGCTGGCCGGGCTGCCGGCGGCGGCGGCCGGCGACCGGCGACGGCGGATTTCCGAGATCGAGCGCGACAACGCGGCCCAGGAATTCGTCGAATCGCGCGGCGGCCGCGATTGGCAGGTCCGCATGGTGCCGGTGACCGGAAGCAGGGGCGAACTGGCGGCGCTGGCCGTGCACGCGGCCGACGTCACCGCCCACAACCGGCGCCGGGCGGTGACCGACTTCCTGGCCCAGCTGGATTCCCGGGTGGTGGACGGCGACGTGGCCGGTCTGCTGGAATTCGCCTGCGAGCGGGTGGTGTCGCTGTTCGGGCTGTCGCTGGCTTGCGTGGGACGCCGGCTGCCGGACGGATCGGTGGCGGTGACCGCCTGCGCCGGCGCCGAGCGCGATTACATCGAGGACTTGCGGAGCGTCGGCATCCGCTGGGACGGCGGCGATACCGCCAGCGGCCCGGTGGGCGCGGCCATCCGCACCGGCCGGCCGCAGCACGCCCGCATCGACGATGGCCGGGAAATGGACCCCTGGCGGGCGGCGGCGCTGCGCCACGGGCTTCGCGCGGTCCACGTCTATCCGTTGGTCGTCCATGGCCGAGTCGAAGGCTCCTTCGGCGTCTGGAGCCGCACCGTCGGCCAGCTGGGCGCCCAGGATCTCCTGGAATCGCTGGAGGCCGTGGTGCGCCGCATCCGGGTGGCCATGGGCCTGGCCGCCGGCCAGGCCCGCCTGAAGCTCCTGGGGACCGCCCTGACCGTGGCCGGCAACGGCATCTTCATCGCCGACCGCGACGGCCGCATAGAATGGGCCAATCCCGCCTTCGGGCGCCTGTCGGGGCGCGCCCCCGACACCCTGGTGGGCGAGCGTCCTACCCTGTGGAAGTCGGGCCATCACGACGCCGAGTATTATGCCCGGCTGTGGCGAACCATCCTGCGCGGCGAGGTGTGGTGCGACGAAACCATCGAGCGCCATGCCAACGGGTCGCTGTTCACCGTGCTGCAGACCATCACGCCCATCCGCGACGAGACCGGGGCGGTGGCCCATTTCGTCTCTATCCACGAGGACGTCACCGCCCAGAAGCTGGCCGAGGCCCAGATGCGGCGCATGGCCCATTACGACAGCCTGACCGATCTTCCCAACCGGGTGCTGTTCCTGGACCGCCTGCGCCAGGCGGTGGCCATCGCGCGGCGCGAGCGGCATCCGCTGGCCCTGCTGTTCCTCGATCTCGACCGCTTCAAGCAGGTCAACGACACCCTGGGCCACCATGTGGGCGACCTGCTGTTGCAGGAGGCGGCGCGGCGCATGCGCGAGGCGGTGCGCGCCAGTGACACCGTCGCCCGGTTGTCGGGCGACGAGTTCACCATCATCCTGCCGCATGTGGCCGACCGCGCCGATGCCGCGGTGGTGGCCGAGAAGGTCATTGACGCCATCTCGCGGTCCTTCCACGTCCAGAATCACGAGATTCGGGTGGGGGCCAGCATCGGCATCGCCGTCTATCCCGTGGACAGCATGGACGAGGATGGGCTGGTCAGGCTGGCCGACGCCGCCATGTACGACGCCAAGCGCGAACAGCGCAACGCCTACCGCTTCGCCCAGGTGGCTTAGCTCACCAGCTTTACCCGCGATCCCGGCTTCGGCTGGCCGCCGTCGCCGAGGCCGTTGATCACCCTGAACCGTTCGACCTTGTGGTCGTCGACGGCCATGCGGGCGCCCAGGGATTCGGCGGTGTCGCCGGCCTTGACCCGCACCACCTGGACGGTCAGCGGCCGGATGGCGCGCTTCTCGTCGGCGGCCAGGGCGCGGAAGCTGTAGGTGGCGCGGCGGAAGCCCTCGCCCAGGCCGGCGGTGCGGCCGGTCGGCGACACGAAGGTGAAGCGGTAGAGCGTGTCCGGGTCGAAGCGAATCGCCACCAGCCGCACGTCCACCGCCCCCTGCCGGGTGCGGCCGCGCGTGGCGGCGGTGGCGGCGGCCATGCCGTTGACCTCGATGCGCTCGGCGCCCGACAGCCTGGCCTTGGGCATCCAGGTCCGCTGGATATGGGTCAGCGGGTCGCCGCCGTCGCGGGCGGAATCGAAGATCACCGCCGCCCCCTGGGGATCGCGGGCGACGACCGCCTTGTCGCCGTTGGTGAGCCGGAAGCCGGGCGGCGCCTCGAAGCGAAACCCCAGCGACGGATGGGCGAAGACGCGGCCGCGCACCACCCCCTGCTCGGGGTCGTCGCCATAGGTCATGCCGTCGACGGCGTCGAGGAAGCTGTCCTCGCCCAACGCTCCCTGGGGAGGAGCGCCCAGGGCATGGCGGATGGCGGCCTCGACGCGATCCGCCGTGCGCGGGTGGGTGGCCATGAAATGGGTCTCGTCGACCGTGTCGGGATCGCGTCCCGCCTCGATGGCCTCCAGGCGCGAATGCTGGCGCAGCTTGGTCAGCATGCTGGCCATGGCCTCGGCATTCCAGCCGCTCCGGCTCAGATAGCGCACCCCGAGCGAATCGGCCTCGAACTCGTTTTCCTGGGAATAGGCCGACAGCCAGTAGGACGCGCCCAGGCCGGCGATGTCCGAGACGCCGGGCGTGCCCAGCACCGCCCCCAGGATGCCGATGCCGATATTGGCGGCCATGGCGCGGCTGTAGCGCTGGGCGGAATGCCGCGCGGTGACGTGGCCGATCTCGTGGCCGAGCACGCCGGCCAGTTCGGCCTCGTTGCCGGTCAGCGCCAACAGCCCGCGGGTGACGTAGACATAGCCGCCCGGCAGGGCCATGGCGTTGACGATGTCGCTGTTGAGCACGGTGAAGCGGAAGTCGTCGCCCGGGGTCTCGGTGTTGCGCGCTAGCCGCTGGCCGAGGCCGGCCACATAGGCCTGCAGGCGCGGCGAGTCGTAGGCACCGCCGAATTCCTTGAGGATCTGGGGATGGGCCTCGCGGCCCATCTGGCGCTCCTCGTCGGGGCTGACGATGTTGAAGTCCTGGCGGCCGGTGCCGGGGGAAACCTGGCAGCCCGACAGGGCAAGGGTGGCGGCCAGCCCGCTGACGGCCTGGCGGCGGGTCCATCTCATGGCGCGGCCTTTCGGAGAAGTCTACCGCCAGGAAGGATAGCGCCGAACCGTGGCGGCACAAGGGCGCGCCTGACGGGGCGCGCGTGACGGCGGGGGGGGGGCGGGACGGGTGTCCCCCCCCGCCTTCGCCTATGCCGGCGTCGGAAAGACCTCGCCGAACGTGCAGATGCAGTGCATCAGCCCGAGATAGGGCTGGATGTTGGAATGGGCCTGGTCGCCGCCCTGGAACGGGGCCAGCATGTCGCCGGCCATGTAGGTGGCGCCCTGGGGGCCGTACAGCTTCTTGGTCCGCGTCGGCACCGGCCCGCTGATGGTCTGGCCCACCGCCGGGTACTGGTCGTGGCCCGGCGTGGTCTGGGTGGCGGCCGCGTTGATCGCCTGAATCATATGGGAATGGGCCGGGGCCTGGCCGGCGGTGATGGTGACGGTCTGGTCTCCGGCGTGCTCGCCGGTATGCCGGGGCGTCAGGCCCGGGCCGGTCCCCGAACAGACGGCGGCGCGCAACATCAGGTTGGGCAGGTTGAAGCGGCCCTGGCTCAGGTTGCCGCCATAGGTCATGCCGATCACGGCGGCGAGCGCCTGATACTGATGGATCGAGAGCTCGGCGCCGGTGCAGTAGGCCCAGTTCTCGGGGGGGTAGTTGAAGCCGAAGATGCGGATCTCGCCGAAAAAGGGATCAGCCATGGTGTCCTCCCCTTCCCTCAGGGCCTGGTGGGATAGATGCCGGTCAGGGCGATGATGTAGGTCACCACCAGGAAGGGCTGCATGTTCTGGTGGGGGGCCGACGCGCCGGCGACGGTCATCGCCTGCTGGGACAGCGACACCGGCTGGGCACCGGCCAGTGGCGCATAGGCCTTGGCGCCGGCGGCGGGGACGGCGAAATACCCGCCGGCGGTGGTGTCGTTGGCGGTCGCGGTGCTGGCCGCCATGGTGTGGGTGTGGGGAGGTGCGTGCGCGGCCTGCAGGGCCACGGTCTCGGCGCCGACCGTCTGACCTTGCGCGTAATTGGTCTGCAGCTCCGGGGCTTTCCCCACGCCCACCGGCACCCGGCCGCGCAGGTCGGGAAGCGCGAAGTTGGTCGCGCCGTCGCCGCCATACAGCGTGCCGATCAGCGAGAACAGCGCCTCGTAGTCCCGGATCGGCAGCACCCTTCCATCACATGCGGACCACCCCTCGGGGACGAAGGGTCCCGCGAAAAGCCGGATTTCCCCGACGAAATTTTCCATCGCCCCCTCCTATTGCCGCGGCGGAAACAGGCCGGTCGTCGCGATGCAGTAGCGCAGCGCGATGGACGGCATCCGGTTTTCGTGCCCGGCCCCGGCGCCCGAGTTGGCGACCACGCCGGGCGCCATGGTGGCCATCGGGCTGGTGCCCTTGGGGCCGATCCAGTCCATGCCGTTGCCCGGCGCCGGGACTTGGCCGGTCGGGTTGGACTGGGTGCCCTCGGCGGTGGCGGCGATGGCCGTGTGCAGGTGGCTGGGCATCTGCTGGGCGGTCAGCGCGACCGTCTCGGAACCGCCCTTCGAGCCCCACATCACCGTCTGGTTGTCGGGCATGACGGGAATGCGCCCGCGCAGATCGGGCAGGGCGAAGGTGTTGGGCCACGAGCCGCCGAAGGTGGCGCCCAGCAGCACCGCCAGGGCCTGGTTCTGGGTCACCTGAAGGATGGCGCCGTTGCAGTCCGCCCAGCCCTTCGGGGCGAACGGGAGCGACATCAGCCTGATCTCGCCGATGAATGGGTCCATGCTGTCCTCCCCCCATTCCGGCCCGCCACGAGTGAACGAAAGGGGCCGTGAATTGCTACCATGGCGATAATCCGGCCGATTGAAGGGCGTGGCAATAGAAAATTTCCCTGCGATCATGCCCCCGTTGCGACTCACTGGCTATGCCGAACGGCATAATACGGGACCGGTTCGCTGACATTGTGTTTCACTAGGTGATGACGACGCATAGTTGAGCGTGGTATACGCTGCAAGGGGAGTAAGTGGCGTCGCGAACGTTGTCTCGGGGCCACCCTCGCGGACGGCGGATGGCAGATTGGGTGTGGCGATGGTGAAGATCGATCCTTGGTTGGGGCGCGGGCACGCCCGGAACGGGAAGCGCGCAACGACGTCGAGCCCGTCTCGCGGACGCTCGCCGCTGGTTCTGGCGCTGGAGCCGCGGATGATGTTCGACGGCGCCGCCGTCGCCACCGCCGCCGAGGCCACCCAGCCGGACGAGTCCGGCGCCCCCGACGCCCCGGACGCCCAAGACCAGGATACCCCGCCGCAGGACGCTTCCGGGTCCGAACCGGCCCGCACCGAGATCGTCTTCGTCGATTCGGCCCTGGCCGGCACCGACATCGCCGCCGGCATCGCCCGGCCGGGCGCCGAGGTGGTGACGTTGGCCGAGGGCGAGGGGCTGGCGGCCATCGCCGATTACCTGGCCGGGCGCCATGGCGTCGACGCCATCCACATCCTGTCGCACGGTGCCACCGGATCGGTCACCCTGGGTGGCCTCACCCTCGACGGCGCGGCGGTCGCGGCGTCGGCCGACACCCTGGCCTCCATCGGCGCGGCGTTGTCCGCCGACGGCGACATCCTGCTCTACGGTTGCCGGGCCGGCGCCGGCGACGGCGGCGTCGATTTCGTCCAGGCGCTGGCGGACGCCACCGCCGCCGACGTCGCCGCCTCCGACGACCTCACCGGTGCCGCCGCCAAGGGCGGCGACTGGGTGCTGGAAACCCAGGCCGGCACGGTGGAGACCTCCTCGCTGGCCCTCGACGGCTTCGACGGCATCCTGACCTATTCCGGCACGATCACGTTCGATCCCGGCGATACCGGCTCGATCACCTCCGCCGGCGACGGCGGCTTCGACGGCAGCGTCCATTCGGCGTCCTATACCGTGGGCGGCTACACTCTGGTGTTGACCGGAACCTCGGACGGCGCCTGGCTGGGCGACTGGGACGGCTTGGACTCGGATAACGAGATCGGCGTCGGGACTCAGACCCAGGAAACCAAGGGCACCGTCACCTTCAGCGGCGGCGAGTATTTCAACATCAGCACCCTGCTGTTGCGGAACGCCTCGGGTGTCGCCAAGACCTTCACCATCACCCCCTTCGCGGGGGCGACGGCGGGAACCGCAGTCACCGTCTCCAACCTGGCCAACGACACCTCGACGTCGGTGACCCTGGACTTCACCGGCATCAACAAGATCGAAATCACCGGCGGCCTCAGCTTCTCCATCGACAATCTCGCGGTCACCAATGTGGGCCAGGTCGCCAACGCGGCGCCGTCGATCTCGGTGGCCGGCACCACGCTCGCCTTCACCGAGAACGGGGCGGCGACGCAGATCGACGCCGCCGCCACCGTCAGCGACCCCCAGGGCGACGGCGACTGGAACGGCGGCTCGCTCAAGGTGCAGATCACCGGCAATGCCGAGGCCGCCGACGAGATCAGCATCTCGGACACCGACGGCGACGGCACCACCATCACCGTCAGCGGCACCGACATCCTGGCCAACGGCGTCGACATCGGCGACCTGTCGGCCAGCGGCGGCACGGTGACCAACGGCACCATGCTGACCATCACCTTCGATTCCGATGCCACCAACGCCAACGTCCAGGAGGTGCTGCAGTCGTTGCGTTACCGCAACACCTCGGACGCGCCGGGAACCTCGAACCGCACCATCACCATCACCGCCACCGACAAGAACGCGGCGGCGGCCAGCGACACCCGCCAGGTGTCGGTGGCGGCGGTCAACGACGCGCCCACCATCACCTCCAACGGCGGCGGCGCCACGGCCGCGATCAACGTCGCCGAGAACGCCACCGCCGTCACCACCGTCACCGCCGCCGACGTCGACAGCGGCGACACCAAGACCTATTCCATCTCTGGCGGCGACGATTCGGCCAAGTTCAACATCGATCCGACCACCGGCGTAGTCACCTTCGCCAGCGCCCCCAACTACGAATCGCCCACCGATGCCGGCGCCAACAACGTCTACGACGTGCGGGTGCGCATCACCGATTCCGGCGGCCTGTTCGCCGAGCAGGATATCGCCGTCACCGTCACCGCCGTCAACGAGGCACCGGTGCTGGGCGGCACCACCGGCGCCACCTGGACCGAGGGTGCCAACACCGGCGTGGCTTATAGCGGTGATTCGCAGGCGTTGTTCTCCGGGGTCACGCTCAGCGATCCCGACACCGGCACCAATTTCAACGGCGCCACCTTCACCGTCGCCCTGTCGGCCTACCGTAGCGGCGATATCATCATGCTGCCGGCGTCGGCGGGTGCCATGACCTACGATCAGGGCACCACCACGGTGTCGGTGTCGGGCTCCGCCGTGGGCACGGTGGCGGGCGGCAACGGCCAGGCGCTGGTGATCACCTTCAACGCCAACGCCACCTCGGCGTCCATCGCGACGGTGATCAACGCCATCGTCTTCACCGTCTACAACAACGACGTTCCCACCGCCGAGACCCGCACCGTCACCGCTACCTTCAACGACAACGCCAATGGCGGCGCCGGGGCGCTGACCGGCCAGCTGACCGGCAACCTGGTGGTGGTGGCCACCGACGACGCCCCCGCCTTCGGCGGCCCCGACGGCGCCCCCACCGTCAACGAACAGACGGCGGTGACCCTGGATGCCAACGTCACCGTCAGCGACGCCGAGCTGGCGTCCGGCAACTACAACGGATCGTCGCTGACCATCGCCCGCCAGGGCGGTGCCAACGCCGCCGACAGCTTCGGCTTCGACATCTCGGGTGCCCTGTTCGACATCTCCGGCGGCAACCTGCGGGCGGGCGGTTCGACCTTCGCCACCTTCACCAATTCCGGCGGCACGCTCACCATCTCGTTCACGGGGGCATCCACCGCCGCCACCGGCGCGCTGGTCAACGACGTGCTGCAGCGCATCCAATACACCAACACCTCGGACGCCCCCGACACCTCGGTGGCGCTGACCTGGACCTTCTCGGACGGCAATTCCGGCAGCCAGGGCGGCGGCGGCGCCCAGTCGGGCACCGGCACCACCACGGTGACCGTGACCCCCGTCAACGACGTGCCGGTGGTGGATCTCGACGCCGCCAACGGCGGCAGCGCCGACTACGCGGTCAGCTATGCCGCCGGCGGCTCGGCGGTGGCCGTCGCCAAGTCCGACGCCACCCTTGCCGACCCGGACGGCAGCGTCAACCTCCAGTCCCTGACCGTCACCCTGACCACCCGTCCGGACGGCGATTCGGTGGAAAGCCTGTCGCTGGATTCCACCGCTTCCGCCGCCGCCACCGGGGCGGGGCTGACGGTGGGCTACACCTCGGCCACCGGTGTCCTGTCCATCACCGGCTCTGCCTCGGCCTCGGTATACCAGACGGTCCTGCGCGGCGTGGTCTACAACAACACCGACAGCGCCGCCGACGTCACCACCGGCGCCCGCACGGTGACGGTGGTCGCCAATGACGGCACCGGAAACTCGACCTCGCGCAGCTCGACGGTGACCGTGGTCACCGCGCCGGTCATCGACCTCGACGGCAACGATTCGTCCGGCGCCACCGGCGGCGGCTTCAACGCCTCCTTCACCGAGGGCGGCGGGGCGGTGTCGATCGTCGACGCCGACGCCACGCTGACCGACGACAACGCCAACCTGGACCAACTGGTCATCACGCTTTCCAACGCCAAGACCGGCGACGTGCTGACCCTGTCGGGCGGGGCCCGCACCGTCAACGGCATCACCGTGACCTACACCTCGGACTCGGTCATCACCCTGGCGGGGAGCGGCACCAAGGCGGACTACCTGGCGCTGATCAAGGAGGCACAGTTCAACAACACCTCGGACGCGCCCGACACCACCACCCGCACCATCACTTTCGTCGGCCGCGACACCGACGGCTATTCCGGGTCGGCCGTGACCGCTTCGGTGACGGTGGCGGCGGTCAACGACGCGCCGGTTCTCGCCGACACCGCCCTGTCCCTGGGCGCCGTGGCCGAGGATGCCGGGGCACCCTCCGGGGCGGTGGGTACGCTGGTGTCGTCGCTGGTGGGCGGCGTCACCGATCCCGACGGCGGCGGCGTGGCCAAGGGCATCGCCATCACCGCCGCCGACACCACCAACGGCAGTTGGCATTACTCCACCGACGGCGGCACCACCTGGACCGCGCTCGGATCGGTGTCGGCGTCGAGCGCCCGGCTGCTGGCCTCCGACGCCAACACCCGCCTTTACTTCCAGCCCAACGCCAATCACAACGGCACCACCGCCGGCGCGCTGACCATCCGCGCCTGGGACCAGACCTCGGGCAGCAACGGCGGCACCGCCGACACCACCACCAACGGCGGCACCACCGCCTTCTCGACCGCCACCGACACGGTGTCGCAGCCGGTGACGGCGGTGAACGACGCGCCGGTCGCCGTCAACGACACCGGTGCCGCCACCGAGAAGGGCGGGGTGAGCAACGGCACCGCCGGGGCCAATGCCAGCGGCGACGTGCTGGCCAACGACACCGACGTGGACAGTGGCGACACCAAGACGGTCTCCGCCGTCCGCACCGGCTCGTCCGAGGGGGCGGGCACCGCCGGCACCGTCGGCAACGCGCTGGCGGGGTCCTACGGGTCGCTGACGCTCGGCGCCAACGGCAGCTACACCTATGTCGTCGACGACAACAACGCCACCGTCCAGGCCTTGGCCGCCGGGGCGACGCTGACCGACAGCTTCAACTACACCGTCTCGGACGGTAACGGCGGTTCCGACACCGCCGTGCTGACCATCACCATCACCGGCGCCAACGACACGCCGGCCATCGGCGGCGCGTCGGCCGGGCAGGCGGTGAACGACAACGTCACCGTGTCGCCGTTCGCGGGCGTCACCATCACCGACCCCGAGGGGTCCAACGTCACCGTCACGGTCAGCCTGGACGACGCCAACAAAGGCGCCTTCACGGCGGCGTCGCTGGCGGCCGCGGGCTTCACCGACGCCGGCGGCGGCAGCTACACCCTGGCGTCCACCACGCCTGCCAATGCCCAGGCGGCGATCCGCCAGTTGGTGTTCGACCCCGCCGACAACCGTGTCGCCAACGGCTCGACCGAGACCACCACCTTCACCATCTCGGTCGGCGACGGCACCGCCACCGGCACCAACAATACCACCACCGTGGTCTCGACCTCGGTGGACGCCGATCCGGTGTTCACCTCGGCCGCGACGCTGTCGGGGACCGTAGGCGGCACCCTGACCCTGGACGTCGACGCCAACAACGGCGACGGCGGCGCCGCCGACGCCGGCATCACCTATTCCGTCACCGGCGGCACCGCGCAGGCGGGCTTCACGATCGACGCCGCCACCGGCGCCTTGTCCGGGGGCAACGCCCTGGCGGCCGGGACCCATACGGTGATCGTCCAGGCGTCGGACGGCGCCAAGACCGCCACCCAGACCATCACCATCACCGTGGCGGCGGCCCCACCGCCTCCTCCTCCCCCGCCGCCTCCTCCTCCTCCCCCACCGCCGCCGCCACCTCCGCCGCCGCCGCCACCGCCGGCTCCCACGGTGGTGCCGACGCCGCCGCCGCCGGCGCCGCCGCCGCCGCCGCCGGCGCCGCCACCGGCCGCCGTGGTCGTCCCGTCGAACGAGGCACCCAGCAATCCCAACGCGCCCAGCATCACGCCCGGCACGCTGGTGGCGCCCGGGCTGACCGGCGGGCTTGACGCCCAGTACGGCACCGGCAGCACCCAGAACGTGGTCACCGCCGGCGGCTCGACGGGACCGTCGGGCGGCACCGGCCAGGTCGGTGCCGGCGGCGGCTCGTTCGGCAACAACAGCTTCACCGGCGGCAATGCCGGCGGCTCGTTCGGCAACTCCACGCCCGGCGGCGCCTTCTATCGCGCCGGTCTCGGCGGTGGACTCGGCGGTGGACTCGGGGGCGGGTTCGGCGGCGGC
Organism: uncultured Rhodospirillaceae bacterium; assembly: GCA_937887565.1. Lineage (GTDB taxonomy): Bacteria > Pseudomonadota > Alphaproteobacteria > Rhodospirillales > Magnetospirillaceae > CALABS01. The sequence continues at coordinate 13,823 of CALABS010000022.1, read as the reverse complement.
CTGGGTGGCGGCCGGGTGGGCGGGGGCGGCTTCGCCGCCCTGCCGGCCGCGCCGGGGGCCGCCCAACTGGCCGACGGCCTGCCCGATCTGCCGGGAATGGCTCCGGTCGGTGCCGCCGACACGACCGAGCAAACCGCCGGCGACGCCGGCATGCCGGATGAACCCGCCGGCCGGGCCGGCTTCACGGACCAGCTTGCCGGGTTCGCCCGGGCCCAGGACGACGACCTCGCCCGCCTGGCCCGCGCCCTGGCGGCGGTGGATGCCGCCGCCTGAGGGCAGGGGCGGCCGAGATGAGTGAACCAAGGGAAAGTGCTTGCACACAGGGGGTAGAGTGAACGCGATCACGACTTCGGGGCCCGCCGCCCGGCCGGCCCCCGTTTCCGGATTCCGTGCCGTCTTGGCGGCTTCGGTCGCGGCCATCGCCTTGGCCGGGTGCTCGGTCACGCCCGAGCCCTTCACCATGGACGACCACGCCCGGCGGGCCCAGCAGGACATCGCCGCCCTGCGGACGGTCCCCGAGCCGGTCGCCGGGCCGGTGTCCCTGCACGAGGCCATCGCGCGGGCGATCAAGTACAACCTGGACAACCGGCTCAAGGTGATGGAGGCGGCCTTCGCCGAGCGCCAGCTCACCATGGCCAATCTGAGCATGCTGCCCAAGCTGGCCGCCAATGCCGGCTACGAGGGACGCAGCAACGCCCAGGCCTCGTCCAGCCGCAACGTCTACACCCAGGTGCAGTCGCTGGCGACCTCGACCTCGTCGGATCGCGAGGGCGTCACCGCCGAGCTGGGGCCGACCTGGAACATCCTGGATTTCGGCATGTCCTACGTGCGCGCCAACCAGGCCGCCGACCGCACGCTGATCGTGCAGGAGCGCCGCCGCAAGGTGGTCCACAACATCGTCCAGGACGTGCGCGCCGCCTATTGGCAGGCGGCCTCGGCCGACCGCCTGCTCAAGCGCATCGACCCGCTGATCACCCGCATCGACGAGGCGCTGGACAACGCCCGCAGCATCGAGCGCCAGGCCCTCAAGCCGCCGCGCGAGGCGCTGGAATACCGCCGCGACCTGTTGCGGGCGCTCAACGACATCAAGACGCTCCGGCGCGAGTTGATCAGCGGCAAGGCCAACCTGGCCGCCCTCATGGGGCTGCCGCCCGGCGAGGACTTCACGGTCGCCATCGACGGCATTTCTCTGGACGAGCCCAAGGTGTCGGTGACGCTGGACCAGATCGAGCAGTCGGCGCTGCTGTACCGGCCCGAGCTGCGCGAGGAGGCCTATCAGGCCCGCATCGGCGCCGGCGAGGTCAAGGCGGCCATGCTGTCGCTGATTCCCGGCGTCAGCCTGGGCGCCGGCTACAACTACGACAGCAACAGTTTCGCCTACAAGAGCAACTGGATCAGCTGGTCGGCGAAGGTGAACCACAACCTGTTCGACACGTTCCTCAACGGCCCGGCCCGCATCGACGAGGCCCACGCCATCGAGGACGTCGCCCGCACCCGCCGGCTGGCGGTCAGCATGGCGGTGCTGACCCAGGCCCATGTGTCGTGGCTGGCCTACAAGCAGGCGGTCAGCGAGTTCCGCACCGCCCGCGAGATGAACGAGGTCGAGACCGCCATGCTGGAGCAGATCCGCGCCTCCAACGCCAGCGGGCGCGGCAACGAGCTGGAGGTCATCAACGCCGAGGTGGAGGCGGTGCTGGCCGAACTGCGCCGCGACGTCGCCTTCGCGCAGATGACCAACGCCGTCGGCCGCATCTATGTCACCGCCGGCGCCGACCCCCTGCCGGACAAGGTGGAGGCCCACGACATCAAGACCCTGGCCAAGGCTGTGGCGGCGACCATGGAGCGGTGGAGCGCCGGACAGTTGGCCCCGGCCGAGGTCCGGCCGGTCGCCGATGCCGCCCCATCGGCGCCGGCGCCCGCCCAGCCGCCGAGACCGGCGGTGACGGTCGCGCCGCCGACCGCGCGGGCCGAGCCGGCGCCCGCTCCGGCCGCCGTGCCGGTCAACATGACCGCCGACGCCGCCATGCGCTGGTGGGAGCATCCCGTCTCGGCTTGGTCGCCGGCCGTCGAGACGCGATGAGGTTTTTGGCATTCCTGGTATCGGCGGCCGCCTGGGTGTTTCTGGCGGCCGCCCCGCGCGCCGGGGTCGCGGCCGAGGTCCGCGCCATGCTCGCCCCCCAGGCCGAGGCGGTGCTGGCCAGCGAACTGGCGGCCCGCATAGAGGCCATTCCGTTCCAGAACGGCGAACGGTTCCGCAAGGGCGACACCTTGGTATCCTTCGACTGCGCCGCCTTTCGCGCCAGCCTGGCCGAGGCCCGGGCGGCGTTGAAGGGGGCCGAGGCCACCTTGGACAATGCCCGCAAGCTGGCGACGCTGAAAAGCGCCGGCCAACTCGAGATCGACCTCGCCGAGGCCGAACGGGAGCAAGCCCGCGCCCGCGTCCAGGCCGCCTCGGTGCCGGTCGAACGCTGCCTGATCCGGGCGCCCTATCCCGGCCGGGTGGTCGAACGCAAGGCCCAGCCCCATGAAAGCGTGGCCCCGGGGCAGCCGCTGCTGGCGGTGCTCGACGACAGCCGCATCGAGGTGCGCATGCTGGCGCCGTCGTCCTGGCTGCGCTGGCTCAAGCCCGGGGTGCCGTTCAGCCTCAAGGTGGATGAGACCGGCCTGGCCTATGCCGGCAAGGTCGTGCGCCTGGGCGCCCGCGTGGACGCGGTCAGCCAGTCCATCGCCGTGGTGGGGATGCTCGACGGCTCGCCCGACGGCGTCATCGCCGGCATGAGCGGCAACGCGGTGTTCCGGGATCCGTCCGGCCCATGACCGCCGCCCCCATGACCGCCGCCCCTCCTGCCCCCGCCCTGTTGACCTTGCTGCAGATCGAGCGCGAGGCTCGCCACGCCCAGAGCGCCGAGGGGCTGGGGCTGGTCATGGCCAATCGCACCCGGATGCTGATTCCCTGCCGGTCCACCGCCGTCCTGTCGTGGTCGGCGGACGCCGATCCGGCGGTCGCGGCCCTGTCGGACGTGCCCGCCCACGATCCCAATGCCGGCCTGACGCGCTGGCTGGCCGCCTGCGCCCGCTCGCTGGCCGCCCACGACGAGGCGCGGCGGGTGCACGCGGTCGATCCGGCGCGGCTGCCGCCCGAGCTGCGGGCGGAATGGGCGGAATGGTCGCCGGCCTCGGTGCTTTGGGTGCCGCTGCTCACCCCCGACGGCCAGCCGGTGGGGGCGCTGTGGATGGCCCGCGACGAGGCGTGGTCCGAGCCCGAGGCGGTGCTGGCCGAGCGCTTGGCCGACACCTACGGCCATGCCTGGGGCGCGCTGCTCGGGCGGCGGCGGCCGTTGCCCGACTGGATGCGCAGCCGCCGCGTCTGGCTGGGGGCGGCGGTGGCGGTGGCGGTGCTGGCCCTGGTGCCGGTGAGGCAGTCGGCCTTGGCGCCGGCCCAGATCGTCGCGGCCGATCCCTTCGTGGTGGCGGCGCCCCTGGACGGGGTGGTGGCGCGCTTCCACGTCCGCCCCAACGAAGCGGTGGCAGAGGGGCGGGCGCTGTTGGACTTCGACGACACCGCCCTGCGGGCCCGCCAGCAGGTGGCGGCCGAGGAATTGGCGGTGGCCGGGGCCGAACTGCGCAAGGCCGAGCAGGGGGCGCTGAGTTCGCCCGAGGCGGCCGCCCAGGTGGCCCTGGCGCGGGCGCAGGTGGACCTGAAGGCCGCCGAGCTGGCCTATGCCTCCGAACAGCTGGAACGCGGCAAGGTCAAGGCGGAGCGCGCCGGCATCGCGGTGTTCCGCAGCGTCAACGACTGGATCGGCCGGCCGGTGCGCACCGGCGAGCGCATCCTGACCATCGCCGATCCGGCCCGGGTGGAGATCGAGGCCCATCTGCCGGCCGCCGACGCCATCGTGCTGGAGGCCGGCAACCCGGTGGCGGTGTTCCTGGATGCCCGTCCGTTGGAGCCGGTGGCCGCCACCTTGGCCGATGCCAGCTACGAGGCCGCCCCCACCGAGGAGGGCATCCTGGCCTACCGGGTGCGCGCCACGCTCGACGGCGGTGCCGGGAATGGCGGCGACGCGCCGCGCATCGGCCTGCGCGGCACCGCCCGCATCGACGGCCCCCGGGTGCCGCTGTTCCTGTACCTGTTCCGGCGCCCGATCGCGGCGCTGCGCCACATGCTGGGCCTATGACCGCCGCCGCCGCGCTGCCGCCGCTGCGTGACGATCTCGGCCTGCTGCCGGGGCCCGAGGCCCGCGACGGCAGCCCCACCTGGACCATCCACGACCCCGCCCGCAACCGCTATTTCCGCATCGGACGCGAGGCGTTCGAACTGCTGGCCCGCTGGCACCTGGGCGAGCCGGCCCGCGTCCTCGATCGGCTGCGGGCCGAGACCGGGTTGGGCCTCGGGCCTCGGGACCTGGAGGCCATGGCCGGCTTCCTCGACGCCAACCATCTGGTGCGGCGGGACAGCCCGGCCGGGGTGGGGCGTCTGGCCCAGGCCGTCGCCGCCGGACGGCGATCATGGGCGACGTGGCTCATTCACAACTACCTGTTCCTTCGCCTGCCGTTGGTCCGCCCCGACCGCTTCCTGGCCGCCACCCTGCCCTGGGTGCGGCCGTTCTTCGGCCGGCCACTGCTGGTGGCCCTGGTCGCGGCGTGGGCCGCCGGGCTGCTGCTGGCGCTCCGGCAATGGGACGTCTTCCTGGCGACGCTGCCGCAATTCTTCACTTGGCAGGGGGCGGCATGGTTCGGCGGCGCGCTGGCGGCGGCCAAGATGGTCCACGAGCTGGGCCACGCCTATACCGCCCGACGATATGGCTGCCGCGTTCCCACCATGGGGGTGGCGTTCGTGGTCCTGGTGCCCATGCTGTACACCGACACCTCCGACACCTGGCGGCTGGCGTCGCGGCGCCAGCGGTTGGCGGTGGGGGTGGCGGGGGTGGCGGCCGAGGCCCTGCTGGGCGGGCTGGCCCTGCTGGCCTGGAGCTTCCTGCCCGACGGGCCGGCGCGGTCGGCGGCGTTTTCCATCGCCACGGTGTCGCTGGTCGGCACCTTGGCCATCAATCTCAGCCCGTTCATGCGCTTCGACGGCTACTACCTGCTGTCCGACGCGCTGGGGGTCGAGAACCTGCAGGAACGCGCCTTCGCGCTGGCCCGCTGGCGGCTGCGCAAGGCGCTCCTCGGCCTGGACGATCCCGAGCCGGAGCCCTTCCCGCCGCGCCTGCGCGCCATTCTGCTGGCCTACGCCTACGGGACCTGGATTTACCGTCTGGTGCTGTTCCTGGGCATCGCGCTGGTGGTTTACCACCTGTTCTTCAAGCTCTTGGGCATCGTGCTGTTCGCCGTCGAGATCGCGTGGTTCGTCGCTCTTCCGATCCTGCGCGAGGCGCGGGAATGGTGGCGGCGGCGCGCCGGCGCCGACCGCCGCCGGCTGGCGGCCGCGATGACGGCGGCGGCGGCGGGGCTGCTGCTGCTGGCGGTGCCGTGGCGGGCGGCGATCGACCTGCCGGCGGTGGCGCGGGCCGGGTCCTATTCCATCGTCTTTCCGCCGGGGCCGGGCAGGATCGCCGCACTGGGGGTGCGGCTCGGCGACGCCGTGGCCGCCGATACCGTCCTGGCGGTGCTGTCTTCGCCGGACCTCGATCACGCCCTGGCAAGCGTCGAGGTGCGGCTGGCGCGCCAGCGGGCGCTGTTGCTGCGCGAGGTCGCCAGCCCCGAGGCGGGACAGTCCATCCACGTGCTGCGCCGCCAGCTGGCGGCGCTCGAAAGCGAACGCGACGGCATCCTGGAAGAGCGGGGCCGGCTGTCGGTGCGGGCGCCGGTGGCGGGCTCGGTGGTCGAGATGTCTCCCGTCCTGCGGCCGGGCCTGTGGGTGGCCCCCGACACGCCGCTGGCCTATGTGGCCGATCGGTCGCGGCCGGAAATCGCCGCCTTCCTGGCCGAGGAGGACCTGACGCGGCTGGCGGCGGGGGCCGAGGCCCGCTTCGTTCCCGACGATCCGGCCCTGGCCTCCCATCCCTGCGTGGTGCGCTCCATCGCCGGCGTCAACGTGGCGGAGCTGGACGTGCCGCTGCTGTCGTCGCTCCATGGCGGGCCGCTGCCGGTGCGCGAGGACGCCGACCGACGCCAGGTTCCGGTCAAGGGGCTGTATCGCGTCGAACTGGATTTCACCGGGCCGCCGCCGACCTTCGACAAGGCCACGCGCGGCCTGGTGGTGGCCGAGGGCGAGCGCCGCAGCCTGCTGCGACGCGCCTTCGATCTGGTGGCGGCGGTGGCGATCCGCGAAAGCGGCTTCTGAGGGGACGGCCCCCGTCCCCGGAGACGGGGGCCTCGGGGATCATTCCTCGACGCCCGGCAGTTCGGCCAGTTCCTGCTCGCTGACGTCGGCGACCAGATCGCCGTTCTGCGACATCCGGACGCGGTCCCAGCCGATGGAGATGCGGTCCTCGCCCATGCCGAGGAAGCCGCCGCGTTCGATGATCAGGCTCTCGACGTTGCCGCCCTGGTCAAGCCGGACCTGGCCGATATTGCCCAGCACGCCGCCGTTGCGGCCCAGGATCTCGCGCCCCTCGATCTCCTCGGCGGTGATGGTCTCGGGAACGGCGTTCAGTTCCAGGGTGGTCGCGGGGGCCGCATCCTGATCCTGATCCTGGACCTGGGCCTGCTGCTGGTCCGGCTGAGGCTCGGCGGTCTGGGCCTGCTGCTCCGCCTGCGGCTGCTGGTCCAGGCCTTGCGCCCGCTGCTGCTCCAGGATGCGGACGTCGGGCTGGCCCTGTTCGCTGACCTGGACGTCGGGTTCGCCCTGCTGCACCTGGACCTCGGGCTCGGGCATGTCCACCGCCACGTCCGGTTCGGGCTGCTGCACCTGGACCCGCGGCTCGGGATCGACCACGGTCACCTGCGGCTGCGGCTGCTGCACCTGGATGTCCGGGGCCGGCTGCTCGACCACGACGCGCGACGAATCCTCGCCCGCCTGGGCGGTCTGCTGCTGGCCGGGCTGGTCGGCGCTGGCCTGCCGCATCTGGCCCTCGATCTGCTGGACCTGCTGGTCGATCCGCTTCAGGGTTGCGGCGGCCTGCTGCGGGTTCTGGTCAAGCTGCTGCTTGGCCTGGTCGATCTGCTGCTGGGTCTGCTGGATCTGTTGCTGGGCCTGTTGGCCCATTTGCTGGCTGGGGGCCTGCCGCAGGGCCTGCTGGATGTCGTTCAGCGCCTGTTGGGCGTCCTGCTTGGCCTGGTCCGCCTGCGGGCCGCCGGCCTGTTCGAGTTGTTGCGCCGCCTGGCTGAGCTTCTGGCGTGCTTGCTGAAGGTCCTGCTGGGCCTGCTGGCCGCCTTGCGGCTGGCCGGTGGCGGCCTGCTGCTCCTGGTTCAGCGATTGCGCGCTCTGCGATTGCTCCTGGGCCTGCGCGAGGGGCGCCGCGGCGAGCACGATCGCGGCGGCGGACGCGAGGAGTGCGGTTCTCATGCTGGTCTCTCCCTCTGGAATGGTCTCGGGCACGCTGAACCGAACACCCGGGCGCGGGCGCGGTTCCGCCCCGCCCCCCAAAGAGCGCCGCGTCGCCGGCCGTCTGGCGGGTTGACCGGGAGCCGCCTGCTCCGGATAGTGGGCGCGAACAGGCAGGAGTCCGCTTATGAGCGCGCAGATCCCCATCGGCATCGTCACCGTTTCCGACCGTGCCAGCCAAGGCGTCTACGAGGACAAGGGCGGCCCCGCCATCGTCGATTGGCTGGGAAAGGCGTTGACCAGCCCATGGCGGCCGGTGGCGCGGGTCATCCCCGACGACCGGCCGGTCATCGAGGCGACGCTGGCCCAACTGGCCGATGTCGAACGTTGCCCGCTCATCGTCACCACCGGCGGCACCGGCCCGGCGCCGCGCGACGTCACCCCCGAGGCCACCGAGGCGGTGTGCGGGAAGATGATGCCGGGCTTCGGCGAGCTGATGCGGACGGTCAGCCTGAAGGTGGTGCCCACCGCCATCCTGTCACGCCAGACCGCCGGCATCCGGGGCGGCAGCCTGATCGTCAACCTGCCCGGCAAGCCAAGCGCCATCGCCGACTGCCTGGAGGCGGTGATGCCGGCCGTCCCCTATTGCGTCGACCTCATCGGCGGGCCGTTCATCGAGACCGACCCCCACTTCTGCAAGGCGTTCCGGCCGAGGACGTGATCATCCCGCCACCGCCGGCGGCTTGACCGCGCTCAAAGCGCGCCGGCGCCCGGACTGCGACAACGCCCCGATCATGGTCTGACGGACGAGGATCGGCATGCGGCGGGCGTTGGTGGTGGCGATGGCGCTGTGGGCAGGCGGGGCGGCGGCGGAGGCGGTTCAGCCGGGCGACAAGCCGTGGGTCTACGATCCCGACAACGGTCGCGACATCATGCGCACCTGCGCCGCCTGCCACGGCGAGTTCGGCGAGGGCGGCGGCGGCGGCGTCTACCCCCGCATCTCGGGCATGCACGCCGACTACATCGCCGACCAGCTGCGGGCCTTCAAGTCGCGCGAGCGCGAGAACATCCCCATGATTCCCTACGCCAACGACCGCGAGCTGCCCGAGAAGGACGTGCTCGACGTGGCGCGCTATCTGTCCGAGATCACGCCGCCCCGGCATCCGCCGTCGGACGACGTCGAGATGGACGCCTTCCAGCGCCTCAAGCTCGCCAAGCAGGCGGTGCAGATTCCGCGCGAGCCCGGCGACCTCGACAAGGGCAAGGCGGTGTTCGAGGGCAACGAATGCAATACCTGCCACGGTCGCCAGGGCGAGGGACGGGTCAAGAAGCCGCCGGTTGCCCAGCAGCACATGACGTATCTGCGCGCCCAGATCGACCTGTTCCTGTCCGGCAAGCGGAAGCACGACGACGTGGACGAATTGATGCGCCCGCTCGCGCCCCAACAGTGGAACGACCTGTGGGCCTATGTGTCCACATTGGACGACTAGGCGAGTTCGTGGGCAAGTACGGTTCCGCCCACTCCGTCCAGCACTCTGGGGCGTCACTCCTCCCGCGCGATGGCGCGCCAGCCGATGTCGCGGCGGCAGAAGCCCTCGGGCCAATCGATGCGGTCCACCGCCCGGTAGGCGCGGGCCTGGGCCTCGCGCACGGTGGCGCCGATGGCGGTGACGCCCAGCACCCGGCCGCCGGTGGCGACCACGGTCCCCTCGGGGCTGCGGGCGGTGCCGGCGTGCAGCACGGTGACGCCCTCGACGGCGCCGGCCGCATCCAGGCCGCCGATGACGGTGTTCTTGTGGTAGCTGCCGGGATAGCCCTTGGCGGCCATCACCACCACCATGGCGGCCTCGTCCTTCCACTCCAGCGCCACCTCGGCCAGCCGGCCCTCGGCGGCGGCCAGCAGGACCGGCAACAGGTCGGACTTCATGCGCGCCATCAGCACCTGGCATTCCGGATCGCCGAAACGGACGTTGAATTCCAGCAGCTTGGGGCCGTGCTTGCCGATCATCACGCCGGCGAACAGCACGCCGGTGAAGGGCCTGCCCTCGGCGGCCATGGTGCGCACCGCCGGCAGGAAGACGCGCTCCATGACCTCGGCCTCGATGGCCGGGGTCACCACCGGAGCGGGCGAATAGGCGCCCATGCCGCCTGTGTTGGGGCCGGTGTCGCCATCGCCGACCCGCTTGTGGTCCTGAGCCGCGCCGCAGAACAGGGCGGTGGCGCCGTCGCAGAGCGCGAACAGGCTGGCCTCCTCGCCCTCCAGGTATTCCTCGATCACCAATTCGTCGCCGGCGGCGCCAAACACCTTGGCGCCCATCATGTCGTCCACGGCGGCCAGGGCCTCGTCCAGGGTCATCGCCACGGTGACGCCCTTGCCGGCCGCCAGCCCGTCGGTCTTGACCACGATGGGAGCCCCTTTCTCGCGGATGAACGCCTTGGCGGCGTCGATGTCGCGGAAGCGGCCATACCAGGCGGTGGGGATGCCGGCCCGCGCCAGCACGTCCTTCATGAAGCCCTTGGAGCCCTCCAGCTCGGCCGCTGCCGCCGACGGCCCGAATACCTTGATGCCAGCCTCGCGCAGCCGGTCGGCCAGGCCGAGCACCAGCGGCCCCTCGGGGCCGACCACCACCAGGTCCACCGCCTGCTCGCGGGCGAAGGCCACCAGGCGGAACACATCCTCGGCGCCGATGGGCACGCAGTCGGCGTTCCTGGCGATGCCGGCGTTGCCGGGCGCGCACCATAGCCGGGAGAGCAGCGGCGACTGCCTGAGCTTCCAGCACAGCGCGTGTTCGCGGCCACCGCCGCCGACGACCAGGACCTTCATGGGCAAGCCTCCTTGACTGGAGGTGATGTTTACTGCCGGCGGCGGCCAAGGTCAAACCGGGGGCTTGCCGCCCTTGCGAAAAGGCGGTATCGCGCCATCTCCCCGGGACGGAGGAGCACGGCATGATGGCGGCGGTGTTGATCGCGGGCGGGTTCGTCCTGCTGGTGGCGGGGGGCGAGATTCTGGTGCGCGGCTCGGTGGGCGTGGCGACGCGCTTCGGGGTGTCCAAGCTGGTCATCGGCCTAACTCTGGTGGGATTCGGCACCTCGGCGCCCGAACTGGTCACTAGCCTCCAGGCGGCCTTCGTCGGCGCTCCCGGCATCGCGGTGGGCAACGTGGTCGGCTCCAACATCGCCAACATCCTACTGATTCTGGGAGTGTCGGCGCTGATCTTCCCGTTGGCCTGCGACCCGATGGCCATCCGCCGCGACGGCATGGTGATGCTGGCGGCCACCATCTTGCTGGTCGGCCTGGGCGTCCTGGGTGCCATTGACCGCTGGGCAGGGATCGGACTGGTGGTGCTGCTGGCGGCCTATCTGGCCTTCACCTTTCATATCGAACGCAGATCCCGCGACAAGGCCGGCGAGATGCTGGAGCACGAGGCCGAGGACGTCGCCCCGGCCAACCTGTCGCTGCCGCTGAACCTGGGGATGGCAGTGGGCGGCATAGGGCTGGTGGTGTGGGGCGCCGACCTGCTGGTCGCCGGCGCGGTGGACGTGGCGCGGCTGATGGGGGTTTCCGAGGCGGTGATCGGCCTGACCGTCGTTGCCGTCGGCACGTCGCTGCCCGAGTTGGTCACCGCGGTGGTGGCGGCCCTCAAGCGCCACGGCGACGTCGCCTTTGGCAACGTCATCGGCTCCAACATCTTCAACATCCTGGCTATCCTGGGCGTTACCGCCACCATCCACCCGATCCCCTTTCCGGCCGAGATCGCGGCGCTGGACGTGTGGGTGGCGCTTGCGACGGCGGTGGCGCTGCTGCTTCTGGCCTCGTCCGGCGCCCGCCTGTCGCGAGCCGAGGGTGGGCTGCTGGCGGCGGCCTATTCCGGCTATGTCGGCTATCTCGCCGTCGGCGCCCTTTAGTCTTACTGTGTCATAAGAATGCGATTTTGTGGTAAGTATGGAGATTTATTCTGCTCGATAGGGGGGCGGGCATGGGTCTCCGGGACGTGGGTGCGGCAAGTGAATCGCGATTCGAGGCATATGTCGAGCGGCTTTCCCAGGCGGTAAAGCGTTCCGGGGGAAGCCACTGATCTACATGGTGCGGATCGAGCAGGGGAAGGACGGGGCGAAGGCAAGCTGATAGCGGAGGAATAAAATCTTGACAACGGGATAAAATCGGTTTAATCGGGGCTGAATGGGCGCCTGCCCCGAGGGAGGCGCCCCTATTTTGGCCGCAAAGGAGAACGTTTTATGTACGCGATTCCCAATAACCGCAACGACCCGTTCGGCAGGCGCGCTGGCTCGATCTTCGGCCACGGTTGGAACGACGACGACTTTTTCACCCTGGGCGCCCCTGTGGGTCCAGGCCAGCCCAACCGCCGCGAGGACGTGATCAAGGTTGAGACCATCCTGGGCAACACCGGTGATCACGACCTGGTGAAGACGCAGGGCCCAGTCGGCTATTGGGGTGCGCCGCAGGAGCAATCGGTGCGCACCTATCAGCAGAAAAATGGCTTGAAAGTGGATGGCCTGCTCAACCCGGGCGGGCCCACCATCAGCACCCTCAGGAAGACTACCGGCGGCCTGCTGGGCAGCTACAAGCCACCGAGCCCGAAAGAGGTGGACGAACACCACCAACGCTTGGGTCGCGGTGAGCTGGGACTTCTCAACACCCGCCCGGCTCGACTGTCCATCAATGTCCCCGAGCAAGTCCAGGAACTGGACGAACAGACCCTCGCCTTCAACGCCGACTCCGCCCGTGCCCTGACTCGGACCAGCGCAAACGGGAACGTACCAACGATTTATGCGGATTATCTAAAGCAGGCGGGTTCGGCTGGCCTGCCTACCGTGCTCGACTTGGTCGAGCAGGTCCATGGCAGCGAGGGTCGCGACCGTGCGGAGCAAGTCCTGCACGGAATTCTTTCCCAAATACCGGCCCAGACCTCCCAAACCATCCTCGGGGGCCCTATTCCTGCGCGACGCCCCATTGGCGTGCGCACCGCCGACCTCCCCGACGATGAGCGGAGGCCATTTGGCGTCAACGCGATGGCATTTTCACCACCTTGCGTGATGCCCGGGCGAACCTCGAAGCGGTAGAGAGGCGGATTGCCGCACTCGAAGCTGGCGAGGTCGATCCAGAGGGCGCTCCTCCGGATATCTCGACAGCCCCTCGTCCTCCGGAAACCAAACCAGGAAACAAGCCGGGAGACGACGGCTGCTTCGGCTGTCACAAGGCGCCTCGAGGAGGCAAGAAAGGCGGGAAAGGTGACGGTGGCGTCGCCGACGAAACCGTTTCCGAAACCCTTCCGGAAATCGGCAAGGAGCAGGGCAAACAGACGGCACGGCGGATGGAGGCCCAAAAACTGCGGCAGGAAGCCCGGGCGATGAAAGCGAACGTAGCCCGACTGGAAGAGCAGCTTAGGCAGGCAGACGCGAACATCTCGCACCGGCAAAAAGCGCTGGATGTCTGCCGCGCCAAGCACGAACCTTCTCAGGGATAGGGTATGCCGCGCCAGCCTTCCACGCGTCGAATCGTGTCTGGAGAAAGCCGGGAGCGCAAGCGGTCGACGGCATCCTGCATCGGGATGCCGATCGACACCCCCCGCATCGCCCAGTAAAGCGCTTTGGCGTCCTCCTTGGGGAACACGCTCCCGCTCTCGTAGTGAGCGGAAAGTTCCTGTATCGCCGCAGGAAATCCGGAGTGGGCAAGCCTCCTCAGGATTTCCTGCCCTGCGGCTCGTTCCCTCTCATCCCGACTTTCAAGGCGGCCTCTCGCAATCTCAAGCCGGGCCTCATCCATACCTCTGTCCGCACTCGACAACAGGAGATCCCAGGCAACTTGTCCCTTGACCGTTTCCCTCCAGGATTCCACGCTGGCGGACTGCTTTGCCTCGCCGCGGAGATCAAGAGCAGCCTGGAATACCTTTTCGGGGCTCTCGCCCCATGGCTGCACCGCAGAACGGACGCTGTCGAAGAATCCGACCTGCTGAGGAGCCCAACCCCTCTCCAGGCCGAGGGACCGAACCTCGCCCTCGCGAACGTCCGATGCCCCGACGAAGAAGGCGATCAAATGGAGCCGGGCCTCTTCCGAGGCGCCCTCACGCAAGCGATGTTCGATGGCGAGAGTTACCCCTGGCGGGATGCCCCCCAAGTCAGTGCCCTGGGCCTTTGCCGGCGAAGGAGGCTGAAGGGTTAGCCCGACAGAAAAAATCCCGAAAATGAGCAGCCAGCGCATTCGACCGTCCCCTCGTTAACGCACCGGATCACTCTGCCTCAGCCGCAGCCAGATGACGAGCAAACTCATTGCTTGCCCTGACGGCGGTTGGGTTGCGACCGCCGACTTTGAAGGCGTCTGATCGTGTCCCGAGGCTTGGTGTAACAGCGCTGTCGCCGTTTGATCTCCGGCTGG
>CALABS010000021.1 GCA_937887565.1 uncultured Rhodospirillaceae bacterium | reverse complement strand
CGCCGGCAGCGGTGCGGGCGGCCCTGCTGGCGGCGGAGACCGTGCTGGTGCCGACGCTGCCGGACCGGGAGGCGGTGGGGCGCTGTGCCGCCACGATGCAGCTGGTCGTCGAGGCGCTGGCGGCTGAGCCAATGCTCAGTGCGTCGCTGGTGCTGACCCGGGCGCCGGAGGGGCTGCTGGTCGAACCGGGCACCGAGGCGAGGGTGCTGGGGCTGCGTCTGCCGGTGTCGGCGGCGGCGGTGCGGCAGCGGCTGGCCTTCGCGACGAGCCGGAGCACCGGGCTGCTGGTGCCGGAGCTGGAGATGGCCGGGCGGGCCGAGGCCGATGTCCGCGGCCTCGTCTCGGAGGTCTTCGGCCTGGGATCGGTCCCGGTGGCGGGCTGATCGGGCAGGGCGGCGGCCTGCTTTGCCCCCGGAGCGAAGACATTCGCACAACGGCGCGCAAAGACAGGAAATCGGACAGTGTGTCCAAGCTTCGGCGGGCTTTCGTGAGGGCATGCGGAAGAAGAGAAATCAACGGTCAGCAAGATAAAGGGGCGGTTCGCCGTCGTTCGTGGTCGTTGATTTCCTTATAGTTTTCCTGTGTACGCGCTTTACTGGGCGAACATTGGCGAACCTGTCCTTTGAAATCCCGTCATACCTTTGAGTTCTGGTCAAGACATGGCCTTCGACGCATCGTCGATCCGGTTTTGTCTTCCGGCCGGCCCTGGAGCCGGTCGTGGTTCGCGGAGGAGTACCGGCATGCGGTGGCGCGGGTCGATCTTCGACGGCCTCTCGGCCGACGACGGCTTCAAGGCCCGGATGAAGGCGCTGGCCGACCGCGGCCGGGCCCTGGCCCGCGGCTATGTCCGCCGCTCAGAGCGCCGGGTCCGGGTGCGGGCCGCGCCGGCCAGTCCGAACGCTTACGCCCGTCCGGTCAACGTCAAGCTGCTCTACCACGACCGCGCCCGCGGCGCCTTCCCCAACTCGGTCGCCGTGCTGGCCAACTACCTCGCCAAGGACGGCCCGCTGTTCGACCGCGACCGCCTCGGCATCGACAAGGGCGAGGTGGCAGCATCCTGGTCGGACGACCGCCGGGTCTTCCACGTCATCGTCAGCCCCAACGACGGCCACCGCATCGACGACATGGTGGCCTACGGCCGGGAGGTCATGACCGCCTGGGAGCGCCGGGTCGGTGAACTGGAATGGGTGGCGGCGGTCGAGCGCAAGCCCGACATGGCGCACGCGCAAGGCAACCAGCACCTGCACGTGATGATCCGTGGCGTCCAGGACGACCGCGACCTCTACTTCGAGCGCGACGTCGTCACCCACTGGTTCCGCCACGACGCGGTGGAGGTCACCACCCGGACGCTGGGCTGGATGGACGAGCGCGAGCGGCAGGCCTACGAGCGCCAGCTCGTCGAGATGCAGCGCCTGCGCGAGGAGCGCGGCCGCGAGATCGGGCGCGACGGCCTGGACGATCTCGGAGGGCGCGAGTTGTGACGCGGCCCCTCCTCCTCACCCTGCTCGGGTGCTGTGTTGCGTGGCTGCTGTCGGTGGCGATCGTCACCGAGCTGGTCGGCTGGCTGTTCGGCTGGCCGGCCGCCTTCGGTGGGTTGCGCGTTGGCACCGTCGCGCTCTACTGGCCCGGCCAGTTCCTGACCTGGCGTGATCTGCTGGCCCCTGGCCACCGCTGGATGGTCACCGGCGCCGTTCTGGTCTGCACCGCCACCGCCCTGGCGCTGGCGGTGCGCGCCGGCCTCGCCCTGCGAGGCGACCGCTCTCCCCGCTTCGGCGCCGGCCGTTGGGCCGACGGCGCCGACGTCCGCCGCAGCGGCCTGTTGTGAGGAGGCGGCGATGACGGACTCCTGCATCGTCCTCGGCGCCTGGAACGGTCGCCCCTTGCGCGAGCGCACCCTGCAGCCGGTTCTGGTGATCGGTCCCACCGGCTCGGGCAAGACCACCACCACCGTGCTGCCCACCCTGTTCGCCGGTTGGCGCGAGAGCGCCGTCGTCTGGGACTTCAAGGGCGCCATGGCCGGCGACAGCG
>CALABS010000020.1 GCA_937887565.1 uncultured Rhodospirillaceae bacterium | reverse complement strand
GATGGGCGGCGCCGCCTTTACCGCCTACGTGGAGCAGGTCCTGGTGCCGACCTTGACGCCGGGCGACATCGTCGTCATGGACAACCTGCCTGCCCACAAGCTCGCCGGGGTCCGGACAGCCATCGAGGCCACAGGCGCCAAGCTGCTTTACCTGCCCCCCTACAGCCCCGACTTCAACCCCATCGAGATGGCCTTCTCCAAGCTCAAGGCCTTCCTCAAAAAGGCCGCCGCACGCACCAAGGAGGACCTCTGGGCCGCCATCGGCCAAGGCATTGACGCCTTCACCCCGGCCGAGTGCGTCAATTACTTCGCTGCTGCCGGCTATGACCGTGACTGAGAGGAAAGTGCTCTAGTGGTCCGATCCAGACCGAAGGTCCAGGAGCCTGAACCTTCGGTCTGGTGAATCGGCCCACAAAATCAACGAATTGCGCACTGATTCATTCAGATGGTCGGTGCACCATCTGAATGAATCAGTGCGCTAGCCCGCGAGGCTGGGCGCCCTCACCAGGTTCCTAAGGTCGCCCAGCGGCATGGGGCGGGCGAACAGGTAGCCCTGAAGATAGCCGCATCCCGCCTGGCGGAGCACGTCCCATTCCTCCTTGCGCTCGACCCCCTCGGCGGTGACCGCGAGCCCCAGCGGCGCCGCCATGGCGGCGATGGCGGTGGCCAGCGCGGTGAGCTTGGGGTCGGCGTCGATGCCGGACACGAAGCCGCGGTCGATCTTGAGCTTGCTGAACGGGTAGCGGCGCAGGTAGCCGAGCGACGAATAGCCGGTGCCGAAGTCATCGATCACGATGGGGATGCCAAGGGCGTCGAAAGCCCGCAAGGCGGCGCCGGCGTTCTCCTCGTCGGCCAGGAACACGCCCTCGGTGACCTCGATCTCCAGGGCCCGTGGCGGCAGTCCGTGGCGGGCCAGCGCTTGGGCGGCGTAGTCGACGATGGCGGTGTCGCGCAGGCCCGCCGGGCTGACATTGACGGCGACCGGGAAGACCTGCCCCAGGTCGTTGCGCAGATCCATGGCCGCCTTGGCGGCCGCATCGATGACCCAGCGATCGATCTCGTGGATCAGGCCGCAGCCTTCCGCCACCGGGATGAACCGCGCGGGCGGCACGAAGCCCTCGCCTGGGCGCCGCCAACGCAGCAGCGCCTCGGCCCCGGCGAACAGGCCGGTGCGGGCGTCGACGTAGGGCTGCAGATGCAGCTCCAGCCCCTGCGCGGCCAACGCCGTCCGCAGGCCGTGCTCGGCCTCCAGCCGCCAGCGGGCCTCGGCGGTCATGGCGGTCTCGAAATGGCGGATGGTATTGCCGCCGGCCTCACGTGCGCGGATGGCGGCGCTGTAGGCAGCCTTTTCGAGCTCCATGGCGGAGCGGCCGTCGGCCGGGGCCCGGGCGATGCCGACCCGGACGGTCACCCGCACCGAGACCGCGTCGAGAACCACCGGCGCGCGGGCCGAGGCCAGGATGGCGTTGGCGAGCGTGTCCACCTCGGCGGCCGAGCGGGGGGCCGGGCGGACGAACAGGAATTCGTCGCCGCCGATGCGCGCCAGGGTGTCGGAGGCCTCGCACAATCCGCGCAGGCGCCGGGCAAACTCGACGACGACGCGGTCGCCGGCCGCCTTTCCCAGCGAATCGTTGATGCGGCTCAGGGCGTCGATATCCACATGCAGGACCGCCACCCCGACGTCCTCGGCGCATTCGCGGTCGATCCGGTCGCGGGCCAGCGCGCGGTTGGGCAGGCCGGTGTCGAGGTCGTAGTTGACGGCCCGGAACAGCGCGTTCTCGTATTCGCGCTGCAGCGATATGTCGGTCTTGACGCCGATATAGTTGGTCACCCGGCCAGCCTGGTCGGTGACCGGCGCGATGACGGCGCTTTCCCACAGTATCGCCCCGTCCTTGCGCGCGCAGCACAGATCGCCGGTCCAGGTTCGGCCGGCCGACACGGTCGCGCGAACCTCGCGCAGCACGCTGGGGGGCTCGGCCGCCGAATGGATGATGTCGACCGGCCGTCCCTCGAGCTCCGCGGCCGTCCATCCGGTCAGGCGGCAGAAGGTCTCGTTGACGTAGACGATGGCGAAGTCGCGATCGGTGATTACCACCGAGGTGGGGCCCCGCGCCACGGCGGTGTCGAGCAGCCGCAGCCGAGTTTCCGCCCGTGCGCGACGCTCCATCTCGGTCTGCAGGCGACGGCGCGTGGCGGCCTCGTGGACCGTCGCCAGCAGCAACAGGATGATGATCGCCAGGGCGGCGGCGCCCAGCCACGGCCAGTAGCGCTCGACCACGTCCTGCAAGGCGAAATCCAGGCTCGCATAGGGGCCTTGGTGCAGGGCGCGGAAGAGATCGTCGACGGCGGAGTAGCTCGCCGGCACCGCCCAGCCGTGGATCTCGGCGGTGCGCGCGGCGTCGGAATCGGGGGCCATGCTCAGCAGGGCGATGAGCACGTCGCGGGTGAGGTCGGCCGGCGTTCCGGCGACGCGCGCGAATGGCCATTCGGGGTAGAGCCGGGTGCTGACCTGGTACGGGTGTCCGGGCTCCGTCCGGGGCGACAGCACCTTGAACAGACCGGGCCGGATCTGGCCGCGGTCGGTCATGGTCGGGATGATGTCGGCGCGCACCAGGCCCACGTCGGCGCGTCCATCCAGGATGCCCCGGACCACATCCTCGTGGTTCTCGGTCTGGATGATGGCCTGGGGGGCGCGTTCCAGGTCGATGCCGTGGCGCCTGGCCTCGTAGACGTGCATCTGCCAGCCGCCGAGACTGGCCCGGTCGGGCACCATCAGGACCCGGCCGGCGACGTCGCCATAGGAGGTGATGTCCCCACGTCCGGCAAGGGTGAAGGCCACGCCCCCGAAGCGGCCGAGCGGCCCGTCGGGGCCCGCGACAATCCGCGTCGCCAGGCGGGTCAGGTCGCCCGTCGCCTCCAGCGCGGTGTAATGGCCGGAATTGGTGATGACGAAATCGACCCGGCGCTCGCGGATCGCCCGGGTCAGATCGCCGAATGCCAGCGGCACGACCTCGAATCGTCGGTCGGGAATCGCCTCGTCGAGGTAGGCCGCGTGCGGTTCCCACTGGATTCGGGCGGTGGGAAGCCCGCGATGGGCCAGCACGCCGATGCGCACAGGATGGTTTTGTTGCCCCGCTTCCGCCGCCGGCATGATCAGTGCCAGCAAGGCGATCACCGCCAGTGCGATCCGCCTGATTCGGTCCCGCGACGCCATGATTCTCCTTTTCCATCGGTGATAATTGACGGCGCGCCGACAATCAAGTCGTTGATGACTCTTGCACTTCCTGGCATTGCGGGGAAAATGGGGCGGACCACAACGGATGGCGCGTGTCCGCGATGTCTTGCCGATCCCGAATCGCCCTGGCGGCGGCCCTTGCCTTGCTGGCGGCGGGATGCGCCGAAATCCAGAACGAGCTGACCCACGTCAGGGGCGTCTATCCCGGCCTGCCGCCGCCGCCGCCGCCGCCCGAGCCGCCGCCGTTCGTCATCGACGTGCCGCAGCCGCCGGTGCTCCCGCTGCCGGAACTGGCCATGCCGTTTCCGCCGGCGCGGTTGGACCGGACCCAGGCGGCCACGGCCCTGGCGGGGGACCCGATGGCCTTGCGCTTCCTGGCCCTGCGCGCCCTGACCGAGGAGGGGCTGCTGCCGATTCCCGAGGCGGTTTCCCGCCGCGAGGCCAATCTGGGCGCCCTGTTGCCCTTGACCTCCGCCACCAGGCCGCCGGTCGAAGCGGAACTGCCGATCCCGCCGTTGCCTCGGCTGCTGGACCGCTTTCGTTCGCTCGATCCCGAATCGGCGGAGCGCGCGTTCCTGCTCGACCAGATCCTGGGGGCGGACCCGACTCGCCGGGTCGATCTGGCTCCGCACGACAAGGTCTCGGGCCGCAAGGTTCTCGACCGTCTTGCCCGCCTCGAGGACGCCGGGCTGATCACCCCCGAGGAACGGCGCCGCGAGGCGGGCGCGGTCGAAGCCCTGGTCGCCACCCTGCCCGAGGTGCTGCTGCCGCCGCCCGAGCCCGAGAAGCCCAAGCCCGCCAAGCGGAAGGTGGCCGGCAAGGGCGGGACCGGAACGGCCGGGACGGGGGCGCGCCGTCTCGAGGGCGGCGTCACCGGCAGGCTGGAGGTCATCCCGTCGCCCACCATCTTCGAGGCGCCGAAGATCGACGCCGGCTTCGCCGGCAAGGCGGGCGTCCACCTGCTGTCCATGGCCACCGCCGCCTATGGCGACAAGGCCTGGGAGGCCTTGACCAACCAGTTCAAGCAGGAACTGGCCGGCTTGTCCTTCACCGTCCAAAGGGCCGACCTGGGTGAACTGGGGGTCACCTACCGCCTGGTGGCCGGCCCCCTGGAACCCGCCGCCGCCGAGCGGCTGTGCGGGGTGATCCGCCAGAAGGGCCAGGCCTGCATGCCGACGCCCTGGCCGCAATGACCCCCGACGACCTTGCCGCCCGGCTGCTGTACCGCGATGCGCTGATGCTGGTCCTCGACAAGCCCGCCGGCCTGGCGGTCCATGCCGGGCCCCGGGGCGGCGACCACCTGATGATGTTCCTTGACGGCCTGCGCTTCGGCCTGCCGCGCGCGCCGGAATTGGCCCATCGGCTGGACCGCGATACCTCGGGCTGCCTGGTCCTGGGGCGCCACCGCAAGGCCTTGGCACGGCTGGGGGAACTGTTCGCCTCCGGCGCGGTCGAGAAGGTCTATTGGGCGGTGGTGGTCGGCGATCCCGGCGCCGAGGCGGGAACCGTGGACAAGCCGCTCAAGAAGCTGGAGCGCCGGGTGGGCTGGCGGATGGTGGTGGACGGCAAGGGGCAGCCGTCGGTGACCGACTGGCGGGTCCTGGGCCGGACGGATCGCCTGACGTGGATCGAGGCGCGGCCCCGAACCGGCCGTACCCACCAGATCAGGGTCCATCTGGCGTCCATCGGCTGTCCCATCGTCGGCGATTCCACCTACGGGCACGGCACCGCCGACCTGGTGTCGCCGCGCCTGCATCTGCATGCCCGCCAGGTCACGGTGCCGCTTCACCGGACCAAGCCGCCGGTCACCGCCGTGGCGCCGGTGCCCGATCACATGCGGGTCCTGTTGACCGAATGCGGCTGGGCGGACGAGGGCGCCTGACCGGGGCGGGAGGCCGGAATGGACCACCAGGGACTGGCGTTCAGCGTGATGCTCGTGGGCGGCTTGACCGCCCTCACGGTCATGCTGGGGACCGCCATGGGGCGTTTGCGCCTGCCGCCGCTGGTGGGGTTCATCCTGTTGGGCTTCCTGGTCCGGCTGGGCGACGCCGAACTCCATTTCCTGCCGGATCGCCTGCGCGGGCTGTTGCCGCTGCTGGGCGGCATCGGCGTCATCGCGCTGCTGTTCCGGGTGGGACTGGAAAGCGATCTCCGCCAACTGGTCAGGCAGCTTCGCAATGCATCGGTCATCTGGGTGTGCAACGTCGTCCTGACGGCCGCGACGGCATGGCTGGCGATGAGGCATCTGCTCGGCGCCGATATCCTGGCGAGCATGTTCGTGGCGGTGGCCCTGAGCGCCACCAGCATCGGCGTATCGGTGGGGGTGTGGTCGGACGCGGGCGCCATGCGGTCGCGCCATGCGGCGGTGCTGCTGGACGCGGCCGAGCTCGACGACCTTTCCAGCGTCGCGCTGATGGCGTTGCTGCTGGCGGTGGCGCCCCACGTCGCCGGTGCCGGCGATGCCTGGCCGTGGGACGTGGTCGCCGTCTCGGGCTGGCGGTTCCTCTGGATGTTCGGGCTGTTCGCCGCCGGTTGCTGGCTGCTGGCGCTGGTGGCCGAACGGGCATTCTCCAACGGCCTGTCGCGTCTTCTGGGGCGTACCGAGATCACCGTCCTGGCCACCGGATTGGCCGTCGCCGTCGCCGGCATCGCCGACCTGCTGGGGTTCTCGCTGGCGGTGGGCGCGCTGTTCGCCGGCCTGGCGCTCAGTCGTCACCGCGCCCGCATCGCCGACGACCACGCCCAGCGGACGGTGCACGAGCTGTTCGTGCCGTTTTTCTTCATCGGCATCGGTTTCGCGGTCGATCCGGCGGTGGTTGGCGACGGGCTGGCGGTCGGGCTGCCGCTGCTGCTGCTGGCGGCGGCGGCCAAGTTCGCCGGGACGGCGGTGCCGGCGCTGCTGGCGATGCGCGCCAAGGGGGCGGTGCTGCTGGGCGTGAGCATGGTCCCACGGGCCGAGATCGCCATGGTGGTGGCCCAATACGGCCTCGAGGCCGGATACCTGCCGCCCCGCCTGTACGCGGCGATGGTGGTGGTGAGCCTGGGCAGCTGCCTTGTCGCGCCCACCGTGCTGCACGCGCTGATGCGGCGATGGCCCGAGGCGGTGCGCGGCGGCGGCGAATGACCCCCTAGTGGTGAGACTCTGACGGATGGCGCCCGTGCCATCCGTCAGAGTCTCACCACAATTCAATAGGTTGGTGGGCCTCCTGATCCAGGCGCTTGGGACCCAAGCGTCTGGGGAGGACCACTAGCGATCCGGCGGACCGGCGACGATGTCGGCAAGGCGGGCCGGCGCCATGATCCGCACCCGCCCGCGTGCGGTGGCGACCCATCCCTTGGCGGCGAAATCGGCCATCAGGCGGGCGACGACCTCGCGGGTGGTGCCGATATGGGCGGCGATTTCCTGCTGGGTCCGGCGGACGGTGCCCTCGCCGGAACAGCTGTTGAGCAGGAAGCTGGCCAGCCGCTGGTCCAGGCGATGGGAATGCACTTCCTCCAATTCGGCCATCAGGCGGAACACCACCGTCGACAGCGAGTGGACGGTCAGGTCCTGGATCGACCGCTCGCGTTCGAACAGCGCCCGGTAGGCGGGGCCGGGCAGGACGCCGACGACGGTGTCCTCCTCGGCCTCCACCCAGGCGGGATACAGCAGGTCGTTGAACAGGCTGTTGAGGGCCAGCACGCAGGTCTCGCCCGGCCGGATCAGGTAGAGGGTCGCCTCCTTCCCGGCCGGGGTCAGCGTGAAGACCCGCAACTGGCCCTCCAGCACGAAATAGGCCCCCGACACCGTCTGGCCCTTTTCCACCACCTCGGCGCCCCGGGCGAAGCGATGGCGGGCCAGCCAGCGGGCCGCCATGGCGCGGCCGTCGGGCGACAGCCGCCCGAAGACACCGAGGTTTTCCATCCTTCCCCCGTCGCGATGGACCGTGGCGCCAGTATAGACCATCGGTCACCCGTCGTCGCCCAAAGCGTGCAGGAAGGCGACGATGTCGGCAACGTCCTGGTCGTCGATGGTGTTGCGGTCGAAGGCGACAAAGGCATGGCGGTCGGGCGACCACCACGGCAGGCGGCGTTCGTCGGGCGCCGGCATTCCCTCCAGCGCCCGCGCCTGGAGCGTCCCCATCAGGCGCACCGCCTGCTCGAGATCGGGCACCGAGCCGTTGTGGAAATAGGGGGCGGTCCGGGCCACCTGACGCAGGGACGGAATCCGCCAGATGCCGTCCGGGCTGTCGGCGGCCGCCAATCCCTTGTCCTCGCTCAGGTGGTGGCGGGAGTCGAACTCGGTGCCGGCCGCCCGCAGGACGGCATAGGGGTTGCGCGGGCCCACCAGGCTGGCGCCGCTGAAATTGGGCCCGGAATGACACATGACGCAGCCCAGGGCCTGGAACCGGGCCATGCCGCGCCGCTGGGCCGGCGTCAAGGCGGTCTCGTCGCCCCGCACGAAGCGGTCGTAGGGGGTGTCGGGGGTGATCAGGGTCCGCTCGAAGGCGGCGATGGCCTGGGCGACGCGGAGGATGGTGACCGCGGCACCCGGCCCGAAGGCGCGCTCGAAGGCCGCAGGGTAGCCGGGCCGGGACCGGACCCGCTCTTCCACCGCCTCGGCCGAGGGCATGCCCATCTCGATGGGGTTGAGCAGTGGTCCCACCGCCTGCGCCTCCAGCGATTCGGCGCGGCCGTCCCAGAACAGGCGGGCCTGGAAGGCGGCGTTGAGGACGGTCGGGGTGTTGCGGCCGCCGACCTGTCCCTTGATCCCCCGGGCGGTGGGCAGTCCGTCGGCGCCGCCCTTGGCCGACACCTCATGGCACGACGCGCACGACACCGTGCCGTCCCGCGACAGGCTGGGGTCGTGGAACAGCGCGCGGCCGAGGGCCACCTTCTCGGGCGTCGTCGGATTGTCGGGCGGCGCCGGGGCGGTGGCCGGCAGCGCCTGCCACTGGAACAAGTCGGGTGCCGATGCGGCGGTCGCCATCGGCCGCGCCGCCAGCGAGGCGGCGCGAGCCCGGCGCTCGCCGTCCTCGGGCAGAAGCGGGGCGATGGTGCCGCCGGGAAAGGCGGCCAAGGTCGAGATGATCGCCAGCTTGATGGAGAAGGCGATGATCCCCAACCCCAGGGCCGCCCCCAGGAACCACCGGCCGCCGCCATCCAGCGCTCCCGCGAAGGCCCCGGACGGCGCCAGGTCGCGGCGGACCAGCAGCACCAGGGCGGCGACGGCGAACGCCACCGCCGCCAGCCCCGGGGCCAGGATGCCGGACAGGTCGGCGTCCATGGTCAGGCCGCCGCGCGCTCGAAGAACAGGGCGCCGGGGCTGGCGGTCCTGACCTCGGTGATGGAATCGAAGGGAAGGCCCACGCGGGCATGGGCGCGGCGAACCGCCTCGGCGTCGGCGGCCAGGGTCAGGCAGAAGGCCCGGCCCGCCTCCAGTCCCAGATTGACCTGCAGCAGCACCACGCCCTCGGCGCGGCAGGCATCCTCGTAGCCGGCGAAGAAGCCTCGGAATTGCTCCTCGGTCAGACCCCGGGGGAAGGACTCCTTCTCGACGTCATGGGTGTCGAGGAACAGGCGCATCTTTTCCATTGGCGTGCCTCCTTGCGTTTGCCAAGCGAACGCAGGGTAGGGCCCGCCCGACGGGGCGGTCTGTAACCCAGGATACACTGGGGGTCAGTACACCAGCTCGTCTTCCTCGCGGCCCTCGGAGATGACGATCTGGCCCGAGGCGGCCAGTTCCTTGGCGATGGCGACGATGGCCGACTGGGCCTGGTCGACGTCGCGCAGGCGGACGGGGCCCATGGCCTCCATGTCCTCGCGCAGCATCTTGCCGGCGCGTTCGGACATATTCTTGAAGAACAGGTCCTTGATGGCGTCCGACGAGCCCTTGAGGGCCATGCCCAGCTTGTCCTTCTCGACCTGGCGCAGCAGGGTCTGGATGCCGGCGGCGTCGATGCGGACCAGGTCCTCGAAGGTGAACATCAGGCTCTTGATGCGCTCGGCGGATTCGCGGTTGCGCTCCTCGAGGGCGGACATGAAGCGGTTTTCGGCGTTGCGGTCCAGGTTGTTGAAGATGTCGGCCATCATCTCGTGGGCGTCGCGGCGCTGGGTGCGGGCCAGGTTGCTCATGAACTCGGTGCGCAGCGTCTTCTCGACGCCGTCCAGCACCTCCTTCTGCACCGCCTCCATGCGCAGCATGCGCATGATGACTTCCATGGCGAAGTTCTCGGGCAGTTGCGACAGCACGCGGGCGCCGTGGTCGGCCTTGATCTTGGACAGCACCACCGCCACCGTCTGCGGGTACTCGTTCTTCAGGTAGTTGGCCAGCACCGCCTCGTTGACGTTGCCCAGCTTGTCCCACATGGTGCGGCCGGCGGGACCGCGGATTTCCTCCATGATGGAGGAGACGCGGTCCTTGGACAGGCTCTTCATCAGCAGGCGCTCGGTGCTCTCGAACGAGCCGACCAGCGAACCAGTGGAGGAAATCTGGTCGGCGAACTCGATGAACAGGCGCTCGACCAGGTTGGACGACACCGTGCCCAGATTGGCCATGATCTGGGACAGTTCCTTGATCTCGTCGTCGCCCATCATGCCGAACAGCTTGGACGAGTGCTCCTCGCCCAACGACAGCATCATGATCGCGGCCTTCTGGGGGCCGGAGAGGCTGCGGTAGTCTTCCTTGACGCGCGCCATGCTTGTTCGTGCCGGAATTCGCAGAGTTTGCCCGAAAGCGGGCATGCTAACACAAAGGATTGATCCTCGTCAGGGGGGATGCGGCGCGAAGCGTCCGCCGGCGCCGCGCGGGTGCATGCAGGCGCAACGTGGCAACGCGCGCTTGCATACAATTTCAACTTCACCTATTTTCAGCCCAGTTCTTGCAATGAGGGCATATGCGCACATGGCCGCCCAGACCGGACGCAGCAAGCGTCGTGGAAAGACCGAAACCGGCGATCCCCATCCCGTCGATATCCATGTGGGAGAGAAGCTCCGCCTGATGCGGACCCTTCGCGGGCTCAGCCAGACGGAATTGGCGAACCGGGTTGGGCTGACCTTCCAGCAGGTGCAGAAATACGAGAGCGGCGCCAACCGCATCAGCGCCAGCCGCTTGTGGGAGATCGCCGAGGCCCTCGACACGCCGATCGGCTTTTTCTTCGACGGATTGCGCGAGGGGCCTGGCCCCGCCAACCCCATCGGTCTGGGCGAGGGGGCGCGCGGCAACCTGCAATTGGTGCGCTACTTCGAGGGCATCCCCGACGACGGTGTCCGCGACGGCGTGTTCGAGCTGATGAAGCGGTTGGCCAAGGCGCCGAAATAGTCGAAGGCGCCGACGACCCGGATCAGGATTGCTTGAACGCCGGCAGGGTCGGGAACGCGGCCTTCAGCACCTCCCATCCGGGAAAGCGCACCTGGCCGCGAGGCCTGGGCGCTAGCGCCGCAAGCTGGTGCAGATGCTCGACGCGATCCGGGGTCAGCGGATGATCGGTGACCCATTCCGACGGCGCTCCGCCGCCGAGCATGGTCTCGACCTTGAGCATGACCGTTTCCGCTTCCACCGCGAAGCGCGGGTCGACTCCCATCCGATCCAGGATCTTGACCGAGTGGGCGTCCGCATCCGCCTCGTCCTCCCGCGAGAAGGCCATATCGACGAGGTGGGCATAGTCGATGCGCCCTCTCGTCTCGGGAAGCAGTGTCCCAAGCATTCGGCTGCCCACGGGAGAAAGGCCCCGGCTGTCGAGTTCCGCCAGCAAGGTGCGCAGTTCCGATCCGCGCACGCCGTGACGGAGGTCGACATGCCCCACCTCGTGTCCCAGGATGGCGGCGAGATATTCGGGCCGCTCGAATATCTGGATCATGGCGGTATGCACGATGACGTGACCGCCATGGCCGGCCGAGGCATTGACGTTGGGGAACGGTGCGTCGGTCAGCGTCACCACCCAGGGCAGATGGTGCCGGTCCGCCACCGCGAAGATCGGCTTGCAGAAGTCGGCCAGTGCCTGCTGCAGGCGTGGGTCCGGGTACGGCCCGCCGGCTTCCGCGACCCAGCGCGGATAGACGGCGCGTCCGATGGCGATCTCCTCCTCTTCCTCCGGGGTGAGGTGGTGGGCGGCCCGGAACGGGTCGGGGCGGGACGGGGCCGGCGCGGGCTTGCCGCCGCCCTCCGCCGGAAACCCGTTCCTGGGATCGTCATAGGGGTTTACCTGCGCCCATGGGTCGCTCTGGCGGCGGACGCCCTGGGCAAGCGCCGGCAAGGCGGCGGTGACACCCAACCCGGCGAGGCCGGTGAGCACGAAGCGGCGGTGCATGGCGGTGTCTTCCCCTTCGACGGACCCTGTCCGCACACATTAGAGCACGTTCCTCTCAGTCACGGTCATAGCCGGCAGCAGCGAAGTAATTGACGCACTCGGCC
>CALABS010000019.1 GCA_937887565.1 uncultured Rhodospirillaceae bacterium | reverse complement strand
GCGCTTCGGCGGGCCGGTTATCCACAGCTCCTACACCACGCGATGGGACACGACCCGCCGTTCGTCGATTCGCCGCACCTGCAGTGCGGCCTCGGCTGCGCCGCCGTCAGGTGGGAAGTGGCGGCGGAAGGCGGCCTCCAGCGCCTCCGCCTGCTCGGGCGGGAGCCATAGCAGCAGGTGGGCATGGGGGCACCCGTCGGTGTGCGGCTCGATCACCCGCACCCCGTAGGGGCTGGTGCCGCGTGACCGGGCGAGGCAGAGCGCAGCGTGAAGACGTCGTGACATCTCCCGTGCCGCCGCCGTCGGCGACAGCGCAGGATCGCTTCGTGTTCTGTCGCCGTGCCGTGGGTGCAAGTGCCACCGCGGCGGCAGGGTAGCTGTGATCATGAGCGGGACATGCGCCTGCCGCCGGGCGTGCTCGCCCATCCTGAGGACCATCGCATACCACGACGTGGCGGTGCTGGTCCGTGCCCGTTCAGCGATCTCCGCGAGGGGGATGGTGCGTCCATCCGGCGCGACGGCCTCGCGGGTCGCGAGGTAGGCGGCCGTCCGGCCCTGCACCGCGCGCCAGCGATCGAGACTCCAGTCGGTCGCGTACGCGGGCATGCCGATCTCCGGACGGCCTCCTACCAGCCCGAGCACTCCGGCCGCGTGCCCATCTGCCCGGCCCACTTGGCGGCGGAGCCTGCGGCGCTGCGAGGCGATGTCCCGCTCGCGCGGGTGGACGGCGTCTCGTGCCGTGGTGTCCTCGGCGTCGGCGTCCGCCCGGTCCCCAGTCCCGGCGGCGCGTGCGGCCACCAGTCGATGCCGGGCCAGCGCGGCGTCCACAAGACGCTGCGCCTCGGTTGTCAGCCCATCTTCATCGGCGTCGAGCAGTCGGAGCGCACCGGGGTCTACGTGCCGGAGTCGCGCAGCGCGTGTTGCGGCTGCCTCGGCTACCACCGCCATGGGCCGCGCTGCGTCCCAGGCCGCGAGGACGGCGCGGTGGTCGGCGACGGCATCGGCCAGGACGTCCATGTATTGCGCGACGGCCGGGGTCAGCCGGCCGGCACGGCTGATGATGGAGTCCAGCGTCCGCAGGGCCTCCGGCCTGCCCGGCCGTGGCGCCACGGCCCACGCCAGCGCGTCGATGTCCTCTTCGCCCGTTCCGCCGCAGATAGCGAGCACCTGCTTCCGCCACGCCTCCGGCAGACGCCCCAACATGTCGAGGCGGCCGTCGGCCGGGGCAGCAGGTGGTGGTGTCGGTCGCGGCGGCGGATCGGCCGTCGCGACCGGAACCCGCTCCCATCCAGCCCACGGATCGGGCGCCGCCGGGGCGCGTCGGATTCTGGTGTTGAGGCGCTTCCGGGATTCACGTCGGAGCGTCGGCTGTGCAGGCTGCCGTGGTCGCGTCGCGAATCCCGGAAGCGCGACGGACTTGCCAACAATGTCAACATTTACGGGGGTATGGGGGTACTGCTGTCCGGCTGCGATATGCAGCCGGGCGCTCACCTATCCCATAGATAGGCGGCACCCAAGAGGTTGACGGGATGGAATGGGTCAGCCATATTGACCTTATCTCCAGAGAGTCCGCGGTGCCTAGGGTGCCAGCCCTGCGACGGCACCGCGGATGTCCACCTCCCAAGGTCGCCCCCGTTTATGCATCGGTCAAGGGCCGCTCCTTTCCTCTCGCCTCATCCCATCCCACTCCAACCTTTTGGCACCCGGTTCTCGCCGATTCACGGCTCGATGGGATCCTCGCCCGGCCGGAAAGGCCGCAGATGGGACAGGTCCACGCCTGGGTCAAACTGGTCGATAGCAATTTTCAGAACAGATGCCTTGATCCTCTTGGTATATGTGGCGCCCTCACCAAGCACTGTGGTCAGCTTATGGCCGACAATCTTTGATATATGTACCGATTTTGCGTCGGTTTCCTCAAGGAATGTTCGGAATGTGGAGCGAAGCGTATGAAATGGACGCTTCTTATCGTAAATGCCTGTTTCTCGGCAATAATCTGTAAAACGTTGACGGTAGTAGTGCGAGAATTTTCTGTCCGGCCCACCCCGTTTCAGCGTCGGCCACAGGTGTTCGTCGCCACGTCCGCGAAATATGTTGGCGTAATCGACAAATCCAAGTCTTATAAGTTTATCGTGAATTGGTACGATTCTGGTGGCGGTGTGATTTTTCAGGTTGTTTCCATCTTCTTCATGGATGTTGAGAACCCATACACCATCATCTTTCCTTACATCTGACGCGCGAAGCTGTGCGATTTCTTCCTGTCGCAGGCCGTGAAACAGAGCGAGAAGAGGCAACCAATAGTGTGCGTCGAAGACGATGGCCGTCCCGCGTTCGGCGCGGCGTGTCGGTTGGCATCCGGTCCAAATCGGTGTACGGAAAAGCGCGGCGATGTCTTCCTCAGCCCAGAAATCGCGGTCCGATTTAACGGCTCCGTACTTGTGGTGGATGAAGATGTTTTCGCCTCGGAATCCGTACTTTTTCTTTTGCCCAAGAACCCACTCATAGAATGTGGATAGGGCGGACATGTGCCTCTTTATCGTTTTGGTTGACAGGCATTCTGGTGGTGGCTGCCCGGCCTCATGCATCGCCTGCACCTTCGCCACAGATTCACGCATCTTTAGGCGCCAGTCTTTTGCCTTTCCGTGCAGCGCGGGAAGATGACGCAAGGCGTTCCTGAACTCTTCCGCGTCGTCCCTTGTATACTTGTTGAGCGGCCCATCCCCGAGGAACTCGATCCATAGACGCACTGTCGCGGCATTCTGCCGGATCGTCTGTTCATTGTAGGTCTGCCGTTTCCCTTCGGCGGGAAGCCGGGCGTACTTTTCGAACTCAGCGTAGATTTCCGAGAACGGAGCCGTCGGCAGTTCCGAGGGTAGCTCCAGGACCGGGGGCGATGGTGTCGGTGGCGACGAGGACGTCGTCGGCTGACCGAGGGGAGGATATTTGCCCTGTGCGGCCTCGCCGATCTGGGCGAAGTACTCGGCCCCGGCCCGGAGCATGACTCGGGCAAGGATGGCAACGTCGGCGGCGTCGGTCGGCTTCCCGTGCTGCTGCAGCAGTGCAGCGGCGAGAGGCTTGACGGCCTCAATATCGTTGCTAACGAGGGCGTGGCGGAGGTGCCGTTCTCCGCCCTCGGCGATCTCCGGCTGTATCGCCCGGATCAGATAGGCGACATCATCGTCGTCGTCGATCCCGCACTCCGCCGGCTCGACAAACGCGCTGCCCTGGCTGCGCTTGATCTCGGCGTCCCAGATCTCCTCCGCCAACCACTCGCGGACGATCTGTTCGGTCTCTGCTCTGGTCAGGGTCGGCCGGGCCATGATCTCGCCAAACATCCGCTGCGTCCGCACCCACGCGAGCCGGGCACGCTCCGCCGCCGTCCGGCGGTCGCTGGTGCGCAGAGATCGGACAACTTCCTTGCGCCCCATGCGTTCCCGGAGCACGCCGGGAACCCGGCGTCGGAAATACCACGTCGTCCCCTGCAGGCGAAGGTTTTGCTGCGCCACTCCCGGCTCCCTGATACCGAGGGACCCGACGCTGTGGACTAGGGGTGTGGACTACATCCCCTCCCGGCCGGGCCGAAAGCCAGAAAGCGCTGCGAAATCAAGGAGTTGGTTGGGGGACTAGGATTCGAACCTAGGCTGGCGGAGTCAGAGTCCGTAAGTGTAACTTACGCCATGCCGCTCCAATCTACGATAATGTACGCTAATGCAGTGATATAATTCAATTTTTTAATTGGCAGACCACTCTGCTCTGCGCTAGAATATCCCATGTTTTACTCCGGCGGTGCTTACTGGGTGATTGCTGGAGACACCTTGATATAGGATTTACGTCAAGGAGACGATGGGCATGCCATCGACACGGATCACCAAGAGAGTCGTTGACGAAACCGTGGCGGGAGCGCGGGACTGCTATTTGTGGGACAGTGAACTCATCGGCTTCGGGCTGAAGGTCACGCCATCAGGCACGAAGACCTACCTCGTCCAGTACCGCACAGGTGGGCGAGAAACACCGACCCGACGCGTCACGATCGGGCGGCACGGGTCACCTTGGACTCCGGAGCAGGCCCGTCAGGAAGCCCGCCGCGTGCTGGCCACGGTGGAACTCGGTGAGGACCCCGCCGCCCGGAAGGCGGACAAGCGCCGGGATCTAACTGTGTCCGACCTGTGCGATCTGTATATCGCCGAAGGCTGCACCACGAAGAAGCCCTCGACCATCCGCGCCGACCTGGGGCGAATCACGTGGCATATCAAGCCGCTCCTCGGGAAAAAGAAAGTGGGTGACATTACCCGTGCCGATGTCGAGCGCCTGTTGCGGGACGTCGCGGCCGGGAAGACGGCCAGTCCTCAACGCTCCAGCAAGGGAGGCAGCAAAGCAACCGGTGGAGAAGGCGTCGCGTCGCAAACGGTGATCCTGCTGCGTGCAATGTTCACCTTCGCCCTGGCCCGGACGCTCCGATCCGACAACCCTGCGGCTGGTGTCAAAACATTCCGGGTCAGAAAGCTCGAACGCTTCCTCAGCGGGGAGGAGATGGCTCGTCTCGGCAAGACACTGAGCGCATTTGAAGAGAAGGGCGCCAATCCATATCTCATCGCCGCCATCCGTCTCCTGCTGCTGACAGGATGCCGGAAATCCGAAATCTTAGGGTTGACCTGGAGTTGTGTGGATACCACCCACTCCTGCCTGCGCTTGCGGGACAGCAAAACAGGCGCGAAGGTCGTGCCATTGGGGCGTGCTGCCTTGGATATCCTGATCAGGCTCCAACGGGTACCTAACAATCCATACGTTATCCCTGGAAAAGGAGAAGACGGAAAGCTGGTCAATATCGATCGGACCTGGGAGAAAATCCGTACTATGGCAAAGCTTCCAGGTCTTCGCCTACATGATCTTCGGCATAGCTTCGCCAGCGTGGGAGCGGCTAATGGAAGCAGTCTGTTGGTTATTGGGAAAATTCTTGGGCACAATCAGCCAACGACCACTCAGCGTTATGCCCATCTGGCCAATGATCCCGTCTTAACCGCTGCCAACCAAATCTCTGCAACCATTGCTGGCGCCCTTGACCAGTCCGCCTTGCGAGAAACTCGTTCCCGCAAATTCCATATCCGACCAAATCGCGCCATGGTCCTGTCCGACGGGTAGGAGAGTGTCCGCCCTCGTCATGATCGGGGTGTTGCTGTGGTGCTCTACATCATTTCTCTGATCATCGCGGCCCAGGCGTGGAGGCAATCTTGTCACCAAAATGCTCCGCCATTTATAGAGAGACGCAACAAAATATCATAGATAATCGGCAAGCTGAGCAACTATGACCGCAGAATTAGCTCTGCTCAATTATAGAAAACATCCTCAAAGATACTTGGTGATATCCTTGAATTCGCGGAGCGCCACCTTGGTGTCAGGCCCCGTGGCATCGACCGCCCGCTCGAAGCAGTGGTCGATATGGTCATGGATGAACGCCGTCTTGGCGTTCTCCAGCGCCTTCACGACGGCGCTCATCTGCTGCGCCACATCAAGGCAAGGCCGCCCGCTCTCGATCATCTCGATGACGCTGCGCAGGTGCCCTTCGGCGCGCTTCAGACGCTTCACGATGTCGGGGTGAGACGCGTGTTCACTCATGGCGTGACCCTATCCTCCTGAGGCTGGATAGGGCAACCCCTGTCCAAAATGCATATCTTTATAAGCTGAAAACGCTCCCGGGGGCGAGCGGGCCAGCGGGACGCCAGCTTGTCCCTGGGCGGCATACCACAGGCGCCGTTATCGGCACCAGTCAACCGTGGTTCTGAGGCCGGCGCAGCCGCGATCATCCGGTGTGCCGCCGGGCGAGACTTTCCATCTCCTTTGCCCATCCCGCGTAGTTGCGGTGATAGTCGCGCAGCGCGGGGTCGTCGCGTGTGCGTTCGGCCATCGTCTGCATCAGCGGCGCCTGGGCGGCCGCCAGGGCCGCGGCGTCCGGCCGGCGGGTGGCGGTGAGAAAGGACGACAGGCTGGTGAAGAGATTGCCCCCGGTCGGCTTGGCCGCCATGGCGGCAAGATCGTTGAGAATCCACGGCATGTATTTCAGGACATACTCGACATAGCTCCGCATCACGGGAGCCTGGTCGAGAAGCTCCTGCCGCTCCCGGTCGAAGTCGGTCCGGTCGAGAATGGTGTGATTGCGGTAGACGACCGGAGCCGCCGCCGAGACGTCGCATTGCCAGCCCTTGCGGGGGATCAGTAGGTCGGCTTGGTCCTTCTCTTCCCGGTAAGGGTAGAAGGGCATGGTCCGGCAGCGCGACGGTTTCTCGGCGTGGATGCCGCAGAGGCCGTCGTCCTGCAACTCCGGACACGGGAACGAGGAAGGCAGATAGGCGGTCGGCATGATCAGCACCGCCACCATCTTCCGGCTGGGCAGACGCACCGTGGCGCCCAGCGTCGTCGCCAGCTCGTAGGACTTTGCGTTCGTGCGCACCGGCGTCCACATCATGGCCAGCGGAAAGCGGCCGGCGTGGGTGACGGCGTCCTTCAGCGTCAGTGGCAGCCAGCCATGACAGCATTTGCCGCAGGCGGTGCAGGAAAAATGCGGGTCCAAGGCGATCTCCCCTCGGCTCGGTCACCGCCGGCTCAGGCGGCACCGCAGCAGGTCTTGAACTTCTTCCCCGACCCGCAGGGGCAGGGTTCGTTGCGCCCGACCTTCACCACCCGGCGCGGTTCCCCCTTCGGGTTGACGTCGCCTTGAACATAGAACCATTCCCCGCCCTCCCGTCGGAACGTCGCCCGTTCGTGATGGCGCAGGTCCTTCCCATCGCGACGGAAATGAATCAGGAACTCGACCGTTGCGGCATCGCCCTCTTCGTTGGCGCGCACGACGTCCAGGCGCTGCCACTCCGCTTCATCCGCAACCCGCTCGGCCTCGCCCCGGTTGAAGTCGTCGCGGATTTCCGGCGCGTGCGTGCGCTCGACATGATCCAGATCGCGCCGGACAAAGGCCGTGTAGCGCGACCGCATCAGCGCCTCGGCCGTGGGAGCGGGCGCCCCGGCCAGGATCGGGCCGCAGCACCCGTCGAAGGAACGGCCGGAGCCGCAAGGGCATGGGGTCATGGAGCAATCCTCGGGCTGAATGACGAAACAATGGTGATCGGCTTGCCGGTGGTCACGTACTCCGACAAAGCGTCACGACCTCTTTTCCGGAGCGTCCGGCAGGGTGGCGACCGCAGTGATCAAGGCCACGCACTTTGCCGGGCGAGGGGCAGGACGGCAACCTGGGTGACCGCATCATGACCGAGCAGGCGCTCGCTTTCCTCGTCGATCCGTCGGCGCAGCGCCGCCATGTTGACGATGTCGCCATCCTCGATCCAGCCGATGCGAAGGGCGTCGTAGAACAGGCGGAGCATGATGTCCTGAAGACGCGGGAGCTTGCTCTGGGCAACGGGCAGCGCCTGAGGGTCGGCCAGCTCAAGCGTGACTTCGACGGTGACGTAGCGCTTGACGTTCCCCGCCTGTATCACCGGCACCATCACGGGGCGGATGCGCAGCACCGGCGGCGGAGGCGGCTTGCCGCCGGCCCCCTGGGCGTGACCATCGTCAGGGTACGACAGCGCACCGATGACGATCAGGAGAAAGACCAGGAACGGGTGCATCATGCGATCATCACCACGGCGATGTAGCGGGCGGCCTTGCCGATGGTGACCAGCACGAGGAACACCCAGACATTCTCCCGCAGGATTCCGGCGACCAGGGTGAGCGGGTCGCCGATGAAGGGAGCCCAGGCGAGGAGCAGCGACCAGACCCCCCATTTCCGGTACCAAGCGGTGGCACGGTCGATCAGCTCGGCCTTCACCGGAAACCAGCGCCGGTCGCGAAAGTGGACCAGATAGCGGCCCAGGACCCAGTTCACCAGGGAGCCCAGCACGTTGCCGATGGTCGCCACGCTGACCAGCGTCACCTTCGAATGCGTCTCGGCAAGGTGCATGCCCACCAGGACCGCCTCCGACTGGGCCGGCAGGATCGTGGCGGCGAGCAGAGCGGCGGCAAACAGTCCCGCCAAGGCGGCGGCATCGTCCATGGCCATCCTCCAGAGGGGCCGCCCTTTCGGCAGGCGGAAGACCCGGAGGGTGTCCGCACCGGAAAGCCGGCACGGACACCCGGGTGCGCCCTTACAGCTTGCGCTTGAGATCGGTGTAGGCGCCGCTGGTGGTCAGGGTGATGGTGACCGGCGCGCTGTCGCGGTTGCGCCAGAACCAGCCGTGTGTTCCGTCGAAGACCGCCCGAAAGCTGCCCTCGTCACCGGAGACGCCGCGGCCCTTCTTGTAGCTGTGGGTCTGGCCCTGTCCGTTGCCCGGTTCGCCGTGGGTGTCGTGGTTCACCACCCCGCCGGCGACCGTCCAACGGTAGGTCACCGTCGCCCCCTCGGCGACGACCGCTTTCACCTCGGCCCCTTCGCCCGGCTTCAGCGTGAGCGTGGTGGTGTCCGAGCGGTCGGCCTGCGCCACGAGGACGGCGCCCTGGGCGGGGAGCATCTGCGCGACCGCCGGCGAGATGAAGAGGTTGGCCAGAACCTCTCCCACGGTATCGAGGCTGGAACGCTGCTGGAGAGCGTTCGGAGCCGCGCTCTGGTCACGGAGGCGATTCGCTTCGGCCTCCTCCTGGAGTTGGGTCTTGATCTCGCCCATCGCCGTCAGGCCGAGCACGCCCCCGACTCCGGTGGGATCGATGCCGTACTCGGCCGGAAGGACGGTGGTGACGAGCAGGACGGCGGCGGTCGCCGCAGCGATCGCCGTGGAGCGCAGGAGCTGCCGGGTGGACGGCAGCTCGGAGGCAGGGGGAATATTGACGTTGTGCATAGCTTTGAAATTCCTTGAAGATCAGGCGACGGTCCAGCCGGTCAGCTGGTAGCCGATCAGCATGAAGCCGGCGGTCATCATCACGACGTTGGCGGTGTAGGCGTGGCGCAGGAAGCCGTCGGTGCGGCGCCAGAAGCCCATGACGATCAGGATGGTGGCGAGGGCCAGCATCTGGCCGACTTCCACGCCGACGTTGAAGGCCAGCAGGTTGGGGATCAGCCCATCCGGCGCGATCTCGAACTCCCGGATCTTGGTCGCCAGACCGAACCCGTGGAAGAGACCGAAGACCAGGGTCGCCACCTTGGTGTTGGGCTGCACGCCGAACCAGCGCTGGTAAGCGCCGAGGTTGTCGAGCGCCTTGTAGACGACCGACAGCCCGATGATGGCGTCGATCAGGTAGGAGCTGACGTTGGTGTCGAACAGCACGCCGAGCAGCAGGGTGGTCGAGTGCCCGAGCGCAAACAGGCTGACGTAGATGGCAATGTGTTCGAGCTTGTAGAGAAAGAAAATTACCCCGAAGAGGAAGAGAAGGTGATCGTACCCGGTCATCATGTGCTTGGCCCCGAGATAGAGGAACGGCAGCAGATGCATCCCGGTGATTTCCTGGATGTATCCTTTGTCGCCTTCGGGGACGCCATGAGCCAGGGCATCGGCACCGGTGAGCAGCAGAAGCGCGAATGCGAGCATCGGAAGGACGGCGCACGCGATGAGCGGGCGCGGCCGGTCGCTCCGCAACGATGGAGTCATGATTCAGGTCCAATGGCTGTTCGGTGGAAAGCCGCCCGCGGCAAAGGGCGGCCCGATGTCACACGACAGCGTCGGTGCGGGGCGGACGGTCCGGAGGGGCGAGTCGGCGGCCGGAGGCCGGGTCCGAGAGTGCCAGAAGCCAGGAGAGGCCGCGCAGGCCGGTTGCGGCCCCAGGCACCGTCCCCGAATTCAGGGTGTCGTGGGAATGGTCGCCCGGATTGTGGCTGTGCGTGTGCTTCACAGGCCCACCACCGTCCCAATCCTCGTGCGAATGACCGTGCGCACCGTCGTCCCCCCCGGACGCTCCGATGGCCGACACCTGAATCATGGCTGCCCCTTTGCCCGGAAGAGCATGGGTTCCAAACGCCAGAACCCCGGCCATCAGCGCAAGGATGGTCGCGAAACGCAGCAGAGTGGAAAGGGACCGTATCGGCATCGGCATCATGGTGCTGGACACAAGGGGCCGTGAGGCGGGCGACCCGAGATCGCCGCTCACTATCCTATCCAGGGGGATACCCTATGTTGTCTCCGGCGTCAACTCCGTGAGCATCTCACTGGATTTGGCGGCAGATAAAGCGCTTCCCCATCTGAGATAGGCTAATTGACTCTATCCCCTCCAGGGGGATACCATATGCCGCGATGAGCAAGCACCATTCCCACCCCGACAT
Source organism: uncultured Rhodospirillaceae bacterium (assembly GCA_937887565.1). Taxonomy (GTDB): domain Bacteria; phylum Pseudomonadota; class Alphaproteobacteria; order Rhodospirillales; family Magnetospirillaceae; genus CALABS01. The sequence goes on along the minus strand of CALABS010000019.1, from coordinate 56,737 downwards.
CGTCATGCGCCTCAAGCGTGCCGATGGTCACCTGCGCGGCATCATCGACATGATCGAGGCCGGCCGCCCCTGCCTTGATATCGCCCAGCAACTCTGTGCCGTGGAGAACGCGGTGCGTGAGGCCAAGAAGATCCTGATCCACGACCATCTGGATCACTGTCTGGATGCCGCGGCGACGACCGCGACGGCTGAAACACGGGATGCGATCGGCGAATTCAAGGCGATCACCAAATATCTTTGAGGCTCGACATGCCCGACTTCGCCGCCCTGCTTCAGCAGGGCGCCACGCAAGCGTGGTTCTTCATCCCGAGCGCCATTCTTCTCGGTGCGCTGCACGGGCTGGAGCCCGGCCATTCGAAAACCATGATGGCCGCCTTCATCGTCGCCATCCGCGGCACCCTTGCCCAGGCGGTTCTTCTCGGCCTCGCCGCCACCGTTTCGCACACGCTGGTGGTCTGGGTCGTGGCGCTGGCCGGAATGCGGCTCGGGGAGGGATGGAACGCCGAGACGACCGAACCTTATTTCCAACTGGCCTCGGCCGTCCTCATCGTCGGCGTGGCGCTCTGGATGCTGGCGCGGACGTGGCGCGAACAGCAGCAGGAGCGGATGCACGCCGGCCACAGCCTTTCCCATGGGGCGGACGAGCATCGCGTCGATACCGGCCACGGCGACGTGCTGGTGCTGGAGGTGTTCGAGGACAAGGTTCCTCCCCGCTTCCGCATCCGCTCCGAGCAGCGCGGTCGCCCCGCTCCGACTCCCGATCCGGGCGAGGTGTCCGTCGAGACGGTCCGGCCGGACGGGACGCGGCAGCGTTTCCCGCTGCTGGACCGCGGCCCCTATCTGGAATCGGTCGATGCCATTCCCGAACCCCATGAGTTCGTCGCCACCATCCGGGTCGGGCATGGTGGCCATGTTCATGAATATCCGGTCCGCTTCGTCGAGCACGACCACGGGCATTCCCACGATCACGGTCCGGCCGGTGGTCTGGAACTGGGGCAGGACGGCTACCAGGATGCGCACGAACGGGCGCACGCCTCGGACATCCAGCGCCGTTTCGCCGGCCGGACGGTGACGACCGGGCAGATCATCGTGTTCGGCCTGACCGGCGGGCTTATCCCCTGTCCGGCCGCCATCACGGTTCTTCTCCTGTGCCTGCAATTGAAGGAGTTCGCGCTCGGCGCCACGCTCGTCCTGTGCTTCAGCATCGGGCTGGCGGTGACGATGATGGCCTCCGGCGCCATCGCCGCGCTGGGCGTTCGTCACGCCGAACGCCGCTGGTCGGGGACCTTTACCCTGATCGCCCGCCGCGCTCCTTACGTGTCGAGCGCCCTGATCATTCTGGTCGGCCTGTACGTCGGCGTTCATGGCCTGCGGGGGCTGGGCTACACGCTGGCCGGACTCGGAGGCTTCCATGGCGGACTGTCGTAACGCGCTGGGCCGGGCTCTGGTCGCCACCACCCTGCTTGCGGCATCGGCGGCCGCACAGGACGGCACAAGCGGTCCACTGACGATCGAGCGTCCTTGGTCGCGGGCGACCGCCGGTGCCGCCCGCACGGCCGCCGTCTACATGACGGTGCGCAATGACGGTTCGGCTCCGGACCACCTGATCGGCGCCGAAACCGCAATCGCAGACAGCGCCGAGATCCACCATACCCGTGCGACCGACAGCGGCGTCATGCAGATGCGTCCGGTCTCGTCGGTCGAGGTGCCGGCCGGACAATCGGTCGAACTCAACCCCGGCGCCAACCTGCACATCATGCTGACGGGGACCAGGCATCCCCTGCGGGCCGGCGATCGCCTGCCGCTCACGCTGATCTTCGAACGGGCCGGCCGGATCATGGTCGAGGTCGCCGTGGACAAGGCCGGCGCCTCAGGCCCGACCCACACCGGGCACGCGAAATAAAGCGTCGTTCAAGGTCCGGGCCGGAGCAAAGGCGCGGAAGCGCGCCCGCCAATTTTCCGCCGCCACCGGCAACGGCGGATCATCCATACACCGGGTTTGAAACATGATCGGGATATTGGCGTGCAGAACCTACCGTCATCTTTTCCTGGCCCAGGTCATCGCGCTGGTCGGGACCGGACTGGCGACGGTCGCCCTCGGCCTGCTGGCTTACGATCTGGCGGGAGCCGAGGCCGGGGCTGTGCTCGGGACGGCGCTCGCCATCAAGATGGTGGCCTATGTCGGCGTCGCTCCCATCGCCGGAGCCTTCGCCGACCGCTGGCCGCGCCGGACCATGCTGGTGGCGCTCGATCTGGTCCGGGCGGGCGTCGCGGTGGCTCTCCCCTTCGTCACCGAGGTCTGGCAGGTCTATGGCCTGATCTTCATTCTTCAGTCGGCATCGGCGGCCTTCACCCCGACCTTCCAGGCCACGATCCCCGATGTGCTCCCCGACGAGGCCGATTACACCCGTGCCTTGTCGCTGTCGCGCCTCGCCTATGATCTGGAAAGCGTCGTCAGCCCGATGCTGGCGGCGCTGCTGCTGACCATGGTCAGCTTCCACACGCTGTTTGCAGGGACGGTGGTCGGCTTCCTGGCGTCCGCGGCCCTGGTCGTCTCGGTCGTGCTGCCGAGCCCCCGTCCGTCCGACGCCCGCCGCGGCATCTACGACCGGATGACGCGGGGCATCCGCATCTACCTCGCCACGCCGCGCCTGCGCGGGCTGCTGGCGCTGAGTCTCGCCATCGCGGCGGCAAGCTCGATGGTGATCGTGAACACCGTGGTGATCGTCCAGGCCGGCTACGGCCTCGACCAGCAGGCGACGGCGGTGGCGCTCGCCGCGTTCGGGGCTGGCTCGATGCTCGCCGCCCTTTTGCTGCCCCGCGTGCTGGACACCGTGTCGGACCGCATGGCCATGCTCGCCGGCACGGGCCTCCTCGCCGCCGGTCTCCTGGCCGGCTTGTGGGTGCCGGCGTACGGGGCGTTGCTGCCGCTCTGGTTCGTGCTCGGCCTCGGCTACTCGCTGGCCCAGACCCCGACGGGCCGCCTGCTGAAGCGTTCGGCGCATCCGGAGGACCGGCCCGCCGTCTTCGCGGCGCAGTTCGCGCTGTCCCATGCCTGCTGGCTGCTCACGTACCCGCTGGCCGGCTGGCTCGGCGCCACGGCGGGCATCCCAGCGGCGTTCGCCGCCCTGGCCGCGGCTGCGACCGGCGCCGTGCTGCTGGCGAGCCGGCTCTGGCCGGGACACGAGCCGGCCGAACTGGAGCATACCCATGACCATCTGCCCCTCGATCACCCGCACCTCGCCGATGCGGAACGCCGGGGCGATGGCTTCCGCCACACCCACAGCATCGTCATCGATGCCGACCATCCGCTCTGGCCCAGCCGATGACGGGCCGCGAACACCGATCATGACGGACCCGGCCACGATTCGGATCGTGTGGAACGAAGGAACCATGGGCGAATGGGGGCATCACTTCCTTTCGATCCCGCACTCGACCTTGCCGCAGAGCTTCGCATACGCCTACGCGATGGGACAGACCAAGGGCCATGTGCCGCGGCTGGGGCTGATCCTGCACGGCGAGGAGCCGATCGGCCTCGTCCAGGTCCTGGAGCGCACCAGCATGAAGCTGTTCCGTCAGGCGCACATCCACCGGGGGCCGCTCTGGTTCGGAGAACCGCCGCAGGACGACGCGATGGAGGCGGTTTTCCGGATTCTGCGCAAAACCTACCCCGACACCCTGTTCCGCCGCCTCAGCATCCTCCCCGAACTGCCGGCCGGTCCCGCCATGGACGAGCTGATGCGCCGAACCGGGTTCAGGAAGACGGCGCCGGGCTACCGGACCGTCTGGCTCGACCTGAAGCCGGCGCCGGAGGCGATCCGCACCCGGTTCGGAGGGGGGTGGCGCAAGGGGCTTCGGGCCGCCGAGAAAGCCAATCTGGTGCTCGACGTCGATCCGGAGGCCCGCAACCTGCCGTGGCTGGTCCGGCAGGACCAGCGTCAGGCGAAGAACAAGCATTACCGGAGCGCGTCCGGCAAGCTGCTCGTCCGGCTGCGCAACGCCTTGCATCAGTCGGGCGGCATCCTCATGATCACCGCCCTGTCCGGCAAGACCCCCGTCGCGGCCGCGCTGCTGATCGTGCACGGGCAGGCCGCGACCTATCAGGTCGGCTGGTCGAACGATGCCGGCCGCAAGACCAACGCCATGCGCCTGGTGCTGTGGCGGGCCATCACCGAACTGAAGAAGCGTGGCATAACGTCGCTTGATCTCGGAGGCATCAATCCGGAAGACGCCGCCGGGGTCACCGAATTCAAGCTCGGCCTTGGAGGGGACGTCTTCGAAACCGTCGGCCTGTTCCGGTAATCCGCACCGGCAGTGGCCCGGTGGTGGCTTGATGACAGGTGCCCATTGCTCCCGTCGCTACGCCGAACGAAGCCCTTCGGCGGCCCGCCGGTGGCGGTCTGCAACGCGCTCCCAGTGGACGTTCCCCATGAAGGCATCGACGTAGGCGCCGGCCTTGGCGCCGAAGTCGAGGTGATAGGCGTGCTCGTACATGTCGAGCGCCAGCACCACCCGGCCATCGGCCAGCGTATGGGCATGATCGGCCGCCCAGACATTGCGAAGCCTGCCGTCGCGCTCCGACAGGGTGAGCAGTACCCAGCCGGAGCCGCCGCCGAGCGCCTTGCCCATGGCGATGAACTCCTGGCGCCAGCGCTGCACCGACCCGAAGTCACGCTCCAGCGCTGCGGCAAGCCCGCCCCCGGCATCGCCGGAACCGCCGAGGCTGTCGAAGTACACCTCGTGCAGGGTCATCGAATTGGCGGCGATCAATTCCTCGCGCTTCAAGCCGTTGATGACGAAGGTTGAGGCCGCGGACCAATCGAGCCGGGCCAGATCGGCCTCGATGGCGTTCAAGCGGCGTACGGCGCCGCCGTAATTGTTCTCGTGATGGCTGACAAGCAAGCGTTCGGAGAACCCGGCCAGCGACGGCGGCTTGAACGGGAGCGGCGCGATCTCATAGGGCATGGAAACCTCCTGCTCGACCACCGGACCGTCCGGTGCCGCAGCGAACGGTACCTCGCCAAAGATTTTGATACAAGTGTTGCATCGACTATTTTTATGAGATACATGTCTTTCATGAACGATGCGCGCACCATCCCGGACACCCGATACGCCTGGCTGCTGCTGGCCCACCAGTTGCCACCGAAGCCCGCGTATCTCCGCGTCAAAATCTGGCGCCGCCTTCAGGGATTGGGGGCGGTGGCGATCAAGAACTCGCTGTACGCGCTTCCCGCCGGAGATCAGCCCCAGGAGGATTTCCAGTGGTTGCTGCGCGAAATCACCGAGGGCGGCGGCGAGGCGGCGGTGTTCGAGGCACGCTTCATCGATGGGCTCACCGACCAGGAAGTCCGGGCGCTCTTCGACAAGGCGCGGGATGCCGACTACGAGGCGCTCGCCGTCGACGCCCGGGCGATGGCGGAGATGCTGGCGGGCGAGCCGGAAACCTGGACCGCGCGCAAAAGCGAGTTCCGGACGCAGTTGACCAAGCTGCGGCGGCGGCTGGCGGAAATCGTCGCCATCGACTTCTTCGGCGCCGGAGGCCGTGAAGCGGTGGACGGGCTTCTCACCGGGATCGAGGCGCGCCTCGCTCAGGCCGAGCGCGGTCCGGAGCGGAAGGAGGAATCCATGGACACCGATACCATCGGAGAGCTGAAGGGACGGACCTGGGTGACGCGTCGGGGGGTGCAGGTTGACCGCATCGCCTCGGCCTGGCTGGTCCGCCGCTTCATCGACCCGGAACCGCGTTTCAAGTTCGTCCCCGACAAGGGATACGTCCCGGAGCTTGGCGAACTGCGCTTCGACATGTTCGAGGCCGAGTTCACCCACGAAGGCGACGGCTGCACCTTCGAGGTGCTGCTGGCCAAGCTGGTCAGACCGGACCCCGCCCTCCAGGCGATCGCCGAGATCGTCCACGACATCGATCTGAAGGACGGCAAGTTCCAGCGCGAGGAAGCCGCCGGCATCCGCACGCTGCTGGCCGGCATCACCACCGCGACTGACGACGACGAGCGCCGCCTGGAGCGCGGAGCGACGGTATTCGAAGACCTCTACGGCTACTTCCGCAAGAAGCGCGACTGAGGAGTTCCTCCGATGACCGAGGCGAATGCAGCCGTGGATACAACCGTATCCGCGGCGAACCGGAATTCCCATGGGGTCGGCCTCGGCGAAGCGACGCGGGTGTGGGCACGCGTCGCCGCGCTCAGCTTCGGCGGGCCGGCCGGACAGATCGCGATGATGCACCGCATCCTGGTCGAGGAGAAGCGCTGGATCGGTGAGACGCGGTTCCTGCACGCGCTGAACTACTGCATGCTGCTGCCGGGTCCCGAAGGTCAGCAACTGGCCGTCTACATCGGCTGGCTGATGCACCGGACCGTGGGCGGCCTGATCGCCGGCATCCTGTTCGTGCTGCCCGGCGCCGTCGCGATCATGGTGCTGAGCCTGATCTACACCGCCTTCGGCAACGTCGGCGTGGTCCAAGGGCTGCTCTTCGGCCTGAAGGCGGCGGTGCTCGCCATCGTGCTCGAAGCCGTGGTCCGCATCGGCCGGCGGGCGCTGAAGAACCGGGTGATGCTCGGCATCGCCGCCGCCGCCTTCGTGGCGATCTTCGCCTTCGGCGTCCCGTTCCCGCTCATCATCCTGGCGGCCGGCCTGACCGGCTACGCCGGCGGGTGGCTCGGGCGCTCCGAGTTCCTGGTCGGCGGCGGACACGGGGCATCCGGCGGCACGGTTCTGACGGACGCCGACAGCCTCCTTGGCGAGGGGACGCCGGCCCATGCGCGCCCGATGGCCGGTTGGCTGCTGAAGGTCGGCATCATTGGCCTGGGCCTGTGGCTCGGGCCGGTCGCGGTACTGCTGCTGACGCTCGGTCCGGGAAACGCGTTCACCGAGATCGCGGTGTTCTTCTCGAAAATGGCGGTGGTCACCTTCGGCGGTGCCTACGCCGTGCTGGCCTACGTGGCACAGCAGGCGGTGGAGACCTATGGCTGGCTGAAGCCGGGCGAGATGCTCGACGGCCTGGGCATGGCGGAGACGACGCCGGGGCCGCTGATCATGGTCGTGCAATTCGTCGGCTTCATGGGCGCTTTCCGTGATTCCGGGACGCTGCCGCCATTGCTGGCGGGCGCCCTGGGCGGGTTGCTGGCCACCTGGGTGACGTTCGTGCCCTGCTTCCTGTGGATCTTCCTCGGGGCGCCCTTCGTCGAGGCGTTGCGCGGCAACCGGGCGCTCGGCGGCGCTTTGTCCACCATCACCGCCGCGGTCGTCGGCGTCGTCCTGAACCTGGCGCTCTGGTTCGCCCTGCACGTGTTGTTCCGCACGGTGGTCGAGTTCCGCACCGGTCCGATGGTGCTCGACGTGCCGGTTTTCGCCTCGATCGACCCCGCCTCGCTGGCGTTGACCGTGGCGGCGCTCCTGGCGGTGTTCCGCTTCAAGGTCGGGATGATCCCCGTCCTCGCTGCCTGCTCGGCCGCCGGCCTCCTGCTGCACGCCGTCGGCGGCGTGGGCTAGGCCGATGGCCCGCGGCGCTACGCTCGGGTGGTTCGGGCTGGTGCCGGCCGGCGCCGCTCCGGAGGCGTCGCTGCTGCTGGGCTCGCGGGCGCTGCGGGCCTTCGGCGACGGGCTGGTCAGCCTGCTGCTGCCGGTCCATCTGGCCGGCCTCGGCTTCGGCCCGATCGAGATCGGCGCGCTGGCAACGGCGACCCTCTTCGGTTCGGCGGCGCTGACCTTGATGGTGGGCGTTCTCGCGCATCGACTGCCAGGCCGCGGCTCCCTGGTCGGCGCCGCTCTGCTGATGGTCCTGACCGGGCTCTCCTTCCCATTGGTGGAGGGCTTCTGGCCGCTGCTGCTGATCGCGTTCGTCGGGACGATCAACCCGTCCTCGGGCGACGTCAGCGTCTTCCTGCCGCTCGAACACGCGCGCCTCGCCCACGCGGTCCCGGACCGTCAGCGCACGGGCCTGTTCGCCCACTACAGCCTGATCGGCTCGCTCTCGGCCGCCGTCGGAGCGTTGTGTGCTGGCGGCCCCGAATGGCTCGCCGCGGCAACCGGCATCGCCCCCGGTACCGCGGTCGAGGGAGCGTTCGTGCTGTACGCGCTGCTCGGCCTGGGCTCGCTGCTTCTCTACCGGCGCCTGCCGGAGACTCGGCCGGATGACGCAAGCGCTCCGGCCGAGCCGCTCGGCCGCTCCCGTGGTATCGTGCTGCGTCTGGCGGCTCTGTTCTCCCTCGATGCCTTCGCCGGCGGCCTCATCGTCCAGTCCTTGCTGGCGCTGTGGCTGTTCGACCGTTTCGGGTTGTCGCTGGCGGCGGCCGGGGCAATCTTCTTCTGGACCGGCGTGCTGTCCGCCGCCTCCTATCTGGTGGCGGTGCGGATCGCGGCACGCATCGGCCTGATCAACACGATGGTGTTCACACACCTGCCGGCGAACGTCTGTCTGGTGCTGGTGCCCTTCGCACCGGACTTGGGCACCGCGGTTGCGCTGTTGCTGGTGCGCAGCCTGCTCTCGCAGATGGACGTTCCGACGCGCACCTCCTACGTCATGGCGGTGGTGACGCCCGGCGAGCGGGCCGCCGCCGCGAGCGTGACGGCGGTGCCCCGCAGCCTCGCTTCGGCACTTGCGCCACTTCTGGCGGGGAATCTGCTGGCACTGTCCGGCTTCGGCTGGCCGCTGGTGCTCGGCGGCGGGCTGAAGATCATCTACGACCTGATGCTGCTGGGCCTGTTCCGCAAGGTGCGGCCACCGGAGGAAGAGCAGCATTCGCAGTCATAATATGAGAGGCCGGCATCCGGTGCTGAGTGCGCGAGGACGGTGTTCCGCACCGAACAGCCATTCAGCGATCCCGGCCGAAGTCGTCGGCCTTCAGGCCGCCCCGCAACAGCAACAGCACGGGTTCCCCGGCGTCCAGCGTGATGACGGGCGCCCGGTCGAGCAGATCCTTGGCCGCCTTGTCGAGCGGGCGGTCGATGCTGTGTCCGAGGATGCCGCCGATCAGGCTGCCGCCGCCGGTCAGCGCCGCCGACGCCACATCTACCGCCGTGCTGGCGGCAATCAGCAGTCCGGTCTGGAGCCACGGCACCTCCACCGCCCCGGCCAGTCCCGCCGCACCGGTGATGTCCGCTCCGACCGCGGCAACGCGGACCGTGTCGTTGCGCGGCCAGGGCCGGGTGATCACCGGGTTGGCCACCTCGATGCGCTTCTGCCCCTTGGTGATGCCGCTGCCCACGTCCAACGTCACCAAGGAGCCGGCGGGCACCGCCAAGCAGGAGAAGCCGGCATCCCAGACGTCCTGCGTCACCCGCGCGGTGACGATGCCGCCGCGTTCCGTTACCACCCGGTTCACCGTCAGCAGGGGGATCGGCGTTCCCGGCGGCACGAAGCAGTCGGAACCGGCGGCGGCGAAGTCCGACGTCCCGGCCTGGGCGGAGGCGACGACCGTGCCTTCCTCCTTGCGGCTCCAGCCGCCGACACCGGCCTCCATCGCCTTCTTGCGCAGCTCGTCCTCCTTCGGGGGCGCCTTGGCCTGTGGGCGGGCCGGCGGAGGCGGTTCTCTCTTCTCGATGCGGGGAGCCGGCGGCGGGGCCGGAGCCGGCCGGGGCGCCATGTCTTCGTAGCTGGGCAGCCGCGACTCGGGCAGGGTCGGGCCGAGGGCGACGGACAGCTTCGGCAGGCCGCCCGTCCCCTGGCTGCGGCCCAGCATGTAGGCGACCAGCCCCAGCCCGATCACGACGGCCGCCACCAGCAGGATGCGGACGACGTGCGGACCGGAGGTGATCACCCGGTGGCGGGCCAGCGGATCGGGCGGCAGCGGCGGCTGCGTGTCGTTGGTCGCGGTCACGGGCGGGTCCTCCGGATGTGGACTTCCTGCGCGCCGATCGCCAGCAGCAGGTGGTCGTGGATGCCGGCGACGCGGTAGGTGGCGTTCATCCGGCCGTACTGGACGGGGATGCGGGTGCCGTCGGCGCCGATGCGCCAGAGGATCGGCGCGCCGTAGGCGCCGAGCGCGCCGGGGGTGAAGTTGATCACCGTCACCTCGCCGTCGTCGCACACCGGCGGCTGGCCATCGGGGGTTGGCACCGGCCGCCATTCGGGGGTGTCGCCGTCGAGCGCATAGGTGCAGCGGCGATCGCGGTACGCCAGCTCGGTGGTGCGGTCGCGCCGGTCACCGGCGGCGCCCGAAACAGCCCCGGCCTGACCGTTCAGGGTGGCGAGGTAGTCCTCGGGGTAGCGCCAGCGCACCTCGACGTGGTGGACCCGCTTGTGGGTCTCCACATTCAAGTCGTACTTGCGCTCGCTGGTGAAGAGGGAGATCTGTTGGTTGAGACCGGCGCGGCGCGGCATGAAGGCGATGCACTCGGTGCGCCGGGCGCCCTTGCCGAAGCTGTAGGGGCTGTGGGGAATCCACACCTGGGCGCCCGGCGCCACGATGTCGCGCACCACCTCGCCCGGTTTCAGGCAGACCAGCGTCTGGTTCCCCTCGGCCATGTAGACGAGGTATTGCAGGTCGGGCTGGTACCAGTATTCGCAGCTCTTGCCCTTGAAGCAGGTCAGGCTCGGCAGGTCGAGGGCGGCCTCGTTGGCCTGCCCGACCCAGCTGCGGGTCTGCGCCCGTGACGGCCGCGGTCCAGCCTTCTCCTTCGGCTCCTGCTCCATCGCCGTCGGCGGGATGTGCAGGTCGGCCAGGGTGTAGGGGCGTTGCGGGGCAGCAGGGCCGGCGACCGGCGCCGAGGGCGGCTCGGTGGCGCAGGCGGCGAGCAGCGGCAGCGCCAGCAGGGAAACCGGGAGTCTCATGGCTGGGGCTCCATCGTTTCGGACGGGGGATTGGGGTGGGCTTTGGCCGGCTCCTTGGTCTCGGCTTTCAGCGGCGTGCCGCTGGGCTCGGAGAAGCCGGAGATCGAGACGCCGTCGAGCGCGCCCTCACGCGAGGGGCCGTCCACGGTGACCACGGCGGCGCTCATCATCGTCTTGGAGCGCGGCTTGAAGTCCCGGTACACCGTCTCGGTCCACACGACATAGAAAGCCGAGGTGCCGGTGTTCGGGTCGGCCTCGCGCTCCTGGACACGGATGTCGGCGACGTCGCGGGTCCAGCCCTCGGCCGGGGCGAGGTCGGCCGCCAGCAGGGCGTCCCACTTGCGCTCGGCGCCGCCGGTCAGCCGGGCGCGGGCGGCGGCGCGGTCCCTGGCCAGCATCACCGGGTCGGTGCCGATCTGCCGCTGCCAGCGGACGAACCACTGGACGGCGTTGATCCGGACGCCCTTGGTCACGGTGATGGTGTTGTCGAGCAGCACGAGGCGCTGGTGGCCGTCCATCGCCTGCTCGACGCGGTAGACCGGCTTGTACCGGGCGATCTCCACCAGCTTGCCGGCGATGCGCAGGTTGTCCCAGGTCATCAGCGAGCCCCAGGACAGGCCGAGCACGGCCAGGGCGAAGGTCCAGCGCTTCAGCCGCAGCGCCTTGGCCTCGCGGCTGGCGCGGTAGGTCATGGCGGCGAGGTACTTCGCACTGTCGGGCACGGCCGCCGGCGGCGGGTCGTAGACGTTGACGACGCGCTCCTTCATGACGGGTCGATCTCCTTGTCGTCGGCGCGGCGATCCGTTCCGGGCGTCTTGCCCGGCGGGTCCTGCGGCCGTTCGGTGGCGTTGGAGGCGGTGCGGCGCAACCACGACTCTTCGCCGCCCCAGCGTTCGATGAGCCGGCTGGCCTGCCCACGGGTGAGATTGGGATCGACGGTGCGGCCGGCGGCGAGGCGGTCGAGTTCGCCGCGCTGGGCGTCGGTCATCGGCTGGTCCCAGCCGCTGCCGCGCGGAACCGAGGCCCGGGACCCGCCGAAGCGGCCGGCCGGGTAGCGGCGCCCGGCCGAGGCGCCAGCGGACCCACCGCCGGTTCCGCCACCAGCACCGCCGCCGGTGCTGCCGATGGACGATGTCGCGCCGCCCATGGCATGGCGCAGGCCGCCCCACACCGCCGAGGCGCCCATGGCGAGGCTGCCGGGTGCCCCGGTGGTGGCGGCTGCCGCGCCGGCCATGGTGCGCATGCCGAGCCAGCCGGCCGTCCACAGGGCAGCCAGCGCCGTCATGCCGTCCATCACCGGGCCGCCGTTGACCAGGCCGGCGGCGGCGCGCGGCGCCTTGATCGCCAGCACGAAGATGGCGGCGGCGAGCACCGCCACCCCGAAGGCCTGGGCCAGCGTCGGCGTGCCCTGGAAGGTCAGCGCCAGCAGCGTGGCGCTGCACATGGCGATGACGCAGCCGAGCACCAGCAGCTTGAGCGCGGTGGCGGCGATGTAGCCGATGGCGCGCTCGGCCACGAAGCTGGTCGGTCCCAGCACGGCGAAGGGGATGGCGAGGTAGGCGGCCAGCGACAGCAGCCGGTATTCCAGGAAGGCGAGGAACACCTGGATGGCCAGGATGCAGAAGCTGACGATCACCACCAGGGCGGCCAGCAGGAAGATGACGATCTCGACGAAGTTCAGGAAGAAATCGACCGGCCCCAGCATCTCCTTGACGCGCTGCATCAGCGGGATCACCGCCTGGATGCCGAGGTGGGCGATGTAGCCGGGGTCGTCGAGGGCGAAGCCGCCGCCAGGGCCGAGGTTGAGTCCCTGCTGGGCGGCGGCCTGCATCAGCGCGGCGGAGCCGGCGGGAAACCACTCGACCAACGCGCCGATGGCGGCGAACTTCAGCAGCATGCGCAGGAAGGGGCCGTGCACCGCCGCCTTGCCCTCGAACAGCCAGAGCAGCAGCGCCAGCGTGTAGGACAGCATCATCAGCAGGCGCAGGGCGGTCTGCACGTCCGGCCCGAGCAGGCCGAGCCCGGTGATGACGGCGGCGGTGAGCTGGTGCAGGGCAGTCGACAGGCCGCTGACGTCCATCGCCGGTCACTCCCGCACGGGATGGGCCGGCACCGGCGTCTGGTAGCGGCCGATGCCCTCCCAGGCCGGGTTGCTGCGCTCCAGCCGCTCCAGCGCGGACGCCCCGTCGTCGGAGCGGGCGTAGAGCGTCAGGGCCACGGCGCCGGCGATGCTGACCAGCAGCATCACGCCCAGCGCGATCAGAATCGAGCGTGCGGTCATGATTCAGCTCCCCGGTGCGCCGTAGGTGTCCAAGCCCTGCCAGTTGATGCGGGTGTGCTGGCGGGCGCGCTCGACGGCGGCCTGCTCGTAGTCGAGCTGGGCTTCGGCAGCCCGGTGGTGGGCCGCCTGCATCATCAGCAGCTGGCCGGCGACCTCGGCGTTGAGCAGCGTCGCCTGGGTGCCGGCGTCGATGGCGCAGGTCTGGCCGTCGCAGTCCTTCAGCGCCGCCATCAGCGCCTGGGCGCGGGCCGGGTAACCCTCGATCCCGGTCATGACGTCGGCCGAGACCAGCTTGCTGGCGCGGCTGGCGTCGCGGGCGAGCCGGGCCTGTTCGGCCTGGTGCCCGGCGAGCGTCGCGGCGGTCATCCCCTCCGGCAGGGCGTCGGGGTAGAGGTCGGCGAACTGCTGGCCGACGCCGTCGAGGCTCCACAGCACCCGGTCGACCAGGCCGGCGGTGCGGCGGGCGTCCCCGAGCCGGACGGCAACCTCGACGCGGGTGTCGAGATCCGACAGCCGGCGCATGCGGATCATGTTGTCGATCTGGGTCAGCATGTGGGCGGTCTGGGCGATGATCTCGACCTCCTGGCGCTGCACCATGCCCTCGACGATCAGGGGCTCGCTCTCCATGATCGGGCAGCCGGGCGCCTGGGAACCGCCGCTCCCCGTCAGGCTGGAGCCGGCCCCCATGGCGGCCCCAGCGGCGCCACCGGTGACGTAACCGGCGGCGACGGACAGCGCGGTGCCGAACAGCCCGTCGCCGCCCTCGGAAAAGCAGCCGCCTCCGCCACCACCGCCGAAGAAGCTGTTGAGCAGTCCGCCCAGGAAGGCGTGGGCCGGGGGCGGCGAACTGACGGTGACGGCGAGAACCACGGCCATGGCCGTGGAGGTGCGCATCCAGCGCGTGTTCATGATGGTCCTCCTTCATGGGTCGTCTCCAGGGTGTCGGCGGCGTCCTTCAGGCCGTTGCGGCGCAGCCATTCCACGGCGAAGCGCTGCGGCCCGACGTCAGCCCTCAGCTCGAAGGCCCGGCGCTTGTGGGCGGCCCCGCCGCAGCCGCAGACCGCCAGGGCAGCGGGATCGAGGGAGAGCTGGCCGAGCCGGCTGCCCTCGGGAGTCTTGAAGAAGAGGTCGCGGCGCGGCATGGCGCGGGCGACTTGGCCGGCCTGGGTGGCGTTCAGCCCCCAGTCGCGCAGGAGGGCGCGCTTGGCGGCGTTGGGGTCGGCGAGCAGCACCAGGACCTGGATGGTCTTCAGCATCGCCGCGATGGCCGAGCCCTCGATGTCGTCGAGCTGGTGGGTGGCCAGCACCAGGGCGACGTTCTTCTTCGGCCCGCGCCGGCGCAGCTCGTCCAGATCGGCCGGCTGGTGCTTCAGCGCCTTGAACGCCTCGTCCACCAGGAACAGGGTCGGCCGGCCGTCCTCGAACAGCCGGTAGAAGCGGCGGAACAGCGCCTTGATCACCGGGGCGGCGCCGGGGCCGCGGTCGATCAGCGCGCCGATGTCCACCGTGGTCCAGGCGGAGCCGAGGAAGCGGTCCTCCGCCGCATCGACGAGATCGCCATAGGGACCGCCGCGGCAGTAGGGCTCCAGCGCGATGCGGATGATGTTGTCCTGCACCAGATGGGCGAGGTGCGACAGCGTGCGTTCGGACGGCGGCGAGACCGCCAGCAGGTGCAGAGCCGCGTCCACCGCGTCGCCGGCCTCGGCGGCCGACAGGTTGCCTGGCGCCAGCACGCCCTGAAGGCGCAGCAGGTCCATGACGAAGCCGTGGCCCCAGGCGAAGCCGTTCGGGGTGGCGACGTCGGCCAGCGGCTGCAAGGCAAGGTCGCCGAGCGCGCCGTCGCCGGAACCCATGGACAGGAACTCGCCGCCGGCCGTCCAGGTCGCCACCAGCGACGTGCTCTCGGTGGCATCGACGTCGATCCACACCACGCGCCCATTCGGCACCCGAGCGAGGAACTGGTGGCCCATGAAGGCCAGCACGGTGGACTTGCCGGTGCGCGGCGGGCCGATCACCAGCGCCGCCCCGTCCTGGCCCTGGTGGATATCGAGCATGAGCGGCGTGCCACCCTCGGCCTCCAACTGCATCAGCGGATCGCATTTGAGGTGCGGGTTGCGCTCCGGCCCGCCCCAGGCCGACGACAGGATGAGGAAGTCGGCGAGCTGGACCTGGGTCAGCGGCACCTTGCGCGGGTTCGGGCGCACGTGGCCGGGCAGCGTGCCGTACCACGCCCGCTCGGCCCCCCAGGTCTCCTCGATGACGGTAAAGCCCAGCGTGCGCAGCGCCTTGACCAGCTCGTCGCGGCGCTCCTCCACCTCTTCCACCGAACGGCCCCACAGCACGGCAGTCGGCGTCATCCAGCCGGAGCTGGTGCCGGCCTGCTCGGCCTCCAGCCGGGCGGCCTCGGCCTCCAGCGCCTCCATGACGCCGACCGGGTCGTGGCGCAGGGCGGCGTAGCCGCCGACCGCGCGCAGCAGCACCGAGCGCCAGTCGTAGGAGGTGTCGTCGTGCTTGCGCCACAGAGCGGCGAAGACGCCGCGCGCCTGGACGTGGTCCATCGCCTCGAAGCGCACCGACCAGCGGAACTCGAACGGCAGCTTGTCCAGCACGTTGAGCAGGCCGGGGTGGCTGACCTTGGGATAGCCGCCGATGCTGATCATCCGGACCGGCCATTCGGTCCCGCCGTTGCTCCAGGCCGGGAACGAGCCGGGCTTGAAGCCGACATCCACGAGGTTGGCCTTGATCGGGAAGCCGGGAATGTCGGGGGCGATGACGTGGCCCTGGTACAGCGGCGAGACGCAGTTGTGCAGCAGGGTCTGCACGCCGTCGTCGTCCAGCATGCGCGCCCAGCCGACGGCGCGGCCGAGCAGGGAGGCGAACTGGAGCACGAGCTGGCGAAACGGCTCGACGTGGTCGCGCATGACGTCCGGCTTGGCGCGCTCCGGCGGGTTGCGGGTGAACCAGGACGCCACGGTGCGGGTGGTGGGCCGGGACGGCGTGTAGGTGATCGCCACGATGGTGCGGGTGCGGAGCTGCCGGCCGGCGTCGTCGAGGCGGTCACGCCGCTCCCGGTCGATCAGTTCGGAGACCGGGTGTGTGCCCGTGCTGCGGGGATAGCCGGCAACGGTCCGGCGCTGCATCTCGAAATGGAAGGTCCAGCCGCCGGTGAAGGGGAAGAGGACGTTGCCGGCGGCCAGCGCCGTCTGCATCCGCTCGGCCGGGTCCTGGCCGTCCTGGTCGCGCCCGCCGTACTCGACCACGGCCATCAGCGCGCCGTCCTCCTCCAACAGCACCACGCCGGGCCAGACGAAGCAGTCCCACGGCAGGTGCCGCGACAGGGAATCGAAGCCGTCATCGAAGGCGGTCAGGTCGAGCATGCCTCACCTCGGGGCGCGGTAGGAGGACAGGGACAGCGAGCGGCCGCGGGTGCGCAGCGCCCGCAGCAGCCAGGCCGAGGCGTTCTGGCGGACGATCTCCAGCCACCAGGGATCGCGGCGCGTCAGGTACCGCGCCGTCAGGAAGACGAGCAGGAACCCCGCCACCGCCTGGGGGATGGCGCCCAGCGCCAGCCACAGCTCCGCGGCCAGCCAGACGGCGATGGCCAGCAGCTCCATGGGCACGCCGAGCGGCATCTTGGTCGGCCGCACCGAGGTGCGGCGCACCGGCTTCTCCCAGCCGTCGGGAACGGACGGCGGCGGCAGCGGGGTCTCCACGACTCAGCCCCCCGCCAGCGCGATGATGGCGTCGCGCGCGCCGTAGGCGGCAGCCCCGGCCACGGTGAAGACGAACACCACCACCCCGGCGATGCGGGAGAACATCGCCGCGACCAGCGCCAGCAGCAGCCCGGCGGTGACGGCGATCGGCACGAAGTTGGTGTCGAACACCGCCTGCCAGGACAGCAGTTCCGCGCCCAGATTGGCAATCACCTGGGCGTGCGCCGGCAGCGCCGTCCACGCCAGCACCAGCGCCAGGGCCAATCCCCGGCGCGCGTTACCGTTGCTCCGCATGCTCACCTCCACCGTCAAGCGCCCCCGCCCCCAGCGGGCGGAGGACGAACCCGTGGTCCGGGTCGAAGCGCTCGACCCGGACGATCTCGTTGACGAAGCGCTTGCCCGCACCGTCCCGGGCGAGGTGCACCACCGCGTGCACCGCCTTGGCGATCCAGCGCATCTGCAAGGCGTCCATGGCGACGCCGCCGAGGCCGACCATCTGGGCGATGCGGTCGAGCGCGTCCCAGGCCGAGCCGGCGTGCACGGTGCACAGCCCCGGATGCCCGGTGGTCCAGCCGACCACCATCGCCCTAGCCTCGGCCCGGCGTACCTCGCCCAGCACCAGATGCGTCATCGGCACGCGCAGCGCGTTGGCGACCAGCGTCTCCAGGGTGACCGGCGGGTCGGCCCAGGGGTCGGCGACCATGGCGTAGGCGTGCGGGCACGGCGGCTCGAACTCGTAGGGGTCCTGCAACACCGCCGGCAGGCCGTCCCGGAAGGCCGGTTCCTCCAGGCAGGCGCGCAGCAGCGTGGTCTTGCCGGTGTCGACGTCGCCGGCGATCACCACGGTGCGGCGCCCGGCGATCAGCCGGCGGATCAGCCGCGCCTGGAGTGTTGTCGCGGCGCCGGACAGCACCCAGTCGTCGAGGGTGATGCGGCCGCGGTAGGGCTTGCGGATCGAGCAGGCCGGGCCGGTGGTGACCGGCTCGATGTCGGCGTGGATGCGCTCGCCGGTCTCCGGCAGGGTGACGTCGAGGGTCGGGCGGTCGCGGCGCAGCTCCTTGCGCTGGAAGCCGGCGACGTAGGCGAGGAAGCGGCGCACCTGATCGGGATCGGCCTCGCGGACGAACTCCGGCGAGGGGCCGTTCTTGACCAGCACCCGGCAGGCCCCCTGCCCGCGCAGGGGCGGCAGCACCAGGACGTTGGCGACGTCCTCGCGGGACAGCAGGTCGCCGAACAGCCCGTCCATCAGCCGGCGCAGGGCCAGCAGCAGCATCTCGCGCCGTGCCGGCTCGTCAATCACCACCAGCTCGGTCATGCGTCGGCCTCCTTCGGGTGGAAGCCGTCGCGCACGCTGGGCACCGTGCGGCGGGGATGGCCGAGCTGTTCCAGGATCGCCGCCTTGGTCGCAGCCACGTCTGCCGGGTCGAGGTCGTGCACGAGGTTGAGCACCGCGACCACGGTGATCAGCAGGTCGTCGATGCGGGCGACGGTGGCCTCCAGCCGTTCAGTCTTCGCCCGCTCGTTGGCGATGGCGTCGAGGCCTTTGTCGAGCACGTGGATCACCGCGTCGCTGAGCGTGCGCAGCCCCTGGCGGGTCTGGACCAGGGCGAGCTGGTCGGCCAGCAGCGTCGGCACGCGGGCGGAGACCGGGCGGGTGGCGGTGGTGTCGGGGGTGTCCGTCATGTCCAGAGCCTCGGGGGTTTGCCGGGACGCCGGGGTGCCGCGGGTGCATCGCCCTCGGGGGCTGGGTTGGCGGTGCCGAACCAGCGATTGGCGTCCGGGTTGGGAGTCCAGGCCGCCGCGGCGCGGCCGTAGAGCGGGCGCCAGCGCGGATCGGCGTAGGGGTGCAGGCGGGTGGCGCGGATCGGCTTGCCGTAGCCGAAGACGATCAGGTCGTCCCCGCCCATCTCCAGCGCCGCGTGCATCGGCATGACCGGCCGGCGGTCCACCCGCACGCCGCGGCTGACGGTGGGGAAGAGGTCGAGCAGCCCCTTGGAGGTCGAGCGCGTCGGCACCTCCTCGATGGCCTCGCCGACCATCCGGCTGATCCGCTCGGCCTCGTCGGACGAGTTGGGGCGGAAGACCACCAGCCGGCAGTTGGCGGTGAGGCCGCGGCCGTACTCCTCCTCGACCTCCCACAGGCTCTGGGCCAGCAGCAGCAGGCGGATGCCGTACTCGCGGACGTACTTGATCCACTCCGCCGCCTCGCGCAGGTGGAACTGCAGGAACTCGTCGAGCACCACCAGCAGCCGCCAGCGCCGCGCCCGGCCGTCGTCGGCCAGAGCGCGGTCGATGGTGAGGAAGTCCACCATCTGCGTCAGGATCAGCTTGAACACCCGACGAAGCCGCCGGGCGTCGAGCGGACGGGCGACGATGTAGAGCGTCACCGGCCGCTCGCCCGCCACGAGGTCGGCGATGGAGAAGTCGCTGGCGGCGGTCTGCTCCTCCAGGACGGAGTCCTCGAACTCGGCGAGCAGCACCGACGCGGTGACGTAGACCGACTTGCGATAGTGCAGGCTCTTGTCGGGGGGAGCGGAACCGCCGCCCGGCCGTCCCTTCCCCTCGCCCTCGCCAGTACCGCGCTCCTCAGCCAGCGCCAGGCTCTTGTCCCACAGCTCCTGGGCGGCGCGCTGGGCGGTCGGGTGGACGCCCTCGGCCAGCATCAGCGTCAGTCCGTCGTCGCCAAGCAGGATGTGCCGGCGGGCGCCGGCCAGCGACTTCTCGCCGTCGGCCGCCGCGGTCAGCAGGTAGACGAAGACGCCGGTCAGATAGGAGAAGGCAGCGTTGCGCCAGTGCCCCTCCTGCTCGCCCTCGGTGAGGACGCGGGCGGCGTGCTGGCAGTCGGGAACGAGGTACGGTTCCGGCCGCACCGCCATCAGCGGGTTGTAGCGGGGGCCGCCAGGCCGGGCGAGGTCGAGCACGATGACGTCGCCGAAGCGGGTGCGGGCGCGGCTGGTGTCCTCGGTGACCGAACCCTTGAAGTCCCAGACCACCGCGCTCTCGTCCCAGGCCGCGAGCAGCGTCGGGTGCACGGTGGTGGTGGTCTTGCCCGAGCCGGTCGGGCCGATGACGAGGACCGGCTGCATGGTGCGTTCGTGCAGCAGGTCGCGGCCGTAGGCGCCGAGGATGACGGAGGAGCGGTCGGTCATCGCCGTCCCCCTCCCAGCAGGCCACTGCGCCGGACGTCGGTGCGCGTGGCCCAGCGGCCGGCGCCGAACTCCGGCCGGCGGGTGCCCCGCAGGTCGAGGGCGACGCGGGTGGCCAGCGCCAGCGCGCAGAGCCCCGACACCACCGCAGCGCCATCGACGATCCAGCGGTGGCCGGGGGCCAGCAGCCCGCGCCAGCCGAAGAACTGGCCGGGTCCGTACAGGGCGATGGGACCGATGCGCAGCCCACCGAAGACCGGGGGCCAGGCGAACAGCCAGCCGGTCAGCTCGGTGATAGCGAACACCGCGGCGAGCCAGACCAGCAGCAGGGTTCCGAAACGGAGAAGGTACGGCGTCACAGCTCGCGCCCTCCCAGGTCGTGGAGGTCGTCGCGCCCGGCCTCGCGGCCACGCTGCTGTTCGCGCAGCCGCTGCATCTCGACGAGCTGGCGCTCAAAGTCGCGGCGCTCGCGCTCGGTCATGTAGCCGAGGCGGTCGGTGGTCACCTCGACGGCGTCATGGCGCAGCCAGCGCGAGACGACGTCCGGATCGAGGTGGAGGTCGCGGTCGTGCTGGACGCCGCGCACCATGATGTGCAGGTGCTGGTTGCCTTGCGCGTGGGCCATGTCGGGCTTGCGCTCGACCGAGGCCACCCACTCCAGCGGACCGACCCGGCGCTCCCAGGCGGCGACGACGTCGCGGCCGTAGGAGACCATGTCGTCGATGCGGTGCCCGTCGTTCGGGCTGACGATGAGGTGAAACACCCGGCGGTCGGCCGACCAGGCGTCCACGATCTCGGCGGTGTCGATGCCGAGCCGGTCGCGGTCGAACAGCGGCCCCTCCTTGGCGAGGTAGTTGGCCAGCGCCGAGACGGTGTTCGGGTAGGCGCCGCGGGCGCGGTCGTGGTAGAGCACCTTGACCATCACCGGGCGGGCGTAGGGGCCGGCCTGCGGCGGCGCGCCCTTGACGCGGACCTTCTGCATCGGCCGGCGGGTGTAGGCGCGAGCGAGGCGGCGGCCGCGGTCGGCGAGCGCCTTCATCCGCGCCTTGAAGCCGTCGTCGTCGAGGATGCCGCCGAACAGGCCGAACCGCTTTCCCATGCTCCACCCCCACAGATCACCGGACGCAAGTCCGGCATGATCATCGTTGAGCCGCGCGTCGCTCTTTCTCAACATCTCGGATGAGTTAAGAGGATCGGTGCGTTGAATGCGCCTGCATTCCTGAACATCTCTGGAATACAGATAAGCTGTTGATCTGGAACGGGACGAAACGACGGCGCAGACGCTCTTTTATCTTGCTGAATGGTACTTCTTACCTTCCAAACAGCCGTTGCCTATTCTTTCCGGTGGCCGCCGGGCGCCTGTCTTTGCCGCCGTTCCTACGCCACGCCACACCCGATCCCGGAACCGCCCTGGCCCCCGCCCTGTTCAGCCCGTTTTCCCCGTCCGGCCACGGCCGAACACCTCATCGACCAGCCGCCGGACATCGACCTCGGCCGGCCCGACGAAGTCGATCTCCTGCACCAGCAGCCCGGTGCCCCGGCTCATGGCGAAGCTCATCCGTTCGCCCACCACCGCGGCGGCCACGGGCAGACGCAGGCCACAGACGGTCATCTCGGTGCCCGGCTCGATCTCCAGGCCCGCGGGGGCATGCGTCAGGACCACCGACGCCGTCATGGCCGGCTCGACCGCCAGCGCCTCGACCACCAGCTGCATGGTGGCGGCGCAGCGTCCCACGGCGGCCCGTTCGGAATGCGTCGGCACCAGCACGGTGTCCGCCGCCAGCAGCGCCGCGCGCAGGGCCGCGGTGGACGCCGCCGGGGTGTCGATGACCACGTGGTCGAAGCGGGTGTGCAGGCCCCAGACGCCGCAGCGCAGGTCCGGGCTGGCGATGCCGATGGTCTCGAACAGCGCCGGCAGCTCGTTGCGCCGCCGGCACTCGGCCCATTCCAGGGCGCCGGAGCACCGGTCGGTGTCGAGCAGTGCCACCCGCTTGCCCTGGAGCGCCAGCTCGCCCGCCAGATGGACGGCCAGCGTCGTCCGCCCGGCGCCGCGGGCCTGGTTCACAAGCGCGACGATCATGAGCCCTCCTCGGGAAAGGCGCCGTCCAGCAGCTCGCGCAGCAGCACCGCCATGGTCACGCCCCGGCGGAAGGCGGCGATTCGGATGCGGCCGCGCAGTTCGGGCGTGACGTCCACCGTGAGCCGCGCGGTGTAGAGGTCCGCCTTGGGGGTGGCCGGGTCCTCGCCGTGGCGCACCCAGGTGTCGGGGGTGCCGGGACGCGCCCCGAAGCCGATCCGCCCGCCGCTCATCCCGCCGTCCCCAGCACTTCGGCGGCGAGCGCCATCATCTCGCGGGCGGCCAGCGATCCGGGGGCTTCCTCAGCGGCCAGCCGGCCGGCACGGGCGCAGCGGGCGAAGACGACGCGCTGCCCCACCGTCGTCGCCAAGGCCGACGGCAGCGTGCCGGCGAGTTCCCGGCGGGCATCGCGCAGCAGCAGGGTGCGGGCGATGCAGCGGTTGAGGACGAAGCGCGCCTCCAGGCCGGGTTTCCAGCCGCGGGCGTCGTCCAGCAGGCGCAGCAGCTCGGCCGAGGCCCAGGCGTCGTAGGGGCTCGGCTGCACCGGGATGAGCACGAGGTCGGCGGCCAGCAGCGCCGAGCGGACGAGGCCGGTGACGCGCGGCGGCCCGTCGATGACGACGTGCCGGTAGCCGCGGGCCAGCTCCGGCACCTCGCGGTGCAGCGTCTCGCGCGCCAGCCCGGTCATGGCGAACAGCCGGGGCAGGCCCATGCGGTCGCGCTGCTCGGACCAGTCGAGGGCGGAGCCCTGGGGATCGGCGTCGATGAGCAGGACCCGGTGGTTTGGGCGCGCCAGTTCGGCGGCGAGGTGGGTGGCGAGCGTCGTCTTGCCGACGCCGCCCTTCTGGTTGAGCAGCGCCACGATCATGACGCCGCCCCCCGGGCCGCAGCATGGGTCTGGTTCTCCCCGGCATCCCTACGACCCATCAACAAAGACTCGTTAGAGTCTCTGTTAGATACGTTAAGGGCGCGAATCGGCCCTGTATACCAAGGGCTTGGACGGTGTCCGTGCACCCGATAGCACGAGTGCCGTGCACCCGATGGCACGAGCGTTTGCACACCCGATAGCACGAGCGGTGTCACCGGTTTATCCCCCGTGTCTGTGGATAACTTTGGCGGCGGTCAGCAGCACTTCGGCCGGGCCGCGCGGCACGAAGCGCAGCAGCTCGGCACCATCGGACCGGCGCTCGACGGCCAGCCGGTAGCCCGGCAGCCGCTGGCGCCGGGCGACGGTGCGCAGGTCGATGGCGAAGTTGGCGAAGCGGGCGAGGCTGCCCGACTTGGCGTGCAGGTGGCGGAAGTCGAAGGCCCAGCCCTCGGCCTGGCGGCCGGCGTGCTTGCGGGCGAGCCGGTACAGCCAGCGCTCGATGCCGCCGATGAGCCCGAAGTATTCCCGCTCGATGGTGAGCACGAAGGCGTCGGAGAGGACGCCCTGGTAGAACCAGTCCGGCAGGATCAGTTCCAGCCCCAGCGGGCGGCCGGCGGCGTCGGTGCGCTCCTTCCACTCGTTGATCCAGGAGAAGCGGTGCCGGCGCCGCAGGTCGGGCTGGCGCAGGTTGGTGACCACGGTGGTCGCCTGCAGCCGGTCGAGGGCGGCGCGCAGGCGCTGGTAGTCGCGCAGCGAGGTGCCGCGCCCGGTGAAGGTGAGGATCTGGTGCGGCGTGGCGCTGAGTAGGCGCGCGGTGCGCAGGCCGGCGTCACGCGCCTCGACGAGCTGGCTGGCCGCCCAGATCAGCACGTCGGCGTCCCAGATGGTGGCGAGGCCGTGCTCGGCGGTGCCCTCGACGCGAACGCGCACGTCCCCCGCGGCGTAGTCGATGGGCTCGGTGCGCTTCGACTTGGCGAGCGAGAAGAACGGGTGCGCCATCAGGTCCTGCTGGTCGCGCACCGCCATATCGCCGGGCAGCGCGACGAACAGGTCGAGCTGCATCTGGCGGTCGCCGGCGCGGAAGACCCCGTCCATGGCACGGCCTCAGCGGCGTGCCGGCCGGGCCGGCCGCACGGTGCCGGTGCCGGGATCGGAGGTGGAGGTGCGCAGGCCCTGGTCGGCCCAGCTCTTCAGGTCCTCGATGGCGTAGACCACCCGGCCACCGATCTTGCGGTAGCGCGGGCCGGTGCCGTAGAGGCGGTGCTTCTCCATCGTCCGGGTGGACAGGCCGAGGAAGCGGGCCGCCTCGGGCGTGCGCAGGAAGCGCGGCGGAAGGCCGGCGGTTTTGTCGTCCATTCGTCCGTCTCCGTGTGTTGCGGGCGCCCCTGGGACAGAGGGGCGCGTCGTGGAGCACGGTGGCGGAGCGGAAGCATCGTCAGGGAGGGGAAAGACTTTCCTGGGGCGAGTCCCCCGGAAGAATACGGCCAACACCTTGAAAAAGCTTGATCTCAGCGCCCTTCAATCACCAAGGCAAGGCAAAATGGACAATAATCTTGCCTGGAGAACAGCCCCACGCCGCCGGATCGGGGGCAATCCGGACTGGCCCCTACCGGATGATGAGATCGTCAGCTTTGCCAGTCAGCACACAGCGAAACGCCAAAATATTGTGGCAGTTAGTTACTGAAGATCTGCAAAGTCATGGGAGCGTGCAAACCTTCCAGGCGAGCAACCAAGCCGCTTGCGGAAGGCTGTACTAAAAGCACTGGCTGACTCATATCCGATGTCATCGGCGATCCGGGCGAGCGTCTTTGCACCGCGCATCAGCGCATCCTTCGCCAACGCCATACGCCATCGCGCGAGATATTCGATCGGCCCGCAACCCAGAGCCCCCCTGAAGCGGGCGGCGAATGCGGACCGCGACATGCCGGCGATCCGGGCGAGCCCGGACACCGTCCAGGGGGCGCGGACGTCGGCGTGCATCGCGCGCAGGGCGCGAGCGAGACCCGGATCGCGCATACCGCTGAGGAGGCCGGTGGAAACCGCGTTCTGATCGATGCTGCGCCACCGCAGGGCTTCCACAAGCAGGACCTCCAGCAGCCGCTGAACGATCATTTCCTTGCCCGGCGCCTCGGTTGCGCACTCGTCCATGATCAACCCGATGACCTGGCCGAGCCTGCCGGCGTGGCCCTCCGCCGCCCGGATATGGATGATGCCCGGCAGCAGCGCGGGCAGCAGAGACGCGTTAACCTTGTCCATGTGGAAGGTCCCGCCGAGGGAGACGAAGTCGGGGTCGCCATCCTGGTCCCCGTGCCGGACAGCGGCATCCGACGGTTCCCTGAGAGGGCATTCGACACCCGGATGGCTGTAAAGCGCGAACGGCGGCGTCGACGGCAGCAGCACGAAGTCGCCTTGCCGAAACCTTGCCGGCTCCCTGCCGTCGAACGCGACCCAGCACTCCCCCCGCAGGATGATCGTGAATCCGGGCGCATCATGGGCGGCATAGCGGACCCCCCAGCGCCCACGGCCCGTGATCGGCTTGGAAACCGCAGTGCTGGGACGGAGCAACGCGATGATCGCGCTGAGCGGGTCCATGATGGACGATCCATAAAGAGAGGCGGACGTCTGATTATGTTCCATCCAGAGCCAGCCGTCTAGGATGGCCTCGTCCCATCGACGGAGGTCTCCATGCAGAAAACGATCCTCATCACCGGAACATCGTCGGGCTACGGCAAGGCCACGGCGGAACTCTTCCTCGACCGCGGCTGGAATGTCGTCGCCACGATGCGCCGGCCGGACCCGACCCTGTTCCCGCTGAAGGCGGAACGGCTGAAGGTGCTCCCGCTGGACGTCACCAGGGAGCGGAGCATCGCCGATGCGATCGACTCCGCCGTGGGTGCGTTCGGTGCGATCGACGCCTGGGTGAACAACGCCGGCATCGGCCTCGCCTCGATCGTCGAGGCGACGCCCGACGGCACGGTGCGCGACGTCTTCGAGACCAACACGTTCGGCGTGATCGCCGCCTGCCGCGCCATCATTCCGCAGATGCGCCGGCAAGGTGGCGGGGTGATCGTCAACGTGACGTCGAGCGTCACGGTCGGGGTGATGCCGCTGGTCGCCGTGTATGCCGCCAGCAAGTGCGCCGTGGAGGGTTTTACCGAATCGCTTTCATACGAATTGGCCGAGTTCAACATCAGGGCGCGGCTCGTCGAACCGGGCTACGCTCCGACCACGCGCTTCAGCGCCAACGGTGGCGCACGGATGCAGGGCCTGATTCCCGACGACTATGCCGGCTTCGCGCAGGCCTGCTTCTCCCGCTTCGCCAACTACCCCACGGCCTTCTGCACCGAGGCAGAGGTGGCCAGCGCCGTCTACGCGGCCGCCACGGACGAAGGCTTCAGGATCCGCTATCCCGCAGGGGCGGACACGCGGCTTCTCGCCGATCTGCGGTGGAGTACGTCGGAGGAGCACTATCAGCGCCAGATGCACGCGATGTTCGGTCCCGACCGCTCCTGATCAGCCAGCGACCAAGCCCCCTTCTCTCGGTGCTTCCGCCCGAAGCAGGTCTACAGCAGCATCCGGCGCAGCAGGTCGCGGTACCCACCGTCCATCAGTTGGCGCCCGCGGCGGATCAGGTAGCGCACTTGGTCGCGCAAGGGGGTGTTCCGATACCAGTCGGCCTTGACGCGCTCGGCGCCGAACAGCGCCTCGGCCGTCTGCCGCACGCTGGCGCCATCGAGGTTAGCGTCGAGCGCCTGGAGGATGCGCATCAGCATGCGGGTCTGGTACGGCGTCAGGTCTGGGGGGGCGGCTGGGTTCGTCACCGCATCGTGGAATCGGCGAAGCGCCACGACCTGGGCTTCCAGATCATCGTCCAACGCAACCAGGGCCCGTAGCGGTGTGCCGCGTCTGGGAAGGTGCTTGCCCTCGATCCAGAAGCGTCGCTCGCGCGGCCCCTCGGCTAGTGCGATGTGGAATCCGCCTCCCGTGTCGAGGACGGCTTGGCGCGCCGCTCCCCACCAGAGATCGAGGCAGGTATCCGGCCCGGCGTAGGGCCTGGGGGCCGGCGACAGCCGGACCAGAGTCGGCAGCACCTCGGGCCGCCAGAACACCAGCGTCTCAGCCCCGCTTTTTCCTGGGTCCT
Organism: uncultured Rhodospirillaceae bacterium; assembly: GCA_937887565.1. Classification (GTDB taxonomy): domain Bacteria; phylum Pseudomonadota; class Alphaproteobacteria; order Rhodospirillales; family Magnetospirillaceae; genus CALABS01. The sequence goes on along the minus strand of CALABS010000019.1, from coordinate 29,725 downwards.
CCAGGACAGTGCAACCCCCAATGGCCGGTTCCGTCCGGAGAGGTCGGCTGCCCGCTCTGTCCGGCGGCGTCCGCCTGATAATCCCCGTTGCGGCGCAGGAACTCCCACGCCCAACAGGAAACAGGGACGGTCAGGGCATACTGATAGGTGCCCGATGTTCGCCAATCATTCATTGCCGTCATGATATCTTCGCTCGCGCGCAGCGTCAGGTTGCGCCCGAATCGAAAAAGTGAGTCGCTACCCTGAAATTGCGACAACGCCGATGGCGTAGAGCGCGGCGGGAACGGCGTACTTCCGCGGAATCCGCCGATCCGGCCATCCGGAACGGCGGATTTCCGGAAATCCGGCGATGTGGGACTCAGTGCATGCCCTGGCGGAGAAGGTCGCGGTAGCCGACGCGGGTCATCCACTGCGCCCGTGCCAGATGGGTAGCGTGGGCGTGCCGGGCACGGTCGGGCTCGCGGGCAGGGTCGATGCGCAGCACGATGCGGGCGACTTCGTCCGGGTCGGCTCCATCCGCCTCGGCATCGAGCAGGCGCAGATAGGTGACGAGGTGCAGGCGGTCGTAGTCGGTCAGGGTGTCCGAACAGGGCGGCGCGTCGGCGACCGGCGGTTCGAGCTGCGGCATCGTCATCGGCTGATCTCTCCCCTCTGTGTATGGCCCCGAACCGAAGCGATGGACATTTTCATACTGTCGTATGTAGGCCCGATCCGGAGCGGTGTCGCGGATCGGCACCGAAACAGTGCCGGTTTGCCCGGCCCGCTCCGAATGGGAGATGTATCCCGTGGAGACCTGTCCCGCAATCCTGCTCCATCCTGCCGATGGAGGACATGCCCGACATCCTGGCCCTGAACATCCGCCGCCTGCGCCTCGCCAAGGGCATCACGCAGGAGGAGTTGGCGCACCGTGCCGGCATGGACCGCAGCTATCTGGGCGGTATCGAGCGGGCCGAGCACAAGGCGACGGTCGTCACCGTCGGCCGTCTGGCGGCGGCCCTCTCGGTGCTTCCCCGCGATCTCCTGGAACTGCCTCCCAACCACCCCTACCTCGCACGGCTTGCCGGAAATCCGTAGATCCTGAACGGCACCGTTGCGTATGGGATATCACAGCGCCGCCGTGTCTTTAGATGCCTTATAATGGCTGGTTGCCAACGGCGCATCTGGCGGGGTTTAGCTAAACTTTCAGTCTATTCTTTAGCGATGCGTGATGGACGAGACCGATCCCAGGGATGGGCATCGGTGCGGTCGTGCGTGGGGGTGTCAGCCACGCCGTGCCGCCTCGATCGCGGCGACGTCGATCTTCGTCATGCCCATCATTGCCTCGAACGCGCGCTTTGCCTCGTCGCCGCCAGCCGCCAGCGCCTCGGTCAGCACGCGCGGCGTGATCTGCCAGGAGATACCCCACCGGTCCTTGCACCAGCCGCACTCACTCTCCTGGCCGCCGTTACCGACGATGGCGTTCCAGTAGTGGTCGGTCTCTTCCTGGTCGTCGGTGGCGATCTGGAACGAGAAGGCTTCGTTGTGCTTGAACACAGGCCCACCGTTGAGACCGAGGCAGGAGACGCCGGCCACGGTGAACTCGACCGTCAGCACGTCGCCCGCCTTGCCGGACGGGTAGTCGCCGGGAGCACGGTGAACGGCATTCACCGCACTGTCGGGAAAGGTCTCGGCGTAGAAGCGGGCGGCCGCCTCGGCGTCCTTGTCGTACCAGAGGCAAATCGTGTTCTTTGCCATCGCATGTCCTTTCGCTTTGAGGTGATTGCGGCCCTGTCTTCCCCTCCGCCGTCTTTCGGGGTGGGTCGCCCAGGCGCACGTCTCCACCCTCGGATGGGTCGTTTCGCCCTGGCCGCCAAGGGCAACGGACACTTCGTCGGTCAGAAGACGGGCGTGACGTCATTGATCTTGGATGCCGGTTTCACCCCGCAAGCGGGCATCCCCGAATGTTCACGACACGCCCCGACCGCGCTTGCGCCGCGGCGGCCCGGCCGTCTCCGGCTGTGCGGCCGGCACGTCGTCCGGCTGATCGACCAGCATGACGCCGAGCCCGCGGGCCGACGACAGGAAGATGACGCCGTGGTCCTCCAGCGCCTTGCGCACGGCATCGCGCGTCGTGTCGCGCACCTCAAGGTCGAGACGGTCCGACTCCAGCCGCTTCAGGGCGGTCAAGGCGACCAGAGCCGTGTCCGCCAGCGCCTCCTGGGTCCAGCCGAGGAGCGCCCGTGCCGCCCGTATTTGCCTGGATGTGATCATCGACGATCACATTCCCGATGCAGGCGCCCAGCACCACAAATACGACTATTTTAGTCGCTTATGATGCCTGAAGGCGCTACACTCCCCGGCTGCAAGGACCCGCTGCCTTTTCCCGGTGGTCGGGTGGCCATGGAGAGGGCGCGCTCCCTCCCGCCTTGCCGCCGGCCTTGTCCAGCCACGCGGTGACAAACGCCCGGGAAGGAGCCGACAACGGTATGGAGGACGAGGGCGATGCCGCGCGTCTGGGAACTAGCCGCCTTGGTCACGCGCTACGAGCAGTGCATGACCGACGGCGACATCTTGACGCCCACCGATCTGCCCGCCGCGGTGGAGAGCTATTGGCAGGCGGTGGACATCAAGGAGCTGATCTACCACGAGGCCGTGCGCTTCGGCGTCCCCATGCCGGGCACCGGCTGCTGGCAGGACGATCTGCGGACCGTGCAGGCGTTCATCGCCGGGGGCGGCTGGCAGTAGATGGCCGAGACCTGCTCCGCGGCCCGGTTTCCCGCCGCCCCGTGCCGCGATGACGACCACGAACCGGCCGGGCCGGCCCCCTTGCTGGAAGCGTCCGCCAGAAACGACGGCACGCTGCTGATCATCCTCCGGCGCGATCTCGGCGACGCGGTGTTCCACGATGTCCTGGCCGCGCTCGACGACGAAATGGAGTACCGGCTGCGTTCGGTTCAGCGGGAGCCGTGGGACTGGCCCGCCATCCGCGATGACGCCCGGGCGATGCTGTCGCTCGCCGCCGGTTTCGGCTTCGGCACGCTGGCCGCCCTGTCCCGCACCGTCCTGTCCGCCTGCGGCCGGCCGCCGCACCGCCCTGCGGAGGTACTGTGGCCATACCGGGCCGAGGTCCACCGGCTGCGTTCGACCATGGCCGCGTTGCGCCCTATGACCGGTCCGGAGGGAGGAGTCGCCACCGTCGGCGCCCGCCCGATCCGGGATGGCGCATCCTGAGGAGCAGCGAGGACGATCCCCATGACCAGCGACACGCCCGTCCATGTCCTCGTCGTCGACGACGAGGTGTTGGTTGCCTGGGCGCTGCGTTCCATCCTGGAAGAGGCCGGCTACCGGGTCACCGTCGCCCACGATGGCGAGCAGGCGCTCGCCCTCCAGGCCCGGGACCCCGTCGACGTGCTGCTGACCGACCTTCAGATGCCCCGTCTGGACGGGCGGGGACTGATCCGCGCACTGCGCGCCGGGCATCCCATGGTGCCGGTGATCGTGATGACGGGCACTCCCGACGCCAGCGGCCTCGCGGAGCTGCGCGGCGAGTTGGCGGCCGCCACCGTCGTCATGACCAAGCCCATCGGCCCCCGGCCGGTCCTGAACGCCATCCGGGACCTGCTCGGGAAGCGGTCATGAGCGTGAGAAATTTCCCGCCGTCAGAACCGGCCCATACCGTTCCGTCCGACACCAACGCGGAGTGTTCCGAGTCATGACCGATACGATCACGCAGACCGCCAGGATCGTGGCCGCCTACGTCCGACACCACCGCGTCGGTGTGGAGGAGGTGGCGATCCTAATCGCCACCGTGCGCCGGGGCCTGGAAACCCTCGGCACGCCTGCGGAACCGCCGCACGCCGACCGGACGCCGGCGGTGCCGATCCGCCGCTCGGTGACGCCCGACCATATCGTCTGCCTGGAGGACGGCCGGAAGCTGAAGATGCTGAAGCGCTACCTGCGGACCGTCCACGGCATGACGCCGGAGGAGTACCGGGCGCGCTGGAACCTGCCGGACACCTACCCGATGACCGCCCCGAACTATGCCGCCACCCGCTCCGCGCTCGCCAAGGCGCGGGGCCTCGGCCGAGCCAGCCGGCGACTGCACAAGGGGGATTGACGGGCGCCGCCGTTCAGGCCGTTCCGTTGCAGCGGCCGGAAGACGGTCCGTCCCCGCATCCCTGGAGCACCACCCGGTTCTTGCCGGTGCGCTTCGCCTCGTACAGCGCGACGTCCGCTTGCCGGATCGCTTCCTCCGGCTCCAGCTCGGCCGCTGTCCACACCGACACGCCGGCCGAGCAGCCGACCCGCACCGGCCGGCCGGCGATGACCGCATCCTGCCCCACCGTGGCGACGATGCGCTCGGCCAGCGCCAGCGTGCCACACGCCGTCCCGCAGGCCGACGGAACCAGCACGGCGAACTCGTCGCCGCCGAGCCGCGCCACGAAATCACCGTCGCGCAGGCAGCTCCGGAGCCGGGCGGCGACGATCCGCAGCAGCTCGTCGCCGGCCGGGTGCCCCAGCGTGTCGTTCACCGCCTTGAAGTCGTCGAGGTCGAGGAGCATCACCGCCTGCCGGACGCCGTCCGGCGCCGCGGCCCCGGTCAAAGCCATCAGGCGCTCGGTCAGGTAGGCGCGGTTCGGCAGCCCGGTCAGCGGATCGTGGTTGGCGGCGTGCCGGGCGCGGTCCTTCTCCGCCTCGGCTGCCCGGTGGGCAGCCTGCACCTGCAATTCGCGCTCCCGGCGGTCGGTCACGTCGGTCATCATGCCGACCATGCGCAGCGGCTCGCCATCGGCATCGAACTGTGCCCGGCCGCGGATGAACAGCCAGCGCCAGGAGCCGTCCGTGTGGCGCACGCGGCATTCGGTCTCGACCTGCTCGGCCCGGCGCTCCAGGTGCGCCTGCACGGCGGCCCGGAGGTGCGGGGCGTCGTCCGGGTGCAGAAGGTCCCAGAACTCCCGCGAGTCGTCGCCCATCTCGTGGTCGGCCAGACCGTACAGCGCCTTCATCCTGGCCGTCCGGCGGACCTTGTTGGTGCGAAGGTCCCAGTCCCAGATACCGTCCGCCGTGGCGGCCACCGCCATGTCGAAGCGCTCCTCGCTTTCCCGCACGGCCCGCAGCGCGTCGCGCAGGGCGGCGGCCTCGCGGCGCGCGGCGCGCAGGACGAGGACGCTGAGCGCCAGGCTGAGCGCCACGCCGCCGCCGCCCACCCCCCAGACCAGCAGGGTCCGCGACCACCAGGGGGCGAACAGCGCGTCCAGCGGCCGGCCGGCGATCACCACCAGCCCCTCCGGGTCGAGGCGGCGGAAGGCGTACAGGCGCGCGACCCCGTCGATGGTCGAGGAGCGTTCATAGACCCCGGCCTCCTCCGTCAAGCGCTCCTGGATGTAGGACTCCGTCGGCCAGCCCTTGGCGGGCTCGGCGGTGGGCAGCGGGGCGCGCACGACGACATCGCCGTTCAGCTTCCGGATGGCGATCGAGGCGTTCTCGTCGCCGGCGATGCGGCGGTAGAAGTCGGCGAACCGGCCGGCCGGCACCCCGGCCACCACGATGCCGCGGAAGGCCCCGGCGGGGTCCTCCAGGCGCCTGGCCACGACGAAGAAGAATCCCCCGGTCACCCGTCCCCAGATGAGCGGGCTGACGAACAGCCGCTCGCCGGCCCTGGCCGCCTGGAAATACTCCCGGTCCGCCACGCTGAAGCGGCCCAGCCTCTCCTCGGCAGTGGAGAGGACGGCATCGCCGCGCTCGTCGTACACCCACAGGGAATCGATGCCGTCGGCGTCCCGGAGCATCGCCCGCAACGTCTCCCGGTCGGCGCCCGCCGCCTCGGGGGCCGGCAGCGGCCGGCCGGCGAAATGGTCGGCAACCCGCCCGAGCAGCATGACGTCGGTCTGGATCACCGCCCGGACGTGCTCGGCCACCAGGAGGGTGCGCTGATCCAGCTCCCGCTCCGCATGCACGCGAGTGGTCCGATGATCGACGATGGTGGTGGCGCTCACGGCGATGATGGTGACGGCGACCGCCGATCCGACCAGCGCGGCAACGAGGCTTCGTATGGTGGCCGTCAAATGATCCCGACTCGCGCGCCCGAACATGGTTCCTATGGTTGCGGACCTTATCCGATTTTCTTTTGACGATCACTTATCGAAGGCGGGGAAGGGGCACGAACCACGCTACGCTTCCTTTGCGGTCAGCGCGGTCAGATCGGCGAGAACGCCGCGGATGAAATCCCAGGGATAGCCGTCGGCGTCCGGCTCCAACTCGCTCCATTCGGTGGCGATGGCGAGCTTGGCGATGACGCCGGGGATCGACCGTGCGGGCGTGCGGGACGCGGTCTTGAGCAGTTTGTCCACCCGCCGGTCCGCGGCGGCCTCCCGCTCCACGGCGCTGGTGAGGCCGACTGCCGCCGCCTCGGCGTCCCAGCGCGCCTGCGCGGCGGCAAGGTCACGCTTCAGCCGTCGGCGCAGGGAGAGGGTGGCCGGTGCTGTCCCCAGAACCCGGTCGATCTGGCGGGCGTCCGTGGCAACAGCCGAAGGGCGCCCCGGATCGTCGAGAGGGATTTCGACACGGGGAAAGCCGATCTTCCCGGCCAGTTCCCGTTCCAGGCGCTGGGCCTCGCGGCACAGCCGCTGCGAGGAGGCGAAGGTCTCCCGCCAATCCTGCCAGAGCAGGATGAGCGGGTCCTCCGACCGCCCATCCGATAGGGAGGCCGACAGCAAGCGGGCAGCCGCAGCTAATCCAGTGCGGCGGGTCGCTTTCCTCCCTGGTGCTTGCGCTTTTGAGGGCACCTCTGGCTCCTTCTGATAAACGCAGTCAGCGTCCGTGCAGCGGCCAACTTGAGCACAGCCGGCCGAGCACGAACCCTTGCTGTGGGGCCATGTTGTCGTTTATCCCTGAGAGATAACATGGTCTCTGGGCAACAGTCAATACGCTAGAGATATTTTTATACTCGGGAGATATCATTGGCGGCTACGACCTCACTTACGGGCGAACAACTCAGAGCGGCACGGGCCAGCCTGCGTTGGGAACAAAAGGATGTAGCGAACGCATCCAAAGTGTCCGAACCGACTGTCAAGCGGCTGGAGTCGATGAACGGGTATGTCAAAGCGAATACCCTTACCATTGAAGCCCTCATCCGGGCCTTTGATGCGGCTGGGATCGAGTTTGTTGCCGCCGATGGGGGCAAGGGGCCAGGCATGCGTTTCAAGGCTGATCTGAAGCCTGCGGAGGTGCCACCGCGTACTCCAAGGCGCCCACCGTCGCCTTGACCAGATCGAACACCCGTCGGCGCATGTATGGATTCCTGATCCGGTAGTAGCATCTCGCCAATTCCAGCGTTTCCCGCCGCCCCAGCAGCAGCGTTTCAGGATCGAACGGCTCGGAGGCACGGGGCGCCGCGTCCGGCATGTCATCGAAGAAGAAGCTGACCGGCACGTCGAGCACCTCCGCCAACTGCCAGAGCCGCGACGCGGCGATGCCGTTGGTGCCGTGCTCGTACTTCTGGATCTGTTGGAACGTCAGGCCGACCCGCCTGCCCAACTCGGTCTGCGACAGGCCGAGCAGCGTGCGGCGCAGCCGCAACCGCCCACCCACGTGCGTGTCTACCGTGTCCAGGCCGGTCCCGGCCTTTGGCCTGCGACCGCGCCCTTTGTGTCTCGCCTCTGATGCGACGTCCACGAAGCCTCCTCCTGCATCGCCCGTTCGGCTGCGGGATACGACCATGCCTTTTCTCGCGTGCCGGCTGTGCAGCATGGACCGTAGCGCGCATGCTCTCAAGAAAATGTTACTCATAGTCTGTAGACCAATAGGCTACACGCGGGCTAGCTGCCCGGATGGATATCCGCAAGCAGGTCGGGCTCAACGTTCAGCGGATCAGGCGCACGCGCGGCTGGTCGCAGGAGGAGCTTGCCTTCGAGTCGGGGCTGCACCGCACCTATATCAGCGGCATCGAGCGCGGCGCCCGCAACCCGACCATCACGGTGCTGAAGGAATTGGCCGACGCGCTGGGTGTCCCGCCGTCCACGCTGCTGGAACCGGCGGCATAGCCGGACACCGAAGGGAGGCCTGGCGGCGGTCGTGATCGCCGTTGCTGGCAGCCCGATGGCGGGTGGGGGCGGCCCGATCGGCTCATTCCGGCATGTTGGCCTTGATGATGCGCTCGAACGCCGCGAGGGTCTCGTCGCTCACGTGGTGCTCGACGCCTTCGGCGTCGCGCTCCGCCGTCTCGTCGCTCACCCCGATCGCCTTCAGGAAGCCGGCGACGATGGCATGCCGCCGGCGGGACCGCTCGGCCATCGCACGCCCGGCCCCGGTGAGGAAGATGGAGCGGTACGGCTGGCTCTCGACCAGCCCGTCCCGTTGCAGGCGGGCGATCGTCTTGACCACGGTCGGGTGGGCGACGCCGAGACGCCGGGCGATGTCGGCGGCGCGCGCCTCGCCGGCGGTGTCGATCAGGCCGGCGATGAGTTCGACGTAGTCCTCGGCTACCTCGGTCTGGTGAGCCTCCCGGACCCGCCGGAAGTTCGCCGCCTGCCGCTCCGCGTCCGGCAGCGACACCGGTTGCCCGCGCGTCTTCTGTGCGTTCACCGCCCCATCCTCCCGTCGCCCGCGCAGTGTGCCACACCGTCCAAAAGCGCGGCAGCGGCGCTTCGGCCTCCCCCGAAAGAAGCTCCGGGCGGCGGTTGCGAATTATAGCCGAGGCTACATGTTATGGCATCGGGCACAATTGCCGGGCCGGTGCGGGACCGGTCGCGATGCGGCGTCCTCGTGCCAGGGGTGGGAGACGGATGCTTCACCGGACCAGCGAGCCCTTCACGGACGCGCCGTCGATCGTGCCGCCCAGCCTGCAGGAGGTCCACCGCAGCGTCCGCATCCCCGCCGCGGCCAGCGCGGGGCGGCGCCTGTTCGCGTTCGTCGGTCCCGGCTACCTCGTGGCCGTCGGCTATATGGACCCGGGCAACTGGGCGACGTCGCTGGCCGGGGATCGGCGTACGGCTACACGCTGCTGTCGGTGGCGCTGCTCTCCTCGCTGATGGCGATGCTGCTGCAGGCCCTGTGCGCGCGGGTGGGCATCGCCACCGGACGGGATCTCGCCCAACTGTGCCGCGACCGCTTCCCGCGCCCGGTCGCCTGGGGCCTGTGGGCGCTGGCCGAGGTCGCCATCTGCGCCACCGACCTGGCCGAACTCATCGGCACCGCCATCGCGCTGAAGCTGCTGTTCGGCATCCCGCTGCTGGCCGGCGTCGTGCTGACGGCGCTCGACGCGCTGCTCGTCCTCTGGCTCCAGCACCGCGGCATGCGCTGGCTCGAAGCGTTCATCATCGCCATGATCGCCCTCATCGCCGGCTGCTTCCTCGTCGAGATCGTGCTGGCCAACCCGGACTGGGCGGCCGTGCTCGCCGGCTATACGCCGTCGGCCGCTCTGCTGAGCGACCCGACCCAGTTGTATCTGGCCATCGGCATCCTCGGCGCCACCGTCATGCCGCACAATCTCTACCTGCACACGGCGACGGTGCAGTCGCGGGCATACCGGCCGGACGAACAGGGGCGGCGGGAGGCCATCCGCTTCGCCACCATCGATTCCACGGTCGCCCTGTCGCTCGCGCTGGTCATCAACTCCGCCATCCTGATCCTGGCGGCGGCGGTGTTCCACGCCGCCGGGCAGACCGGTATCGCCGAGATACAGGAGGCCCACCGGCTGCTCGCCCCGATGGTCGGCGCCGGGGCGGCGGCGACGCTGTTCGCCGTGGCGCTGCTCGCCTGCGGGCTGACCGCGACGGTGACGGCGACGCTGTCGGGGCAGGTGGTGATGGAGGGCTTCCTGCGCTTCCGCATGCCGCCGGTGCTGCGCCGGCTGGTGACCCGGCTCATCGCCATCGTCCCGGCGGTGCTGGTCACCTGGCAGTACGGCGAGAGCGGGACGGCGCAGTTGCTGATCCTGTCCCAGGTCACGCTGTCGCTGCAACTGCCGTTCGCCGTCATCCCGCTGATGCTGTTCGCCACCGACCGTTCCCGGCTCGGTATCCTGGCGGCGCCGCGCTGGCAGAGCGTCCTCGGCTGGGCGGCCACCGCCCTGATCGTCGGGCTGAACCTGAAGCTGCTGTTCGACACCATCGCCGGCTGACGGCGGTGCCGTTGAGCCGGGGGGGCAGCGCCGCAGCGGCGGCACATGGCTCGCGACCGCCGCCGCCCACCGGTTCTCCTCGGGCGACAGGTCGGCGCAGGGAAAGCGGCGCCTCAATCGGGCGCCGGGTCGTCGGCGACCAGGGTCTCGAAAGCGCCTTCCCGGTCCGCTTGCCGGGTGAGGAGGGTGTCCAACTCCTGCCGGGCCTGGACACGCTCGCGACGGGTCAGGAAGCACGCAGCCAGTTCCACGCGGAGTTCCTGGATTTGCCGGTCGATGGTGAGCATCGGTCCCTCCTGTGTTTGAAGACAGGAGGGCTCGCACGGTGCCGGAGCGGTCCGAGTCGAGGATCGCCGCAGGCGACCGGCCGGCCGGCGGGCGGGGGAGCCGAAATGCGCAGCATTTTGGGGGCACCGCTCGTCCTCGATGCGGGGCGATCCGGCATGGTAGGCTGGGAGGTCTGAAAAGGCAGATAGAACGTTCGGGAAAACGGGGACACCGCAGGTCGGACCGCCGCCGCCGTGATGGACCGGGCGGACAGACCTGCCGGTTGCAGCCTCCCGGACGGAGCGCTGCAACCGGCGTGTGGCCTCAGCGGGACCAGATCAGCGCGTAACCGCCATCAGCTTCGACCAGGCTGGCGTAGATCGGGGCCGGAAAGCTGGGATCGTCGAGCTTGACCGAGTGGTAGGACCGGCCAGTGTCCTTGGCGGCCTTCCGCCAGCCGGCGCCGATCTCGATTGGTCCGCACAGGGCGCGCAGGTCGGGGGACTTGTCGTGCTCCTTCTCCATGGGAACGAAGCGGGCCTTGATGGTGAGGGTGAGGGTCTTGATCGTGCCGGTGAAGGAACCGTCGTCGCTGCGGGTGAAGCTGCCGATCTGGGCCATCTGTCGTCTCCTTGACGGGGTGCGGTCGCGACCATCGCGGCCTTGATGGCGATCAAAGGGCGCCGGGCGACCGGCCCGCACCCAGAGGGCCGCAGCGCAGCGGAGGACCGGCGGGAGCCGGGCGTCTTGCCTCGCGAGGAAGCCGCGCGCCGGCCTTGGCCGAGCACGGCGGGGAAGACGGTTGGCGTTCGCCGGTTGCGGGATCGAGGTCGGGCTGCCGGGGCAGCCTTCCCGGCGCCAGAGTCGCCAGCAGACAAAGCCGCGCCGGTCGTACCGGACTCCAGACCGCTGGGAACGCCGGATGGCTCAGCGGATTCGACCCGGAAGGGGACGATTGTGCTGCGGGCTCCCATGCACCCCACCATCAGCGCACGACAGCGATCACACCGGCAGAAGGGGCGTGAGCTGATCGACCGACCATGACAGCGTTGCGCCTCGAAGGAGCGATAGGGACGTGGCGTGCCCCCCAACCGGTGCCGGCCCTTCCGGAGCCGGTTTCGATGACCCCAGGGATGCGTGCCGAGAAGGCCGCCTTGTCCGTGTTGATGGTGCGCCGCTTCGAGAGCGGCAAAGAGTCGGTCGCGAGGCTACGTGTCGGGCAGCCCCCGGCAGGCCTTCGAGGCTGCCGGGGGCGTCAGCGATCCGGCGGAATGATGGCGTAAGCTCCACCCTCCCGATGGATTGCCCTTGCACCAATGTGAAGGACACACCGGCCTCTCGTATTCGCTCCCACCGAGACGGCGGCCGCGGAAGGGATCGAAGCCCGCAGGGCAGAGACACCGCAGGTGGCTCGGTTCACGAGAGCCCGGTGGGCGGGCTTGCCCGCACAGCCGCCCAACGATGGCATCGCTTCAGGCTGGCAGGCGGAGCCGGTAACCGGGTCACAACAGACGTTCATCCGCAGCGACCGGCATGTCGGCGTCGCCCTGGAAACAAGCCGGCCGTAGGCGATCGTTCAGGCGTTCGTTCCGCCGTCGACCGTGATGCCGGTTCCGGTGATCTGCCGGGCGGCGGGGCCGGCCAGGAAGACGACCGCGGCGGCGACGTCTTCGGGCGTGCCGTAGCGGCCGAGCGCGGTCAGGCCCCGCTGCGCGTCCGCCCGCTCGCTCTGGGCGGGATTCATGTCGGTGTCGGTCGGTCCTGGGTGGACGAGGTTGACGGTGATGCCGCGGGGGCCGAGTTCACGCGCCAGCCCGCGCGTGAGGGCGAGCAGCGCGGACTTCGACATCGAATAGACCGTCAGGCCGGGGAAGGCGACGCGCTCGGCCAGGCACGAGCCGATGGAGACGATGCGGCCGCCGTCCGCCAGGTGCGGGATGGCGGCCTGGGAGGCGAGCACGACGCCGCGCACATTGACGTCGAGCACCGCATCGATGTCGGCCAGGCTCATCTCCGCCAGCGGGCCGCCGCGGGCGATGCCGGCGTTGTTCACCAGGATGTCGAGGCCGCCCAGCGCCGCGGCGGCCTCGTCGACCGAGCGCTTCACCGCCGCCGCGTCGGCGCTGTCGGCCCGGATGGCGAAACCGCGCCGGCCCCGCGATTCGATGGCGAGGACAAGCGCGGCGGCCTGTTCGCCTGAGTTCTGGTAGGTGATGGCCACGTCCGCGCCCTTGTCCGCGAGGGCCAGGGCGATGGCGGCGCCGATGCCGCGCGAGGCTCCGGTCACCAGGGCGTGCTTGCCGGTCAGGTCAGTCATCGTCTTCTCATTTATATAATGATCGATACAGAAATGCGTAAACCCGTTGCGAAGCGTGGTCAAGCGATTTATGTATCGATCGATGCAGAAACAGGACCGCCCCCCTTTCCCACCCAACGCGGCGCTGGCCCCCGCCCGTGGCCGGCCACGCGCCTTCGACCGCGAGGCCGCCCTGGCGCAGGCGACCCGCCTGTTCTGGCGCAAGGGCTACGCGGCGACGTCGATCGCCGACCTGACAGAGGCGATGGGCATCGGCTCGCCCAGCCTCTACGCGGCGTTCGGCTCGAAGGAGACCCTCTACGCCGAGGCCCTCGACTGGTACGGCCGCCGGTACGAGGCGCTCGTCTGGGCCAATTTCGCCGCGGCCGGAACCGCCCGCGAAGCGGTCGAGGCCCTCCTGATGGATTCGGCCGCGGCTCTGACCGGGTCTTGCGGGGCCGACGACCCGCTCGGCTGCATGGTGACGCTCTCGGCTGTCGGCAGCGAAGGCCATGCGGAGCTTGGCGACCGCGTACGGTCAAGCCGCGCCCTTGCGCTTAAGCGCGTGGAGGAACGTCTCGGCAGGGCGGTGGCGGACGGCGAGCTTGCCGCCTCGGCCGATGTCCATGGGCTGGCCCGCTTCGTGCTGGCGGTGCAGGGCGGCATGTCGCTTCAGGCGCGCGATGGCGCGAGCCGGGCCGATTTGGAGGCCGTTGCCCGCGTGACGCTATCGGGATGGGACGCGCAGGTTTCAGCCGGACGGCATCGTGAACAGCGTCTACCGGACAAGCCGGCCTGACGGAATGAGGAAAAGCCCGTTACAACCAGGGGAACGCGCAAGCGCTGCTTCTCGAGTCATCGGCTCTCGCAGGTCGTTTGCTCTCCGTCAACACACCGTTCCAGCACGTAAAACATACCGGCTTCTGCTGTGCGCCAGGAGCGGGCCTTTGATTTCCGCCCGATTATGGATAAGAGCGCCTAACAGAAACGTTGGATCTTTTTGAAGGCGATCAGCGCGCAGGCCAAGGTTGAGAAGGCTTGGTGAATATCGGCGCGGCGTTCGTAGCGGATGGTAAGGCGGCGGAAGCGGCTGATCCAGGCGAGCGTTCGCTCAACGACCCAGCGGTGACGTCCCAGGTGCCTGCTATCCTCGACACCGCGCCGGGCGATGCGGGGGATGACGTTGCGGTCACGGCATTCGCGCCGGCAGCGTTGGTGATCATACGCCTTGTCGGCGTGCAGCTTGTCCGGCCTTCGGCGTGGTCGCCCGCGTGGCCCCTTGAGCGGTGGCACTGCGTCGAGCATCGTCTCCACCATCATGGAGTCGTTGCGGTTCGCCCCGGTCAGGCGGATGGCGAGCGGAATGCCATTGCGATCAGTGATGACGTGACGTTTGGTGCCCGGCCGACCACAATCGGTCGGGTTCGGCCCGGTCTCCTGGCCTCCCTTTTTGCCGGGATGCTGGCGCTGTCCACCGCGGCCCGGTCCCAGTTGATGGCGTTGGCGTAGCCGAGCCGGTCGAGCAGCACGCGGTGTAGCCGCTCCCACACGCCAGCCTGATGCCACTCGTGCAGCCGCCGCCAGCAGGTCATGCCCGAGCCGCAGCCCATCTCCATGGGCAACAACTCCCAGGGAATGCCGGTGCGCAGCACGAACAGGATGCCGGTCAGCACCGCGTGGTCGTCTAAGCGCGGCCGGCCGCCTTTCGGCTTGGGCGGCTCCGGCGGGGTCAGCGGTTCGATGATCGTCCACAAGGCGTCGGAGACAAGAGGGGCTGCCATGCCACTCCCAACCACCCCGCGCCGGTTTTGTTACGCACTCTAAGCTCGACTTTGGCCAATTTTGGGGTCGGTGGATCAGATGTGTATCCAGAAGTTCGGCTGGTTGGCGACGTAGTCGAGGGCGCGGTCGAGCGCCATGGTGGCAATCCCCAGCGGGCCTGAGGCTCCCCAACGCTCGCCGTTCCACCAGAGCACCTGGACCGTGTCGCCGTTGCCGGTCGGCCGCAACCGCGTGATGGGGGCGCCGGTGCGCTCGCTGAGGAGCGTGTAGCCGCGGGCGGCCTTGCGCACGATCACGCCGCCGCCACGTGCTTGGTTGAATCCCTCGATGCGCTTCAGCATGGCATCGGCGTTCATCGTGACCCTCCCGTTCCGACCGGGTTGCCCGATGGTAGCAACCAGCGGGAGCCGCGGTCATGCCAGCCGTTCCATACAGCCTCGAACGCTGGATGGCGCCGTTCGCGGCGCTGTTCACTCGGCCGACATGGCGGCATGCCCTGGTGCTGGTCGCGGGAGCGCTCCTCACCCCGGGGCGGCGCACCGTGACCGCCGCGTTGAGCATCATGGGGCGACGCGAGGACGGCGGCTTCGCCAAATTCCATCGCGTGCTCAATCGGAACCGCTGGTCGAGCCGTGCCGTCGCGCAGCGCCTGCTCACGCTCCTGGTCGCCAGCTTCGTGCCGCAGGGGCCCGTGGTCATCGGCATCGACGAGACGATCGAGCGCCGCTGGGGGGCGAAGATCAAGGCCCGCGGCATCTACCGCGACCCGGTGCGTTCCAGCCACGGCCATTTCGTCAAGGCCAGCGGTCTGCGCTGGATGGTGGTCATGCTGCTGGTCCCTATTCCGTGGGCTGGACGGGTCTGGGCGCTGCCGTTTCTGAGCGCCCTGGCGCCCTCGGAACGGTTCGCCCGGGAGACCGGACGTCGCCACAAGAAGCTGACCGACTGGGCCCGCCAACTCCTGCTCCAGGTCCGGCGCTGGTTGCCCGACCGTCCCGTAATCGCGGTCGCCGACAGCAGCTACGCGGCCATCGAACTGCTGCGCGACCTGCGAGCTCATCTTACCGTCGTCACGCGCTTGCGTCTGGATGCCCGCCTGTTCGAACCGGCCCCACCGCGGTCGCCAAGCACGATAGGACGGCCCCGGGTGTCGGGAGCCCGATTGCCTTCGCTGACGCAACGCTTGAACGACCCCACCACCGCCTGGCAGCGCGTCCGGGTCACCGGCTGGTATGGCGGTGAGGAGCGCCAACTGGACATCGCTTCCGGCACGGCCCTGTGGCACCACCCCGGCAAGCAGGTTCCGATCCGCTGGGTTCTGGTGCGCGATCCGCACGGCGCATTCGAGCCGCAAGGCTTGCTGTGCACCGACCTGCAGGCCGATCCGCTCATGGTGCTGCGCTGGTTCGTTCGACGTTGGGCCGTGGAGGTGACCTTCGCCGAGGTCCGCCGTCACCTGGGCGTCGAGACCCAACGGCAATGGTCGGACCCGGCGATCGCCCGCACCACCCCGGCACTGCTCGGGCTGTTCTCCCTGGTCACGCTGTGGGCCAATGAAATCGCGGCGGAGGTGGCCATCAGACCACGCGCCGCGGGATGGTATGCCAAGGCCGAACCGACCTTCAGTGACGCCCTGGCCGCGATCCGCTTCCGGCTCTGGAGCGAGACGACTTTCTCGTCGTCAACGCTGGGCGGGGAGAGCGCGAAACTCCTCGCCGCTGGGCTCAACCGCCTCATTCAGGCCGCTTGCTTTCCGGCGTAATTGAGCAAAGTCGAGCTAAGAGAGGATATGGGTAGCCATGGGCCAGCGCTGGTTGCTTTTCGACTCGTTATGCTGGAAAAGTTAGATGGATAGGATTTTCCACGACCCTCACGACAGTAAGCGATGGCCACAACAGATCTTATCCGAAAATTTCCATGCCACTTCACGCAAAGCTTGATATTCTGGCGGGATAGCGTCTAAATTTCGCGTACAGTTTTCTCTATTTGCACAGCCGTGGCTTGTGGCCGATATCCTATGCCTTTGAAAACCGTCAGCGATGTGATGAGGGATGTTTTCGATGGGTCCGGCTTCAAGTGCTTGGTCCACGAAAAGCGCAATCTCGACGAAGACCCGTATTCGGAATATAGTGAGAGCGATCAGCGCATTCGAGGGAAGCTGTTTGAGAGTCCTGAAAATAGGACTATCCGCACGGTGTCTACAACAGGGATCGATGAGAAGACCCCAAGCATCCTCACATACTTCATGGACGGTTCACGGCGAGTCTTCCGATTCTCTGACATCATCCTTACGGACGGTCGATACTTTCCAGTTCTTGCTGGCCAAGTCGGGGTGGCCGTCCTCAAGCGATGCGAAGACGGTTCGTTGTCACCCATGCGCCAGTACGTCCGGTACGAGAATATCCTGGTGTTGCCGAACACCATCGACGGACCGGACCAGCAAGCCATGCGGGACGCCTTGTCCACGAGCATGAAGGTGCAGTTCCAGATTGCCGACTACGAGGTGGGATCGTCAGGTGGAAATGCCAGCGAGGATTACATCAACAAGGGAACGAAGCGGATTCTGGACCTGATGCATGATCTTGAGCTGGGCGCCGTCGCCAGCATGATGGCAAACCGCGATCTGCGGGACGACGCCATGCTCGTGATCGACGGGAGCCTGCAGTTCAGGAAGGAAGTGCTCGACCGGAACAAGTTCCCCATCGGCCAGCTTGGCAACATGGTCGGGATCAGCAAGTCGTTCACGCCAAGCCAACCCGTCGCCGGAATGAAGGGCGGAAAACACCTTGGGGCGATCCTCCAGGAGTTGGAGTTCGGCCAGCGGACACCCGTGTTCAAGGCGGGGGATGACGCGTACGCCAAGGTTTTGGGTGTTTGGTATCTGCGAATCCGGCCACGGCGTAAGATGAGCAACCCACTGGCGGGGGTTGTCAAGGTCGAGGTGCTAGCCAACGGAAGCGAAACCGACGACGGACTCAACGGCGACAGAGTCGATCACCTGTCGGCCCTGATCCTATCCGAGCGCAATGTCACCCCCTATGGCTCCGATAATCGCTGGGCCAACCACCTCTACCCGATCCACCTGACGGAAAGCTACCTCAAATCGGGGTTTCTCTCAGACGTCTACTTCAAGGGACTGCTTTAATGCCCGAGATCATCGGCCGGGTCGTTGCGACCGAGAAGAACCCCTCGACCACGAACAGCGTTCAGTTCTGGGTCGAAAAGGACATGGTGCTTAAGCCCTTCGACGTCGTCATGATCCGGCACATCAAGGGAAGCCATACCTACGCTATCATCACCGAACTCCGGTACCTTACCGATAGCGCTGGATACCTCTCTGACTGGGTGTCGTCCGACTTCGGCGACGTGGCGGCGGAGCCGCGCAATGAGCGGATCGGTACCACGGTGGCCGACGCCGAGATCCTGTACAACGACCAGGACCTGGAGATGCCGATCCGTAACGGCGCCCCGGTTGAATGGGCCGACTCCGACGGCATCCGTAGGGCACTGGGATTGCTCAGCCTGCGGCACCCGGTGCCAGCGGGCTGGTTCCGGATGTCGAACGGCCAGGAGGTCGTCGTCGATTTCGAGGGCAACTACCTAATCGGGCCGGAAGGCGCCCACCTCAACATCGCTGGCATCTCTGGCTTAGCGACCAAGACCAGCTACGCCATGTTCCTATGCAGCGCCCTACAGCAGCGCCGCCCGAACGATGTCTCGCTGGTCATCTTCAACGTCAAGGGGTTTGACCTCCTTTCCCTGGATGAGCCGGCCAAGCCCGAGGACCTGTCCGAGGCCGACCAGGAGAACTGGCGCAAGTGCGGGCTGGAGCCCAAGCCTTTCGGAAACGTCTCCTACTTCTACCCTTACGCCGACAGCGAATCCCTAGCGTACAACGCCTCCAAGGTACCGCGCGACGTCCACAAGCGGCAGCTCATGGCAGGCACCTGCCACCATTACATCTACCCGGTTGCCTACGGGAAGCAGAAGCTGTCCCTCCTGCTGACCGATATCGACGACGGCACCCGGACGATGGAGGACTGTGCGGCCGAGGTTGCCGAGGACAAGGAGGTGGGCAACTGGAACACCCTGCGGGAGTTGCTGTCGGAGAAGACGAAGGCCGCAGCCAAGGGGAGCGGCCCGAAACCCGGGGCCATCACGGTACAGTCCTGGCGGAAGTTCTACCGCCTGCTCAGGACGCGCACGAAGAACGACATTTTTACCGAGGTGGCGGGCAGCCGCCCGAAGGAGCGCCGCCAGTGCCCGACCGCCGAGGTTCTGAAGCACTTGGGGCCGGGCAAGGTCGTCGTCATCGACATCGAGCCGCTGCCCGACTACCTCCAGACTCTGGTCGTTGGTGACATCCTAGAGCAGATCATCGCAGCCAAGCTGGGTAGCTCCGAGGAACAACAGGATGACCAGCACGACATTGGCCGCGTCGTCATCTTTGCCGACGAGTTGAACAAGTACGCCCCCAAGCAGGGCGGCGGCTCCCTGACCGACACCTTGCTGGAGATCACCGAGCGCGGTCGCTCGCTCGGCATCGTCCTGTTCGGTGCGGAGCAGTTCCGTTCCGGCGTACATGACCGTGTCATTGGCAACTGCGCGACCAATGTGTTCGGCCGAACGTCCGCTGTGGAGATCAAAAAGGCGTCGGAATACCGGATGCTTAACCAGACCCAGCAAGCGTCCCTTACCCGGCTGCCGCAAGGCACTCTGATGATCCAGCATCCCGTCTTCACCTCGGCCACCGTGAAGGTGAACTTCCCGCGTCCGGCCTACGCGCAGCCCAAGGGCGGGAAGTGAGGACGCTATGGACGACATCGTTATCGGCTCCCGCATCTTGGACGTCCTCACGACTGGCATGTACCCGGACGGGCTCGACGCGCTTCGAGAGTACGTGCAGAACTCCTACGACGCCATCCGACGGGCCGAACGCGTCGAGATCCTGAAGCCCAACTTCGGGGAGGTGGTGGTCAGCATCGATACCGAAAGACAGGAGGTGGCTATTCGGGACAACGGCCTCGGCATCCCCGCCGCCGAGGCAAGGACGACACTGCTGAGTATCGGGGCCTCGAAGAAGAGGGTGGGCGACGACGCCGGGTTCCGCGGCATCGGACGCTTGGCCGGCTTGGCCTACTGCGAGAAGCTGGTTTTCTCTACCGCTTACAGGGACGAGGCGCAGGCCACGGAGCTGGTGTTCGATGCCGCGGGCATCCGGAGGAGCATCTCGGCCACGTCGCGGACAGCCGAAAACGAGACTGCGGCCGCACTGCTCGGCCGGATGACCACACACCGCCTTGTCGATCGCAAGCCTGGCATGCCGTTCTTCGAGGTCAAGCTGGTTGGCGTAAACCCCAAGGCATGCCTCTTCCTAGACGTCGAGGAGGTCCGCGCCTACCTTCGCCAAGTGTCTCCCGTAGAGTTCAACATGCAGTCGTTCGTCTATGGCCGGTCGAGGATCAATCCTTTCCTGGATGAGCACGGCGCGCGACGAACCATCAACCTCACCCTGCTCGCCAACGGCCGGGAAGAGGCTGTCAAGAAGCCATACAAGACCTACCATGAGGCCGGAAACAAGATCGGCAACCGGGTCGACATCGTGGGCATCGAAACCTGCCTCGACCCGTCCGATCCCCCACGGTGGATCGCTTGGCTGTCCACGGCGCGCGACCTCAAGGGTGTGATCACGTCCGAAGACGTGCGCGGCATCCGGCTCCGGTCGAACAACATCCTAATCGGCGATCACAGGACGTTCTCACGCGTCTTCGAGAAGGTGCAGAAATCCTACTTCCGGATGAATGGGTACTATTCAGGGGAAGTCCACATCCTGGACACCGACATTATTCCGAACTCGCGCCGCGACTTCTTCGAGGACAACGAGGCGTGGCGCGAGGCGGAGAGGACGCTTATCGACTGGGCACGCCTGCTTGTGAGGCGCGTTTACCAGAACGTGGACGAGCGCCGGCGCGGAGTCGATCTGGTGGAGCGGGACGCCGACATGGTGTTCGAAGCCGTGGACAGGGAGGCCGCCCAAGGGTTTGCCACTGACGCCCTCCGCGCCCAAGCCATCGACAAGCTTCGCGAGCAGGAGGAGCGGATCGACAAGGCCATGACGACCGAGCGGACGGCGGAAGAGGCCGAGTCCCTGCGCCGCAAGAAGGAGGAAGGCGCCGCCCGCCGCACGAAGCTAATGGAGGGTCCCCGGTCGCTAATCGACGAGAGCTCCCTGAACCGCGACGAGCGAAAAATTTTGAGGCTGGTCATGGACGTTGTGCACAAGGTCTGTGGCGGTGACTTGGCGACAAGGGCTGCGCAGGAAGTGAACAAGAAGCTCAAGGCCAAGCGGGCCAGGAAGGATTGACAGGCCGATGGACACTGGCGACAGATCCGCGGTGTGGACACGGGGGCGGTGGTGACGGGACGCAACATTCTTCTCATCGAGCCGGGCTACCGGAACAAGTATCCCCCGCTCGGGCTGATGAAGATCGCCCAGTACCATGGACCGCGCGGCAAGAACGACAACGTCCGCTTCATCAAGGGGGAGGATAAATCAGTCCTCTCGGTGGGCTGGGACCGCGTCTACGTGGCCACCCTGTTCTCGTTCGAGTTCGACCGGACCGCCCACACCATCGACTTCGCAGTCAAAGCGGCCAATGGCCAGCGGGAAAAGGTATTCGTCGGCGGCATCGCGGCCTCCCTGGCGCACGACCGCTTTAAATCGGAGCGGCGCTGGCACGGGATCCGCTTCATCAAGGGTCTACTCGACAAGGCCCCAGCCATCTCGCTACAGTTGGACGACTTCGCGGAGGAGCTTTACTCCGACGACCGGGCCGGCACGCCGATCGAGGACCTCGTGCCTGACTATGGCATCCTGGAGCAGGTGAAATACCGCTATCCTGTCCGGGACGCATACTTCGGCTATGCGAGCCGAGGCTGTATTCGGAAATGCCACTTCTGCGGTGTCCCGGTCCTTGAAGGGCCGCAACGAGACGCCACGTCCCTCACGTCGCTGGTGTCCGCCGTGGACAAAATCTACGGGCCGAAGCGCGACTTGGTCCTGATGGATAACAACATCACCGCGTCGGCCCGCTTCCGGGACATCATTGCGGAGATCCGCGACCTGGGCTTCACCCCAGGCGAGAAGCTCAAGCGCGACCATGAACGCGTCGGGTCGCTTCGGCGGGTGGACTTCAATCAGGGGGTCGACGCCCGCATCCTGGCCGGGGACCCGATGTACCTCAAGGAACTGTCGACCATCTGCCTGTCCCCGCTGCGGATCGCCTTCGACCACATGGGCCTGCGGAAGCCGTACGAGAAATCGGTCCGTATCGCGCACGAGTTCGGCATGAAGGACCTCTCCAACTACATGCTCTTCAACTTCCACGATAACCCGGCCGACCTGTTCGCGCGCATGCATCTGAACGTGCGGCTCAACGAGGAGCTCGGCATACGCATCTGGTCGTTCCCGATGCGGTACCAGCCAGTCGATCGGACCGACCGCAACCACGTGGGCGAGAGGTGGACGCGCTACCAGCTCCGCTCGGTGCAGATCATTCTGCAGGCCACCCACGGCATCGTGAGCGGCAACCCGGAGTTCTTCGCCAGGGCCTTCGGGTCCACGGCCGCGGAGTTCGAAGAAATCCTGTTCATGCCGCACGACTATATCTTCTTCAGGGACTGGTTCGAGTCGAGTGGCGGCCGGGTGGTGCGGGACGAGTTCGCGGCCGAGGCGCGCCGCCTGACGCCGGAGGATCGGGTCGAGCTGCTGAGCCTGCTCTCCTCCTGCCCGCCGAGCGGCATTGCCGGACTGGGCGCCATGACCGCGAACCCAGCCCTGCGCCGGATCCTTCCCTACTACGTGCCAATGAGCAAGGAGGAATGCAACCACAAGTCGAGGGAGCTCAGGCAGGCCAAAATCGTGCTGCCCGTGCCGGCGGAGGAGATGGTCGAGGACGCCGGACTCGACGACGACCTGGAGATAGCCGCAGCATGAACGGCGCCGACGTCGTCATCGGCAAGGACATCCTGGAGCTCCTCAGCTCCGGGATGTACGTGGACCCACTCACCGTCTACCGGGAATACGTCCAGAACGCCGCCGACGCCCTCGCGGCCTCTGTGGAGGCGGGACTGCCGCCCGACCCGGCTGAACCCCAGGTTGCGGTCACCATCGACCCGGGCCTCCGTACCGTCAGGATCAGGGACACGGGGACCGGCATTCCTGCGGATGCGTTCGCGGCCCGCATGACGGCCATCGGCGCCAGCCCTAAGCGCGGCACCGGCGCGCGCGGCTTCCGGGGCGTGGGCCGCCTAGCCGGGCTTGCCTACTGCCGGGAGCTGACGTTCCGCTCGCGGGCCGCCGCAAGCGAGCCGGTGCAGGAGATCCGGTGGGATTGCGCCAGGCTCAAGTTGCTGCTCCGGTCGGCCGAGTACGCCGCCGGACTGCCGCAGTTCATCGCCGACATCGTGGACCTGGGTGAGGCCGCAGCCCCTGTGCGGTATCCTGACCGCTTCTTCGAGATCGAAATGGGCGGCATCATCCGGCACCGGAACGACACCATTCTGGATGCCGGCACCGTGTCGGAGTACCTGTCGCAGGTGTCCCCGGTACCGTTCTCGCCCGAGTTCACGCTCGGGGCCGATATAGACGCGTTCTTGCGGCGGCACACCGCCCTCGGGGCCATCGAGATCCGGATCAACGGAAGTGAGCCGCTCGTCCGTCCCTATCGGGACACCTTCGAGGCCGACGACGGGAAGCCCGATGCCTTCACCGACGTCGAGTTCAAGGAGCTGCCAGGACAGGACGGTGGCATGGCCGCCGTAGGCTGGCTGCTCCACCACAGCTACCGGGGGGCCATCCCGAGCGCAGCGCTGGTGAAGGGGTTGAGGTTTAGGTCCGGCGACATCCAGGTCGGCGGCCACAACCTTGCCGAGGACCTGTTCCCGGAGCCGCGCTTCAACAGCTGGACGGTGGGCGAGGTCCACGTCCTCGATCCGCGGATTCTGCCCAACGGGCGCCGCGACAACTACGAGGAGTCGGTCCACCTCCGCAACCTGCGGAACCATCTGTCACCCATCGGACGCGACATCGCTAAACGGTGCCGCACGTCGTCGGTCAAGCGGAAGTGGCTCCGCGAGTTCGAGCTCCACGAGACCGTGGCCCGGGAGAAACTGGCTATCCTTGCCCAGGGGACGCTGGGCGAGGCGGCGCGCAACGCCATGGTGGCGGAAGTGGAGCGCTCCATCGTCCCCATGACCAAGATCGCGGCTATGGAGGACTTGGCCGCAGACGCGGAGGAAAGGCTCCGGCCGAAGATCGAGGAACTTCGCGGGAAGTTGGACACGCTCGCGAACCGAAGCCCAACCGAGAGCCCAATGGCACGGCTTCCCGAGGAGAAGCGTAGCATGTACGAGCACCTGTTTGAACTCGTCTATGAATGCTCGGCAAACCGGGTCGCGGCCAAGGCCCTCATCGACAGGATGATGCTCAAGATCCTATAGCCCGGCGTCCCATAGCCTAACCCCCGGCGTAACCACACTGAGGTCGTCCATATACTCCGCAAAGTCTTCGTTTGACGAAAAGGAGGAAAGTTGAGCTAATAGATAACCTCTCTCGCTGAGGCGGCGCCAACTTGAAGGGTATTGCGCGTGGGCAGGGCCAAAGCATGGCAGCTCGAACAATACGAGCGCGGTTATGATGAGGCCGCTGGCGATATCTGCGCCGACTGCGTCACCGATCCGGCACTCAAGCAGTGGATCGCCGCCAATGCCGAGAGCCGTAACTGCACCTTCTGCGGCGAGGAAGCGGAAAAGCCGATCGCGGCGAGCTTTGACGGTTTCATCGGCATCGTCCTGACCGGCGTGCGGTTTGACTGGAACCACCCTGATGATGAGGGAATCTCGTACGTCTCCACCGAGGGAGGTTATCAGGCCTCGATCAGCGACACCTGGGACGTGCTGGCCGATTATGACATCAGTAAGAGCAGCGACGTTATTGACGCGATCATTAATGCTGTTGGCAACAATGCCTGGGTAGAACGTGAATATTATGTCGGTGGGAAGAGCCAGCGCCTCTCTTGGGGATGGGATCGGTTCAAGCAGGTTGTGAAGCATCAAACCCGCTACGTGTTCCTCGCACCTGACGGCAACGACTGTATGGTGGAGATACCACCTTCGAAGATGCTCTCAGCGATTGGCAAGACAGTCATTGATGAGCTTGCAGATCTCAATCTGATCACGACGATCACCGCTGGCACCAATCTGATCCGCATCCGCATCGGGGACAAGCGCTACACGACCGGTGCCGAGATCGGCACGCCGCCAGCCGAGTTCGCCAACCAGTCCAACCGCATGAGCCCCGCTGGCATTGCAATGTTTTACGGCGCCTTCGATTTGGATACCGCGCGCGCTGAAACCTTGGATCCCAAGTTCCATGCTGGCCAGATCATGTCGATTGGCACCTTCCGTCCGACGCGCGATCTACGCGTGCTTGACCTTGCTGATCTACCGGACATTCCGAGTGTGTTCGAGCAGGATGGACACCGGCGCATCCATCCGCTCCGCTTCCTCCACGCCTTCGCGAGCGACATTGTGCAGCCGATCATGCGAGACGGCCGCGAGCATATCGAATATGTCCCGACCCAGATCATTACCGAGTATTTCAGGCGGATATTTCGAGATGTTGGCGGTAGCGCTATCGATGGTATTATCTATAACAGTTCCAAGAATAATAGTTCTCGCGCTTTTGTGTTGTTTTGCGAGAATAATCAATGCTTTCTGCAAAAAGAAAGAAAAACTCCAGTAGAGCAGATAGTTTATCTTGTTAATGTCAAATATGATATAATATAAGCACTTCACCATAATTATAGCTTATTTTTATTATCATTTGTTCTATGAATTTTGATGAATACACATTGATCCGTAGTAATTTCAGTCGATAAAATTTTGCAGATGAAAGCATTGACCCAAACGAACACGAGACCTTTCTTGCGCGTACCAAAAAGCTGAAAGCCGGGAATGGCGCATAGCCGCCGGTCCGGTTATCCAGGGTACGGATTTGCAGAAAGCCGGCGATCCGCCGGTGCAGATCGCCGGACTGATTGATGGTGTTCAGACACCGTCGTTGCCGAAGCACCAGACCGGAATGCCCATCGCC
This sequence comes from uncultured Rhodospirillaceae bacterium, assembly GCA_937887565.1. Classification (GTDB taxonomy): domain Bacteria; phylum Pseudomonadota; class Alphaproteobacteria; order Rhodospirillales; family Magnetospirillaceae; genus CALABS01. Next base: position 4,126 of record CALABS010000019.1, on the reverse strand, counting down.
CGTGCCTTGTCGGCCAGGTTCTGCACGATGCCCGAGCCGGGAAAGGCAACGATGCCGATCGGCAGCGCCTCCAGCAGGCGGTCGTTGCGTTTGAAGGGAGCGGCCTTGGCATGGCGCGCCCAGTCGGGACGGAACAGCACCTGTGCCACCTTGCGGTGCTCGGCCCAGCAGGCGGCGATGCGCTCGGCGCCTTTCGGGCTGCCACCGTGCAGCAGCACCATGCCGGGGTGCTTGGCGCGGACCTTGTCGAGCACCGCCCAGATGCGGTGGTGGTCGTTGCATTCCACCCCGCCGGTGAAGGCGATGCGGGGACCGGCCGGCAGCAGCGGCTCGGTCTCGGCCCGCCGCTTGGCGGCGAGGAAGTCGCGGCTGTCGATCAGCGCGGCGGTCAGGGTGCGGTGGCTGACCAGCGAGCCGGCGCGCGGCCGCCAGCCGGAGCCGGTGTGGACCTCGAACAGCTCGGCGGCGTGGTCGCGGAAGGCCTCCATGGCGGTGCGGCGCTCGATCAGCGTCAGCCCCTCGGCCAGCAGGCGCTCCAGCTCGACCGAGCGGATCTCCGAGCCGTCCTGTTCGCGCTGGCTGCGCTTCTGGGCGTCCTCGTTATCGTCGAGTTCGCGCTGCACGCGGTCGGCGGCGCGGTGGAACAGGTTGACGGTGGACCACAGCAGGTCGGCCAGGTCGGGTTCCAGACGGGTGTCCTTCAGCGTGACCACCAGGGCGTCGAAGACGTCGGCCAGGGCGCCGCGGATGGCGGTCTCGTCCGGCAGCGGCCGGGGGTCGGGATCGTCCTGGAAGGGGCGGTGGCCGTAGAGCTGGAGTTCGACCAGCGCGTGATCGGTGGAGGAGGAGGCGTGGCGGGGCTCGACGTCGTCGGTGTCAGCGCCGGTGCGCATGGCGGATCGTCCTTCGGCTAGGATCGGCCGCGCCCATCGCGGCCTTCGTGGCGATCCCTTCGCGGCGGGCGGGGCGGGTCCGCACCCTCTTGGGCCGCAGCGCAGCGGAGGACAGCGGCGGGCGGCTTTCTTGTCCCGCGAGGAAGGCCGGCTTGGCCGGCCGGGGAAGAAAGTTGACCGCCGCCGTTGCGGTCCCGCCCCGGCTGCCGCCCGATCGCCCGCTGGAAGGCCGTGGCCGCGGCCTCTCCCAGACCGGACGGTCTGCGTTAGGCCAGCCGGCGGCCCCACCGACGATCATCCTACCCGCCCGCCGATCCGTCAGCCCCCCGGATCGCCAGTCTCCCAGCCCGCTGTGCCCTCCTCTGGAGCGAGCTGCGCCCGCAGATGCGCCCGCAGCATCGCCAGACCGAGGTCCCGCAGGTCGTCGTTGAGGTCCTTGGCCTGCGGCGCCAGCACCCGGACCTCGACGCCGGCCGCGTCGGCACGCTCGCCCAGCCGGTCCACGGCCCGCTGCCCGGCCGCGTCGTTGTCACGGGCGATGTAGAGGCGCCGCAGCGCCGACGGCAGCCGCAGGGCGGCAAGGTGACCGGCCGAGAGCGCGGCCACCGCGGGCAGGACCGGCAGGGCGAGCCGCAGCGCCAGCATGGTCTCGATGCCTTCCCCCGCCGCCAGCGCGTCGCGCGCCACACCGAAGCGGACGCCGTTGCCGAGCAGGTGCCCCAGCGCCCGGCGCGGTGATGGCATGGCCGCCTTGCCCCCGCCGACCGGGTCGAGCCAGAGCCGCTGCACTCCGGTGATCCGGCCGTCCAGGTCGGTGACCGCCGCCACCAGCGCCGGACCGGCGGCAAACCGGTCCTCGGCATCCCGGTACCAGCAGCGCGGCTGGAAGCGCAGGTGGCCGGAATTCCGGATGTCCGGAAGTCCTCGGTTGCGCAGATACGCCTCGGCCAACGTGCCGGCGATCGGCAGGGACCGCACGAACAGCCGACGGGCAGCCTCCGGCGATCCGGCCGACACCGGCGCCTCACGATCGCCGGGACCAGGGCCGATCCTCGGTTGGCCGAGAAACGCCCGGGCCTCGGCCAGAACGTCGCGCAGGCGGCCGAGCCCCCGGTTCGCCCCGATGAGATCGAGCAGGTCGCCGTGCTCGCCGGTGGCGGCGTCGGCCCATTTGCCGGCGGCGACGCCGTGCAGGTGGACGTAAAGGCTGCCCCCTGGCGTGCCCTGAACGTCGCCGATCCGCCAGTAGCGCCCCTCCCGCCGGCCAACCGGCAGGTAACGCCGGCACACCGCCTCGGCCTCCCGCGCGAGGCGCTGCGCCATTTCCGATGCCGCGGACATGGTGCCGGCCGCTCACGCCTCCGTCCGATCGACGACGCGCAGCAGCGGGTGCCGTGCGAGCAGCGCCGCGAACACCGCCGCTCCCCGCTCGCCCACCGGCACGAACAGCCGCAGGCTCCAGGCGATGATCTCCCCCGTCAGCCCCAGCGCCTTCAGCCGGTCCACCATCCCGCCGGTGAAACCGAACAGTTCGATGCGATGCGCGCCCGCCACCGTCACCCGGCGCAGCCACAGCCCGTCGGCCAGATGCAGGGCCACCCGCTCACCTTGCACCCGTGTCCAGGCCTCCTCGACCGACGGCACGGGAACCGTTGCCCCGGCCCCAACGCCGAAGCTCCGCTCGACCTCGGGCAGAACGTCCGGCGCCACCACGCGGCCGATGATCCGCTCGCCCGCGTCGGTCTGCAACCGCACCACCCGCAGGTTCGTGTCCGGCAGGCGCCGCCATACCGGCAGCAGCAGCCCGGTCACGAGGTGGAGCGTGCTGGTGGAGAATTCCGGCACCGTGGCGACCTCCGTCTCCCAGGCGGCCGAGAAGGCCGGTGGTTCGGTCGGACGCCAGTGGCTCTGGGCAAGCTCGGCCAACGTCACCGTGACCCGCTCCATCGGCCGCAGCAGCCGCACCCGGCGCTCCACCGTCCCGTCGTCCAGCATCAGGCTCGCCGCCGGTACCGCCACCGCCGCCCGCCCCGAGCGCGTGTTCACCAGCAACTGGGCCTGCGGTCCGGCGCCGCGTTCCAGCGCCTCCTCCACCGCCATCGGCTGGTTGCGGTCGCGCCGCGCCAGCGTGAACAGCCGGGTCTCCGCCCCGGTCGCCGCGTGGGTATGGAGCGTCCGCCGCCCGGTGACGGTGAAGCTGTCCGCCACCAGCGTCTCGACGCCGCGGTCGTAGGTGCCCGACGCGATGGCGCTCTCGATCCTGGCGGTGAGCAGTTGCTCGAACACGGTGAACAGCGTGTTCTGCAAGCCGATGGTCAGCGCCAGCAGGCGGTTGAGGAAGGTGGTGATCGGCGGCAACTCGTCCCGCAGGCCACCGTCGCGGTCGCTCAGCGCCAGCCCGGTCGCCGCCTCGAACGTGCCCAGCGCACACCCCTCGACCTTGCCGGCGTGCAGCAGGCCGTAGAGCTGACGCAGGGCGGCGCGAGCGTAGACGGATTCCAGGTTGTCGTCGGCGCGGAACAGCCCCTGTCCGCCGGTCTGGCGCTGGCCGCGGGTGATGGCCCCCAGCGTGTCGAGCCGGCGGGCGATGGTGGAGAGAAAGCGCTTCTCCGCCCGCACGGTGGTGGCGATCGGGCGGAACAGCGGCGGCTGCGCCTGGTTGGTGCGGTTGGACCGCCCCAGCCCCTGGATGGCGCTGTCGGCCTTCCAGCCGGCCTCCAGCAGGTAATGCACCCGCAGCCGCTGGTTCTTCGCCCCGAGATCGGCGTGGTAGCTGCGGCCGGTGCCGCCGGCGTCGGAGAAGACCAGGATGCGCTTCTCGTCGTCGAGGAAGGCCTGGGTTTCGGCGAGGTTGGCCGAGCCGGGGCGGCTCTCCACCGCCAGCCGCTCGTCCCCGCCGGGACCGGTCTTGCGCACGATGCGCCGCGAGCGGCCGGTGACCTCGGCCACCATGTCGGCGCCGAAGCGCTGGACGATCTGGTCGAGCGCCCCCGGCACCGGATCGAGCGCCGCCAGCCGCTCGATCATGCGGTCGCGCCGCTCGACCGCCTCCCGGCACAGCACCGGCTGGCCGTCCCGCCACACCGGCCGCGACGACAGGGTGCCGTCGCCGTCGGTGAAGGGCTCGTGCAGGTGCACCGGGAAGGAGTGGGCCAGATAGTCGAGCACGTACTCCCGCGGCGTGACGTCGATGCGGATGTCGCCCCATTCCTCGGTGGGCAGATCGGCCAGCC